>JBAUUQ010000015.1:0-182163 GCA_049582765.1 Terriglobales bacterium
CTCCGAGAGCGGGGCAGGCGGCGACGAGGGCATTCTTCGGAGCTACCGTGCGCTATGCCAATGCCGCGGGAGCGGAGCGAGTGGTGAGCATCGTGGGCACCGACGAAATCGATCTCAACCGCAACCACATCAGTTGGGTGTCACCTCTGGGGCGCGCGTTGATGAAGTCGGCAGCGGGTGACAGCGTAGTCCTTCAAGTGCCGGGCGGCACAGAATACCTGACCGTGCTGGAAGTGTGCTACGAGCGCATTTCTGTGGAACCGTTCCGTGAACCACCTGGATCCGAGGCCTCGGCAAAAAAACTCCCTCGCCGACGCTAATCCACCTGACGAAAAAGAGACGAAACGGCACAGGTGGTGAAATCAGCGTAGAGACGCCGGTGCGGAGCGTCAGCCCCGCACCGGTCGCACGAAGTTCTACGAACCAGTGCCGCTCAACGCAACGAACTGAGGACTGTCCCCGGCATCGTCGTTGAGGATTAGATCGCCATTGGCGGCACCAGTCTGAGTGGGCTTGAACTGGATAGAGATCGTGCAACTCAATCCGGCCCCTAGCGTGGTACCGCAGGTGTTGTTGGAGATCAGGAACGGACCCGTAATGCTGACACCGCTTATGTTCAGCGTGGCGTTGCCATAGTTCTCCACGGTAAGGGTCTGTGCCGCGCTGGTGGTCCCCACGCCTTGACTGGCGAATACCAGTGCATCCGGCGAGATGTCCACGGCTGCTTCTGCTCCGCTCCCCGTAATCGGCACTGTCTGCGGGCTATCGGCAGCGTTGTCGGTCAGGGTCAAGGTCCCGGTCTGGTCCTCGAGGGTCGTCGGGGCAAAGGTCACCGTAATGGTACAAGTTCCGTTCACCGCGACACTCACGCCTACACAGTTATTGGTCTGCGAGAAGTTCGACGGCACTGTACCGGTGACCGTGACGACCGACACGTTCAGAGCCGCGGCACCGCTATTGGTTACGGTAACCGTCTTTTTCTTCGAGCTATTCACCATTACATTGGGAAACTTCAGACTCGTAGGCGACAGCGTCACCACCGGCAACGGTCCTGCCTTGCCGGTGCCGGTAAGGGCAACCGAATGCGGACTTCCGGCTGCATTGTCAGTCACCTTCACGCTGGCGGTCCGGGTTCCGATTCCCGTTGGCGAGAATGTCACCGCAATATTGCAGCTGAAGCCAGCCACCAGTGTGCCGCCGCAGCTGTTGGTTTGGGCGAAGTCACTGAGGTTCGCGCCGGCGACGGCGATGTTCGTTATGGTGAGATCCGCTGAACCGTTGTTGGTGAGGTTGATGTTTTGCGCCGCACTGGTTGAACCTTCAGCCTGGGTAGCGAACGTCAGGCTGGCTGGGGTGAGGTTGACCTCCGGCATGCTGCTGCTGATTCCGACGCCGGAAAGCTTAATCGTGCGGGGACTGCCGGGCGCAGTATCCGCAATGCTCAGGGTTGAGCTGCGTGTTCCTACCGCGGACGGCGTGAATGTGATACGGAAGGTACAGAATGACTGCGCGGCTACCTGCGCGCCGGCTGTGCAACTGCTGCCGCTCAGGGAGAACTCGGTGTCGGCTTGAGTGAGGGTATTGATGGTTACAGTCGTGTTCCCCTGGTTGGAGTAATAGACCGTCTGCACCGGACTCGCCGTGCTCATGGTCTGCGGGTCGAATACCACCGACGTCTGCGAGAGCTGAATCACCTTGCTGGTGGACAGCCCGGTGCCGGTCAAGGCGACCGTCTGCGGACTACCGGTGACATTGTCGGCGATGCTTACCGTGCCCGTCGTCTTGCCGGTGGCGGTCGGCGTAAATGTCACGCCAATGCTGCACGAACTGGCCGGGGGAAGCGAACCGGTGCAACTGTTGGACAAGGCAAAGCCGGTCGTGATGGTGACGTTGGTAAACGTGATCATGAAATTGCCGGTATTGGTCACGGTGATGAATTGCTGGGCGCTGGTAGTTCCGGTAACTTGCGGATCGAATACCAGGGTGGTGGGGGTAACTCCCAGAGTCTTGGTTTGTGCAACTCCTTTTCCCGAGAGAGTGACCGTGGTGGGACTACCCGGCGCGCTGTCCGTGACCGTGATGGTGGCCGTGCGCGTGCCCGTTGCCGTGGGCGTGAAGCTCACGTTGACGTTGCAGGTGTTGCCGGATGGCGGCGGCGCCAGGCTACCGGGGCAACCGTTGCTGAGGCCAAAGTCACCTGGATTGGTACCGCCCAGCACAATGGAGCTGATCGTTACCGGTGAAGTACCCGTGTTGGTCAGCAACACGTTGTAGTTGATGGGACTGACCGTGGTGTTTACCTGTGGTGGAAATGCGATGCTGGCAGGTCCGACTTCCAGTCCCTGCGACGGGGCTACACCCTTGCCGGTAAGAGTAATCGTCCGCGGGCTGCCCGGGGCGGCGTCCGTAATGGTGACCGTGGCAGTTCGCGTTCCCGTGGTGGTGGGTGTGAAGGTTACGCTGGTGTTGCAGCTGGAGAAGGCATTGAACTGATTGGGAGATATCGGGCAGCCTGAGCTTATGGAGAAGTCTCCCGGGTTGGTTCCGCCAAGCACTACGCTTGAGATGATGAAGGGCGTGTTGCCGGTGTTGCGGAACGTAATCTGCTGTGCCGGGCTGCTGAAACCAGTAGTTTCGCTGGGGAAAGTCAGCGCATTGTCAACCAGCAGCGCCGAGGTGGTAGACGCAACCGCAAAGCCAGCCAAGGACACGGTCTGCGTCCCGATGCTGTCGTTAATAGTAACCGATGCGGTCCGGGCACCGGCTGCCGAGGGCTTAAAGGCGACCTGGAAGCTGCACTGGCTCGCGCTATTCAGCGTTGCGGTGCAATTATTACCAGAAATTGTGAAGTCGGCTGAATTGGTTCCGGCCGCGGCCACCGTGATGCCCGTGACCGTCGCTCCCGAGTTGTTCATCAGCGAAACACTCTGGCCCTGACTGGTGGTGGATACCACTTGATTGTTATAGGCGAGACCGGCCGGCAACAACTGCATCGCGGGCAAAGAGGTCGCACCACTGCCGGTAAGGTTGATGACTTGAGGGCTGCCCGTGGCATTGCTGGTAACAGTCAAGGTCGAGTTGTCCGTGGTCGTCACCGTGGGCGTTAAGCTGACACTCTCCTGGCAGGAAGTGTTGGGTTGGATCGGGAAGCCGACGCATCCGCTCGCCTGGTAGTCGGTGGTGCCTGAAGCGATGCTGGTCACCGTAATCGCGCCACTTCCGGTGTTGCGTAGCCAGAAGGTCTGGGCTGGGCTGGCGACGCCTTTCTGCTGTGGCTGGAAGGTCAGGGAAGCTGGAGTGAATCCCAGCGAAAAAGTCGCCGTCACACCGGCTCCGGTCAGATTTGCTGTCTGCGTGCCGGCCGCATTCGTAAAGGTTAGTGTGGCTTTGCGATTGCCGGTGGCCGTAGGGGTAAATGTGACCTGCACCTGGCAAACGCGTCCCGGGTTCAGAATCACAGACAGACAGCCTTGGGAGGAAATCTGGAAGTCACCGGAGTTGGTACCGGTAATGGACACATTCGAGGCATCGAAAGGCAGGTTGCCAGTGTTGGTCAGATTTACCGCGAGCGGGTTGGGGGAAATGGTACCTTGCGCCTGTTGATCGAAGGCGATGCCGCCGGGCGTCGCAATCGCTGCTGGTGCGGCGGTGATGCCGTTCCCGGAAAGTTTGACGGATTGAGGACTCCCGGTGGCAGTATCCTCGATCACGATCGTGCCCTTTCGGGTTCCGGTAGCGGTCGGAGCAAACTCTACTCCGATGGTACAAGTGCCAGCGGCTCGCAGGTTGGTCACGCAAGCGGTCGAGCTCACGCGGAAGTCGCCAGTGGGAAACACACGGTTGATGGCTACGGGAGCGTTGCTGGTATTGGTGACCTGGATGATCAGGGCAGGGGTACTCGTCGCACCGACGGCCAAGTCGGCGAACAGCAGAGCCGGCGGGTTAATTGCCAGGGTAGTGGTCTGTGTAACCCCAGTGCCAGTGACAGTGAAACTGTGAGTGCCAGCCTGAGTGCTGTCTGCCAGGATTACTTTCCCGCTCCGGGTTCCTGCCGCGGTCGGCTTGAAGGTCACCCGCACGCCACAGACTCCTCCGGGATTCAGCGTCTGCACGCAACCGGTAGTTGTGTAATCGAGACTATTCACCGAAACGCCATAAATAGTTACGGGGACGTTCCCGGTGTTAGACACGATTACAGTTTGCGCCGGGCCGGCAATGCCGATTACTTGGGGATTAAATACCAAACCGGCCGAACTCAGGGTCAGCGCGGGAGCACCAACAAACCCCGTACCAGACAAACTCACGGAACTGGTGGCGAAGCCACTCGAATTGCTGGTGACTGTCAATTGTCCGGCAAACGGCCCATTCTGCGTGGGCAGAAACGCGATGCTCACGGTGCAAGTATTGCCTTGCGCGAGCGACGCTGGGCAGTTGTTGGTCTGCGCGAAGTTGCTGCCGATCGTGAACGCGGAACTGCCCAAAGTCAAACTGGTTGTAGCAAGATTGCCCACGGTCACCATTTGGGCCGGACTGGCCGTGCCCACACTCTGGTCTGCAAAAGTCAAGCTGGGGGGAGTCAGAGTAATGAAAGCCTGGTTCACGCCCGTCCCTGTCAGGTTCACCACATTCGGGTTGTTACCGCCGGCGTGCGTAATGGTCAGGGTGCCTGGGCGAGCTGCCGCCGTAGAAGGCTTGAAGGAAACATTGATGGCGCATTCGCCGCCACGAGCGAGGCTGGAGCCACAAGTATCGGTCTCTGAGTAGTCACTCGGCGACGGCGTGATGCTGGTAATAGACATGGCGCTGCTGCCCATGTTGCGTAAAGTAACCACCAGTGGAGTACTGGCGACGCCCACCGGCTGCTGCGTCGAAAACGCTAGAGTGGCTGGAAAAACCACTGCAGTAGCCGCTGCGTTCGCCCCAATCCTCAACGCAAAAGTGTTCCGCTGCGTGGTGGTGGTGAGCGTGACCGGGAAATCGGGCGAACTGGTCGTACCCACCACAAAGGCATCTCCGGTGGCATTCGCCGCGATAGCCGGAGAGTGGGCGGTACTCTGCGTACTCTCATCCGAAGAACCGCCGATAAAAGTCGAATAGACGGCTGCTGTCCCGGTGCCGTTCAATTGGGTGACAAAGGCATCATTGCCGGTGGTACCGTTCACGAAGCTGGCGTTGAAATCTTGAATCGGGGCGGTCAGGGGCAAATCGTCCCCCGAGGTATAACCCGTGATGAAGGCATTGCAGGCTGTGCTGCAGCCGGGTTCAATCGCAATATCGGTCGGCGTTGTGAGTTGGCTGGGGCCGCTTAAGAAGGTGGAATAAACCAGGGCGCTTCCCGTGGAATTCAGCTCGCTGGCAAAGCCTGAGGGGTAGATGATCTGGTAGGCGCCCGTGGTGGTAGGAAAGTCTTCCACACCGACGGTTCCTGCCACGTAGGCGTCTCCTGATCCGTCGACAGCAATCCCGTTCGCTTGTCCGACCCCAAGGTAAGCGGAATACACCAACCCCGTAGCGGTTGGGTTTAACTTCGTAACGTAAACGCCGCCTTGCCCCAAGCCTTCTCCGTTGTATTGAAACGCACCCGCCGTGGTTGGAAAATCCGCTCCAGCAGTTCCCGCGACGTATGCATCTCCAGAGGCGTCAATGTCGATGGCATTCTCCACGGACGCGGCCGTCGGGCCGCTCAAGTAGGTAGAGTAGATCAGTGAGGCCACACCCGACTTCGAGGGGTCGATCTTGGCCACGAAAGCAGTCTGTCCGTTATTGGTGTTCTTTGTCTGAAATACGCCTGTGGTTGTGGGGAAGGTGGTGGAGTTGGTGAAGCCGGTCACATAAATGAGTTTGTTGGTCGAATCGACGGCGACTCCGTTAGCCTGGTCCTGCGCGCTGGTGGTCCCCGCCAGATAGGTGGCATAGCTGAGCGTGGTTCCAGCGGCATTTAAGACCGCTACGAACGCATGGCTTCCGCTAGTCACCGAGGTCAGAAATCCACCCGCCGTGGTAGGGAAATTCGGACCCGAAGTTCCCACAATGTACGCTTTTCCCGCCGCGTCGACGCGTATGTCCTCGACCGTGGCAGTGTAGGACGGTGTTGCGGTAAAGACGGCCCGATAAACCACTGTGGTGCCGTCTGAACTGATCTTCTCGACCAGCAACACGCCGCCGCTGCGTCCAGCCAGATAAAGGTTATTGCTGGAATCGACAGCTTCGGCAGTGAAAGAGTCGCTGTTGGTGAGACCCACAAAGGACGACCAGGCAAGCACCGGATCGATGACCAGCGGGCGGTTGCGATCCCAGTTTGGAATATCGAAGCCGATCCGCCCTCCGCTCTTCATCACATACCGGCCAGCAACAAGGTCACGCGACCCGTTAGCAGCCGTCTGGTAAACCACCGGCTTGGAAAAGCGAAAGCTGGCGCCGTCACCGCTGATATTCAAACCCCCGTCTGGCGTAATGCTTACCTGTTGTGCGCTCCCGATTTCGAGAGCGATGCGCTTGGGGTCGCGTTGCGGAGCGACCACAAAGTCGTATTCCAGTTGGCCGCGACTGCCGTAGTACACCAGATCGATGCCGGGATAGATTCCCTGATAGCGCAGGCCCGACCACGTCCGCAAGTTCGTCCGCCAGGTACGTGTGTCGGGCGATGGAAAATAACTCACAATCCCGGGCAGTTGTCCTTCTGGTGAAAGATGGGGCCGCCGGCTCGCCCCTGACAAGCTGAGACGAATGGGGCTGCCTTCGGTTGCGCCCGCGGGCGCGACGTCGATCGAAGCCTGGCTCTCGAAAAACCTGAAATTCAGGCCAGAGACAGAAGACGTAAATGCCGCCTGACCACTTCCCGGTGTGCTGTCTGCCTCCTCGAAGGTGAGAGTCTGATTGCCCAGCACCGTTACGGGGGGCGTTTGTGCGAAGAGTACAGTGGCAAAAGCGATACAGACAATCAACAACGCCAGTTGCAAGCAGACGCGGGCACGCAGCATACGATTTTCTCCTCTGATCGAAGCGAAGGTCAGCAGAACGAGTTAGACAAAACACTCCCGACACTCAACCGCGAAAGCGTCCCCAAGTACGCTCCCTGTCGACTAATGAATCGGGTTCCCCTTTGGTCCAGGAAAGAAAAGGAAAACTACATCCGCCGCGTCAGAATGAAACTTACAGTGAACTCTGTTCCATGGCGGAAAGCGGCGGAATTATACATCGACGATTGCTCGTCGCAACGCTAATATTTTTTTGCTCAAGAATTTCAGGTTCCCTGGATGCCTTGTCTGGCGCGGCGTTCGGCAAGAGCCGAACGTGCGGAGCCTTTCTTCTCCCTTCCCTGCTCGCGGCGTTTGGCGGTGGCTCAGGTTCGCAATGATGGCGAGAAAACCATTCTCCACTAGCGACACACGGTCCCACAAAGACGTAGTTCTAAAGTCTTCCTTTGTGCACTCTCGTGTCCTTCGTGGTCACCCTTCGGCAAATTGAGCCTGCGCCCGGCGTTTGTAACCGGAGCAGTGTTTCGCGATAGAGGGATATAATAGTTAGTTTTGCAACCATGGAAAAAGCCACGCAATACGAACTCCGATTGGCTGGCCGCATGTCCCGGCTTGGCACCGAAACCGCCTTCGAGGTCCTGAACAAGGCGCGCGCCCTGGAGCGTCAGGGCAAAGAGATTGTTCACCTGGAAATCGGAGAACCGGATTTTGACACTCCGAAGAATGTGGTCGAGGCTGCGGTCAACGCCTTACACAAGGGATGGACCCACTACGGGCCGTCAGCCGGGTTGCCGGAGTTGCGTCAGGCCATCGCCGAAGAGGTTAGCCGATCGCGCGGCGTTAAAGTGACGAGCGACGAAGTGGTTGTCGTCCCCGGCGGCAAGCCAATCATTTTCTTTACCCTGCTGGCGTTGGCGGATTTGGGAGATGAAGTGATCTACCCGAACCCGGGGTTCCCTATCTACGAATCGATGATCCAGTATCTCGGCGCGAAGGCCGTGCCCATCCAATTGCATGAGGAAAAGGACTTCGGTCTCGATGTGGACGAGTTGGCCTCGCTGATAACGGACCGAACCAAACTCATCATCTTGAATTCGCCGCATAATCCTACAGGCGGAGTGCTCAACCGGCAGGACATTCGCGACATCGCAGATGCGATCGGGGATCGCAACATCCCGGTGCTGTCGGACGAGATTTACAGCCGGCTGATCTTTGAAGGTGAGCATTATTCGATCATGTCGGTGCCCGGATTCAAGGAGCGGACGATCCTGCTCGACGGCTTTTCCAAGACCTACGCCATGACCGGCTGGCGCATGGGTTATGGCGTGATGCGTCCCGACCTGGCGACCCACATCACCCGCCTGATGACCAACTCGAATTCATGCACCGCCAGTTTTACCCAGATCGCCGGAGTCGAAGCGCTGCGTGGCGATCAATCCTCGGTCGATCATATGCGCGCCGAGTTCCAGCGGCGGCGCGACGCCTTTGTAGCCGGTCTGAACCGTATCAAGGGCTTTTCCTGCCGGATGCCGAAAGGCGCGTTTTATGCGTTTCCCAACATTACCAAAACGGGATGGAAGTCGAAGAAGCTGGCGGATGCGTTGCTCGATGAAGCCGGTGTCGCCTGCTTGTCAGGCACGGCATTTGGAGATTACGGTGAAGGCTACCTACGCTTCAGTGTGGCCAATTCGCTTGAGAATTTGAACAAAGCCCTGCAGCACATCGACCAGTGGACGAAACAACATTTGTAATGTAGGCGCGAGCGTCCCCGCTCGTGCTCTCGCCTGACGCTTCCCCGCATCATCAAGGAGGAACGTGACCAGTCACGAATTTGTGAGATAGTTACTGTTTATAACCTGCCAGCATTACTCTTCTACAGAACCATCTGTAAAATCAGTTATTACGTTCCCGGAGGAAGCTTGAACGACTACCTTTTGTCACTGGTGTTGGGAATTGTCGAAGGCCTGACCGAATTTCTTCCCGTTAGTTCCACGGCGCATCTCCGTATTTTCGAGGCCTTGTTCCACATTAATCTGGGGAATGGCTACTGGAAGATGTACACCATTGTCATCCAGTTGGGAGCGATTCTGTGTTTGCCAGTCTATTTCCGGCAGCGCATCGCAAAGTTTATTTCGACTTTCCCAGCGGGCGAACGTGGCGATCGAACCGTGTTAACCCATCCCTTGAGCCTCACGGCTGTGGCATTCGTGGTGACAGCGATTCCGGCATTTCTGCTCACCAAAGTCATCGGAAAACATTTGGAGAGCCTGCACATCATGGGGACATCGCTCCTGGTGGGCGGGATCGTTATGTGGATTGTCGATGCCAGGAACTCCCGCGCGGAAGCGGCCGGGCCGAACGCGACTCAAACCCGCATTCATACCTGGCATATGGAAGACATGAGCTTGGGCCAGTCAATCTGGATTGGGGCTTGCCAAATCCTGTCGGCCGTATTTCCCGGAACTTCGCGCTCCATGTCCACCATTGCAGCGGGGCAGTTGGCGGGGATGTCGCGCGCTTCGGCGCTGGAATTCTCGTTCTTTCTGTCGATTCCCACCATGGTGGTTGCCACCTGCTACGACCTGCTCAAATCTCTGCGAGGCAAAGGCGCCAACCCGATTGGGGTTTCGCAGATCGATCCCCACGGCTGGGTGGTTCTGGCTATCGGCTTTGTGGTCTCCTTTCTGGTGGCATATCTTTCTGTGGCGTGGTTCATGGCCTGGGTGCGCAAGCGCGGCTTTGCGCCGTTCGCCGTGTACCGCATTATCGTGGGAGCGCTGGTGCTGGCGTTTGCGGCGCGGTTGGCGGGGTAGAATCAAAAGCAGGGCCCCTTCGACTCGGCTTCGCTTCGGTGGGGATGACAAACACTTAACCGGCAGGCTGATTCTCAAACACCCGCCGCAGAGCAGGATAGATTTCGCGGTAGGTGCGATATCCCTGTTGCATAGCGAGGGAGCCTTTCGCATCCGGCGCGATCCGGGAAGCCACTCGAATGATGCTTTCGCAAGCCTCGTCGACCGTTGCCCAAGCGCCAGCGCCCACTCCCGCCAGGATGGCAGCACCGTATGCAGCGCCTTCCTCGGCTCTGACGATTTCTACTTCGTGGCCGTAAACATCCGCCTGGATCTGTCTCCACAGCGGCGAACGGGCGCCGCCACCGCCCAGGCGGATGCGGTTCACCGGAATCTTCATCTCCTCGAAGATGCTAAACGTGTCCTTCAGGCTGAAAGCCACGCCTTCCATGATGGCTCGCACCACGTGGGAGCGGTTGTGCGAAGCGGTGAGTCCCAGCAACGCGGCGCGTGCGTTGGGGTCGCAATGCGGCGTGCGCTCTCCCATGAGATAGGGCAGCCAGAACACGCCGTCGGAGCCGGGAGGCGCAGAACTGGCTTCCTCCGCCAACACGTCATACGGGTCGCGGCCGTTCTCTGAGCGCACTCCGAACCGGTCCTTGAACCAGCGTAACGATAAGCCCGCTGCTTGTGTAACCCCCATGACGTGCCAGCGACCAGGAACCGCGTGACAGAACGTATGTACGCGCCCATGTGGGTCCAGAGCCGGACGATCAGTGGCCGCGAACACAACGCCCGAGGTACCAATCGTCGCACTGACCGCTCCAGCGCGAACGATCCCCATCCCCACCGCTCCAGCAGCTTGATCGCCGGCACCCGCGATCACAGGTATTCCAACCCGCAAACCGGTCGCCGCTGCACCCGCCGCCGATACAGATCCGCAAACTTGGGGAGACTCGTAAAGAGCGGGAAGCAGCCGGGGATCGATCCCGGTTTTATTCAGGACTTCCTCCGACCAGCGACGGTTGGCGACATCCAGAAGGAGAGTGCCGGAGGCGTCGGCGACATCGATAGCGCGCTCCCCGGTAAGCCGGAAGCGCACATAATCTTTTGGAAGCATCACGTGAGCCACGCGGCGCCAATTTTCCGGTTCGGTCTCGCGCACCCACAACAACTTGGTGAGAGTGAAATTCGTGAGCGGAGGATTACAGGTCAGTTGGATCAGCCGGTCCGGTCCGAATAATTCTGCAAGCTCGCGGCTTTGCGGCTCGCTCCGCTGGTCGCACCAGATGATGGCGTCTCTAACCACGGCATCGCCGGCGTCCAGTAAAACCGCACCGTGCATCTGTCCGGAGAAACCGACACAAGTAATTTCGTCGTTACCGGAACCCAGGTTCTTGAGGGCCGCGCGCACTGCCAAACCGCACGCCCGCCACCAGTCGTGTGGATCTTGTTGAGCCCAGCCCGGTTGCGGGCTGGCGAAGGGCTGGTGTTCTTCCGAACCTGAAGCAATGACTTTTCCGCCCTCGCCGATGATGACGGCCCGCGTGCCCCCTGTACCCACGTCGATGCCGAGCAGTCTGATAGCCCCTCCTCTCGAAGCTCCGCGCTAAGCCCAGGGCAATTCGCGCAGCTTTCGGAGCAGTATAGCTGGAAAATCTCAGCTGAAATGGGTGGCGCGCTCCGCCTTTGTGTATCGAGTTCGAATCTCCCGGCAAGAGGAAGATGGTATACTTCCGCGCTGGTTTTGCGCTGAGGAGAAGGTTCATGCTCCGCCCTGGCGTCACACTTTGCGCAACGGCTGTGTTGTTTTTTCTCCATTTGGGTGCGGCTCAGAGTCAACTGCCATTGCCCGCATCATCCGCAGAGGCGCCCGCCGACCCGTGTAGCGCCCGTTACGCGCTTCGCCCCCTAGATGAAGATGTTCTGCAATTACTGGGCACCCCCGTTATGCCGTCTGGACAGAACCCCTTTACCGATACTAGCTTCCAGCAACTCCGTGAGTGGGATTTCCCTTCCAAGGTGACTGCCTGGCATGATCGTCCGAGTCCGCCGGAGATCGCGCGGCGTCGGGACCAGCTTCTTGGCAGGTCGAGTTCTGACTCGCCTCAGAACAGCAAACACAGTGCACCCGCCGCGCCGGGCCAGATCGGCTCCTATAATTTGCAGCCTTTTTCTCCCAAGGATTGGAAAGACCTGGAAAAGTGGTTCGCAAAAGACGGTCCGAAGAAACTTCCAGGTATGTGCGTCGATCAGGAGAGAGCAAGTTATGTTTTGGCAGTTGGAATCATTTTGGACGGAAGTGTGGGCACGTCGCTGACGAGTGCGAGTAATCGCATTCAATACAATGCGGAGGTCATCCGGCAACCAGATAGCAGCATTGGACCCAACGCTGCAACGTTGACTCCCGGTGGCACGGAACGCCCGGCGGGCGAACTATCCGGAATAAGTGGTTCGTCCGGCACAGGACTCCATACTTGCGCCTATCTTTTCGACAAGATCGCTCAAAGCGCAACTCAACCAGAACCACCAAAATACTATTATTGCCGCTCCGGCGGGGACATGCCGCGAGCAACAGTTACCACCATGCTGAAGTACCTCGCAAAACCTGGCCAGTGATCCGGGATGACGACGACCCGGTAGATTCTGAACTGCTTGAAAACTTGGTGGAGTTAGTCGGGCTCGAACTATTCAGCCGTATTGATTGGACGTAAGTTATTGATTCTGCTACTGGCGAAAAGGCCTCAAAAGGCACCATTCCTGAATATTAGGTACATTTTGGGTACAGCGACTTACTTTGATTGGGAACACTACGTCGTGCGCGATCAATCGAAATTCTTACATTCTAAGGCGTTTTGCTAGCTGGATTCGACTTGCCCTCTGAACGGTCAGGACCGCTTTGTTTCGTGCTTTCGGTCGTGCCGTTCTTTGGGGCAACAGGTGGAGGGGATTCCCCGCCCCGCTTCTGTTTATTCTTTTTTTTCTTCTTCTTCTTCTTCTTCTTTTGAGGCTGCTTTTGCTTTTTCTGTTGCAACTGCTGCTCCTTCTGCTGCTTCCTCTGGAGATGCTGCGCGACCTCCTGCCGGTGCTTTTCCTTGAGTATCGCTTGCGCGGCTAGCTCCTCCTTTGAGGTAGCTTGCTCATGTGGAAGCGCCAAGAAATCGTAAAGTCCAGGATGCAGAACGAATGGGCCGCTGCTATTGAAGAGTATTTGTGGATGCGTGTACTTAAACACCCAATGCTGGCGTTTCTTAGCAATCGCCATCCCTACGACGCCGAATTCGTACAGTCGCTCCAGGACGACATCCGGTTCGTACTTGCGAGCTAGTAGCTCGTTTTGTGCGAAGGCGCTGCGCCAAGTACTTATGGCAAATGAGTGTGTGCCAAGCCTAGTCAACAAGCCAATCGCCTGACGGTAATCGGGAACGACTCGAAACATCTCGTTGCCGATCTCTCTGCTCAGCCATTCGCTGTACTTACGCCCAGACTTTCTGATCGCCGTTGGTGTCAGTCTCTCGCCTTCCTCATACAGCTGACAGAATTTGAGCGCCTTGATTATGTCACGTGGCCGAAGCATCGTACGCAGCGTGCAGAATTCCCAAGCGCTCGTGTAAGGGCCGCCCCAAGCGGTTTCATCGACAAATAGCGGCCACAAGTCGCTAGCTGTTTCTTGCGCATCTCGGTCGCGCAGGTTCGCTCTGAACCGCTGGTTAATGAGGCCTCGTAAGCTAAATTCATCGGTAGCGGAAGCTGTATGCCACCGCAGGCTGACTAACATATCGTCAATCTTGTTAAGGTCATGATCGTCAAGCTGCAAAAATATATCTTCTCTAAGAACTACCACCGGCCTCAGGGCCAGCATAGACGGGACCTCACGTCGAATTTGATATGTGGCTTTAAAGAGGGAAATGATCAGATCGAAATACCGACGCTCGATGTTGTAATCTTCATCCAGCTCGTCGAAGATGACAAAAAATGTGTTCTCGGAGTGGACAGCAGCTATTCTATCCATCAATTCTGTAGCGGCGCGGCCAAAATGTATCTGTTGATCAAACGCATCAGAAGATGAGTGAGCCAGTTCTCCTCCTGGAACATCAAGAAACTTCAGCGGAATTTTGAGTGAAACGCGCCAGCTACGGTCCCGTAGCATCGCTACTGCATCTAGGGCCCCAATGTCATTGTTTCCAAAATTATCGTCTAAGAAGGTCCTCAACTCGGCCATCGTCGCGTTATCGATTGACTCATCTTGCAACATGAGCTTCGCCGCTTCATATGCAATAAGAAACTTCCAAATCGAAATGTACTGGTTAGGGGAGTTGTAAGTTTCGTCGGCAGAGTGGAAAAGCGCGTTTGTCGGCGCATTCTTGAACGAAAGCAGCGCAGAGAAAATTGTGGGCGAGCTCTGGGCCTCCTCGTGGATCCTCTGACAAATTGCAGTCTTACCTGTACCCTTTCGGCCAATGACGAATGCCGCCTCCCCGGATCTAACACGCTCATACTCCGGGGTCCGAATGAAATACTCGGAGAGTCGAACATCTCCCTTCGCATCATCGGGGCCGAGGTCAAGATTCTTGAAGAGCATGTGTCTCCCAAAACAACCAAAAGATACACGATGTTGACGCCGTTTTCTAGCCAACAATGGCTTGTGGGAATTTCCACTGTCGCGCGTGGCATGAGCCCAAACGCACTTAAACGGCAACGTAGACGGCGCTGCCGTACGGGATGTTCAGGAATACGGAGTACCGTTCAGCCCTTCTTTGCTCTTCCGCGGGCATATTTTAAGGTGACACGATGTCCGTTCGCCCGTGCTCGCCTCCGAGGCCTGCGCTCGGACATCATTTGCTGAACGCGCTCCGCCTCAGCCGGCGAGACTCCAAGAGTATGGGCGGTCTCTACGAGACTTGGAAAGGGTGTTTCAATTGTGACCTGACGGCTCATCTTGACTTGACCTAGATCGTTAGAGCGCGAATTGCAACTATCGTGAGTCTCGCCCCATTTTCGGAATATAATGGCGTCAACTGTAGCCCACTTCGTCCCGGAGGTTCCCTCGTGTATATTCTCGTGCCTTGGAAACCCGTCGTAATCGTGTGGGCTCTGCTAAGCGGGATGATACTTGCCGGGTTCATCGGGTCATCGCTGCTTCAAGGAAAAGACCCCTTTGCGCCACCAACGAACGTACAAAGATCGACAAACATGAAAGCGTCCGCAGCGCATACGGGACAGCAACCAAACCACGCGCATAAAGGCACTGAGTCAGGCCCTCGTTGACGGTGTCGCGACGCACTACGACTTAGTCAACATGGCTGAAGTAGGGCTCAATCGATGGATCACCCCGCCAAATCAGCGCTCTCATTCCACAGATATTGACTACAGCTATAACCAAGTGGAATAGGCTCGCTACGAAAAGTGATTGGACAACAGAGATTCTGCCAATTACGGTGAACCGAAACGCAGCGATCTGACAGTCACTGCCGGAGGTTCTCATGGCGCATTTGGCTCGAATCAAACTTCCCTCCCCCGTTCGGCTAGCGGCCTCTTCAAGGCTCGCAACGTCGGGGCTGTTGGTCCTGTCACTTCTCGTCTTGGCTCCCCTCGCAGCTCATGCTCAAGGAAGTCCCTTCGACACCGGCTTTAATGCCATCCAGGGCCTCTTTACTGGAACTATCGCGAAAGTGGCGAGTCTGGTCGCAATTGTGATCGGCGGCTACGGATTCGCGCACGGCGAGCCCGGCGCAAAAAAAGCGCTCGCTGGTGTTGCCGCCGGAACGGGCATTGCCGTTATGGCAGTGAATGTTTTGAGTTGGCTCTGGGGCGTATAGCGTCCTTCCCAGCCACCCTCACCGGCGCCTAGACGAGGAAGCTATGCCAGACAAACCACAGCGGCAGCGTCGCACGAACCGAGTCTTTAAGAGCCTGCATAAGCCACTCACTTACTTGGGAGTGGAACGGACGCTCTTCTACTTCGTCTGTGTGAGCGCGGTGGGCGCCTTCAACCTCTTCAATTCCATCCTCGCAGGAATCGCCGTTTTCATTGGCGGCTTTGCCTTCGGCCATTGGGTCACGAACAGCGATCCGGCCTTTCTCCGCATCCTGGCAAAGTCCGAACGCTACAACGTGCGCTATGACGCCGCGAAACAGCAAGTCCCCCGCGTGGAGGTAGTGTGATGCTGCGTCTCGATAAAGTCATCAAGCCGTGGAAGGAGAGTGCGGCACTAAATGAGCACATCAACCTTTATGGCTTCTGGAATGAGACGGCCTTCCTTACCAAGAGCGGCGATGTCGGCATGGTTGTCAGCGTTCCCGGCGTGGACTATGAGAGTCTTGACCGCTCCGAGCAGGAGTACGCTGTGAAGCGGTTGGAGGCGGCGCTCAAAGCCTTTGGCCCAGGCTTCCATGTTTACCAATACCTCTTCAAATCGAACCGTCCCGACATACCGTTCGCGACATATGATGACCCCATTGTCGAAGCGGCTATTGACCAACGCCGGAAGTTCTTTGAAGCCAAGCGGGACCATCTTTATCAGATTGAAATCTTCTACTGCATCCTGCTCGAAGGCGCTCGGTCGAAAACCGGCGTCGGCACGGCGCTGGCTCGCCTGTTACGCGATCCCGACGGCGCAATTGCCGAACTCAAATCGCAGTTTACCAACGACAGCATGAAGCAGTTGTTGCGGACCCATATCGAGCGCGATCTTCAACGGCTCGACCAGCACGTCCAAGCATTCGCTCGGCAGCTCGCAGATTTCATGCAAGTCGAGGTCTTGAATCGGCAGGGGCAATTCACATTTTTCCGCCGATTGCTCAATTATGACGACTGGCGTGTTGCCGGCAACCCGCAGTCAACACAGTTTCTCGACTATCAGGTCGTCAATTCCGACATCGAAGCAGAACGCGATCATCTGCGGGTAGGCGAGCACATCGTCCGTGTCCTGACGATGAAAGAGGCCATCACCGAAACGAGACCCCTGGTACTGGACGCGCTGTTGAAGATCCCCGCCAACTTCTATGTAGTCACCGAGTGGACGCCGCTCCCCGCGGACAAGGCCCGCAAAGAGGTGAACAAACGACGACGCCACTTCAATATGTCCAAAACGGGGTTTGTCTCCCAGATGGCCAACGATGCCACCAAGACGAACCCACGCGATGTGCTAGTGGACGAGTCCAAGCAGGCGGATATCGAAAACCTTGGCGATTGCCTCCGCGCCCTGGGCGACGGTCAATCGCTGGGAGATTTCTCGCTCACGATTGTGCTGTATGGCAAGTCACGAACGGAACTCGATCAGGTCGTGGCCGAGTTTACTGGCGTCTTCACCAACGCGGACGGCAATCTGTTTGCGGAAACCTACAACCAGCTGAACGCTTATTTCGCTACTGTGCCGGGCAACTACGCGCTCAACCTCCGCCAACTGTATCTGCTGAACACGAATTACGCCGACCTGTCTTTTCTGTTTACGATCCTTCCCGGTGAAAAGACGAACGCGCATCTCGGCACAGAGTACCTGGCAGTCGTCGAGACCGATAACAGCACGCCCTACTTTCTCAACCTCCACACCCGGGACGTTGCCCATACCCTGATTCTCGGGATGACAGGCAGTGGCAAGTCGTATTTGTGCGTTTTTCTGCTGCAGAACGCGCAGAAGTACAAGCCGCTGACGTTTATCTTTGATATCGGCGGCAGCTTCCAGTCGCTTACGACGATATTCGAGGGCTCGTATCTCAATGTGGGTCAGGAAGGGCGGGCCTTCACCATCAACCCCTTCTCTCTGCCTCAGACCAAAGAGAACCTTCAGTTTCTCTTCAGCTTCTTCCGCGTCCTCATTGAGGGCAACGAGCAACGTTATCGGATCGACTTCAAGGAGGAGCGCCGACTGTGGGACGCGATCGAGCGCATCTATGTACTGGAGCCGAGCCAGCGCACGATTTCGAATTTTGGAAACATCATCGGTGAGTTGAAAGAACGCCTCCACCGCTGGACCCGCGGTGGACAGTACGGCTTCCTGTTCGACAACCCCGAGGACACGCTTTCGTTCAAGAGCTTTCAGACATTCAATTTCCACGGTTGGAATGATGCGCCGGAAGTCCTAGAACCACTTCTGTTTTACGTTTTGCACCGGGCATCCAATGAAATCACCGACCCAAAGAACCTCGACACCCCCAAGTTCTTCCTGCTCGATGAGGCGTGGCTCTTCATCAAGAACGAGACCATTCGCAATTATGTAGTGCAAGCGCAGAAAACCTGGCGCAAACACCTAGCCGCGATGATCCTGGCGACCCAATCTATCAAAGAGCTTGAGGAGTCGGGGATGCTGGCGATAGTGGCAGAGAGTTGCCCGACAAAGATCTTCCTCGCCAACCCGGACATGAACCGGGAAGTTTACCGAGAGGCGTTTCATCTTAACGACACGGAACTGGACCTTATCGACGGCCTTGTTCCGCCGGGCCAAATGCTCATTCGTAAAGCCCAGACCTCAAAGAAAGTGCATTTGAACGTCGATTCGGTCTTGCACTGGATGGCAACCAACAATGCTCGCGACAACCTCAAGAAGAAGGACTATTTCGACCGCCACGGTTTTGCAGATGGTCTTCGCCATCTCGCGGAAGAGTGGCCATTCCAGCCGCGCGCGCTGGCCGTATCAACTTCGAACAACAACCGCTAAGGAGAGCTCTATGCGGCATCTGAGATTGGTCATCAATTGCGCTTTGGTTTTCTCTTCCATCGGTGCTTTCGCCCAAGACTCTGCGCGCACTGTGCAGTATCACTCGCAGGACATCATTCCGATCCGCGCCAAATTGAAATATACGACCCTGATCGAACTACCCACGACCGAGAAAATCATGGAAGCCGCGACGGGTGACAAGGAGTTCTGGATTGTGGACGTAGTCGGCAACTTCTGCTTTGTGCATCCGGCGAAACAGGGCATCAGCTCCAACTTGAATCTCATTACGGACAAGGGGAACATCTACAGTTTCACGCTCCAGGACATCTCCGCCACTTCGACCACCCCTGATTTGAAAGTGCTCGTCGAACCCGCTGATCGCTCTGCCATCATTGCCGCCAGCGGCCCTCCGCAGTTCGTGCCCGCCGCCCAACTCGAACAATCGCGGCAGCAGCTTGCCGCTCTGCAATCGCACGTCGAGCAGGCGGTGGATGAGTACAAAAGCGCCTATCCGACGCGGCTCAAGTTCGACTATTCCTACAAGGCAAACGAAGCTCCTTTCGACATTCAGTCGATCTATCACGACGACAGGTTCACCTATATCAAGACGAATGCGCCGGAGAAGTTCAGTGTCTATGAGATGAAAGACGGCAAGCCCAACCTCGTCACCTACGACCTCCGGGAAGGGACGTACATTATCCCGAAGATCATGGACAGCGGATATGTGGAACTCGGTAAAAAGAAGATGGAATTCACGCGCAAGGGATCACCGTCATGACCGAGAACGTCTTCACTCCCCACTCAGAGCCGCAAGCCGAGCCAACGTTGCGTCGCAACCTGGAGCTACCAAAAGGTGTCTTGCAGAAGAACCTCAAGACTTTCGTTTATCTAGGTGCCGCATTGCTCGTGATAGTGGCGGCGCTGTTCAGTTCGTCCGGGAAAAACACGCCAGGACAGCAGGCAAGCGCGAAAGGGCAACCCCCGCAACCAGCCTTGCAGGACAACACCGACAGCAACGTGCAGGAGTTGAAGAACCAGCTCCAAGCCGAACGTCAGAAGGAGCAGCAGGCGACAATGGCCGCCGCAATGGCAGATCCGGCACTTGCGTCTGCGACGCCCCAGCAGCGATCCGCAGCCGCGGCTTATGGACCGACCGGCCTTGCCGCATCCTGCGTTCCGGGCCAGTCCTGCTCGCAGATGCAGCAGGGCAACATGCAGATGCAACTCACGCCCGTCCAACAGCAGGCACAGATGATCGCGGCGAAAGAACGCGAACGGACTGACAACTCTCGTTTCGCTTCCAATCTTGTGTACTCCCGCTCTGCCGATCCTCCGCAGCAACAACAGCAAGGCCAGACGATATCCGCCCAATATGGCCCTGCCGAACGGCAGACAAATAGCAGTCTCGTCTCCCCACCAGTTGAAGGAAAACAGGAGGACACGCCCGGAGGCTATAAACGTCCACTGGAGGCCAATATCGATTCAGCCGTAGGTCAGCCTTATCTCGTCTACGAGGGCTCGGTTCTCGACACTGTTCTCATGAATCGTCTGGATGGAGACGCCGTAGGGCCGGTTAAAGCCTTGGTCTCAAATCCGTTGTATTCGCACGATCATCAGCACGTAATCATTCCCGATGGAACGGTTGTTTTGGGCGAAGCAAAGAAGATTGGAGCGGCAGGCTTCGGCCAACAGCGGCGGATGGCCGTGGTTTTTCACCGCCTGCTTATGCCAGATGGATACTCCGTGGATCTCGATCAATTTCAAGGTCTCGATCAGATCGGAGAGGAAGGGCTGAAAGACAAGGTCAACAATCATTACCTTCAGATTTTCGGCACCTCGATCGCTTTGGGCGTGATCGCCGGAGCGAGCCAGATCACCCAGGGTGGCGGCACCATTACCACGAGCGGTTCCCAGGCATTCACCAACGGGGCTGCAGCCAGTGTTTCGCAGTCTGCGGCCACAATCCTTGACCGCTTCATCCAGATACCGCCCACCATCACGATTCGGGAGGGTCACCGCGTG
This sequence comes from Terriglobales bacterium, assembly GCA_049582765.1. Taxonomy (GTDB): domain Bacteria; phylum Acidobacteriota; class Terriglobia; order Terriglobales; family Acidobacteriaceae; genus JBAUUQ01. Next base: position 20,449 of record JBAUUQ010000015.1, read on the forward strand.
AAAGTGTATTTCACGCAGGACTTGCTACTTCCTGCGTACTCGAACCACACTATTCCGCAGACGTATTGAGGAGGCGATATGCGCAGAATCATCTTTGCCGTTGCATTGCTCTCCACTCTGATCATCTTCGGTTGCAAGAAGCAGATTGCCTGCGACCCTGCCGATTCAGAGGCGGTGTGCAAAGCATTCCAGCACTGTCTTCATTCGGATACCTCGGCTGAGGTCTGCCGGATGGGAGAGCAGGACGCTAACAAACTCGAAAAAAACAAGAAGCACTGATTACCCAACAAGGAGGTCCCCCAAATGAAACGCACCAGTCTCACCCTCGCCGCAATGTTGTCCATCATGCCCGTCACGATCGCGCACGCGCAGTTCGGGTCGGGGATTGTATACGATCCCACTCAATCGGCCCACGCCATCAGCCAGATCGAGCACGAAGAGCGGTCCATCAGCAACCAGGTGCAACAGATCGAGAACGGCCAACAGATTTTCTCAAACACTGTCAAGATCGCGAGCACGGCACTCCAAACCTACAACCAGGTGAAACAGCAGTACAACCTCTACCACCAGATGATCCTTGCGCCGCGGATGCTTTATTCACGATTTCTCTCGCCGACTTCGGACCTGCGACTGCTGCAACAGATCTCGAATACCTACGGCAACTCGGGAGGCTGGGTCAATTCCGCCAACACTGGAAATGGAGCGTCAGCCGCCTACCAACAAGTGAGCGTTCCTCGCACCAACAGCATGATTCCGGGCTACGGCAGTTTCAGCACCTCCGGGCAGCAACAGATTGCCGCACAGGGCGCCACGGTCGATATCAACGATTCTGTACTGACGAACAATCTCGAAACGCTTGGAACGATCCGGGCCAATCAGACGGCAAGACAGACCGACATCGCCAATCTGGAAGCTGCGACACAAACCCAAGATCCAAGCCAGCAGACCATCATGGCGGAGCTTCAACGCATCAACCAGGCTTTGCTTCTGCAGTTGCGGACTATGCAGGATGCCAACCAGATCAACGCCAATCTTGCGCTTCAACAGATCGTTGCGCAGAAACAACAGCAGGACGCACTAAAGGCGGGATTCCAGGACACTGCGAACTACGCGAGCACCTATCAGACACACGTTGCGTCGGCCTACAACGGTGGCGCACAAGCCCTGACCTATTGATCGTCGATGTACCCGCGCGAGGTGTTGTATGGGAGTACTGAATTGGATCACGCAGGGATGCGACGCTCTGACCGCCACAGCGTCGCCCACAATCGATGCTTTGGGGGTTCGCATGTGCATCGCGCTCGCGACCATCATGCTCGTCTGGTTTGGGGTGCAGGAATCACTGGCCTCCACCCATGGAGGCCAGGGTTTCCATATGGGGAAGTTCCTCAGCTTCTTCATGCTGATCACCTTCGCCTATACCTTCGTGCGATTCTACGACAGCAGCATCCCAGGTGTTGGCCAATCCTTCCGGGGCTTTATCAACGGCGGTGCGCAGTACCTTGTCTCGGTCATCGGCAGCGACAGCATCACGAGTATCCAGAACACGCTGAATCAGGCTCAGGCCACGAGCGGTCCCGGCATGGTGAAAGCCCTGATGAATCCCTACTACGCCATCGTGTACGTCATTATTCAAGTCCTGATTGCCACCTTCTCCGCCGCGGTCAGCGCCATCGTCGCATATGGAGCAATCGCCAGCGCAGTCGTTGGCCTCCTCGGTCCCGTATTCATCCCGTTTCTTGTCTTTGACAAGCTGGAGTTTCTGTTCTGGGGATGGCTCCGGGCATTCATTGGGTTCTGCTTCTATAAGGTGCTTGCCGCGGCCGTCCTGAGCATCCTGGCACACCTGCTCGCGCAGTATTACACGGAGCTGGTCAACTTCTCCGATCCCGGCAACATGGTGCAGGAGCTTCCGTTGCTGATCTTGCTGGTACTGGTCAACATCTACATCCTCTTCAAGATTCCTGCCATGACCATGAGCATCTTCTCCGGATCTTCCGGCGGCCATGGCGGAGGAATGGGCGGGATGATCACAGCGGCAATTCTCAGGGCGATCTAAGCAGGAGGCATTCATTCATGAGCAGCAGCACAAAGCCATCCCCCGAAATCACCCGAGCTGCGGAGCGGTATTTGGAACAGTACGGCGATCCGCTGGTCATGAACACCTATTTGAAGGTGGCGGTTCTTGTGCTTGCCGGCGTCTGTATCGCGCTGGCGGCGCTTACCTATAAGAGTCAGCAAGTGCTCGCCAACATGCACCCGTTGATTGTCCGGATCAACGACGTGGGCCACGCTGAAGCGATCGACTATCGGAACTTCCAGTACCGCCCACAAGAAGCGGAGAACAAGTATTACCTCACCCGCTGGGCCGAACTGTATTTCAGCCGCAATCGTTTCACGATCGAACGTGATCAAACGCAATCGCTCTATTTCCTCAATAGCGACGTACAACGTGCCGTAATCGAGCAGGAACGCAAGGACAACAGCATTCAGAATTACGTCAAAGACAGCAGCTTGCCGTATATCGATGTCGAGATCAAGAACGTCATCCTTGACGACCTGCGACAGTCGCCGTATTCCGCACGTATTGAATTCGAAAAGGTGTACACCAACCCCGCGGATCATTCGGAGCTCAAGCGGGAGCGATGGACAGCCAGCGTCACCTATGTCTTTCGCGAGAATGTGAAAAACAATGAGCTTGCCGTGAACCCCCTCGGTCTGACCATCGTGCGCTTCCGGGCGGACCAGGCATTCAGCTAGGGATTCATCGACCTTGTCCAGAGGCTTATTCATGTCCTTTCATGCTGCTAATCCGGCTGGCTTTTCCGACCTGTCTCTGTGCCTCGCGGAGCAGGCGAACAAGAGCCTTTCGACGCGCAACTACGGTGGCGAATTGCGCCCTTCCTACGGCGGACCTTGCCGCTCGAATCGCGCTGCAATTGCGGTGAACTTCCGCAGCCAGTGTACAGATGACAACTTTGCTCTGGAGCGTGCCTCCGTGATGTATCCCGTCTTTTTGCTCGGTCACAGCTTCGGGGCCTTTCCGGCGCCCGGCGGCACTCGGTCTTCTGCTTCGCTTTGCGCGCCCCTTTGGGGTCTCGGTTCCTCCCAAAACAAGTTTGAGAACCGTGCCAAAGAACACCTCTCAAACTTCTTTCGGCCCCTCCCAGAAAGCAGACCTTCGGCACTTGGGAGCCGGGCCCACTCGCTAAGCTCCGCCCAGTGTGACCCGAGCAACAACGGGCGAATTCAACGAACGGAGACACTGTCATGTACCAGAACAAAGTAACCCTCATCGGCTTTCTCGGCAGCAACCCCGAAGCTCGCACCAACAGCGCGGACTTCAGCGTCACGAATCTCTCGCTGGCAACCAAGTCCTCCTATAAGAAGGATGGCAAGTACATCTCGCACACCGAATGGCACCGTTGCGTTGTCTTCGGGAAGCTCTCGGAGTTCGCCAAGACGCTCACCAAGGGCGCACATATCCAGGTGGAAGGCGAACTGCGCAGTCGGGAGTATGAGAGCAAGAAGACGGACAAGAAGCAGCGCGTTTGGGAAATTCGGGTCGCTTCCATCCTGAAGCTGGACCGAGCCGAAAAGGCCGCCCCGGAAGATCAGGATCACGATGAAGTGCCCCAGGAGGAAACGGCTGCATAAGCCATTGCAATTCAGTCTCGGAAGCCTGGCTCAACGCTGGGCTTCCATCGCTGTGAGGTTCCCGCTATGAGCTTCGAATTGATCCTGCCATTCCTTCGGCCCATTGAGCCACTGCTCCTTGACGAAAGTGTCAGCGAAATCATGGGCAACCCAGATGCCTCGTGGTGGTATGAACGCGACGGGATCATGTTCCAAGAGCAGAACATTTCGTTCGACGCCGGCAAGCTACAAACCGGTCTCGAAGTCATCGCTAATCAACTCGGCAAGAAGCTCGATGAGGACAACCCACTCCTACACGCGCAACTCCCGGACGGGAGTCGGTTGGCGGCGGTCATCCCGCCGGTCGTGCGCTGTACACCTGCGCTCATCATCAGGAAATTCACTAGCCGCCATTACACAGTTGATGATCTGGTCGCTCGCGGCACGCTGACGCGGGCGCTTGCGGAGTTCTTAGCGGAACAGATTCGGAGCGGTAAGACGCTCCTTATCAGCGGCGGAACCGGTACCGGCAAGACCACGCTGCTGCGCATACTGGCCGACTTTATTCCCGAACAGGATCGCCTCGTTGTCATCGAGGACACCTCCGAACTTCAGATCCATAAACCGAACATTCTGCCGACGGAATGCCAGACCGATACGTTCAAGGCCAAGATCACTTTCGATGACCTTCTTAAGTCCGCTCTCCGCTGGCGACCGGACCGCATCATTCTCGGGGAAGTCCGCGGAATGGAGGCCCGAACGCTTCTCGACTCTTTCAACACGGGCCATGCGGGTTCCATGGCTACGATCCACGCCAACTCGGCGGAGAAAGCTCTTCACCGTTTCGCCAATCTCGTGATGCGCAGTCACGCGCAAAGCACCTTCTCCGATACCGAAGGCGAGATCGCAGAAGCTGTCGATTTTGTCGTTCATGTTGAACGTCAGCCAAGCCGCCGCGTTGTCCGCGAAGTGCTTGCGCTTCGCGGCTATGACCGCGACGCGAAACGCTTCCTTGTTGACTCCATCTTCCAAGTACAACATGCCACACCATCGGCACGGAGTGCGCCGCCAATTGCTGCTGGCTTGCCGACCAATTCTGCGCTGGAAGAGTCCCTGATTCCACTACCTACAAAGGAGAACCAACATGCCACTGCTTGAGATCAACCAAACCCGCCACATTTGTGCTTCTGTCCGACTCGATGAGGTCACCGCCGCACAGGTCGATCAGTATGCCGCCTTTATCCGCGCATCCGCCGACGATGTTGTGGACAAGGCGCTGAACTATGTCTTCTCGAAGGACCGTGACTTCCAGGACTTCCTTAAGACACCGCAAGCCAAGCAGGTTGCTTCGACTTTGCGAGTGCGTAAAGGCCCGAGCAATGGTACGGCCGAGGAGCCCATAAAGAAGGTTGTAGCTGGGGTGGAATCCACGCCTTCTGTGCGGGCGGTGAAGGCGTGATCCTGCCGTCACTTTCGTGGTGGTGCGAAAACGGTGCTTCGCACCGGAAGAATTTTGACACTCCACCCCTGTTAGGGTCGTGCAGGTATACCACGGTAAACGTGCACATAACGCGACACTAATGAAATGCGGGTATACGTCGGTATACCGCACTGGAGGCACTCCAGATGCCCTTACTTGACCAACATAACGACTCGCAAAAAGCACAGGGGAAGACTGTTTTCCGGAATGCAACGGTATGCCTCAAATTGACTCAACAAGAGGTTCGGCTCCTCGATGAGCTCGCGACTGCAAAAGGCATGGCGCGAAGCGAATGGATGCGGGATGTAATCCTCCGGGAGCTGCGCGGAGACTCGGCAGAAGATCCATCTCTCGCGGAGATTCTTGGGGTTCGCTTGCTCCTGGTGAACGTGTTGCGGCCTCTGGCCGCGGGCCAGAGGCTCACGCCGGAGGCGTTCGACAAACTGCTCGACGAAATCAGCGAGGCCAAGCACGCCCTCGCTGGAAAGCTGGCCGCTTCCGCAGGAAGGAAATAGCGATGGCAATGACAAAGTGGGGACGCAAGGAATCCATCATCTGGCCGCCGCACAGCCCGATTTACACGTACGGGGCGGTATTCATGGCGCTCGTTCTTACTGGACTTTTTCTTTACTGTCGGTTCACCTTCGGCAACAGCCCTCTACAGCGGTTCTACACGCCCACCTACATCCGATCGAGCGTCGCAGGAGCAATCGGAACGAGCCGCCGAGACAACTACCGAATGCTCATGGTGGGCGCTCGCGGAATTCAACCGCGTCTGGCGACGAACACCGACGTGACGGACGGCACGACGCCGCAACCGGGCGGCAAGCCGATCCCGCTCGCGCTCTCGCAGCCTGCCTTCCAGCGCGGTTATACGGTCCTTTACCTGGGACCGGTACAGAGCTATACCGACGCGTCCTTGAGGGCCTATCTCAGGAGTACGGTTTACGGTAGCGATGGCCTTTTCGATCTCTACAAGCTCCCTCTGCTTTTCGGTCTGCTATCACTGGTCATCCAGCTCCCGTTTTCCATCGCCAAGGACGTTCGACGACGCAAGGCGCTGAGATACGGACGACGACTGAAAGGCCCCGAGATGATGACTCCGAGGGAGTTCAACGACAGGGTCGCAGGGGATGGCATAGGCATTAAGACCAACGAAATGAAGACAATGATCCGCATACCGCAGCGGGCGGAGGCCCAGCACATGCAGATCATCGGAGATACCGGAGCGGGCAAGACTATGATCATGCTCCAAATTCTTCGGCAGATAAAACATCGTGGCGATTCCGCGATCGTCTACGACCCAGCACGGGAGTTCGTCAAACGCTTTTACGACCCGAAAAACGGCGACGTTATCCTGAATCCGCTCGATAAGCGATGTCCCTACTGGGGGCCATCTGAAGAACTCCGCCGACGCTCCGAGGCAAAGGCTCTGGCGGTGTCCCTCTTCCAGCCGCCGCAGGACAAGAAGGGCGAGTTTTTCATCGAGTCCCCCCAGAAGATCTTCGCCTTCCTGATGGCTTATGGCCCCACGCCAGAGGAGTTGGTGAAGTGGATGTCGGACCCGCAGGAGATCGACCGAAGGCTGAAAGGAACAGAGCATGCTCACCTGATCGACCCGAGGGCGCACCAACAGCGTGCTGGAGTTCTTGGCTCGCTTGGACTCGTCGCCGACAGCCTCCGCCTCTTGCCGAACAAGGACGACGGGAATGGCGAATGGTCGGCCACAGAGTGGGCCGAGACGCGGCAGGGCTGGATCTTCATTACTTCACTCCCGGCAGAACGTGAGGCACTTCGACCGCTTCAAAGTCTGTGGATCGACCTGCTCGTCTTGCGTCTCCTAAACGAGCCGAAGCAGGGCCAGAAGCGGGCATGGTTCGTGATCGACGAGTTGGCGAGTTTGCAAAAGCTTCCACAGCTCCATACCGCCATTACAGAAAATCGAAAGAGCAACAACCCTGTGATTCTGGGTTTCCAAGGAAAGGCCCAGCTGGAATACCTATACGGCCACCTAGCTGAAGTGATGCTTTCCCAACCGGCAGCCAGCATTTGGCTGAAGACGAAAGAGCCTACCGCTGGCGAGTGGGTCAGCAAGTTCATCGGAAAGGTCGAGATCGAACGGCTACGCGAGACCCACTTCGACGGCTCCCGCGCTGGGCGAAACTTCGCGCTGGACCGGCAGATTGAACCGCTGGTAATGGAGTCCGAAATCTCCGGACTCCCGGACCTCCACGCCTATATGAAGTACGAGAACTATGTGACGCGCTTCTCATTTCCGTACTTCGATATGCCCGCTGTCGCCACTGACTTCAGTCTCCGCGACACGCCCGACGACAAGCTCCCCTACGATCCCAAGAACATCGGGGCGGCTAAGCCCCAGCTGCGTCCCCTTGAGTTAAAGACGGAGCCAAATGTGCCCACGCCGCCCCCGCGAAAATCGCCAGGTACAGCGACTGAGATACCGCAGCGGGAGAGCGACTTTGAGAGGAACGTCAACGCTCAACAAAGCCTCAATCTTCGGGGATAGTGACTGCCATGCTGACCATTTCGAAGCCACTATCCGCTGGCCAGGCACAGACCTACCATCAGAAGGAGTTCACCGCGAAGGAGCAGAACTACTGGTCTCAGCGCGGCGTCATCGCAGGCGAATGGCAAGGACGTCTCTCCGAGCAATTTGGGCTTACGGGAATGGTTTCTGCCGAGGACTTCGCGAAACTCAGCCAGGGCCAGAATCCGCAGACCGGCGAGCAGCTTGTGCGGCAACGAGCGTCGTATGAATATCAGGATACCGACGGCAAGACCATCAGAACGATGGAACACCGGGCGGGCTGGGATGCGACCTTTTCCGCTCCCAAATCAGTCTCGCTCACGGCGCTTGTCGGCGGCGATGAACGTGTCCGTGCAGCCCACCGGGAGAGCGTCCGCGTCGCCCTCGACCAGCTCGAACACTACACGCAAGCCCGGATAGGCGGGAATCATCCGCCAGAGACCACGGGTAGGTTTATCGCCGCCAAGTTTGAGCACGATACAGCCCGCCCGGTCGATGGCTATGTCGCCCCGCAACTGCACACGCACGCGGTTGTTTTCAACGTCACCGAGCGCAATAACGGCCAGCCTCGCGCTATCCAGCCGCAGAGCCTCTTTGCCTCGCAGCAGTTTGCCACGGCAATCTATCAATCTGAGTTGACTTACCAGCTGCGCCAACTCGGTTACGAAATCACGACGGGTCGGAGCGGCGCGCCGGAGATCAAGGGCTATACCCAGGAATACCTCGACGCATCCAGCCCCCGCAGCCAGCAGATTCGTGAGTACCTCGAACGCACGGACCGCTCGGGGAAAGAAGCTGCCGAGATCGCTGCCCACTCGACGCGTGATCGCAAAGAGATCCATTCGCCGGGAGAGGTGATGGCTGCGCATCGGAAGTTGGCAGCAGAGTTTGGGCACCAAGCCGACGCTGTTGTACGCGTAGCCCGTGAACGGTCGCAACATCAGCAGAAGCCCGTCAACTCGCTTGAGCGAGTTCGAGAATCTCTCACCTTTTCCCGTGACAAAAACTTCGAGCGCGAGGCGGTTGTGGATGAGCGCGCTCTGCTCCGCGACGGGCTACGGCGCGGGATGGGGGAGATCACCCATATGCAGGTCCGCGCCAATCTCGAAGCCCGCTTGGCTTCTGGGGAATTTCAACTCGTCGAGCGCCCTCAGGGAATTCCTGGCCGTCAGTTCACGACCGCCAAAACCATCGAGGCGGAACATGAAATTATCCGCAGAGTCCGTGATGGACAAAACGATATCGAGCCGATTCTTCCGCGTCCGCAGGCCATCGCGCTTGCCGATCAGCACCCGCACCTCAACCCGGCACAAAAGACCGTAGTGGAGGACGTGCTCAGCTCGCCGGATCGCATCCAAGGGATCCAAGGCTTTGCCGGCTCAGGAAAGACGACCACGCTCACAGCCATCCGCAGTGTCGCGGAAAGCCGGGGCTATCAGGTTGAGGGCTTCGCCCCGACCTCCCGTGCCGCGCGCCAACTGAATGAGGCAGGCATCGAAGCCGGAACCTTGCAAGGCTTCCTCGCCCGCCCTGCAGATCCAGACGTAGCAGAGCGAAAGCACTTCTACCTCATCGATGAATCGAGTCTTGCCAGCACCAACCAGATGCGCGAGTTCCTCTCGCGGCTTGGTCCCAATGACCGCGTGCTTCTGGTCGGTGATATCCGGCAGCATCAAGGCGTGGAAGCGGGCCGACCCTTCGAGCAACTGCAGGAAGCGGGAATGCGTACCGCGACGCTGGACGACATCGTTCGGCAGAAGGACCCAGCTCTGAAATCCGCCGTCGAACTGCTGGCGACCGGCCAAGTCTCCGCTGCGTTCGACACACTCCAACAACAGGGCCATGTGAAGGAAATTCCCGGCGCAGAAGAGCGGATTCGCGCCATCGCCAAGAGTTATGTCGAATCACCCGACAACACTCTCATCGTCTCACCGGACAATGCTTCCCGCCGCGATTTGAACCTCGCTGTCCGCCAGGAGTTGAAGGCCACTGGAAGCCTTGCCCCCGAAGATCATACTTTCCGTCTTCTGGTTCAGCGTCAGGACATGACCGGAGCCGAGCGATCATGGGCAAGCCACTACCAGATCAACGATGTAGTGCGTTACACACGTGGCAGCAAAGCAATCGGCATCGAAGCCGCCGCCTACGCATCGGTCATCGCGATTGATCCAGCAGCAAACCTGCTCACAGTCGAGAAAGCGAACCAGGAACTTGCCATCTACGATCCCCGCCGTCTCACAGGCGTCAGCGTCTACCGGGAAATGGAATGCGAGTTATCCGTAGGCGACCGCATCCAGTTCACCGCGCCCGAGAAATCGCTTGGCGTTGCCAATCGTGACGTCGCGACCATCGAGGCGATCCATACCGATGATCGCATCTCTGCACGCCTCGACAGCAACCGCCAGATCGAATTCAGCGCCAGCCAGCATCGTCATTTCGACCACGGCTACGCCGTTACCAGCCATAGCTCCCAGGGCCTTACCGCCGAACGCGTTCTCGTCCACGCCGATACCAAAGTTCACCCAGACCTGCTCAACTCCCGCTTCGCCTACGTGTCCATCTCACGCGCCAGCCACGAGGCCGTGCTGTTCACTGACGACATGGCAAAACTCGGCCCTCAGCTCGGCACTGATGTGTCGAAGACCTCCGCCTTGGAAGTCAATCGACCATCGATCGGACTGGGAATTGGGGTGAGACTGTGAGAATGTCGAACATTGGGACGAAGGGATCACGATGACCGAAACCAACGTCCCGGCCTTCTAGCTTTCTAGCTATGATGTTGTACGTGCGTTATCGATGACTTGGAGAAGATCAGTCGAACGAATCTCTAATCTCCCACCGTCGTACTCGCCTTCGGTCTCGATATCATTGGGAAACAGATAATCACTGGGCCTACAAGTAAATACGATGATCTGAATGCTTGCCGCGACCTGCCTGATGAGGTTGCGTAACCAGACCATACGTTCTGGATCGCTCTGCGTAAGCTGATCGTCAAGGAGGACGGCACTCCGCAGCTGCTCGGCCAGCGACAAGCGAAAAATCGTCGAAAGCTGATCCCGAGTGCCGACAGAAAGTGACGACACAGGGCGGTGGCGGCCAGCTGCGGATATACCGTGAGTCTCAAGGTCCGGACCAAGGCCAATCTCACCGTAACGGCCCCTCGTAAGCTCGCCAAAACGTTTGGCGATAGGATCGCCAAGAGCCCGTCCGAGGTGCCCACCCTCTTCCTGCTCTGCTTCGCGAAGAGTATTGCGAAGCAGTTCCCAGGCAGCGTAGTCAATTTCCATCTCGTGTTCTTGATCCCTCGCTACAACCAGCGCTTCCGACGCAGCCTCAGCGCGTTGTTTGGCCACCTCCCCGCCCACATGCTGAAGTGCACCGCGCTTTCCCTGAATGTCGTCCTCTATCTTCTTGAGGTCATCACGAGCGGCTTGAACTCGTTCTTGAGCTTCCGTCAGCATTTCGTCCGTTATCTCGTAAACGGGCGGGGCCACCAGTTTCAACTCCGTTTCAATTTGACTGATGGCAGCGCGAGCCGCGGTCTCGTCTAGCTTCGCCGCCGCTTCGCGACGGATCTTGAGTTCACCTTCAGCCGACGCTTGACTCTTCTCCGCAGCGCGTAGCTGCTCTGCTGTTTTGCTGTACTCAGTCTCAGTGTTTCGCAAGGCCTGCCGAGCGTTTTCCAGGGCTTCGAGAGCGCTGGTTAGGGGCTTATCTTGCTCGGCCGCGAGTTCTTCGATTTCCGCTTCGGTTGATATTAACTCGGTCTCAATGGAACTGTTTTGATCGATGTTGTGGCGCAAAAGGGTCTGCCATTCGCCTCCAACGCAAGACTCCGCACGCAGAAGTTCTTCGCGGGTTCCAGTCAGCGCATTGCGTTTATCTCCGACCCTCGCTTTCGCTGCTATCAGCTCATCATTCAGTTTCTTCTCAAGCTCAACAACGTTGGAATGTTCGATGTGATGCAAGTCGAGTCGCCGGTGCGCCTCGCCGATTTCGCTGATCCCTAATTTGCGTGCCAAGTTGTCCAGGTTCAATCGATTTTCGTGTTCCAAGCTGGCTTCAGCTGCTGCGAGTTCTCGCTGGTGCATTGCAAGACGACCTGCCCAGTCAGGTTGGTCTGCCACTCTTTGTTCCAGTTGGGCGGCGGCCTGCCGGGCCTCTTGAATTGCGTGGGAGCGTTGCTCTGCATCGTGCGCGAGTTGGGCGAGGGCGTCAAGGCCTGCTACCTCAGCTCGTTCGAGGACGGGTTCTGCATCCGTACTCCATTGGGCCTGAAGGCTCTCAAATTTCTCGCGAGCATCCTTTGCCCCGCCGGAAATGGTGATGTCTGCAACTCCTGCGAGATTCAGCTGGATTTCGCGGCTCGCACTCACTTTGAAAGGAGAATCATCCAATTTGTGCTCTGTCGAGTCTGCTTCGTCTGGACGAACTGACAGAATCAATGCTTGCTTGGGCTCGACCGTAACAGAAAGCCCCACGTTGAGCCGTGCACGTGCGATCTCTAGTTCTTGATGGAGTTTTGTAATGCCGGAAAGTTGTATCGATGACGGAAGAGGAACTCTGGGTTGAAGGTCTTCAAGGTCTGAGGCGGCAGCACGGTGTTTATCGGCTTCACTGCGCCAGGCGGTAATTTGCGCCAAGCTACTCTCGGCCTGCTTGATACTCTCGCCTGCCAAGCGCGAGCGCAGGAGATGGCCTATTGCGTGCAGCTGATGCTCTTGTTCCCCGGCTTGCCTGACAGCGTCGAGTGCGGCATCATGCCGCTCGGCTATGTCCCCAATTGTCTCAGTGAGCTCCCGGACCTCGGTCTCGCGTGTGCGAACATTTTCGATTGCTGTTTCGACGGCATGAATTTGGTCAAGCACGGCCTTGATCCGGACCTGTTCCGCTCGAAGTTCGGCCCTTCTTTTCTCCAAAGAGTTCCGTTTGAGGAGCTGCTCACGGGCCCGATCTTCACTTTGGAGGCGCGCGACTTCTTCACTAACTGCACGAGCTCTTTCATTTGCCTCCGTCAACGCGGTCTTCAGCAACTGCTCTTGCCTGACGAGGTTAGAGACACATTGGACAGAATCGGTGTAGTGCTGTTCGGCGGTGGCCAATTCCTGCAAAGTTTTGCTGATGTCGCCGAGGCGAGCCTTGCTTTGCTCAAGACGCCCGATGATGTTCTCTCGCAGTTTGCCTCTTTGGTGGTTATCCTGCATTTGCTCCAATAACCCTTGTGCAGTCTCAACGGCTTCTTTGCACTTAAGCTGATGAGTGCGCAAGTCTTGGAGTTCGATTTCGAGTGCTGCCGTCTTCTGCGACTCCTGATTGCATTGGCGTTCGTATTCTTCGGCTCGACGAACCAGATCGCGTATCTGAGTCCATGGCGAGTTCTTGCCGAGCCTCTTCTTGCCGGTCGACGTAAATGCTTTATCAACCCGATCCTGTACCCTCCCCAGCACAGCCTTGAAAAGTGGGTCTTCCGCCATCGCCTGCAACGCCTCGACGAGCTGTTTCTTACCCGATTCGTCTGAATCATCCGCGAGGGCCTGTTCGAAGATGGCACTAACTCGATCCTGCTCTGCTAAGAGCGCCGTGGACAGGAACGTCATCGGCATACCCTTAGGCCGTCCCTTGCCGCCCGGTGGAGACAAACCCCAGCGCAATATTTCACTGAGACGACCGTCGACGTCGCGCCCTCGGGCTTCAACGTGAAAATCAGCACCGTTGCGCGACTCGTCGAGGAAGGCCTGCACATTACCCCCAAAGGTCTTCCGAACTCGCCAGATTCGCTGTGGCTCGCTTTCGAAAACAAGCTCAACATGCGGATCCCCGCTACCATCCCAGTTGAGGAACTCCTCGTGTTCCTTGGACGAGGCTTGTAAAAGGAGCGCAGCGCGAATGGCATGGGCCAGGCTGGACTTTCCAAGATCGTTCGGCCCATACAGAATGTTCAGGCCCCCGCCGAATTCAATCTTCGCTTTCCGGACGCAACGGAAATGTTCCACTGCGAGCGACAAGAGCTTCATTTGCTCGGTCCTCGCACGGTTTGATAAAGGTGGTACAGCGCACGTTGAGCGACGACACCGTTCTGTTCATCTGATTGAACCTGAAGCCGAGCAATCACCGCCTTCAGAACTTCCGGGAGATTCTGGCCGAAATCGTCTACATTTGTAGTGTTTAGTTCGAGATCTTTGCGATCAATCAGGAGAACTCCAGCTTTCCCGTGAGCAGCTTCATTGCCCTTGAGTTCGTTGAGAATCGCCTCCACCCGCTCAAGCTCTGAAAGACTGACCTTCATAGTCAGTGTTAGTCGGAGGACGCAATCTTTCAGCTCCTGTTCAGCCAGGGCTTCGAGCTCGTTGAGGCTCTTGCAACATTGATTACGCCACTGCCATCGAGCGACGGAATGCTTTTGTATGATTGGTGGCCGACCTTGGTGTGGGAAGAACACAACTGCGACGAACCCTGTGTCTTTCTCACCGAAGCTGGTTGCTTCCGGTGTGCCAGGATAGACCATAGGAGATGTTTTGGGAGGTAGTTCGCGAAAGGCATGTGTATCCCCAATGGCTAGGTAATTCAAGCCGCGCTGTTGCGCTGCGTCCAGTGCAATTGGAAAATTAGTCTGGTGACCTGAGATGTCGAACGTCTGTCCATGGACTAATCCGATGCGAATGCGCTGATCATTCGACTTGCGTCTCGGGAGCCTTGAGGCAAGATCGTCGGCTCCGGCTTGGCTCCGGCAAGGCGTCGCGTAGAGAACCGCTTCATCCGAAACATTGACCTCGTAGTCGTCGCGATCCACTACATGTACCCAAGAGGGTAACCCTTTCCGGAATGGGTGCTCTTCGGACCAGACAGAATTCGGTTCGAGAGGATCGTGGTTTCCAGGCACGAGAAACACGGGACAATTTCTCCAGTTTCGGCGGTCGAGAAGGCGTAGCAATCCTCCCCACCAGATCTCCGATGGTCTCGGGTCGTCGAATAAATCGCCCGCGCAGAGTACGGCGTTGACCGCGTAGCTCTCGGCCAAACCGAAAAGCCGGTCAACAGCTTCGATACGGGCGCGGGTCAGCTTAGTCTCGTCCTCTTCCGAAAAGGAGGGAAAGTGTCGGCCCAGGTGCCAGTCAGCCGTGTGCAGAATCTTCAGAGCCACGTCCTTTTCCTCCATGGGCCTCATCCTAGAACAAAATCCACGTCAAGAATCCGCGTCATCTCGGGTGATTTGTAGCGTCGCTGATGCGCCTGCTCGCGCCATCGTTCATAATCCGGGTCGTCTCGCCTCTGGAGCCGACGCGTCTCCGCGTCGAGTTCGTCGATCTCCTCTTGAATCCTCCGTATTCGCTCCTCGGCCTGGCTTCGAGCTTCAGCACCCAAGGCGGAATCACGTTTGTCCTCTGCCCCCCGAAGCGCGGTAGCCGCCACGCTAAGACGCCGCCTCAGCACAAGAACTTGGTCCTCTACGTACCTCTCAATTTGCTCCAGGTTCCGCTCAAAGCGCTGCTGCTCATAGGCCCCAACTTCGGCTTGATCGATGAATGCCATCTCCTCCACTGCATCATTTAGTGCGTCATCAAGGCCGACCAACGGTACAACATCGGGCTGATCATGAGGTTTATGGTCCAACAACCACCGAGCGGAGTCTATATCCATCGGGACACTTTCCTCTTCAAGCACCGCAGCCGGAACGAGGCGCTCGACCCGTTCAAAACCCTCATACCGAATCTTGGTCAGTACCAGACGTCCGCGCTTGCCCTTGCTGAGTTTCAGCTGAGGAGGCGCGCTTTCGTCGAGAATCCATGTTACGAAGAAACGTTCTTGTGTGGCGGCACGCGCTTCCTCCACCGCGGCTCGTACGAGTGGATGGCCGAGGTGGAGCGGGTCAGCGTTCTCCAACTCGTCCGCACGTCCCACAGCAACGACGCCGCCATCGCTCCAGCCGTGGGGCAAGTGAGTCGACGGCGATAGCTGAAACCGGACATGACCACCAACGCTCAGACGCACGTGCGGAATTTCGCAGGCACCGAGAAACCCTCTAATCAGTTGGTCCATTCCGTTGTCGAAATGTGCGAGTCCCTCCGGGAGGTCGGTCTTTAACCGGCGGAATACTTGTTTCACGCGCTGGTCAAAGCGAGTCTCGATCAGCCCCGCGGTACGCGCCCAAGTCCGCTCGAAGTTCTTTCGCTCCTCATCCATTTGTTCACGTAGGCGCCGGAGTTCGTCTGAGATTTCGTCGACAGTTCTGGCGCGCTCATAAATGCGGCGGAGCCTCGTTTCGAAGTCACTTCCTAAGGCGCCAGCTAGGGTTTCAGGGGCGTCTGTGGATGGTTCGTGCAAAACCACGTCGGAAGCGTCCAATACCTTCCCGAACAAGTCCAGTTTGCGAATCAAAATATCGAAAGTGAGCCGTTGCGCCTCGTTGTCAGCCGCCAAGAAGTTAATCACGGTGACATCGTGCTCCTGACTATAGCGGTGACACCGACCGATTCGCTGCTCAATGCGCTGTGGGTTCCAAGGCAAGTCATAGTTGATGATGGTGTCGCAAAATTGAAGGTTGAGACCCTTCGCACCAGCTTCTGTTGAGATGAAAACCTGGGAACGAGTCTTAAACTCATGAACCAGAGCCAACCGAACAGCGACAGTGCGACTGGGCCGCTGATAGGAAGGAAGAGCCTCACCAATCTCATGCTGCCAGCGTTCTAAAGCCTGATTCGCCCGAGCCGAATCGTTCGTTCCTCGGAACAGCGTAATGTCTTCTGCTTTGTATCCTCCATTCTTGATCAGCAGACTCTCAAGGTAAGCTTGGGTTACAAGCGATTCCGTAAAGATCACGACGCGCCGGCGTTCGAGCGGGCGTTCGCGGACGACCCGCATGACGTCCAGAAGTTTTTCGGCCTTACTATCTCGCGGTAAGGTCTCTGCGCGCTCAATGAAGTTACGAACGCGTTGCAGTTCGGCTTCGACCAGAGCCACATCTGTGGCCTCACCTTCCTCGCCCCCAGGTTCTCCCTGAAGATCCTCATCTTCGAGGTCCTCCAAGAAACTTGAACCCAACTCTCGGTCCGACGTGCCACCAGACAGCATGTTTTTGAGGCGTTCGGAAACCTTTCGTAGGCTAGTAGCCAAGGCCGGGACAGACGAGCCCATAAGGCGATGGAAACCAATGAGCAGGAGTCGGCGCTGATTTCCTCGAAACGCAAAGAGCTGGGGTTCAAGGAGATACGCTGTCACATCGTCGTAGAGAGATTTCTCCTGCGGGGTCATCGAGTACTCAAAGATCTGAGCACGTCGAGCGACAAACGGACGTTCGAGAAATTCCTGCGCCTGACGACGCAGCGTGCGTTTCACCACGGTTTCGATGCGTCGGCGGAGTTCGTCATCCTGACCGTGAACCAGCTTTCGGTCATCGCCGTCGCAGAAAACATCCCTAAACGTCTGGAGATTCCCGAGCAGGGTTCCAGTCGGTTCAACGTATTGCACAAGGCCCCACAACTCAGTGAGATTGTTCTGTATGGGTGTGGCAGTCAGCAACAAAACTGGAGTATGGCGCAGAAAACTTCGAACGCGATCCGCCGTTCTCGCCTCGGAGGAATCGGGCCGATAGTTGCCATCCTTGTCGTAACGTCGATAGATATTGGAAAACACCTCATGCGCCTCGTCGATGACGCACAGGTCGAAGGGTTCACCTTCCTTCAGGATAGCCGATCCGCGTTCACTACCCGCCATCTCCCGACCTATCAAGAAAACTCCTTGATCCGAAAAAGCACGCGGCTCTAGGGGCGGCTCTTTAGCCTGGATACCGAACAGACGGTACAGTTCATCCTGCCACTGCCCCACGAGAGGCTTAGGCACCACGAGAAGGACGCGAGAAGCCGCCCCTTCCGCACGCAATTGAGCGATCACCAAGCCCGCCTCGATGGTCTTTCCCAGGCCCACTTCGTCGGCGAGAATACAGCCGCCTTCAGGAATGCGCTTCAACGCAAAGATCACGGCTTCAATCTGGTGCGGGTTAGGGTCGATTCTTCCTTGCCGTTGTGAAGCCGCATATCGTTGCTGCTCGTCTGCGCGTCGCAATCGAACAAGCTGCTCCGCAAGGTAACGGCGCTGAATGGGATGTGGTATCGCCACCGACATTTCCGTCGCCCTAGTCACGGAATTACCTCACTTAAACGAAATCATTCCAGCCTTCAGAATCCCGCATTATAGTTCACGTGCGACTCAGATTCTGATCCGAAAGTCGTTCGCGTCAAATCAAGAATCTTCCTTCACACCTGAAGGAAATTGCAGCAGAGCACAAAGATGGTGTGTACTTGCTTAAACGGGGCCCAAAAAGAAGGTGGTCATGGAAACTAAAAAGAGCGCGGACGTGCTTCTTGAAAAAGTGAAGGCCATTATTAACTTGGCCAATACGCAAGGACTTATCGTGTTCTATGGATGGGCACACGGTAGTGACCAGAAAACCGTGGATTGGAACGAGGAGCATGGAGGAGATTGTGCGACATTCTTGGAATGTGCCAAAGCTGTCGACGCAAAATTACTCTACCTCAATTGGGCTCCGTTTGAGGAGTTTCAGGTCGATGAAGCGCTCGAACATCGTGAAAGCACTACCACTGCTGGGAACAAATTAGGCGTCGAGCAACCCGATACCATTCCTTCCCGCCGCCAGATAGAAGCATATCGCGATAAGGTCGGTATCACTGCGGTCATAGACCTAGCCTTTGTTCACGAGAATATTGTTCACATCTACCAGTGTTATGCGGACTGGTTCGAAACATTCCAGGAACTCACCGAAGGATTGGAAGTGGATTCCGACGAAAACGAGGACCACTTTCCTGAGCGCGTGGTCGATAAAGCCCTTGTAAGGAAGTGGGCTTCGCAATTGGCAAGTCATCCGAAATTCGGAATGGCCCGGTCGGGAGATCAGCGGGAGTTCCTACTTGAGAGTATTGCCGGAACTGAGATTGACACTTTGCCTGTGGGAGACATTTTGGCTCGTGCTGATTCAATTTATCAATTTGAAATCAAGCCAACCGAAGAAGAGCGAATGCGTGCGAAGGCGCGTGAGCTTAGAGAACAGGGCCTCAACATAAACGCCATCGCCGTAAAACTAGGTATCTCCAAGGATCGCGTCAGTGGACTTCTACAAGGTTGATTCAGATGGGAATGCCGTTTGCAGAATTATCCCGACGTGAGGCGTCGTGTTGGGTTCCATCATCCGGGCTGCCATACATCTCTTGCAAAATCTCCGCCGCCCGCCTTTTGACACGATCCACAAGATCGGCGCTGTTCTCGGTATTTAACTTAGGTTCAACCGTGCTTTCCGGGAAAATGCCACGTTCGGACAAAGCCTGGAAAACAGGCTTGATCGCAGAATCGGGGTCTCGGAAGAATTGACTTCCTCGGATGCGCACGAAGCGCCAACCGATCCGCTCAAGCACAGCTTGACGCGCCATATCATCCGCCACTTGCTCGATCGGGTGGAAGCGGTCGCCATCGCATTCAACCGCGAGCCGACCGCCACTGCTTTCAACTACAAGATCGATACGATAATGACCGACCACCCATTGAGGTCGAACACAGAATCCTGCAGCCAGAAGTCTCTTTAAGACGAGCTTCTCGAATTCCGATTCAGTGCGCCCTTCTAACAATAATTGCTGCTTAATTAAGGCGCCGGGGTTCTCGGCATGTTCAATCAATCGCCGTCTAAGATCTCCAGGCTGAAGATCACGCTGACAGTCCAGAGAGTGCACAACCCACAATTGATCCTTGGGTCGGCTGGCAGCGACATTGAACCGTTGTCGAAAAAGATCCTCTTGCCGCATCCGGAGCGGTCCGTCTGCAGGTGAATCAACCATTGAAATGAAAATCACATCTCGTTCATCACCTTGGAATTGAGCAGCAGTCCCGCAAAGGAATTTAACGGCGGCGAGCTCATGCGGAGTCGACATCTGCCGTACTAACTTTTCGATTTCGATCGCTTGCTCTTCGCCCAAGAGCGAAACTGCTCCAAAGGTCTCTCCTTCGTATTCCGGTTGTTCTATCGCTGCTTGAATAAGCGAAGCAACTGCTCTCGCCTCTTCCATGTTGATTTTCCCATTATTCCGAACGCCCGCGACGCAGTGTGGAATGACGGCAGGGGCCAGAAGGGTACTGGTCGGATCACGAAGAGGCTTGATATCGCCGTTGTAGCTGAGCGCATTGCTGAAAGAAATGATCTCTGGGACGCAACGAAAATGTTCCAACAGCCGGATTAGTCCGCCAAATGATTGCCTTGCTAAGTCGTACAGAGACATCTTGCCATCGTAGAGAATATTGTTGGGTATGCCGGTAAGGTGCTGGGAAATGAGATTTTCAACCTCCGTGAGTTCTTGGCCAATCGCAAGAGGGCTCACTTGCTCGTGATCCCCCACGACCACCGCCCGTTCAGCGAGATAAAGCGGAAGTAAACCCATCACGTCGCACTGACTAGCCTCGTCAACGATGACTACATCAAAGCGCGTTGTCCGTGGGTCAAATGTTTCCGCAACACGAGCGAGAGGCATAATCCAAACCGGAACAGCATTGCGCGCCTTGGCTAGGGTCCGTCTTGCCTGAGCACGAAGTCCGGGCGCTCGCTGACCAGTCCCTCGTCCGATTCTACGGTTAATATCTTTCCACCCTTGAAGTGCCTGACGTTCCTCAAGGCACACACGTTTGCATTGCGCCGACCACGACCGAACTTCAATTAGTCGGGCTGTGGTCCGGCGCAGTTGCGAATTAACATCATGGATTCTGTTCTGAATATCTGAAATCGACACTCTCGCCCGGCGATCGAGTTCTTGAACGAACTGCAGCCATCTCCAGGCCTCTTTCGTTGATCCCGGTCCTTCAGATCCGTCATGGCGCCCGGTTCTGTTCTGAATCACCGCGGCCCAGGCAGGAGCCGCAGTACCAAGCCTTCCTATCAACTCTCGACGGCGTTGAAAAGTCGGATCCAGTACATGCAGATCGGCGAGCCGGCGATATGCAAGATCGTATGCACGATAATCCTTGTTGCTGACGGCTACTCTTAAATCGAGGACAGCTGATGCTGGAAGAAGTTTTGCGTTTGGCGAAAAAAGAGCGCGGTTCCATCGATGGAACTTACGATCAAGCTCTTTTGACTCAAGTAAATTGATCCGTGCGGCGACTATTTCTGGGAGGGGACCAATGACTGCATTGACCAGGCGTCGTAACTCCATATGTTCGCCGGGTTGAACCTCTTGTGCATTGATAAAATCATCCCACTTAAAGCCGGCATTCTGAAGAGCCTTGACGAGGGGCTGTAACGCCTGGGAATGCCAGGACAGCAATGCGCGTATTGTAGGAATGGAGAGAACGGCACCTTCCTCGGGTTTGCTACCAAAGTCCTCCCAGCGAGTTCCTTGTCGGCGCTCTATTTGGTTAGCCCACCTAGTACCCATCGAATACCGAGCTTCCTGCAGAGAAGCAAAGACTTCCAGAGCCTGAAAGTGAGTTGCGTTTTGCGGCTGCGCGTCATTTACCCTTGAACTCCCAATGAACTTCCGCCACGCAGGTTTCGCCATGAGCCGGAATGCATTCAGTTTCCCGCCCCCTTCCAGAAAAGCACGAATCTCCCCTGCGACAATGCGCTGACTCCCGGCAGAAACATCGGCACCGAGAGCGCATCGACAATCGAGAAGAAGGCCAAGAGAAGATTGGGACTGTGAATGGAGTTTCTCAAGCCTCTGGGCCAACTCCTCCCATGGAGCTATAGCTTCGCTACTCCCTTTTAACCCTGCACCTACGGCATCAAGCTTCCATCCGGGGGCATTGGTCAGCAGATCGACTGAATCACGAATCCTTTCCTTGATCGAGGTAAGTTCGTCTGAGGTTGCTTCGTAAAGGGTTTCGCTCCACAGACTTGCTCCAGTTGCCTTATCAGATTCTTGGAGCATTCGCCACCGCTCACACTCACCGGCAAACTCTTCCGCTCCGATCGCGTCTCCGGGAGCCGGTCGCCAGCGACTCAATTCGATTTCAATGTCGGGACTGATGCAGGCGTTCGTGCGGTACATCTCCGCGACTTCCTTGTCCGATAAGGGCGCCGCCACTCCTGGTTCAATAGGACCTGGAATCCAACCGTTTTGTTCAGTTGTTTCGGCGACAAATCGCGCCGCGACCGATGGAGAGGTCCGCATTCCGTCGACAATTAAATCGCGATATTCATCCTGACGTGCGTCGATGATAGCGCGTTGGAGTCCTGACAGCTCAGATATCAATCGACCCCGGTCAACTTCCAGCCTATCGCCTTCTTGATCCAGTATTGCTGGGTCATCCGAAGTAAGACGCGCGACCATCGCGTCAACGGAAGCCTCCAGTTGTTTTCTGCTCTCGGTCTCGTTGTCCAAAACGCTCACACACAGTGTCTGCAGTGGCTCAACGACCTTGTCGCGAAGGACGCGCAACGCCTTCGATGTAAGCGCGGTGACGAGGACTCTTTTGCCATCGGCCAGCAAATGGCCTATGAGATTGGCAATCGTGTGCGTTTTGCCAGTGCCCGGTGGTCCTTGGACAAGAACGTTCTTGTACCGTTCTAATCGCTCGGCAATTTGGAATTGTTCGTCGTTTGCCTCTTTAGTGAACAGAATTTCGGGTGGCTGTTCCCACGCTGAATAATGACTCGTTGTCCCTAGCTCTGGAAGGGGTGGCGCGATTCCTGAAATCCGGACAAGACCAGGAGGCAAATCGTCACGGTGTTGAAGGTCTTCAAGTACATAGTCTAGAGCGATAGCAAACCCCTGAGCTCTTCGGTGCACGTAAATCACGGCATCGCAAATAATCTGGGGTCCGCTGGAATGCTCTACCGTTTCTCCCGGTTTTATGAACCGTCCCTCCGGATGAAGAGCCGCCACAACTCGACGCAGCGGACCTTCTATTTTGTCGATCTCAAGTAGATCTAGATCTTGGGCGGCAAATTCTTCATCGGCTTGTTGAATCGTTTTGGCGGCCACATCTTGGCTTACAGACAACAAGGGTCGCAGGAGTTCTGGCGGTTGTGCTATCTCAGTGATTTTGAACTCGGGAGTAAAAGGGTCAAATGAAAGCTGAAGCCTCTGAATAACCATCGGATGCCGGATATCGCCCTCGTTCTGCCGCCAAACAAGGATGCCCTGTCCAAGTACTAGCTGAACGGACTCGCCCTCACGTTCCAATCGACCCTGAAGCTCGTAGAGTCGATTAAAGACCTGCAGAGCTCGTTGTGCAGGCAAGGCTTCTGCAGCCCAATGATCGCGGTCGATCCTCCACTGCTCAAACGCGTGGACCCGCCCTTCCGCAGCATCAAACTTCTCGACCTCTGTCTCGTCCCCATCCCCTGTCTGGCGTTCCGATAGAGGCTCGATTACGGCTACACTCGGGTCCTTGTAATTACTCGGCAGCCATCCATTCAAGACGCTGGGTAGCGCCGGCGGCCTAGGCACCTCTGCCCGACGGACCCAAAGGAGCAGTTCACCCGAATCCTCGTCATCGGTGCTGCCTGTGTCATCTCCAGAATCTCGGCCACGCAACCACACAGAACGATGGGTTGGCAAATCGTGAATCCAAAGAACCCAAGGCTGTTCTGAGATCTGCCGTTTAATGGGATTGCGGAGACCGTTGAAGTCTTTCAGAAAACGAAAGATCTGACGAATGCGATTGCGAGCGATCTCTTTGCGCTCTTGGCGCTCATCATTTGAAGCAAGAGCGGGTTCTTGGATTCCACCTGTCATTGGGACGCCTCGCAAGTGCCAGGGTCTGCCACTGCAGACGACTGCGAACCTACCGGTTCTCGAAATTCGATCACAATTTCCACACGGCGATTCTTTGGTGAGTCCGGATCCGATTTATCGCGCGGATGACGATCACCATAACCCGCAACTTCTAAACATCCGCGCTTCGCGAGATCCCTTAAATACTCCAGGCCGTCCGGCGCAGCAGGGGAACTGCCCTGGTCATTTAGAAGTTCCTGCAAACCGACGCGAGTCTCCGGCGTAAACCCTAGCAGTACGTTGTAAACCGCACGCGCTCGGTTCTGAGAAAGCTGTAGGTTGTCCAAGTAGGGCCCCACATCGCCGCAGCCTTCCCCCAACCATTGTCGATCGGCGTGACCCTCAATCCTAATCTGCCGCAACAGTCGGCGTCGCTGACCAATCCATTGAAATAGTGTTTGTATCTGTTCTTGCTTCCCGGTGGGAAGAGTCCACTGACACTTGGGGAACGACAAACTCTCCTCTGTCAGCACAAAACGGGCCCACTTCGCTCCAATTTCAACGTCAGCAAGCAAACCTGAATATTCGTGATGCGATTTGTCGAGTATTTCGCTCTTTAGTTTGTCAACATCAGTGTCCGCAGGCTGCCGACCAGACGCCATCACAACGACCACCGCCAATAAGGCAAGAAAAGCGTCGGCAATCACCGGCCAAACGTCGTAATGGAACCTCTGACCGCCGCGGCGTCTCGCCATTCGTCGTTACCTATCCCCAAAAAATCGCCTGAAGAAGCCGTCTGCCTTTTTCGTAGAACCTTCAGCGTGGCTCGATTGGATTTGCTGAAGGGCCTCCGCGAGCCTCCTGGACTCCCCAGAAGTCTTCCTCAATTCGTCTACCGCCTCGTGAATGCTCGTAACCAACTCGCGAGAATTCATCAGCCCATCTCCATCGGCTCGCGGTTTTGTCTCACTGATAGCCTTAGAAAGGGCTCCAATGCTCCGCTCCAAAATCGCGACCAAGGTATCCAATCGCTTTGCAATGTTGTCGGCGACGAGGTCCATTCCCGTCGCGACGCCTTGTCTCATTCCGTCGGCAATCGACCCGCCAATTGCCTCGATTCGCGTGGGCACAGTTTTCAGCTCATCTGAGGACCCTTTCAGAATCTCTGTCACCGTTGTAAAAGTGCGACTGCTTGTTTCGATGTGACCCCTAATGACCTCAAGATGCGCCGAGTCCGCGGCCGCACGCCGTACGAGTTCTGCCGACAACCCTTGTATGGCCGGATGCAGGACACCTGCGCTAGCCTGAAGCTTCTCGCCTTGCGCGTGCAGCTCCACCATCCTAGATGCCAACTCGACTGCTAGACGCGTGCTCGTACCGCTCAGGTTGTCCGAGCTTTCGCGAATCCGACTGAGGAGTTCAGTGAGAGATTGCCGAATTTCACCGACGCGCAGGATCACTTCGGCCGTCTGTTTCGTCGCGTCGGAGAGCTGCTCAGCCGCACTGTCAATCATGTGGGCCCCAGACTTGAAATTCCGCGAGGCAAGCTCCAAATCGCCGGCCTCCCTGACGGCCCTCGCCGCTTCGGACAGTGCCTTTGTTGCCGCCTCTGCCGACTTTCCGCACCGTTCGGCGATGTCCTCCATCTGTGTAGCGACCGGCTGCATCGAGTTGCTGAAACTCTCAGCCACTGCTTGTGCCTTTTCGGCGATCAGCGCAAGAACGGCGTCTTCGATACGAACAGCAATGCGTCGCTCCGGAAGCGTAGGAAGAATATGTCGGTGGATAAAATCCTGAGCACGGTTCACCGTCGAGAGTGAAGTCCAATCCAGCACCAAGCCCCCTACCGCAGCCAGCAGAGAGCCGAGAATTCCCGCAAGAGTCCCCGCGAATACCCCAGCTAAGTGAGGCTGGATCTGCTGCAATGTATTGCCTTGAACCACCAAAAGTGCTCGGAGTGCAAATATGGTTCCCATCAGCCCGCACAGCAAGGGCGCGTATGAGAAGTAACGGATAGCAGACTGCGTCATGTCTCGGGTGGCTTCAAGACGCCCAATGATGTACTCGGCCGCTGCGTCTGGGCTCAGTGGAGCTGTGTGCGCCGGGTCCGCGAAAAACTCGCCCAACGATCGGTCGAGCGGTCCCCATTTGGAAGGCCGATACTTACTTGGATCGTCACTCCCACGTTTAAGCGAAATCCGATCGCGAACGTTTGCCAGTGCGAGCAAAAGGCTCGCCCCCAAGCCGGCAAGCCCAATTGTCAGGGCTATCCGACCCCAGAAGACTGCCTCAGGCATTGCGCCTGTAAAGAAGTCAGCTCTTATGAGAGTATCGAAGGGCTGCGGCATTATTCCTCGATGCCTAACCTGGTCTCTGCCTTTCTTGTGCTCACTGGCGATGAAGCGCAAGCGACCGGGCCCAAGTACTAGCAAGATTCCAGCAACTCAGCCGCGTCGAATTGTACTATCTTCCACAGCTAAGACGTACACCACTTTCGTCTCATTATGCGTTGATAACCAATGAGTTGCGCCATTCCTGCTGACGTTTCGCGGGGTGGAAAAAGTCAATCCTGTTCAAGGCCAAGAGACGGCAAAGAGCGAACTGTCTCCACAGTCTCCAGACTGACAGTCACGATCTGGCCGATGAGGCGGAGGATATAAGTGGGGTCATCCGCCCTATTCGGATCATTGGTGATACCGCTGCGTTTGTCGGTTGAGGCCTGATATTGATCGATGACCCATTCCAAGGCTGAGCGGTTGCCGAGGCGGTAGTCGTAGGTTTGTCTTGGGATGCCGCTCAGGGTTAAGAATTGGTTGTAGATGAGCGTGGTTTTGTCTTTGCTCAACTTCATTTTGGTGACGCGGTAGTCGAGTTTCTCTCCCGCTTTTTCTACTTTCGTGAGCTTGTATTCGGGTTGCTGTTCGTAGTGGACGTGGATTTCGGCTAGGCGCTGGCCCGACTTGGCAAATGCGCGGAAGACCCGCGCATCATCCTGACTAACATAGTGCACTTCGCCCGCCTCTTGCATTGCTTTGACTTGGGACAAAACTCTTTCCTTAGCCTCGGCCGACAGCTTCTCGTAGGGCCGTTCTGGAGTGGAAACGCTGTCGGCGGCGTTCCGCGGAGGGAACTCCTTGCGGCGCCGCTGCTGGGTGCCGGCGGGCATTGGGTCCCTCGACTCCGCACGGCTGTCCTTCGGACCCTCATGCTCCGCTCGGGATGAACGTGTCGGGGAGAAGCCGACGTAACAGGCGAAGGGGATACGGGGGAGTTCGCGGCGGAGGTTGGCGGCGTAGCGCTCGCGGTACTCGGGGTGGTGCAGGACGGCGTAGATGTAGTGAAAGATGTCCCACTTGGTGATGGAGGGGTCGTGGTAGTGGGTGCGGAATTGTTCGAGAGCCCAGTCGGTGATGTTCTCGCGGCGGTGAGTGCCATCTTCGGCATAGGTGTAGAAGGGGAAACATTGGGTGGTGCAACCGGCTCCGACAAGGTGAAGATCAACGGGCAGCCGAGTGGCCATTGCGACGAATGGTTTGTCGGACCCCGGCCCCGTGAGACATGCGGCAATGTTTTCGTTAACAGTCTGAGGGAACACGCGCTCGAAGTGCGAGGGTCGATCTACCACTACGTCGTCGTAATAGACGAATTCTGTCGTAAATGGGCGATAGAGGGCCTGTCGAATCTTGGACGAGTCAAACTTTGCGCGGACGCCGCGTTTCAGTTGGAGCTTAAGTGTTTCGCTCCATTTGATGCCATCATCGAGATTTCCGTCCGGTTCGTGCAGCTGACGCGATACTTCCGTGCTGTAGCCCCGGCAGAACTTTTTTACCTTCTCTGTCAATTCAGGCCCGCTAAAAGCGATCGCGGTTTCGTCGCGATTTGTTGAAAATCCGAGAAGGTAGGAGCAGAACAGCGCGTTGGTGTCGGCGAGGGGCAGAAATTCCTTGAACTCCGTCGCTAGTCCAGTCGTGACCCACGTTTGATTTGAGTCGGGCTGGATAACCGCCCATCCGACTTCCGTCGCGGATCCCATCTCTTGGAGAAAGTTGTATTTTTGCTCTTTACGCCAGTCTGCCCCGGCTGCAGCGTAACGGATTGTCGTGTTGGGCTTTTTCGATCTCCGGACGAGAAGATTGATGCTCACCCCGACTTTAATGCCGAAGACGTTGTGAGTAGTCCCGGAAAGTTTAGGATTCTTGTAGACGTTGCCCCCAAGATCCAAGGTGTAAATGGCGTCGAACTCTTTCGCAAGCCTAGCTCTCATCCCATCCATCGAGCGTTCATGCACAAAACTGCTGTTGGAGACAAAAGCAACGATTCCCTCATCGCCTATTCTGTCTGTTGCCCACCTAAAGGCCTTGACGTATGGATCTTGGAGCTTCCTTAGTAAGGTGGCTTTTGACGAACGGCCATATGTTTCTGAGACCCTCGAATCGATAACGGGATATTTTCGGTTCCTGTTGTTGTCGTTCTCGTTGACTTGGCCCGCGTTGTAGGGCGGATTGCCGATGATCACGAAGATTTGTTGCTGCTTCTGACGCTCGACTCGTTCCGTGTTCCTTTCCGTGAACATCGGCACTTGCTTTGACTCTGCGAGTTCAAACGTATCCACCAGACAGATCCCCGGAAACGGTTTGTACTCATCTGTGCGGTCGAAGTAGGCGTGCTCGATGTTCATGCTGGCGATGTAGTAGGGCAGCAGCATGACTTCGTTGCAGTGGAGTTCGTTCTCGTATTTGTATTGCAGGTCGGTGGCTTTGATTTCCTGCATGATGCGGACGATGAAGTTGCCGGTGCCGACGAAGGGATCGAGGATGTGGACGCCTTTGTCGCCGAGGGATCGACCGAATTCTTTTTGCAGAATCTCCTCTACGCTGCGCACCATGAAGTTCACGATAGGCTGCGGAGTGTAGACGATGCCGTGGGTGTCGGCTTCTTTGGGCGAATACCCCTGAAAGAAGCGCTCATAGACTTTGTTGAGGAAGGCCTGCTTTTCGGAGAAGCTGGTGGCGTTTTCCGCGCTCTGCTCGATGGCTTTGTAGAAGCGGTCGAGGTTGCCTAGGAACTCGTCGCGATTGAAAGCGCGTTTGGTAAGTTCGGTGATTACCTTTTCTATTTCAGCAGCAACTACGTTGCGGCGGGTGAAGTCCGGGTTGGCAAATATCTTGCGGAAGATACGCTCGGTGAGCAGATGCTGCACCAGCATGCGCTCAACAGCCTCTTCGGAGAGATTGGGATTGATGGCCTGGCGGCAGAGGGCATAGAAGTCGTCAAAGCTGTGGACGAATGCCGGATTCTGACGGCGTTCGACGTCGATCGTCTTTTTGACTGCGGCCGCCAGCTCCGGGATCCGCTCAGAGAAATCGCCAACGGCCTGTTCCCACTCCTGAATGTGGGGAGCTTTGTAGTCAAAGAACTGGTTGACGACCTCGACTAAGGACTCCGGACGCGAGATATTCTCGTCGAAAACGCGCGCGCCGCCCTGATAGAGAATAGCGCGTTCCGGGGCCTGGAAAATGATGTTGTCGCGAGGGTAGCCCTTGTCGAGTTTGAATTGGACTTCCTTAGCAAGGTCGTCTTTTTCGTCTTTGGCTTCCCAATAGCCGTGGGGCAAATGGTAAAGATCGACAAGTGCTCCGTCCACGATGACCGAGGAGCCACGGGCACGCTCGATCCGGTATTCCGGGACCAGCGTCAGCGGTGGCTTGGCCTTGCGCCCGGATTTGGCCAGCAGATCCTGAAATGCACTGCGAACTGCCATTTCGTGATCAATGTGTAATTGGCCGAATTGGCCGAGAGTATCGTAATAGGCCTTGACGGTAGCGTGCGTCGCTTTAAGGGCCAGAGACATATCTTCAGAGTGAAGGCCCAGTGTATAACGCGGATTCCATAACTGGCGCATCGAGTTGAACCCTGTACTTTTGAAGTCAAGGGGAGTCTGGGTACGATTGCCCATCCGTCACACTCCCACCAACCTTAAAAGGGAAGGCTTCGCCACATTTTCCCCACGGTTCCCTCTTCCGGCTGGGCGCCGCTTGGCCGCGGTTCGGACGGGCGTTTCGGACTGCGCCGGTTTCGCGCCAAACTAACCCCAACCGCGTTTGGCACTCACCGCGCTTTCACTCACGCCCTGCCACCCTCCTTCGGTCTCCGTTCTGTCCCTTTGACCGTTCCGCCTTGTTTCTTCCCGCTGCCGCTCAAGTGAAGAAAGAAACAAGCCGGAAACGGCAGAAAGGGAAAAAACATGAAATTAGAAGAAGTCAACACACGAACCAAAGAGGCCGTGGATTTCCTCGTCGCAGCATTGGAGTCCGGTCACAGTGAAGTCCTCACCGCATACCTCGGAGCAATGGCGAAGTTTCACACCTACAGCTTCGGCAACATCATGCTCATCGCACGCCAGAAGCCCGATGCGACCAACGTTGCCGGACTTCGGACATGGAACTCGCTTGGCCGCTTCGTTAAACGGGGAGAAAAAGGCATTTTCATTCTCGCCCCGATGGTCGGAAGACGAAGCACGAAGGATACAGCGACCGACGAGCCGAGTGAAGACGCAACCACGGAGGGTCAGCGGACGCTATACGGATTCCGGGCCGTCTATATTTTTGACATCAGTCAGACCGAAGGCAAAGAACTCCCCACCCTGACCGAAGTAAACGGCGACGTGAGCGGATACCGCGAACGCCTGTTCAAGTTCGTGGAAGCGCAAAGCGTCGAGATTAGCTTCTCCGAGCGCATTGCTCCCGCAAAAGGCCTCTCGTATGGCGGCAAGATCAAGCTGCTATCCGGGATGCAGCCAGCCGAGGAGTTTTCCACGCTCGTACATGAGATCGCCCACGAAATGTTGCATCGGGGCGACCGACGCACGTTGACCACCAAGCAGGTCCGCGAAACCGAGGCCGAGGCCGTGGCCTTTGTAGTTTGCCAATCGGTCGGACTTCAGAACGGAACCGCATCCCAGGACTACATCCAGCTTTGGCACGGAGACGCCAATCTTCTGCGCGAGAGCTTGGAAGCCGTTCAACAAACCGCTGCCGTGATCCTCGGGGGCATTGCCCCCGAGCCAGCGGCACTCGCGGCAGCCGCATAACACGCCAACACCTGCACCGTTGGGTTTTCAGGCCCGATGTGTGCGCCGAGTCCACCAACACATGACCAATCACACATAAAGGAGAAAAGACGATGCACAGTACGCAAAATGCAGTTGCCAACCATGAATATCGTAGCGTTCCCATCACCGTGCTTGTGGAGTCAGCAACCAATCCCCGCAAACGCTTTGATGCGAAAAGCCTTGAAGAACTGGCCGCCAGTTTCAAGACGCAGGGGATTCTGGCCCCTCTTCTGGTACGTGAACTGGAGGAAAGCAAGTACGAGGTTGTCGCCGGGGCACGCCGCCTGAGAGCGGCGAAACTGGCGGAGCTCGAAAAACTTCCCGTCCGCGTCGTCAAGCTGACCGATGCGGAGGCAATCGAGGCGCAGTGCGTTGAGAACCTGCAACGCGAGGACATCCACCCACTAGAGGAAGCTCTGGGTTTCAAATCACTCTTGGAACTCGGAGAACCTGCTTACACCATGGCCACCATCGCGTCCCGTGCTGGCAAGAGCGAGGCATATGTTTACGGTCGTATCAGACTCGCTGACCTCATACCGCCCGTGGCCGAGGCATTCCTGAAAGATCAGATCATAATCGGCCACGCCTTGCTGATCGCCAAACTCCCGGCTTCGCAACAGCAGGAAGCATTCTCGGCTGCTTTTCGCGGCTTGTGGACAAGCGAAGGCAACAGCCAAGTCCTGATTCCAGTCCGGGAGTTGGCGGCGTGGATTGAATCGAACATCTTGCTACAACTGGCGTCCGCGCCCTTTGACAAGCAGGATGAGACGCTTGTTGCCGAAGCAGGTTCGTGCGTCAACTGTCCGAAGCGAACCGGATTCAACAAACTACTCTTTCCCGACGTGCGGAAAGATTCCTGTACTTCGCCCGACTGTTTCCGCGCCAAGATTGACGCTTCCGTGAAAAAGACTCTGGAAACCAAGCCGCAGCTAATCCAGATTTCGGCGGCATGGAATTCCCGCGAGGGCGCTCCCTTGGGACGGAATCGGTATGTGGAGTTGGAGATCAAGAAACCTAAGGCCAACGGCGCAAGCAGCAAGCTATCCGCTAACCAGAAGCCATGCGAGAAGATGGCTGAGGCCATTGTCATGGACGGCGGCAAGCGCGGACAGGTCGTCAAGGTTTGTGCCGATCCTGCTTGTCGTGTCCATCATCCCAACACGCCGTCTCCGCAGCAAGTCGAGCGGGAGCGTGCGGAGGAACGGAAACGTATCGAGAAGGAGAAACTGGCCATTACGACTCGCCATCGTGTCTTGGCCACGATCCTCCAACGTGTGTCCGCCCCATTAAAAAAGGCTGATTTGCTAACGGTCGCACACTACCTGATCGATCACCTGCCCCACAACCAAGTTCCAATCTTGGCGAAGCGGCATAAAGTCGAAACCGAGAAGATGTGCAGGACTCCGCAGGAGCTACTGGCAAAGCGAGTCGGCACGTATGACGAGGCTGCACTTTGCGGGATTCTGCTCGAAATCAGCCTCTTGGATTCGGCTTACCAACGCTCTGGCACGTCAGAAGACTTCCTCACGGATGCTGCCAAGCGCTACCGTGTAGATGTTGAAAAACTGCAAAAGGCCGTAGCAGCAGAGTTCGCCGTCAAGAAGGAAAGAAGCAAGGCAAAGGCAAAAAGCAAAACTGTGGCGTAGCAGAGCCGTTCAATCTACGACGGAGTGCCAACGGCACTCCGCCTTTTTTATTTTTGAACCTGTCCCCTATCGCCCGCACCAGCAACACCGATCCCGACGCGACGCTTAACAGCATTTCTGAAACCAGCTCGGCTGTTCGGCGAAGCAGCCCGCTCGATTTCATGTCGACCAGTGCCAATTCCCGACATGCTTTTTTAGATCAATCACGGGTCGACTCCTCCGTGTCCCGTTATACTGTTTGGTCAGAATCGGACAGAGCGGAGCTAGGCATGAGCATCAAACGGGTTATCGTCAAGAACTACCGGAAGTTTGGTTCCGCCAACATTACGCTTCGTCCCGACTTCAATATCATTGTTGGAGATAACGAATCAGGTAAGTCAACACTTCTTGAAGCAATAAACTTGGCTCTAAAGTGTCAGATCAATCGCAGGCCAGCAGCCTACGAGCTGCATCCTTATCTTTTCAACATGAACTGCGTTACGAAGTATATCGAAAGCTTAAGGAACGGAGTTCGACCGCCACCTCCAGAAATCCTTGTGGAGCTTTATTTCAGAGAAAGCCCCGACCTGGCGACATTCAGGGGCACAAATAATTCGCTCATGGAAGATGCACAAGGAGTTAGCGTAACACTCTGTCTCGATGAGGATAATTATAGAAACGAGTATCAAACCTATATTGCCGATCCACTAGTTGTGAAAACCATTCCGATCGAGTACTACAAAGCGGTCTGGCAGACCTTTGCCGGCGAGATCGTCGACTCTCGGTCGATGTGTTTACGTTCCTCTTTAATCGATCCGGGCTCAATTTCCAATACCTACGCCGCCAACAAATACATAGTCGAATTCACACGCGAATACCTAACAAAGGAGCAACAGGTCAGTGTCGCACTTTCATATCGACAGATACGCGACGACTTTGCCAAGGATCCGGGCATTAGCAAGATCAACGAAGGACTCGCAAAGAAGAAAGGCGTGGTCTCCGACAAGCAGCTATCGATTGCGATGGACATGACAGCACGAGCTGGCTGGGAGGGCGGGGTTCTACCATATCTGGATGAAATCCCAATCACGCTTGTCGGCAAGGGCGAGCAAAACTCAATCAAGATCAAGCTCGCAGTGGAGGCCGCGATAGAGGCAGAGAAGGCGTCGCAAATCATACTAATCGAGGAGCCCGAAAACCACCTGTCGCACACCCGACTAAACCAATTATTAGATCACCTGGTAAATAAGGCATCGGGGAAACAGCTAATCGTCACAACGCACAGTAGCTTCGTTCTCAACAAGCTTGGCGTCGGGAGCACATTGATGCTGCACGGCGATGATGCGATCACCCTAGAGGACGTTTCAGAACCAACTAGGGACTACTTCAAGAAACTTCCCGGGCATGACACCCTACGTATGATCCTTGCAAAGCGCACAATTTTGGTTGAAGGTCCGTCCGATGAATTGCTCGTTCAGAAGGCATTTTCCCAAGCACACTGTAAGACACCCATTCAGGACGGAGTTGAGGTAATCTCGGTGAATGCACTAGCTTTTAAGCGGTTCCTGGAAATCGCCAAAGCGCTCAAGATTAAGGCATGCGTAGTCACGGACAATGACGGCAATGTCGCCGCTGTCACGAAGAAGTACGAGGAATACGCTGGGGTAAATGGCATCAAAATATGTTTCAGCAAGGATGAAACGCGCCACACATTGGAGCCGCATATTCTTTCCGCAAACGGCAGGGAGAAACTTAACAGGGTGTTCGGCAAGTCATACTCAACAGATACAGAACTGCTCTCCTATATGTTAGACAATAAGACCGATTGCGCTCTGAGGATTCTGGAAAGCAAAGAACAAATCGGGATTCCGGAATACATCCAAGATGCCGTCAAATAACCGCATAATCTTGGCTTCGGCCGGG
This sequence comes from Terriglobales bacterium, assembly GCA_049582765.1. Taxonomy (GTDB): domain Bacteria; phylum Acidobacteriota; class Terriglobia; order Terriglobales; family Acidobacteriaceae; genus JBAUUQ01. The sequence goes on from JBAUUQ010000015.1 coordinate 54,485, forward strand.
TCCGGGAAGACCACAACGATAATCGACGATGCATGTGGCTCCCCCGATGCCCGCGCCGCGATCATCACATACACTAGAAACAACACCTCTGAGGTCAGAATCAGGACATACGAGCGGGTCGGTTTCATTCCGCCGAACCTCACTGTCAGTACGTGGTACGCATTTCTCCTACGCCACTTTATTCGCCCATATCAAAGATGTCTTTACATACGCCGCGTGTCCCAACTTTGCTTCGTCCAAGGACAATCGGCCCACGGAACGAGGGCTACAGACATCAGCAGGCATTATTTTGGAGGGCCTGGGCGGATCTATTCGGATAAAGTGTCCAAGTTCGCCTGCGAAGTTATCTGTAGGACCGGAGGCCTGCCGGTGAAAAGGTTCGAGCAGATATTCGACAGACTTTACATAGACGAGAGCCAGGATCTTGCTGCGTGCGACCTTGACTTGATTGAGCGACTGTTGAAATCAGGTACAGGGGTGACCCTCGTAGGCGACCATAGGCAAGCCACCTTTTCTACCCACAATGCAAGGAAGAACAAAAAGTTTGCTCGCGCAGGGATCATCCACAAATTCAAAGAATGGGAAAAGGCGGGCCTCTGCAGCATCGAGTACCAGTACAAAAGCAGACGCTGCACACAGGCAATATGCGACTTTGCCGACAAACTGTATCCAGGTTTGCCGAAAACCGAATCCCTGAATGAGACCATAACGGGGCATGATGGGGTATTCGCTATACCAAAGAGCCGAGTCGCGGGGTACATCGATACTTTTCATCCACAACCGCTCCGCTATGATCGGAGATCCAAGGACATCCCGGGATTGGCAATAAACTTCGGCGAGTCGAAAGGGATGACTTTCGACCGCACGATAATCTTTCCCCACAAGCCGCTGGAGAAGTTTCTAATGACAGGGGACCTCAAAGACGCCGGAGCGGCAATCGCCAAGATCTATGTCGCAGTCACACGCGCCAGGCAGAGTACAGCGTTTGTTATTGAGGACGGCGCAACGCCGGCCTCGGTTCCGATTTTTGAACGATAGTGGGACCGCTGAGACTTGTGACTATGTTGTCAATGCCGAGGTAAGAGCATACCATCCGACCAAAACCTGAAGGTTACGAACGGTAAACGACCTTGTTCGAGTTCTTGAAGCGAGTCTTTCAGCAATCGGTAGTTGCACGAACCGAGCCAGATACTGAGTCTGGCGAAACACCCCCGGCGGCTCGTCCCACAGGCAGGGACGATGCCGCACGAGATGGGGTCTCCAGCTCAAGAGGACTCGTCGGTCCCGCTGCCGTCGATCGGTATTTCGAACTGAGCAATGTCATTGAATGTGCCAAGGCTGATGGCGACTTCGCAACTGCCGCCCGTGCGGCAAGGCAGACTTATCCCCTTATGCGCGCGGTCGTACAGCAAATGAAGAAGGAATATGGCAGCTTCGACATCTGCACTTCCCACGCCGTTCACACCGCCGGCACCTTAATGGCAGTTATAGGCGAACGCCAGGGTATTTCGGAGCTACGGGGAGTACTCGAAGCAACCCCGGAGCTCCACCATTGGCTTCCTTTTGCGGAAGGAGCTCAGGCGGATGCGGACTTGGTAAACGCCATCATGGCTGCGGTCAACGCGCAGCCCGGTCTAAAACAAAAAGATCTAAAAGCGCAAGTCAATGGCGATGGCCGCCGACTCAGCACGCTCGCCTCGTGGCTGGAAAAGGGTAAGCGGTTGCGGCGAGTCAGCCATGGATCAACGTACTTGCTTTATCCGCCAGATTTTCCGCTCGACTCGCCAGCATCCGAATCAGTTCCAGTACCCGACGACAAACGCTCCTCCGAATCGATCACGGTGCCTTTACATCGGCGTGGCCCATCTCGCTCAGCGGCGTGCGCCCGAAGCCTTAACTTCAGAAGTCTTGCATATGTTCGACTTCCGAAGGCCCCGAACACTTGGGAGGAACCGTCGCGAGGCCAAACCCACGCAACAGCGGGCACCGCGACAGGCCTTCCAAAGAGCGTCATGGATGCTGAAGAACCGCGCAGCAAACCTCCGCGTTTCACGGTGACTGGCGACGGTTGGATGGTGATGAGCGAGGAAGCGCTTGCACCTGAGGAACGGCCCTCCTCTGCTTACAGGGAGACGTTTCATACTTTGGGCTCGACCATCTGGGTCGACCCCAAAGGACAACGCGTGGAATTCCCCACGGCACCCGCTGTCGCACTGACGACAGATCGGGCCGGTGCCAAACTGGCTGAAAGCGGGCTCGCTTACGACGTGTATCGTGCTCATGTGAACGCCGACGGTTCGGGGATGCTGTTTCTATCTCGCGATGGCATCCTGCACGGCTACACCGAAATGCTCGAATCAATTCTCGTAGAACGTGTCGGAGACCTCCCTGAATTCGTCGAGCAGGCAAAGCGCTTCGGCATTGATCCACGATCGCTCAAGAATCACGTTCGATGCGTGGCCCTCACACAAGATCGGTTGCGATATCTCATCACCGTCGTCGATGAGGCATGGTGCTACGACGTGTCGATTGGTAGGCCCATTTGGGGCCTCCGGTTCCCCACGAAAGAGGGCTGGACTGAGATCGCTGCCGAGCGTTCAAAACGCGTCGGCGCAAGCGCCGAAGTTATTGCCGCTTTACAGCTAATGGAACTAGTACTGCCCGTAAGCCCCGAAGCTATCACGCGGCAATACAAAGCACTCGCGATGCGCTGGCACCCGGATCGCAACCCGAATGACCCCGAGTCTACGCGGAAGTTTCAAGAGCTCGGTGCAGCGATGGAACTGCTTACGGGGGTTGACCTATCACGTCTTTCTAGCTCAGAGGTCGAGCGGGTCGCCTATCAACAGATTCTGCATAAGAGTTCAGTCAATCTCCCGGAAGGAGTAAAGCTGACGATTTCCATGACGTTGCAGATTGGGGGTGCGTTTGGTGCGGATTGGATCTATGCCGCAAATTTCGCCCACGGGGGGCACAGCACTTTCCTGGCGGGCTACAGCGGAAGGGTCATAGAAGTCGACCCGGCCGGGCTCCCTCTGCGCGTCTACGACATCGGTGCCGTCCCCCGGCAGGTTGCAAAAACTTCATCACATCTCTTCATCCTCACGGACACGCGGCTTTACATTCTCCGGCAAGATCAATTAGTTGCGCTCGTGGATGTGTTAGGTCAAGGCAAACTCATCATCGGTGATTGCGGATTTGGGTTGTTGCAGGCAAAGCAATTTCAGTGGTTCACTCACACAGGCCAACTTCTCGGAGAAATGAAAACGCGGGATCCGATTCGTAGGACATATTTTGGGGCTGAAGGGCTTGTCATCGAAACCCGCACACACCGGGCGATCGTCGGCGGCGCTCAAAGTTGGTGGTAGCGGAGTTCAGTGATCTAGAGGAAGATGGACATATTCACCAAGCCTAGGGCGCGCCCAGAAAGCTCGCCGGACCGAGTGGAATAGAGAGCAGAGCCGGATAGAAACGAGAAACTAACTCCACCAGTTGGTACACCTATGAAATTCCTCCATCCCGAGATTGCAAGTTTGAATCCTCACACAAGAGAGGGCTTGCGCAGCCTCTTGGAGCACTTGTGCGGCGAGACCATAGAGGTCGGCTGCAAACAACCCAAAGGCGGATCGGGAGACTGCTGTGACTGTCAGGCTTGCATGAATTGGGGTGTGCTGTCGGAGCGTCTGAAGTTAGACAGCCTGAGGTTAGAGGATCTAAACGACATTCTGATTCTCGTTGACCAATTCCCTGTGTCAGAGGCTTTCTTTTCGGCTTTTTTTTCGCAGGGAAGGCCCGAGATCACGTTTGAGGAATTGAAATCCGGCGTTTCAACGTTTGAAGGCTTTGCAATTTTGCTCTTTGGGAATGTACGTTTCGCCTACAGGAAACTTAAGAATCTAAGGAGAGAATTGCTGGTAGAACAAATGCAGGGTCTGGACAAGCCTGCATCGACCATCCTGAAGGAGGAATTCGAGTCTCGTCGAAAGTCACTGCCTCTGCCAGCTGAAGTCGACAAGAAATCAACATGGCTGCTTGGCTATATCGCCAAAAACAAAGCCGACCGCGAAATCACGATGTACGCCGCAATGGCAGTTGTGCTTGGTCGTGAACAGGAAGGCACATTTCTGGAGGGAAAGAGTGCGCCAGTAAAGGAACTATATGGACAAATGAGCAAGCGGCTCACATCCACCGATACTTGGAAGCGGGCTCACCCCGACTTTGATGTAGTAAAAAAACAGATTGACGCAATTCAGGATGAGATACGAGAGAGCCGTCGACGCGGGTGGCTCAACACGAGTCACTATCTCGCCCTCGATTACATGGATGTCTACGTCGCAACCTCAATGCGTGAGCGATGGGAATTTGAGGATGTCCATACCATAGCCAACCAGATCTTCTCCCGCCCAGTTCTGCAGAATCTCAACCTCCGCTACTTCGATCCTACGCAGTCGTTTCTCGAGAACCGCGTTGACAAAGGGATTGTAGAAGCCTTGATGCTCAAACGAGCGCGGTGCACAATCTACATGGCGCAAGAGACTGACACCTTTGGCAAAGACTCCGAACTGGCGACGACTCTCGCCCAGGGCAAACCAGTCATCGTCTACGTTCCAGAGATCAACGTCGATGAATATGCCAATCTGGCGTTGCGCCGCCCGTTGGCCTATTTGCAACGTCGACTGCCGCAGCTAATAGCAGAGGACAAAGTTCAGTCAACATCTGTCGGCGAGGTTTGCGGATTTCTGCAAAAGGTGGCCGCATTTGACCCGTTCTTCCAGATTATCGGCGACGAAGAAAAGATCTTTCTTGAGGAGAACAATCTGGACAAGGAGAAAGCAACAATGTGCGAAATTCTTGCCAAGGCCGAAAAGAACCTGTTCGATGGCCGGGCAAAGTCGCTGCAGAGGAGCCACCCGCTCGCTCTCCAAGTCCAGCTTGAAACTGGGGTTGCGAACGGCGTTCTCGTGGTCAGGTCGGTCGAGCGTTGCGCGGAGCTGCTTGAGAAACTCGTTACGAACAGCTGCGAATTCACTTTTGACAGCAACCGAGAGAAAGGCATCTTGTGCCTTGTCGAAAACATCTCGGACAGTCCTTTTCGCGTGGTGACACAGAATTCGACCGTTTCCAATGCTTTTTGGAGTCGTTACCTTGAGGACAGGCGTACCAGAAATGCACAGTGATGGTGCAAAATTTAGGTTGCACAGAAAGAACCTTTGATAAACTATCGTGTTGAACTGAAGGAAGGCTTCTGCCAAAGGGGACGTCAATTACCGTGAAGGACTGCACAATGTACGATCGAGACTACGTGAAGACCCTTGAACAAGAGATCGAGTTGAACGGTAGCAATCGCTTTGAAGGATGGCGCTTGAGTTCTGAAAGAGGAAGCGCTACAGAGCCAAAGCGTCCGGAGCAGACGACAGGATCTGTCGAAGAATCCGCCCGCAAGTAGATCCACGACAATCACCCGTAGCTGTCCAAAGACAGCTACGGGCCAAATTTATTTCGCTGCATGTGCCTTCCGCCTGCTTTTGCATCGGCTCTAACTTCCCTGTACTTGATTCGATACCATCCGAGAGGTGGCGATGAGCCAGAATGCCTTTGAATCTTTGGCGAGCACCGGCTTGAACATGCCGTGACAGTGTTTCCGACCCAGGACTCTCACAGATTTAGGTTTTGGCAGCAGCGCTTGAGGCCTTCAGGCCGGAGTGAGCAATGACAGTACGGCGCGTGCTGGCAGCGCGTGGCCACTCAAAGAGAACGATTGGAACGCGGCTACATCGACGAGGAATTTACGTTTCGTTGATCCTAGGTCTATCACTTCTCCTCCGTGCATACGATCCCCAGTCTCATAGGCGCGAAAGACTAGAGAGCCGGGAGGCGCCGTCTTGTTCAGAGGAACAAAAAGCGCGTCGCCCATCGAATGCCAGGCTGCGCTAATTCGTAGTTGTCGGTCGGAGGGAACGTGTTTCTTGTTCTCAGTGTGTCTCCAGATGATAGCGATCCGATTCGGAGCAAGTCTAAGATCGTAAAATATCCGTTTGGTCATGACTTCGACGGAAACATCGAATGTCGCCGCCGCGTCGAGAACCTCTCTGGCACTGACTCCAGTATCCCACCCCTCGAATCTCGGCGTTGACGCGAAATGGCTCTCAAGCGCCCAGTCAGGAACGAGCAACTCACCAGCTATGTGATTGCACAGTCGCTCTGACTTGGAATCTGAATGTCCAGAAAACACGAGTTCCTTGCTGGCGCTTTCATTCAATATTAGATGACCGATCTCGTGGGCGAGTGTCAGACGGCGTCTAACGCGCGGAAACAAGGAGTTGATCTCGATGACGAAGCCACCCGAACTGGCCAGGAGTCGTCCGTCCCCGGTTAGGAGTCGCTCCCGAACCTCCAATACGTTGTATTTCGAGAAAAGATCTTTCAGGCTGAATGGCGGCCGTTTTTGTTCGTAGAGTCGTGTGAGCTCCTTGGCCCTGCCAACGCACTTTTCCGATATAGCGTCCATGAACATCCCGCGTTCGCTCTAAAGCAATTTGGTCTGAGAATCTGTCACGGACTGAGAGCTGGAATCAGCCTTGGCCCTGTCTTTCTTCCCTTTTGCCGGGAGCTCACCATCAATAATGGCTTTGACCTGTCGTGCAAGAGCCTCCGGCTCCAGGCGGCTAGCCACCAGCGTATCCTGCTCCGAGAACGCATCATCCCAAGGATCGCGAGGCAGCTTGGCAAAGCAACGAGTCGCAACTGTTGCTTGCTCCTGATGCTCAAGTTGATGATAACGTGGGTCCTGCTCAAGTTCCTCCCCGAGAGCTTGGCCGAAGGCATAATCCGCACACCCAGTTTCCAGATAATTCTGAAGAGCAGGATCGGACGCGACAATTAGACCGGTCTTCTGTTTAAGGATCTCAACGAACTTTCGCTGAATCTGTGCGCCGCGCGATCGGAGCGAAGGGGGTACAAAGACGTACAACTTCCACAAGCCGTAGTAGATTTCTTGAAGGAGCGAGATCTGCTTTGCCGTCAAAACGTCGTGTTTCTCTTCGAGTTCATTCAAGCGCTTCACGGTCCCGTCCTTCCACGTGACGAGTGCTCTTATCGGCTTGAATGTCATCTTCATTCGCGGACAAAAAACTAAGACAGACGCTTGGCCGCCCGGCAATCCGAGCTCGTTTTCCACTGCATGCTCGATTTCCCCTCGTAGTTTCGTATCGGAGTGGACTCGGTTCACCAGTTCTTCGGTATCCATTTCCTTGTCGTAGCTGCTGACGTGGCTGGGGCCACAGGAAAACACAGGTTTGAAGAGTTCGCGGCGCCTTATCATCGAAATCAACGGATGTTCGCGGTACTGGTCAAGGAGTCCGTCGTCCGAGAGCTTGATCAGGTCTTCAGCCGTGAGCCCCAATTCCGTTATTGCCCGTATGAGCATCGCATCGGCCGAACACTTTTTCGGGTGAAACAGCACTTTATCGGACAGGTTGTAGCGCAGCTTCAAGATGTCCAGCAAGTCTGCCAGCGCGTCGTTTCTGACTCGACCATTCTTGACCAAGTTTATGACCACTCGTTTGTAGCGTTTCTCAACCCGCTTGCCTGTCTTTTGGTCAAACACGACGTGGCGATGCTCGCCAATACCGAAATAGCGCAATATCCGATCGTCATAGGTCGCGCGGATGCCGGTCATAATGTGGTCGCGCTTGATGTAATCCAACAGATCCGCGCAAATCGTGTTCCCGATGATGTCCGCCAGAGCGAGATAATCTGGGTGAATGAGCTTTTCATTCACTGAACGATACAAGATGTCATCGTCTTTGCTCTCTGCAATCGCGCGGAGAACTTGCAGTACCGGCTCGATGAAGGCGGAGTTTCCGCTCTCATTCAAAACCGCCCGAACCGCAACGTCCATGCGGGAGGTTGTCTGGCCTTCTGAGGGTATGTCGTGCTTGGAAATAACGGGCATCTCGTCTTCCAGGGTGTGACCGAAGGGAACATGCCCCATGTCGTGCAGCAGAGCGGAAAAGCGAAGAATGCTGCGTAGTCTCGCACCGTTCTCCCCGATGAAGAACACTTTCCGCTTTTCCAGTTCGTCGGCTATTAGAGAAGCGACGTGCAGAACGCCCAAGACATGCTCAAAGCGAGCATGCTTGGCTGCTGGGTAAATCAGATGTGTTATCCCCAGCTGTCGACAGCCATGAAGCCTGGTGAACTCAGCGGTGTGAATGACGCGCATTTCTTCCGCGCTGAGTTCGATATCGCCGTGGACGGCATCCCTAATCACTTTCATGTGGAAACCTCTGCAGTTAGATCTACCTGCAACGAAACCCACCCTCACTCGATAGTTTACCTCTGGAAACACTCCACGCGTTCTGCAAATATCCGGGCTGACAGGGTCACGACGGTAACAGGGAGCAGCATCTTCACTCTTTCCGCAGCACAATTCCTACTTGCGGTGCATCCGGCCCGTTCGGGCACGCTAACGACACCGGGCGGAGCGTTGCTCGCGCGTTTCTGGCATCTCGACCATGGCACAATGATAATCGGTGGGAATTGCAAGGCAGAAGAGCGACGAAATGCCTGTCCCGAGCGGGTTTTCAGGGGCAACGAATCGAAACTTTTTCTTGCACTTGAAGAAACTTTACAGAGCCGGCCGGGTTCTAAGCACATAACCACTCGTCGCTTCTCGTACAGATGGCAGCACGAAACTCTTGGTGTCACCCAACTCTTGAACGGGGCATGGAGCAGTGTTCCCCCTTGTTGAAATTCGGCACCTGAACGCGGTCGTTGTCTTGGCCGAAGAGATGAACTTCACGAAGGCTGCCCAAAGGCTGCACATCTCCCAGCCTGCTCTCAGCAAACAGATAACTGATCTCGAAGCACAGTATGACCTCCTGCTCTTTCTGCGTGAAAAGGGACGGGTTATGGATCTCACTGACGCCGGAAGAGCATTTGTGGCAGACGCCCGCGTCGCGGTCTTCCGGGCCGAACGAGCCGTCCATTCTGCTCGTGCCGCAAGCGAGGGATATGACCGGGTATTGATCGTAGGACACTCATCTCACGCGGACCAGGCCTGGCTGTCTGCGATTCTCGCGATTCGACTGCCCTCGTACCCAAGACTCAAGATTCGGTTCGCCACCCGATTCGGTACTGAACTGGTGCGAGGCGTATTGACAGGAGAACTCAACCTCGCACTCGTAACGGCCCCGCCGCCAGACGCAACCATCACGGCTGTGCCGTTTGCTTCGGCGCCTATGTACGCTGCTCTTCCCTTGGATCATCTGGGCGTGCACAAAAAAGAGCTGTTCCTGCAAGATCTCTCAAGAGACGAGTGGATTCTTTGCGTGAGAGACGCCAGTCCGATGGTTCACGATGCCATCATGGAAACCGCGCGAGCTCAGTCCATCGCACCGAAGGATGCGCACGGTATTCACACGGCGGATCAGGCAATTTACCTCGTGTCCGAACATGTCGGCGTCGCCATCCTCGCGGAGTCGACGACGCCCAAGACAAACGGCAAGGGCGTTGTGATAAAACCCCTTTCCGACAAGTCGCTGCAGTTTCAGACCTGCTTAGTGATGAGCAAAGATGACGATTCGCGATTAACAAACGAATTCGCACGTGCATTTCTCCGCCGATACGCTCCGCAGCGAGTTCCGCCGAAGCAAATGAATTTGCCTCTCTCCGACGTGCATGGGGCAGAGAGAGCTTCAGCTCGCGATGCGTAGTTGTCGGTGGACCCTTAACATAACCGTTTCCGGGATGCGCAGCGTTCTGTATCCGCGCCTGAACCGTGTCTCAGATTTTCCCCAGCACAGCACGCCCGGCTCATGCTCAAACATGCGGCGAATTGTCTTCTCGCTGAGATCCCATAGTTTGGCAACTTCGGCGATTGAGTAGTGCTTCTCTCTGGAGAGATCGATTGATGTCACTTCCGCGATAGGGGCGCCGAAGGCGGAAGAATAGCTGGCTGGTTTCCGAGCGAACCTCGACATGGGAATACCCTTGCTCCGCTCAAAGGCTGGATTGGCGAACGCAATGGCCTCTGTGCGCCAAAACCCTCGCCCACAGCCCCATTGCAAATGTTAACTACTTTGGTTCATGTCGATTCAAATGTCCAATAACTTTTTGGCCATGCACTATTCCGTGCGGTTATACCTCCGCACGAAACCGGTGCTCATTTGGTAAGGATTCAGTTGACTTGGGCCGGGGCAGGCTTTGATCCGGTCGGAGGAACACCTTGCAAATTCGCAGTTTCCACCCCTGAATCGTCCCATGCTAGGCGGGCATAGATTTCCAACTGTTGCTGGCGTTCTTTCACGAATGGCGCATAGTGTTTCTCCGTCACTTTGACACTGCTATGCCCCAACAGCAAGGACACACGATCGATCGGCACTCCCCTGTTGAGCAGTTCGACCGCGAATGTGTCGCGGAACATATGAGCGTGACTCCGTTTCGGAGTTCCGTCTGGCCTGCGAATCTTTGCGAGTTCGAACAGGCGCGTAAGCGAACGTCGCCAGCCCTTGCAGGCGGTCTGGGGATCCCCGTTTCCAGACCAAAAAAAGTATCGTTTATTTTCGCTCGGGAGAGCGCGCAAAATGTCGGCAACGTCCGGAGGAACAGGGACGTTGACAGGAACCCCAGTCTTCGCCCGATACAAAAATATCTTGCCGTCATCGCTCAACCGCTCGCGTTCGAGCGTTACCGCATCTTGAATGGACAAACCTGACCACCGCATCAACAACACCAAGGCTCGAAGACGATCAGCGCGGAAATGAAAATCGCGCCCGCCTCGCCACTCGCCATATGCATAGGTCGCGTCAACAATTCGCTGAAATTCGGCCTTCGGAAACCAGCCTGTAGGAAGTGAAGTCGGTGCCGAGCGCTTCACCTTCATCGCAGGGTTTTCGTTAAGCCACCCGTTTTGAATACAGAACGCGAAGAATCCCACTAGACGCGAGAGCTTGCGGTTTGCCGTTAAACCATTGTTCTTCCATGTAGCACGAAAATTGACCAGCTCGGCCACCGTTAGATCGCGCAAGCGATTCAGGCCCCGGTGCTTCGCCCAGGCAAGAAGCTGCTTTTCAAAAAGTGTCTTCGACTGTTTCGTCGTTTCTTTGGAGAGATCGCGGCCACGTTCATCAGCCATGAAAACGGCGACGGCATCGGCAATGGTCGTCACTTTCGGCTGGGGCGGCTTCGCGGGATCGGAAGCATCCTCCAAGGAGCGCGCTTTCCGCTCCGCTTGTTCCCAGCTCCGAGTCTTGGCGGACTGCCGGAACCGCTTTCCGTCGACGTAGCCGTCAATCCATTTCGGGCATCGGCAGCGCCGGTACTTGAGCTCATCCTTGTGAGCGCAATCGGGAGTGTGGCGGGAATAAACGAAAAGCATGGATGCCGATTCCCCTTCCGGGATGGGAATCATTGTACCCACATGGGTACGATTTGGGTACATTTTATTGTGTACCCATCGTAGACTGGCATTTTTGTTGGGATTTATATGGTGGAGCTAGTCGGGATCGAACCGACGACCTCATCGTTGCGAATTCTGCGAGCAACCTTGCAGCAGTTGAGAGAGAGTGGGCGCAAGTAGCAGACGCCGAGGACCTTGAGTCAATTTCAGCCTCAATCGAGTTGGCCCACGTAGCAGGCGTTTGCAGGCACTTGCAAGGGCATGGATACCAGGGTTAAGTCACAACTTACGTCACACAATTCCGATCTGAGCTGAATCGCCGCAGACAGTCGCAAGCAGATTTTTCCTCCGGCGTTCCTCTAGTGTGAAAATTCTTCCCGAGGTTTTGGCTTCTCGCTCGGCGGGTGGCCTTCGCTCAATGGGTCCTATCTGCCCGGACGTAGGAATTAAAATTTAGACCGCCCCCGGCTGTCATCTCAGTCGCGTGGGGCCCTGTTTGGTCGGAGCCTCAAATATGTATAGGGAAAAAATGAATTTTCGAATCGAAGAGAAGTGGCAACATTCGCCCGGCTAGGGGAGCTGAATACCTAAAGATTCTTCCTCGCCCCAAACGGGGTTAGCACCGAAGAAACGCCTATTCTGCAAATTGGATGTATCATGGCTGTCGCCGTTCGACATGCTGCCTCAGATCGCAACGCCGCTATCATCGTCGTCCAGGTTGACGACAGCCCGTGCGAAGCAAACCTTCCATCCTCCACCGCGGAGCTAGCCGCTTAAGGATTCACTCGATAAGGTACGTTGCTCTTAAGCGTGCCGCTGGGTGTCTTTACCCGTACCGGGCCGGTAGTGGCACCGGTTGGTACGTTGGCGTAGATTAACGTTGCCGAGACGACGATGAAATTGGTCGAGGGCACGCCGTTGAAGGTCACACGAGTGGAGCCCGTTAGATTGTTTCCCAGAATTTGCACGACCGACCCGACTTGCCCAACCGCGGGCAATAGCTTTACGAATGGCCCGAGCCCCATCGACAGGCGGAAGACGGTGCCGTGGGTAAAGGCAGTTGTTCCGTAAAAGTTTCCGTCGGTGGCTTGCATCAGCGGGGCTTCGGGCTTGATCCCGTCCGAACCGGACAGGCTCCGCAAGGTGGTGACCTTGCCGCCACGGGTCATCTGGAAAACCGTACCCTTGTTGAACGCGCCGCCCTGGTAGGTCGTTCCGTAGAAATTACCGTCAGTCCCCTGCATCAGGGCGATCGGGTACCACCCGTCCGACAAATTGAAGCTGTGCAGGGTGTTCAAAATGCCTTGCGAGGTGATCTTGAACGCCGTGCCACAGCCCCCGTTGCAGTTCGTGCTGGTTCCGCCGCGGCTTGTCGTCCCGTAGAAATCGCCATTGGTGGCTTGTATCAATCGGCCCTGCGGTGAGTTGCCGTCAGCGCAACTAGCCAATGAGCAGAAGGTATAGATCGTCGTCAGGGTGCCGTGGGCAGTCATCTGGAAAATCGTGCCGCCGTTTTGAGCCCCGAAAGTTTCGGTGCTCCCGTAGAACTTTCCGCCCGTGCCTTGCACCAGGCTGGCCAGGGGGATACCGCCGTCGGTGCAACCGGCGAGAGCGCAGAAGCTGTGGAGCACAGTCAGCCCCGAAGGGTTGGTCAATTTGAAGCGGAAGACCGTGCCAAAGTTGCCGTTCGCCCCGCCGTCCATGGCTGTCCCATACAAATTCCCATCAGAGCCTTGGATTAATGCGGTGGTGGGCTGGGCGCCATCCGGGCAGTTGGTCAGCGGACAGAAACTGTAGAGCGTGGTCAGCTTGCCCTTTGGCCCGATCTGGAAGATCGTGCCAATGGTGTTCGCCCCGCCCACCTGGGTCACGCCATAAAAGAAGCCTGTGCCGCCAAGTACCAGACCGGCGTCTGGAGTGCTGCCATCGGGGCAGCCCGCGGAGGCGCAGAAGCTATGAAGCGAAGTCAGGTCCCCTGCGGTAGTGATCCTGAAAACCGTGCCATTGTTGAACGATCCGCCAGCGTATGTCGTCCCGTAAAGGTTCCCATCAAGGCCCTGGACTAAGGGCGCGGTAGGAACGTCACCGTTGATCCCGTTGAAGTGCTTGATCACGGTAAAAGTTTGTGCAGGCGCGGCAACTGCCATCGCGACACAAAACAGAAAGACCATAGCTATTTTCAAGTCATCAAGTTTCGTCATTGGATCCTCCGTAGAGCGAGATTCACGAATCAGCTTCGGCAAACCTGCACGAGAGAAAAGGTCCCCGGGACGGGTTGCGGGACCAAGAAACTGAGGACAAAGGGAACAGCACCAGCGCGGCTGGAATTATCCCTCCAGACGGCCCGCCGGTCAAGCACGAGGCGCATTCTTGGGGGTTCGGTTAGGTGAGTGTGCGACGCTGCGGAGAAAACCGACCTATCTCCTCTCGGATCCAGTTCAGTCAGAACGGGAAACAGATTCTCCTCGTTGACCTGTCAAATTGTTCTGCAGCCGGAGTAGAACAAATCGTCCGAGCGGTTCCCGAGCATGTGACTACCTGAGTCTTCAACAGTCTGGCCGTGACACGAGCGAGGAGAAAACTCCATTCCCTCATTTCGACCCGTGACCTATTTTTTCAATCACCAGGTGATCCGAGTAGGGGCTTCCTTTGTCTAGCCAGTCGCTTCCGATCAGCATGGCGAGCCTGGCATTTCTGGCAGCGCTTGTTGTTGGGAGTTGACGGGCGATTGTGACATCGCACACACATGCCTGCTCTGACATCTCACTCGTAGTTCGGGCGCTCACTGCTAGCGAACCGTACGGCACCAGACTGGTTTTGACAGTCTTCTACTACGGATGCCCAAACATAAAAACCTCTCCTTGATAGTAGTTGGAGCCCACCTTGGCGTACGGTGCCCCGATCACCACCGTGTGCGCGTCGCTAGTAATTGCAACGCTCCCGAGCTGCATGGTAAACGGCAGTTTCAACCTTGCGTTGTACGTCGACGTAGTCACCCAGCCCGTCGTCGGCTTGTGGAATATGTACGCGCGGCCAGTAGGAGGATTTTTCCCCAATTTGACGTATTCAGAACCCACCACGACTGTGCCCCCCGCTGATGGCCACCGAAGTGCCAAGCCCGGGGGATACCAGGGCGTCGAAGGCGGTGAGCTTGGCCGTTTCTGTCATATTTGTCCAGCCGTTCGGTGGTTTGACAAACACATAGGCTGCACCCTCCTGGGAGGTTGGTGCCCCAACCACTACTGTGTCATGGCTCACGGCTACAGAGTGGCCGAAACAGTCATATGGCTTACCGTCCGAAGCTGTCAGCTTGGCCGACTCAGTCATGCTTTTCCAACCGGTTGCGGGCTTGACGAAGACATAGGCGGCGCCAGGACCAGGATTCCCTCCTTCGCCGCAATCACCAGCCACGATTGTGTTGCCCTGGACGGCGATGGCGGAAATGAAGTAGAAGTCGGCATCGGAAGTAGTTAGTTTGGCCTTAAAGTGCGATGTGCTCTTCCAGCCTCCGCTTGGCTTCACGAACAGGTACAACGCGTTGCCCAGATCCCCCAGCCGCGGCCGCGACTGTGTTGCCCCAGATAGCGACGCTATCTAGGAATGCTCCATCGGACGCGGTCAGCTTGGCGGTTTCAGTCAGGTTTGCCCAACCGGTCGTCGGCTTGACGAATACGTACACGGCCCCACTGCCGCTAGCAACCGCGGTGTCCCCGCTAATCGATACGGAAGAGCCGAAATAGCTACTTCCAGTCCCGTCCGACGCGGTTAGTGTGGCTAGCAGCACCCACGGGTCAATCACGACAGGATAGCGAGCCTTTGCGTCCTCAACATTCAGTACCAAACGCTCACCTTGCACTTCCAGCCATGCCTTCAGTTCCTTTCCGCTGGCGTCCGTGGCCGCGAGACCCGCGTAGCGCAGCAAGATGCCACCTTCGCGTTCGCTGAGGCTTAGACTCGCGCCGCCATCATCCACTTTCACCTTTAGATTTCCCGACACTGCCAGCGCAATCGTCAGTGGCTGGCCGTTCGCTTTCTCCGGAGGCTGGCTGAGCGTAAAGCCCTGCTCCAGGCCAACCGGCCCATTCACGTACCACTCAGTCAGCGGGCCGCGCCGGTACTCCACCCGGTTCTTGCGAGATTGCGGCATGACCGCTTTCACAGTGGTAAGAGCGTTGCCATAACCATAGCCACGCAACGCCAGTCCCCACCACGCGTCTCCGTTACGCACTTCCACGCCATCCGAAGTGAAACGGGTCGTCAATTTCTGGCTGGGGTTGATGGCTTCAAGGCCGGAACCCGCCGCCTTCACGAAGTAGTTGGGCATGTCCCGTCCAAGCCTCGCGGAGATCTGCGCCTGCGCCGCTGCGGGCAAACTCGCCAGGGTCGTCGTGCCCGGTTGGTCTGAGGCGCTGACACACATTGGTAGAAATAAAATGGACGCTAAGACAAAGAACCCGCAATTCCGTGTTCTCATAACATTCCTCCTGCACTAGCGAAATGACTCAAGCCGGTGATCTGTCCAGAATCGTTGCTGTCAGGGTTGTCCCGTGCCTGGAGACGATCACGAATGTTGGGGCTAGGGGAACTCCCGATCTATTTCCGAGTTGCCCTGATTTGGGTCTTGGGGGCCGACGTACGAGGAAGGACTCAGCGACCTCAGAGTAAAGCTATCCCGGTTCGGATACGCCTTCAATGACAGCCATCACGGTCGGATGTGATGGGATATCGCAGGAAACGCCGTGTGCTCGGTTGCTAACCCCGTTTAGGCGAGTGAATCTGGTCTCGCTAGGCGTCCTTGATTTTGATTGCGAAGCGACGAACTCTGCCATGACCCCAAACTACCGATTCGCTGCTTTCTCGTCCGCGCTCACGCCTTTCCATCTGAGAATATTCTGCCCCGCATCGTTGATCTCTATAAAGTCCCCGCTTTCAATCAGTCGTTCAATGACCGTGTTCACCACTCCAGATGGATTCGGATGTTTACGGATGCTCCGACCAAAATACGAAAGCTCGCCCTGGATGCTGGACCGGGGAATGCCAGTCTCGCCCGCAGAGATAATGATTGACCGGATGTCGCGGTCGAGGCTCTGTTCGGTTGCAATCTGTGCAGCTAATGCTTCTTCGTCCGCGTTGGCCATGCGCTCCGCCTGGATAATAGAAGTAGACGCCAGTGGAGTGAGCAAAACGCTGTGTGCTCGGTTGCTAACCCCGTCTAAGCGAGGGAGGAAATGCGGTGGACGCCCGTCACCGAAGAGCCGCGCCAAAGGCAAGGCAATCATCCGCCGATCCCTTCGGATCAAACCTTATAACCGCCGATTCGTCTGAGCAGAATGCCCGGACACCAGTCTGGCTGTAAGCCTCGGGGTAGGCGACTACTTGATATTTCTCAGTCACTCCATCGGAAGCAGCGCGGTTCTGGATTTCAACTCTGTATCCATTCTTGTGTCCAGAGGCAATCACACTATCTATCATGTGCGCGTGCTCTGCTGATGCAGGAGATTGTTCACCGCCCCCCAGGCTGGACAAAGCGCACGTGTAACCAACAGAGGGGAAGGATTGTCGATAAGTAAGTTCTGCAACGTTGACCGTTCTTATCACCGAAACCGCCGACGCTTCATTGGCAGCAATCTTCGCTCGCAACAAATTCGGAATCGCTATGGCAGCGATGATGAGAATAATTGCAATCGGGATGAGGGCCAGTCCTGAATATCCTAGGATCAGCCCCGCCAGAGCCATTCCCGATCCTTTCAGTCGCCCGGCGCTCTTGCGAATCTCGGATCGTGACATGTGGCCTAGAACAACTGCTGCTATCGAAGCGGGAAACATGACTAAGCCAAAGATTCCTGTGACCAAGCTGCCTACAGCCTTTCCGCTAGTTTGCTGCTCGGTGGTTGGAATTATGGCTCCGTTCAGGCTTTGATCTGTCCCCAGAACAGGGTTGCCACACTTGTTGCAGAATTGGCTTCCTTCCTGGATAGCGTTAGCACACTTTGGACAGAACATCGGCGCACGAGCCTTTCCGAAAACCGTAGACAACGTGTACGCCCATTTAGGCACTTGCGTCAAGGGAGCGGGACCATGGCTCGATTAGAGCCGCGAGAACAACTGAGAGAGAGAGAGATTTTGAACCAGTGGGCGAGGAGTTCGAGATTGAGGATCGACAAATTCGGCTTACCGCGCTTTGATTTCTGGGCTGAGGAGTGATGCGGCCTCTGGACACCTCAGCCTTGCGGGCTTACACTTACGGGCCGGTGAATGACCAGCATATCACTGCAATCGCAACCATCGCGCAGGACGTTCTTCTGTTTCTGAGCGCCAGCCTCATTGGATGGTACCTGTGGGAGACCCGGAAGATGCGCAAAGCGGCGGAGGGCCAGGTCATTAAGAGTCAGGACTTGGTGGAGGCGGCGCAGCGGCAGGTCGATGCTAGTCTGGAGCAAGTTGAGGCAGGCTCTCGCCCTGCGGTTGTGGCAAAAGCCGGGCCGGGCTCATTGGCTGCCCCGTTCTTGGTGAACATCGGCAATGGTCCTGCAATTGAGCTTAAGTGGTCCGTTTCGAACAGCAATCACGCAGGCACGATCCCCTACCTAGAAGCGGGTCAAGAGTACCATGGGTTGTTCGACGTAAAGGTTCTCTACAATGCTGCTCTCCAAACCCCGGCGAACACGACGGGGATCGAGTGCAGGTAGCTTGCTGGCGCTATGCCATGGTCAACGACGTTCGCTCGGCTGTGATTTGTGGCGTCGCCATAGCGGCACATGCCCAAACGGGAGCCGTCTACGCAGACACACTACTCCCTATATCTATATGCCGTCGGCTTCCACTTTCCTGGGCCAGATCGCCATAGCTAGAACATCGTTGTCGTGAAATTCTTGATCATCCTGTATCTATAGCTGAATCGAACTAGATCTATAGAATTTCCTGTTTTCCTCCCATCATCTCTTAGTCTCCTATTCGTCTCGTCCTACACGCATAGATAGGGTCGAATCATGCCCATAAAACACGAGAGGCAAAGAGATCGCTCCCTTTGCCCTAATCTGTCCATACTCAATGGTCGTCCTAGATCATGCTCTATCTAGACTCCCTCTGGTCACATTTCAATCTATGTCTATGCTGCCTTCGAAAAAGCCCCCCCCAAAAAACCTCTCTCGCACGCGGACCGTCTCTTTGGGTCTCATTTTCTACCGCCGTGAGCGGCGAGCAGCACAACGTTCGGCTGCTTTTCCCGCTAACTTTGATGAAATCCACCGGGAAAAAGTTTCTGCCATATGAGGCACCGGAACATCAGCATTACGGAAACGTCGGGATACTGACTGCATCCAATCGATTTGACGCGATGTTGACATCGCGGGACCAGAACGCCGAATGCGAGTGGCGTGGCAGCAAAATTGCTTGAGTTGACGCAGAATTCGCACGAATAGAACTTTTGGGGAGGTCAGATGGCGCTCTACAAGCGCGGTAAAACTTGGCACACGGATTTCACGGTCAACGGCGAACGATTCCGCCAGAGCCTGGAAACGACCGACTGGCGTGAGGCGCAGACTAGCCAAAAGAAAAAGATCGCTGATGCGCAAGCGGGAAAGCTATCACCAACGAGGCAAGAATTCGCACGGCTCAACTTCCGAGAAGCAGCGGAGCGGTTTTTGGAGGATCGGAAACCGCAGCTTGCACCACTTAGCATAAGAACAGAGAAGGAACGGGCCAGGGTCGTTAATCGGACGTTCGGAGAGGTACCGGTACGCCGATTAAAACCGGAGAATATTTTGGCCTATGTCCGTGAACGCAAAGCGGCAGGAATCTCGAATGCAACCGTGAATCGTGAGCTCGACATTTTTCGGGGGGTGTTGAAAAAAGCAAAACGTTGGCACGAGTTCGCGGACGAAATTCATCCATTGCCTGTTCGCCAAAACGTCGGAAGGGTCCTCGGCTACGACGAGAAGTTACGACTGCTGAGGCTCGCCGCTTCAAGACCGGAGTGGCAAAATGCTGCCTGGGCCGCAGCTCTCGCGCTCAATACAACCATGCGCGGTTGTGAGATCAAACAGCTTCGATGGTGCGATGTGGACTTGATCAGGAGAACGATAACGATCCGCAAGAGCAAGACTGAAGCGGGTGAAAGGGTAATTCCGCTGAACGGAGATGCATGGAACACGATTCTTTCGTTATACAGGCGGGCACGCAAACTCGGCGAAGTGCAGTCTAGTCACTACGTTTTTCCCGCCTGCGAAGCCTCGCACTTCGACCCCAAGCAACCCCTGGCTAGCTGGCGCACAGCGTGGCGCAATTTGACAAAGCTGGTCTCCTGTCCAAGTTGCGGGCAGGACCAGAGCCCTTCGGAAACGTGTATTAACGAGCCGTGCAAAGCCGATATAAACAAGATCAGGAGCCCTCTAGTGGACTTCGATTCCACGATCTGCGTCACCACGCCATTACGGAACTAGCCGAGTCTCAGGCGAGCGACAGCACCGTCATGGCCATCGCTGGTCATGTGTCCCCAAAGATGCTGGCGCACTATTCCCACGTGCGGCTTCAGGCAAAGCGAACCGCACTGGATTCAATCTCCACTCAACGGGAAAATACAGCTGAACTAGAGGCCAAGGATGATAGTTACGGCACAAACCACGTCACAAAGCAGGCAACCGATGACGAGTCACTCTCGCAAGTGCTTGAAAATTTGGTGGAGCTAGTCGGGCTCGAACCGACGACCTCATCGTTGCGAACGATGGCGTCCGCCATTTTATCTCATTGACTTCCGCCCACTTAGCAGTCGAGTACGGTCCAAAACGGTCCAATTCAGGCTTGCAGGGATTGCCTCAACTACTCCAAGCAGCAAACAGATTCCGACGTGCCACCATTGGGCCATTGTCGCGATCTATCACTTGCAGAATACTTGCGGCCCAAATGGAGGTATGTTCGATGAAATTCCGTGTGATGTTAATGTTTCTGGCCTCGGTTCTCGTTTTATCCCCGGCGTCCGCACAGGACAGTGGTGCGATAACTCATGCCCGAGGATCAGTAAACATTGAGCAAAATCAGGATTATTTTGTGAAGCTCAAGTGGGCGGTGCCTTTCGCTGATACCAAATACACCGTTAGTTGCACTCCCATCGTCCCTGCGGCATGGCAGACTACCGGCGATGGAGTCTACCTCTTCGAGATTGCCCAGGTTGCGCCAACGTTTGTGAAGGTCGAATTGGCTGCCGACGTGGGAGAGCCCGGAATAGTTCATATTGATTGCATCGCGATCCATGATTAGCTTCATGTCCCTTACCCGAGCAAACCAACAGGAATATGCAGGAATCTCACTTGCGTGCTTCCGCTTCGGAACATCGTGCTGATATTTTCGGTCACTAGGTGAGCCTTTTTTTACTTGCTTTTGAAAACACGTATGTTATTTTTGTCGGGTTTTCGGAATCTGTCTCACGGCTCTCTCATAATCCGACCGCTTGGATGAGACAAATCTCATTCTGATACAAAGTTGCGTATCCAAGCGGTCTGGTCGCTGCATCTAAGAGATAAGTGGCGCAGATTGTAATCAAAGGACTTGCGGAGATTCGAGTGCGTCAGATGGCCGGTTGCCTCGGTCATGCATTAAACTCAAGTGAGCTGGGAGATTGGCCCCCCTTATGCATACCACAACGTCACGGGACTTCTCAGCAGGCACAATGCCTGCTGGTTATTTGCCAATCGGTATTGATCCGGTTTGGCGTGATGTCGATGAAGACCTCATCATGATTGACATTGAGACTCAGCACATGGGATTGGTTGCTTGTGAGCCTAAACGATCTGGAGTGTTAGCAATGGAGCGCATCAGGCAACACCTGCGTGCTGGCAGCACCTTGGGTCCACTCTCGGTCTTGCTTATCCTTGTGGTGTATTCCTTACTCAGTCCCCTATTACCTCCCGTTGTTCACGATTATATTTATCACATTCTGCACTGAGCAGATTATGAAGCTCACGATCAAGTTTCTTTGCGGAGCTTTTGGTTCTTTTCTTCTGCTGGCTTTCCGAGGTATTCCCCCGCTCCCAGGTCTTGGACAACTAAGCTATATTTGGCTCGGTGGAATTTTCGTGGTGAGTGGTGGTATTACCACGATAATTTTTCAGATTGGCGATGAGAACGCGATTCGTTCATTCATTTTTGGATTAACATGGCCACCGCTGATTGCTGCAATAACTCGCTAACGGAAGGTAGGCAAGAAGGGTAACAGCTAGATTTCTGCCCTCCTGACCCTAAAAATCCAGCCCGCACTCACAGTTGAACCGGAGAATCAGCGCCCGCAACGCTGAGCGTGTCGTTGCCGTCTGGGGCTTGCGGGACAACCGGACAATACTTTCCAGCAGAATATCCGCCTGGGTGAATCCGTCTTGCTCCTGCGCGCCCTTGGCCGCGATCTGGCGGGCTTCGGGCGCAGAGATCGGGCGCGGTAGGATCGGTTCGGGAATGATGGAACGTGGCAGGATCGGCGCGAATGTGCTCTCGCTGGCCATTTTCGCCGGTAGGATATCACGACCCGATTGGGGTGAGTGCAAACCCTAGTTTGGCTACGGCGTATACACGCTAGTGCTTAAGGTACGAAATAGCATGGTAGCCCAGCAGCCAGTCGCGCCATAGTGGGTAGAGTCAAAGCAGCTTATATCGACTTCGATAGTGTGCAACTGGTTTTTGGTGGTGTTTTTCACTTTCGCTACCACTGCGTAGGATCGAGTACTAGGGTTAGGGGAATTTGCGTCATCATCGTCGAAGTCAACATACCCCTCGTTGGTCTGATCCGTGGGAACGGGAGCAACGCCATCGACGAGAAACCTGAAGAATCCATCGTCGTAATAGCTAAGCTCAACCTGACTTTCGAGATGGAGAACGAACGTACACGTCTTTCCTGCCGATACTGGGCACTCTATGGGATGGGTAAACGTGGCCGCAGTGGCCATGCAACCCAAGGTGGAACAGCTGGTCCCGACCTCAGCCCCGATCCCGACTTGGAGATTCGTCCGTCGCAGGGTGCGGTTTGACAGGCTTACTGTTCCACTCTGACCGTTTGCTGATAATGTCCCCACAATCGTTAAGGCAAAAGCTGCAACTGCCGTTCGCGTTCCAGAGAAATGAGTCGTTCTCACTGTTCGTCTCCTACGTAGGTTCGATTCATACCGATAAGCCGGGCCGCCACAGACGCTATCCGCCACCAAGGGACCTGTCAAGGTGAAACGACTTGCGAGTTCTTTACCCTTCGCGAACGCATTTCACGGGTCTAGTGTGAGCGAGTAGTCGTGCTTGTAAGTCTTTTATTTTCTATTGTTTAGCCTTTATGTCCGCTTGGTATGCTTGCGAAGTTGCCTGATAATGAACTTGGACAAAACCGAGCGGCACTGCCGGAAAACGGGCAGAGCTTTCGCATTGGACAAACCTGCACTCGTTCGGGGTGTTCGGGTAGCAGTTCAGGCAAAGAGGGCCGAGCCGACGCTCTGGTAGGCAAGCTGTGAGAGTAAGCGGACTGTCTGGGGAAGTGTTAGCTGGACACACGCTGAGGGTACAGTAGGGGATCGGCTCGGCTCTCTATTCTCAAAGTTAAGCCACTTCTCTGCCCTATAGCGCAATAGTTGACCTACCGGATGACCTGAAAGACTCGGAATCCAGCAGTCGCTTCTCAGACAGGCAATCCCAAAACGCAACCGTTTACCGCTTTTGTTGCATTCTCTGGTGGAGTCCCGACCGCAACCGCTTTGCTTCTGTACCTCCGTTTTTCGGGAGTTTGTGCGTAATGTTGCATTTCTAGGAGAAACCATGAACAAGCTGACGTTCCTCACACCCTCCGAGATTCTGGCCGTGCTCCGAACCGCCAAGCAACGTCGGGTGCGGGATTGGGCCATGATCCTGCTGGCTTATCGCCATGGATTCCGCGCCAGTGAGATTTGTGGCTTGCAGCTGGGCGACGTTGACCTGAAAAACCACGCTATCGTTGTACAACGTCTCAAAGGCTCGATGAAGACTACCCAGCCACTCTACCCGCACCGTGGGATGCCTCTGCTGGACGAACCAAGCGCGTTAGCGGCATGGATGAAGCAGCGGCCAGAAGATGGCAGCCCTTTTCTCTTTGTCAGTCAGAAGGGCGGAAAGCTGGACCGCACTCAGTTCTTCCGCATCTTCCAGTCGATTGCAAAAGCAGCCGGATTGCCAGTGGAGAAGAGACATCCCCATTGCCTGAAGCACAGCTTGGCCAGCCATCTAGTAGCTGGAAACGTGAATTTGGCGCTGGTAAAACAGGCGCTAGGCCATCGGTCGATTTCGAGCACGATGCAGTATGTCGGAACGACCGACGCGCAAGCGGCCACGGCGGTACAGTCGGCGCTCATGGCGACGTTCTAGTTTTGGGGACATCAGTCTCCGGTGCAGGTGCTGGGGGAGCGGCTGCCTGTTTAGGCGTTGTGCCAATGGTGAGAAGTTCGAGCATCCGCTGAACTTCGCCCAAAGCCACATCCAATTCCAGACCACCGGCGAGATTTACTAGCTTTTGCTCAAACTTCATTTCGCCTTCCGGCTTACGACCGACAAATCGACAGTACCCAGAACCGTTGGCTTCGTTGGAATCGCACAAAAATCAGCGTTTCTATTGACTGTGATCGCCGCTAGAGGATCGGAGTTGATGATCGTCGGGAACGTCGTGTTTTTTGGATCAGGGTTGGTCACTTTGTTCATCCCACTCAAACGCGAATTGCGAACCGATTTCGATGGCATAGAATCCTCCTAAAATTCGAGAAGGGGGTTACCCTAACACCTGGAGAGCACCCCCCACTTGTCTACAGAAAACTTTTCCAACCCTCTCACAGAAGCACCCGAAGGGATGATGGCCCTCGTGATGATCCCTGCCCGCGCCGGAGTTGCCGCAAGTTCAGCGGTATGAATAGCCACGGACAATTTCTAGCTAAATTTGTTTCCCGGAACGCCAACAACGCCACCATAAAAATTGTTCACCACCAAACTTCCAGGCAGAGTTCCCGCAATTACCGGTTGGCCTGCGTCCGAACTGATCGCCAGTTGTCCCTGCGGAGCGTCATCCACGAGCAACTCATTCGCCAGATAATTCTCAGTGCTCGTGATTCCGGCATCGAAGTTGAAAGTTGGCGCTTCATCTGAAATCGCTCCTGATGGCGATTGTGGAACCGTCTGCTCTGGCCCAGGCGAAGACGCTGGATCAGTGTTCACCGGCACATCAGCGGCGTAGTACGGCCCGCCTGGATTGATTTCAGGACTGGTTGGAAGCGTCATAGGTCAGCCTTTCATGCCAGAATTTTTTCCGATCCAACTGCACAAAGCTCTAAAAATGCCGGGATATCAAGCGCAGCAACGGCTTTCTCGGCAAGCTTCAGTT
This sequence comes from Terriglobales bacterium, assembly GCA_049582765.1. Classification (GTDB taxonomy): domain Bacteria; phylum Acidobacteriota; class Terriglobia; order Terriglobales; family Acidobacteriaceae; genus JBAUUQ01. Next base: position 79,252 of record JBAUUQ010000015.1, read on the forward strand.
GCTCTGCATTGAGACCGTCTGCAATATCTTGCAGGTACTCTTCCATGGCCTGAGTGAGCGATCCAAGGCTCTTGACTCGCTTCTGCAAATGTCGGAAAGAGACGCTCACCAGACGCTTTTTCGCTTCGCAGCCTTTTACCAGCACCAGACAATCCAACGCTGATGTCTTGAGAAATTCTTCTGTCTCCTGCTGATCCTGCTTTTTGGTTTCCGGTTGGACGCCAAACAATTCCTCCACAAGACAATCTCTATCGAATTGATCGACATAAGGAGTTGCGCTGGGGAAGTTGCTCTTGTCAAACTTTCCGATTTCCTCAGGCGTCAACCCGAACCATTCCAAAATTGGATCGAGGTCGGTTTGGTTAACCCTTCGAAACCCAAGATTAGTTTCCTCTATGGGCAATCTGGGAATGACAAATGTCTCAGATGGCAGTTCGTCTTCCCGCCCAAGGAACTCGTCCGCGTACTCCGGGAGTGAGAAACTATCTCGTGCTTCTCTGAATTTCTGAATTTCTGTTTTTGTCATAAAATGCCCAGCTTTCTTTTCAGGTTGCTGCTCTCCGACAAAGCCCGCGAGAAATCAGACTGCGCCTTTCGGATTTGATCCGGCAGTGATCGGAACAAATTATCCAAGCGATCCAACTCTGCCTTTGCAGATCGAATGTTTTCACCAGCGAGCCGCAGAGCTTCTTTCACCTGATCGCGGGCGCGTGATTCCGCTTCGTCGGCGTCAAGTTTGTCCAGCGCAGAACGCTTCGAGGAAAGCTCAGACTCAAGGCCAAGTTTGAGAGCAATCGCGTGATCTAATAGGTGTTTGGTCTGCCTCACGTCACCAGTTTCACCCCGAGCAAGTTTGGCGCAGGTGTCAGCGTAGCTTTGCTGGGCCTTCTGATGGTCGCACTCGGCTTCACCAAGCATCTTGTGCAATTGCTCGACTTCGGAGCGAAGATCAGGCAGTGCTTTGGTTGCTGTTGCCATGGGCTGAATCTCCTTTCTCGATCAGAACGCCGCGTGAGTCAAAATTAGGAACGTCGATCTTGCCAGTGCCCCCGCAGTGCACGCAAAGTCTCTTCACGCAGCATTTTTCTAAGTATTCAGAAACCATGGCGTCAATCCCTTCGATGGTTAACGGCTGACTCCTATTTGACCCACCAACAGAGGTTCCAACCGACTTGGCGGATGCGTCAGCGCGGGCTTGTAGTGCCCGCATTGCTTGTTGGCAAGAACGAAGCGCCGACGGTACGTCCCCTGATTTCACAGCATCCCTATATGCTGTTTCAACTCTTTGCAACCACTTTTCGACATCTCCGTCCGGTTGGCTGGTCACCTGGGCGGTGCCCCGGCGCTTGAGGTGTTTTGAGTGTCTTTCCATGGCGTCGGGGCTGAAGCCGTGGGCACGGGCAAGATCGGCAAGGCTCTCCCCCGCTTCGATGGAAAGATTGATTAGTGAAACTTGTGGAGAATCGCAAGGACCGCACCGGCGTGGCATTAGGATTTTGTTCCTTCCTCGCGTAGCCTTTGGACTTCTGCCAGCGTCGTAAACCTCTTACCGCCCAACTTGATTGTGGAGATGAGACCGCGCCTTCGCCATCCACGAAGCGTCGCGACTGGCGTGCTGAGCAACTCGGAGACTTCACGAAAATCGAGCAATGGATTTTTCAGCAGTTCGGCCCGGTCGATAACTGGTGCTGTCAACATTCAACCCCCAGACACACAAAAAGCGCATGGACTTTCACCACACATGGGTGACAGGTCCGATGCGCTCAACTTTTGTATAGCACACAGCTAATTGGAATTGCAAGCGGTTTTCTCAAGTGAAACGTGATTTTGTTGAAACGCACCATGGTGAGCGATTGCTCTCGGGTGATTGAAGGCAGGAGGTCGTTACGCGGGTGTTAGGGGTACTCGGGCCTGTCAGGGAAAGTGGAATCGTCAGCGGATCGGGGCTGGCTGGGAAGAGAACCAGCGCTCGTGATTTTCTAAAACACCAGAAGTACGAATGACGCTTAATGACGCTATGACGCTTATGACGCGTCATGCCTATCGCGCTACACGTATTTATATATAAGCTTTTTATCTATATATTTTCTTATCTTGGAGTTATAGTGTCATAAGTGTCATGTTCTACAAAAACAAGGTACTTACCCTGCCTGTTTGCGTCATTTTAGAGTCATCTTGCGTCATGCGCTCTGTCATTTTGAGCTGTGATTCAGGATTCACGCTGTTCAAGGCAGTTCCGAGCGCTACTCTCGGGCCTGAAAGCATGACACTTCATGACGCATGAGCGTCATGCCTTTTTCAGGAGTTGCATCTGTCCTAGGCATCCCTCAAACCCGCGAATCCAGGGATGCGTTGCGCGGGAAATCGCGGCAAAGAGGAAGTCGTGCTATAAAAATAACTTGAGGCTCCTGATCAGAGCCGATACCGCAGCGAAGTGGGGTGGCCATTCTCCCGGATCGGTCACCCCACGCTGCACCGGGAGGCAGCAGTGACAATCGCAGATACACTTCTTTTAAAAGCTACCAGACATGCCCACTCCACGAAAGCAAAGGCTCTCGCCATCCAACAGGCCAAGCAATTGGAGAAACTGGCCAAGGTCACGGCAGAAATGGATTACCGCATCAGCGGGATTCCCACAACTCCAGAGCAAGCGATGGCAGAGAGTGAGCCTGCGATTGCACCCTCAGATGGGTCGCGCATCATATGGGCAGGTTCTCAACGCGACCTCGCTTTGCTGATGACTGGCCTGCGAAAAAAAGGAAAAATCAAGGCCAAGAGTGAACAGGAATTATTGCGTCAAATCTGCCAGCACTTTTCTGGCGAGAATGCGCCCTTTGACCCAGACTCCCTACGCACGAACCTGATCCAGAAGCGGAACAAGATAGCTGGAGAAGTGTGAAGCCTGCCCTGTAAGCTTACGTAAGTTGCGATTCATCCCCTGATATCGCAGTCTGTCCCCGTGAGGTCAGGAAAGCCCGCCAGTATCCCGCAAATCTCCGAACCGCTGTTCATGTCACGCAAGGAAACTGCCCGTCTGTTGGGCGTTTCGGTTAAGACGGTCACGCGAATGATCAGCGATGGCACAGTACCGTCGCAACGCCTTCGCCGCCGCAGAGTCGTGCCAGTCGCGTTCTTGCGGAGGCTGGTGTCGGGATTGGGGGACGAATTTGGGGAACCGAAACATCCAGCGAATGGCTTAGCTGGATGATTTGGTTTTTTGGAAAAAGTTTGAAGGGACCGGGGTCGCATGCGACCTGTCAAGCCACTGCGACCCCGGCTGAAAACAATGAACTGGCATGACCATAATACAGAACCTCGCTTTTTTGCAACTGAGTTTGTGTTGCGGGGCGAACTTGCCCGCCAAATCGAGCAGGTTCTCGCTGGTACGCTGAAGAAAATTGAGGGTGTCAGTCTCTCGATTCCCGTGACCGCAACCGAGCGCGGCGTTTGTATCTTTTGCTCGGCTCAGGTTGCCCGCGTTCAGCTTGATTCGGGTCAAACCTTCAACGCCAAACTCGAAGCCGATGCCCAGGGTGTGCGGCACGTAGAAGTAACCCATCCACATCTTTGTGACGAATTCAAGCGCTGGCAGGAATTCCACCACCGGGAAGAAGACGCGGAGGGTTGGACCGGCGAAGAAGACAAAGAGCCATCCGAAACCTGGGAATCAGACCGGGAGCCGGGGGAAGGTCAGGAATGATCGCCACCACACCCGCTTCCGAGTGCTTTGATCGCGCTGAGATTGAACGTGCTCTTACCGTTTTGATCGAGCCGGGTCAGGTAACCGAGTTGCGGATTTTGGGAACCGCTGATGGTAAACCCCGCCACGGTTTCTTTAACGACCCATCACGGTTGCTCGATGCCGCCCATGCATGGTCCGGCAAATGTGAAGGGGTGTACGTCATCCCCAACCCGCTGGCATCGGCCCTGCTGCACAGGGCAGACAACCGCGTGATTTGTGCTGAAAAAGGTGCAGGCGCTACGGATTGCGACGTCTTGCGAAGGAACTGGGTGCTGGTTGACTTCGATGTGAAGCGTCCTGCCAATACCTCAACCACGGATGTGGAGCACCAAAAAGCATTGATCCGTGCCCAGGCCTGCTCTGCATCCCTCACCGGGATGGGTTGGCCCCCTGCTCTCGTCGGAGATTCTGGAAACGGGGCACATCTGCTTTACCCGTGCAGCTTGCCTAACGATAGTGAGACCTGCGAACTGATCCGGCGGGCGATCACCGCCTTGGGCTTCTCGTTTGCAGGTGATGGGTTGATCGTTGACCCTGTAACTTTCAATGCGTCGCGGGTTTGGAAGCTATATGGAACGCTGGCCGCGAAGGGTGTTCCCAGCGTGGAACGTCCGCATCGTATCGCCCGCCTGTTACCGTGCGACCTGAACAGTTGTTTTGACGTTACCGAAGCGATGTTACGGAGCCTCGCAGATACACTGCCCCCGACCCGCCCGGCCCAGCCATCGGGCCACATTTTCGATCTGCCGGGATGGTTGGCGAAACACAACTTGCAGGTGGTCAAAGAAGCGCGCTGGAAGGGCACTGGCCGCAAATATGAGTTAGCTGTCTGCCCGCTGAATCCCGAGCACAACAGCGGCGAGGCTTTTGTTGCGCAGCAACCTAACGGTGCGCTTGTGGCCGGTTGCCTGCACAAAAGCTGTAGTTCTCTGAACTGGCAAACACTCCGCGCCATGTTCGAGCCGGAACGAGCGCTTGATGCACCCGCATATTCCGAAGACTGGCTTAGCCAGCGATTCATTCAGCAGCATGGTGAGAATCTCCGCTACGTTGAGGTAACCGGCCACTGGCACGTTTGGACCGGCCAGTTATGGAAACAGGACGACACCGGCGCAGTTGTCGAAATGGCTCGTGAGGTCTGCCGCGAATCCGCCAACGAGTTGAACGCCGCGACCCCTGGGAAGGGTCGCGCAGCGGCCAGCGCTCGAATCATTTCTGCGGTTGAAAAACTCAGCCGTAGCGACCGCTTGGTTGCGTCTCTGGTTGACCAGTGGGACACCGATGCTTGGCTCCTAAACACTCCGGCGGGCATGATTGATCTTCACACTGGGGAGATGCGAAAGCACGAGCGCAAAGATTTCTGCTCCAAGATCACCACCGTTAGCCCGGGTGGAAACTGCCCACGGTGGACCGCCTTTTTAGATCGCGTGACCGGCTCGGATGTGGAATTGCAGGAGTTTTTGCAACGGTTAAGCGGCTATGCGCTTTCTGGCTCTACCCGAGAGAACACTTTGCATTTTTTCCACGGTCAAGGCGCAAATGGCAAAACCACGTATCTGGAAACCATCCGCTACGTGATGGGTGACTATGCCACGAGCGCACCCTCGTCAATGTTTACTCAAAGCAACAATGACGCGCACCCTACGGAACTGGCCCGCCTGAAGTCAGCGCGCTTGGTCGTGAGTTCCGAGATTGAGCGAGGGAAGCGCTGGGCTGAGACAAAAATTAAGGCTCTTACCGGAGGCGATACTCTCGCTGCAAGGTTCATCGGGTGTGATTTTTTTACCTTCGTGCCGCAGTTCAAGCTGGTGATCGCTGCCAATAACAGACCCGCGCTTCGCGGCGTCGATGAAAGTATCGTGCGGCGACTCATTCTGGTGCCCTTCAACGTTGTAATCCCACCGGTGGAGCGCGATCTAGAGTTGCCCAATAAGCTCCGACTAGAGGCAGGGGGAATCCTTGCCTGGGCGATCCAGGGTTGCCTAGCTTGGCAGCAAAAAGGCTTGATGCCACCGGAAAGGGCGCGCACCGCAAGCGCTGACTACTTGGCCGAAGAGAACTCAATTGGCCGGTGGATTGAAGAACGCTGCGAACTTGGTGGTTCTGGATTTGTGGCAACTTCGGCTCTTTTTTCCAGTTGGCAGCAGTGGTGTGAAGACCGGGGGGAATTCTGTGGCTCCATCCGTGCGTTCAGTCAAGACCTGGAAAAAGTCAATGGCATCGAGCGTGACCGGACACCAGTGGCACGAGGGTTTCACGGCATCGGACTGCGCTATGACACTTACCGTTCGATTCGGGAGACTCATGCTGATAGCAGTGGGAAGGAACCGCTTCAATGATGACCCGCCGCGAAGTCAGAAAAATCATGGCGCGAGTCGAGGCCGCTGGCGGTTGCTTCTATCTGACTCATCACGACACAGGCCGAGGCGGTTACTTCGATTGTGACGTGCCCACCGTTGAACTTGCCAGCACGTTCGGAGATACCGTAAGAGACAATGCGGACCTGATTTTCGAGATTCTCAAACCCCGCACTCCTTCCTCCCGGCGTAAGAAGACTTGCCGGATTTGCCGCAGCGGTTCGGGATGCAGGACTCGATACAAACATGCCCAGGTAAAGTGCCCGAACTGCGGCCATGCTTGTCACGTTCACAGCCGTCAAGTGTACGGATTCGATCAAAAAGAATTGCTGCCAGCGGGTTGCGAGTATCCAATTGCGCCCTTTCAGCTTTGTCCCTGCCCCGGCTGGCCGCAACCGGCACCAGCGGAGAAGCCCACGCGCAAGAAGCCCGTTTTATTCCAGGAGTTTTCTATGCCACTACTAATCCCGGATGAAGACCTTCAACGTTCTCTCGAAAAATACGAGGCAGAGCAGGCAAGACTCCAAAACGCACAGCCTAGAAAAAAGAACCATGCGGAAATTCTGCTGGAGTGCTATCGCGACTTCCCAGGTGCGACGGTTGCGGAATTTTCGGAGGCTTCTGGCCGGTCGCCTTCCTGGGTAAGAAAAGTCCTACGCCAGAACGGACTCAAAGCAGCCAAGGCACCACGGCAAAGACGGGTGGTGACGGAGATGGAACAGTGACTATTTACTGTACCGTTTGCCGAAATCCGGTTCCCGAGAAACGGGTCTCTCGTGGTTCCCATTTTTGCAGTGAAGTGTGTCACGAGCAGTATCGCCGGGAACGCAGAGCATGGCGCGCTAGTAAGGCTTGCAGACTTTGCGGCAGACAAGCACGTCCAGCAAAGAAACAGAAGCAACAAGAACACGTGCCCACTGAGCACATCAGCATTACGAACTAGGCTCATGCGTATTTATCCACAACCCGTGGTTATGCCTAACCGTGTTACTGTTTCCGGCGAGGCAATCCCCGGCAAGCCATCGAGAGGATATGAAGCGATGGCTAGACGGCGTTTTCAGAGTCCGAAACCGTTTAAGGAAGGACAATTCTGGTGGTTGCGTGTCTGGGATACCAACCTAGCAGGCAGCCGAAAACGTCAACGCATCAAACTCGCTCCGGCAGAAATGCCAATGCGGGAAGTGCAGAAGGTCGCTGAAGAGAAGTTAAGGCCCGTCAACCAAGGCTTGGTTCTGACCGGCTCAGCGATGAACTTTAGTGATTTCGTGACTAGTACCTACACTCCGGTTTACTTACCGTTGCTTTCGAGCAGCACACAGGATTCATACCAGGGTGTGCTCTCGAAATATCTTGAGCCGAGATTTGGTGGTCTGTGTCTGCGAGACGTTTCACGGTTCACGTTGCAGCAGTATTTCTCTGGCATGGCGGGAAAGGTGTCGCATCCCACAATCTCCAAAATCAGGGACACATTGTCCTCCGTCCTCCGCTCTGCGGTCGATGTGGACTATCTAACCAAGAATCCGATGGAAGGATTACGGCTGCCACTGGATAAGCGGCCCCGACAACCGAAACCCACTATCTCTCCTGAGCAATTCTCTTCGCTGATTGAACTGGTTTCCGAACCCTACGCCACGATGCTCTTTGTGAGCGTATGGACGGGGCTGCGAGTCAGCGAATTGATCGGCTTAAAATGGCGCTCGATTCACGCCGATAGCATCACGGTTGAAGAACGATATTGCCGTGGCGATTGGTCAGTCCCCAAGACCCAAGCGAGTGCGGCAACCATTGGAGTCTCACCGGAAGTGATCGCCCGCATCCTGCAACTCAAGTCTCTGACCGCGAGAGTTAAGGCAGGGCGGGCGACACGCTTATATAAGCTGGTTAAGTCGGATGGCCCAGACGATCTGGTCTTCCAGAGCGTGCAATCCGGTAAGCCGATGAACGATCAGAATATTTTGAAGAGGCACATCCAACCGGCGGCCCGAAAACTCGGGATGCCGTTTGTTAGTTGGCGGTGCCTGCGTACCTCACACGCGACATGGTTAGTGCAGGCGGGAGCCGACCCGAAATCGGTACAAGGTCAGATGCGGCACTCTCGCATTTCGACCACCATGGATATATACGCTCAGATCGTTCCGCAGGCACAGCGCCGAGCACTAGAACAGCTTGCCGTGTTCGCCCACGCGGGTGCCTTGGATGCACGGTCCAATTCACGGTCCAAAACGGTCCAATAAAACCGGGTTTTCGGGGATGAAAAGTGACTACTAAAGTCGGCAAGTTGTTGAGAGATTTGGTGGAGCTAGTCGGGATCGAACCGACGACCTCATCGTTGCGAACGATGCGCTCTCCCAGCTGAGCTATAGCCCCACTGCCGCGGCAGAATGTTTCCGCGGACAAAACAATTTTAGCAGCCCCGTCTTCCTCCGGCCAGATACCCGAAGTCAGGTTGCATCTTACCCGGTTTGTCCGGTTTTCGTAACAAGCTCACGCCAGTCCTTGTTTTTTTCTTCCGACCTGATTAGAACATTCGGTATGCTGCTTCGTCTGCGTGCGCTGCTGCGCTTCGGTTTCGTTCTTGGCTTCGGCCTGGCTGGTTTTGCGCAGACCGCCGCGAAGCCCTCCTTCGCCAAGCTTCCCGAGAAGAAGCCGGACTACTCGCAAGAGGCCTTCGTCGACGAGGAGAGCGTTACCCGGATTGTTTTCGAGAACGACGGGACCAGCGTCCGCGAGTCGGGGAACAGGGTTCGCATTCAGTCCGATGCCGGAGTGCAACACTTTGGCGTCCTTAGCTTTTCCTATCAAAGCGCGATCGAGAGCCTGGAAATCGACTATGTCCGGGTTCGCAAGCCGGACGGCACGCTGGTCTCCACGCCCCCGGACGGCGCCCAGGACATGCCCTCCGAGATCACCCGCCAAGCTCCGTTCTACAGTGACCTGCGGGAAAAACAAGTTGCCGTCAAGGGTCTTAGCGTGGGAGATGTGCTCGAGTATCACACCCAGTGGCGCACCACCAAGCCTCTGGCTCCGGGACAGTTCTGGTACGCCTACAACTTCGCCCACGACTTTATCCTCTTGCAGGAACAATTGCAGATCAGCGTGCCCCGCGATCGCGCCGTCAAGTGGAAAAGCCCCAGCGTCAAGCCGGTGATTACCGAGGAGGGTGGTCGCCGCATCTTTACCTGGACCGGTTCGCAACTGGAACACAAGTCGTCCGACGAGGAAAAGAAAGATCAGGAGGGGCAGGCTTACCAGGCTGGCCGTGGCAAGCTTCCGCAGCCCGAGATTCAAATCTCGAGTTTCCAAAGCTGGGACGAGGTCGGCTCCTGGTACAACAGCCTGCAACTCGACCGGGTGAAACCGAATGACGAAATTCGAGCCAAAGCCGCCGACCTGGTGAAGACTGCGACCGACGACAACGCCAAGATGCATGCCATCTACAACTACGTCAGCACCCAATTCCGCTACATCGGTGTGGCCTTCGGGATCGGCCGCTACCAACCGCACACCGCAGCCGAGGTATTGAGCAACCAATATGGCGATTGCAAGGACAAACACACCTTGCTGGCTTCCCTGCTGGATGCAGCCGGAACCAAGGCGTATCCAGCCCTCATCAATATCTATCGCGACCTTGACCCGGATGTGCCCTCGCCTGCGCAATTCGACCATGTGATCACGGCGGTGCCGGAAGGAAATACCTTCGTATGGCTGGACACGACGTCGGAGGTTGCCCCATTTGGCTACTTGGTGGGCGCGCTGCGCGATAAGCCAGCCCTGGTGATTCCCCCCGGCAAGCCGTCCAGTTTGATCACAACAGCAGCCGACCCACCGACCAAGGCGAAAGAGATCTTCAAGATCGAAGGCAAATTGAAGGACGATGGCACGCTAGACGCCAAGATCGATCGCACCAGCAGCGGCGATGATATCGAGATCGTTCTGCGAAGCGCATTCCGCCGTGTACCTTTGCCACAATGGAAGGACCTGATCCAGCAGATTTCCTACAATTCCGGGTTTGCCGGGGATGTCAGCGAGGTGACCGCCAGTTCGCCCGAGAAGACCGACGATCCGTTTCACTTTGCCTACACCTATCACCGCAAAGATTACCCCGATTGGTCGGAGCGGCGGATCAGTTCCCCACTTCCTCCCATGCTCCCGCTTGCCCCGGACACCAAGCCGTCTCATCCCATCCTGTTGGGCGGAGTCGGAGACTACCAGTACGAGTCTCAAGTAGAGCTACCCAAGGGTTACTCGCCGCAGCTGCCGGCGAATGTCGAACTGAAGGAGGATTTCGCCGAGTGCCGGGCGTCGTACTCGGTAAAAGGCGGAGTGCTTCAGACTGAGCGCAACCTGGTCGTCAAGCTGCGCGAAGTTCCTGTCAGCGAGTACGAAGCTTACAAGAAATTCGCTAAAGCGGTCAGCGACGATCACGAACTGTACGTTGCTCTCTCGTCGGGCAATTCCCCAGCCAACACGCTGCAGCGTCAAGTGGCAAACCTGCCGGGCAGTGACAATCCTGAGGCGATGCGAGCCTTTACCGAAGCCATGAGTCAAGCCCGCAGCGGCGACATGCCTGGAGTCATCGATTCGCTAAACGAGGCGGTCAAAGCCGATCCCCACTTCGCACGCGCGTGGCTCATGCTGGCAGGAATTTACGCTGCTACCGGGAAGCGTGAGATGGCAGTGGAGACTCTTCGGAAAGCACACGATACTGATCCCCATCAGCCTGTCATTTACAGGTCGCTGGTCTCCGCTCTGATGGACCAGCAAAAGTATGAGGATGCCGCGGCGGTACTGCAAGACTTGGTGAAGACCGAGCCGGCAAGTGAAGAAACCTTTGCCGCCCTCGGTAACGCCCTGGCCCTTTTGAAGCGCTATAGCGAAGCTGCTTCGGCGGTGGAATCCGCAATCAAGCTGGCACCCGATCACGCTGGCCTCTACGGACAGCTAGGGTACGTCTATCTGCACGCCGGGAAGCAGGACAAGGCATCGGAGGCGTTCAAGAAGGCGATTGAACTGGATTCCACTCCCTACATGCTCAACGATGTGAGCTACGAAATGGCAGATGCCGGCCAGAACCTGCCTTTGTCCCTGGAATATGCGCAGAAGGACGTGCGCGGAGAGGAAGAATCGACGGCACAGATCAAACTCTCTGAGCTGACCGAGAAGGATCTGGGGAGCGTGTCCAGCCTGGCTGCTTACTGGGACACGCTGGGCTGGGTTTACTTCAGATTGAAGGACCTGGATCAAGCGGAGAAATATTTGAATGCTGCGTGGACGCTTTCGCAAGACCCAGTAGTAGGAGACCACCTGGGTCAGCTTTACGAACAGCAGCACAAGAAGGATGAAGCGGTTCGCATGTACCGCCTGGCGTTGGCCGCATCACGCAGACCTGACGCGATGAAGGATACCCAGGCCCGACTTGACCATCTGGATGGCACGACCAAAACCGGCCGGTTCGGACCCAACGGTGGTGCGGAACTCAGCGAATTGCGCACCGTCACGTTGCCCCACATCACAACCGAGTCCGCGAGTGCGGAGTTTTTTCTACTCTTTGGTCCGAGATCAAAGGTGCAAGAAGTGAAGTTCGTGAGTGGTTCCGAAAAACTGAAGTCGGCTGACAAACCTCTGAGCGCCGCAACCTTTGAAATGCCTCTCCCCGACGACGGACCGACGCGACTGGTGCGCCGCGGAGTGTTGAGCTGCTCTTCGATCTCCGGCTGCGTTTTTGTCTTTTACACCCCGAACCTGGTTAGGTCCGTAAACTAGTGGTAATCAGGCATCGCCGCCGCGCCTTCCCCTTCGACCCCTCTTCGCGCTATATTCCTAAGCCGGTTCACTCGGAGGACACATGGCGACGCATACCCGGCCAGAGGGCAAAGCGAGAAGTTACGGGCAGAACATCGAAAGCGATCTGGCGTCACGGTTCTTGCGGGTAGTTGAAATTGCCGCCATCGCTTCCGCCCGCACCATGGGCCAGGGCGAGCGTAAGTTGTCCGATCAGGTGGCGACCGAAGCCATGCGCCAGACCATGGACAACATCCCCATGCGGGGGACCATCGTCATCGGGGAAGGCGAGCGCGACGAAGCCCCCATGCTTTACATCGGAGAGAAAGTGGGCGCCGAGTTCCCCGACGGCAGTGATGTTCCCGAGGTCGATATTGCGGTGGACCCGCTCGAAGGCACCAACCTGTGCGCCACCGGCGCTCCCGGATCGATTACCGTACTGGCGGCCTCCGAGCGCGGCGGGCTGCTGCATGCTCCCGACTGCTACATGGAAAAGATCGTGGTCGGACCGTCGTGCAAGGACGCCGTGGATCTCGACGCCCCGGTCGTTCATAACTTGAAGAACATTGCCAAGCGGATGGACCGAGATGTCGAAGATTTGGTGGTGATCGTGCTCGACCGTCCGCGTCACGAAAAATTGATTGGTGAGATTCGGGCCGCTGGCGCGCGCATTCGGCTGATCGGTGACGGTGATCTTTCAGCCGGCATTGCCGCGGCCGTGATCGGCACCGGCGTACATGCGGTCATGGGGTCGGGCGGCGCTCCCGAAGGCGTGATCACCGCCGCGGCGCTGCGCTGCCTGAACGGTTACATGCAGGGCCGTCTGGTCATCAACACGCCGGAACTCGAAGAGCGCATCGCCCGCATGGGGATTAAAGACAAGAACCGGGTGTATGAAGCCGAGGATCTCGCTCCCGGTAAACAATTAATTTTTGCTGCCACCGGAGTCACCGACGGGGCGCTGCTGCGCGGCGTTCGTTTCTTCGGCGAAGGCACGCGGACTTCGTCGGTCATCCTGACCCATCGCACTCGCAAGGTGCGCTTCATCGACAGCATTCATCTGGAGGATACGCCGGATGTGAAGGTGCGGTTCGCCTGAAACTGTCGTTGGCCGGCAGTCGTTGGTCGTTGGCCTGGAGGTCGCGAGTTTCATCGGACGCCCAGACCTGTCCTCCAGGCCACTTACTTCAACTCTTTCATTACCTCTGCGGGGACCTTTGGCTCCGGTGGGAAGTCCTGGGATGCTCCCTTGAGAAGCGAAACCGTCTTCTCGGAACGCTTCGTCCCGTCGTGGATGGCGATCTTGTGCCAGGTATCGGTGGTGTAGCCTTCCCACAGCGAAACCCCGGCATAGGCGCCGTCTTTCCGGAGAATGTAATAGGTCATATCCACGAAGCGCACCTTGTTCATGTCACCGTTGTAATTGCGAACGATACGCTTGAGCGCATCCATGCCCGCCTCGAGCGGTGACATGCCATGACGCATGTTCTCGACAATGGTGTGCGCGCCGGCGACCTTGATGTTCTCTTCCCCGCTGCCGGTGGCGCCGGCCGAGCCCACATCCTGATCCGTATAGCAACCCGCGCCAATGATCGGCGAATCGCCGACTCTTCCCGGAAGCTTCCAGGACAGCCCACTGGTGGTAGTGCAGCCGGAGATCTCGCCTTTTTCGTTCAGTGCGGAGCAATGAATGGTGCCGGTAGGTGGGAACAGGACCTTGTGTACGGCGTCGCGCCGAAGTTCTACCGGGATTCCGAGATCGGCGGCGCGTTCTTCGAGGCGGCGGAACCGTTCTGGCCAAAGCTCGGATTGCGGCCTGATCTCGGGCGGCTGCCAATGGGGATCAGCCAGCCCGGGTCCCCACCAGTCCTCGGTCGAGTGATATTCCTTCCACAGCTGCCATATCTTTCGCGAATGCTCGGTCAGCAGGTTCTCCCGGGGAAAGCCCATCGCCACGGCAAAGCGCTCCGCGCCTTCCCCGACCAGCATGACATGGCCGGTATGATTCATCACCGCTTTTGCCACCAGGGAAACATTCTTGATGTTGCGCACTCCTCCGACCGAGCCCGCGCGCCGCGTCGGACCATGCATGCAGCAGGCGTCCAGTTCGACCACGCCTTCCTCATTAGGCAGCCCGCCAAGTCCGACACTGGTGTCGTTGGGATCGTCCTCTGGACCTTTGACCACACGCAGTGCGGCATCCAGCGTGTCTCCGCCGCCGGCCAGGAAAGCATATGCGTCATCGAGATACTTGAAGCCGTTGTTCGCGCAAATGATAATGGGAGGCTTGCCGGCGCCGACGCTTCCATTCTGCTTTGTGTCCTGGGCCTGGCTCTTCAGATTCAGCAATCCCAGTGAAACGGAACCTGCGACGGCAGTACCGAGAAAATCGCGGCGCGAGACGGTCATTTTGCCTCCGGAGAAAGTCTACCCCGACAAACGTGCGCAAGAATAACATGCCAGGTGTTTGAGACATTCGTCCGAGGCTTCATCAGGTAGAAAGGGGGGAAACCAGTGGTCGGTTTTCAGTTCCTGGTTTCCAGTTCTTTAGAAAGATTTAGGAGGCCACCGAACGGTCGCTTCCCCTATTCTGATCAGCACGGAAGCGCAGCAAAGCAGCGATATTCCCCGCACGTTCGAACTCGGGCTCGTCACTCACATAAAACAATTCGACGTCGCGCCGTATCGCGGCAGGGATGATCGCGTCAGAGACATCTTCCAGTTCGCGGGTTTCCCGGCCGCAGGCGGGGCAAAAACGTACCATGTGGGCGTCAATGTGGCCGCAGGCAGTGCAGGCGACCGCCGCATGAGAAAAGTCTTCTCCGATCAAAATACTCTGCACCTCACCCAACTCCAGAGACCGCAACACCCGCCGCAGACCAGTCACTCCGCGATGGTTGCTCTTCGCCTGGCTCAGGACCTCCTGAACCAACTCGTGCCGCCGCTGTTCCACTGAATCTTGCAGAATGCGGCTGGCGTGTTCTCGGATCTGATCAACCGTCGACTTGCTTACATCGGCGGAAAAGCGGCCAATGAGCCGTTGTTTGATGTAGGGATGCAGATGCAACGCCAATTCGCGCCAATTCGAGTCCTGACATCCAATGATTAGCTTATCGAATCCGTCCCGTTCCAAAGCATATTGCAAGTGCCCTGCCACTTCCTTGAAATGATGCAAGGCTTCGTCCTGCACCCGGCGCTGGGCATGGCCACCGTCGTACCCGGCGAAACCATCGCCCCGGCCTTGCCGGGCGGGGAGGGTGCGAAAAAGCCCTTCCCTTTCCTTCAATTCATCCAGCCGGAAATCAAAGAATCGAGCCTTCTGGCGGTCCACCAAGGTCACCCAGACTCGGGGCTGTGCGCCCAGCAGCCGGGCCAGCGGCTTGAGATGAAATTGGCGATTCACAAACAGCTCGGTCGTGGATAACTGCGGGGGCAAATCGAATTCCCGCCAAAAGTTTCGGGCGCCGCAGGCAAATATTACCTTGGCGCGCGCCTGATTCCCGTGCAGCCCCTCAGACACCGCCAGAATGCGGTCCAGGTCTGCACGGGCGCAGCCATTCTTTCCGTTCTTTTCGGCCTCACGCAGTGCGTTGCGAATGAGGTCCTTGACCAGGATGGCTTCCGCATGGTGCGACTTGTTTTCAGGAGTGCGCGGGGCAAAGTAGAAACTCAGAGCACAGGCTGGCTCGCCGTTGATTTGTAATTGGGCCAACTCCCGAACATCCTCGCGTGTAATCATCCGATTCTCCCAGTGCCGTAATGTACTTTTCAGTCTGCCGTGGCCGCCGTCACTGCTGTGCCTTTGAAACGTCTCACGATCGGAGCGAAGCGGTGCAGACACTCCCGGGCACTCGCGATCGACGAGCGCACGTCTTCGGGCTGGCGCTCGGTGATGACGGCAATTTCCGCGACCGAGAAGCCTTCGACCGCATGCAGGATGAATGACTCCCGATCGATACGGCTGGCGCCATTCAAGGCATATTGCACCAGCGTGAGCATTTCGTCGGAGGACGCGATGTCCTCCGGGGTGGCGGTGCGCTGATCGGCAATCGTGCTTTCACGAGTGAGCATTTCATCCGGTTGGTGGAACTGCAGTTCCGCTTCGTCACTGGCCCTGACGTTCTGCGGTCGCGCCGAATCTTCCAGATGTACCGAAGAAGCACTTTCGGGGATGCTGGCAGCCAGATCGTCCATCGAGCGCATGGCCAGACGATAGAGCCAAGGCTCCAGCGCGAGCCGTTCCGGTTTTTCGAGCCCATCTCCCAGGGCGCGCGCTATGGCTTCGTCGATGACTTCTTCCTTGCTGACCGCATCGGGGGCAATCTCTTCCGCCATCTCCCGGAAATACAACTCGCGCTCCACAAAACGCTCCAGGCGGCCAAGATTGGCATTGACGTAGGAACGGATATCGTCGGAAGAAGCTGTCGGCACTTGTACCGATGCCATGGTGTCCTCGAAAGGTACCTGTGACTCCGGCTGAAAGTCCGCCACCCGCCGCCGCGCCCAGCGATGCGAGTTCCGCAACAAATCTTTGTGTTTGCTGATTTGCTGCAACAAATCGTCAGCAGCAGCTTTTACCGCCGCGGCGGCGCTCGAGGCAGATTTCTGCACCGCCATTTGACCAGAAGGCAGCCGCAGGTTCAGCGATACGGTGGTCCCTTCGCGCGCCGAGTTTTGCTCGACCACTCCCTTCAAATGCACGAGTTCCGGGCGAAAAACTTGCAGGCGTTTGCTCAGCTTCTCGATCAGATGATTGATTTCTTTTTCGATGTCAGGAGTTTTGTGATCCCTATAACTGATGTGGACATTCATGCCAGGCCTCGGGTCACGAGAGCAGATCCCGTGAAGATCTCCGCTTCCTTACAAATCGATTTTACACCCCTAGCTGGGAGACAAAGAGGAAGATTCTTCAAGAATCTAGGCCAAGATGGGACCAGGGCGGGGGCGACAGCTAGACCGCGACGGTCACTGACGTCTCCGTCCGAGTCACTGGCCGGTAGAGGGTGTCCCGCTCGATGGGTTCGCGACCGGCCTCGCGAATCAGCCTCACTAACTCCTCGCGGCGCATGCCTTGGGGCGTGGTGGCGCCGGCGTCATGATAGATCTTTTCTTCGACTACAGTTCCGTCGATGTCATCGGCACCAAAGCGTAGTGAGATCTGCGCGATCTTTGCGGTCATCATCTGCCAATAGGCTTTGATGTGGGGGAAGTTGTCGAGCACCAACCGGCTGACTGCGATCTGCTTGATGTCGAGCATTCCCGTGGTCTTAGGCAGATGCTGCAGCGGCGTGTTGTCGGGGTGAAAAGCCAGCGGAATAAAAGCTTGAAATCCACCCGTCTCGTCCTGCAGGGTGCGCAGCTTCAGCAGGTGGTCGACTCGGTCTTCGTCGTTCTCCACGTGGCCGTACAGCATCGTTGCGTTCGACTTCAAGCCGATCTGGTGGGCCAGCTTGGCGGTGTCGAGCCATTGATCACCGTCAATTTTGTGATCACAAATGATGTGGCGCACCCGGTCGGCAAAAATCTCCGCGCCGCCGCCCGGCAGCGAGTCCACACCAGCCGCCTTGAGCTGCTCCAGAGTCTCCCTGATCGAAAGCTTGGCGCGCTTCGACAAATAGGCCACCTCGACCATGGTGAAAGCCTTGAGGTGCACCTGAGGGAAGCGCTGCTTCAGTCCGGAAATGAGATCCAGAAAGTACTGGAACGGCAGGTCGGGGTGCAGGCCGCCGACGATATGAAATTCGGTGACCGCTTCGCTGTAGCCGGAAGCCGCGGTTTCGAAAGCTTCTTCGAGCGCCATGGTGTAAGCGCCGGGCGTGTCTTTTTTGCGGCCGAACGCGCACAGGCGGCAAGCCGCCACACAAACATTGGTGGGATTGATATGGCGATTGACGTTGAAATAGGTGCGGTCGCCGTGCATCCGCTCACGGACCAGATTCGCCATCCAGCCGACTGCCAGAACGTCCCCGCTGCGGTACAGAGCAAGAGCGTCGTCGGCGTCCAAACGCTGGTGGGCGATCACTTTATCGTGGATCGGCCTCAGCCGGGGATCGTCGGTGTGAAAGGGGTGGATCTTTAGCATTCGTTCTGATGATAACCCAGGAAAGTCGCGGAAGCCACAGCGACTCCGCGCGGGCGGGGTTCTCAACCTGCAATGAGCAAATCTCCCGCGACGAACAGGAAGAACACCACCGAGATCACGCCATTCATAGTGAAGAAAGCCGCGTTCAGACGAGAAAGATCCTTCGCCGAAACCAGCGAGTGCTCATAGACAAGCAGCAAAGCCACCGCGGCCACCCCCGCCACCGCCAACT
This sequence comes from Terriglobales bacterium, assembly GCA_049582765.1. GTDB lineage: Bacteria > Acidobacteriota > Terriglobia > Terriglobales > Acidobacteriaceae > JBAUUQ01. The sequence goes on from JBAUUQ010000015.1 coordinate 97,446, forward strand.
TTCCCAGGCCGAAGACGTCGACCATCGCTAATAGGAGCAGCAGCATGGTCAGGTGAAAGGCGCGGGAAATCCATAGCGATTTGCCGATCCCGCAAAACCTTGGGATGGAATGTAAACCCGTGCGTCGGTCGAAGTCGTAGTCCTGGCAGGCGTAAAGCACGTCGAAGCCTCCACCCCAAAACGTAACGGCGGCGGTGAGCAGAAGAATTCTAGGGTCGAGCGACCCCCGGACCGCAATCCAGGCGGCGGACGGCGCGATGCCCATGGCAAACCCCAAGATCAGGTGGGACCATCGGGTGAAGCGCTTGGTGTAGGAATAAAGCAACAGGATGGCGAGCGCGACTGGAGACAACAGGAACGACAATCGGTTCAGCTGCCAAGCCACCAGGATAAAGATCGCACACGAAACGATCACGAAACTGGTGACAAATTGTTTGGTGAGGGTGCCGCTGGGAAGGGCGCGTGTCTGGGTACGCGGGTTAGCGGCGTCAATCGTGGCGTCGGCCAGGCGGTTGAAGGCCATGGCCGCAGAGCGCGCCGCCACCATGGCGACAATGATCCAGATGATCGCATGCGTATCCGGGACACCGTGGGCTGCCAACATGGCGCCGCACAACGCGAACGGAAGCACGAAGACAGAATGCTCCCACTTGATCATTTCCAGGGTGACGCGCAGATGACGAAGCACAGGCACCAGATGATTGTAAAACAGGTGCTGGGATTTCCCTTCGCCTTCGGCCAACCCAAACCCGCGAGGCCGCCCGTCCTCCACTACCAACCTTCGTGGTATCCCTGGTCGCCGATCAGGGGGACAAAGCGGCATCCTTCTAAACTGGAGACCATGGCGCGTCCTTCCTGCTTGCGCACCAACTGCAACTCCTGAGCCTGAGCCGGACCTACGGGAACAACCATGCGACCGCCGTCCCGTAACTGCTCGAACAGGGCTTGCGGAATTCTCGGCGCAGCGGCGGAGACCACGATTGCATCAAAAGGCGCATGCTCGGGAAGTCCCTGGCTCCCATCACCGACGAGCACTCTGACGTTGGCATACCCCAAACGGACGAGCACCTCTTCCGCCGAGCGGGCCAGCGATTCATGCCGTTCGACGGTATAAACCATACGCGTCAATTCTGCTAGTAACGCCGCCTCATAGCCGGAACCGGTTCCGACCTCCAGCACGGTTTCCGTACCGGTCAACAACAGCGCTTCTAACATGAGGGCTACAATAAAAGGCTGGGAGAGCGTCTGCCCTTCCCCGATGGGAACGGGATGGTCTTCGTAGGCTTGCTCGTGGTAATCATCCGCAACGAATTCGTGACGAGGAACCCGGGCCATGGCCACCAGCAGGCGTTCGTCGCGAATTCCGCGGCGGCGCAACTGAACGTCCACCATCGTGTGCCGTTGCGCGGCAAAGCGTTCCGCTGGGGTTTGGGCTGTCGTCATCAACGTCTAGAATAACGCGGATGGACCAGGCCACAGCCAACTCTCGACGGTAGGGGCAGATCTAGTCGCGGGCGTCCTCGCTCGTGCCATCCGATACGATTGGCCATACACGAGCGAGGACGCTCGCGTCTACATTTAGAATCATCTTCACCTCTAGTTGCCGACGGGTTCGGCTATACTGCAACCCTTCCGAACTAAAGAGGACAAACGCAGTGGGTGACGTCGAAAAATATGCTCCCGGCTGGCCCGGGATCGAGCCACGTTGGACATCAAGCGCCAAGAGCGGAGCGGGCACGGCGCTGAACCTGCACAGCCGGGTTTGGTTTACCACTAGTCATGGGATTTTGAACGAAGTCTACTATCCCCGTGTGGATCAAGCTTGCACACGCGATATGGGTTTGATCGTCACCGACGGGCACAACTATTTTTCCGAAGAAAAGCGGCATTGCAGCTTTGGCAACACTTCCATCAAACCCGGGATTCCGGTTTACCGTTTGACGAACACGGAGTTGCAGGGCCGTTACCGGATCGAAAAGGAAGTATTCAGCGATCCGTATCGCAACGTGGTGCTGCAGAGGATCCGGTTTATCCCGTTGCTGGGTAAGCTCAGCGATTATCGCCTGTATGCGTTGCTCTCGCCTCATCTGGCAAATTTTGGCACGGGCAATACGGGCTGGACGGGCGACTACAAGAGCGTGTCCATGCTCTTCGCCGAGCGCGATCGCACCGCGCTGGCATGCGCCTGCTCGGTGTCATGGCTCAAGATGTCTGCAGGCTTCGTGGGATATTCCGACGGCTGGCAGGATCTGTCGCAGCATTTCCAGATGACTTGGGATTACACGCGCGCGGAGAACGGCAATGTCGCGTTGACCGCCGAGATCGACTTATCCGGCTGTGGCGGCGAATTCGTTCTGGCCCTCGGATTTGGCGGAGTCTGGTCGGCCGCGGGGCAGGAAGTTCGGTCCAGCCTGCAAGAGAGTTACGAGGAGCTGCGCGATGATTATGTGAGGCACTGGGACCACTGGCAGGAAGGCCTCCTGAAACTGGACGATCCCAGGCGTGAGAAGGACCTCTACCGTTCCAGCGTCGCCGTTCTGCGCACCCATGAATCGAAGGATTTCTTGGGCGGCGTAATTGCCAGCCTTTCCATTCCCTGGGGCTTCAACAAAGGTGACGAGGATCTGGGTGGTTACCACCTGGTATGGCCGCGGGACCTGGTGGAAATTGCCTCCGGCTTCCTGGCGGCAGGCGCCCGATCGGATGCGGTGCGGGTGCTTCGTTATCTCGAATCCACCCAGGAAGGGGATGGCCACTGGGCACAAAACATGTGGCTCGACGGGCGTCCCTACTGGGGCGGAGTACAGATGGACGAAACCGCATTCCCCATTTTGTTGGTGGATGGCTTGCGCCGCAAGGCGCCCGCCGAACTCGGCAATCTCCAGCGCTGGTGGACCATGGTACGCAGCGCGGCCAGCTTTATCGCTTGCAACGGCCCGGTCACGCAGCAGGACCGATGGGAAGAGGACGGCGGCTACTCGCCGTTCACGCTGGCGGTGGAGATCTCGGCGCTTCTGGCGGCGGCCGACTTTGGCGATGCGGTGGGCGAATCCACGACTGCCGGACATCTGCGCGATATCGCGGATTCCTGGAACGATAACGTCGAACGCTGGACCTACGTTACCAATACGGACCTGGCGCACCAGGTTGGTGTAGAAGGCTACTACGTCCGCATCGCGCCCGATGACGGCGACGGCGCAGCTTCGCCGCTGCAGGGCTTTGTTCCCATCAAGAACCGTCCGCTCGGAGAAGGCTGCCTGGAGACCGCTCGTTTGGTCAGTCCCGACGCATTGGCATTGGTGCGGTTCGGACTACGGGCGCCGGACGACCCGCGAATTCTGAATACGGTAAAGGTGATCGATGCCCTCCTGCGGGTGGATTTACCCGAGGGTCCGTGCTGGTATCGCTACAACGGCGATGGCTACGGTGAGCACGAAGACGGTTCACCGTTTGACGGTACCGGGATTGGACGCCCCTGGCCGCTGCTCGCCGGCGAACGGGCTCATTATGAACTGGCAGCCGGACGGCCACAAGTAGCGGAGGAGTTGTTGCGGGTGATGGAAGATTCAACGGAAGGCGGCCGCTTGATCCCCGAACAGGTTTGGGACCAGAACGACATTCCGGCCCGGGAACTCTTCACGGGAAAGCCGACCGGTTCCGCTTGTCCGTTGGTGTGGGCACATTCGGAGTACATCAAGCTGCGGCGCTCCTTGCGTGATGGACAAATCTTCGATCAGCCGCCTCAACCGGTGCAGCGTTACATCGTAGAGAAAAGAGGTTGCGCCATCTTTCCGTGGCGTTTCAACAACAAACCGAGGAACATGCCGCCAGGCAAGAAATTGCGGATCGTCCTGCTCAGACCGGCCCGCGTGCATTGGAGTTTCGACGGCTGGAAAACGATCCACGACACCGATACGCAAGCGACAGGTCTAGGCAGTTTCTTTGCCGATTTACCTTCGGATCAGCTCACGGCTGGCACCGGTATTACTTTCACTATGTACTGGAAAAATGCGCAGCGCTGGGAAGGTACTGACTTTTCTGTCAAGGTAGACAACGTATGAGCGCGAGTGGGCAGGCGCCACTGTCGTTTATCCGGTAAATACCAGTTCCACGACCGTGCAGTCATCGCTTAAGGGTGTGCCCGCGCAGAAAGTGGAGACTGCGGCAAAAATGTCTTCCATATTTCCCGTCTGGGCCGCCAGCTCCAGACGCGAGTCCTCAAAAAAATCGCCCCGTGCATTCTCGGCCTCTGTCACTCCATCGGTGACCAGCACCAGGCGATCTCCGGCTTTAAGCTGAACGTGCGCGCTTTCGTACTGCGCATCGGGCAGCAAACCCACGGGAAGATTGCCGTGCCCCGGACGCTCCACCCGTCCTGCGGAAACCACCAGCGGCGGAATGTGCCCGCAGTTGACATATTCCAGGTCACCGCTATTGTGGATGCGGGAAATGATCACGGTGGCGTACTTTTCGCCGATGTGTTTGTGAGTGAAAAAGCGATTCACCGCGGCCACAATGTCGGTCAGCGGCATTCCGGCCGTAAGTTGCGAGTAGATCATCCCTTGCAGGGTGGAAGCGAGCAGCGCCGCTGATACTCCCTTGCCGCTGACATCCGCCAGTACCACCGCGAGACCCTGTTCGGTGTTGACCGCGTCAAAAAAGTCGCCGCCGATTTCCTTACAAGAAAGGTTTCTTCCCGCCAGCCGGGCAAAAGGAACCTCGGGGATGGTCACGGCCATGAGCCTTTGCTGGATGGACGCCGCGATGGAAAGCTCCTGCTGGTAGCGTCGCGCCGATTCTTCGGCTTGCACCAGGCGGGCATTCTCAATGAGTGAGGCCGCCTCGGTCGCGATGGCATGAAGGATGTCGTGGCTGACGCTGGAGATGTCACGCGATGCGAAGCGCGAGTCTACATACAACGCTCCCATGGCTTCCGCCGGAGCCCCCGGCGTAAGAGCGTTGGTGTCCTCGATCCGAGTCGTCTGCACCTGCGGCTTCCGCAACGGTACACAGATCACCGTGCGCAGGTCGTAGGCCACGATGCTCTTGCGTCCGCTGAGGTCGACCGAACGGCTGGTGTCGGTGAGCACGAACTCGGAATTCGATTTCATCGCATCTTCCAGAATGGAGTGCGAAATGGTCGTGTCCTCGAGCAGTGGCTCGCCTTTGGAATTCCGCCCAGCGGCCAGGCGCAACTCGCCAGTGTCGTTCTTCATGAAGACGTAGGCGCGCTCGGCACGGGTGAGCTTGAGCGTCACCTCCAGCAAGGTCATCAGGATCTCATCGAGCACCCCGACGGTGTTGAGTTTGCGGGCGGCCTCAAGAAAAAGGATCAGCTTTTCGAGATCCGTGGTCTCGTCCGAGATGTGGATCCCCGAGATCTGGCTTAGAAACTCGCGTGCCGTGTTGGTGGTGGAATGCTGGGGATTGAAAATGACGTAGGCAACTTCGCGAACCCCGAATTCCAGACGGTCGTTGCGTTCCAGGTTCTTGCGTTGGATCCGCTCCCCGTTGACGAAGGTCCCATGCTTGCTGCCCTGGTCAACCACCGCGAACTGGCCGTTCTCGGAAACGATCAGGGCGTGGTCGCGAGACACCCGCGGATCGGCGATAACCAGGTCTTTGTCTACCTTACGGCCAACGCTGAAAGGGCTATGGTCGAGGTTGATGGTTTTTTGCTCATTCCCCTGCACTACCACCAGAGTGGGGAATACCCCCGAAGACGACTCGGACGGGCTGTTAATGATGGTCTGAAGCGTCATGGTACGGGAAATGTTGTCCAAAGCCAGAGCCTTATCAGAATAATGACAGGATCGAACACTGGTGGGAAGGGGCTACCAGGGTTTTCTTCGTCCTCGGCCAGCTTGACCGGCCAAACCAACCCAGCGACTAAGCAGTAGCCTGGCGCTGGCGAAACGCTGCAATTGCCTGCTGTTCAGTATCATAGACTTCAAACACAGTTACCAACTTGGTAATCTGCAGAACATCCCGCAGGCGCTCACCCAGGCCGCCGAGCTTGATATCAGCGCCGCCGGCACGAGCCGTGGAGTACACGCCCACCAAGGTGCCAAGACCGCTGCTGTCGATATAACTCACGCCTTCCAGATTCAAGACCACCTGGCGTGAGGAACCCAGGGCGCGTTTCAAGGTGTCCCGCAGGCCAGCCGCCTCATCGCCCAATACAATGCGGCCTTCGCAGGAAACCACCGTGATACCGTCGACCTGTCTGGTTTCGACCTTCAGGCTCATTACAGCCTCCGAGTGCTACCGGAATCGTCGTCCGAGAAGCCTAACGCGGGCGGCAGCGGAATGCAAGGCTAGTTCAGGACCGGCTTTGGCTGAAATGGGGCTCCGCCACCTTCGGTGTCGACTCGCAGCAGACATACGCCGCCATCAGAAGCACGGCAATCGGAGCCGCAAAGCTGCTGTAGATAGGGACGGCCCATGCGTTTTGAACGGAATCCGCCGGCAAGAACAAGGACGCCAGTGCCAGTGCGAAGGCCGCAAACCACGGCCACAACACCCCCAAAGCACAGATCCACACCACGCCTCGGATCACGGTTTTTCTGACCGGCAAGATCTGCCAATGTTGTAGCACGACCAGGACTCCCGGTATCAGGAGCACCTGATTGTAGGGCGCCGCCTTGGGAATAACCACGACAGTGCTCGCCAGGATCAGCGCCAGAATCTGGCCAAACATGGCCGAGTCCGCCGCAGCACGGCGATTCCGCCAACACACAATTGCCAGCGCCAACAACACCGCGACGGATGCGATTCTCCCCGCCGCCGGTGTAAGCAACACCTCGAGCACCGACTCGGCGCCACCGCTGTACTGTCGGTAGGCCGAAACCGCCTCGCGAAAACGGCTGATCCAGCCCGGCAACACGTACTCGGCTCCGCCGAGAAGTACTGCCATGGCGCCGAGGAATCCCCACACGACATTCTGCCGGCGATGCCAATCGCTGAACGCCCACAGCAAGATCCACGCGCACAGGGGCAACAGCAACTGAGGCTTGATGGTTGCCAGCGCCAAGAGAATTCCTGCAGCCACCAGGTGGCCTTCGACCAAGAGCACGGCGAAAGCTGCGATCAACCCACTCACCAGAAGACTGAGCTGCTGCAGCTTGACTCCCTGCAGGGCGGGAAAACTAAACAGGGTTAACATCACCAGGATCACCTGCGTGCTGAGCGAAGGGTGCCAGTGCAGCGTCCGCAACCATAGCAGCACGCTGGCGACAGTCAGAACTGCAAGGAGCCATTGAAATCCAGCCTGTACGACAGAAAATGGAAGGTTCACTGTCGGCGCCAGCAGAAATACCACATACGCCGGATAGGCAAAGCGCTGCTCATCTTTCGGGTCATTAGGACGGGCCGGATCAAGTCGCCGCCCGTAATAGCCGATTTGAATCTCGCCCGTAACCTCCGAACTGTAAGGATCGCGGTGATTGAGCAGCAACTCTCGCGCTCCCAGCCAGCGGGGATAAAGATCGGAAAGATTGCCCCGCGGGGTGTCGTGCAGAGCGGCTTCGGCCTTCTGATGACCGATGAGGACATGCTGCACGTAGAACCACATACTGCCTGCAAAGATCAGCGTCAGCATCAAGCGGAACTTGGCGGCATGCTTCATGGAGTGGAGGGATTCAGGCTATCAAGTCGAGTTCGCGCTGAAATCTGGCCAGCGATTCCCGTCGTCAATAACAGGACTACCCACCCGACCAGCGCCAGGCGATTGAATCGCAGCAAAAGCAAAAGTTGCAGGGGAGAAAAGAACAGCAGCGACACAGCAATCACGATCACGATACTGGACCATTCGCGAAACCGACTTCCTCTCCTGATTTCATTGCACAGCAAAACCACGGGAAGAATCAAAATGCTGAGGTCGTAGCCCAGACAGTGATAGCTGACAATCACGGTGGTGACCACGGCGAAAGCAAACTGCCAGTCAAACAGGATCGCGCTGTCCAGTTTGTGACTCTGCCACACCCCAAGGAGAAAGATGCAAGCCGAAAAGGCTACAGTAACGACGCCAACATGCGGCCATCCACGGAGCAGCAAGTACAGGACACCCCGCAAGTTGGGCATGTCCGAGGGTACGATGGCACCTCGCGCCATCGTAGCCTCCAAATTTAGAACGTAGCGCGGGTAGGAGATGAGTCCTTGCCATCCAACGATCGCCGTGGAAAGCAGTCCGAGGGCCGCCGCTGCGGCAAGGAATCCGGACAGTATCTTTTTCCGGCCGCACAGGAGCATAAACAAAATGAACGGCACCACCAGATGTGGCTTGAACAAGCCCAAAGCCAGCCATCCACCTGCGCGCGCATCGTGGCGCTTTGCCAGGTCGACGAAACCCAGGGTGTACAGAAACAGAAGCAAGATCGAGTCCTGCCCTTGGAGCAGCGCAAAGAAAACCGGGAAGAATGTCAGGCTGACGAGGATCCAGAGCGGCCAGGGATAATCCTGGAGCTGAAGCATTTGAGGAAGCAGCAGAAACGGTAACACCGCCAGCATCGCCAAATTCAACGCGTCCCAGAAGACGAACGCCACGGAGTAAGGAAGATAAGTCAACGGCGTAAACAATACTGCTTCGAACGGGGGATGGTTATAGGGCAACGCACCCAGTCGCGTGGCCACTTCCGGCGCGAATTCCCGCTGCACTTTGAATTGTGCGACATCGTCGTACAAGTCATGACCGTGGCCCTGCCGCACCATCGTTCCAGCGCAGTAGTAGATAGTAAAGTCGGAATATCCCTTCCAAATCATCTGCCGTACATTCCACAGGACCACAAGGTGAATGACGGCGATGCCAGCCAGATAGAACAAGACCGTCGTCTTGATGTTAAGAGGTTTCATGCCGAAGCGCATCGAGAGCGGCAGGATGGACTCCTGCGCCCGAAGCGAAAGCGATTCTATACTGTGCCGGGCCGAGCACGGTATGATCGTGCACGGGTGCGGAAGCTTCTCGAGACTCGCCGGCTCTTTGTGGTCATTCTGGCGCTGGGCCTGTTCATCATGGCGGCGCGCAGCGTGACCGATCCGGATGTGTGGTGGCATCTGCGCACCGGGCAGCTTATCCTCGAGAGTCACAAAGTTCCTCACAGCGATCCTTATTCCTTCACCAAGTTCGGCCAGCCCTGGATCGACCATGAGTGGTTGTCTCAGATTCTGATTTTCGGTCTGTACCGTTTGGCGGGTTGGGGCGGACTGATTACAGGTTTTGCCGCCATCATCGCGGCTGCGTATCTGATGGTTTTTCTGCGGGTTCGCGGGCGGCCCTTCATAGCCGGAGCCATCACGGTATGGGGAGCGGTGGCTTCGATTCCCTGTTGGGGGGTCCGTCCCCAAATGCTTACGCTGCTGCTGGCCAGCGCCTTCCTGTTGATTCTCGAGCGGTCCGATCAAAGCCCAAAGGTCTTGTGGTGGACGCCTCCGCTAATGCTTCTGTGGGTCAATCTCCATGCCGGATTCGCCGTCGGCTTAGCATTTCTGGCCCTCTTTCTGTTGGGCGACTGGCTGGACGCGGCCTTCGGCCGCGCCGAAAAATTGCTCGCGCCGCGTTTGCGTCGCCTGGCCCTGGTCACCGCCGCCTGCGTTGCCGTCGTTCCGCTAAATCCATATAGTATCCGGCTCTATCGGTATCCTTTCGAGACGCTCCACTCCCGGACCATGCAGGCCTACATCAGTGAATGGCACTCACCTGACTTTCATCAAGGCCGCTATCTGGCACTTCTGCTGATGATGCTGGCGACGCTGGTACTGCCGGCGCTATCGCCGGGGCGCTTGCGGGCCCGGGATCTACTGTTGCTCTCGGTTACCATGTATGCGGCGCTGCGCTCGGCTCGTCATCTGCCGGTCTATGTGTTGGTTGCGGTTCCGCTGCTCAGTGGTCTGATACAGCACAAGCTGGAGGAAATCGGTAAATCGCAGCTGTTCGCCGGCGTCAGCTCTCTCACCCGAACCAAGGTAGTTATCAATTCAATTCTCCTGACGGGGGTACTGGTCTTCACCGCCTTGCAGCTTGGCCATGTGATCCGCCATCAGTCGGCTAACGAGGCGCGCGAGTTCCCCTCGGCTGCAACATCGTTCCTGGCACGCACGCGGCCGTCTGGCCCCTTGCTCAACCATTACAACTGGGGAGGATATTTCATTTGGAAACTATATCCGGCGTATCCGGTCTTCATTGACGGGAGGGCCGACCTGTACGGCGATGCGTCCATGGACGAATTCTTTGCGACGTACTCCCTTGTCGGCCGCTCCTGGCGGGTTCCGTTAGAGAAATGGGGAATCCGAACCGTGGTTCTCCCCCCGGATGCGCCCTTGGTGGCCGCGCTCAAGACCATTCCGGGGTGGACCCAAGTGTTTGCGGATTCTCAGGCAACGGTCCTCATCAAGCCCAAGTAAACCTTGGGCAGTTCTCGTGGCAAGACCGTGGAAATTCACGCCTTCGGTGGTGAAATGCGGGTTTTCGACCGGGAAGTGCCGTTTTCTCGTATCCTTTATTGTCGAAAGATAGGGGAACTTCCTAGTTACTTGGGGTATCTGCGGTATGCAATAAATTGTCGCTCCAACCAGTATGCCTCGGGTTATGATGAGCAGGGGGATCTCCCCTTCGCAAGCTATTGATTCGCAATAGACAAGCAAGTCAGCGCTTGGCCTTGGCCGTGCGTTTGGTTTGCCCGGCGCCAGGCGCGGCAGGTGTGCGAAGGTCGGGGCGACGCCAAGGAGGGTAAGAAATGAGATACGTTCTGCATCGGCTTTGGCTGGAGGATGAGGGACAGGACATCGCAGAGTACGCGGTCATGTTGGCCGTGATCCTGGTCATCGTGGTCGGCACGATACGCTTGATCGGGGGCAACGCCAACAACGTTTTCTCTTCGGTGGCAAGCTCAATCTCACAGTAAGGGTCGCGTGATTCGTGACTTCTCGCCCTTGCCCGTTGAGTTGTCGGTTGACGGCAAGAGGCGGGGTTTCTGACTCGACCAGTGGGTGGTACGGACCTCGGGATGAAGCACTTATCCGGCCGGCATGGACTGCTGGAAGCTCTCACGACGTTTGCCCAAGCCTGCGGCAAGGTGTTCCGCTGCCGGGCGGATATGCGAAGTGTCTAGGCAGCACAGATTTGCAGCTCTGAGGGGTGGGAATGAATCGTAACCGGCTCTTGATGATCGGCTTCGTTGCTCTGGCAATGGGAGCCTTCGTGAGCTTTGTGGTGTACAAAAATCTGCAGTCGGGCCGGAACACGAATCCCGCACCGGGCGAAGAGGTGCTAGTTGCCGCCGACGATCTGCAGGTCGGAACGAAGATCGAGGAGAAGGACGTAAAGTTCGTACACTTTCCCTCGAACGATCTACCTGCCGGCGTTTTCCACTTCGTCAACAAAGTAGTGGGCCGCGGCGTGGTTTTGCCGATCTCCAAAGGAGAATTCATTCTCACCAATAAACTGGCAGGAGAGAACGCAGGCGCCGGATTGCCGGGCCTGATCCCACCAGGCATGCGCGCAGTCTCCGTGCGGGTGAATGACACGACTTCAGTGTCGGGTTTCGTTTTGCCGGGTACGCATGTGGATGTTCTGCTGACGGGGAATCCGGGAGGATCGAGCGAGCAGCAAACCACGACCGTATTGGAGGATCTCGCCGTGATCGCGACCGGGCAAAAACTGGAGCGCAACGCGGCGGGGGAACCGCAAACCACCCCGGTAATCACGCTTCTGGTTTCGCCGGATGATGCGCAGAAACTTACCCTGGCCAGCAACCAGGGCAAGATTCAACTGGCGTTGCGCAACCCGCTCGACACCAAGCAGGAAGAACTCGCCGCGGCCAGAGCAGACTCCTTGTACAAGATCACGGCACCGACGGCGCAGCCTGCGCCTGTCCGATCGAGGACCAGGGAGAGGCCGGCCGCCGCCCCCAACGTTCCCATGGTTCCCGCACCTTATACGATCGAGATTTGGAAGGGCGACAAGAGGGAAGAGGACAAATTCTGAGCGCGACTCCGGGTTCGAGGTCAGAGAAAATGTCGATCTGTGCGGGTATCGGGAAGAGCCGTGAGGTGCCAGTTCATGGCTGTTGCTCGCTGTGGTTGAGCGTCCTTGCTCTGCTTTTTATCCCGCTCGCGGTTGCCGCTCAAGACCAAACCACTTCACCGGCTGCGCCGCCCACGCAGGCCGCCCCACAGCAGCCCGCGGATAAGGGTCCGCAAGCCAGCGCGCAAAGTCCGGGGGAATCGGAGGCTGGAGCTCCACTTCGGGTCATGGTGGGGAAGTCCATTCTGATTAACACCACGGAGCGCATTCGGAGAGTTTCGGTGACGGACGCCGGGATAGCGGATCCGCAAGTGATTTCTCCGACACAGATCCTGGTGCACGGTAAGGCCGCAGGCGAAGTGTCGCTCTTGATCTGGGACGAGCTGGAACGTTCCCGTAGCTTCGACCTGCGCGTGGACGTGGACGTTAGCGCAGCTGCTGAGGAGGAGAGGCGAGTCTTTCCCGATGAGCAAATCACGGTAACTCCTTCGCGCTCCGCTATCGTGCTTTCGGGGCATGTTTCCACAGAGGATGTTTCCAAGCGCGCTGACCTGATTGCCGGAGCTTATTCGAAGAATGTGGTCAACGTGCTGACCTTCGGCCCGGTGGGGGCGCAGGAAGTCCTGCTGCAGGTAAAGTTCGCGGAAGTCGACCGTACGGCTGTGCTGCAGTTGGGCGCCAACTACTTTACTCCGGGCATTGGCAACACCACAGGAACGTTAAGTACCGGCCAATTTGGCGGACAGACGATCTCCACCAGTTCTGCCACTACCTCCACGACGGCAAATGGTACCAGTACCACCAGTACCGCGGCTACGCCGCCGACGGTCAGCGTTACCAATGCGCTTAACCTTTTCCTTTTCCGCAGCGACATTAATTTTGGTGCGGTGGTGGAGGCCCTGCAGCAGAAGAGCTTGTTACAGATTCTTGCGGAACCCAACCTGATCGCAGTCAACGGCAAAGAGGCGAGTTTTCTGGCGGGCGGCCAGTTCCCTTTCCCCATCGTGCAGCCGGGGCAGGGATTCACCGCGGTCACCATCTCGTTTAAGGATTTCGGCGTGAAGTTACAGTTCACACCCGTGATCATGCCCAATGGAAATATCCACTTGAAAGTGGCGCCCGAAGTGAGCACTTTAGATTTCACCAACGCATTGTCGATTTCAGGTTTCACTGTCCCCGCATTGAGCACTCGCCGCGCGGAGACGGAATTTGAGTTGCAGGATGGACAGAGCTTCGTCATCGCCGGGCTGCTGGATAACCGCGTAACCGACATTTACAACAAGATCCCCGGGCTGGGCGACATACCCATTCTGGGTAATTTGTTCAAAAGCAAGAATCAGCAGAAGAGCAATTCAGAACTGATGGTGCTCTGCACCGTACACCGTATCTCCCCCAACATGCAGAACCCGAAGGGACCGGGTTTCCCTCAGCCGTTTCTGGATAACACCAGGTTTGATGGGAAGAAGCCGGCGGGAGGGGAGAAATGATGGGAATGCAGCATTTTTTTACTGCACTTTGCTTCAGTCCACTTCCGTGGTGAAAGCCTTGCAGGAGAAGCAGCCGAACCATGCCTGAACTTTCCGTGGTCATCGTCGCGCCGGACAGCGAGCAACGCGCCGTGCTGCAAGTACTGGTGGACAGTACCAGCGTAGCGCGTGCCGTGCACAGTTGCGCCAGCTTTCCGCTAGCCGCGACTGATCCCGTAATACGCCGGGTACAGAGCGCCAATCCCGACGTGGTTATGGTCGATATCCCGGCCGACAACCCGGTATTAGCGCTGCGCGCCGTCGAACTCCTGCACCAGGAACTGCCAGATTCCGCACTCTTCGCCGTCGGCAGCATGGCGCAACCTCAGGTGATCGTGAATGCGATGCGGGCCGGGGCCCGCGAGTTCGTGGAACGGCCCACCACCACCACCGATCTCCTGGAAGCGTTCGTCCGGCTGACGACGGCTCAGCGCAAGACTCGGCGGGAGGAAACCCGCGGCAAGATTTTCCCTTTAGTCAATGCCAAGGGTGGCTGTGGCTCTACTACGCTCGCCGTCAATCTGGCTTTGGCGTTGCAAGTTGCCCACGGCAACACGGCGTTGGTCGACATCGCCCTGCTGGGACACTGCGCCCTGCACTTGAATCTGAAACCGCTGTTCAGTGTGGGCGACGCGATTCGCAACCTGCATCGCCTGGACAGTTCCCTGCTGGAAAGCTTCATGACCCGCCATGGGGGTGGTACCCAACTGCTGGCAGGGCCCACCAGCCCGGTTGGAACCGAACCGTCAGCGGCGGAATACGCCAAGCTGTTCGATTTGCTGGCGGGCCATTTCCGTTACGTGGTGGTGGACGTTTCCAGTCGCATGGATGCCACGACGCGATTGGTGTCGAATTTGGCCCAAACGGTGTTATTGGTGGCGCATACCGATGTGGCTTCGCTGTGGAGTGCGGCCCGGGTGCACCAGTACCTCAGCGAAAACGGAAGCCGGGAGAAGGTGCAACTGGTGCTGAATCGCTTCCGTAAAATCGCCGGGTTCAGCGAGAGCGACGTCGAGGCGGCCGCGGGCGCGAAACTTCTGTGGAAGATCCCCAACCAGTATTTTGCGGTTTCCACCGCGATCGATCGCGGCGTGCCGCTTTTGCAGCAGAATCACACCGAGATCGGGCGGTCTTTTACCGGGCTGGCCGCACGTTTGACAGAGAATGATCTGGACGTGAAACGCAAAGCGTGGTCTTTGTTCAAGACGGTCTAGGTTAAGACAGTTCAGTAAGACGGTCGGACATACTCATGGCGAACTTGCAAACCTTCGAGCGGACGGAATACCAACAGGTAAAGGCGGACCTCCACCGCAAGATCCTCGACAAGCTGGACCTGGAGAAGCTGGGCCGCACTCCCAGCGACGCGGCCCGGGACGAAGTCCTGTCGCTGATCCGGAGCACGGTAAATACCGAAGCCGTGCCGCTCAGCTTTGCTGAGCGCGAACAGCTCTCCCGTGAAATTCTGGATGAGATTTTCGGCCTGGGTCCACTGGAACCGTTGCTCAAGGACCCGACCATATCCGATATCCTGGTGAACCGCTTTGACCGGGTTTATGTGGAGCGGGCGGGCAAGATTGAGTTGGCAACGATCGGCGGGATCCGGTTGAGCTTCAAGGATGATGCCCACTTGATGCAGATCATTGACCGCATCGTCTCCCGGGTTGGGCGGCGTGTCGATGAATCGTCCCCCATGGTGGATGCGCGTCTGGCTGACGGCTCGCGCGTAAACGCAATTATTCCGCCGCTTGCCATTGACGGTCCCTGCCTCTCCATCCGCCGTTTTGGCCACGACCCGCTGACCGCCCGCAACATGATCGAGAACAAAAGTCTTTCGGAGCCCATGCTGGAACTGCTCTCGGTCATGGTCAAAGGGAGACTGAATCTGCTGGTGTCGGGTGGAACCGGAGCAGGAAAGACGACGTTGCTCAATGTGCTCTCCGGCTACATCCCCAACTCCGAGCGCATCGTTACCATCGAAGACGCCGCGGAACTGCAAATGAAGCAGGAACACGTGGTCCGCCTGGAGACGCGTCCGCCCAACATCGAAGGCAAGGGCGCGGTGCGGCAAAGACAGCTGGTCATCAACAGCCTGCGTATGCGTCCTGACCGCATCGTGGTGGGCGAGGTGCGCGGCGAAGAGGCCTTCGACATGCTTCAGGCCATGAATACCGGCCACGAGGGCTCGTTGACCACGGTGCACGCCAACACCCCGCGCGACGCGTTGGCACGGCTGGAAAATATGTTCTCCATGGCCAACCTCAACCTTCCGGAGAGGGCCATGCGTCATCAAATCGCCTCCGCCATCCATGCGGTGGTGCAAATCGCGCGTATGTCAGACGGAACCCGAAAAGTGATGTCCATCTCCGAGATCACAGGCATGGAGGGTGAAGTCATCGCCATGCAGGAACTTTTCGTTTTCGAGCGCACCGGAATCGATGAAAGCGGCAAGGTGAGAGGTGTGTTTCGCGCCCTGGGGATCCGACCCAAGTTTGCCGATCGGCTGGCCACCGGAGGCTTGCGTCTGCGCCCGGCTTTGTTCGATTCCCGGATGGAGGTTTAGGGACCTTCCATCGGACAACTATGCTGATCGTAGCCTCCATTCTGGTGTTCTTGATTGTCGCCCTGGCAATCTTCGGCATTGGCTCGTTCCTGGACCAGCGCAGCGCTCAAGCCCGCCTTCTGCGGGAAAGGCTGGCCTCGGTACAGAAAGCCGCCGAACGTCAGCCCAGCGAAGAGCTGGCTCTGTTACGCGATGAAATGTTGAGCCAGATCCCCGCTCTGGACAACTTGCTGCGCCGCTCCGAGCGCATGACCAATCTGCAGAACTTTCTGGAGCAGGCAAATCTCGGAGTTCGTGCCGGCAACCTCCTGGTGTTTTGCCTGGTCAGTGCGCTTTTGGTGGGTGGAGCGGGAATGATTTTAGCCAGTTCCCTGCCGCCGAATCAGGCCGTGCCTTTCGTGGTAGTGGGGATCGTCGTGGGTGGGATTATTCCCTATTCCTACGCCTCCTACCGCCGCACCAAACGCTTTCAAAAATTTGAGGAGCTGTTTCCCGATGCCATCGATACCCTGGCGCGCGCGGTGCGGGCGGGTCATGCTTTCACCACCGCACTGGAACTGATCGCGAGCGAGATCGCCGAGCCCGTCGCCTCGGAGTTCCGCAAGCTCTTCGAGGAGCAGAAATTCGGTCTGCCGGTCCGCGATGCCCTGCTCAACCTGACGGAGCGGATGCCCCTGGTGGATGTGAAGTTCTTCGTTACCGCGGTCATGCTGCAGCGCGAAACCGGCGGCAACCTGGCCGAAATTCTCGATAACCTGTCCTACGTAATACGGGAGAGATTCAAGATCATGCGGCAGGTGCGCGTCTACACCGCGCAGGGACGGCTGACCATGATGCTGCTGATGGGATTGCCCCCGGTGATCGTGGTGGTCATGCTGTTGACCAGCCCCATGTTCATCCATCCTCTTTTCGCCGATCCCATCGGACATACCCTGGTGGTTGGCGGAATCGTGCTGCAGACGATCGGTTATTTCGTGATTCGCAAGATTATTCAGATTAAGGTTTGAAGCATGGCAATCGCGCTGGCAATCCTCGTCTTCCTGACCATCGGCCTGGCGATTTTTTCGTTCGGAGCCGCCGCCTACGCGCCGTCATCGGTGCTGGGCGCGCGTTTGCGTGCGCTCGGGTGGCAGCGAACCAAGCCGGAAGAGAAACCGGCGTTCAAGGAGCGTATTGAACAGGCTCTCGATCCCCTGAGCAAGGCCATCCCCTTGTCGCCGGGCGAAGTATCGCGCGCCCGGAAATGGCTCATTCAAGCCGGATACCGGGAAGAGCGCCATCTGACAATCTACGTGGGCAGCCGTCTGGCTTGCGCGTTGTTTGGGTTCGCCCTGGTGGTCGCATCCAGCGGCTTCGACTCTCCCGTCCTGCTGGTTAGCGTGACCGCGTTCGGCTTTTTTGTACCCCGCTTCGTGCTCAAGCGCATCATCCGCAATCGCCAGCAACGCATCAAGCTCGGCTTGCCGGATGCCCTGGACCTTACCGTCATCTGCGTCGAGGCCGGGCTGGCGCTTGACCAGGCCTTGATGCGGGTTGGCCAGGATCTGCGGCACGCGCATCGCGAACTCAGCGACGAATTTCACATGGTGAATCTGGAAATGAGGGCCGGAAAGCCCAGAGCCGAAGCCCTGCGCAATCTGGTGGAACGCACCGGAGTGGACGATATCCGCTCACTGGTGGGAACGTTGATTCAGACCGATCGTTTCGGAACCAGCGTCGCCCAGGCACTCCGCGTGCACTCGGACTCGCTGCGCACCGAACGGCGGCAACGGGCCGAAGAACAAGCCGCCAAGACTACAATCAAGATGGTCCTTCCCCTCGTGTTATTCGTCCTCCCCTCGATTATTTTTGTCACCCTTGGTCCAGCGATCATTCAGCTGGTGCGGACACTCGCGCCCGTGGCCGGGCATTGAGAAGTCTGCCTTTCAGGAGTGGCATCCAGGAGTTATGATGTTGGTACCCAGTTCCACAGGATTCGCGTTCAACCGCACCCGCCACGCTTATCTGGCCACCCGTCTGACGATCGCTGGGACGCACTGGTCCCGGTTTCGGGGACTCATGTGTACCGACGCAGAAGAATTTGGTAAAGGAAACGGGCTGTGGATCGTGCCCTGCCGCGGAGTGCACACCTTTGCCATGAGTTTCCCGATCGATGTGATCTACCTGGATGCGAAGAACTTCGTGGTACATGTGCAAGAGAATCTCAAGCCCTGGCGCATGGCGCGGATCAGCCGAAAAGCAGCCTCGGTGCTCGAACTGCCCGGCAACAGCCTGGGAGCCAGCGGAACCATGGTCGGGGATGAGATCGAAATTGCGATGGGGCAGGCACGGGGGATGCGCACAGCGTGAACCACGAACTCAAATTGCTGGTGGAGTGGTCATCGCCGTGGGAGGAGTTCCTTAGTTCCCTTCTTCCGGCCCTCCGTAAGTCTCCCAAGCCGCTGTCAGGAGAGGCCCCCACTGGCCTGCTCCCGTTCCATGAGATGGTGGCCTCATTAATCGTAGAGGCGGCGTTGATTGTCCTGGTGGTGGTCCTGCCCTCCAAGCTGGCAACCCTCCGGCCGGCCGAGCTGCCGCCCATGCCGAAATACGACGTGATTTACTTTTCTGGAGATGAACTGCCGCAGACCGAAGATGCAGGCGGAAGCAAAGCGGGACGTTCCGGGCGCGCCGGTGGACACGAGGCCCACCACCGCACGCAAACCATCCGCGTGTCCAGAGGAGAAGCTCTTCGACAAGTGCTGGTAGACGCCCCCAATCTAGATTTGCCGAAGTCCACTGCGGCGGTCGCCAATCTGCTCGCTTACAAGACGGTCCCAGGTCCAGCGCCCACCGAGGGCTTGAAGCCCTCCATGCGGGCTCCGGGTCTGGCGGACGCCGCGGTGGCTCCGACGCCAGAGATTGAGCACGACAAAATGCGGTCCGCGCCCGCCTTAAGCGCGGCAGTTGTTCCGCCCAGTCCGAGCGGACCCCAGAGAGATCTCAGGCCTCTCCCAATCCCGGGTTCGCAGATGATGAGCGTGGTACCGCCGCCGGTCTCCGCCCCGGAACAGACGACGAACTTGCATCCTCTGCTCACTCTTCCGCCCCAAAGCATCATTGCTCCACCGCCCACGCAGGTGACGCGCAACGTCGCCACGCGAGGACCTGGATTTGGTCCGGGAGAGTTGCAGAAACAGGTCGTGCCACCGCCTGTTTCCGTGGCCAGCACCGCCTACGATCGTCACTCACCCGGCGGCCTGGGCAGCGCCGACGTAGTACCGCCGCCGGTGCAGATGAGCGGGGCAGTCGCTGGACGCACCACGGTTCCGAGACCAGGCAGTCCCAACGTCGTAGCGCCTCCCGTTCAAGTGGACGGCACCGCGAGAGGACGCTCCATGGCCATGGGCACATCTTTAGGAGCTCCGAGCGTGGTGCCGCCTCCAGTACAAGCGGGCACCGGCTCGCTTCGCCATGGGAACATGGCAGGCCTGAGTGGTGGCGGAGTCGCCGTCGTGCCACCTCCTCCTACAATTTCTGGCGACGCGTCGGCCTCCGGATTTGGCCGAGGCAGCCGTGGCAACGGGCTCGGCGGTCCACTGGACGCCGGTTCGGTTGGGGCGCCGCCGAGCAATACCGGCGGCAACATCGGTGGGAACGGGATCGTAGTCTCCAGCCAGCCGGGTTCGAAAGTAGGCGCTCCGGGTAACAGCGGAACCGGCTCTCTGGCTCTATCCCCACGGGGTGGGGACAAGCTGGGCTCGGGCGAGGCACAGGGCGGGGCCGGCATCGCCAGCGGCGAAGGACCCGGCAGTGGTTTTTCCGGATCCGATGGCGGCGGCGCAAGATCAGGCGAGGGTCGCGGATCTGACACTACCGCCCGAGGCGGAATTTCTCCTTATCCGGGAAGTGGCGGAGCCGGTACCGGAAACATCAGCAAGCCCCCAATTCCCGGAGTCTCCGTACACGGCGGCAACAATGTCATTACTCTGCCCAGTTTTGGCAGCGACGGGAGTTCTCCTTCGGTTCCGGGACGCTCGCTCCAGGCAAAAAACGAAGGACCGGATATTACGGTGGTGGGTACTTCACGCTCCGGGGGTGCTCTGAACCGTTACGGCGAGCTTAAGGGCGACAAGGTTTACACCATATACATCGACACCACGCTGGGAACCGCAATCATGGAGTTCGCCGATCCAACCTCGACGACCCACCCCTACGGGGAAGACTTGACCGCGCCTACGCCGCTACGGGCCGGCTTACCCGCCAACCTCCAACGTTCGCGCCTGTTGATCTCGTGTACTCTTGACCGCTCCGGGCTGCTGCGAGATGCCAAGGTCCTGGAGGGCAACAGCGCGATGAACGGCAAAATCCTGGCAGCGCTGTCGAGCTGGAAATTTCGCCCGGCATTTCGTGGCGACCAAGCTGTGGAAGTAACCGCAATTCTCGGATTCGATATCGATACCCGGTAAGATTCCCCTTCGTGCCCACAAATTAGATTGGCCATCCCGAGCGTAGCGAGGGATCTACTGCAGATTCTTCGTCGCTTGCGCCTCTCGGAATGACAGACAGGAACGGCCCGGGCTCGTACGATGAGACGCTGGCGAACGGCCTATCTGCCTATTCTGTGAAATAGCACCGCCGTCCTATCTTCGTGGGTGACGTTCCACTCCGGTATCAACCTCATCATGTTTGCCAGTGATGATTCCGATGGTATCAGCACCCAGTTCACCCGCTTCTCGTCCAGCGCTTTTTCCCAGCCGGGTTGCACCAGAACGATCTTCAAATAGTCCTGGAAAAATTGGGTGCCGTACAAATCGTGGCGATCGTCCAGTACCACTTTGGTCTGTGGATACAGCCGATAAATGAGGTAGCCACCCCAATAGTCCAGGCTGAAGATCGGTTCGTGAATCTGGCGCTGGGCAATGACCTCCGCAGCCTCCACCGGAAACCGCTTGTCGTCGAAATATGCGTTGATGAATTGCTCCGACCCGAGCCGACCATGATGCATACACGCCCACAGTCCAACCACAAACACCAGCACCAGCCAAAAATGACCGCGGAACTGTACTTCGAGTCTGCCCATGCGTAGGCCAAACGAATCCAGGCGCGAAAAGAAACCGTGTAGCCAGGACGCAAACCTGGGATTCACCGCAGCCTCGGAGATCGACTGCGAGAGCAAGGGAGCGATCACCAGCGTGATCAGCAACGCTGAGGTCGGCAGGCTCCGTGTGGCGTACAAGCCGCCGTACGCAGCCACGACAACCACCATGATGCGGGCGGCACTCGGCCTCCGGGCAGCACTGGCGAACGCCGCCATGGCGATAATCAACAGGACCGCAAAACACTGCTGGGCCGCGCCGTGAAAATCAGGCGAGAAGAACTCGGTAATGTGGTTCATCAGAAAACGGTCAGTGAGGTATCGCCAGATGTGGACGTGAAGATGGTATCCGTAGGGATTGACGAAACTGGCGGCGAGAGACAGCCCGGAGCACACGATCAAACTTCTTAGCCATTGTCGGCTCTCGTCTCTGGGATCGCGGCCGCTGATGTAACTCCCGACGCCAGCTAACAAATAGACGGCCAGCAAGACGAATCCCATCAGAAATCCGCCGTGGAGATTGACCCAGAGCGCCATCAGGACGGGCAGCCAGAAGAGATTTTTATATGCGGCGGGGCGCCTCTCGGCGGAATCGAGCACTGAGAACCAGATTACCGTGAATAACCAACTCACAACGTGCGGACGGGCGAAGAAATGCACCGCCGACGCGCCCAACGAGAGGATGAGAAGAAAAAGTGTGAGCGGCAGATTTCCCCGGTCACGCAACGCCAGGTGTAGAGCCAGAACGAAACTCGCGGCAATGACGGCGGCGCTGTAGAAGACCACCCCGTTCAGTCCGAGCACCTGGTAGATTGCCGCGATCAGCACGTCGTAGAGCCACTCCCAGGCGTACCAGGCATGCCCGCTCATGGTGGAGGAAAACGGATCGATGCGGGTGACGGCATGGGTGAGCAGCATCTGCTGGCCGTTGCGGATATGCCAGCCAATGCTGGCGTCGCGCAGCAGAAGCCGTCCCAGCGCGCCGCAACTGAGGCCAAGGAGTAAAGTCGCGAACAGCAAATCAGTGACAGAAGGAATCAGGAACTGAGACCAGCGCAAGATAGTCGCGGGGCGGACCCCGGCGACGGCATCAGAGGGTAGCTTCGTCTGCGGAGGCCTCTCAGGCACCCGGCCATGTTAGCCGATCCGGGGGAGGTTACACGAGCGGCAGGGTTTCGCTCAGCAAATTAGAAGGTCTACCTCTTCACGACTTTGGGGAGGGCCTAGCGGTGGTAGGCGAGATAACCGATTCCGACTCGCATATGATGCAACAGGTTGTCCGGCAGGCGGGCGGCAATCGTCAATCCCAACAGGGCGTGGATCACGCCAAGAGGGAAAATGTTGCGATAGCGGCGAAAAATTTCACAGAAAAAGAGTCCTCCCACAAAACTCAAAGTGGTCAGCAAAGGACTGGGGAGGTGGGCGGTCGCGAACAGAACCCCGGCAAGCAGAACCGCGCGCCCGCTGCCAAACACGGATTCCAGACGTACATAGAAAACTGACTGCAGAATAAACTCCTGCACCAGCGCCCAAATCGCATACTGCCACGCCTTGTGCCAGGGAAACAATTGTGGCGGACCTAGCTGGCTGGTGAGTCCTCCGACACCCGCGACCAGCAATACCGCCAAGGCACCGGCGATCAGCATCATCACAGCTCCTGAGGTAGGACAAGTAAGGCCGAGCTCCCGGACGGAATAGCGGCCGCGCATGCTCACCGCCATAACGGTGAGAACAACGGACAAATTGACCACGCTGCTGAAGCGGCCCTGTGGGGTCCAGACCGCCAGCATGATAAAACTGAAGACCAGTCCAATCTCCAGCAGGCTGGTCATGTCGCTGGTTCGGTTTCGCACCCATCTTTTGGCCGGTGCCTCTTTAACTCGTGGGTTACGAATCGGGACCTGCGCGGGAAAACTCTTCGACTCAGAGGCCATGACGGGAATCTATTACTAGGTAGGGTGGGGCTCCCTGCAGTCAGGATAACAGAGTTGCAGAGCGTTCAGGAAAACCGTATGGAGGATAAACACATACCGCAGATAGTAATCGTGGGTGCCGGTTTCGGTGGTCTCCGCGCGGCCCGGCGGCTGGCCCGTTCTCCGGTGCGGATTGTTCTGATCGACCGCAAGAACCACCATACCTTTCAACCTTTGCTTTATCAGGTCGCCACCGCCGGAATCTCTCCTGGCGAAATCGCCGCGCCGATCCGTTGGATTGTGCGCGGCCGCCGGAATATTGAGGTTTTGCTGGGAGAAGTCCGGGACTTCGACCTCGAAAAGAAGCTGGTGAAGCTGGCGGATCTTGAGATCTCCTACGACTATCTGATTGTGGCCGCGGGCGCCAGCCATGCTTATTTTGGACATGACGAATGGGAACCTTTCGCGCCGGGACTGAAAACCATCGAAGACGCTTTGGAGATTCGGCGCCGGGTGCTGTTGGCGTTTGAACTGGCCGAACGTCAGGCTGCCAGCGGCGAGGGGCACGTACAGTTGAATTTCGTGATTGTCGGCGGCGGCCCGACCGGGGTCGAGCTGGCGGGAACGCTGGCGGAAATCTCCCGCCAGGTTCTGGCCAACGAGTTCGCGTCCATTGACCCGAAGACCACGCGAATCATTCTTCTTGAAGGCGGTCCACGCATCCTGCCTGCCTATCCAGAGGACCTTTCCCGCAGCGCCGAGGAGCAACTTCGCCACCTGGGAGTTGAAGTGCATACCTCTGCCATGGTCACGGGCGTGGAAGCTGCGGCGGTCCGGGTGGGAGAAACATCGGTGCCGGCGGCGGTCATTCTTTGGGCGGCCGGAGTGGCTGCGTCGCCGCTGGGCAAGGCACTGGGAACGCCTCTAGACCGGGCTGGCCGGGTGTTGGTGAATCCCGACTTGAGCGTGCCCGGGCATCGCGAAGTTTTCGTGATCGGAGATCTGGCCTCGCTCAAGGATAAGCACGGCAAACTGCTGCCGGGAGTCGCGCCCGTGGCCATGCAGGAGGGGGTGACGGCCGCGCACAACATTGAGCGCGATTTAAAAGGCGAGCCCCGGCAAGATTTCAACTATTTTGACAAAGGTAATCTGGCCACCATCGGGCGGGCGGCGGCGGTGGCGGAGTTTGGCAAGATTCACATTTCCGGTTTCGTGGCCTGGCTATCCTGGTTGTTCGTTCATGTCTTCTTCCTGATCGGCTTCCGCAACCGCATCATCGTACTGATCCAGTGGGCCTGGTCCTATTTCACCTACGAACGCGGCGCCCGCCTGATCACCGGCGACCAGTCGCTGCCCAGCTGGGAGGCGCTCCAGAAGGAGCAAGAACCGTCGCCCCCGAACCGCATCAGCGCCTAACCTGTGTGGGGCGGCCTCAGCACTGTCGCCTACCAACGTGCATTCCGGGCTGCACTCTCACCCGCTATAATCGAATTGCCTTGAAATTCTTCCGGGTTAGCGGGCTTCTTCTTCTACTTTTGCGATGTGCTCCACTGGCGTTTGCGCAAGCGCCTGCCACCATCGGGCAGACGGTGCTGGTGGTGCCGTTTGAGAATCAATCTAAAGCGCCGGGAATTGAATGGATTGGCGATTCTTTCCCCGAACTCCTGCAGGAGCGGCTGAATTCGCCTACGCTGTTCGTGCTGCCGCGTGAGGACCGTATTCGCGCTTATGACCGGCTGGGAATTCCCGTCAACCTTCGCCCCTCGCGCGCCACCATTTATCGTATCGCCGAACAACTGGACGTCGATTACGTAATCCTGGGCGCCTACAACTTCGACGGCCAGGACTTCACGATCCGGGCGCAATTGCTGGATATGCGCCGTGAACGTTTGCTTCCGGAGATGCCCGAATCCGGCCGCCTGACTGAGCTGATCGACCTGCAAACGGCGCTTTCGTGGGACGTGCTTCACACTCTCAATCCCGGTCTCACCGTCAGCCGGGATGCCTATCGTGCCCGGGTACCTGCGGTTCGCCTCGATGCTTTCGAGAATTACGTCAAGGGAGTGGTCGCGCCCCAGGCGGAGGAACAAGTCCGGCATTTGCGGGAGGCGTTGCGCATCAATCCCGCCTATTCCGACGCGCTCTTGCAATTGGGGAAGACCTATTACAACCAGCGCGATTACGAACAGGCGGATGCCTGTCTCTCCCGCGTCCCCCAGGATGATCCCAAAGCAGGCGAGGCCAACTTCTATTTGGGACTCGCCGCCTATTCGCGGGGAGATTTTCAACTGGCCGAGTCGGCGTTCAAGTTTGTTGCGGCGCGGCTCCCTTTAAGCGAGATTTACAACAATCTCGGCGTGGTGGTGGACCATCGCGATTTGAAGAGCGCTGTGCAGTATTTCCAGAAAGCGGTCGATGCCGATCCGAACGACCCTGACTATCACTTCAACCTGGGCGTCGAATTGTACCGGATGGGCAACCTGGCGGAGGCCGCGCGGCAAATGCGGGAGACGGTCTCGCTGCGGCCCGACGACAACGATGCCAAGTCGGTGCTGGAGATGTTGCCGGGGGGGATTGGACCACGCCAGCGTGGGGTCGTCCCGGCAAGCTCCAAGCTGCCCACGGTGCGGGTCCGCAGCAGTTACGATGAGAGTTCTTTCCGCCAGCTCGCCCTCAAGCTCGACGCCGCGGCCGAGGTCCGGCTGGCCAAGACGGATCCTAGCGCTCACGCGCAATTTCACAGCGATCGCGGACACCAGTTGCTCAGCCAGGGATTCGTCTCCGAAGCGGAGCGGGAGTTTCGCGAAACGGTTGCGCTTAACCCGGCGAGTGCCGAGGCCCATGCCGGATTGGCCGACGCTCTCGAGGCCAGCGGCAAGCTGCCGGAAGCACGAGCCGAGGCGGAAGAGGCTCTACGCCTGCGCCAGTTTGCCGAACCTCTTTTAGTGCTGGCGCGGCTGGATTTGAGAGACAATAGAGTGGAAGCGGCCGCAGACGAAATCGACCGGGCTTTGCGTCTGGAACCGAACAACGTGGCCGCCCAGGAACTCAAACGCTCGGTTGCAGCCAAGCTGGCGCAGGAAGCGCAGCCGCTGCCCAATCGATGAAATACCGTCGGGCTTCACTTATTCTCTACGCGCTTCTAGCGGGATGGTTGCTGCTGGTGGCCTCCACGACTTCCTCTGCCCAGGTGCTGAAGATCGTAGTGGACGATACTATTCAGCCCATCACGGATGAGTATATCGGACGGGCGATCGCAGAGGCCCAGCGCAATAAAGATCAGGCTCTGCTGATCGAGATCAGTACGCCTGGCGGCCTGCTCGAATCGACTCGTGACATCATTGAAAAAATTATCGCCTCACCGGTGCCGGTGATTATCTACGTTGCACCCAGTGGGAGCCGGGCGGCCTCTGCCGGATTCTTCATCCTGGAGAGCGCCGATATAGCCGCCATGGCGCCGGGAACGAACACCGGCGCGGCCCATCCTGTCACCCTGGGCGGCGGCAAGATGGATGATGTGATGAAGGAAAAGATAGAGAACGACTCGGCCGCTTTCATGCGTTCTTTCGTCTCCAAGCGCGGCCGCAACGTGGAGGTTGCCGAGAGCGCGGTGCGGCAATCCAAGTCTTTCACCGACCAGGAAGCGCTTTCGCAGAAGCTGATTGACTATGTGGCTCCCACGGAGGCGGATCTGTTCAAACAAATACAAAGCAAGCCGGTGAAGCGCTTCGACGGGCAGACCGCGACTCTGAATCTAGTAGGCCAGCCGATCCGCGGGTTTGATATGACCTTGAAGGAGCGCATCCTGGCTTACCTGATGGACCCCAACGTCGCCTTCATCCTGCTGGCCGTCGGTGCGCTGGCGCTTTATGCAGAATTCAATCATCCCGGCGCCGTGGTTCCCGGGGTCGTCGGAGTTGTTTTCATCCTGCTGGCGATTTTCGCGCTGAACCTGCTTCCGACTCGCTTTGCGGCGGTAGTCCTGATTCTGGCTTCGTTCGTCCTGTTCGCTTTGGAAGCGAAGTTTGCCACACACGGAGTGCTTGCCATCGGTGGCATCGTCACCTTGACCTTGGGCGGATTGCTGCTGGTGGACGCGCCCATTCCTCAGATGCGAGTACATTTCTTGACCGCGCTGGCCGTGAGTGTGCCGCTGGGCGCGATCACCGTATTTCTGATGAGCATCGCCCTGAAGGCGCGCGCAAATAAGATCACCACTGGCCCGCAGGGGCTGATCGGCGAAATCGGCATGGCGCAAACCGCCCTGTCCCCGCAAGGCAAGGTGTTTGTGCACGGCGAGCTGTGGGATGCGGTCTCCTCTGCGAATGTTCCTTCCGGCCAGACAGTCGTGGTGCGGAAGATTGACGGCCTCCAGCTTTCCGTGGAGCCGAAGAGTGCAGATCCCTCGCTGCGCTCGGGATGACAACAACTACGCATCTCCGCAGGCAATACACTCCTGCTGGAATCACCGCTTCTGCCGCATGAATTGCGTTACAATCCGCGACAGGAGCATTCCCTGAAAATCAGGACTGGAGGCTCTTTATGGAACTCGGGTTTGGTTTCACTACTATCGTCGTAGTCATTGTCGCGCTCTATATAGTCAGCTCGATCAAGATTCTGGCCGAATACGAACGAGGCGTTATTTTTCGGCTAGGCCGCCTGCTTGGTACCGCAAAGGGGCCGGGAGTCATCCTGGTATTTACTCCCATTGACCGCATGGTGCGGGTTTCACTGCGACAGGAGGCGTTGGAAGTTCCCCCACAAGACATCATCACCCGCGACAACGTCACCCTCAAAGTCAACGCTGTGATTTTCCTCCGCGTCATCGAACCGCGGAAGGCGGTGGTCGAGGTTTCCAACTACGTCTACCAGACTTCGCAGTTTGCTCAGACCACGCTGCGTTCAGTGCTAGGAGAAGTTGAGCTGGACGAGTTGCTGGCCCATCGCGACAAGATCAATCTGCGCCTGCAAAGCATTCTCGACACGCACACCGCGCCTTGGGGCGTGAAGGTGGCCAATGTCGAAGTCAAGCAGGTGGACATGCCGGAGTCCATGTTGCGTGCCATGGCCAAACAGGCTGAGGCGGAACGCGAAAAGCGTTCCAAAATCATTCATGCCGAGGGCGAGTTTTCAGCGGCACAGCGGCTGGTGGATGCGGCCAGTTTGCTGGCGACCGAGCCTGTCAGCGTACAGCTGCGCTATCTGCAGACTCTGACCGAAATCGGAGTGGAGAAGAACACCACCGTGGTCTTCCCCGTTCCGGTGGACTTCTTCTCCAGCATAAAGAAACTTATGGACAAGGCCGATGGAGATGCTGCGCGCCCCGCGACTAAGAGCTAAAACTGGTTCAGGGAGCCTTTCGCACGGCCTGACACGACAGCGAGGTGCAAATGCCGACGGCAACATCTGAAGACACTGAAATTACACTAGGCACGGGCAAGATGCTGGCGTTGTTCTTCGGGCTGGTAGCGTTGTGCGCGGTGTTTTTCGGGTTCGGTTTTTCGTTGGGAAAGAATTCGGTTCTAAAGCCCTCGGCGGCGGAGGCATCGGCTCCGGCGCCCTTGCCTGCGGCTATCTTGCGTCCTTCCGCTGTGAAGACCGAGAGCACCGCCCTGGCCTCTTCGGCGGACGCGGTTCAGGATAAAGCCCCAGACACGCAGACACCTCCTGCGACTACCCCTGCCGCGGTAAGCGACACCGGCACGCCCGCCGCGGACGCGAACAGCCCTGCGCCAGAAACGATCACGCCTCCAACGCTGAACGGGTATTACGTCCAGGTCGCGGCCGTCAGCAAGCAGGAGGACGCTGACGCGCTGGTCGATGCTCTCAAGAAGAAGCAGTATCCGGCGTTCTCAGCCAACACAGATACAGACAAGCTCTTCCACGTGCAACTTGGCCCCTACGGGGACATCAAGGATGCCGAGACCATGCGCGCCAAGCTGGTCAGCGATGGATACAACCCGATTTTGAAGAAGTAGCCCAAATTCTTAAACCACAAAGGACACAAAGGTACACAAAGAAAATCTCGGTTTTTCTTTGTGTACCTTTGTGTCCTTTAGTTTAAGAATTGCTGAATCTCTGTTCTTTCCACGGATCCCCGTACATGTGATAGCCGTTCTGCTCCCAGAAGCCGGGAGCGTCGTGGTCCAGAAGCTCGAGGGCACGCACCCACTTCACCGACTTCCAGGCATACAAGTGAGGAACAATCAGCCGCAGTGGGAACCCGTGATCGAGCGGAAGCGGCTGACCATCATGGTGGGTGGCGAGGAGCACTTCCTCGCGATCGAGATCGGCGAGCGGAACATTCGCGGTGAACCCCTGTTCGGCATGCACCAAAACGTAAGCTGCACCGGGCCGGGGACGAGCCCGCCGCAACAGCTCTTGCACGGCTACTCCTTGCCACTGATTATCGAAGCGGCTCCAGCGCGTCACACAATGAAAATCGCTGGTGTGCCGCACCTGGGGTAGCGCGTTGAACTCATCCCAGCCAAATTGCAGCGGCGTCTCGACCAGTCCGTAGACCGTGAAGTCCCAGGTCTGTGGCTCAAATTGAGGGACCGATCCGTAATGCAGAACTGGCCACTTCAGGGTCAGAGATTGTCCCGGAGGCAGGCGGCCTTCCTGCTTCATGCGGAGCTCGAGTTGTTTACGTTCGCTTCCTGTGAACAAGTTCATCGATGCCTCATCGCTTCCTATATTGACATTCGTCGATCCACGGGCTATTCCTATCTTGCCATGAGCGATGCGGAAAATGCGCTGGATCGTATGTTACACGCAATTGCCGATCCCACCCGGCGGCGAATTTTGCAGGCCCTGAAGGAGCGTGCAGGCAACTCGGTGGGTAAAGATGCCGGCCTTTGCGCCCATGACATCGAACTGCGCATACAGCTTTCCCAGCCGACCATTTCTCATCACATGGCCATCCTGACCAAGTCTGGATTGGTGGAAGCGAAGAAACAGGGACAGTGGAAGTGGTACCGAAGAAGCGAGCCAGTGTTGCGCGAGTTCTCCCGCAAATTGCGTAACAGTTTGTAATGTAAGAGATCTGCTCGTGTGCAGCGTTCGCATCGTATGGCACGAGCGATGACGCTCGCGCCTACATTAGCTGGCGCCGGCCGCTTGCGCCCTTTGCAATAGACCCCGGGCATGCGAGATGAGATCGGCGACTTCGAAGGGTTTTACCAGGTAGGGCACATTCTTTTCCTGCAGAAACTTACGGATTTCCGGTTCGGCGACGCTGGAGAATGTCACCAGCATATGCTTTTCGAGGCCTGAGCGGTTCTCGGCAATCCAGTGGTGAGTTTCGGGAAGACTCCCTCCCTTCGACAACTTGCCATCCATGATCACGGCATCGAAGGATTGACTCTGCAGCAGAGATTTCATGGCTTCCGTATCCATGCAGGTGAGCACGTCCGCTCCCGCTCCGCTCAGAACATCACGCTCGAACTCCAGCACGGCTTCTTCGCTCTCTACCAGCAGGATTTTCCCTTGAATAGCCGCTTCCCGCCGGGGGGCAACTGGTGTTTTCTCTTCGTCGACTTTCTGCCCAGCCGAGGGCAAGCGAACTTCGATGACGGCCCCGCCTTCCGGACGATTTCGCGCCGAGATGCTTCCCCCGTGTTCCTGAACTATGCCATAGCAGATGCTGAGCCCCAGGCCGGTGCCCTTGCCCACGTTCTTGGTGGTATAGAAAGGCTCGAAGATACGATTGGGCTCCTTGATGCCGGGGCCGGAGTCATGAAATTCCGCATGGACCTGTCCGTCGGAAGTTCGCACCAGCACTTTCAGGGTGCCACCATGTCCGGCTTCCAGCATGGCATCTACGGCGTTGTTGATGATGTTGAGAAATACCTGCTCCAGCTGGTGAGGGTCGGCGGTGACCGCCGGGACTGCGGACCCGATCTCGCGCTGCAGCGTGATGTTGTTGACTTTCAGGTCATAGTCGCGCAGGGAAAGAGTTTCCTCCAGCACTTTGCAGATATCGACCTGCTGCTTCTGTGGCTTACGCTGGCGTGCAAAGGACAGCAGGTTTTGCACCACCCGGTGGGTCCGTTGTGCCTGCTTGAACAGCTTGCTGACAAAATCCGCCGCCTTCTCGCTCAACCCCTCGCTCTCCAAGAGCTGCGCGTAGCCCAAAATCGCTGTCAACGGATTATTCAGTTCGTGGGCCACACCGGAAATCAGTTGGCCAACCGCGGACATTTTTTCACTTTGGAGTAACTGCTCCTGGGCCGTTCGCAGGTCTTCATAGGCACGGCAAGTTTCCTCGTAGAGGCGCACCTTTTCGATGGTGGTCGCCAGCTGGCGGCCGATGGCCACCAACAGATTTTCATCATTGCCGGTGTATTCCCGGTGCTGGCGGCTGCCGATCCCGATCAGGCCGATGGATTTGTCCTTGCTCCACATCAGTACCCAGATCCAGGAGCCTAGTCCATCCGCGCGGATGAACTCCGCAACCTGAGGCGGAAGGTGCGGCAGATATTCAGCGGTGATGACTTCGGTGCGTGAGCGGGTCACGAGATCGCCGAATCCTTCGGGAAACTGAACCTCTGCCAACCGGTTGCGGTCTGAAGTACGCTGTCCCCAGCTCGCGCGCCGCCGGAATGTCGTTTTGTCGGCGTCCCCCAGGTAGATGGATCCGGTTTCCGCGCCCAGCAAGGAAATCACCTGGCGCAAGGTAAGGTTCAGAATTTCGTCCAGATCAAACGACTGCGTGGCGATCACCGCCATGGCATTCAAAGCATTGAGTTCGCGGTTGCGGCGCCGGATCTCATCTTCGGCACGCTTTTTCTCGGTGATATCGAGCAGAAATCCCTGGTAGCGCTCGATCTTGCCGCTGCCATCGCGGGTGGCGAAACTGCTTTCCAGAGCAGTCAGTAACCCGCCGTCCTTGCGGCGCAACGTCATCTCAAAATTGCGTACAAAGTTGTTCAGTTCGATCTCGCGGCGAAAGGCATCGCGCTGCTCCCCGGAGGCATAGAGTTCCGTGTCCAGATCGACCGCCATCAACTCTTCCGGGTCGGAATAGCCCAGCATGCGGATGAAGGCATGATTGCAATCCAGCAGTTTGCCTTCGGGTGTGGCCACGAAAACGCCCTCGTGGGCCTGCTCGAACAGCAGGCGGTACTTTTCTTCCGCGACCCGGCGGTCGGTGGTATCGCGGACCACGTGAATGGTGCCTTTCTGCTGGCTCCCCTGCTCGCTGTAAGAGGAAGTGGAAATCATGGAGAAACCGCCAAAACAGGGGTCGGACGCTTCGTGCAGACCATCTTTCCCAACATTGCAGTACGGGCAACCGCTCCACTGGGCGGTTCTGGGAAGAACGGCCTCGCAGGGCTGGCCGGCGACGTCCGATTGAGCTTGGCCAAGACGCTGCAACAAGGCGCGGTTGGCCTTCATGACGCGGAATTCGGAATCGTGCACCAGGACCAGGTCCTGAATGGAGTCAAAGGTGTTGGCCCACTGGCGGTGTGAGCGCACAATCTGCTCCACCAGACGAAGGTTTTCCACCGCCAATCCCAGCTGATGGGCACTGGTTTCCAGAAACTCCAGTTCGTCTGGAGTATAGGTAAGGCGATGGCTGCTACCCAGGGTCAAAACTCCGATGACCGATTTCTTTCCCGACACCGGCACCAGAACACAGTGGTGGAAACCCTCACTCTTCAATTGGGCACGCACGGACTCGTCCGAGGAGGAAGTGGGTACGACCAGGGCCGCACCGCCGCTGAGAGTGCGCTCAAACTTGTCATCCAGGGGGACGCAACCCCGGTCCTTCAAAAATTCCGGCGAGAGACCAATCTGCTGGACGATGACCATCTGGTCGTTTTCCGCCAGACGAAACCACGCCGCCTTGGCCAGCATGAGCTTCTTGAGTTCCTCCAGCGCCGTGGCCATCATCGGGCCATGCTGCTGCGCGCGGGTGATACTGGTGGTCAGCGCGTTGATGACACCCAAACGACGAGTGCGCATCTTGTAATCATCGAATACCACCAGCAACATACTGAAGCCAACGAGAAGGTTCGCCACCAAGCCGAACCCGGGTGGCAGATGCACGCTGAGCGGAGCCCAATCAAGATGCACAAGCAACAGGCTACCGCTCAATAGCCAGGGACCGATCTCCCACCGTGCCCAGCGAAAGCGGACCAGTTCGATCGCGGCGGTGACCAGGATGACGCGATAGGAGGCTTCAAAAACCGCTCGCAGGAGAAACGAACTCGGTGACAGGAGCTCACAGGCCACTCCATAGCCCATCACGATCAGTGAAAACGCCAGCACCGGCACCAGCAGCTTGTGGGCGTGGCAATAGACCAGGACGGCTGCGGCGAACAACGATACCGCCAGAATGAACTGCGCGTGCGAGATTCCCACCAGGTACGGGGAGCCGGAACTCGTAACTTCGTGCAAGGTCCAGTCCGAAAGAAAATAGGCCAGCAGGCCCAGCATCCAGAGCAGCAGGTAACGTTCGCGGAACGTGCGAAATACGAGCAGGCTGGCTGCTAAGATGACCAAGGTGGCAGATTCCACCGGTGTCAGTCTAAGAACAGCCAGGTCTCCAAGGGACAACCCGGCGGCAAGGACAGAGCTATTCATCGCGATTGCGGACAAAGGCTTGATTCTTAAATATCATGCCTGGACTGGTTAAAGTGGTGGTTTCCGAAAGCGAATGATTACTTTCGGAACTGAAGGAATGGAACTCATTCGCGGTAGACTAAGAGGGACCATGTCAGCGGACCGTATTCTAGTTGTCGACGATGAGGAAGCCATACGGGAGATTGTCTGCTCCATGCTGACGGCCGCTAACTATAAGTGCAGGCAGGCCTCTTCCGGCCTGACAGCGTTGGCCTTGCTGGAATCGGGGGAGCAGTTCGAGCTCATGCTGTCCGACCTGATGATGCCCGACCTCAACGGGAACGAACTGCTGGAACGAACCAAGGAAAGATATCCGGACATGCCCGTGGTCATGGTGACCGCGGTTCATGACATTACGGCGGCTTTACAGGCCATTCGCAACGGCGCCTACGACTACCTGCTGAAGCCCTTCGAACGCGAGCAGTTGCTGGCTACAGTGCGCCGGGCGCTGGAGAATCGGCGCCTGAAACTGGAGAATCGAGCCTACCAGACGAACCTTGAGGCCCTGGTCGACGCCCGCACCGAACAGCTCAAGAAAGCCATGAACAACCTGGAGCGCTCCTACGACATTACCCTGGAGGCACTAGGGGATGCGCTCGACCTCAAGGACGCGGAGACCGAAGGCCATTCCAAGCGAGTCACGGCCTTTACTATAGCCATAGCCAGAACCATGGGCGTCTCCAAAGAAGAAATCAGCGTTATCGCCCGCGGAGCTTTTCTGCACGATATCGGCAAAATGGCAATTCCGGACGCCATCCTGCGCAAGCCGGGCGCCTTGACTCCCGACGAGGTCGCGATTATGCGGGAACATTGCTATCGCGGCTACCAGATGTTGAAAAAAATTCCCTTTTTGTCGGAGGCCGCGGAAATCGTTTACTCCCACCAGGAGCGCTACGATGGCACGGGTTATCCGCGCGGGCTTAAAGGCGACGAAATTCCTCTGGGGTCTCGCATCTTTTCGGTGGCCGATACTCTGGACGCGATCACTTCCGACCGGCCCTACCGGGCCGCGCAAACCGTGAGTGCCGCCCGTGAAGAGATCCAGCGCTGGTCGGAACGCCAATTCGATCCGCAGGTGGTTCAAACCTTTCTTTCCATGCCGGAGAATATCTGGACCGATCTGCGCAAAGAGATCGACGCACAAATCCTGCGTTTCGCCTATTCCACCGCCAAAACTTCGGCCTAAGCGCTTCCCCAGCAAGCCGCAGCAGTTTCGGCATTCCCTCCATCTTCGAAGTGTGTAAGACTTTCTCCGCGACACTTCAGGAGGCATCATGAAATGCTATTTGGCTGTGTTTGCGATTGTCTTTACCGGGCTGGCCGTAGGACAAGACCATCCCATGCTAACGGCGCAGCCCGACTCGGTGTCGGTTGG
This sequence comes from Terriglobales bacterium, assembly GCA_049582765.1. GTDB lineage: Bacteria > Acidobacteriota > Terriglobia > Terriglobales > Acidobacteriaceae > JBAUUQ01. The sequence goes on from JBAUUQ010000015.1 coordinate 132,545, forward strand.
GGCCGATGGGAAGTTTGAAGCCAACCCCGACACCGTCCTGCTGCAATTCGCTATCTCCGCCCAGGAAAACACCTCCGGCGCAGCCTACGACCGCGCATCGAAGCAAGCCGAACAGGTGCGGCAGATTCTGCGCTCCAACGGAATCGAGCCCAAAACCGCGGAAATCGGCTACTTTTCGATTCAGCCGGTTTACGACTACCGGCAGCCGAAACAAAAGTTAATCGCTTACCGGGTGAACGCGAGCGTCACCGTGAAGCTGAAAGACTTCGCTAAAGTTGCTCCCATCACCCAGCAACTGGCGGATACCGACATCACCGATAATCAATCTCTCCAATACACGTTGGAGGATATGGGTGCAGCCAAGACCAAGGCGGTGGAAGATGCCTATCGCCGCGCCCGGGCTTCTGCAGAGGCGGTAGCCCATGCCGGCGGACGAACCCTGGGCGAACTATCCTACGCGTCGGTGGACACCTTCGAAAACGCAAGGCCGATGCCCATGGTCCGTTCCATGGGGACTACCGCCGAGATGAAGAGTATGCCGGCGCCAACAGAAGAGTTCTCGCCGCAGACCGTAACCGTGACGGCTCACGTAAACGCGATATTCACGCTGAAGTAGCGGAAAAGGTCAGGATGGGGAGAAACGCCGCCATCGTCACTGCACACTCGACGCCGTGTTTGTGACCTTGGGAACGCGGCTGGCATCGAGCGAAACATCGCGCTGGATCACCATCTCGAGCGTGGTCCCGGCTTCCATCTTCACATCGTTGCCGCGCGTAAGCAGCCCGATGGCGGTCCCGACCGCGCCGCCGATTCCGGCCCCGATTAATGCGCCCTTGCCTCCGCCCGTGGCCGCGCCGATGACCGTTCCGCTGGCTGCCGTACCTGCAATGGTTCCCACTTTTTGCGCGGTTTGGCCGTCGGCACGAATGGTGCCTTCCTCGTCTTTGACCTTGGTTTTGTCCACCCCGGGTGCATTTTCTACCGCCGCTGGCAGAAGTACGGTGTAGCCGCTGGGATAGATCAGAGTGGTGAAGTGCATCAGAACCTCCGCCCGGCCGCTGATCCTTCCCGCTTGCTTGATGTGGCTGATTCGGCCTTGCACATAGGTGCCCGCCGGGATCAGGACCCGGTTGTCCGCCACCACTGGAAAGGTAGTCTCTGCGTACACCGCATCGCCTTCGCGCGTGACCTTGGTGGAAATGGCATGCTTCAGCGCCAGCGGAACCTTGGTTCCGGCCGGAATGATCAAATCCACAGGGTTAGCCGGTGACACAGCTGCCGCGCTTGGAGGCGCTCCGGCGGGAGCCTGAGCCAGAGCGCAAGTTGCCAGCAGACAGGCCATCGCCACCATGCGCATGAGAGACCTCCGGAAGAAAAAATGAAACGCTCCGATCACCAAAAGTTGGATGCAAACCCGCAGCCAGGAGCTGTGTGGCCGGTTATTTTGGGGAGCGCGAGGATTTTGTGGTGTTTCCCTTCAGCAGATTCTCCAGCACATTCCCCATAAAATGCGATTGCAACCGCTGGGCACAGAGTTCGCCGCAAACGTGCAGCGTCCCTTCCTTGTTCGCAATCTCTTCGTCCCACGAACACAGGTATAAAACCGGACGATTAAACTCTCCGTAGGACGTCCACATCAGCCACCAGCGGTCAGTCACGCCCTTTAGCAGTCCACAGTTGGGGCCGGCACAGCGGTAAAAAGGATTCATCTCCGGTTACAGTCTCCTGACGGGGATTGGGACGCGCTTCTATTCTATCGCGTAACCTCGTACAGGGGCTGGCCTTTGCACGGGCGGCGGGATTTCGTAGCCCTGCCCGGCAACTGAGCCACGCGAAGCTGTCGAGCGGGATCGCGCCGGCATCAAGTATTTGCTATTTGTAGATCAGGTATTTTTGCCGGAGTTGCTGAAACTTATCCAGCGAATCCTGCCAGTCTTGGGCGCTCCGGCGCGGATCTTCTCCCTTTGCGATGGCGTCGTAGGCCGCCTGATTCAGCAAGAGTTCGTTCATCCGCTCCAGACGAAATTGTGCAGGATACAGGTTGTGCAGCGCTGCTGCGATTTCGACTCCCAGCTCGGGAGCGTCGAGCGCATTGCGGTCGAGCAGAACGATGTTCACTCCCTGGCACTTCTCTCCTGAATACGTGCTGGCATTAGGAGTGAAGCTGACCGGCACGAAGCGCACGCCTGCGATTTCCCTGGCGTTGAGGTACTGGGCCAGTTCGCGAGCGTTAATCCATGGGGCGCCCAGCAGTTCGAAAGGGGTGTCGGTACCGCGTCCGACCGAGACATTGGTGCCTTCTACCAGCGCGACGCCGGGATAAAGCGAGGCTTCAGTCAGGCTGCGCAGATTGGGTGAGGGGTTGATCCAAGGCAGGCCGGTCGAGTCATACCAGTCGCCGCGCAGCCACCCTTCCATCGGGACCACTTGCAGGTTGGCATTGATCTTGCGTTCGGCGTTGAACATCCTGGCCAGCTCGCCCATTGTCATGCCGTGGCGCACCGGAACAGCGAAATAGTTCACAAAGCTTTCGCGGCCAGGGTCGGAAATTGGGCCTTGCACGAAGGCTCCAGTAATCGGATTGGGACGGTCCAGAACCACGATTTCAATCCCGGCTTTGGCGGCGGCTTCAAGAAAATATCCCAGCGTGGTTTCGTAGGTGTAGAAGCGCGTGCCCGCATCCTGAATGTCGATCACGATTGCATCCAGGGTCCTGAGAACATCGGCAGGAGGCCTGCGCTGTGCCTCGGTGGCCCCATAAACGCTGTACACCGGAACGCCGGTCGCGGCGTCTTTGCTGTTGGCAATATCGGTCGTATCCAATGTGCCCGTCACGCCATGCTCGGGACTGAAGATGGCATCCAAAGAAATACCCGGCATTTTCGCCAGCACGTCGATGGTCCGGCGCCCCTGCGAATCGACGCCCGTCTGATTAGTCAAGACGCCGATTCGCATGCTTCCCTGTTCTTTGCGAAGAAACGAGGGCAGCTCCTTCTGCAAGACGTCGATCCCGGTCAGGACCGCTCCGTTGCGAACGGCGATGCGGCGCAACGCAGTTTGGGCCTCGTTGTATCCGGTGATGCTCTTCCAGCGCAGATCCTCTTTCTCGGTAACAGTCAGGGGCAAACCCGCGGCCACTGCGGTCGCAATCTTGTCGCGCAACGCAACCGCACTGCCCTTGCCGTGAGGATGCACTGCGTTCGTCAGCAGGACGATAAAAGTCCGGGTCGTAGGATCGATCCACAGCGAAGTTCCCGTGAACCCGGTGTGCCCAAACGATCCCACGGGCAGCAATTCGCCGCGGTTGCTGGACAATGGCGAATCAATGTCCCAGCCAAACCCGCGCAGCACCGAGGCTGTGGGCGGCTGTTGCGGTGTGGTCATTTTCTCCACGATCAAAGGCGAGAGGATGGGGCCGCCGCCATTCAGCAAACATTGCACGAACCTAGAAAGATCGTCGGCGGTTGAGAACAAACCGGCATGACCCGCCACTCCACCCATGCGCCGCGCTCTCGGGTCGTGCACCACTCCGCGAATCATCTTGCCTTGCTCATCAAATTCAGTGGGAGCAATACGGCGCACCCAGGAGGAGGGTGGTAAAAAACGAGTATGCGTCATGACCAGCGGAGCAAAGATATTCTTTTGACAGTATTGATCCAGTCGCAGCCCCGAAACCCGTTCCACCAGAGCGCCCAACACGATGAAGTTGGTGTCGCTGTACAGAAACCTCGATCCCGGAGCGTAGGCCGGCGTCTCCGCATAGGCGAGCCGCAACGCCGCCTCTTTCCCCTCCCAGGGTGGCGACAAATCGATGTCCTCGCGCAAGCCCGAGAAGTGCGTAAGCAATTGACGAATGGTGATGTCGTCCTTGCCATTCTGACCGAACTCAGGAATGTACTTCGCGACCGGATCGTTGACGCGCACCTGTCCCTTTTGGACCAACTGCATCACGGCAGTGGTCGTAGCCACCACTTTGGTCAGCGAGGCCAGATCGAAGATGGTATCGACAGACATGGTTTCGCGGCGCGGCTCCAGCGACCGGGAACCGAGCGCCTTGCGGTACACCACTTGCCCGTCATGCCAAACCAGCAGGACAGCACCGGGAATCTGGCCCTCATGGATGGCGCCCAGCACGATGCTTTCGAGGACTCCGAGGCGGTTGGGCGCCTCCGTAGGTTTCTTTGCCGGAGCAGACGCGGAAACAGCGAGGCCGCTTAGCAGAAATAGAACCGCCGAAAGGGACAAGGCGTAGTAACGTACTCGCGGATTTGCGCCGGTTGAATGGATATTGCGACTTTACACAACCAAAGTGCGCTTACTCAAGGAACTCGGGTAACGGGGTGCCGTTCTTGCCACAGTCCTCCGCCGAACGGACTCGATCGGTGGATCGGCTGTTTGCCGGCAGCGGTCAGCTTCCCCGCCAGCCGAGGAAGCGCCTACTCCCCAGTTCCGGTCAGCTTGTAGGTCTGTGGGCTGGTTGGATCGTTGTTAGCGAAGGTTATGCTGCCCGTTCGCTTCCCGGTGGCGGTTGGCGTGAACGTGACCCTGACCGTACAACTTCCTGACGGCGCAATTCCGGTCCCACAGTTGTTGGTTTGGGAAAAATCGCCGCTTGCGGTGATGCTTCGTACGATCAGCGTCGCGCTCGCCGCGTTGTCCACCCGCACCGCCACAGGTGGGCTCATCGTGCCCACGCTTTGCGGCGGGAAGGTCAAGCTGGACGGGTTAAAGGAAAGCGCTGTACCCCAACCCGCGAGTATCACCGACAGCGGGCTGGCGGGATCACTGGCGAAGATCCCCAAGTTGCCTTCCAGATGTCCAGGGGCGCTGGGCGCCAAACTGATCGTGAACTCGCAACTGCCACCGGCAGGCACATAAGTGCCGCAGGTATTGCTTTGACGGTATTGTCCTACCACCTTGATCTGGGAAATGGCCAAGGCTGTGCTTCCCGTATTCGTGAGCGTCATTTTCTGCGTCGCTGTAGCGCCCAGAACAACGTACTTGGGAAAGCTAATAGAGGCCGGGGATAACTCAACATTGCTTCCCGTCCCCTGCAGAGCCACCACCTGAGGACTCGTGGAATCGCTATCGGTGACCGTCAAACTCCCTTTCCGGATTCCTGTCGCCGTCGGGGTGAACGTCACTTTGATCTTGCACTTCGCCATTGGGGCAACCGACGTATTGCAGTAGCTTTTAGCGGAAAAATCGCCGGCCGCGCTGACGTTGGAGATCTTCAGTTTCGTACTCCGATTGTTAAACAGCATGATGGAGTCGGCGCCGCTGCTGGTTCCCACCGGGGTGGACGCGAAGATGGCCGGTCCGGAAATCAAGGGACACGCGCGTTGTGGCAAAATGAGCGGCGGTAACGGCGCTTGGGTGAAATCGAAACTGTCGCTAGTGTCGTTGGCCAAAGCATCACGCTCGGTCAGCGCCGCCAGGCCCCAACGCTCTTCGATGAACTTCAGCACCGAAGAAAACTCATACTGCGTATGCGAGATGTGGTGCGCACGGGCGTAGGGCGAAATAATCAACAGAGGAACCCGCGGACCGAGGCCGAACTGATCAAGACCAGGAGGCGAGACGTGGTCGTAAAAACCGCCGTAATCGTCCCAAGTCACGAAGATGGCAGTCGACTTCCAGTCCGGACCCTGCATGACCGCGTTCACCTGATTCACCGTCCAATTCTCGCCGTAGCAGACGCTGTTGAGAGGATGCTCGCTCTCGCGGCCCGTAACCAGCCAACTTACCGCCGGCAAGTTCCCGTTTAGCGCGTCCGTAACGAACTGGGTGTCCGGAAGCACATGCTGGGTCCACAGCGATGTGTTGCGGATATGGTCGATGGAGTCGTAGGCGGAAAAGTTGTAGCCAGGCTGTCCCGACGGCGGCGCGTAATAAGCCCAGCTCACCCCGGCGTAGTCGAGGGTATCCCCGAGAGTTTGGAAGTCGAAGCAAGGAAACTCATTGAAAAGATCCCCCAAATCATCCATCGCCAGCACGGTCGACCCAGGAGCATCGCATCCCCATTTGGCGGTCCCCGTCGTCGATTGTGTCGGACCCTGGAGCGCGCCTCCGGACTGTGCGGCTATCGAGTAGAGGTGGTTTGGGTAGCTGTCGCCATGAAGCGAGGAGAACATCGCATCGGCTAAGACGAAGTTGTGAGCATAGCTGAAGTAGTTGGGAATATCTGCCGCAGTCAGCTGTGAATAGGCAGCGCTGCCGTTCGGACCAACGTTGTGAGGAAGATCAAACTGATCCATCTTTCCGCCGTCCATGACGGTAATGAAACCGAACCAGGTATGAGGCGGATCGTACAGAGGCTGATCGGGCATGCGTCCGAGCTTGATGATTTGTCCCAACGAGTTGCGGCCACTGGTAGCGCCGTTGGCTCCCGGAAACGTCCCGAAATAATTGTCGAAGCTGTGGTTCTCTTTGACGATAAAGACGACATGCTTAATCACATTGCGGGTTTGGGCGGGCCTGGAACCCTCGGTCTGGCCGTAGGAGGTGATTCCCAGTCCCAGACAGACAACCAAAGTAAGGCTGGTCCACTCTCGAAGTAACACTCGGCAGGCGTTTCTTTCTAACCCTTGCTTCACGGATCTGACCCTTTCAGAGCAATGTGGATTTGAGGTACGAAATTACACAACTTGGGCCAGAGAAGTTGCGAAACGCGATTCTGCGGTCAAAGTCGGAAGGGGGAGGCTTCCAGTGGACGCACGCGAAATATACCACAAAACAGCATTACTTTCTTGCCCCAAAAGCTGGTCTCCTGGCTCGTTTCAGCCCCTGGGACCGGAGGAGAAGCCATCCTTATCCGAACCAAGGGACTCCGATGCCCTAAGAGCCCTCTTCCTTCCGGATCGGATTCACCACTACCATGGCCAGCGCGAGTTCTTGCGGCGGACCATTTCCCGTCGGGCCCAGCGGTAGCTTGACGTGGAGGACGCAAGTACCGTCCTGATCCATCCTTAACTGGGGTAGGTTCCTGGGGCCGCGGTCGGCGGGCACCAAGCTCATAACCGCGGGTTGCCTGGTACGGGAGGCCACCCGGCTGTAGCGAATGATTTGATCGACCGGCAGTACCCGCCGGAGATCTCGATCCAGAGTGGCCGGGCTAAGAACGAGAAACTCATCAGCGCCAGGATCGTTCTCCTTGATCCCGCCCAGCACGCCGTAACGCATCGTGTAATACCCTGGGTTCAGTTTCTGGTCGCGAAAATCCTCACGATATTCCGGGTCGGCGTCCGCCAGGAAATGAATGATACCCACCAGCGCCCCTTCTTGGACATTAGCGTAGTGAAATTTGGCGGAACTTGGCGGGGGAGTTCGCGTGGCGATGGCCTTGGCCCAAAAGAGTTCGCAGATCGGCATCTTGAGCCCGTTGGAATAGGTGTACAGAAGCAAACCCTTAGGGTCCAGGCCCTGCGCAATCCCCGGAGGGAGATACTCTGAAGCATGGAGTTCGACTGGCTCGAGGGCGTATTCCTCGTCATCGCCCCGGGCTGATGTTGGGCTGGCGGCGAGGACTGCTCCCACTATGAACGCAAAAAGCGCAAGCCGAAGCCCGCGACCGCGCTGAATTCTACCTCGTGACATTATTCTCAATCATCGGTTCCATACGCCGGCCTGCGGACGTATCCATTCACAATTTGATGAGATTCTACCAGTCTTCTGTGTGCAGGCCCACGGCCTGTCAGTGATCTTGCTATTCTGAACCGCGCAGAATCTTTACCCATTTCCCAAACTTTGCTATAACCGCAACATCGAGCACAAGACCTCCTTGCCGAAAGACTCGGGGCTGAACATCGCAGATCGAACCCCGATAAGTGTTCCTGCGCCTGCCTATCAGCGCCAGGATGTGGTGTTTGCCCGACCGCTGGAACTGCTGAGTCGCGCCTTGGCAGATCGCGCTTTCCCCGGGGCCTCCGTCGCGGTCACGTCGAAAGGAAACCTTGTCTGCCTGAAGGCTGTCGGACGTTTCACTTACGAGCAGAATTCCCCGCAAGTGACTACGGCTGGCATCTTTGACCTGGCTTCCCTGACCAAGGTGGTCGCGACCACCACGATGGCCATGATTCTGTACGAACGGGGCCTGCTCGATTTGGAGATGCCCGTTGCCTCGGTGTTTCGGGATTTCGCTCAAGACGATTCCCGGCGAAGCAAAATCAGCTTCCGCATGCTGCTGGCACATTCCTCGGGACTGCCGGCTTACGAGAAACTCTTCGCGCGAGTTCGTACCCGGGACGAAGTGCTTGCGGCCGCGCTGGCGACTCCGCTGGCTGCTGATCCCGGATCGACGACGGCATATAGCGACATTGGGTTCATCGTTCTGGGAGCGGCCCTCGAACGTATCGCCGGCGATACCCTGGATCGCTTTTGCCAGCAGCAGATTTTTGGACCGCTGGGGATGGCCCACACAGCATTCCGTCCACCTTCGCAGTGGTGGTCTTTTATTCCGCCGACCGCGAACGATAGGGAATTTCGCGGTCGCGTGATTCAGGGTGAGGTCCAAGATGAGAATGCCAGCGTGATGGGTGGGGTCGCGGGACACGCTGGTCTTTTCGGAACGGCTGAAGACCTGGCTGTCTTTGCCAACGCCATGCTACAGGGTGGAGTCCGGATTATCCGCCCGGAAACGCTGGCGCTGTTCGCCCAGCGCCAGCCGGCGCCAGCGGGGACGTCACGGGCCCTGGGATGGGATACGCCATCTTCGCCGTCACAGTCGGGAAAATATTTCTCGGCGGCTTCATTTGGCCATCTGGGCTATACCGGAACGTCGCTGTGGATTGATCCGGAGCGGCAGCTTTCGGTGACGCTGTTGACCAACCGCACCTGGCCGGACTGCAGTAGCCAAGCCATCAAGCAGGTGCGGCCACAACTTCACGACGCCGTGCTCGAGGCTCTGGAGGGTTGCCGTTGAAACGTCCGAACCGAGTACGCGCCGGCAAGACGCAGGCGACCGAATTGAGCCGCCTGGCGACCGAGCAAACGAATCCCGCGTCACGAGATCTCGACCGGAAGTCCTCTCTGGCGATTGCGAAGATTATCAACGCGGAAGACGCCAAAGTTGCCGCCGCCGTGAAGCGAGCCCTGCCGGAAATCGCCCGCGCGATCGATCTGATCGCGTCAGCTCTGCGACGGGACGGCCGGCTGATCTATGTCGGCACCGGCACCAGCGGACGTCTGGGAGCGCTGGACGCGGCCGAATGTCCACCCACTTTCAACGTGGCTCCCGACACGGTGCAGTACGTGATTGCAGGAGGCCCCAAAGCGCTGGGCGCGGCGGTCGAAGCCGACGAAGACTCTCGCGAGCTCGGGGAGCGTGAGATCGCCAGAAAGAGACCCGGCAAGAACGACGTAGTGGTGGGCGTTGCGGCCAGCGGACGAACTCCGTTCACCATTGCCGCGGTAGAGTACGCGCGACGGCAGGGTGCGAAAGCCGTCGCGGTCACCTGCAACCACGGCTCGGCTTTGGGAAGGGCAGCACAGGTTGAAATTGTCCTGGAAGTTGGCCCGGAGGTTATCGCCGGCTCCAGCCGCATGAAAGCTGGCAGCGCGCAAAAAATGGTGCTCAACATGCTTTCCAGCGGCGCCATGACCCGCTTGGGATACGTCTACGGCAACCTCATGGTGAATGTCAATCCCAAGAACAGCAAGCTAGCCGAGCGCGGAATCACCATTCTGCAGTGGGCTGCCGGGATAGACCGAGCAACTGCGGAAGCAGCGTTGCGTGCGGCTAGAAGGAATGTCCCGGTCGCGCTGGTAATGCTCAAAGCCAGAGTGGGACGCACCGTCGCCGCACGGGCCCTGCGGGGCAGCGGAGGGAATGTACGCCAGGCGATTGCGCGGGCAAAGGCTAAGTGAGGACGAAGTTCGTATTCGACCAGATCGGTCGGGGAAGCTCACCGAGCATTCCTGGGGCGTGCCCTTCCGATTAACAATTCGTTTCCGTACACGGGCGCCTTCCCCGCTAGAATAGACCAGCGCCACAGATTGGACGTGCCCTATGGGGCTTGCGCTCGCACGTCTCGCGCCTGGGAATCTTCTCGAACCTATGGACAAATTCGTAATTCGTGGAGGCACTCCGCTGCTGGGTACCATTCGCGTCAGCGGGGCCAAGAATGCTGCCCTGCCGGCGATGGCGGCCGCGCTGCTTACTGAAGAGCCGGTCGTCCTGGAAAATATTCCGCAAGTGCGCGACATCGAGACCACGCGCAAACTGCTGGCTGCAATGGGCGCAGAGGTTGAACTGGGGTACGGCCGCGCCCAGCATCGCACCACCATCTGTGCTCGCACCCTGGTTAAACCGGAGGCTTCGTACGACCTGGTCAAGCAGATGCGCGCCTCCTCGCTGGTTCTTGGACCGCTGGTGGCGCGCTGCGGGCGGGCTCGTGTGTCCTTGCCCGGCGGTTGTGCGATCGGCGCACGTCCCATCGATCTTCATATCAAGGGTCTGGAACGCCTGGGCGCTACCATTGTGCAAGACCACGGCTACGTGGAGGCCAGCGCCAAGCGCTTGCGCGGGGCGGAGATTGTCTTCGACAAGATCACCGTGACCGGCACGGAAGACCTGCTCATGGCCGCCACCCTGGCCGAAGGCGAAACTCTGATGCTGAATTGCGCCCGCGAACCCGAAGTCGCCGACCTGGCCGACTTGCTCAACAAAATGGGAGCGCACATCGAAGGTGCCGGGACCGCGACCATTCGGATCAAAGGGGTAGAAAAACTTCGCGGCACCAAGCACCGCATCATCCCGGACCGCATCGAGGCCGCAACCTTCATCATCGCTGGAGCGCTGACAGGTGGCGATCTCAACGTTGCGGGATGCGAACCGGAGCATCTCGAAGCCCTGTTGCTCAAGCTGAAGGAAGTGGGAGTCAAGACGACCCACACGAAAGAATCCGTGCGGGTGATGGGCGACAATCCGCTCAAAGCCGCCGACGTCGTCACCGAAGAGTATCCCGGCTTCCCTACCGACGCCCAGGCGCAATACATGGCGCTGGCCACGCAGGCCGATGGAACCTCGGTCATCACGGAAAACATCTTCGAGAACCGGTTCATGCACGCGCTCGAACTGGTACGCATGGGTGCCAACATCAAGATTGAAGGCAGCCGCGCGATCGTTCGCGGCAAAGCTCAGTTGAGCGGGGCGGCAGTGCTGGCTTCCGATTTGCGGGCTTCGGCGTCACTCGTGCTGGCGGCGCTGGTAGCCGACGGAGAGACGATCATCGACCGTGTGTACCACATCGATCGCGGGTACGAGAATATTGAAGAGAAGTTGCGTAGCGTGGGCGCACAGATTCGGCGCCTGGGAGACATACTTCCAAAATAGTTTAGCGAAGCCAGGGTTTTGCCCCGGCTTTCCGAAGACAACGGCATGAGCGTTCAGCAGGCAGAATGGCCGTGGCCGGATTCCCTGGATGCGCTCGTGGCGGCGCCGAACCATCATACTTTGTTGCTGGAAAACCACCGCGTCCGTGTGCTTGATGTTCACATCCCTCCCGGTGACACCGTGCCGGTTCACACCCACCGCTGGCCAAGTGCGGTGTACATTTTGAGCGGCAGCGATTTCATTCGTCGCGATGACAGTCGAAATATCACTTTCGACAGCCGTACCGCGCCAGCCTCCCCGATTACCCAAGCGGCAGTGTGGCAGGCGCCCCTGCCGCCGCACTCCGTCGAGAATGTTGGGAACTCAGAGATCAGGCTTATCTCGGTCGAACTGAAGACAGAACTGTGAGAATTACGTGTCGCCTTCTCGTCCGGCTTCCCAGGGGAGTCAGGCGCGCCGAAGGTCGCAGAGATTAGTGCACCAAGGTAACTACGCAGTTACGCAACATTTTTCGACGGCGCAGGTTTATAGGTATAAGCTGGGATGACCGAGAAGTGTGCAGGTAATTCGCGAGGCCTCGTCGTGCCAGACCGAACGGAGACGGCGCGCACAGGAGACATAAAATGCATATCACACGTTCCATTCGATGGTTGTCAGTCGTTCTCGTGGTGTTAGGCTGCCTGTCCACCGCAGCCTATGCTGGCGTGTTCGTTTCCGTGAATGTAGGACCGCCGGCACTTCCTGTTTATGAGCAACCGATTTGCCCTGCGCCTGGGTACATCTGGGCGCCCGGCTATTGGTCCTACGGTCCGGACGGCTACTTCTGGGTGCCAGGCACCTGGGTGATGGCTCCGCGGCCGGGTCTGTTGTGGACTCCTGGTTATTGGGGCTGGGGCGGGGGCGCGTACCTGTGGCATGGAGGCTACTGGGGTCCGACCGTCGGTTTCTATGGCGGCATTAATTACGGCTATGGCTACGGTGGGAGTGGGTACCAGGGCGGATATTGGAGAGGTCGGGACTTCTATTATAACCAGAGCGTCAACCACGTGAACGTCACCAACATCCATAACACCTACAACACGACCGTCATCAACAACACCACCGTCAACCGCGTGAGCTATAACGGGGGGACTGGCGGGACCATGGCGAGGCCTACGGCTCAAGAAGAGGCAGCGGCCCGCCAACCACACTTGGCGCCGACGGCCATGCAAACTCAGCATCTGGAAGCCGCCCGCGGCAATCGCCAACTCTTGGCTTCGGTGAACCACGGCGCACCAGCGATCGCCGCAACAGCGAAGCCCGCGGTGTTCACCGGACATAATGTCGTGGCTTCAAAAAGCGCCGGTGCGCCTTACAAAGCGCCGACGACCAATGTAAGCGCCGCTCACACCAATGCATCTGCGTTACACCCGGCAACCACTCCAAACGAAATGAGCTCGCACTCAGCCACGCCTCGTCCACCGAGCACTTATCATGCAACCACCGCGACGACGACTACGCATCCGGCGACAACTCCTCATGCACAGGAAATGGAGAGAACTCCGCCACATCCGGTGACCGGAGCCCATCCACAGCCGGCGCCGCGAACTCCGCCGCATCCGACTGAGCACCATCCGCAGTAATCGGCGACGACCTTGTGTTGGGGATGGTCCTAAGAATAAAGAAGGCCGCGACCATAAGGTTGCGGCCTTCTTTCTCTGCGCTTAGTCTAGATCTATCTAGTGCCGGCCGCCGCCGGAGCCGCCGCCACCGCGCGGTCCGCGGCCATGACGCCGCCGTCCGCCACCACCACCTCCGCCGCCAGGACGCCCGCCCCGACCGCCTCGGTCTGGTCCGCGATCAGGGCCTCGGTCTCCGCCGCGGTCACCGACCGGTTGCACTTGGTCGCGGTTGAAGTTGGGTTCCGGCTCGTCGGGAAAATCGCCACCGCCTTCAATCGTCAGTGCCGGTGAGGGTAAAGGCGTACCGTCAACCGGCGCTTCGCCAGCCCCCTCGATCCCGCCTTCAGGTGGGCCACCGCCCATCTTCGCGCGCTGCTCTTTGAGGATTGCCTTGCGCGAGAGGCGAATGCGATTGCCCTCCACGGCAAGCACTTTCACCAGGACCTGGTCGCCTTCTTTGAGTTCGTCGCGCACGTCCTTAATGCGATGTTCGGCGACCTCGCTGATATGCAGCAATCCATCGGTGCCGGGAATAATTTCGACAAAGGCGCCGAAATCGGCCAGGCGGGTTACCTTGCCCAGGTAGGTCTTGCCCACTTCGGCGGTCGCCGTCAGATCGCGGATAATTTGAAGCGCCTTGTTGGCGGAGACTTCGTCGTTCGAAGCTACATTGACCTTGCCCGAGTCCTCGACGTCGATCTTAACTCCGGTCTGCTCGATGATGCTGCGGATCATCTTGCCGCCGGGCCCAATCACGTCGCGGATCTTGTCGACCGGAATCTGCAGGGTGTAAATGCGCGGCGCGTACGCCGATACTTTTTCGCGTGGTATCGCCAGCGCCTCGCTCATCTTGTCGAGGATGAAAAGCCTTCCTCGCTGCGCCTGGGCCAAGGCCTCACGCATGATTTGCGCCGTGATGCCCCCGACTTTGATATCCATCTGCAGGGCGGTGATGCCGTCTTTAGTGCCGGCGACCTTGAAGTCCATGTCGCCGTAATGATCTTCAGCGCCGGCGATGTCGGTGAGGATGGCGTATTGCTCGCCTTCTTTGACCAGCCCCATGGCCACACCCGCCACTGGAGACTTCAGCGGAACGCCCGCGTCCATCAGCGACAGCGATGCGCCGCAGACCGTAGCCATCGATGACGAGCCATTCGACTCCAGAATGTCCGACACCACGCGCATGGCATAGGGCCAGTTGTCTTCGCTCGGCAACATCTGCGAGACGGCACGTTCCGCAAGCGCGCCATGGCCAATTTCACGTCTTCCCGCTCCCCGCAGAAATGCCACCTCTCCAACCGAGAATGGCGGAAAGTTATAGTGAAGCATGAAGCGCTTCTTGGCTTCGCCTTCGAACACTTCCAGCCGCTGCATGTCGTCGCTTGTGCCCAAAGTGGTGGTCACCAGCGCCTGAGTTTCGCCGCGGGTAAAGATAGCGGATCCGTGCGTCCGAGGCAGGACGCCGACTTCAATCCATATATCCCGGATCTGGTCGAAGGCTCGACCATCGGGACGCCGCTTCTGATTGATGACCGCCTCGCGGAAGATGCGCTCCCGCAGGGTTTCATAATAGGTCTTCAGCTTGGCTTGCGCGTCTTCGTCGCCTTCGGGAATCGCCGCCAGCAGTTCTTTCTTCAGATCTCTGACCAGATTGTGGCTTTCGGCTTTGGGATGCTTTTGGGTGTCAAGCCGTTCAACCAGATCGGCGCCGATCTTCTTCTTCAGAGCGTCGTAGTACGCCTGGTCAAATTCCGGCGGTGTAACTTGCCGCTTGGGCTTGCCCGCTTTGTCTCTCAGCTGATTAATCGCCGCGCAAATCTTCTTGATTTCGGCGTGGGCAAATTCGATGGCATCGACAACCGTCTCCTCTTTGACTTCCTTTGCGCCGGACTCGATCATCACGATGCCTTCGGCGGTGCCGACCACCATGATGTTCAGCAGACTGTCGCGCATCTCGCTGTAAGTCGGATTGATGATAAATTGCCCGTTAACCAATCCCACCCGGACCGCTCCCACTGGCCCCTGGAACGGAATATCGGAAATAGTCAGCGCACAAGAGGCGCCGTTAATGCCGGCAACGTCAGGGTCGTTCTCGGTGTCAGCGGATAACACAAACGCAATCACCTGGGTTTCACAGCGGAAGCCATCGGGAAAAAGCGGCCGGACGGGACGGTCGATCTGGCGGCTGGTGAGAATCTCGCGTTCGCTGGGGCGGCCTTCACGCTTGATGAAACCGCCGGGAATGCGCCCGCCGGCGTAGGTGTATTCGCGATAGTCGACGGTGAGGGGAAAGAAGTCTATGCCTTCGCGCGGATCGGCGTTGGCAGTGGCAGTGGCAAGGACTACGTTGTCCCCCATTCGCACCACGACTGAGCCGTGGGCTTGCTTGGCCAGTTTTCCGGTTTCAAAGGAAAGGGTTTTTCCGCCGGCAAGTTCTACAGATACTTCTTGTTTCATGTTGGTTCCTTCTGGGCAGGAGGGCAGGTGAGTGCCGGTCTGGGAGGCTGCACAATAATGGAATACGTGCCAGGAGTATCTTGGAAATACTTTTGGAACGCACCTACAGTATTCTCAGTTGGACCCCTGCCACCCCGGTGGCAGAGTAATTCCGATGGTTTGGTCGTGAATCCACGACTCTTAGAAGACAGGTCTGGCCGCAATTAGTGGCGGAGACCAAGCCTCTGAACGACGGTTTTATAGCGATCGGAATCGTAGGTCTTTAAGTAGTCGAGCAAGCGGCGCCGCTTGCTGACCAACATGAGAAGACCACGGCGCGAACCGTGATCCTTCTGGTGCGTTTTGAAGTGTTCCGTGAGCTGACCAATGCGCTCGCTTAGCAGCGCGATTTGTACTTCTGGACTGCCGGTATCATTCGCATCCCGGCGATGTTGGTCAATGACGGCCCTTTTTTGCTCTCTGGCTAGCACTACCCTGGTGCACTCCTGTCTAATTTTTCAATTTTTTCTGTAACGTTCATCAGGTTAACACGCTGGCGAGCGCAGTGTAAAGACGAGCTGCTGGATATGCACCGTCTGCTCGAGTCCCAGGCTGTCCCCTGGATTCGCGAAAAGACGCCAGGAGCCGCCGGAATGGCCCCTTTTCGGGTTCGACCTTTTCTTGTTCCCAGCCGTTTGAGGAAAGATTAGGCCTGCTAACGGAGTGCCCGTACCGACAGTCAACCGACACGTTTTTGACGGGCAGTCACAGTCAATTCCCCGGGGTGACGGAAATGTGACAACCAATTGACGGCACGATGACAACCCCACTGTTCGCATCCCCTAGTCTCGCCTTGGTTCGCAAAGGAGGCGACATGATTTCAACCCATCTCTCAAAGGCATTACGAGTGGCAGTGGTTGCTCTGGCGGCATGTGGATGTGCTTTCGCCCAATACGGCGGTGGCACCGGCGGCACTGGTGGAACAGGGGGCGGCACCTATACACCCGGATCGAAGAGTTATGGAAACGGCGCGGCCATTGGCGCGGGCGTCGGTGCGGCAGCGGGAGCGGGCATCCTGTTCCTGGTTCTGCATAACCGTCACGCTCCCGTCGTGGGCTGCGTGGCTTCGGACGGTAAAACCCTGACTGCGGATAAAGGCAAGCACACCTACCAACTGACCGGCGAGCCGGTCACGGCGGGCGAGCATGTCTCAGTGGTCGGCAAGAAGAGCAAAGGCGGTACGGGCATCGATGAGCTTAATGTGGCCTCGGTCAAGAAAGACCTGGGACAGTGTCAGCAGCAAACGGCCATGGCTGAGCCACACCCGTAGGTCCAGCTCAAGCGAGAAAAAGCGAGGCGCTGCACCCGGCCGGTCGCAAAGGGATGGCGCCTCGTGTTGTCCGGATCGGTTTCCCGTTCCAACCGAGCCAAAACTATCAAATTCTGTTCATCCACGGACTTCCCGAGGCCGTCCGGTCCTGGTCATTATCAAGAGGGTACGGGTGGGCCAGAACGTATCCTCGGCGACGATCCCTCCCATGTATATTTGAGGAAACTAAGGCACTGCCGGGCAGTGATCTGGCCAACACCAACGTGACTTCCGCCATCTAATCCTTTGGCCTATGCTGGTTTTAATGACTTTGCGTTGCGAACAGTGCGGCCACGAAAACGATTCGCGATATCGCTTCTGCGGTATGTGCGGAGCCCGGCTTCCTCTGCCGCCCCGCGAGATGTCGCCGCCGCCAGCGGATGCATTCGTTCCAGCACCGCAGCCAAAGCCGGTCAGCGGACCCTCGTTTCTGGGTTTGGCGGATGACCCGTCCGATCAGGCTTCCTATCTCCTGGAGGACGAGCCGTCGACCAGTCACTGGGGCCGGTACTTGGTGCTAACAGTATTCATCGCCGGCGTCGCGGCCACAGCCTGGAATTGGCGGCAAGACTTGCGCTCTTTGGCGTCACGCTTTGCTGGAGGATCACCCGCCACCCAGTCTCAGGAGACAAGCATTCCAGCTCCGGCACCGCCTGCGACGTCGTCCTTGGAAGCCCCGGCGTCACCCAGCGGAGCCGCTGCGGTAGTGCCGCCACCGGCAGCGGAGGCCAGCAATCAGGCGGCGCCAGCCAGCGTGGCACCGCCAAGTGCAACGCCACCTGACGCAACGCAGGCGCCACAGGCAGGAATCCCCGCCGCGGCAGTACCGAAGTCGAACTCCGCCGCACCCGCCACAGGTTCGTCAGTTCCTGGCTCGCAACAAACGCAAGCGGCCCCGCCCGCTCCTGCAGTTGCGTCGGGTGGGGACTCTCAGCCTGCAAATTCCGACGCGTCCGATTCAAAAGATGAAGCCCCTGCTGAGAACAATGAAGTTCCTCATGAGGAACCGCCGCCGGCAAAGCCCAGAGCTGCGGCCAAACCTTCTCGAAGCCCAAGAGATCAGGTCCCCGTCAGTTCGGAGAGTGAAGCGCTGGAAGCTCAGGGAGAAAAGTACCTATATGGCACCGGCGTCCCGGCGAACTGCGCCCTCGCCAAGAAAAGCCTGCTGGCGGCCGCGGAGCGTTCCAGTACAAAGGCACAAAGCGTCCTAGGTACGATGTACGCAACCGGGCACTGCACCACTCGGGACTTGCCGCTTGCCTATCACTGGTTCGCGCGGGCCTTACACCAGGATCCCAGCAACCTCCGCATTGAGGAGGACCTCAAAGTTCTCTGGAACCAGATGAGCGCCGACGAACGGCAGCTCGCCTTGCGGGCCGAACGGTAAACCGGCGGCTCTCTCCACCACCTTTCTCCACATTTTTTTACAATCAATTGACACAACTATGGGTTTGGCGCGCGTCTTATTACGTATAAGCGAGTAGGACAGTTGATCTCGCAAGTAAAGGAGGCGGCCAATGTACGGAAACTATCTGGTTCTGTGTGGGATGGCCTGGTCACAGTTTGGTGCGGAAGATGCCGGACTGGAACTGATCCGCGCGCTGGCTTCTTCCGATCCGGATGTGCGCGTACTTGCCCGCACTCTGCTTGAGCATGCTAACGGAGGATCGAAGGAACTGATCGCTGAGGCGCTCGCTCAAGACGAAATAACGGCCAGCATGGCGAACCTTTGTGGTTTCGAGAAAGATGAGGAGCCTCGACTTCAGAGTCTGGGCGGAAGCACATGGCTGCCTTCGGCCGCGGCGTAGGCTGATTTCTCTAGCAGGCGTTCAAACCTCGTCGCTCTCTTTCAGTCTGGAGATTACGTTGAAATCTTCGAGCGTCGTCGTATCTCCCTTCACGTCGCCGCTGGTGGCGAGCTCTCGCAGCAGACGGCGCATGATTTTCCCGCTGCGGGTTTTCGGCAGCATGTCGGTAAAGCGGATATCGTCGGGCCTGGCCAGCGCGCCAATCTCTTTTGCCACCCAGCGCCTTAATTCTTCTTTTAGTTCCGGCGTGGGTTGGCGTCCCTGCTGAAGCGTGACGAAGGCGGAAATCGCCTGGCCCTTGAGATCGTCGGGACGGCCTACGACTGCGGCTTCCGCAACCGCTTCGTGCGCGACCAGCGCTGATTCCACTTCCATCGTGCTCAGGCGGTGGCCAGAGACGTTGAGCACATCATCGACGCGCCCCATGATCCAGAAATAGCCGTCTTTGTCTTTGCGCGCCCCGTCGCCGGTGAAGTACGCCCCTGGAATCTGCGACCAATACTGACGCACGTAGCGATCGGGATCTCCGTAAATGGTACGCAGCATACCCGGCCACGGCCGTGTCAAAACCAGAAAACCGCCGGAGCCGTCCGGAACCGGCTTGCCTTCCATGGTCACAATCTCCGCCACAACCCCCGGCATCGGGCGGGTTGCCGAACCCGGCTTGGCGGCCACCGCGCCCGGCATGGGCGCAATCATGATGTGACCGGTTTCAGTCTGCCACCAGGTATCGACAATCGGGCAGTTGCTGTGGCCGATCACTTCGCGATACCACATCCAGGCCTCGGGATTAATTGGCTCCCCGACCGTGCCCAGCAGGCGCAAGCTGTCCAGTTTGTGCTTCCGCGGCCATTGCTCTCCCCACTTGATAAAGGTTCGGATTGCGGTCGGAGCAGTGTAGAAGATGTTGACCTGGTGGCGGTCGATCATGCTCCAGAAGCGGTCCGGCTCGGGAAAGTTGGGCGCGCCTTCGTACATGAGGCTGGTGGCGCCGTTCTGCAGCGGACCGTAAACAATGTAGCTGTGTCCGGTAACCCATCCGATGTCGGCGGTACACCAGTAAGTGTCTTCTTCCTTGAGATCAAATACCCATTTTGTAGTGAGGTAGGTTCCGACCGAGTAGCCGCCGGTGGTGTGAACCACGCCCTTCGGCTTGCCGGTAGTTCCCGAGGTGTACAGGATGTAGAGAGGGTGCTCGGCGTCGAGGGCTTCGGCTGGGCAGTCGTCCGAGACCGATTCCATCAGCTCCTGCCACCAGTGATCACGTCCGGCCTGTAAGTTGATCGCCGAGCCGGTGCGCTTATAGACGACCACGTGCTTCACCGAAGGGCACGACTTCAGGGCCTCTTCGACCGCCGGAAATAATTTGACTTCAGAGCCGCGACGGTAGGAACCATCCTGTGTAATCACCGCCACCGCTTGCGAATCGTGGATGCGATCGACCAAAGCGTTCGCGGCGAACCCGCCAAAAACTACGGTGTGAGGCGCCCCGATCCGGGCGCATGCCAGCATGGCAATGGGCAGCTCCGGCGTCATTCCCATGTAGATGGCAACGCGGTCACCTTTCTTGACACCCAGCGACTTCAGCACGTTCGCGAATTTCTGAACCTCGCGGTGCAGTTGCTGGTAAGTCAGGATGCGTATTTCTCCGGGCTCACTCTCCCAGATCAGTGCGGCCTTGTTCTTGCGCCAGGTCTGGACGTGACGGTCAAGACAGTTGTAGGAAAGATTCAGCTGGCCGCCGACAAACCACTTGGCCCAGGGGTTGTTCCATTCCAAAACCTTGTCCCACTTCTTGAACCAGTGCAGTTCCTCCGCAATGCGACCCCAGAACTTCTCAGGCTGTTCCACCGATTCGCGGTAAATATGTTCGTACTCTTCCATGGACTTGATGTGAGCCCGCTGCCGAAAGGGCTCCGGACATTCGAATTCGCGTTGTTCCTGGAGAACAGAGTCGATGTTGGGAGCGGAAGCCGGGATGGAAGCCTTTTCTGCCATAAGTGCATCCTCGTATGGGGGAGCGGTGCGTCGCACATTCTACCAATTGTCGGCTGTGTGGGGCGGACACTCTTGTCCGGCCCTTTTGACTCCGCTTTGGCGTCGATTCCCGCTTAGTCGCCGGACAAGTCTGTCCCAGCACCTTAGCGGTTTCCAGACCAACGCTGCCAATCAACAGGATCAACGCCAGAAGCGGCGGACAGAGTGCCCGACCCACATGAGACTAGCCGGAGCTTTGCCGGACAAGTTCTGGCACATATTCTTCCAGCGTACTTTTTTCCAGCAAGTACGCACTCGGCCCTTGTTGACCACGGACGGTTCGGCAGAAGTCCGCCACCAGGAATCCTGCTTTCAATGCCTCGGTGAAAGCCCACCGGGTCTGCAGACGCCACTCCCGGGCGAGCGCAGGGTCTTTCCCTTCTACAGAAACAATGTCGCCGGGGATCTCGATGGCGATTCTCTGGCGCCGCAGGGCCGCTTCCAGGTCTGTTCTGACCGGTTTT
The DNA here is from genome assembly GCA_049582765.1 of Terriglobales bacterium. Lineage (GTDB taxonomy): Bacteria > Acidobacteriota > Terriglobia > Terriglobales > Acidobacteriaceae > JBAUUQ01. Next base: position 153,652 of record JBAUUQ010000015.1, read on the forward strand.
CCGTCGCCATTGAATTGCACCAATGGGGTCAGCGTCTTGAGCGCGTCCAGCATTTCAGCGCGCGGGTCTCTACCCTGCAAACGGTCTTGCACCCGGCGGCTGGCGATCGGCCATTTCACCCATAAACGGTCGGTGCTGTTGCGGTGCAAGACGCTCGAGGTTTCGGGACCATAGAAATCGACTCTATAGGTCTCTGCAATCACGCCTAACTTGGTGAAGTTCAAATGCGCGTTCTTGCTTTGCAGGGGATCGAAGGTCCACGTCATCTCGTTGACGCGCAAGTCGCCAATGCGCATGGCCAGCACACGGTCGCGTTGCGCCAGTTTGAGTTTGTAACCGAGTTCCAGGTTTCGATAAGACGCTTGCACCGCCAGCATGTGCGAGTGCAGGGACAGACAACCGTGTTCCAGGGCAAGAAAACCGAAGGCAAATCCCACCAGCTTTTCACCATCAAAAGCACCTACCCAGATCGCCCCAGCCTCCTTGGTGGCAACGGCGAGGGTAAGAGGCGTGGTGTCGAGGTCGGACAACTGCCAGACCTCTTTCTCGAGCGCTTCCGCTTGCTTGAGATCGTCGAAGCTCTCAAGGTTACGCAGGATGACACCGGTTTTGGATTTTGGTTCGGCCACGTTACCCCAGCAGAGCCGATCAATATACGCGAGAAGAGTTGTCCGCACCAGAGCGGTGATAGATCTTGCCGCAACTGCGTAAAGCGAGGGTCAACAGAGGTAAAAATTTGTAAAGCTTCTGCACTTGTTTGCCAAGTGGAATAGTATTGATTCTGCACGGGATATTCGCTTCCGTTTCCGTCCGCGGAGAGAATAAGTTTCCGCATCCGATGTCGGCGTAACAACGTCCAACCCTTGGGTGCCGAATTAGGCACGACTAGAATATTGGTGCGTCCATCATAATTTTTTACGAATGAGGTTCTGCATGACAATTGCTTCCGCAAGGTTGGAGGCCGGGAGAGATGAGCAGACGCCGGTCCGAGTGCAACCGCCGACCGGCGAATCCGGGCAGGGGGGGTTGGGGGCCAGGTATTTGACCGGGGTCGTTTTCCTGCTAGCGATCGCTTGGATTAGTTGCAGCGGCGGCGATCCCAAGCCCAACTCTGCCCGCGCCAGTGTCGCGCAATCGGTGCCGGTCTCGGTATTCACCGCGGAGCGCCGGGACATGCCCTACTACCTCACCGGTCTGGGATCGGTTAATGCTTTTTATACCGACAGCATCAAGTCCCGCGTGGACGGTGAGCTGATGCAGGTCAATTTCAAAGAAGGGCAGTTCGTGAAGAAAGGCGACCTGCTGGCCGTCATCGATCCCCGTCCCTACCAGGTAGCGCTGGAACAGGCCGAGGCGCAGTTGTTCAAGGATCAGGCGACGCTGCGAGACGCCAAACTGAACTACGAGCGATACAAGGGCTTGCTGCAGAACTCTGGCGCCATGTCGCAGCAGCAGGTGGACACCCAGGCAGCCACCGTGGACCAGTTGGATGGAACCGTCCGCACCGATCAGGCTGCAATCGACAGCGCCAAGCTGAACCTGGTCTATTGTCACATCACTTCGCCGATCAGCGGCCGGGTCGGACTCAGGCTGGTGGACCCGGGCAACATTGTTCACGCCACCGACACCAACCCTTTGCTGGTGATCACGCAACTGCAACCTATCGCCGTTCTGTTCACGCTACCCGAGGACCAGCTTCCGACGGTATCTCAACACATGTCGAAGATGACGCTGGAGGTCGACGCCTATAACCGCGACGATCAAACCAAGCTGGCCACCGGCAAGTTGCTCACCATCGATAACCAGATCGACCAGAGCACCGGTACCGGGCGGCTCAAGGCGGTATTTGAAAACGCAGATAATGTGCTGTGGCCGAACCAGTTTGTCAACATCCGCCTGCTGCTGGAGATTCGCAAGAACAGCACTGTCATCCCGGCGGCAGCCATTCAGCGGGGGCCGCAAGGGACCTACGTGTTTGTGGCGAAATCGGACAACACGGTGGACATACGGCCGGTAACTATCGCTTTCACTCAGGATAATTTCTCCAACATCGCCACCGGGGTTTCCCCCGATGAAGTCGTGGTGACCGACGGCCAGGACAAGTTGCAAGAGGGCAGCAAAATTGAGGTCAGGGTCCCTGCACGGGCAGGGACGCCCGCGTCCACGTCGGCTCCCACTTCACCAGCCGGCGCGGGTGCCGGACAATCAGGCAAATGAATCCGTCGCGTATTTTCATTCTCCGGCCGGTCGCCACCGCACTGTTGATGGTGGCGATCATGCTGATCGGATTCGTCGCCTACCGGCAGCTCCCGGTTTCGGCGTTGCCGGAAGTGGATTATCCCACCATCCAGGTAATGACGTTCTATCCCGGAGCCGATCCCGACGTGATGGCTTCCTCGGTAACGGCTCCGCTCGAACGGCAATTTGGCCAGGTCCCGGGCTTGAGCCAGATGACTTCGACCAGTTCGTTCGGCAGTTCCGTCATCACCCTTCAGTTTGGCCTCGACCAGAACATCGATGTTGAGGAACAGCAGGTGCAGGCCGCGATCAATGCTGCGCAAACCTATTTGCCGACGGACCTGCCGAATCCCCCCGTCTATAGCAAAGTGAATCCAGCGGACTCGCCCATTATGACGCTGGCGCTGACCTCGAAATCGCTGCCCCTGTCGAAAGTTGAGGATCTGGCAGACACCGCGCTGGCCCAGAAGATCTCCCAAGTGAGCGGCGTCGGTCTGGTCTCGATCAGCGGCGGGCAGAAACCCGCCGTCCGCATTCAGGCGAATCCCACGGCTTTGGCTTCGTACGGCCTAAGTCTCGAGGATGTCAGAACCGCGCTGGCAGCTGCCAACGTGGATCAGGCCAAGGGGACCCTGAATGGCCCGCGTCAGTCCTTCACCATCGGCGCCAACGATCAGTTGGTGTCCGGCGAGCAGTACCGCCCGCTGATCATAGCCTACAGAAATGGCTCGCCCGTCCGCCTGTCTGACGTGGCGACAATTACGGACGGAATTGAGAACGTGATGCAGGCGGCGTGGATGAATCTGGATCCAGCCGTCATCGTAAACATCCAGCGCCAGCCTGGGGCAAACATCATCGGTGTCGTCGATCGCATCAAGAAGCTATTGCCGCAGCTGCAAGCCGGATTGCCGGCCGCGGTGGGCGTCTCGATTCTTACCGATCGAACTGAGACCATCCGGGCTTCGGTCAAGGATGTGCAGTTCGAACTGATGCTCACCGTCGCCCTGGTGGTCATGGTGATCTTCCTGTTTCTGCGGAATTTTGCCGCGACAACCATCCCCAGCGTGACCGTGCCCCTCTCCATCGTCGGAACTTTCGGCGTCATGTACTTGCTGGGATACAGCTTGAACAACCTCACCCTCATGGCCCTGACCATCTCCACCGGCTTTGTGGTGGACGATGCCATCGTCATGATCGAGAACATTGACCGCTACCTGGAAGAGGGAGATTCGGCGCTGGATGCCGCCTTAAAGGGAGCCGGGCAGATTGGCTTCACCATCGTCTCGCTGACGGTGTCGCTGATTGCCGTTTTGATTCCGCTTTTGTTCATGGGTGACATCGTCGGCCGGCTCTTCCGCGAGTTCGCGGTGACGTTGGCGGTGACGATTTTAGTCTCGGCGGCGGTCTCGCTGAGCTTGACGCCCATGATGTGCGCCAAGCTGCTGAAGCCGCGAGACCCGGCGCATGAGAGCCGCTTTTACAAGGCGTCAGAGCATTTTTACGAGCAGGTGATCGCCTTCTATGGCCACACCTTGAAATTCGTGCTTCGCCATCAGACCACGACTCTGATGGTGACGGTCGGCACACTGGTTTTGACTTTGTTTCTCTACATCATTGTGCCCAAGGGATTCTTTCCAGTGCAGGATACGGGAGTAATCCTCGGGATCTCGGATGCCCCGCAAAGTGTCTCTTTCACCTCATTGGCCCAACATCAGCGGGCCCTGGCGCGGGTCATTCTGCAAGACCCGGATGTCGCCAGCTTGTCGTCGTTTATCGGAGTCGATGGCACTAACCTGACCCCGAACTCCGGGCGCATTCAGATCAATTTGAAGCCGCACGATGAACGCACCGCGACCGCCTCGGAAATCATCCGCCGACTGCAACCCAAGCTGGCTGAGGTCGAAGGCATCACGCTGTTCATGCAGCCAGTGCAAGACCTGACCGTGGAAGACAGAGTAAGCCGCACCCAATTCCAGTACACGATGGAAGGCGCGGATGCGAAGGAGTTGACAACGCTGGCCGCTCGTTTAGTGGCCAAATTACAAACTCTGCCGGAGGTCCGCGACGTGGCCACCGACCAGCAGACTGGAGGGTTGGCGGCCGACATCGTGATTGACCGCGATACCGCCTCGCGCCTCGGGATTCTGCCGGCGCAGATCGACAACACTCTCTATGACGCCTTTGGGCAGCGCCAGGTATCGACCATCTTCACCCAGCTGAACCAGTACCACGTCATTTTGGAGGCGGATCCGCAATTCCAGCAGAATCCGGGATCGTTCAAGGATCTCTACGTGAAGTCGAGCAATGGGACCCAGGTTCCGCTTTCCGCCTTCACCCAGATCCATACTTCAAATAGTCCTCTGGCGGTGAATCACCAGGGACAGTTTCCTGTGGTGACGTTGTCCTTCAATCTCGCGCCCGGGAAGTCTCTCGGCGACGCGACTCGGGCAATTGACGAAGCGGAAAAGGAAATCAACATGCCCGTAAGCATCCACACCGCTTTCCAGGGCACCGCGGCAGCGTTTCAGAATTCGCTCTCGACCGAGCCCTGGCTCATTGTGGCCGCTATCATTACGGTTTACATCGTGCTGGGCGTTCTCTATGAAAGCTATATTCACCCCATTACCATCCTCTCCACACTTCCCTCCGCGGGCGTAGGCGCGATTCTGGCGCTGCTGGTCACGGGCAACGATTTGGGGGTAGTCGGGATTATCGGAATCATCCTGCTGATAGGAATCGTGAAGAAGAATGCCATCATGATGATCGACTTCGCGCTGGAGGCGGAGAGGGTAGAGCACAAACCTCCGGAGGAGGCGATCTTTCAGGCGTGCCTGCTGCGCTTTCGTCCCATCATGATGACGACCATGGCGGCGTTGCTGGGAGGATTGCCGCTGGCACTCGGCCGTGGCACGGGATCAGAACTCCGGCATCCCCTCGGAATCACCATCGTCGGTGGATTGCTGGTGAGCCAGGCGCTTACGCTCTACACCACTCCCGTGGTTTATCTCTGGTTTGATCGGCTGGCTAAGAAATTTGACAGCATCAGCTTCCGCCACCCAGTGGAGGAACCGGCGCTCGGGGATTAGCTATGAGTATCTCTACACCCTTCATCAAGCGGCCAATCGGGACTTCGTTATTGACGCTGGCACTGTTGATGTCGGGTGTGCTGGCATTCAGTTTTCTGCCCGTCGCCGCCCTCCCCGAAGTGGAATTCCCTGTAATCCAGGTGTCGGCCAGCCTACCTGGCGCAAGTCCGGAGACCATGGCCTCCGCCGTCGCCACGCCACTGGAGAGGCAGTTCGGGCGAATTGCCGGCATCAACCAGATGACCTCCGTCAGCCAGCTAGGTTCGACCGGCATTGTCTTGCAGTTCGACCTCAACCGCAATATCGACGCTGCGGCGCGCGATGTACAGGCGGCAATCAACGCGGCGCGCAGCCAGCTGCCATCGTACCTGCCCGGCAATCCCTGGTATCGCAAAGTGAACCCGGCGGATTCCCCGATTCTCATTCTGTCACTGACTTCTGACAGTGTGACTTTGCCGAACATTTACGATCAGGCCAATTCCATTCTGTCGCAAAAGCTGGCGCAGGTTTCCGGCGTAGGGCAGGTTTACGTTGGAGGAGGCGCCAATCCCGCGGTCCGCGCCGAAGTAAATCCGAACCTGCTGAACAAGTTTGGCATTGGCCTGGATGCGGTGCGCGTGGCACTGAATGCGGCCAACTCGAATCGCCCCAAAGGTGAAGTGGCAAATGGAGTTACCTCCTGGGCAGTCAGCGACAATGATCAGATCAAGCGGGCCGATGACTATCGGCCGTTGATTGTCGCCTACAGCCAGCAGAATGGCGCACCGGTACGCTTGGGCGATGTGGCCGACGTTCAGGATTCGGTGGAGGACGCGCACATCTATGGTCTATCCAATGGCAAACGGGCAGTGATTGTCCTGATCTGGCGCCAGCCCGGAGCCAACGTCATCTCGACTGTAGACAATGTTCTGGGTTTATTGCCTCAGCTTCAGGCCTCGATTTCGCCAGCGATCAAAGTGGACGTGGTGGCCGATCGCACAACCACGGTGCGAGCCTCTCTACACGACATTGAAATTACCCTGATCATTTCAGTGATTCTTGTCATCCTGGTCGTGTTTGCTTTCTTGCGCACGGTTCGCGCCACCATCATCCCCAGCATCGCGGTACCGCTTTCGCTGGTTGGCACTTTCGGCGTCATGTACCTGCTGGGATACAGCTTGAATAATCTCTCCCTCATGGCGCTGGCAATCTCGACCGGCTTCGTGGTGGACGACGCTATAGTCGTGCTGGAGAACATTACCCGCTTCCTGGAACAAGGGATGAATCCGGTGCAGGCGGCCTTCCGCGGAGCCCGCGAAATTGGCTTCACCGTCCTCTCGATGAGCACCTCGCTGATCGCGGTTTTCATTCCCATTCTGCTGATGGGAGGAATCGTGGGTCGCCTTTTCCGAGAATTCGCGGTGACCCTGAGCGTTGCCATTGCCGTCTCCCTGATGGTTTCTCTTACAACCACGCCGACCATGTGTGCGCAGCTGTTGAAATCGCTCGGCGACGAGAAACACGGACACGCCTACCGCGCCAGTCAGAAGGTATTCGACGGGGTTCTGAGCATTTATCGCACTAGCCTGGGATGGGTGCTCCGCCATCAGTTTGTGGTGTTGCTGATCACCATTGCCACCGCCTGCTTAAGCATTTATCTGTTCCGGGCAGCGCCAAAGGGCTTCTTTCCCCAGCAGGATACCGGCCGGATTCAGGGGGCGGTGCAGGCGGCGCAGGACATCTCTTTTGATGCCATGAGCAGAAAGATGAAGCGCTTCGTCGACATTGGGATGAAAGATCCGAATGTGCAGACCATGATCGGTTTCTGCGGCGGCACGACGGCCATGAATCAGGGACGCATGTTCATTACACTGAAGCCGCTGAGTGATCGTAAGCTCAGCGCCGATCAGGTCATCGTTGAACTGAGCCGTAAGTTTGCCGATGTGCCGGGCGCAACGCTTTACATGCAAGCACAACAGGATCTTCAGATCGGCGGACGGGTCAGCCAGGCGCAATACCAATACACCCTGCAGGGTGAGGATCTGGCCGAGCTCAACCAGTGGGCTCCGCAATTGTTGCAGAAGATGCGGGCGATGCCACAGCTGATGCAGGTAAATACTGATCAGCAAGACAAAGGGCTGGAAGCCGAGGTAGTGATCGACCGCGATACGGCGGCGCGACTCGGTGTGGCGGCGCAGGACATCGATACTGTTCTCTACGATGCCTTCGGGCAGCGGCAGGTCTCGACCATCTACGAACCCCTCAATCAATACCACGTGGTGATGGAGGTGGCGCCGGAGTTTCAGCAGAGCCCGGATACTCTGCAAGACACCTATGTGAAGTCCGCGAACGGCAGCATGGTTCCGCTGGCCGCGTTTACTCATTTTGGGCCGGACAATACGTCCCTGGCGGTAAACCATCAAGGGCAGTGGCCGGCAGTTACGATTTCTTTCAATCTCGCACCTGACGTTTCCCTGGGGCAAGCGACGAGTGTGATCGAAAGTGCGGAACGGTCGATCAACTTTCCGGCCACGATTCATGCCAGCTTCCAGGGAACCGCAGCAGCCTTCAAAGATTCGATCGCCAACGAGCCGATTTTGATCATGACTGCCCTGTTGGCGGTTTACATCGTTCTGGGAATCCTGTACGAGAGCTACATCCATCCCATCACGATCCTGTCAACGATTCCCTCCGCCGGTGTAGGCGCGCTGCTTGCTTTGAAGCTGACCCATAACGAATTGAACGTCATCGGTCTCATCGGAATTATTCTGCTCATTGGCTTGGTCAAGAAAAACGCCATCATGATGATCGATTTTGCGCTCGATGCCGAAAGGCGGGAGGGCAAATCGCCACTGGACGCAATCCATGAGGCTTGTGTGTTGCGTTTCCGCCCCATCATGATGACCACGGCCGCAGCCCTGCTTGGCGGGCTTCCGCTGGCGCTGGGAACCGGAACGGGCTCAGAACTTCGCCGGCCTCTTGGCCTGACCATCGTAGGTGGCCTGATCGTAAGCCAGGCACTCACTCTCTTCACTACGCCGGTGGTGTACCTCTACATGGACCGGCTGCGCTGGCGGAGCAGCCGGCAAAAGGGTACCCTACCCCGACCCGCATCACCGGCCGCCAGTCACGCCGACTAGGGCAAATGCGCTGGTTGCTTAGCTTGCCTTCAGCCTAGATGCCATGCGAAGCAGTCGAACGGTTCCCTCCCAAATTGGAGACTTCCCATAGGCCAATTACTTTGGTGATCTTGCTGGCGGCTTAACTCATAGTTACGGTTGATGACAAAGTGGGTGGGATGAATAGAATTCTGATAGCAGCGGTTAGTGGTTTGTTTGCGGCCGCCGTCGTTAGCAGCGCAGCCGCCCAAGCAGACTATCGAGTCATCACCGTCACCAACGGCGGGACCATCACAGGAACGGTGAAGTGGTCCGGGCCGGAGCCTCGCCTGATCCGCTTTCCGATTACCAAGGACCCCCAGATTTGCGATCCCGAATCACAAAAGACCCGCGATCTGGAACGCCTGGTGATTGGGCCGCAGGGCGGGGTCGCCAACACAGTCGTCTATCTACGCGATGTCTCCCAAGGCAAAGCCTTTGATTTTCCCCAAGACCGGCGTTTCCTCGACCAGAGGCATTGCCGCTACGAACCGCATATTCTTCTCGTGCCACAGAGTGCCGCGCTGCAGATGAAGAGCTCGGATGCCACACTGCACACCATCCACATGGACGGTGCGGCCTCGTACAATTTACCCTTCCCTTTTCCCAACAAGATCATTTCCCGCGACATGTCATCGCCGGGACTGGTGAACCTGAAGTGCAACGGGGGGCATGTGTGGATGAATGCGGAGATGTTTGTGGCGCCTCATCCCTACTACGCCGTTACGGATGAGAGCGGCAAATTTCAACTCACAGAGGTCCCGCCCGGACGCTATCAGATTGTTGCTTGGCACGAGGGTTGGAATGTTTTACGGCGGGAAAACGCTTTCGATGTGCTGACCGAGAAGGCCGTCCAGCGGCCCGTGTTCTCGGAACCGAAGACCCTGGAAAAAACGGTCACTGTCAACGAACAGGACAACACCACCGTAAATTTTGTCTTGTCCGAGAAGTGACGGGGCGATCTACAAGGGACGATCCGCCTACCTCTTCCCCGAGATGAGCCCGAGAATTTTGCTGGCGAAATCGTCCGAGAAACCAAAGCGTGCTTTGGCCCGGGAATACAAATCCACCGCCTGCTTATCCAGCCAGATCAATGCCGACTTGCTAATACCGTCTTCGGGACGGGATCGATAATTGGTGGAGCGCGGCGCATTCTTCGCGTCCTTCTCGAGAGTGTAGTAATAAAGCGCCAGGCTCTTTCGTGACTCGCCTTCCGGACACTTCACTGGCTCCGGGAAACCGTGAAAGAAACGTTCGTCGGTGTTGAAAATCAAGGCATGATTCAGTATCGGCGGGTACTTCACCATACAGTTCTGCATTCCGGCGTCCCAGAATTCGATATCTCCGCCCCAACCGGCTTGCCAACCGGGGTTGAGATACAGAATGAGGTTAATCCGACGTTTCCAGTTCTTGTGATGATGGTGATGGGAGAAGTCGGTATGCAGATTAAGGAAGCCTCCCTGTGTGGACTGATGCAACCCTCCGCCGTCCAAGCTTGAGTCGGCAATCAGATCGGGGATCCCTGTTAGTTGCGAGAGCCAGCTTACAAACTTGGGAGAGTTCAGCTCGTCGACGATTTCTCCCAAGGTTGTGGGAAAAACCTCTCTCCTCACCAAACCGAGCTTTCGCTCATTGGGATGCTTGTACTGAATCCAGGCCTGACTTTGAGTGGAGGGAAACTCCTCCGCCATCGCGTTCGCGATGCCGGCGTCGAGAAACCCCCGGATCAGGATATGGGGCAGCGGTTTGTTTACGGCATACTGCTTGCTGAGGCCAGGTAATTCCGAGTTCCAGCGGCTATAGTCGAAAAAAGGGGCTGACTTCTCGGCTGTTTGCGGGGAGTACATGAGCTAGCATCCTCTTTGGATTGCCTGGTCCTTCGAGCGGAGCCCCAAGTTCGTTTCATCCCTCCTCCGAACCAATCGCAATCTTTTTCAGTTTATCAGTTTTGATGCGTCGAATCCTGATTGGCATGACTATCACGAGTAAACACGTGAATGCGGAATTTGTTTCACGGCGTCAGGCGGCAAACCAAAACGGCTGCATTGCGGTACGGACAATCGAGACCCGCAAGGCCGGGCGCCTGCAAGACAAGCCACGTAACCCGGTATTCTGCCCGCAAGTTCCGGAAATCTTCTAGTTGAAAGCTCTTCCAATGGTCTAGTGCCCCGACTTGTCGGAACCATTCGTCGGCCAGGGCGGGAAACATTGAGACTTGACCGCTGTCCCAGTTGTCCGCTAACCGGCTGCGTTGCGCGATCGCTCGAAATCCCTGCTCGTCTTCTCCCGGAATGGTCATATGGCTGGGATCCAGAGCAAAGAGCGCATCGTCGGGCGTGTTGCCGCGAACCCACTCGAAGGCGCCCACCCACGGGTTTCTCGGTGAAGCTCCCGGCCATTCGATGTGAGCGTCGGCGGGAAAAAGTGTCCGCTGGGTCACAAACATCGCCAAACACAGGGGCAGAAAGAACCCCAGCCATCGCCACACGCGGTTCTTCAAGACGTATTCGCCGAGGAGCGCGCCGCCAAAGAGGAACATGAGAATGTAGAGCAAATACAGGCAGCGCATGGGCTGCAGCCGTGCAAGAGCTTCCAGGCGCACAGGGATGGAAAGCACCACAGCCGCCGGCAAGAAAATCAGCTCGAAAACCACCAGCGCCCGGCACATCGATTCCAGATCATGTGCTGCCCGACGATGGGCTATGCGACTGAACCACCACAAGATCGCGAGCGGCGCAACCGCTCCCAACCATTCGTACCAGTGCCAGCGGGTGATGTAGTGAAAGGGATGGCTCGCAGCGACGAGGTGGTAGGCCTTGGAGGGAGGTTCCAGGGTGATTCCGAAGGGTAGCAAGGAGCCTGCAAACACGGGACGAAAACCAAACTCCCGTCCCACACCCAGCAGCAGGCAATAGCAAACAGCGAACATCGACATAAAGGGATGGATGACTGCAGCAAAGATAAGAAACAGCCCAGCCTGGAGATACTTTCTATCCAGAATCTTGAGGATGGCGAGAATCGCGGGAAAAGCAGCCAGATTCCGCGGGTTTACGTACTGGTCCATGATGTACAGCGCAGTTCCAGCCACCGGCAGAGTAAGCAGCGCAGCGATCAGCGTTACCCCGGCCCAGCGAGCTCCGCGTCCAGCGAAACACTTCCCACTCAACTGCCAGCACGCCAGCAAAAGCAGAAAGATCGAGGCAATTTGCCAACTGAACAGCACAACGCTGAGAGGCAGCCGACTCCATCTCACTGATGCTGCCATCAGGTTCGGAAACAGAGTCGAGTGGGCGTGCGGCTGGAAGAACTGCGCGTCGAAGGGAAACAACTTCGGATGAAGCATCCTCTCGACGCCTGGCAAATAGATTTCAGCATCCTCCGCCCCAGGATGATAACCATGGACCAGCAGCGCCCCAAGGGTAAGAAGCAGAAGAATCAGCAGGTCGCGGAACAGAGTCCGGCTGGATTTGGCCTCGGGCCGTTCACCGGCCGGAGCTGACTTCACGTCGACGGTTGGGACGGGGACGTACACGATGGGCAGAAGACTATCTTAGCGGATCATCCGCCATAATGGCGGTAGTGTGTCCGGTAGAAAAACTGCCCAAAATTAAGAAGCGCCCCGACTCTTTCGAGTTAGGACGCCCGAACAGCCCTCCCCAGAACTGCTCAAGGACACGTTACGGTTTCGCGGTCGGAGAGTAAATCCCCCGTTCGTGCCAGCAAATAGCACCAAATAGCCACCTCGGCAAGCTGATCCCGGCTAAGCACTCGGAGATTTCCACTCCATGAGGACGGCCGGCTGCGCCACCCAGTTACCTACGATGGCCGACGCTCGGTTACTGCCGTAACCAGCCCTTAGGGATTGCAATTGACCGCTCTATCCGGCCTTCGTAGATTTCCCTGAGGGGGTTGTATGAAAGATATTCACGAAGTACTGCGCCGGAAACAGGCCAAGTACGCCCAGTTGGGGAAGCAGATTGAAATGTTGCAGCAAGCGGCGGAGAAGCTGCGGGAAGTCGCTCCCCTGCTGGCCGAGAACGAAGAAGATGATGCCATGGTTCTGAGCGAGGTCGACGAGCAGCCACAGGCGAAAGCTGCCGCAGCCTCCACGGGTGCTGGTCCCGCCAAGTCCCGGGGCACGGCTCCACGTTGGCCGTAGACGCGGGTGCTCGCCTCGCGTCATAACGAGCAACCTATGATGTTTCAAGCACTTTTAGTTTCCAAAGACGATGAAGCAGCAGACATTCTGACCCAGGTTTTTTCCGGGTTTGATGTGGCTGTCGTGTGTTGCGGTTATGAGGATGCCGCCCGCCAGCTGACGGAACAGAAGCCCGATGCCGTGATCGTAGATTTCGATGAAACGCAGGGTGCGGCGGAGATCCTGCAAGCCGTTGCCCAGTCTTCTAACGGAAAGCAGGCGGTAACCGTTGTCTTGTTGAGCGATAAAGTGAAGGTCCGCCAGGTGATCGACCAGGGTGCGAACTTCGTGCTCTACAAGCCGGTTACGCGCGAATCGGCGGAAACCAGTTTGCGGGCAGCTATTTCCATGGTCCGGAGGGAACGCCGCCGCTCTCTGCGTGTTCCGATTCAAGTACCGGTTCAGCTCAAAGCAGAAAGCTCTCCGGAAGTTGAAGCTATACTGCTCGATCTCAGCGAGGACGGCATGGACATACTGGCCGCCCAGCCACTCTCTCCTCCAACTCCCGTCCGCGTGCGCTTCACCCTGCCGGACGGCGAGACCGAGATCGACGCCCAAGGAAAGGTTGCGTGGGCGAACCCCAATGGGCAAGCCGGCGTGCAACTGGTCGAAGTGCCGGAAAACGTCCGCGGTTTACTGCGGACCTGGGTGGCCGCTAACGCCCCCGAACTACCCCCTCAAGATCCAGATCCGGAGATGCCGTGCAAACTGACGGATCTGAGCTCCGGCGGATGCTATGTGGAAACCGAGTCGCCTTTTCCAGAAGGCTCTGGAATCACACTTTGCCTGAAAGCGGAGGACCTGGAAGCCGAAGCCATCGGCAAGGTACGCGTGATGCACCCGGGATTCGGCATGGGAATCGAATTTGCTTCCCGCACGGCCGAGCAGCACGACGCCGTGGTAAAGTTCATAGAGTTCCTCACCAGCCGCCCCGGAACCTCACCCGAACTCGTCATCACGCCCCGCGCTTTGACTGCGGGAGACGACTACAATCCTTCCGAGAATGCCGACTCCGATGCACCCGAGGACCCGCTATTGCAGTTGCTGCAGGGCCACGCATCTTTGAACCAGGAAGATTTTCTGCAACAGCTTCGTCAGCAGCGTAGTTCAGAATCAGTCGCCTCAGACTAGGTGGAGGGGACGTCTTGGTGCATATGGCTTTAGGATTACGTTCAAGAGCCCTTATTCCTAAGCCAACCTGGCGAGACACAGGCCGACACCCCTCCTGCGGGTAATCATCCCAAAAAGCGTTATGGGGCCGGCACGCCGTCTCTCGTGCCGGCCCCAGTAGCGCCGGGTTTATTCCACCTCGAATAATCTGAGTTTAGTTCGCCATTGCCGCAACAAGGTTTCAATTGGGTTAATTTCCTGTAAAATCGCCGACAATTCATCCACACCTCAGTTGGCACCGAAACGGAGGTTCTTCATCGCCTTACCGCGAAAGCCTGACCGTGAATGCATCGCCCTTTTTCCCGGACCACTGCTTCTCGTGGCGGGAGTCGCTCTGGCGGTCGTGCTTCCCTTCTTTGTCTATGGCAACCCGTCCGGACACGATTTCGAATTCCACATGCACTCCTGGATGGAAGTGCTTGGCCAATGGCACCAGGGAATCGTTTATCCGCGCTGGGCGGCGCTGGCTCAATACGGGTTCGGCGAGGCGCGCTTTGTTTTCTATCCTCCGGCGTCGTGGATTCTGGGGGCTGCGCTGGGCGCCGTCTTGCCGTGGAAAGCCGTCCCCGGAGCCTATGTGTGGATCGCGCTCACCCTTTCGGGATGCTCGATGTTCGTCCTGGCCCGGCGTTGGCTGGAGCGGCGTGACGCGATATTCGCAGCTGCCCTTTATGCGGCCAATCCCTACTACATCCTCGTGGTGTATTGGCGGAGCGCCTTCGCAGAATTGCTTGCGGGCGCGGTGCTGCCTTTGCTTCTGCTTCTCATATTGCGTTTGGGTGATGAGGAATGGGACGCGGCCATCCCTCTGGGCTTGGTCGTGGCGGGGGCCTGGCTGACCAACGCTCCTGCCGCAGTCATGGTCAATTACTCGCTGGTGCTGCTGGGGTCCGTCGCGGCTGTGGCTCGGCGCTCGCCGCGTGTTCTTTGGTACACAGCCTTGGCCGCGCTGCTGGGTGCGGCCCTGGCCGCCTTCTACATCGTCCCGGCAAGCTATGAGCAGAAGTGGGTCAGCATTGGTGAACTCCTTGCACCCGGAGTACGACCGCAGGACAACTTTCTTTTCACCGCCACTGGCGATCCTGATCACACCAGTTTCAATCTCCTGGTGTCATTCGCGGCTGTGTCCGAACTTGCGGTGCTCGCGGTGGCCGGGGTTCGTGGTCGCAGACGATTACCGGATCAATCGGCTTTGTGGTGGACACTAGTCTGCTGGAGTTTGCCAGTCGCTCTCCTTATGTTTTCGCCTTCTGTCAGCGCTTGGGAACATCTTCCCTGGCTGCGTTTTCTGCAACTGCCCTGGCGTTGGCTGTTGTGCCTGAATGCGAGTCTGGCAGTGGTAGTCACGCTGGCGTGGCGACGGTGGTTCGGGCGCGCCGCCGTTTACCTTTTCATGCTGTCTGTCCTGCTGTTTGTCTCGCGGCACACTCAACCCCCGTGGTGGGACGACGCCGCCGAGATCGCGAAACTCCTTGCTCAGCACCGCCCCGGTGTCGGATACGAGGGAACCGATGAGTATGTACCCGCCGGAGCCGATCCATACAATGTGAGTCAGGATGCCCCCCTGGTTGCCGCAGAGGCAGGTGCAGCACGAGTCCAGGTGAACGCCTGGGCTCCGGAGTCGAAGTCTTTCACCGTGGCGGTGGAGCAGCCGGGCAACCTGGTGCTGCGGTTGTTCAACTATCCGGCATGGCAGGTAACTGTGAACGGGCAGGAGGTTGGGACTGAGAGCCAGGAAAACACGGGTCAAATGATGATTCCGGTGCAGGCTGGCGAGAACCGGGTGCAGATCACCCTGGGGCGCACGTGGGACCGTACATTAGGAGCGGCGGTATCGAGTATGACAGCGCTGGGAATCGCCGGGCTGCTGGTTTTTCGCCGGAAACAATTGAGGCTAGCGTGACAAGACACATCTTGATTGCGACTTCGAACGCGGCCAAGGTGCGCGACTTTGCCGGGGCGGCGGCCGCGTTTGGCATCCAGATTGAAACGATCCCGAACTTCTCTTCCCTGCCCCTGGTAATCGAAGACGGATCAACCTTCGAGGCCAATGCCCGTAAGAAAGCCGAAGCCTACAGCCGTTACGCTGCGGGAGAGCTCGTGTTGGCCGATGACTCGGGGCTCGAAGTCGATGCCCTGGGCGGCGCTCCCGGTGTGCATTCGGCACGATACGCAGCATATGCGCCTCACTTGGCCGACACCAACAGCGACGACGCAGCCAACAACGCGCGACTGCTGCGCGAACTGAAAAAGGTTCCTCCGGAGAAACGAAATGCCCGCTTCGTCTGCGTGATCGCGGTGGCTCAGGACGGACGGACCTTGGAGGTGTTTCGCGGCGAGGCGGAGGGAATAATTCTCGATGAGACGCGGGGCACGAATGGCTTTGGCTACGATCCGCTGTTTTATTTTCCGCCGATCGGCAAGGCTTTCGCTGAGTTGAACGCGGAAGAAAAGGCCAAGTACAGCCATCGCGGGGCTGCCTTCCGGCTATTTCTCGACTGGACGTCCCAGGGGCAGCAGCGAGCCGTCGATTGATACGGAATTGACGCCCAAAATTCATCCAGACAATCGCTAAGACATCCACCTTTCCCCGGTCACCGCTACAGTCTTTGCCCGATTGCTTGCCCTAAACGCCGTCAGTCAGACTTTAGGCTCTTCTGGCCGGGGATTGAGCAATGGATGAACCACAGGAAGCCACCGGCGCAGAGGCTGCTGGGGGGCGTGATTTCTTTCTGCTTTGTATCCCGGCGTTTAGAAGATCGCATACGGAAGCTGTGTGCTCAGGCCGTATCCACCTCTGACGCCGCTGAGCTGAATGTTGTTCTCCATCAGCTTAGAGATGCCCTCCACGAGCACACCGAACGCCTTCGGAAGCTTGCCGGCAAGCGTAACATCCCTCCCGACCGGCGCCACCCGCAGTAATGTCAGGAGTGTTCGACATCGAACATACCGAACACCGCAACTGTTGTAATACTGCCGGTTCACATGACCAGAATCGACAGGAACCGTATTCAGGAGCTCTGCGCGCTTATTGCGGTGGAACGGGATCAAGAGACCTTCCTAAATCTGGTGGAAGAATTAAACCGAATTTTGGGCGCCGAGGACGGCCAAGTTCAAAACTGTAAGCCGGGCGATCAAAGGGACGATTAGTCCGAAAGCGGTAAGGTCTGACAGCGGCTTTCGCTGAACCTTCTCTCCTCTTATTGCTTCGAATCTTAGTGAGGTTAGGGCCAAAGGTACAGTTTCTCCGAAACCAGCCGAAGTCGCCCGTCGCATCCAATCACCGTTATTGAGGCCTTTCGGATATGGGCATTTTGGCGGAAGAGAACATAATCGTTAGAACACCCACTAGGCCGACCAGGCTCGCTCCGCTCCATCCCGGCGCGCGTTCTGCTGCGTCGGGAAAGGCTGTCACCAATGTGATTCTGTTGTCCCTTCCGGATAAGGAGTTCAATCTGCTTCGACCTCATTTGGAGCCCGCGGAACTCCCGCAGCATGAAGTCATGCACGAGCCGGGCGAGAAGATCGATTTCACATATTTTCTAAATGAGGGCATGGCTTCACTTGTAGCTCTTAGCCATGATGGGAGAAGTGTGGAAGTCGGCATCGTCGGCAAGGAAGGCATGGTTGGACTGTCGCTAGTGGCGGGCCTGCGACGGGGAATCTTTCGCGCAATCATGCAAATGTCGGGAAGCGGACTCCGTATACGTTCGGAAGTCTTTCACGATGTCCTGCTCTGTGCTCCGACATTGCGGTCTGAACTCGGCCGCTTTGCGCTGATGCACGGAATGCAGGTCGCCCAGCTTGCCGCCTGCAATCGTCTGCATGAAATTGAGCAGCGCCTGGCCCGCTGGCTGCTAATGTGTCAAGATCGCGTGGATTCGCAGTGGCTCCCTTTAACGCACGACTTTTTGGCGCAGATGCTCGGGACGGGACGCCCCCGCGTGAGTTTGGCGGCTGGGACTTTGGAGAACGGCGGCCTCATTGAGAACTTGCGCGGGAGCGTAAAGATATTGAACCGCAAGAATCTCGAAGAGGCTGCCCGTGAGTGCTATCGAGTCATCCAGCACTTTAACGGCAGGTTGGGCCTAAAATAATTAGCTCGAATAGCTCTCGGCCGTCCCTTAGGAACTACACTTCCCTAGTTGCTCACGATCGAAAATTCCCGGGAAAGGGCGGCACGGGAGCTAGGGCGCTCTCGCCATTACTAAGCGCCAACCAGCGACACATAATCTATGCGCGCTTCTCCAGAAGAGAAATTGGGATGCTACCCTCACCGCACCTTACCTTGACTTCTCTTCTCTCGTGCCAAGATAATAAAAAGTTCTCTTACCGTTGCTGAAATCATAAGGAGCGTTTCGTGGCATCAACGGCGCGTTCTGCAGTCCCGATCCCGCTTGAGGGAGGGGTTGCACCGCTTAGAGCCGGGCAAGGATATTCGTTTCTGCTACGCCGCCTGCACTCGCTCAGCGGTATCGTTCCCGTAGGACTGTTCCTGATCGAACATTTCATCTCCAACGCATTCGCCACCCGTGGCCCGGCCGGTTACACCAAGCAAGTGGAGTTGCTCAGCAGCTTTCCCTTCGTGGTAGGACTCGAGTTGTTCGGGATCTGGATTCCCATCCTTTATCACGCTCTCTACGGTTTCTATATCTGGTATCGCGGCGACGGAAATGTGACCGAGTATCCCTGGACGGGCAACTGGCTCTATACCTCACAACGCTGGACGGGGGCAATCGCATTCTTTTACATGGTCTGGCACACCTACACCATCCGTTTTACGGGTGTGCACATCTTGAGCCATCCCGCGGCCGCTTTTGGCAAGGTGCAAGCCGAATTTCAGAATCCGTGGGCAGTAGCGTTCTACGCGGTGGGCATCTTGTGCGCCTCGTGGCACTTCGCATACGGCCTGTGGCTGTTCGCGGCCAAATGGGGTATCACGACCGGCGATGGCGCCCGCCGCAGGTTCGGTTATGTCTGTGTGGCGATCGGTGTGCTATTCGTCGTGGTGGGCGCGGCCACCATGTATTCATTCTTGAACACCCCGCTGCAGCCGCTGGAACCAGCGGGCGTCGAATCATTCGTTATGCGTTGAAGATGTGCATTCATAACCGGGCACAGCTCCGGCAGACTGGAATCCTAGGCAGATGGCATCAAGTCCGAAGATCATCGTGATCGGGGGGGGGTTGGCGGGTCTCGCCGCGGTCATCAAGATCGCAGAAATGGGCGGAGAGGCTGACCTGTTCTCGATCGTGCCTGTCAAACGCTCGCACTCGGTGTGTGCGCAGGGTGGGATCAACGCGGCAAAGAACCTTAAAGGCGAAGGCGATTCCACCGCCAAGCATTTTGACGACACCGTCTATGGCGGGGATTTTCTTGCCAACCAGCCGCCAGTCAAAGCCATGTGCGAGGCCGCACCCGGCATTATTGATTTACTGGACCGCATGGGCGTGCCCTTCAACCGGACTCCGGAAGGACTCCTGGATTTCCGGCGTTTCGGCGGAACGCTCTATAACCGCACCGCGTTTGCTGGAGCCACCACAGGGCAGCAACTTCTTTATGCGCTGGACGAGCAGGTAAGGCGCTTCGAATCCGAAGGCAAGGTAAAGAAGTACGAGCACTGGGAGTTTCTCTCGGCCGTGCTCGATGGCAACCGGATTTGCCGCGGCATTTGCGCCATGGACCTGCGCTCCATGGAAGTACGGACATTCCCGGCGGATGCCATCATCATTGCTACCGGCGGAATCGGCGCTATCTTCGGCAAGTCGACGAACTCGGTCGTATGTACGGGTTCTGCTCAGTCCGCTCTGTACCAGCAAGGCTGCTACTACGCCAACGGCGAATTCATTCAGGTGCATCCCACGTCGATTCCGGGCGAAGATAAGCTGCGCTTGATGTCGGAGTCGGCGCGCGGCGAAGGCGGCCGGGTATGGGTGCCGAAGACACCCGGAGACAAACGCGGTCCCAAGTCGATCCCCGAGAGTGAGCGCTGGTATTTCCTGGAAGAATGGTATCCCAAGTACGGGAACCTGGTGCCTCGCGACGTGGCTACGCGCGCCATCTTCAAGGTCGTTTACGAACACAATCTCGGCATCGATGGCAAGCCGATGGTCTATCTCGACCTGACCCATATCGATCGCAAGATTCTCGACCGCAAGCTGGAAGGAATTCTGGAAATCTACGAAAAGTTTGTCGGCGACGACCCACGCGACACCCCCATGAAAATTTTTCCCGGCATGCACTACACCATGGGCGGGCTGTGGGTGGACTTCAACCAGGCGACAAACATCCCCGGAATCTTTGCCGCGGGAGAGTGCGAATATCAGTATCACGGGGCCAATCGGCTGGGGGCGAACTCTCTGGTGTCTTGCATCTTCGGTGGATTCCTCGCCGGACCGGCAGCGGTGCAATACGCGCGTAATACCGCGGCGGCCGCCAGCAATGGGCACTTCGACACGCAGCGCAAACAAGAAGAGGAGAATAACGCGTTGCTGATGAAGTCCGAGGGCACCGAAAATCCCTTCAAATTGTGGCGGGAGTTGGGCGAGTTGATGACGAAGGATTGCACCGTCATCCGCTACAACAAGAACCTGCGGCAGACTGATGCCAAGCTGTGTGAGTATCTGGAGCGGTTCCGGCGGATCAATCTCAGTGATCGTTCGCAGTGGGCCAACACCAGCGTGGTGTTCGCGCGCCAGCTTTACAATATGCTGCAACTGTCGCGGGTGATCGCGCAGGGCGCGGCTATGCGCGACGAATCCCGGGGAGCCCACTACAAGCCGGATTTTCCGGAACGCGACGACAAGAACTGGCTGAAGACCACCAAGGCGTACTTCGCGCCGGATGCCGACGAACCCAAGGTTGAGTTTGAGCCGGTGGATACTTCGTTGATTCCGCCGCGGCCGCGGAAGTATTGATGTACGAATGCCGGATTGCTTGAGTTCTTCGCTGTGCTCAGGATGACAAGGGCTGAGCTAGGAGCTAAAAGCTGGAAGCTGAAATCATGACTGACACAAAAAAAGTCATCATCAAGATCAAGCGCCAGGCCAGTCCGGCGGCGACGCCGCGATGGGAGGAGTTCGAACTGCCGCACAAGCCGGGGATGAACGTGATCTCCTGCCTGATGGATATCGCCGCGAATCCGGTCACGCGCGACGGCCAGAAGACCGCTCCCATCACCTACGACTCGAATTGCCTGGAAGAGGTTTGCGGCTCCTGTGCCATGCTGATCAACGGACGCGCCCGCATGGCATGTTCGGCGCTGATCGACCGTTTGGAGCAGCCCATCCGTCTCGAACCGTTTTCGAAGTTTCCCGTGGTACGCGACTTGGCGGTCGATCGCCAGGTACTTTTTGAAAATCTCAAAGCAGTGAAGGCCTGGGTTCCGATTGACGGCACGTATGATTTGGGCTCCGGACCTCGCATGACCGCCGAGGAGCAGGAAGCGGCGTATCCGCTCTCGCGCTGCATTTCCTGTTGTTGCTGCATGGAGGTTTGCCCGCAGTTCAACGAGGATACCGGTTTCGTGGGTGCGGCCACTATTTCCCAGGTTCGGCTGTTCAACACTCATCCGACTGGGGCGGCTCTAAAGCGCGAGCGACTGGCCGCGCTGATGGGGGATGGCGGCATCCAGGAATGCGGCTACGCTCAGAACTGCGTGGAGGTTTGCCCCAAGGATATTCCGCTCACTCGTTCCATCTCCGAGGTTGGCGGCTCCGTCATGAAACAAGCCATTGGTGACCTGTTCAGGAAGTGAGGCCCGGCGGCATTTGTCCCAAAAGAGGCGAAGTCACTTTTTTTGCCACAGGGTGCCAGTTTCGGGCTTTCCTGAGGGTTGTGCCCCACCCCGCCCTTGCCGCATTCGTTGTATACGAGGGACTTAGCCCGCATCCGGAACGGCATAGAAGCTGCTCAACATAAGCATGATGAGGAAGTAACAGTAATCTACCGAGGTACTCTTTGGTAACCTTACCTCGGGATTTTGGCGTGGAGCCGGCGAACTGTGAATTACAATGACGGCCTGTTCCATAGCGGTACAGCAAGCGAGGGAGTAGCCAACTTCGTGAAAATGGCCATACATCGCGCCACGCTGGTTCTATTGTTGGCTAGCGTGTGCGGTCAGGCTTTCGGTTTGCACCAATACGTGCCGGCCCGCCAGCCCCATCGTGCAACCCGGCGACGCGCGCATTTTCGCCGCCTGTTTTGGAATCCGGTGTTTCGTCCTTCCCGGGATTCCCTGCTCCGTCAGAATGCAGAGATTGACCGGTTGGAACTACCCCGCATTCAAAATGAAGCCGAGCTCGAGCAACTGATAGCCAGCGGAGATCTGGTGCCGATTGTAGCCACCGATACCCTGCGATTCGATCCGCGGCTTGACCCCAGCCGGCGATATTGCCGTCCCTGGACCCGCGACTTTCTGGATGACCTGAGCAGCGCATACTACGATCAGTTCCACAATCAGATCCAGGTGAACTCGGCGGTGCGAACGGTGCAAGTGCAGAAAAAACTGCGCCGCCACAACCGGAATGCAGCCCCAGAGAAGGGCGACACGGCATCCTCCCACCTTGCCGGGATCACCGTCGACATCCAACGACGTGGCATGACTCGTGCACAAATCCGCTGGATGGAGCAGTACCTGATGCCCTTGAGAGACGAAGGCCTGGTGGAACCCGAAGAGGAACGTCATCAATGGGTGTTCCATGTGGCGGTCTCCGGCCGCTACGACGATTGGCGTGCTGCGAAGAACTCGGCGGGCGTGCAGACAGATGAAGCCCAGAACAGCGACCGGGGCCAGAACGGCGACGAAACGATTACTCCGCCCGATCCGCTCTTGATCACCAACCAGCGCTAACATTCCCCCAAGCAGGTTCCCGGCAATGATTTGTCATGCTTAGCGTAGATGTTGTCCGCGCAGCGGACCGACAACGCACTCGAGTGCCAGTCCTGAAATACAGTATGTCTCGGGGTGACAGCTCATCTGCCGAACATATAAAATCCTCGGGTCCATGACACAACCCTGGTTCCTCCGAACTAACCGTAAGATCCTCTCTTTTATTTTTCTTTTCACGGCATGTGGCATCGTGTTCGCTCAAGAGACCGGACCCGGCACCGTCAGTGCCCGCGCCCAGGCCATCCATGACTCTGCCATCGTGGTCGATACACACGCAGACACTCCACAACGCTTTGTCGACGAGGGTTTCGACCTCGGCAATGCGGACCCGAAAGACCTCGGACACATCAGCCTGGACAAGGCGCGTGCGGGAAATCTGGGTGCGGAGTTCTTTTCCATCTGGGTGGACCCCGAGACCAACCGGGGGCATTTCGCCAAGCGCACGCTTGATCTGATCGATTCGGTTTACGAGCAAGCCGCTCACCATCCCGACCGGATGATGATGGCGTACTCGGTCGCGGACATCGAACGCGCCCACCAGCAGAAGAAGCTGGCCGCATTGATGGGCATCGAAGGCGGCCACTCGATCGAAAATGATATCCGCCTGCTGCGTGAATTCTACCGTCTGGGTGTGCGTTACATGACACTTTCCTGGTCGAACACCAACGAATGGGCAGACTCCTCCGGCGACATTGACGACCCGAAGGTGGAGCATCACAATGGACTCACCGATTTTGGCAAGCAAGTTGTCCTGGAGATGAATCGCCTGGGAATGATGGTGGACATTTCTCACGTAGCCGACAAGACATTCTGGGATGCGATCGCCGTAACCAAAGCGCCGGTGATCGCGTCGCACTCGTCGGCTCGCGCCCTGGACAGCGCGCCGCGCAATATGACCGATGACATGCTGCGGGCGGTGGCAAAAAACGGCGGCGTGGTGGATGTAAATTTCTATTCCGGATTTCTGGATCAAGAGAACTGGAACGCCTCCCAGGCTCAGCGTAAGGAACATGACGCCGCCATTCACGACTTTATCGAGAAGCGTACCGCCGAGGGCAAGCCGTTATCCTTCATCGAATTGGACAGGGTGGAGAGAGAGTGGCAGGCCAAGCTTCCCCGGCCGCCGTTCAAGACATTGATCGACCATATCGATCACATTGCGAAGGTCGCCGGCGTGGAGCATGTTGGCCTGGGCTCGGACTTCGATGGAGTTTCAGGCGCCACTCCGCAGGAGATGAATTCTGCCGCAGACCTGCCGAAAATCACACAAGCCTTGCTGGAGCGAGGCTACAGCCCGGAAGACATTTACAAGATTCTCGGGGGAAATGTGCTGCGCGTGTTCCGCGAAGTAGAATATGTAAGCCGCGCTATGCAGACGGAACAGAGTCCTGCCGAAGCAGGCAAGTGAAATTGTGATGTCGTACAATTCGAAGTCCACTTATTCAGAGTTGTGATTCCGAAGACTTTCAGCGGAGGAGTCTGCTTTGACCAAGGAGTCAATCATGCGCAAAATTGCAATCGTTGGGTTCGCCGTACTTTTTACTCTTGTGCTGGCGCACATGGCCGTGGCCGAGACTATCGCCACCATCGATACCACTGCCGGCAAACTTACCTGCACTCTGTTTGCTGACAAGGCTCCGATCGGCGTAGCCAACTTCATTGGCCTCGCTAACGGAACCAAAGATTGGACCAGTCCGGTTACACATGCGAAAAAGCATGGAGTCCCGCTGTACGATGGAACCATTTTTCATCGCGTAATTCCCAACTTCATGATTCAGGGGGGCGATCCCAAGGGTGACGGCAGCGGCGATCCCGGCTATGCCTTCAAGAACGAAACATCTCCCGACCTGCTGTTCGACCGCCCGGGGAGGTTGGCCTACGCCAATGCAGGGCCGGACACCAACGGCTCACAATTCTTCATCACTGAGATGGCATACCCTAGCCTCAACGGTGGTTACACCATCTTCGGGCAGTGCGACGACGCCAGCCTGGCGCTGGTGAAAGAGATCGCCCGCATGGGGCGCGACTCAAATGACCGTCCCTACCGGCCGGTAAAGATCAATCACATTACGATCGCGCACCGTGCTGCGGTGGCCAAACCCTCGACACCGGCTTCCCCCACGGCGAAGCCGGCATCCAAGTAGCGTAACCGACGACCATTCGGAAAGGATCTCTCATGACCCGTCAGCCGGGCACTTATGCCGTCTTCACCACATCGGAAGGAACCATCGTCTGCCGTCTGTTTGAGAAAGACGCCCCCAAAACCGTCGCCAATTTCGTGGAACTGGCCGAAGGCAAGCGGGAATGGACGCATCCCGTCGGCCGCAAGAAGAGCAAAGACCGCCTGTACGATGGAACCATTTTTCACCGCGTGATTCCCGACTTCATGATTCAGGGCGGCGATCCGGCGGGAACCGGCATGGGTGGGCCGGGATACCAGTTCGAGGATGAGACCAAGGGTTCCCCTCACAAGTTCGATAAGCCCGGCAAGCTGGCGATGGCCAACGCAGGGCCGAACACGAATGGGTCACAGTTCTTTATCACCCTCGCCCCTACGACCTGGCTGACCGGCAAGCACACGATTTTCGGCGAAGTGGTCGAAGGCCAGGAAGTGGCCGAGAAGATTGTGACTCTCCCGCGCAACCGTCAGGACAAACCGAATAAAGATGTGGTGTTGAAGACAGTGGTGATCGAGCGGGTGTGACAATCCGTAGAACGAAAGAACAATGGGGTATTCATCGGGAAGGGCACAACTTCAGTCCTGCCCTTCCCGGTTAGTGCTGTTGGAACCTACACCCCAATCACTGCCACCAACTCTTTGACTGCGTCCGCGCTCTTGTTCAACTGGGCCTGTTCGTCGGGCGAGAGTTTGATTTCGATGATCTTTTCGATACCTTTGGAGCCCAGCTTCACCGGCACGCCCACAAACAGGCCCTGGATGCCGTATTCCCCTTGCAAATACGCCGCGCAGGGCAGGATTTTCTTCTTATCTTTCAGGATGGCTTCGACCATTTCCGTAACCGCCGCCGAGGGCGCGTAGAAGGCGCTGCCCGTCTTGAGATACTTCACGATCTCGGCACCGCCGTCGCGGGTGCGCTGCACCAGGCGGTCGATAGTAGCCTTGTCCATCAACTCGGTGATCGGGATTCCTGCGACCGTCGAATAGCGCGGCAATGGAACCATGGTGTCGCCGTGACCTCCGAGCACAAACGCGGTGACATTCTCCACGCTGACCTTTAGTTCCCCCGCAATGAACGTGCGGAAGCGGGCGGAGTCCAGCACCCCGGCCATGCCGATGACCCGCTCGCGCGGAAAACCGGACATTTTGTAACCGGCCTGCGCCATCGCATCCAGTGGGTTCGACACGATAATCAGGATGCAGTTGGGCGAGTGTTGCACCACTTTGCTGACCACATCCTTCATGATCTTGTGGTTGGTGTTAAGCAGGTCGTCGCGGCTCATGCCGGGTTTGCGCGGGATGCCGGCGGTGATGACTACGACGTCGGAGTTCGCGGTGTCGGCGTAGTCCTGGGTGCCGATCACGTGCGAGTCACGCTTCTCGATGGGCATGGCTTCCAGCAGATCGAGACCTTTGCCTTGCGGAACGCCTTCGATGATGTCGATCAGAACCACGTCCGCCAGTTCTTTGGAGGCAATCCAATGAGCTGCGGTGGCGCCCACGTTTCCAGAACCTACAATCGTTACTTTATTACGCATGCAATAGTCCTCTCGAAAATGAGTAACCCTTTAACCGCAAAGGACACGAAGGAAAGACCGGACTCAATCTGCCGCCGTCGTCACCGCCGCGTTCATGTTTTGGATGATGGCGTCGGCGAACTCGCTGGTCTTTACCTTGGTTGCGCCCGGCATCAGGCGCTCAAAATCATACGTCACTTTTTTCTGCTCAATGGTGTGCTCCAGTCCCCGCTCAACTAAACCGGCGGCCTCATCCCATCCCAGGAAACGAAACATCATGACGCCGGAGAGGATGACCGATCCCGGATTGATTACATCTTTGTCGGCATACTTTGGCGCAGTGCCGTGCGTGGCTTCAAAGATTGCATAGCCATCGCCAACGTTGGCGCCGGGGGCGATCCCCAGCCCGCCCACCTGGGCAGCGCAGGCGTCCGAGATGTAGTCGCCATTCAGATTGGGCGTAGCTAAAACGGAGTATTCGTCCGCCCGCGTGACGACCTGCTGGAAGATGGAGTCAGCGATGCGGTCGTTGATCATTAACTTCTTCTTCCAGGCAGCATGGCCGTGAGTGGCGTAGATCGCATCCAGAACCTGCTGCACCTCTTTGTAGACCGACTTCCGAAAGTCTTCCGATGCGAACTCCAATCCCGGTTCCACCAGGTTGGCGTTCTGCTCTACGGTAAGCTTGGCGTCCCGGTCTTTATTGTCGATGATCCAGCTCTCGCGTTCAGTGATGACCTGGTCACGAAATTCCTGGGTCGCCAACTCGTAACCCCATTTGCGAAACGCGCCTTCGGTGAACTTCTGGATGTTTCCCTTATGGACAAGGGTGACGCTCTTCCGTCCGCTTTGCAGAGCGAACTGGATGGCCATCTTGACCAAGCGTTTGGTGCCGGTAACCGAGATCGGCTTGATCCCCACGCCGGAGTCGAGGCGAACCTGCTTTTTACCGTCCTTGAGCATGTCGTGGTTCAGGAACTCGATGAGTTTAGCGGCTTCCGCCGTGCCCTGTTCCCACTCAATGCCGGCATAAACGTCTTCGGTATTTTCGCGGTAGATGACCACATCCATGCGTTCGGGATTCTTCACCGGCGAGGGCGTGCCCTTGTAATACTTGACAGGGCGTATGCAGGCGTAAAGATCCAGAATCTGCCGCAAGGCCACGTTTAAGGACCGGATACCGCCGCCTACAGGAGTAGTCAGCGGCCCCTTGATGGCAACCCGGAATTCGCGCACGGCGGTTACGGTGTCGTCAGGCAACCAGTTCTTGAAGCGCGAGAACGCCTTCTCTCCGGCGAAGACTTCGTACCACGCGACGCGGCGCTTACCCTGATACGCCTTTTGCACAGCCGCATCGAAGACACGAACCGAGGCCTTCCAGATATCCCGCCCGGTGCCATCGCCCTCGATAAAGGGGATGATCGGGTTGTCGGGAACCTGGTACTTTCCGCCGCTATAGTTGATGCGGGCACCGCCGGCAGGCACTGCAACGCCATTGTATGAAGCCGCCATTCCACTTCCTCCAAACCCAAGGGGAAAACCCATTATTATAAGGGTTGGGAAGAGCGAGGAGAAATCGGCCAGTACATGGTGTTGTAGCAACGTGATTTTGTCACCCTAACGGCAACATGAAAATGTCACTCTGGCGAAGCCAGGGTGCGTTGCAGGCGGGTGTCGCGGTAGTAAAGCGAGACGCGCCCGTCGAGAGCTTGGTAGAGATGGACTTTAGCTCCGGCAAAGCTGAAGCGGCGCCCTTGCTGGGGGATCTGGATGCGCTGTCCCTGGCACTGCACGACGTTGTCGTTGCTGACCACGCGCTCATGGACGAAGCAACAGATACGGTCGAGATTTTCCGGTGCTGGGCGCCAGGCGGTATGCATTTTCGCGCGGCCGGCGGGCGAAGCGGCGGTTGTAGTCGGCGAGGAAGAGACCCAGCACGGTGTTGGCAGAGTCGAGGTCGGCAGCGCGGGCGAGGCGGAGTTCGCTGGTGAGGCGATCCTGAAGCACACCCCAGAGGCGTTCGACGCGGCCTTTGGCTTGCGGGCTGCGGGCGGCGAGGAAAGTGATGCCGAGTTGCTCCAGGGCGCGACCAAGAGT
>JBAUUQ010000016.1:0-275709 GCA_049582765.1 Terriglobales bacterium
TAGCGTGGGGAATGGGAGCACAATTTGGTTGCGACAATGCCCACAGGGAAAAACTGCGCGAATGTCTAGCGGAACTACTGGAAAACTCACGCTTAGATCATACACGTGATGTCAAGGGATAATTACCAGAGCGTTTGAGTACAGAGTGTCCTCCCGAGACCTTTCCTGTTCCAAGAGTAAGGCCGACCACAATGGGTCGGCCTGTCATCGAGGTGCCTACTTTCCAACCAATCCCCTAGAAGTCAAGCCGTAGCGCAAACTGCACCACCCGCGGATCTCCGGTGCCATTGATCACTCCGAACGTGCTCGGGCTGGTGATATCGGCTGTTGCAGCAGTCCCGGGAAGAGTGAAGTTCGGATGGTTGAAGGCGTTGAAGGCATCCATGCGGAACTCTATGTTTATGTGTTCCTTGACCGGGAAGTGCTTTCCCAGCCCCAGGTCAATGACTGAAAGGTGCGGTCCGCGCAGATTATTGCGATTTCCACCCTGCAGACCCAGCGGACCGGTAAACGCGGCGATGGCGGCGTCCGGATTAGCAAATAGCTGCACCTGGCCGTTGACCTGGTGAATATGGTCTCGAATGGCGCCGTTGTCGCCATTGAAGATCGCCGGAGTGTTGTTGTTGAAGCTGATGGGAAAGGCATTGGACACCGTCTGGAAAGCCAGGCCGGTGTGCCAGGTATCGATCGCCGAAATCTGCCAGCCTCCAATGATCTGGTTGAGCCATCCGGAAGCGTTGCTGGCGAACTGTCTGCCCTTGCCGATGGGCAATTCATAAATTCCATCTGCCGTGATCGAGTGCGTAACGTCGAAATCCGAATTGCCGTAGCAGGATCGGATGTTGATGGAGTCGCACATGATTCCGCCGGCGCCGTTCGAACCAAAAGACTGGTTGGCAGGGGCGGAGATGTTATCCAGGGAGTGAGAATAGGTGTAATTCAAGTCGAACTGCAGGCCGTGGGACATTCTCTTGTGCAGGGTCGTCAATAACCCGTGATAGTTGGAGAAGCCCTTGTTGGCGATATACAGGGCGCCGCCAAATTGCGGATTCAGCCCTACATTGGGAGCGATAAGACCGCTCGCTAACAATGAGAAGACCGAGTCCGCCAGATCTCCGCGGGGGAGTTGGGGCCCCTCAACCAAGGCCATCAGGTCGGTACAACTTCCAATCCCCGGGATTCTGAACTCGTTGGCTACACCCACGCAATTGGTTCCATAGTTTTGCAATGCCGCCGCATTCATCTGATTCTCGAAAAACTTAGACTGCGTCAGCGGCTGGTTATTTCTGGCCTGTACGGAGAGCGCTGCGAAAGATGCGGCCAGCATCTGTCCGGACGCTGGATCCTTAAAGTCCACCAGCTGACTGGCATCGGCCTGGGCGTCCAGGCGATGCGCGAAGCGGCCAAAGTAAGTCGTTTCCAGGAGGAAGTTGCCGGGAAGCTCGCGCTGAATGCCGAAGGTGATGGTCTCGGAGTAAGGAGTTCGCAAATTGGGGTCGATCGCGTAATTGGACTGCTGCAATTCCAGACCGATCGGATTCCCGGATCCGTCGAGAAACGGAGTGAAAGGCTGGGTAAGGGTGGGGGGAACGACGACGCTGCCGGCGGGCAAAACGCCCAGAGCTGTGAAGCGCGGGTTGGCGGCGTTGCCGGACAAAGCTGCTGCCGAGCTCTGATTAGCACCGTATTGAGTGGCTGCAGCATTCTGCAACAGATAATTGGATTGGTCTTCAAAGAAGATCAGCGAGGGTGTGGCCGTGTGGTCGTCGACGATGCCGGCCCCGGCACGAATCACCGTTTTGTGATCGCCCAGTACTCGTCCCAGGATCCCATCAGCGACGGACGGGTTCCAGGCAACGGCCAGCCGGGGCTGGAAGTCGCGCCAGCGCGGGTGGTAAAACCCCGGACCATTGTTGGCTTTTCCGCCGAGAGAGTAGCTGACCAGCGGGGTTACAAAGTTCCCGCTGATTCCCTTTGGACCGGCCGCCAACCTGGGCTGGATCACCTGGTTGAACCCGAGATCGGGAAGGGCCTCGAGACCGTTGACCTCATAGGGAACCGAGTCATACTCGTAACGCAGGCCATAGGTCAGAGTCAGATCGCTGCGCATACGCCACGAATCCTGGAGATAGATGCTGGTTTCGTAATAGCGGTCGTTGCGGATATGACCGGTACCCTGGGGTAAAGGTGCAAATTGCCGATTGTTGTTGAAGGCGCTACTTACCGACCCAATGCGGCCAAAACTTAAAGCCAGCGCACTGTCCCAATTGTTGGCGGCGATGGTATCGCTCTCTCCTCCGGACTGAAGAAGGCCGATGGAGAATCCATTTGCGACCGTCGGCCGCACACTATCATCCAGTGCGGCAAGGTCACCTCCTAGCCCAACCGAGACGTCATTAAAATCGCTCACCAGCTTTTCCGTCACCGTGATTGGCTTGAAGGCGCCGCCGACCTGGAAGGTGTGGTTGCCGCGGGTATAGGTGAAGTCATCGCGGAAGACCGGAATCGGAACGATGCGGTATTGCGAGGACGCGTCAATGAAAGGCCGTGACAGCAGCGCGGAATTGTTTCCGCTGTTGTCAAAGAGGTTGTACTGAGTGGTTCCTGTCGGGTTGAAAAAGGTGGGGAACTTGACCACCTGTCGAGTTTCGCCATAAACAAACTGATTGACTTTGGTGTTGCTGATCGTCCAGGTATGGCCGAATACGTAGGCGTAAGAATGATCAATCGAGGCCGCGGTAATGGGATCGCCGGGAAACTGGATAGAGGGTTGTCCGCCGAACCCGTCGTCGAATTCGCGGACGATACTGCCCCGGGCGAAAACCTTCATTTTGTCGTTCAGGTTGTAGTCCAAACGCACCACGTAATCGTTGAGGGTTTGACTGGCGGGGGCATTGAAGCGGAATCCCGCAGTATTCACCCTGTCGCCAGCGCCGTTCAGGTCATTGGCGTGGGGATATCGGCTGTTGATGAAAGCCAACAGAGCCGCGTCCTCGCCGGGCCCCCCGACCAGTGCTGCCGCCTGCGACGGAGTCACGAACGAAATGCATCCGGGCTGCGAGGTTATGCGGCTCGCCTCGTTGCAACCGGCGCCGTTGTTGATGTAGCCAATGTTGCCGGCGCGAAAGTTGTCCAGCGGAACCGTCTGCTCCACGGAATTCTCTTCGGCGTTGCGTCTTCCGGTGTAGTTAAAGAAGAAGAAGAGTTTGTCCTTCTTGATCGGTCCGCCCAGCGATGCGCCGAACTGGTTACGCACCAGGTGGGTCCGCGGCACTGTCGGGACTGCGAGGTTATTGAAGTACGTATTGGCTTCCAGATTGGTGATGCGGTTGTAATCATAGGCCGAGCCATGCCAGGTGTTGGAACCTGACTTGGTCACCAGCTGGATTTGTCCTCCTCCGCCCAGGCCTTCAGAAGAAAGCAGGTTGCCGGTCTCTCCGCGAAATTCCTGAATGGAATCCACCGGTGCATTGCCAACCGTGACAAACGCGAAGCCGGCGGCGTAGTCGCTGATGTCCAACCCATCCAGGGTAATAGTGTTCTGATCAGAGCGCGACCCGGTGACCGCGCCGTCCCGGCTCTGGTTGGGATCGTCAAAGTCCGTATTGGCAACTGAAACCACCCCCGGTTGCAATCGCATGATCTCCGCCGGGTTGTCCCGCACCTGGATTGGCAACTCGTGGACCAGATTCATATCGAAATTGTTTCCGACCACCGCGTCGGTGGTATCGAGACTCACCGCCGACTCCAGGCCGCTCACTTCGATGGTCTGTGAAACCTGGCCGACCTGCAGTTGGGCGTTCTGCGTGCGCGTGGTGTTCACCGGAAGGTAGATTTCGCCGATCGTAATCGACGCGAATCCATCCTTGCTGAGGGAGAGGCTATAACCCGGTCCGGGCAAAACTCTCGAGAATGTATACACGCCAGAGGAGTTGCTCCTGGTCTCGTAGGCAGTGTTAGTCTTCGTGTCCACCAACCTGACTGCTACATCCGGAACCACCGCTCCTGATTTGTCAGTCACTACTCCGGTCAGAGACGCAACGTCTTGAGCCAAGAGAAGACTGGAAGTGGAAATAACAAACATGAACATAACAAGCGTAACAATCACTGCACGCTTCATCGCGTGAACCTCCATGGCTAACGTATTTTGTCGATCCATTGCTTGACAGTCACGGGAGCATTACGTGTAGCAGCAGGCGGTGTGCCAAAACAGCGGTGGCGGATACTTCTTCCGCGCAAGGATGTCTAGTTTGGTAAGTGTCGGATTTCAGAAGATGGCGCGAAGCTTCACTACCGACGGTGACTCTGCGTGCATGAAGAAAGGGAGTGACTTCTATGAGGTTTCATAACCAGATGTGTTGAGGAGTCATGCAACGCGGCGGCCAAAGCGACTCTGGAAGGCAACATTCACAACTGACATTTGTGGGATTTGTGCAGAACTGATCTCAAGCGATGTTCGGCATGGCCGTCGAAGCAACAGTCCCGACCGCAACTTCCTGATACACCTCGAGAATTCTTTGCGCCGACTTGTCCCAGGAAAACTTCTTGGTCTGTTCGTAGCTGCGTTGTTTAATCCTGTCTCTGATCGACTGGTCGAGCAGCACGCGCTGCAAAGCCCGCATGATTTCGAACACATTCTCCGGATTCACCAGCACAGCGGCGTTCCCCACCACCTCGGGCAGCGACGACGTGTTAGATGTGACGACGGGCGTGCCGTGCGCCATCGCTTCCAGCGGAGGCAAACCGAATCCCTCGTAGAGGGAAGGGAAGACAAAGATCTTGGCAGCATCGTAAAAGACTCGCAGCATTTCGATGGGAACAAATCCCATGAAACGCACATCGTTATGGACTCCGCTGCGAATCACGGTGCGGCGCAGGTCGGGATGCTTGGAAAGTTCGTCACCGATAATGATCAGCTTCAGATCTGGAAACTTTCCTTCCTTCTCCAGCTCACTCTTGAGGGCCGAAAAAGCCTCGATGATGCGTACCAGATTCTTATGGGGGCTGATTCGTCCGGCATAGAGCAAGAAGGGATAGGTGACCAGATATCGCTCCGCAAGAATCTGGCGATCGTTCTCCGAAGCATGGCCGTGGAGAAAGCGTTCATCAATCGCGTTGTACACCACTTCGATGAGAGACCCGCGGATGCCAAATAATTTCTCAATTTCGTTCTTGGTGAATTTCGAAACGGCCAGAATCCGTCCGGCTCCCTTCAGCACTCGTCGCGTCAGATGAAAATGCAGCGAACGTCGCAGGCTGGAGCGATCGCGCGCGCGATACATGTGATCCAAAACATCGTGCACGGTGACGACATACGGGCAAGGCAAACTTCGCGGCATCCAGAACAGGTGCGGAATATGAACCAGGTCGCAATCCAGGCGCTTCAGGATGGCACGGAACTCGATGTAGCCCTTGGCGGTGGTGCCATCGTCGAGCAGCGGCACGGTCTTGAAGCTTGGCGGAAGAGGACCGATTTCTGAAACCTTCTGCGGTGGGCCGATGAGGAAATAATGGTTCGAGTGATCCAAACGCGCGAGCGCCCGTACCACGTTGCGGGTGTATGTCCCCACACCGAACTCAGTCATCCGGCGGATATCGATGGCAACCTTCACCGGGACGATTTAACCACAGAGGAGATGAAGAGAACAGAGGTCAAGTCCGGATGTTCTCAGAGGGGCGCCATCTGCCCGGCGTATCAGAGTGTCAAGCCCGGAGCTCCGCTTGCGCCTTAGCCCGGCGCTCCGGATACAACGGGAACGTATCGGCCAGCTGCAAAACCTGCTTGCGAATCTTGACGAGTACACCGGCATCCGCACGGTTGTGCAGCGCTTCGGAAATCCAGCGGCCAATCTGGCGCATCTCGCTTTCCTTCATGCCGCGCGTGGTCAGCGCAGGCGTTCCGATGCGAATGCCGCTTGGTTTCATGGGGGGATTCACATCAAAAGGAATAGCGTTCTTGTTCACCGTGATGCCAGCCAGGTCCAGCGCCTTCTCGGCCTCGCTACCCAGAATCCCTTTGGCGAAGACGTCCACAAGCATAAGGTGAGTATCTGTGCCGCCGGAGATAATGCGGAAGCCCTCAGCGGACAGCGCGTCCGCCAGAACTTTCGCGTTCGCCACGACCTGACGCGCGTATTCCCGAAACGAAGGTTGCATAGCTTCCAGAAAGCACACGGCTTTGGCGGCGATGATGTGCACCAGCGGCCCGCCCTGCGCGCCGGGAAACACCGTCTTGTCGATGGCCGCGGCGAACTCTTGCCTGCACAGGATCATGCCCGCCCTTGGACCACGCAGCGTCTTATGCGTCGTCGAGGTAACGATATGCGCGTGCGGAACCGGGGAAGGATGGACACCACCCGCAACCAGTCCTGCAAAATGCGCCATGTCGACCAAATAAAGGGCGCCTACAGCGTCGGCGATCTGGCGCATGCGCGCGAAATCAATAATTCGCGGATAGGCGCTGCCACCCCCGATGATCAACTTCGGGTGTTCTTTCTCGGCAAGCTTGGCGAGATCGTCGTAATCGATGGTCTCGGTCTCTTTCGTGACCCCGTAAGGCACAATGCGGTAAGTCTTCCCCGAGAAATTCAAGTGATGCCCATGGGTGAGGTGCCCGCCATGCGCCAGGTTCAGGCCAAGGATGGTATCGCCGGGCTGCAGGACTGCCGAGTAGGCCTCCATATTGGCCTGCGACCCGGCGTGCGGCTGCACGTTGGCGTGCTCGGCGCCAAAAAGTTGTTTGGCCCTGTCCCGCGCCAGGTTTTCCACGACGTCGGCAAACTCACATCCGCCGTAATAACGCTTTCCGGGATAACCCTCGGCATATTTGTTGGTGAAGACCGAGCCCATGGCCTCCAGCACCGCCTCGCTGACAAAATTCTCGGAGGCGATTAGCTCCAGCCCCTCATGTTCTCTCCGAACTTCGTTGTCGATGGCATTCGCCACCTCGGGATCAACCTCGAAGAGCGGGCGCGACATGCTGTTCCGATTGCTCATTGGTTCATTGTAAATAAGCAGCTAGCAATTGGCACCCGGCATTTCGCCGTTCTGGAGATAACGGCTGTCTTCCATGCTCTAGGTGCTCTCAAACGCGGTCCGCAAGAATGAAGCGATCTGCCAGCCATCCATGTATTTATAGGGTGTTTCTCCGGTCGTGTAATGACCGCACGGGAGCACCACCACTTTGTGATCCAGACCGTGGGCCCTGAATTCCTTCACTACCTCCTGCGAGAACTCCGGCAGAAAAGTCATGTCGTACTTGGCGTAGATGATCAGGGATTTCTTGGGCCAGCGCGCAAATTGGCGGAAAAACGACATCGGGCTGACCGCGCTCCAGAGTTCGCGCAGGCGCTCCACATCGAGCTGAGTCTCCAACCCTTCGCGAATATGCCGCGTGGACTGTCCATGCCAGACCACGTCGGCGAAATAGGTGGAGGCGTGATTGAATGCCGCTACGCTAATACGCGGGTCGTGCGCGGCAGCCAGAAAGGCGTAACAGGAGCCGAGACTGGTCCCAACTATGCCCAGGCGGGTGTATCCCTGTGATTCCAGCCAATCCAGGCAGCAGCGAACGTCAAGCACACCCTGACGGCAGGCATCGAGCGTGCGCCCGATATTTGCTGACACGGCGTAGTCGGCGCGCTGGATTTCCGCAGGCATACGAATGTCGTGATACGGCATGCTCAATCTCAGAACAGAAATGCCGAGAAGATTCAGCGTGCGGCACAGGCTGGTGTAGGCAAGCGCGTCTGAATTCCAATGCGGCAGCAGAACCAGAGCGCGTTTGCCGCGTGCCGGGAACCAGCGCGCGTTGACCAGATTGTTTTCCGGGAAAGGAGTGCGCGCGGGTGAAGTGAACCGCAGGAAATCCGCGTGTGTACCTTGGACCTTCTTTTCCAGCCGGGGATCTGGAACCGCCCGCGTGCTGAAAACCTTGACCTCGCGCCGCTCCAGCCGAAAGTCTGAAGGCTTGACGTAGGAATAAAACTCGTCGCTGGCAGCGACAATGCGCCGGTTGAATTCGCGCAGAAAGCGTTCGCTATCCTCGGGCACATGCCGCGGTCCAAAGCCGTTGCGGCAGGGCCAGTCGCGAGCCCACTCCACACCCCATTCCAGGGGACGAACCACGCGATTGTTGTCCACCGACGTGAGCCGGGTCTCCCAGTCGTACATCCACTGTGCGTAGCGTGAGGGCATGTGTAATCTTCAACGATACAGCAGACCAGCGCTGCCGGGCAGTGCGAGCGCATCGAACGGTTCCGGCCCGCATTGAGCGATCCTCATCACGCTGTGAATGGGCTTGTCTTCCGCTGTGAGCACGCGGGGTACAAAGTTTTGACAATCATCTGACAAACGCGTGGTGTGCGTGAGTTAGTCTGCGGCGTAGATCCAGGCTCTGTCCCATGCCGCCGTCTGAGAGTTCCACTTCGTCGAGCCGCAATGAGCTCAGGCAAATCGCCGAGGAGATCGACCGGTTGTTACAGCGCCAGATCGAGCTGATGAAGTCCGAGTCCTTCGTGGGTCTGACGCCAGCCGAGCGCACGGAATACGACCGGATCGGGGAGCGAATCAGCGCCCTCTTTGGCGACCTCGCCAAGTTTAAGTAAACAGACGAATTCTCTCTGCCATGATCAGGCAAACGTGATACCATGGCGTGCTTTTTTTTCTTCGGCTAATCCCCCGTCAGGCCGCGCAGGTTCGCAGTTCTACCCAGGAGGCGTCAATGTACTTTCGCAGGGGTTTCTTCCTGAAATTCTCGGCTTGGATTCTCGCGGGGCTGATGCTGCCGTCCGTGGTAACCCTTTCCTTCGCCCAGTCCGGGGGTGAAGACCAGCAGAATGTTGCGCCCTCGAAGCGCATGCCCAAGCGGCTGGTGGCCGATTACGGCTACTGGAGCAAATCCCAGACCCCGCCCTACAGTTCGGACCAGATTCCGTTCGAGAAGATCACGGCCGTCAATCATGCCGGCGTCAGCATCAACACCGACGGCACGATCGCTGTCCCGGAGGGGCTGCTGGAGCCGAAACTTATTCGCCGCGCACACAAGGCAGGGGTAAAGGTACTCATACTGCTAGGGGGCGACGGCGGAGTATTCAGTTCGGTGGCGGCGGATCCCGGTCTACGGGCAACGCTGGTGGGCAGTTTGTCGACCTTCATTACAGAAAACCACTATGACGGCGTGGACGTCGATTGGGAGTTTCCCGGGAGTCCCGAAGATAAGGACAATTTCGGCGAGCTGATGCTGGAGATGCGTCAAGCCCTGCCCAGCCCGACTTATCTACTTTCGGTGGATGCCGGACCATGGGGAGGATCGGATACCCCGTTTAAACGTCTGGCCAAGCAGATCGACTACTTCAACATCATGATGTACGACTGCGCCGGACCGTGGACGGCCGACGCCCAGCTCAATTCACCGATCTTCTGGGACCATAGCGATCCGGACCCCTCCGAGTGTCAGCCGGGAGGGAGCGCCGACGGGGCGATGGACATCTATCTGAATAAGTTGCACCTCTCTCCCGATCAGCTCAACATGGGAACGCCGTTTTATGGCTACTGGTATAAAACCGTCAAAGGGTTATTTAAACGCTGCCCCGGCGCTGACCCAAACACCGACACGGATTGCCCGGACGGGACCGTCCTCGCCGAAAGCTACGGCAATTTCATCAAACAGCGTGTCAACCGCAAGGGGTGGGTGCGGCAGTACGATTTGGTTGCTCTGGTCCCTTACCTCGTCAAGGCGGACGGCAGCCGCGGCTTTATTACCTACGACGACGGGTTCTCGACCTACCTGCGAGTCTGGCATTCAGTATGGGATCGCGGCCTGGGCGGCACGTTCATGTGGTCTGTAGATCAAGACTATGATGGGCACTCCCAGGATCTGTTAGATGCGATGCATTCGGCAATCCTGGAAGGCGGTCCATAACGCCTGCTTGCGCCAGCGAGCGCCCGAACTATCTGCATGGGAAGGCTCTGATAAAGTCTCAAGTGTAGGCGCGGACCCGTTCGACAGCTCAGCCTGGCTCAGGCAGGCTACGAACCCGGCCGTGCGGAGTCCAGGCGACACTTATGCTTAGCCAGCTTTTCCCGAGGCGATCCCACTTCGCCGTATTGTTGCTCGTCTGCGTGTCGTTGTCGCAGTCTCTGGTGGCCGCCCAAGAGCCCAAAACCACCCTGGAGCTCTCTCGCGCGGTGCGTCCGTGGGAGTTTCTGGGCACCGTGGGCACGCGCGCCGCCCTTTTCGGAAAAGAGAATGGACCCTTCGAGGCGTGGGTTTATCCCCTCAAGATTTTGCGCCACTTTCAGCTTCGTTTCCTGATTGATGGGCACGTTGTTCCCGCCGAAGCGCTGGCTCGGACCGTTATCGTGCGCCCAGAGTCGAACACCATCGTTTACAGCGGGGATACGTTTTCTGTCCGGGAGACTCTGTTTGTTCCGGTACACGAGCCCGCCGCCGTAATCAGTCTCGAGGTCGAGACCACGCAGCCGCTCGAAGTTGAAGCCCAGTTCGAGCGCGATTTCCAACTGGAGTGGCCGGCGGCTGTGGGCGGAACCACCGAGGACTGGGATGCGGACCTGCGGGCTTTCTCCTTCGGCGAGGAACAGAGAAAGTATGAAGCCCTGGTCGGGTCGCCGTCCGCCACCGACGTGCATGAAGAGTTTTCCGACAACTACTCCGCCTCTAGGCGGGACTCCTTCCGTTTGGGAGTGACCACCAAAGGCAAGGAGACGAGGATCATCGTAATTGCAGCCTCGCTGAAGGACCGAGCTGAGGCGGTTGCCACCTATCGCCGCGTTTCCAACTCCTATCGTGACCTGATGCAGGATTCAAGCCGCTACTACGAGAATTATTTACAGCAGACGGTTGGGCTTAACCTGCCGGACAACACGCTCCAGCAAGCCTATGATTGGGCGCGGATCAGCATGATCCAAGGCTTGGTGCAGAATCCGTTTCTAGGAACGGGTTTGATCGCCGGATATAACGAGGCCGGTGATGGCGAGCGTCCCGGTTTCGGGTGGTTCTTCGGTCGCGATGCGCTCTGGACCGCCCTTGCCCTGGATGCGGCCGGCGATTTTGAGACCACTCGCGCCGCCCTGGATTTCCTGAGCCGGTACCAGCGCGCGGATGGAAAAGTCCCGCACGAGATTTCCCAGTCTGCCAGCCTGGTCCCGTGGTTCGACAAATTTCCCTACGCCTATGCGGCTGCCGACGCCACTCCTCTCTTTGTTATTGCGACCAGTGACTATGTTGCGCAGAGCGGCGACGTTGCCTTCGCCCAGGAGAAATGGGACAACCTGTGGCGAGCCTACCAATTCCTGCGTTCCACCTATGACGCGCAAGGCTTGCCGCAGAACTTCGGCGTGGGTCACGGATGGGTGGAGGGTGGGCCCCTGCTTCCGGTGAACACCGAGCTTTATCAGAGCGCCCTCGGGGCCGAGGCTCTGAAAGCGATGTCGCGTCTGGCCCACCGGCTTGGCAAAGAAGACGTCAGTAAAGATCTCAATCAGGCGTTCGAACGCCAAAGGAACTTGTTGAATCAGGTTTTCTGGTCACCGGAGAAGGGCATCTATGCTTTTGCCCTGGATCGCAATGATGCGCGAGTCGATATGCCCAGCGTACTGGCCACCGTTCCCATGTGGTTTGGATTATTGGACGCAGAAAAATCAGACTCGATGATCAACCATCTGGCCGAGCCCGAACATCAGACCGATTGGGGGATGCGGATCATCTCTTCGCAGGATCCGAAGTACGACCCGGGTGGCTATCACTTCGGGGTGGTGTGGCCTTTATTCACGGGTTGGGCATCGGTGGGTGAGTACCAATATCATCGCGCTTTGCCCGCTTACTCCAACCTGATGACGAATGCCTTGCTTACATTTGACGGCGCGCTCGGTCACGTGACCGAGGTGCTCTCGGGCAACTACCACGCCGAACTGTCGACTTCGACTCCTGACCAGACGTGGTCTTCCGCCATGGTTGTGAGTCCGCTGTTGCGTGGCTTGTTTGGTTTGCAATCGGACGCTTCGACGCGACACCTTGTTTTCGCTCCCCATGTTCCCGCCGACTGGACCTGGTTCACGATCACCCATGTGAAAGTAGGTCCGGTCGTTTTGAATCTCGATTACCACAAGACGGGGGACAGTATCACTCTCCAGGTCCAGCGCAGGGGTTCCGGCGATTGTGTTCTCGAGTTCTCGCCCGCCCTCAGCTTGCGCGGGGAGGTGCTGGAGGCCAGACTCAACGGGCGTCCGGTAGCTTTTCACATACAAGCCAATTCGATCGATCAACATGTGACGGTCGAATTCCCCATCTCTGGCGAATCAAACACCCTGCTGATCCGGGTCAGGAATGACTTCGGATTGAGTCAATCAGTCACGTTGCCGGCTCTTAGCGGCTCAAGCCGCGGATTAAGGATTCTCTCCCAGGCGTGGAGCCCGGCGCATGACAGTTTGAGACTCGAGGTTGCCGGCGCGGCTGGAACGGACTATGAGCTTGCGGCGTGGAATGCAGGGCAGCTAGGCTCGGTTGACGGTGCGGCAATCGAGAAACGGGATTCAAGCGCCGCGACGATCCGGGTGCAGATCCCGGCAAGCGCAGCGGAGACCTATCCGCATGCCAAGATTGTTCTCCATTTCCTGACCGGGAGTTACCACGTCGGAGCTAAGTTTCCCAAGCGATAGTCTCTTTGAGCGGCCGGTCAGATGAGATACTTATCTGCCGATCCTGAACGGAAACAACTCCAATGTTTAGTGAACACCCAGCCCCCACTTTGCTGATCCTCGGTGTCTGCCTCCTGTCGTGCTTCGCTTCGGCACAGAGTAAACCCGCCGCTCCCGAGAATCACCAATGGTGGCAGCACGCCGTCTTCTACGAAATCTATCCTCGCAGCTTTGCCGACAGTAATCATGACGGCATCGGCGATCTCAAAGGAATCGAATCCAAGCTGGACTATCTCAAGAAACTCGGCGTGGACGCTATCTGGATCACTCCCTGTTATCCCTCGCCGCAAGTCGATTTCGGTTACGACGTTTCCGACTACGAGAACATCGATCCCATGTACGGGACGCTGGCTGATTTCGACCATCTGGCGGCCGCGGCGAAGAAGCGCCACATTCGCATCATTATGGACTTCGTCATCAACCATACTTCCGATCAGCATCCCTGGTTCCTGGATTCGAAGTCGTCGAAAACGTCTGCCCATCGCGACTGGTATATATGGCGTGACGGCAAGGGGCCCGACGAGCCTCCGAATAACTGGATCTCCGGGTTCGGAAGCTCGACCTGGAAGTTCGATCCCGCCACCGGCCAGTATTACTATCACTACTTTGCCACCGCACAGCCCGACCTGAATTGGCGCAATCCCGTGGTGGAAAAGGCGATGTTCGATGTGACTCGCTTCTGGTACAAGCATGGTGTCTCGGGCTTCCGCCTTGATGCCGTCGATCTCTTGTTTGAGGATCCTGATCTGCACGACAACCCCGTCCTCGAAGGCAAGAATGAAATGGGCGATCCCAAGACAGTAGAGAAGTACAACGAAAAGCTGCCGGAGAACCATGAAGTGCTGCGCCGGTTGAGGAAAGTTGCCGACGAAAGTGACGCTGTCCTGGTCGGCGAAACTTACACCG
This sequence comes from Terriglobales bacterium, assembly GCA_049582765.1. Taxonomy (GTDB): domain Bacteria; phylum Acidobacteriota; class Terriglobia; order Terriglobales; family Acidobacteriaceae; genus JBAUUQ01. Next base: position 13,624 of record JBAUUQ010000016.1, read on the forward strand.
AGAGTGCAGCCGAGTTAAAGGAGTACTACGGCGACCACAACGACGAAGTCCAGTTGCCCATGGACTTCATGTTCTGCAATGTGGACAAGCTCTCAGCGCCTGAATTTCGCAAGCAGATCGCGATCGCCGAAGCGACCGGGGGATGGCCCACCTACGTCATCAGCAATCATGATATGGAGCGCTCCTACGAACGTTACGGCGACGGCAAGCACAATGACGAAATCGCCAAGCTGATGGCAGCGCTCTACCTGACGCTACGCGGCACGCCCGTCCTGTATTACGGCGAGGAACTGGGGATGACCAACAACGATCCCACGCGCAAGGAAGACGTCAAGGATCCGATGGGAATCACGGGGTGGCCGGGATATAAGGGCCGCGACGGCGAACGCACTCCCATGCAATGGAACGATGGTCTGAACGCGGGATTCACCCGTGGCACCCCCTGGTTGTCGATTCCACCCAGCTACAAGAAATACAATGTAGCGAGCGAATCGAGCGATCCCGACTCGATTCTGGAGTTCTACCGGCATCTGCTGGCGCTGCGCCATCGCGACCTCGTGCTGCTCGACGGAGAATATGTGGCACTAAACGAAAATGATCCCAGCGTGCTGTCATATTTACGCCGTGATAAGAACGAGGCCGTGCTGGTCGTCCTGAACATGTCGGAGAGCGCTCAAGCAGTGAGTTTCGATTTGACGCAACAAGGCTTTCCTCGAGCTAAGGTGAAGACGCTGCTGACGACTCTCAGTTCCCCGCCGAAGGGCCGGCTGGACAAGGTTTCCCTGGAGCCGCTGTCGGTTTATGTAGCACGCTTGTCGAAGGAGTGAAGAGCAGAGTTTATTCGCTCGCGACTGAGTCAAGCTGGGGGTTGCACGGGCGAGGTTCGTAGCCTGCCCTGAGCAGCTGAGCCAAGCGAAGCAGTCGAACGGGCACGCGCCTACATTTGCGGCTTCGCCAACTCCACGGTATGCTCCCCGTGTTGAACGGAGAATCTTGCCGTCCCATTCGTCACGGCTAGCTTTTGGGGTGATTGCCCGTCGATGCGCAGGCTTAGGGTTCCCGACCCGAATTCTGCTGTCGTCACCTGAAAATCGCGTTCGCTGTTGACCTTCATCGCCAGCCTCGATGAAGAGAGCTCGTAGCTGCGCACGACTACTCCAGCATCGGCGTGAAAACGCACCGTCCCGTCGCGCCGCATTTCGGTTTCATTCGGTCCAATTGTTACCTCGTAGTGGTGGCCATGCCAGGTCGCTCCTCGGAAGACTCCTTCGGCAGCAGGACCCAGCGCCCCAAAGCGCAGCCCGTCCCAGGGATTTTCGTCGATGAATTGTTCCAGCGGGATAAGACACAGCAAAGCGCCCCAGGTGTAATGAACGTCGCCCCCGCCGCTTCCGCCCCAGGCATGGTAAAGCTCGTCGTTGTGCCGGTTGATCTTCCAGTCGTCCATGAAGAGAGCGTAGCTCTTGCTGGCGAATTCCAAAGCGACTTTGTCGAAGCCGTAGCGGTCGATCGCGTGGTAGAGCAAGTAATTCGTCGGACCCCAGATGCTGCCCCGCCAATAATATTGATCGGCAAATCCGGGATCGTTTCTCGGCGTTGTGGGCACAACGTATTCCCCCCAAAACTCGCGGGGATTCAGCAGATGCTCATTCACCATCCGTTCGGCCTGCTCCGGGGTGGCGATGCCGGCAAGCATGGGATAGAAGTTGGTTGGAGAAAAGCGTTTGGAAAACCGCCCGTTCCAGGATCGATTCTCATAGATGCCGTCAGTTTCGTTCCAGAGCTTGTCTCGTACCAACTGTCCCATTCGCCCGTAGTCTTCCTGAAACTCGCGGCGGTCGCTTTCCCTGCCCAGGATCGCGGCGAGTTCCGCGAGGCTTTCGGCGTCGAGGGCGTAAAGCGAGTTCAACCCCACGTCGTCCAGGTCCATGGTGTAGGTTCGTGTGTCATAGTGCACGTCATCCCACATGGGGTTGTCGTCCATTCCTGACTCCCACTTGGCTTGCATGAGGAAGCCGCGGCCCCCGCTGCTTTCGCCGGAACCACGATTGCTGCCCCACTCGAGCAGCCCGTCGCGATTGCCATCGCGCCAGGGTTGTCCGTCGCCACGGTCCTTAAACCACCACTCGTGCCAGCGCTTCAACCGGGGATAAGCCCACTCCAGCAGTTCCCGGTCGGGATACCGTTGATACACCTTCCACACCGCAAACGCACCCACCGGCGGTTGTGAGCGGTCAGGTGTGACTCCGCCGGCAATTCCGTTAGGGACAAGTCCGGTTTCGGTTTGTGCCATTAGAATGGCGCGAATCGTTGCCCAGGCCTGGTCTTTATCCTCCAGGCTGGTCAGGAGCGAGCCGAAAAATCCATCCCATTCTCCCAGCACCCAACCCCCGGCCCGCTGGGCGGCCCGCCGGCTGATACTGGGGAACACGAGGTCGTCCTGCGGCGCATACAACGTGTTCCAGAACATGTTGTTGCCGATGATCTCTGCCGCCGCCTCGAACAGCCCTTTGGAAGAAGGACGACGAGCCGCGTACTGCTCGGATTTTTCCTCGAGGATGGAGTCAATGGTGCCTGCCGCAAGCAGCTTCTCGGCCTGGGCAAGCAACGCATGACGATCCCATCCCAGGGTCGCGACGAAGTGCGCGGTCTTCGAATCATCGGTCGCAAATTGCAGCCCTGCCGCATTTCGTGAAGGATCGCTGTCCGTGGAATCGACCAGAACCCCAGCGCCTCTCATGGTCAGGCGCAACTCCTCGAGCGAAGGGTAAGTTCCGCTGCCGATCGCCGACCGGTCAATCATCACCACGAACTGGCTTGCGGTTCCGAAGGCCTGATCGAAATACCGTTCCCCCGCAATCGCCCGCTTGGAGTCCAGTACGGAGAACACACCCGGCAGGCCCCACGAACCGCCAGCGAAAGGAATATAGGTTTCGAGCACCGTCTGAAAATTCTGTTCCGCCGTGATTCGTCCCACAACAGTAGTTTCGTTGATACGCGACCATTCCAGAGTCACGGGAGCGGACCTGGGCGGGACCTGCCAGGAGACGCGGCAGTAGGAAGCGTCAGGCGCGTGCGGGCCGACTTCATGGATCGAATCAGAGATTGAAGCTCCCTCGACAAAGGTGCCGCTGAACGATCCGAAGCGAAGAGCGAAACTCGACGATTGCCCAAAGGCCTTGGCCGCGAACGCCACTCCGTTCCAGGCCTCGGCATCCAGTGAGTCGATTCTCACGCTATCGAACCGGGGAGATGCAGCTTGGCTGGCCCCGGAATCGCCTGCTGTCGCAAACGGCGTGGTCGTTAGCAAGGCCCCAAAAATACAGACGAGAAGTCCAGAGCTTCCCGGGCGCATCACTACTCTCATGGCAGCCACCTCGACGGAATGACGTGCCAAGATTCTAGAGCATGCTTGGGTCTGTAACCTGGGATCGCGAACTGGCACGCAGGGGGGAGGTCGGTGACTAGAGTTTGGCAGACTCTTCGGAAACAGGCCGATTCCCGAATTAGGACTACCCTTGAACGGTCTCACAAAATCCGAGCGGGCGGCTGCAATGCGGGGAGGCTTCTGCCGATGTGAAAGTCAGCGGAGCATGAGAGCAATGGGAATCTCGAAATCGACCAATTCGCCGCCCGTTCAATTCTTGCTATTGGGAGAGCGGAGTAAGAACTTCGACTATTTGCGGGAGCTGTTACAGCAAGCGGGTGGTGGAAATGTCGAGTTCGATGCGGTCAACTCGCGAGACGAAGTCCGCGCGCGAGTGGGACAAAGAAGTTATGCTGCAGTACTCTGCGATGGTGGTTTCCAAGATGACTCCGCATGGCAGACGTTATCGGGGAAAAACGAATTGCAGGTGGTTTTTCTCTCGGTTTCAGACGAGTCCAAGCTTCAGCATGACATCGAATCCGCATTTTGTCCCGCGCGATGTCCCTTTCCGTCCGTCGGCCCCTGCATGGCATTGGCTCTGTTCGGTGCGATCGTCAAGTATCGCAAGCTGAGGCAACGGGAAAACACGGAGGAAATGCTGCACAAGCTGCGGGCCACGGTCGAGCAATCGCCGGACCTGGTGATGATCACGAATTATGCCGGCGTGCTGGAGTATGTCAATCCGGCATTCGAAGCTTTAACCGGATACTCGCGGCAAGAGGTGATTGGCCAGACTCTTGGCATGCTGAAGTCGGAACAGCAAGCGGGCGAGTTCTACGAAGAAATGTGGGATACGGTGCTCTCCGGCCGACCGTTTCATGGCATCGTGACGAACCGCAAGAAAAATGGAGAGACCTTCACCTTGGAGAAGGCCATCACGCCCCTGCACAATCCAGAGGGGCAGATTACCCACTTTATCTCCACTGGCCGGGACATCACCGATCAACGCCGTCTCGAGGGCGAACTGCAACAAGCGCAGAAGATGGATGTGGTGGGACGACTTGCCGGGGGAGTAGCGCATGACTTCAACAACCTGCTCATGGTGATCAGCGCGTATGCCGAACTGATGCTGGACTCGCTCGCGCCCGAGCATCCCTTGCGTCACAACGCAGATGAAATCGTGGGCGCCGCCCGTCGCGCCGCCGACCTTACCCGCCAATTGCTGGCCTTCGGACGCAAGCAGGTCCAGTCCCTACAATCGCTCGACTTGAACCCAGTCATCCAGGAAATCAGCCGCATGCTGGCTCGCCTGATCGGGGAGGACATTCAGTTGGTATTTATCCCTGGCCCAGACCTGGGGAAGGTAGAGACAGATCGCGTGCAGATCGAGCAGGTGGTTATGAATCTGGCGGCCAATGCCCGCGATGCCATGCCGCGCGGAGGCAAGCTTACGATTGAAACTGCCAATCTTCGTCTGGATGAGACCTACTCAGAACCGGCCGCCATGCTGCCTCGCGGCGATTACGTGGTGATTACGGTTGCCGATACGGGGCAGGGAATTCAGGCCCAGGATCTGCCGCACATCTTCGAGCCCTTCTACACTACCAAGGAAGAAGGCAAGGGGACCGGCCTCGGTCTGGCAACGGTGTACGGCATCGTAAAGCAAAGCGCGGGCCTGGTGCGGGTCTTCAGCCAATCGGGCATCGGTACCTCAATCAAGATTTACTTGCCTCGCTCGCTCGCAAATGAGGCCACGTCGACCGCATCGCGAGCAGTGCCAGACTCTCCCCACGGTTGTGAGACTGTGCTTCTGGTAGAGGACGAATTGGCGGTGCTGCAATCCGCCCGCCTGTTCCTGACCAGAAATGGGTACACGGTTTTGGAAGCCTCGAGCGGAGCAGAGGCCCTTCGGGTTTCACGCGAGTACTGCGGTACGATCGACATCATGATCAGCGACGTGGTCATGCCCCAGATGAGTGGTCCGGCGTTGGCCGAGCAATTGTCAGCTGAGCGGCCTCAAATGAAGACGCTGTTTGTTTCCGGGTATGCCGAAGGTACCGTGCTGCAGCAGGGAGGAATCGATCTTTCTCTCGGCTTCCTGCAGAAGCCGTTCGCTCTGAGCGCGTTGGCCCACAAGACCCGCGAGATTCTAGACTCCCCGGCGCCGAACGCCTGCGCCGTGGCTGCTTCCGTCTAGTCGAACCAAGCCAAATCAACTACCGGCGCCAGTCCAGACGATGGTTTGCCTGAACTGGCGCCGGTTCTTACAAGTATTTGTTTCCCCGGCTACTTATTGCCGCCGTGGAAGTTGAATGCGTCGACCAAGTCGTCCAGTGCCGGGCTGTTGGTGGGCACGTAGGGATTGCTCTTGGTTGCCTTGGGATTGGGGAAGTTGTCGCGGCTGCGCGCTGTCAGCGGAGACAGACCCCAATTCCGTTCAATGAACTTCACCAGCGAGACGTGGTCAGAATAGCTGTGGTTCACGTGGCCGCCTGTGGTGAACGGGGACACGACGATCAGCGGAATCCGAGTGCCATCGCCGAAGAAGTCGAGTGGTTGCACATAGCCGGAATCATAGTAACCACCACCTTCGTCGAAAGTGATGAAGATGGCCGTGCTTGCCCACTCTTCGGGATTCTTCTGAACCGCAGTGACGACCTTCTTCACGAAGGCCTCGAACAGGTTGAGCTTGGAGGAGGCCGGGTGGCCGTCCGTAAATCCGCTCGGCTTGATAATGGAGACGGCGGGCAGCTTGCCGGCCTGTACATCCTCGTAGAAGTTGGACAGGTCCTGAATGTGTTCTTCACGCAGGGTGCCGTTGGTCATGATATCGCTGGCATACTGGAATGGGTTACAGATGTTGCAGTAGGCTTGCAGCGGATTGGTGTAGTTGGGGTCGGAAAGATAGAGGTTCCAGCCATCGCCGTAATACTTGAACGAGACCTTAGCTTCCATCAGGGCGTCGCCGATATGGCGCACCGACGTCGGCGGAATGGTAAAGGAGGCGTATGCGTTGCTGTCGTTTACCGCCAGCGTTCCGTCGCCGTTGTAGCCCGGGTTGTAGTTGTTCAGCAGGTAGTAGTGTCCCGGATCGCAATTGGGTTTAATCGGCTTGGCAAGCGATTGCAGATAGTCCACGACGGCCGGAACTCCGGGCTGGGTGATATCGGCGCAAGCGCTGTAGCTGCCGCCACCAGACGGTGTGTTGGTGTTGTAATTGTAGGAGCCATATCCGTCTGAGACGTACCAGTTGTTGGTCCCCGGCTGCGCGTCCGGATTCTCGATCTGGGCTGCTGGAGGAGGTAACGCATTTCCATTGCCATCGCTGTACCAAATGGCATCGGCAAAGCCCAGCATAATGTGATTCAGTCCAGTGCCGCCCATGCCGGCCTGGTGATAGTTGTCACTCATGGTGTAAGTATCGGCCAGGTGCTTCAGGTAAGGAGCATCCCCCTGCTGCATGTTGTAAAACTCCATGGCGGTCGAGCCTTCACCGGTGGAATAGGAGTCGGTGGGAGGCGAAGTGGAGCCGCTGGAACCGTCGCTGCCGGCGCCGATAGTGACTTCGACCCAGGGAAAGAGGTCGGCCAAGCAGCCGCTGGGATTGCTCGCGGTGGCCAGGCTCGCGCTGCAATCTTCTTGCTGCCACATCTGGTAAAAGCGGTGTACCGGGCTGCTGGCGTAGGCGTCGTAGGGGACTCCCGGAGTCAGTTGGAACACTCCGCCGGGAAGGTTGAGTACGTTGGGAATGCGGGTATCCGGCCCAGTGTATTGGTCGTCGAGGCCGGTGCCGCCGGTGAGCAGGAGGTCGTAGTCGCTGTTGGGGAGGAACCCGGGCTCGATTTGACGGGGTCTGGTAATAAGACCGGCATCGAGTAACTGCTCACCGTACGCAAGTTTGGGACCGCCGGTAACTACAGGCGGATTGGTCCCGTAGGGGTTTTTCCCGCCGGGGTGGAGGGAATAAGTACCGGTGTCGCTGGCGCTAGACTGCGCCGAGAGCGAATAGTTAGGACCGGGAGTTCCATCTGCCTTGATGATGTGTTTCGACAGAAGGTTAGAGACGGTTTCGCCGTTCTTCGGTTTGTAAGTCGCGAAAATGTGATCGAAGGTGCGGTTTTCTCCGATGATCACGATGACATGCTTGATGGGGGTGGTAGTTCTCGGCTGAGCGGCAAGGCTTGGAGGTTCTACCAGGTTCATCAAGGTAGACATCAAAGCTGCCCCTAGGCCCAAATGGCGGCAAGTGGCTCGGCACAAATTTCCAAACTGCATCATCGTCCTCCAGTGACAGATTTACGTTTGAAGTTGCACTCCGGCGCGCTCTCAGACTGCGCGCCCGCCGTGACAGCGGAATGAAACCAAGTTGAATGTTCGTTGAATAATTGGCTACAGCCTGACTATAGTTTGGCGACGGATGTGGAATATCGCGCCGATTGTGGAAAACGCTCTGTCCTGAGGAATGGAAGCAGTCGACCTTGCGGGGAGATCGAAGCTGCCCCAACTGATGCTGGATTTCGCCGTCCCGTCACATCTAACTGTGATGCCGGTCATCGCGGGGTATAGCCAAGCACGCTAGTTTGCTTCCATGTCCGAGACCCTCCATATTCTCAAGCGGGCCAGGCTCGATTCGACATAATAGGCGACTCGGAAATTCGGGTTTTCTCCCCGCCCGAGTCGTGCGCTGGTCATCGATCTCGCCTCCGGTGAAAAACCCCCAAAGTGTAATTATCGCCACACCATGTGGCGGGAGGAAGAAGAATGACAAACGAAACAATTGTTCTCTCCAAGATCGCGCTTTTCAACCGATTGAAATCATTTCGTACTAATGCGGCACTTATACTGACAATGCTCATGCTGATGGTCGCGGTGGCGACTGCGCAGACCTACACCGATCTGTATGACTTTGATGGCTATCGTGGAAATGAGCCGATGGGGTCCCTCGCCCAGGGGCAAGACGGCAACTTATACGGGACGACCCTTAGCAAGGGGTATTCCGGATACGGCGTTGTGTTCAAGGTCACGCCTGACGGCAGGCTGAAAGTGCTCTACAACTTCGATGGTCCTGACGGCTCTAATGAGATAGGTGGATTGACGCTCGGGACGGACGGAAAGTTTTATGGTACAACCCAAACGGGCGGCACCGGCCTTTTGGGAACATTCTTCAAGATCACGAGGAATGGATCCCTGACGACGCTCTACAACTTTACATATGCCGGGTGCTCCTATCCCAACGCATCGCCAATCCAGGGTGTAGACGGGAATTTTTACGGGATATGCTACTCCTATCTGGTCCCAAAGATCTACAAGATCACCCCCTCGGGGATCTTTACGGTGCTCGGTTCACTTCCCGGATCCTCGCCGAATGTTTCCCCGCTGCTCCAGGGAACCGACGGGAACTTCTACGGACCAAGTGATTATGACGGTACCTCTAGCCGGGGCATGGTGTTTAGGATGACGCCGAAAGGAATTGTGAAGGCCGTCTATAGCTTTCACGGCAAGCACGGAAACTTGCCAATGGGCGCCTTGATTCAGGGTGGCGACGGCAATTTCTACGGAACGACCGAGAAAGGGGGTGCTAACGGCGGGGGTGTCGTGTACCGGTTAACGCCGGGAGGAGCCCTGACAGTGCTGCACAACTTTCGTGATCCCAATTATCCGAACGACGGCTCTCAACCAAAGAATGGGGTTGTCCAAGCCACTGACGGCAACCTCTACGGTGTTACGTATCTTGGTGGGACCGTGGGTTGCGGAAGTGGGACCGTCGGTTGTGGAATAATCTTCCAGATCACCGCAGCCGGCGCCTACTCCATCCTGTACCACTTCGATGGCACCCATGGCGCTCACCCATGGACTACCCCCATCCAGCATACCAACGGCAAAATCTACGGACTGGCGTGGGACGGAGGGACTCACGGTAAGGGAGTTGTCTACAGCTTGGATATCGCATCGGGCCCATTTGTCAGACTCGTGTCTACCTCGGGCAAGGTTGGAAAAAACATCGAAGTGCTGGGGCAAGGATTCACCGATACGACCGATGTTTCCTTCAACGGTACTCCCGCTACCTTCACCGTAGTCTCCGACACCTACCTAAAGGCAACCGTTCCCGACGGAGCCACCACCGGTTTTGTCACGGTGACGACCCTCGGCGGTACGTTGACGAGCAACCAGCAGTTACGGGTCAAACCGTAGTCCGCGCACAACCCGAATACCAAGCCGCCTCCTTGGGGGCGGCTTTTCTGTTGCCAGGGCATGCCAGATAAGCATGAACTTATAGCGCAAGGACGTCCTGGGGACGGTTGGGCCCCTGGGGTCGGCCTGATATCCTTCCCAATGGCAGCCCGATGAGTGACCTGTATCCATTCTCGATGAAGCCGGCGTTTGACCCCCGGCCTTGGGGTGGACTGGACTTGTCTCCGATTTATCCCAATCAGCGCTTTGAAGAAAAGATTGGGGAAGCCTGGCTGACCGGAGATGACTGTCAGGTGGCCAACGGCCCGCTTAAGGGGAAGTCGCTGGCTGAATTGAGCGCCCAGTACGGCTCAGACCTGGTTGGCAATGCGGCCAGCGATCCTCACCGCTTTCCGCTTCTGCTGAAGTTTCTGTTCCCTCATGACAAGCTCTCCGTGCAGGTGCACCCCGATGACGTGGCGGCACAGCAGGTAGGTCAGCCCTGCGGCAAGACCGAATGCTGGTATGTGGCACACGCCAAACCGGGCGCGCAGGTGGCACTCGGGTTGAAGCCTGGAGTAAGCCGTGCGCAGTTCGAAGAAGCCATCCATCAGAAGCGCGCAGAGGAACTTCTGAACCACGTCAACGTCTTTCCCGGCGACATGATCTACGTGGCTGGAGGCACCGTCCATACGTTGTTGCCGGGCTCGGTCATTGTAGAGACACAGCAGCAGTCGGACACGACGTATCGTTTGTACGACTACGGCCGTCCGCGTGAGTTGCACCTGCGGGAGGGGTTAGCTGCGCTCAAGGAGAAAACCGGCTCGGGAAAAGCGATTCGTCCGGCACCTTCGCAGATCGATGGCACGAAAAACCGCCGCTCTCCGCTGGTCGCGTCGCCCTATTTCATCGTGGAGTTATTTGAGCTGAAGGAGCCACATCAGTTCCGAACTAGAGAGGAAAGTGGCAAGAGTTCAGTGCAGATTCTGGTTGCGGTCGAGGGGTGCGGCGTCGTCGAAGCTGTGGGCAGCGAGCCGGTGACTTTGGCCAAGGGCGACGCCGTAGTGGTCCCGGCCTCGCAAGAAGAATTCCAGGTTCGGCCGCAGTGGACGATGGAATTCCTGCGCGCGACGTTGCCCGGCCGGCAAGTGCCGGAGCCAGCGACCAGAATGTAGGAACGCAGCGCTGGAGGGGAATAGCATCATTGGCGAAGAACACACATTTCTATCCCGTAATCCTGGCTGGTGGCCGTGGCACCCGTTTCTGGCCGCTGAGCCGCAAGCGCCGGGCCAAACAATTGCTGGCGCTCGACGGCAGCCAGACCATGATCCAGCAAACCGTCTCCCGTCTTCTGGCCCTGGCTCCGCCGCAGCGCTTCTGGATCATCACCAACGAAGATTCGCAGCGCGAAATCGTCCGCCAGCTTCCGCGGCTGAAACGCCGGCAAATCATTCCCGAGTCCGTGGGACGCAACACGGCGCCCGCCATCGGCCTGGCAGCATTTCTACTTTTGCGGCAAGATCCCGCCGCAGTCATCGGAATGTTTCCTTCCGATCACGTCATTTTCAACGAGAAGCGTTACCGCGACATTTTGCAGCGAGGGATTGAGATCGCCGCCGCAGGCGAGAATATCGTCGTTCTCGGAATCCTCCCCACCCGCGCCGAGACTGGATATGGCTACATCGAAGCAGTGACGAAGGAGTCTGACGAGTCTTTACGTGTGCGACGCTTCACCGAGAAGCCCGACGCCCAACGCGCGGCGGAATTCGTAAAGGCGGGCAACTACTATTGGAATAGCGGCATGTTTCTATGGAGCGCGCGCACCCTGGCCAATGCCTTGCGGGAGCATCTTCCCAACACCGCGCCGATACTGGAAGAGATTGCGTCGGCGTTCGGGACGCGAAAATTTGCCGCGGCTTTTCGTCGCCTCTATCCCAAATGCGAAAATATCAGCATTGATTACGCCGTGCTCGAACGGCGTTCGGCCAAAGGAGAGCTGAATTCCAATATCTTCTGTCTTCCGGCAGATTTTGGCTGGAACGATCTGGGGTCGTGGACGGCGTTGCACGAGCACCAGGTGGCCAAGCGCCAGCCCTCCAATGGCAACGTGGTTTCCAGTGATGGCGTCTTTACCCTGAATGCCCAAGACAACTATGTGCATGCTCCTGGGAAATTCGTGGCGGCGGTCGGTGTGAATGATCTGGTAATTGTAGAAACCGCCGATGCTCTGCTGATCACCACCCGTCAGCACGCGCAGGATGTGGGCAAAGTGGTGAAGCATCTGGATGAGAAGAAGCGCTCGAAACTAGTTTGAGAAGTAGTCAGTGATCCCACGCCTTATCGCTTGTCATTACGAGGAGTGCAAGGGTCGAGGAATCTGCTGTTCTTGTCGCCGCAAACTGCAGATCCCTCGCCGCGCTCGGGGTGACAACAACTAACTCGGGATAACGACAACTAACAACCTATGACCAATATCAAATTCGGCACCGACGGCTGGCGAGGCATCATCGCCGACGACTATACCTACGACAACGTGAGGCGAGTCGCGGCTGCGATCGCCGGGTATGTTCTGAAGCATGAAGACGCGAGCCGCGGCCTGATTGTGGGCTACGACACTCGCTTCGGTTCGCCGCGCTTCGCTCGCGTCGCGGCGGAAGTTCTCGCCGGCGCGGGCATTCCGGTGAAGCTGGCCAATGATTACACGCCCACTCCGGCGGTTTCCCTGGCGGTGAAGCAACTGGGCGCGGCCGGCGGAGTGGTTATCACTTCCAGCCACAACCCCTGGAACTGGAACGGGGTGAAGTTCAAAGGCAGTTTTGGCGGCTCGGCGACGCCCCGGATCATGCAGGGAATCGAAGAGCAATTGCACGCTGGGACCACGCCGAATGGTCACCCTGCCCCGATCGACGAGGTTGACTTCAAGCAAGCCTATATCGAAACCATCTGCCGCTTCGCTGATTTGGAAGCAATTACCAAAGCCCGGCGAAAATTTGCCGTGGACGCGATGTACGGCTCCGGCCGGGGCGTACTTACCAAGATTTTCAGCGATCACGGCATCGAACACGTTGCCATCCGCCAGGACGTCAATCCTCTTTTTCCCGGGATCAATCCCGAGCCGATTGAACCTCACATCGCGATGTTGCAGCAGACTGTGGTGAAAGAAGGTTGCTATGCCGGCCTGGCAACCGATGGCGACGCGGACCGTATTGGCGCAGTGGCGGAAGATGGCAGCTTTGTCGACTCGCACAAGATATTCTCCGTCCTGCTGCGCTGGCTGCTGGAACGAAGGAAGTGGCCCGGCGAAGTGGTGCGCGCCTTCAATACCACGGGCATGGTGGATCGCATTGCCAGAAAATACGGCCGCAAGCTGAACGAGTGCTCCATCGGCTTCAAGTATATTGCCGACCTGATGATGGAGAAAGAGATTGTGATCGGCGGCGAAGAGTCCGGCGGAATCGGGTATTCGCGTTTTCTCCCGGAGCGCGACGGCACCCTGAACGCGCTGCTATTGGCCAACGTTATGGCCGATGAGGGGAAGCCGTTGGGGCAACTGGTTGCCGATCTGCAAAGGGAGTATGGGCCACACTATTATGGACGCCTCGATCTCCACATTCCCGAAGACGTCAAGCAGCAGGCGATTCGGCGGGCGCGCGCCGAGGGCACCAGACGTTTGGGTAGCTACTCTATCTTGAAAAAGGAAACTCTCGACGGGGTAAAGTTCTTCTTGGATGCGCCCACCAACGGCAACGGTGCGGAAGCCTGGGTCCTGTTGCGGGCTTCAGGCACTGAACCGCTTCTGCGCGTTTACTCCGAGGCTGCCTCTCCCGAACTGGTCAAGGAGATCCTGGCCAGCGCAGAGGCGTTTGTCAAAAGCGCCAGCTAGCGGATTAGATCTGTCAGCCTGAGCGCCGCGAGGGACCTGCAGTTCGCCTCGGGAGCGGAGGAAATACCGATTCCTCGTCGCTTCGCTCCGAATGACAAACAAATTGGGGAGCCGCGAAGCCAGCACTTTTGAGTCTTTAATGGCTCTCCTCCCGGTACAATAACAGTCAGCGCATGGTAACCTCCCCTAACATGCCGGCGGCCACGCCGGAGGCGCGACGCTATAACCGCATCCGCAGATGGCTGGGCATCGCCGATTTCGCCCTCGGCCTGATTCTGCTCGTGGCATTGCTGGCCTCCGGCTGGAACAGCGCCTTGCGCGATCTCGCCTATCGGGCTTCATTCCAGACTTATACCTTGGCAGTGTTTCTCTACGTTCTGATGCTCATGTTGCTCCAGAAATTCCTAGGGTCAGGTTTGGATTACTACGGATTCCGCCTGGAGCACCGCTTCAATCTCTCCAACCAAAAACTGCGCTCCTGGCTTTGGGACGAAACCAAGGGATTTCTAGTCGGTCTGGTTCTGGCCACGATTGTGGTTGAACTTCTTTATTTCATCATTCGCGAAACTCCGCAGTACTGGTGGGTGATTGCCTGGGCGGTGTTTCTCGGATTATTTGTACTCATGGCGCAACTCGCTCCCGTCGTGCTCTTTCCCATCTTTTACAAGTTTGAGCCGCTGCAAAATGAAGAGCTCAAGGGGCGGCTGGTGCGGCTGGGCGAGCGTGCTGGAACCCGGGTGCGCGGAGTCTACAAATGGAATCTGTCGGAGAAGAGCAAGAAGGCGAATGCAGCCCTCACCGGACTGGGCAACACCCGGCGCATCATCCTGGCCGATACTCTCCTGGAAAAATACTCGCCGGACGAAATTGAAGCCGTCCTGGCCCACGAACTCGGGCATCACGTGCACCGGCACATCCTGAAGAGTATCGCGGTGCAGGCGGCAGTGACTCTGGTGGGATTCTGGGCCGCGAACTGGGCCCTGCACTACTCGGTGGAGCGCTGGCATCTATTTGACACCATGTCGGATTTCGCCAACCTGCCGCTGCTGGTTCTGCTGTCGACCGTGCTCTCGTTCTTGTTGTTGCCCGCCTTGAATGCCTTCTCGCGCTACAACGAACGTCAGGCGGACCGTTATGCCTTCCAGTCGATCGCCAGCGTCCAGCCGTTTATTTCCTCGATGAACAAACTCGCGGAGCAGAATCTGGCGGAGAGAACGCCTTCCACATTCGTGGAATGGTTCTTTCACTCTCATCCCGCGATTTCGCGGCGGGTTGCCGCAGCCGAAGCCTGGTCGAAGACCACGTAGGCGCGGGCGGGGACGCCTGCGCTACCGCTGGAGGAGATTCTCCACCCGGCGGAGATCTTCCTCGGTGTCTACTCCTACGGTGTCAAAGCGTGTCTCAGCGACGTGGATGCGGATTCCGTTCTCCAAGAAGCGTAACTGCTCTAACCGCTCGCTCTGTTCCAGGGAAGACTCCGGCAGTGCGCAAAACCGGTCTAGCGCAGCCTTGCGGTAGGCGTAGAAGCCCAGATGCTTGAAGTATCGGGGATCGGTCGCGTCACGGTCATAGGGGATCGTGGCACGAGAAAAATAGAGCGCGTGACCCGCGTCATCGGTGACCACTTTCACCGCGTTGGGATTGTGGATGTCCTCGGGCGCAGCCGGAGTTTTCAGAGTGCCGACTTGTACGTTCGGGTCTCGCATGAGTTCGAGCAGGGTTGCAATCTGCTCCGCCCGCACCATGGCCTCGTCGCCCTGCACGTTGAGATAAATGTCCGCGGGGATCGAGTTGGCGATTTCGTGAACTCGCTCGGTGCCGCTGCGATGGGCCGCCGAAGTCATCGTGGCGTGCCAGCCATGCTCTCGGCTCAGGGCCATAATCTCCTCGGAGTCCGTGGCAATAATGACATCGTGCAGAAGCTTGCAGGAGCGCACGCCCTCATAGGTGCGGGCGATGAGAGCTTTTCCCGCGATCTCCCGCAGCATCTTTCGCGGCAGACGGGTGGAGGCCAGACGGGCGGGTATGACCGCGATCGCTTTCATGGGACCGGTTTCCGGCTTCCCACATCATATACAACCAGGCAGGACGGTTTGACACTGACTTTTGTGGCACTTAGAATCGAATGCGTCGGCCACGACGGCTCCGACCCGGCCGCTGTGACCAGGTCTTGGGAGTTCATCAAGCCGTCTGGCTTGTCCTGCCCGTGTTTCCTCGGATGTCCGTGCCTTGTGGCGGCGTAGCTCAGGTGGCTAGAGCGACGGTCTCATAATCCGTAGGTCGTAGGTTCGAGTCCTACCGCCGCCACCAGATTCAACCGGCAGTAAACAAGGCGTTTACTGGATTGCAGCAGGTTTGGCGTCCGCCGCTTTTGTTGCCACTTGCGAAAACTTCGCGCTGCAGTGCCTCGGTTGGGGGCTCGTTGCCAATCACAAGCCGTTCTAGTTTGGCCATCGCTGCTCGGGTGTCATCCGCCGCGCTCTTGATGTAGTACGTGTTGGTCGTTGACACGTTTGCGTGACGAAGGATCGCCTGAATCGTTTTTTCTGGTACGCCTAGGCGGTATAAGTTCGTCCCCAATCCCCGCCGTGCAGCGTGCCAGCCATGCCACTCGGGAAGCATCTTGTCTCGTTCAAATCTGTGGTCCGGTGCTTTGTCCTTTCCTTTTCCGAGCTTTTGGCAATCCTCCTTGGCCTTTCCGCACACAGCGCAGCGGTCGAGTGCGGGTAGGATGTCGCGGTTTAGCACGTTCCCCAAGTCCATCGGAGAGCCGCTTAGGTTGGGGAACATCACCCCCAATTTGCGATTGCCACTGCTGGCACGGTGAAACTCTAGGCGCTTGGCCAGCGGCGCGATTACTGGAATAGCACCACGGCTTTTCCGCGTTTTGGGTTCGGTGATGTAGCCCTTCCAGATTTACTTAAACTGCATCTCGAAGACGCGCTTCATCGAAGGATAAAAAGTATTGCCGCGTGGAAGAAAAAGAAGATCGAAGAGTACGCGATTTCAGTTCTAGAGGACGGCGTTCCTAAGGCAGTAACTTTCGAGGACGATCCCTCGCAAAAGAAGAAACCAAAGTCGGATACCCAACTTCCTCGGGAGTGTACGCGTGCCTCTCCTTTTCCCGCGTCCTCGTTTTAGGCAATGCGATTTCTCGGACCGGGTTCCGATCGATGACACCGAGGGCCACAGCGCGAGCAAACACGCCGCTTAGCAGCGCCTTCGCACGTTGAATAGTACGCTTCGAGAGATACGGATTGTCGCGAACTATTGACGCAAGCACATCCTCAATATGTACTGGTCGAACGTCTCTAACCCGCATGGCACCGAGCCGAAACGCTAGACGTTACATCCAGACCTGCTTGTAGTTCTGACGAGTACTTGCGGCGAGGTTCTCCCTGACCCATGGGAGATATCTCTGTTCTACAAATCGCGAAACGGTAATACTTGCATCCGTGCCGAACCCAACCCTGTTGAGCTTCAACATGAATTCCGCGAACGCGCAAGAAGAGAGAGGAGAAGAAGAGCGCATCCGTGAACCCGGAGTGTCATCATAACTGCCCAGCTTCACTGTGAAGCAGCCGAGTTGCCAACATTAAACTTGCCTCGACACCTGTTGGCAAGGTAGAACTGTTACGTCTTGGGCACCTTCCATTGGCCGCTTTTGAAGTGATCACTGAGGTAAATGCACAGCGCAAAGTTTTATGTCGCAAGCAACTGTTGCAGGCCAAGCGCGCCGCAGTGGATCCAGAATGGCGCTAATTTGCGAAGTGTTAGAAATCGCTCCTGAAATCCGCCCCTTCGAGTCCGCATAGACATTGGTTCCTCGCTCTGCAACCCTCCGCGTTAGAAAAGTGTAGTTTTCTAACCCTTCCAATCCGCCCGGTGAAAGCCTGCAGGTTTTGAATGCGTATCACCTGAGCAGGTGCGCTTGATCACTGAAAGGTGTTTGGATTCTGGACTAAAAAGGAGTTAGCAACCGGGACTCAAAGTCCCCATGGCAGCCGTCGGAGGCTACATATGCCCCGATACGATGTTCGAGCACTTGACACTCTAAGACTCGAACTCAAGTTCCTTGAGCTAGGTCTATACCGTGTTCCAACTGCGGGCCGCCCGCCTTTTGTTTTTGAAGATTCAGCAACCTGCCCACGGTACGGTGCCGCCAGTTGTCCGAATTGCGTACTGATGCAGTTTGTGCCCTCGGAGTGTCGCTCCGAGCCGGTGCCGTGCCACCACATCCGATTGAATGATGCACGCGAGACGGTAGACAGCCTCTATCGAACTGGCACGCAAGAGACTTTAGAAGAGACTCTGGCAAAGTGGTTGAGTGCAACCATCAAGCGACTTGAAGAGCAGCAGATCCAAGCCAACAATATCACCGGCTTTGAGATGTCTCCACGAAAGTCAGACGCCTAGTGTTCGAAGAAAGGAGACGCCTATGGCGACTCTGGCTCAAGAACCTCAGCAACAGGCGTGTGTGTCGTTTAAGAACATCCTCCTGGCAACCGACTTTTCTGATGCCTCGGAGAGAGCGTTCAATTGTGCCACTGCGATTGCCCACCTGCACGGCTCGAAGATTTATCTCGTGCATGTGATACCTCGAGAGTCTAACTCTTTTATTCCAGAGCCCACCCTGGATCGGCTGCGGCACGAGGCAGAGCGCGAGATAGAAATCTTAGCCAGTCGAAGTGAACTCACGCAGATCGCCCATGAGACCGTGCTCCAAGCAGGCTCAGTATGGAGTGTGCTTTCTGCTGTGATCCGTGAGCAGAACATAGAGCTGGTGGTGCTCGGAACCCATGGGCGTGGAGGGCTCAAGAAGCTTGTACTAGGATCGGTGGCAGAAGAAGTCGTGCGCAGGGCGGGTTGTCCCGTGATCACCGTTGGACCCCACATTGATGTTCCCTTAAGCACAACCGGAGATTTCCACAGAATTCTCTTTACGAGCGATTTTCATCCAGCTTCTGCGAAAGCCCTGGACTACGCTCTGCTTCTCGCGAACCAGTTCCAAGCGAAGCTCATTCTTTTGCACGTGATGCCGCCAGCAGGTTTACCTGAGCCCGGACGGACTTTCTTCAACGAAACGGCAATCAATGAATGGCAAGCCAAGGTGATAGCGACCGCCAAGGAGAAACTGGAGAAGCTGCTGCCACCTTACGCCAAGCTCTGGTCCGAACCGGAGTATGCGGTTGGGTTTGATTTCACCGCGGAAGGGATTTTGAAAGTAGCCGATGAGCGACAGGCCGACCTGATCGTAATGGGGGCAAATCGTCCAATGTCCGCGAAACTTTCTGCCCACTTTCTTCGGGCAGTGACATATGAAGTCATTCGTCATGCGAAGTGCCCGGTGCTGACGGTCAGCGCCTGAACGCGGCCAACCGTGGACGGATTGAGTAGCGCGATTCGTGACAGAAAGAAGGAGCCCCATGAGAATGCTTAAGATACTTGCGGTGCTTGCCTTTGTTCTTGTCGTAATTTTGATCCTTGGCAAGGGCCCGAAGCAGCGAGCGCCAAGGTACAACGTGGCGACTGAAGTGAAGGTCGAGGGCGTAGTCCAGGAGGTGCGACAGTTCTGGTGTCCGATCAATGGCGATGAGGGAACGCATCTAATGCTAAAAACCGGCACTGGAATTCTGGAGGTGCACGTAGCGCCTCGTCGTTTTCTTGAGGGCAATGACGTGAGTTTCAGCAAGGGAGATCAAGTTGCCGTAGTCGGATCGACGGTGACGTACGAGGGTCATGATGCCATGATCGCCCGCAAGATTACCCGTGGAGATCAGACTTTCGCATTTCGCCAACCCAACGGCAGGCCGTTGTGGGTGGAACGCTTGCGTACGTATTGGCGGTAGCAGGTCATCAGCGTAACCACGGTTCTGGCCGCCGAGTCTACCTCCAGGAAACTCGGAACCAGTGAGCGTGCGCGACGCGAAGAAAGGAGGCAAAGTATGCCCTCCGATTCATTGGAAATCAAGGTGTCGTTACAAAAGCTGCTGATCGCGCTAGTTGTTATTATCGTGCCCCTGAACTTTCTTGGTCTCTATCTGAGCTCAGAGAGCACTACATCTCTGGAACAGGTCATCGGAGCGCACTTTCGGACCATTGCCCAGGCTGACGCCACCACAGCACTCCAATTTGTAAGTGATCGTGTGATCGACCTCGGAGCGGTTGCCATGGAACCTGCCGTGGTGGACGCTGTCGTGGGGGCCAACCAGGCCTACGAACGAAGGAGCGCGGAGGCGACCGAGGCAAACATTGCGGAGATCGATAAGAAATGGGATACGTCTGCGGGGGACACTGTAGTCGAAGCGATGCTGTCGTCGCCGGTTTCACGCCTGCTGCAACGCCGTCGCGAGATCGACCCACGCTTCCTCAAAATCATAGTGGCTGATGAGAATGGTGTTCCCATCGCAGCCACGGACAAACCGCTGCATTACGCCCCGACGGACAACGCGTATTGGCAGGCGGTTTCTGCGCAGGGGAGAGGTGGTATCTATGTCTCCGAAGTCCTTTACGACGAGGATAGCAGGGCTGATTACTTCCGAATCGGTTTCCCGATATTCGGCAAAGGATCGCGGAGATTCATCGGCGCGGCCAGCGCGCTAATCGATGTCTCCAGTCTCTTTTCGCGTTTGACCCAGGCGCAGGTCGGCAACTCCGCGCGAACCATTCTCGTCAGCGAGGATGGCACCGTAATCAGCGCTCCCAACGTCTCCCCCTCCATAAGGTTGAAGTCGGATGAGTACGCGGCGGTGCGGGATGCACTCGGCACCCTGCAAGGCCGCCAGGCCGGATATCTTAGGGCCTCGATGAGGGGCGGAAACCGGATTGTGGGTTTCGCCGAGACAGGCCTAAAACAACTCTCCCCCAATTTGGCCTGGTTTGTCATGGTAAGCCAGGACGAACGGGAGGCTCTGGCTTCAGTTCGCACGCTGGGACACTTTGCCATTTTGATGGTAGTGATCGGCTTGCTCATGGTAACCCTGCTGGCCGCATATTTCTTCTTGCACCGAAAACAACAGTTGTCTGACATCCAGACGGCGACCACTGAGGAGCAGTCGCCAGGTCCAGTCGCGTGAAAAAGCTTGATCCTAGCGGTGGGACGATTTGTGCAACGCGAAACTTCGAATTAGCAAAGTGAGCAAGGAGGTGCTGCATGAGGGGAAAAAGGGTATTGTGTGTCTCATTTGATCTGGTGGTTTCCGACACCTGAGGTCAGGAAAGGTGGTATCGCGTCTCGCTTGGAGCGATTCGCAGGCAATGAAAGCGGAAGCGACTGAGCATCGCGACCACTATCGCGCCATGCTAAAGGCCCGAGATGAAGCTGGCATTCTTCCCGAACACCTTAACGAGATGATTCGAGCTTTCATGCCCAGCCGGGCGGTGCTCACTGCGCTCGAGCTTGACGTATTCACAGCCGTTGCCGGTAGTTCTTCACCGGAGCAGGTGGCGGAGAAAATTCACACTGACTCACGAGCAACCGAGATGCTGCTGAATGCGCTGGTGAGTCTGCAGCTGCTTGACAAGAGCGATGGCAGATTTTTCAACACTCCCGCAAGTGCACGCTTCTTCTCTGAGGGCCCATGCGACAACGCCCGCGGTGGCCTTATCCATACCGCTCACCTGTGGCGGCGTTGGTCCACATTGACAGATTGCGTGCGCGCTGGGGACGTCGGTCGAGACCCGAGGGAATGAAGACAATTGGGTGAAGGCTTTCATTGCAGCTATGGACCGCAATGCCAAGGAGCGGACCGGGGCCGTCGTGAAAGCTGTAGGCATTAACGGGATTAAGCGCATGTTGGACCTGGGCGGTGGATCGGGAGCATACTCCATTGCTTTCGCGCGGGCCATACCGGGGCTGCAGTCGGAAATTCTGGACAGGGTCGATGTCGTTCCTCTGGCTCAGGAAAACATCGGGACAGCCGGGCTTGCTGATCGCATCACCACGCGGGTGGGCGACATGCTGCGCGACCCATTGGGAGAGAATTACGACCTGATCCTGGCCTCCGCAATTTTGTCATATGTTCTCTCCCGCGGAGAACCGCGAGTTATTCGAACGGGCCTACAGCGCACTCGGCCCCAGGGGGCAGGTAGTGGTACAGGATTTTGTTCTCGAGTCAAGCAAGACCGCTCCCCGCGCTGCTGCCCCGTTCTCACTGAATATGCTGGTGGGAACCGTACTGGCGATTGCCCAGCAAGAACTCTCCCTTGTAATCGGTGCACCAGAGTTGGTTGGGATGCTGGCCTAACGACAAGACTGTTCCCTGGCGCGGGGACGCGAGCGGCCGCGGCGCTCTACCAGTCCGTGGCGATCGAGCACGGCATGGATGGTGCTTTTGGCCGGGATCTTGATGTCGGAGAAGCGGCGGCCCAAGCGCTCGCGGATTTTACGAGCGCCCCAACTGGGGTGCTCGTGCTTCACGTTCAAGATGAAGTTCTCCACCTGAAAGGGAAGTTGATGGGCATAGCGATAGGGACGGCGGCTTCTATCGGTCAGCCCATGCACTCCGCATTCCTGATAATGATCGAAGGTCTTGTAACCGGTCTTGCGAGAGATCCCGAACTCCCGGCACAGTTCCGCCATGCCTTCGCCCGCTAACCGGCGAGCCACAAACTGCAGTCGTTCATCCATCACCAAACACTCCTTCCACGGCATCACTTCCTCCCTAGAAAAGGAAAAAGTGTAACCTATGTGTCCGGTACGATCTGTTACCTGTGTCTCGGGTCGCTCAGGGGAGAACGTCCCCAGTATGGCACGTCCGTAATTGCTGTAAATTACAATACATCCATTCAGCCCTGAGCCCCAGTCTTAGATACAGGAGGATGATACGGACGACGGAGCTTGGCGTAGTGCCTGTTAGGTTCGAGCATCCGTGCGAGATCGGTGGCGCGGCAAGTCAGCGCGCTGTGATCTCAACCCTTATGCGCTCCAGGTACGCTCGGATGTTCGCCGCGGCTGCGATGTTCTTCTTGCTGCTTGCGGGGAAAGGTGTGGGGCAAAATACGACGCTGATCACGCTTGATCAGGCCATCGATCTGGCGCTGGCACATAGCCCTTCCATCCGGGCCGAGCGAACCCTGATTCTTCAGAGTCAGGCCCAGGAGATCACCGCCAATCTGCGCCCCAATCCGACTTTGGCGGCGGATACGCAGTTCATCCCCTTCTTTAGTCCACAGGATTTTTCCGGGGACAACCTGAACGAAACCCAGCAGTTC
The DNA here is from genome assembly GCA_049582765.1 of Terriglobales bacterium. GTDB lineage: Bacteria > Acidobacteriota > Terriglobia > Terriglobales > Acidobacteriaceae > JBAUUQ01. The sequence continues at coordinate 36,258 of JBAUUQ010000016.1, forward strand.
GATCTTGGCATCGGATACCTGTTCGAACGCGGCCACAAACGGCAGCGACGCCTGCAGGCGGCTCGCGACCAGACGGCCGTCACTCGTGCTCAAATCGTCGATGCCGAGCGAACCCTGGGGTTCAGCGTGGGACAGCAGTTTGTCAGCGTTTTGCTGGCGGAGTCCACTCTTCAGTTCGCGCAGCAGGATTTGCAAAGCTTCCAGCAGACGGTCGATATCGGTGAGGCGCAATTCAAGTCGGGATATATCGGGGAGGGCGATTATCTAAAGATCAAGCTGCAGCTTCTGCAGTTCCAGACCGACTTGTCTTCCGCTCGCCTGGCGAAAGCGCAGGCGCTGGTCGGACTGCGCGAGATCTTGGGCTACAACGCGGTGCCGGCCCAGTTTGACGTGATCGGCGATCTGGAATATCAGCCACTCAAGCTAAGCTTGGACGACTTGCAGGCCAAGGCACTGCGCCAGCGCCCTGACTTCCACGCCGCGGAGTTGGGGATCACGGCCGCACAAAGCCAAATCTTACTGGCCAAAGCCAATGCCAAGGTGGACGTAAATGGCGCCTATGACTTTTCCCATGTGGCCGGCGAGAGTACGGCCTCGATCTTTGTGAATTTCGATTTGCCGATATTCAACCGCAATCAGGGAGAGATCGCCCGCACCAATTATGCGCTCACCCAGGCACAGGAGTTGCAGCAGGCGGCGAGCGATACAGTTCTCTCCGATGTTGCCAATGCCTATGAGGCGGTCAGGAGCAACGATGAAGTGGTGCAACTCTACACTTCCGGGTATCTCAAGCAAGCACAGGATTCGCGCGATATCAGCGAGTATGCGTATAAACGCGGCGCCGCCAGCTTGTTGGATTTTCTCGATGCCGAGCGCAGCTACCGGTCGATTCAGCTGGCTTATCGCCAGGCGCTGGCTTCGTATATGACTGCATTGGAGCAGTTGAAAGCAACCGTAGGAACGAGGAACCTGCCATGAGAGCACCCGGCAAAGCGTGGGAACGGTGGATTAAGGTGGCAGCGGCATCCGCGATCCTGCTGCTGTTGGCGGGCTGTGAAGGACCAGGATCGAATGCCCCGAACGGCACCAAAAATCCAAACGATCCCGAACTGTTTACCATCCCGCAGAACCAGATGTCGCATGTGCAGGTGCTGACCGTGCGGCCTACAACGCTGACTCGATCCCTCCGGCTCACCGGGGCGGTGGCGTACAACAGTTTTCGTACCACGCCAGTCATTACGCAGGTGAGCGGACCGGTCAGCAGGGTGGTGGTCGTGCCCGGACAGAAAGTGCTCCAGGGCGAGCCCATGTTGTACGTGGCCAGTCCGGATTATTCGCAGTTGCGCACCAACTACTTGAAGGCTAAGGATGCCTACGCCCTGGCACAAAAGGCCGACGCCCGGGCCCGGGATTTGTACCAGCATCACGCAATCGCCGAACAGAACTTGGAGCAGGCGCAGTCGGCTGAGGTGCAGGCGGGGGGTGATTTGGCTGCCTCCCAAGCCGCATTGAAAGTGCTGGGAATTACTGATCCCGACACCCTGGTGCAAGCTCCTCCTTCCTTTGAGGTTCCGGTGAAGGCGCCGATTAGCGGCCTGGTCGTCGAGCAGGATGTCTCAGCGGGGCAGTTCGTTCAGCCTGGTACCACCCAATGTTTCATGATCTCGGATACCAGCAATGTCTGGGTCCTGGTTAATGTTTACCAGAAGGACCTACCCTACGTGCGGGTGGGGGACACGGTCACCATTCAGACGGATACATATCCGGAAGACTTCCACGGGCGCATTTCTTACGTCGCGGCCTCGCTGGACCCCAATACGCGAACGCTGCAGGCGCGCATTGAGACCAGTAATCCCGGCGACAAGCTGAAGAAAGATATGTATGTGGTTGCAACCGTCGATGCGGGCACGATCCCCAGCGCCATCGCGCTTCCGGATGCCGCGGTCCTGCGCGACAGTGAGAACCAGCCCTTTGTTTATGCCGCAGCTGCTTCGAACCAGTTTGGCAGACGCCCGGTTTCCGTCGGTGAAAGCTTGAATGGACTGACGCAGATTACTGCCGGGTTGAAAGCTGGCGACCAGGTGATTGGAAATGGCAGCCTGTTCGTGCAGTTTGCGAATTCGTTGCAGCGCTAGGAGCCGATTCGAGGTGGTTGAGATCGGGATTGAAGATTTTGTACGGGAAGGGCGCGAGTTCACTCGATTTTTGCGCTGCCACCGGCACAACTCGAAGTCGTGCCCTTCCCAACATAGCCAATTCTGCGGTGTCCTGAATGCTCCTGGCTAAGCAGGTTGCGATTGAAAGGGCATGTCGAAAACTCTAGCAAGGATAGTCTCTACCTCAACTGAATGATCCACCGAATAGTCCAAGCAGCGCTGCGGCAAAGGTTCCTCGTACTGATGCTGACCGCGTTCATCACGGTCGGGGGGATCCTGTCTTTTCAGCGCATGCCGGTGGATGCCTATCCTGACCTCTCACCTCCGCAGGTCGAAATCATCAGCCAGTGGCCGGACCACGCCGCAGAAGAGATCGAACGATTAGTTACGCTCCCGCTTGAACTCGAGATGAACGGCGTTCCCCGCCTGGCGGTGATGCGTTCCATCTCGCTCTACGGTTTGTCGGATGTAATCCTCACCTTCGAAGAAAGTACCGACAGTTATTTTGCGCGGCAAATCGTGTTTGAAAGGCTGGCGCAAGCCACCCTGCCGGCGGGAGTGACCCCGAGCCTTGCGCCCCTCTTCAGTCCCAGCGGCCTGGTGTATCGCTATGTGCTGGAGAGTCCCGACCGCTCACCGCAAGAGTTAAAGACGATAGAAGATTGGGTGGTGGAACGGGCTTACCGGTCGGTTCACGGTGTTGCCGACGACTCGGGATTCGGCGGAACTGTAATGCAATACCAGGTGCTGCTCGATCCCGCACGTATCTACGGGTACCACCTGACCATTCCACAAGTTACTGCTGCCCTGGCGGCTAACAACTCGAATGCCGGCGGCGGATTCTATTCTCAAGGCGGACAGTTCTACTATGTTCGCGGCATAGGACTGGTGCGCAACACTGACGACATTGGCAACATCGTGGTTGGCGCCAACAAGGGCGTGCCCATCCGGGTGCGCGATGTCGGAGACGTAACCATCGGCCATGCGCCACGCCTGGGCGAATTCGGTTTCCAGAAAAATGACGATGCGGTCGAAGGCGTCATTCTCATGCTACGGGGAGAGCAGACGCAGAATGTCCTGAAGGGAGTGGAAGCAAAAACCGAGGAGCTGAACCGCCACGTCTTGCCGCCCGACGTCAAAGTTCACCCGTTTTACGATCGCAGCGAGCTGGTGGACCTGACTACGGACACGGTGGAAGCGAACCTGCTTCGCGGCATGGTACTGGTTTTAGTAGTTCTGATTTTCTTCCTGGTCAGCTTCCGCGCTGCCGTCATTGTTGCCCTCACCATTCCACTGTCGCTGTTATTTGCCTTCATCGTGCTCCACGCGCACGACGTAGCTGCGAATTTGCTTTCCATTGGCGCGATCGATTTCGGAATTGTCATCGATGGCACCGTGGTGATGATCGAAAACATTTATCGCGAACTGGCGCTGCGGGAGGGACAGCAGTACCAATTGAACGAAGTGATTCTTGCCGCCGCCAAGGATGTGGATCGGCCGATCTTCTATTCTGTCGCCGTCATTCTGGCTGGTTACCTGCCGATTTATGCGTTGAGCGGACCCTCGGGGAAGCTGTTTCACCCCATGGCGGAGACCATGTCGTTCGCACTGGTCGGTGCGCTCATCCTGACGCTTACGCTGATCCCGGTGCTTGCTTCATACTGGTTCAAAAAGGGTGTGCGAGAAAAACCCAATCGCCCCTTTGAATGGATGAAGCGGAAATACGCGGTTCAGCTGGATTGGGCGATCGCCAGGCCCAAAACCACGATCCTGATCGCGACTCTGATCTTCGGGGCGACCTTGCTGCTGGTGCCCTTCATTGGCGGCGAGTTCATGCCTCACCTCGATGAAGGCGCGCTCTGGGTGCGGGCTACCATGCCGTATACCATTTCCTTCGAGGAGGCCAGCAGCATTTCTCCTCAGATCCGCGACATTCTGATGTCTTATCCGCAGGTCACGGTGGTCGGTTCAGAATTAGGACGGCCCGACGACGGCACTGATCCCACGGGGTTTTTCAACTGCGAGTTCTATGTTGGCCTCAAGCCGTACAAAGACAAAGCCTGGACCGGTGAGATCAGCGAGAAAAAACAGCTGATCGAATCGATCAACCAGCGGCTCAGCGCCTTTCCCGGGATCATTTTCAACTATACCCAACCCGCTGAGGATGCCGTGGATGAAGCGCTGACCGGCCTCAAGAGTTCTTTGGCGGTCAAGATATATGGCGATGATCTGAACGTGCTGCAGGACAAAGCGATCCAGATCAAGAACACGCTCGCCAAGGTGCCCGGGTTCACCGAACTCACGGTAGTGCGAGAACTTGGACAGCCCAGCCTGCTGGTTGATGTTGATCGCGACAAGATCGCGCGCTACGGGATCAACGTTGCCGATGTGGAAGCCGTGATTTCAGCGGCCGTGGGCGGGGAGGCAGTCACCCAAGTCATTCAGGGCGAGAAGCTGTTCGATCTGGTTGTCCGCATGCAACCTCAATTCCGCAGCAGCGCGCATGAGATCGGCAATCTGCTGGTGGGCACACCCGACGGACAGCAGATTCCGCTCAGTCAGCTTGCTAATATCAGCCAGGGAAATGGTGCCTCGTTCATTTATCGTGAAAACAATTCACGTTACATCGGGGTGCAGTACAGCATTGAAGGGCGCGACCTGGAAAGGGCGGTGCGAGACGGCCAGGCTGCAGTCAAGAAAGCCGTGACCCTGCCCCAGGGTTACACCATGGCTTGGGGCGGCGAGTATAGCCAGTTTCTCGAGGCCCGCTCGCAGATGAACTTCATTGGCCCGCTTGCCGTAGTGCTGATTTTCATGATCTTGTTCGCGCTCTACGGCAATTTCAAGTTCCCCGTCACTATAGCGCTGGGTGTCATCATGACTGAACCGGTAGGCGCGCTGGTTGCGTTGAAGCTCACGCACACTCCTTTCAGCGTTTCCTCCGTACTGGGTCTTCTGGCGTTGCTCGGAGTTTCGGTGGAGACGGCCGTCATTCTGGTCTCCTACATCAATAAGCTGCGTCAGGAGGGAATGGATATCCCCACGGCCACGCGGGAAGCTTCGCTCTTGCGGCTCCGTCCGATTATGATGACGGCTCTGGTTGCCTGCCTGGGATTGCTGCCTGCCGCGCTTTCCACCGGCATCGGGTCGGATACGCAAAGGCCGTTTGCCATAGTCATCGTCGCTGGTCTTATCTCGCGGCTTTTCATCGGATTCTTCGTTAATCCCGTGTTGTACTTGATGGTTGCTCGTGAAGGCGACGTGCTTCAGGTCTAGACAAAACCGCTAAAGGATGGATCCTGGATCAGGAGGGTGATGAAGACTCTTGCCGCTGTGAGCTCTTCCGCAGCGCGTTCGACGACTGTCGGAAAATTGTTTATTGTAAGAATCACTTTGCCAGCATTTTCAACTTTGCCAAAGGCCTCCTGAATCTATGCGCTCTTTCGTCATGTCTGCTTTGCTGATGTCTGTGTCGGCCCTTGCCTTCGCCTTGCCGCAATCTGACATCGATGCGCGTCGCAAGGCGCTCAACGATCTGCTGGCTGAGCGCTGGGAATATACCCTGCGTACCAGCCCGATTTACGCCTCCATCCTGGGCGACAAGCGATGGAACGACAAGCTGGACGATTTCTCCCAGAAAGCCATCGACGACGACTTGGAGCGGACCAAGCTGGATCTGGCCCGTTTCGAAGCCGTCGATACCAGCGGATTTCCCGAGCAGGAAGCGCTGAACAAAGCCCTCATGGTCCGCGATCTGAAAATGCAGCTGGAAGGCGCGCGCTTCAAGAACTGGGAAATGCCCGTGTCTCAGACCGATGGCATTCATATCGACCTTCCACAACTGGTGAGCATCCTCTCTTTCCAGGATGTCAAAGACTACGAAGACTACATCTCGCGCCTGCGACAGATTCCCCGCGCTTTCGACCAGACGGTTATCCAGATGCGCAAAGGCATGGCCGACGGCCTGATGCCGCCGCGGCTACTGCTCGAAAAGGTTGTCGAACAGTCCAGTAATATTGCCGGCAAGTCACCGGAAGACTCGCCGTTCGCACAACCCTTCGCCAAGTTTCCCGCGAGCATTTCGGACGCCGACCAGAAGCGTTTGCGCGAGCAGGGCCTGGTGGCCATCCGCGAATCGGTGTTGCCTGCCTACCTGAAGTTCACCGCTTTTGTCCGCGACGAATACGCTCCCAAGGGCCGCTCCGAGCCTGGAGTCTGGTCGCTTCCCGACGGCTCTGCACGGTACGCGTTCCGGGTAAAAAAGAGTACCACCACCGATCTCACTCCGGAAGAGATTCATCAGATCGGCCTGGCGCAGGTCAAGGAGATCGAGAGCCGCATGTTGCAGGTGGTCAATCAGCTTGGCTTTAAGGACCTCAAAAGCTTCAGCCGCGTCTCTGCCGGCAAATCCCAAGGTGCATGTTCACTCGCGGGAGGAAATTCTCGATCTGTACCGAAAATACATCGATCAGATGTACGGGAAGCTGCCCACCATGTTCGGCCGCCTTCCGAAAGCCAGGCTGGAAGTGATGTCCATCGAGGAGTTCCACGAGAAGGAAGCCTCTACTCACTACGTGCCGGCTGCTCAGGATGGGTCGCGCCCGGCCCACGTCATGGTGAACACCGGCGACTTCGAGAAGGGCACGACTCTCGACTTCGAAACCACGGCGTACCACGAAGGCATTCCCGGCCATCACATGCAGATCGCCATTGCCCAGGAATTGCCGCAGCTTCCTCCTTTCCGCCAGAATGAGTACTACACTGCCTACACCGAAGGTTGGGCGCTTTACGCTGAGCGCCTGGGCGAGGAAGTCGGATTTTTCCAGGATCCTTACAGCTATTACGGTCACCTGCAAGACGATATGCTGCGCGCCATCCGCTTGGTCGTCGACACCGGCTTCCATTACAAACACTAGACGCGGCAGCAGGTGGTTGACTTCTTTCACGACCACTCTGCGATCGATGAGGCCGAAGTGCAAAGCGAGACCGACCGCTACATGGCGTGGCCTGCCCAGGCGCTGGGCTACAAGATCGGGCAACTCGAGATTCTTAAGTTGCGGCAGTACGCCGAGGACCAGTTGGGCAACAAGTTCAACCTGAGCGATTTTCATGACGAGGTGCTAGGCGCCGGTGCTCTACCGCTGGATGTTCTGTCGACCCGCATCCGCGAATGGGTGGCGGGGCAAAAGGCGAGTGCAGCGGCCCCGCTCGCACTCGCAAACTAAGCAAGATCGCTTTCGCACTTGGGCCTTCCGGGGTAAGTGGAAAGCAAACCGTTGCACATATGGTGAAAAAACTTGCTGACTCCTGTGACGGGTTGCCAGCAAGCTGAGACTTTCTCTTGTGGCATCGAAGGCTCAAAGCACCAAAACTGAGGTCGAGCCAGCAATTCTTGTTGACAGACGCATTCTGGAAGCGCAGAATCGCCAATCTAGATAGTCTGGCGCGCGCTGGATATTGTTTCCCCCCATCGTCCGAGAGCGTCCGCAACCTCGCTGACCGGACTGTCCCGAATTTTCACGTTTCCCTGTGGAGGAAAGCTCTTGCGTGGTTCCAGCAAATCACTGCTATGGCGCGGCCCGGGTCAGCTAATGATCTCCCGTGACGATCTCTTGATGTCGAGTTCAGATTTCTGATTCTCCTAGAAAGGTTCACGATGAAATCGCTCCCAATCAATTCCCACTTGATGATCTCTCTCGTCCTCGTCCTTCTGGTCCTCGGTCTTGCTCCTCAAGACTCGCTGGCACAGGGTGCCAGCATTTCAGTTTCGCCGGCCAGTCTGTCATTTGGTATTCCCACGGGAACGTCGCCTGCGTTGAGTGCGGCTCAGACGGTCACCGTCAGCATCAATGGGAGCGGATCCGTGACTTTTACAGGGGTCACTGCCGGATCGCCGTTCGCGGTCACCGGCACTTCCTGCCAAAACACGCTCACGGCTCCGACGACTTGCCAGGTCTTCGTCACGTTCGCTTCGAGCTCGACAACCCTGCAAACCGGCACTCTGACCATTTCCGCCACCGGCTTCGATAATTTCGTTGTGCCATTGAGTGGAGCCTTTGGGGCGATCGGGCTATTCAGCGAAACCAATGTCACGCTATCTCCCAGCACGGCCAGTTTCGATAACTTGTACCCGATTGCAAATGCGCCGCTGAAGTTAAGCTGTCCGGCCACCCCCACGGGAACACTCTCGAGCAGTCCAGACGGTTTGGGCTACGTCCTTGTAGACAACTACGTCACATTGGCTATCGGTGGCATACCGGTTACCAGCGGCAATAATCCTCCCGGAAATGTTTGCGCTGGCGGGCCATTTGACACCAACCCCGAAAACGGTCTCAATTACAACGATTGCTTCAGTTCGAACTACCAGGTTCCGGCTGCTACAAACTTCGGTTTGAACGGACTCGATCCTGATACGCTTGCGAATCCGGGTAATAACGTACTGGCCATACAACCTGGGAACCCAAACAACGCTGGCGGTCTCCCACCGATTGATGTCAGCTCTTTCCTCTCAAGTGGTACTGTGCAGGCTTCATTCATCGCCCTTGACCAGGGGTACGTCTACACCAACTCCACGCTCTTTCTCAAGACCAACTGCAGCTTGGCGGGAATCACACCTGGCGGCAGTAGTACCGGAAACGCCATTACGCCGGATAACGTTTCCTCGCAGACCCAAACCATTACGTTCGACGCCGGGCCTGGCCAGAACATCTCCTACAACACCAGCGTCGCTAACGCGGTGCAGGCGGGAACTGTGACGATACCGTCGGGAACAACGCCAGTCATCACCGACATTGGCGTGCCCCAATCGCTTTTCTCTCAGCTAGTCGCTGGCACCTCGGCCGCACCCGCGGTTTGCCTCAGATTAACCGGCGAAGTGGATGACCTCGGCCAAGCCATGTGCAAAGGCTATCTGGTTCAATGCCAATTTACGGATCCAAACACGGGCGTCACGACCACAACCGGGGATAACTGCGCCCCAACACCGAGCACCCTGCGAAATCTGTTTGATGTCGTGCAATTTGCTTCGCCGGACGCACCGGTGAATGGAGTCAACTTCCTCTACAATTCATCGCCAAACGCTTGCAGTAATGTGCTGCCAAGCGGCGGTAGTTGCGCGTCTGGTACCGGACCTGGCCTGTTGATGGGAAGCGACAACTGGCTGTGCACTCCGGGTTCCCCGAACAGCGCGCCATGCACGCCGCTCGAGCCTGATACCGCGACGCCGTTCAGTCCGCCCACATACTCGCCGGGGAATTGCTCGTTAACCGGTAACTTGACGGGCGATCTCTGTCCGCTCAACACCCTGACCCAGTTCGAAGGAGCAGCGGACGGATTGGCCGGTGGCGCCACCAATGGGAAAAACTCGCTGTTCATCCCGGTAGTAAACATGCCCCTGCCCAGCACTCAGACAGCCATCGCCGGCCAAAACGCCAGCGGCTGGATCAATTCCGCGACCATTAACGCCACCTTTGTTTCTAATCAGGCGAGCTATCCGAATTCGGGGAACATTCCGGCGGCGAACGGGATCCTCTATGCTCCGCCATACAGCCTCACGTATGGTCTCTCACCGGTCAGCGCGCCTCTCCCGGATCCGACTTATCCGGTGGCGACTGACCTTACGAATTACAACACCGGCGTGAATCAAAACCTGGTGGCACCCATCTGCCCTTCCAGCGAAACGCCCACTTCGTTTACTTCATACGGCAGCTTCTCTCCGGCCGAGGGCGTCTACAACCTGCACTATTTCACGACGGACTGCGCCTACACCGAAGAGCTGATCTTCAACCCGCAGGGCGGTGCGCTTACCAATCCGACCGCCAACTGGGCCTCCTTCCCGGTAACTTCGGTGGGTATCGACACCGTGGCACCGACTCTGAGCTGTCCTGCTCCGCCTGCGCCCAACGGTACCAACGGGTGGTACACGACCGCGAATATCAGTATGACCTGCTCGGAAGATGACGACTTTTCCGGCTTCGCGCCCGGATCTCCAGTGGCTGGCACTGCCAACCCGTCTGTCTTCCCTGGCTTGACCACGCCCGTGCTTCAGGGAAGTTTGAGCGGGTCGGTTGGGCCCATCTATCCCAATGTCGCCTCGGGTTATGCGAGCGCGGCAATCCCGCAGCAGGTGGTCCATGATCTCGCGGGAAATTCCTCGGATCCTCAGGGACCCTACCCGACCCCGATCGACATGGTACCTCCGACCATTGCGGTAAGTTACCCGGTCGGCAATACGTTCAACGTCGGTCAGAGCAACGCCTCAATCACCTACAAATGTGCCGATACCGGTTCCGGTGTCAGCGCCTGCGCGGGCCAGGCTGTTGTCCCCGCGTGTCCCATGGCTCCCGGGCTCGGATCTTCCAACTACAGTTTCGCTTCCGCAGTTAACACTTCCGCTTCTCAAATCGGGCCCCACGTCTTTAACGTCACTTCGACGGACTGCGCGGGGAATGTTTCTTCCTCTGCGCAAGTCTCCTACACCGTCGTTGCTCCGTCGGCGGATGTAGCCATCGGCGCCATCCCGCCGGCGGCGGGTAACGTACCGGGCAACATTAAACGAGGCACGACTGGTTATGACTACCCGTTCGCACTCGATCTCAGTGCATCCACGGCGTACAACGTGGTTATCACTTCACAGTTCACGGTGCCCGCGAACGTTCTGAACGGCAATCTGAGCGCCACCTACTGGGTGGGGCCGTGCAGTTTGTCAGGATGTGGCACGAACCCAAGTTCCCCGGTGGCTTGTAGCGTCAGCGGCTTGACCATCACCTGCAACGTCGGGCAGGTGGCGAGCGTATTGAAGCTGCAAGGGGTGGTGGTTAAGGTCAGCATCCCGGTGTCGTCAACGGCCACGGTAGGCACCAATTTCAGCGCGGTGAGCACGGTGTCGTCCGCCAACGATCCCAAGTCCTCTGACAATTCCGTGAAACAAACATTTACGGTGAGCAAGTAGGATTGGATCGAGGTCGAGAAGATTAGAGATCAACTCCGGTGTCTTTCTTCCGCAAGGGAGGCGGCACCGGGGTTTTCTCCTTCGCTGTAACATGGAAGCCAGGCTCGCTAGAGAGTTCCGCTTGTAGCTCGGGAATTCGCCAAAGGCCTATTTCGCGGCAACGGCAAGGCGGACGGCTTCAGCAGACATCGTGCGGAGGTCCGAGCGCTCCAGCAGGTGCTCCGCACCAGGATCTTTCTTGAGTTCTTCCAGCAGGTTACTCGCCGACTGGTAGTGCAGGGTCGCTTCACTGGGATTTCCACCAAGTCGAATGGCTTCCCCTAAGAAGTATTGAATTCGGGCGGTTTCCAGGCGCAGGCCAAGTTTCTCGCTGCTGCTCAGAGCATCCTCCAGTTCCTGACGCGCGTGGCCATAATCCTTGTTGTTGATCGTACCTTCCGCCAGATCGACCGAGCCGCGCAAAGAATAATATTTTAGGTGCAGATTGTCGGCCTGCTGGATCGCCGCACGCAACTCATTGACAGCGGATTGCGAGTGTCCGTCGGCGATGGCTACGCGCGCTAGATTCATCCTGGCAATCAAGGCATTCTCGCGGTCCTTCGTTTTGGCGGCGGCAGCGGCAGCCCGATCATAAGCGTTGTGCGCTGCCTTGTAGTCACCGCGATAAAACGCCATGTCTCCCTGCGTGTTCAGAATCGCACTGTGAACGCTTTCGTTCTTGAGTTCAGCCGCCAGGTTGGTCGCCTCTTCCAGAAGCTTGCCAGATTCGTCGCCGCGACCGGCCAGGGCCAGAGCGTCAGCCAGGTCATTCAAGGAGCCCGCCAACTCGAAGCTCTTGTTGCTCGTGGAGCGCAGTCCGTTGACGGAATCCTGCATGGCGCTGATGGCACCTCCCATGCGCCCCTGGTACATCAAAACCTTGCCAATGGATTCGGAGACACCTGCGGCACCCTTGGTGTCATTTACTTTGCGGGAGACATCGAGTGCATTCATCAGGTTCGCGAGGGCCTGATCGTAATCTCCCATCGCGGTGCGCACTTCGGCGAGCGCGCTAAGCGTCTCCGCAAGGTACACCGGTTGGTTCAGTTGCTGCCGCAACTGAAGGGATTGCTGATAATAAATGAGGGCATTGTCCATATCGTTTTTCTGGTAATAGACGATGCCAATATTGCTTAGACACAACGCCTGGTAGTTGATGTCGTTGGCGTCGCGCTGAATTTGCAATGCATCCTTATAGTCCTGAAGCGCCTTGTCGTAGTCGCCGCGCGTGTTGTACAGCAAGCCACGATTGATCAGGATGTCACCGTAATCTTTCTTGACCCCGATCTCGTGCAGGATTTGCAAGGCCTGATTGTAACTGGCCATTGCTGCGTCCGGTTTCCCTATGGTGATCTGATCCAGGGCCAACTCAGAAAGGCTGTTCGCCAGCAGGCGCTTCATCCCCAGCTTGCGGGTGATTTCCATGGAATCCTGGATGCTTTTGATGGCCTCATCCGGCTTGTCCATCAGACGATAAGAAATGCCCAGTGCTTGCAGGATCAAGGCCTTCTGCTCCGGGTTGTCGAACTGGACAGCCAGGCTCAACCCTTTATTGAGTGGCTCCAAGGCCTCTTGGGGGTTCCCCTGCTGGTATTCCACGCTCCCAATCTGCCAGAGTGCTCGGATGTTCTTGGGATCGACATTCAGAAGGCCCTCAAACTCTGCGCGAGCCTTGTCGAAGTCGCCATTGTCTGCGTAGAGGCTGCCCAGCGCGTACTCCACGTCCGTGTTATCAGGGAAGGTCTTAGCCAGATTTTCGTAAGCCGCGATGGCTTTTGGATTGTCCTTCATGATGTGCGCGTGGTTGGCTTCGATCAGATATTTTTCCGCCAAAGGAAGCTGAAGGCTGAGGTCTAGAGCTTTTCGGGAATTCTGTTCCGCCTGGGCGTCATACCCGAGGGCCGAGTCGGACTCGGCCAGCCGAGAATAGGCGAGAGCAAACTGCGGATCCTCCTGGGTAGCGCTCTGGAACATCTTGACGGCGTCCAGGTTCTTGCCGTCACGCAACAATTGGACGCCCTGGCTAAACTCGCGGAGAGCGGGCACGGACCTTGAGGATGGCTGAAAAGAGCTGGCCTTGAGCTCTTTAATTACGTCCGGCGAAAACGCCAGATTGTTGCGGATCGAAGTGGCCAGGCGGTCGACGGCACCAGGAATATCCTTTTCATCGACCGCCTCGATTTTGATGGGGACGCTGCGATCATGCTTGAGATCTTGCAGAGTGGCGTCGATGCGTATCTGGCCGCCGAATCTGGCGTATTGGCCCCAGACTAGCGTATCGGCGTTGGTGAATTCGGCGATGCGGCTCACGGTCGATGAATCCACCACAGAGTTGGGAGCGATCCGCAAGTCGTGGAATACCTGCTGCAGACGGTCCGGGGAGACGGCGCGCAGGTGCGAAGACTGTCCGACATCGGTGCTCAACATGTCGGCCAGACTCGGTCCCAGCCAGTCCCAGGATGCATCGCCAGAAGCGTTGCGAAACGGGATCACTGCCAAAGACAAAGCGGGGGCCGAAACTTTCTTTGCGGCCGGCGCCAGAAGCTTGCCGCGAAAAGCGAATCCGACGATGGCCAGGACAACGGCAGCCAAGGTGCCGCCTAAAAGCGGCCATGGCACCGTCTGTCCCCAGGGCTTGACCGCCGGCTGAAAACCCAACGTGGCGGCGGCGCGGTTGCCTTGCCATGCGTCAAGATCCCGCAGCATTTCGGATGCGCTCTGGTAGCGCTGGACGGGGTCGCGTTCCAGACACCTGCTCACGATGTTGCTTAGCGGACCAGGAATCGAATGATCGTGGTCGGAGACCGGGCTGGCGCGTTCCTGGGTGCGCTTGATCAAGCTGGCAAGAACGCTGTCGGCCTTGAACGGCATTTTGCCGGTAAGGAGTTCGTAAAAGATCAACCCTACGGTGAAAAGATCGGAGCGTTGATCCAGGTCCTGGGCCAGCGCCTGTTCCGGCGACATGTAATCCATGGTGCCAACCAGGGCTCCGGTCTGAGTCATGCCGCCGCCATCGATGGTGCGCGCCAGCCCAAAGTCCATCACCAGGATGCGGCCGGTATGATCGCGCATGATGTTTTGCGGCTTCAGATCGCGGTGGATCACGCCGACGCCATGCGCGGCTTCCAGGGCCCGGCAGACCTGCTGCATGATCTCCACCGCTTCTTCCGGGGAAAACTTCTGCTTTTCCTGGATGAGCGATCGTAGGTCCTGGCCCTCCACGAACTCCATGGTGATGAACTTCACCCCGTCGGCGTCGCCCAAGTCGTATATGCGGATGACGTTCTTGTGCGTTACCTGATGGGCCAGCAGGAGTTCTTGCTTGAATCGCGCCAGGATGGAGGGATTGGCCGCCAATTCTGGGCGGATAAGCTTCAGCGCTACGGGTCGGTCCAGTTCCCGGTCCATGGCCTTGTACACTGCGCCCATGCCTCCCTCGCCCAGGAGTTGCAAGATCTCATAGCGGTCAGCCAGCACGTCGCCGGTTTCCAGGACGGGGACATTGATCTGCTGGCGGGCGGGTGCGCGCGTGGGGGACCGAGGTGTGGGAGCCGGGCTGATTAACGTGGCGTCGGCATCCACGAGAGTAGCCCCGGGATCGGAAGACACCGAAAAGTCGACCAGAGTAGCTTCGGGGTCAATCGGGGGGTTAGACCCAGAACTGTCGCCTTTCACGGGAACGCCAACGCCGGGCCGGTTTGTCGAGTTCGCCCGATCTGGGGGGTCGGGCCGCGGATTCCCTTTGTGCATGAGTCGCCTGGCTGGGGGCCAGACTGGAACGCCCCAAAAACGAGCCAAAACGGACAGTAACTTTGAAAGTATATACCGACAACGGTCAGGGTGCACCAAGAAGACGCGCCGGCCCACCCGCTTTGTAAACCCCTACCCTAGGTCGAAAGTTTAAGCCAAAAACGAAGCTTGGCCGGCTGGCTCCCCGAAAAGTCGGCAACTATCTCCTGGTCCTGAGGAGTCCTTTTCAGCGGACGCTAAGCACTGGCCTCGGCGTCCCTGCTGCCGATTCACCTCCCGTACTCGACTTTGTTGATTAACTGTGGTTAACTATCACGAATGATCTACAGTTAATTACTTCGGACCACCGGTGAGGGCAGGAACTATTCAGATGAAATGTACTTTCCGCATTGTTTTTCTGGTGGCTGCCAGCGCGGTCCTGTCGGTGCAGGCGTTGGGCCAGGGCGAAACCACCAGCGCAATTGTCGGCCAAGTGACGGATGTGACGGGGGCGGTGGTTCCCGGTGCGACAGTTGCGATCACCAACCGCGATACCGGCATGAAGCGCAGCGTCAGAAGCGACGATGCGGGCCGCTTTAGCTTTCCACAGCTAAAACCTGGCAGCTACTCCGTCAGGGTGGAAGCGCAGGGCTTCGAAGTGCAACAGAATGACGATGTGTTCTCGGGTCTTGGCCAAAGGCAAAGCGTCGATTTCACGCTTCGGGTGGCTCAGTCGAACCAGACTGTTGAAGTAAATGGGGAACCGCCGATCATCAATCCGGAGAATGCGAATACATCCACGACGCTGAATGAGCCTGCACTGGAAAATTTGCCGAATCCTGGTGGAGACCTGACGTATCCGCTGCAATTTGCTCCGGGCGCCCTCATCAACACCGCCGGCAGCGGCAACGATTTTGTCGGCGGCACCAATGGCTACGGCAATGTGGAGTTCAACGGACTGCCAGCTCTCTCCAATGGCTACATCGTCGATGGATTAGAGACCAACGATCCGCTCACCAATCTCAACAGCGGCCTTTCTACCAATCTCGTTCTGGGACTCAATTCGATTTCCGAAGTTACAGTCAACACTCTTTCCTATGCCGTGGATCAAGGCCGTTACGGAGCTTCTCAGGTGAACTATGTCACCAAATCCGGCGCGAATCGGTTCCACGGGAATCTATACGAGCTTTGGAATGGCTCGATCCTGAACGCGGCGGATTACTTTACGAATGCCACACCGGGCAATCACAAGCCGGGCTCCAATGTGAATCATTTCGGCGGCAGCCTGGGTGGGCCCATTATTCACGACAAGCTGTTCTTCTTCTTCGACAGCGAATGGGTCCGGATAGCGCTGCCCATAGTCACCGCTGTGACCATACCGAGCAGCGCATTTCAACAATACGTGTTACAGCAGCTCCCGCTCGGCGGTACAGACTCCGTGACCGGATCAACCTACGCTCCGGCGCCGCAACTGGTGCCGTTCTACCGGAATATGTTCTCTCTTTACGGAAACACCACCGGAACGCCTCTGACAGTGCTGGGCTGTCCCTTCGGTTCCGATGGAGCCGCCGCTTCCGGCAGCCCGCCGAACGGCAACGGATGTGCCAACCGGCAAAGCGTTTCGCATTCGAGCGACGATCATGAGCAGGTGCAGACGGCGCGCATCGACTACAACATGGGCGCCGATGACACAGCCTGGTTTCGTTTCCAGGTGGATGACGGTCTGCAAGCCGCCTATACCGACCCCATCAACCCGTTGTTCGACGCCATATCTCCGCAGCCGCTTTACTCGTTCGCAGCCGGTTATACGCATGTGTTTTCGCAAAAAGTGGTGAACTACTTTAATCCGGCGTTTTCCTGGTACGAAAGCCTGTTCGGACCTGCCGATCTCCAGAAGACGCTCATCGCTTTCCCGATTGTGTTGCAAGGCAGCGGAGCCAACGCTCCCTTCACGACGGTCGGAGGCCTCGACAATACCTGGGTTCAAGGGAGACGTGCCTCTCGCTTCTTCATCAACGACAATCTCGCATGGAGACAGGGTTCGCACGAACTGCGGTTCGGGACCAACGCCCGTATCTTCCGCTTGAATGACTACGACTTCGGTCAGGGCACAGTGCCGACTGTGACATATACAACGTTGCCCCAATTCATCTACGGAGTGGCATCCAGCGCAACCAGGACCTTCCCCACCGCCGTAAACGAACCGTTCAATTTCCTGAATCTCGATTTCTATGCGCAAGACACATGGAAACTCACGCCAAAGCTCACGTGGACGTTTGGCATTCGTGATACCTTCAATTCCAATCCGCTCAACCCGCATGGCCACATTGGGCGGCTGGGCGGCTCTTTCTACTCCATTCCCCACGATCTAGATCAGCCGCTAAACGCGGTAATCCACAGTCACCTGGGGAACCTGTTCTCATCCACACCGATTGCAATTCTGCAACCGAGAACTGCCGTAGCCTGGCAGTTGGAGCCGAAGACTGTGCTGCGTACCGGCTTCGGACTCTTCAGCGATATCTTGCCCGGCAGTGTGGCCGATCTGGTCGGCACGAATCCACCCTACGTGCGAACCTTTCAGGGAGGTCTGCTCGGTACCGTGGGCGGCTCAGCGATTGCGCCTGGAGTGCCCAACAGCGCAGTGGATGCGACCAACGCCGCGAATCAGAGATTCACCGCGGGATTCCCCGGAGGGCAGCTTTCATGCGCTTCCCACCACGCGAATCCGGCCACTTGTCTTCCGCCAGTCGCCATAACCGCCGTTCCCAGCGGAAAACTGCACGCTCCATATTTCATGGAGTGGAGCTTGGGAATTGAACATCAGTTGGGGACCACAGCCAGCCTGCAAGCTCAGTATGTCGGTACGCGTGCGGTGAACCAACCATATTTGACGCAGGCCAATGGTTATCAAACTGTCTGCCCAGGTTGCTTCGCACCGTTCCCTTACATGCGACCCACGGATGCGCGTTTTGGAGCGGTCACACAGTTCTCCACGGGTGCAAACAGTCACTACGCTGGGCTTCAACTCACCGCTATGAAACGAATGTCTCATGGGCTGCAAGGTCAGATGAACTACACGTGGAGCCATTGTCTGGACACGGTTTCAAATGGCGGATTTCTTCACTTCTCGGCGGGAGGAATTCTTTCACCTCTGCCCGGACAACTGGCTCGTGATCACGGCTCCTGCGACTACGACATACGGCACAACCTGACCGCTCAATATGTGTATGAGTTGCCGGTCAAGACACGGAATCGCTTCCTGGGTTACGTGGCGAACGGCTGGCAGGTTTCCGGAACGGTGTTCTGGCACAGCGGCGTGCCGTTGTCGGTGTTGAGCACGCCCTATTCGGCGAATGGCAACGGGATTGTGCAGGGCTCTGGACCGCAGTTTGCGAGCGTCGTGCCCGGAGTTCCCCTGTACGAACATCATCCGATTCCGGGAGTCACGCAGCCCGGCACCATCCAGTGGCTGAATCCAAATGCGTTCATTTCGACGGTTGACCCCAGCACAGGAGCCTGTTATGGAGGCGACAGCGCTCAAAACTGCCAGTTCGGCAATCTCGGCCGCAACTCCTTGCGCGGCCCCCATTTTGTCTGGAGTGACTTCTACATCACAAAATGGTTTTCCGTCAGTGAGCGGCTGAAGCTGAGACTGGACGGTCAGTTCTTCAACATCTTTAACCATCCGAGCTTTGGCCTTCCGAGCATGGTGCTGGCGGGTATTCCGGGAAAACCCTCTACCCAGACCGGGTTCGGCTCTCTCACGTACACCACCGCTCCTCCGACCGGCCTGCTTGGAGTCGGATTGGGTGGCGACAGCAGCCCACGCATGATTGCGATTCAAGCCCGGTTGGAGTTCTGAGAACGCCACGTCTTGCGAACCTCTAAGAGCGAGGCCCCAACTCGGCCGCGGGCTCGTTCAAGGCGCTCAGAAACGTGTGGTAGTCATCGAAAACCAGTCTCCAGTCCTCGCGGCCTGCTTGCCTGGAGGTGCTCCGTTCCCGTTTCATATTGACTGCCAGAGTGAGGAGGGCGGCGATGATCTTGGTTTCGTTCATAGATACCTTCGCGACAAATAGTGGGATTCTTATAGAAGCTATCAGATTAGCGCAGGCGGCGGGCGGAATAGCAGATGCCCCCTAAGAAAATCTCGCTCAGATCGGCGGCCAGTTTGCTGGGAAGGCTATCGACCCGCGGGTTATACCAGGCATGCAGCCAATTGATCATGCCAAACAGACCCATGGTGGCGGTCCGCGAGTTGAATTCGAGGCTTTTCTCTTTCTTCAACGCTTCGATCAGTTCTTTGCAGCGGTGGTAATACTGGCGTTTCAGGGCGGCAATCTCCGCACCCAACTTATCGTGCAATACATCGTCCTCGTGGGAGAGCACTTTAATCGCCTTCGGTTTGGTCAGGAAGTATTCCACATGGTTGAGGATGAAAACACGGATTCGAGTCTCGGGATCGGACACATTCTGCAAGCGCTCCGCCAGTTGCTCCATAACCGCGGTGAACAGGTCTTTCTGGATCAGGTAAAGCAATTTGTCCTTGGATTCGAAGTAATGATAAAGACCAGCCGTCGACATTCCGCTCGCCCGCGACAAGTCACGCATGGAGGCACGCTCGTAGCCTTTTTCACAAAAGATGGCGGTGGCATCCTGCAGGATCTTGGAGAGCTTGCGGTCGAAGCGGGTGGCTGAACGTCCTGTGGACACCTCGGAAGTGATGTCGATAGAGCCCATACCTATCGAACGTCTTTGGAATCCCGGCCGTCCGCTGGTACGCGAGGCGGACAGCCCCACGGTCCGTGAGTTTTCTCACTTGGCCTGCACAGACTCGAGATAATGATTCAGGTTCGAAATGCGCTGCACCACTTCGCTCTCGTGGCCCTGGCTCATGCGAAAGAAGACTGGCCCCCAGACCGGCATCTCCTTGTTGCCATGCGCGGCAAGATTGGCTTGCCCGTTGAGAATCGTCGTAACTTTCATGGAAGGATATTTCCCGTACTTCTTGGTCAGCTGAGTCAAATCAGCCGGCGTAACCTTGAGGGAATCGGCAGCCGGGCCATCGCCCTTGGCGTCTTTGCCGTGGCAGGCTGCACAGTAGTTCATAAACATCTCACGGCCAGAGGCGGGTGAAGTTGCAGGAGCGGTGCCGTGCTTAATCTCCTTGGGTTGATCCTGCGCGCTGACCAACATGGTGACGGCCAGAACTGTTACCGAACAGAGTAGATGACGACCTGACATGATCACCTCCTGTGCCTGCCGAAAAGGGCGGCTGCGAATTAGAACGTGAACTTAACCGACGCCTGCAGCTGCCGTGGAGTAAACATCGTTCTCGGTGTGCCGAATAAACCATTCGGAGCCGGAGCTACCGCGAGTCCGCCGTCCGCCCCACAGGCCACCTTGCCCTGCTGGATAGCCTGGGAAGCAGCATCGTTATAGTGGGTTGGCACAGCCCCGCAAAAATCCGGAGTGCCGCCGCCGTAGACCGAGGTTACTTCGTTGATGTTCTGCCGGTTGAAAACATCAAAGGCATCCATCGCGAGAGTCAGTTGTTTGCCCTCTCCAATTTTGAAAAACCGTGAAAGACGAAGATCAAAGTCGTAGAAATGATCGCCCCGGTAGGAGTTGCGCGGGGACCATCCCACACGGTCGGTTACCGGGTTGGTGTCGCCGTTGACATCGTTGCCCACAAAAATGGTGAACGGCCGCGCCGATTGCAGGGTAAAAATGCTGCTGAACTCAAAGTTGCGGAACCAGCCCTGAGCTGGCGTGTCCGCAGTGAAGTTCCCTACGAACCGGTGGCGGACATCCTGCACGGAATCTGCCCGTTCCAGCTTACGATCGTAGAAATCCTCGGGCGTGCTGACGAACGTCAGAAACGTTCCATCATCCGTGGCATGGGACAAGGTGTAGTTTACGTTGAAGCGGAAATACTGGTTGATCTTATCTGACACCGAGAGCGTGCCACCGTTATAAGCAGCGTTTCCAGTGGCGTCGACGTAATACATCAGGCCAGCGTTGGTGTAAAGCACGCCGCTGAACGCATCTCTCCCGTCCGGCAATTTGTTGTTCGGAAATGGTCCCGTAGGCGTGATCGGGGGTCCGGGAATGGCGGAGGCGGGTGGACAGAAAGTCGCGGAATTGGCAAGTCCGCCCGGAGGGCAAACGTTCAGGTTTTCGGGCCGGAATTGCTTGCGAGCGCGGAGAAACAAATATCCGGCGCTGACGACTAATCCCTTGCCGATCTCTTGGTCGACTTGCAAGCTGGCTTGCTCCGAGTAAGCAATTCGACTGTTGGGATCGATTCCCCCGCCGCTGTTGGTCACAAACGTTCCTGGAGGTCCGG
The DNA here is from genome assembly GCA_049582765.1 of Terriglobales bacterium. Taxonomy (GTDB): domain Bacteria; phylum Acidobacteriota; class Terriglobia; order Terriglobales; family Acidobacteriaceae; genus JBAUUQ01. The sequence goes on from JBAUUQ010000016.1 coordinate 57,481, forward strand.
TATTGAAGTTGGGCGGAGCCTGGCCGGTCAAAAGCAACCTGCTCGCGGCTTGCCAGGGCGTTGGTACCGTCGTGGTTCCGCCTGAGTATGCCGAAGGCCCCGGGTAAGGCAGGCCCAAGGCATCGAAGCTCAGCTGATTGAGAACCCAGGTAGCCGACGAGTTTCCCTGGCGCACAAACGGTTGCGCTACTCCGGGGATCACGACCTCCCGCTGCGGATCAGTCACAAACAGGAACGTCATGTTGTAATGATCGTCGAAGATGCCGAACCCGCTCCGAATGACCGTGTGCCGGGTTGGAGAATAAGCGAAGCCGATTCTGGGTTGAAAGCCGCGGTAATCCGGCTTGATGATCTGCGACAAGCCGCTTTCGAAGTCCCAACGTAATCCGTAGTTGAGAGTCAGCTTGGGAGTCAGGCGCCACTGATCTTGGGCGAAGAAGCCAAAGTAGCTGTGGTTCAGGCGAACATAAAAATCCTGTGGGTCCACATATGCATTCTGCCAATTCGTGGGGATTGCCGGCGGCAGGCTGCCGGGAACAATGGCACCCGATCCCACCGGAGCTCCCCAGAACACAATGGGAACACCGTTGAGAGGATCGTTCGGGTTGGGCCCGAATGAGCTGGTGGGGAATCCAAAGTTGGTTGCCGGAGTGATGTTCGCTGTGGGGCACGGACCATCCGCCGGAACCGAAGGCACGCCCGCGAGGGGATTCACATAGTTGGCAAAATCCACCATGCAGTTGATATTCGGCAGGATGATGCGCATCGGCGTAAATCCGGGCCAAATCACGAAATTACGAATGTAATTGCCGTCGGCTCCGAACCGCCAATAGTGGTTCCCCTTGACCCAAGCCAGGCTGTCGGAAATCTGCACGCGGCTCTCGTTGAGCGCATCAAAGGCTCCGAAATTATGCCCAAATGAAAGCGTGTTGGGCACGTCCAGATTGGGTTGACCAGTGGAAGCGGGAAAGTTGTAGGTGCGACGCGCGTACTGCATCAAGAACGTATTCACCAAATCTGTCTTCAGGGTTGTGTTTAATGTGCCGACCAGAGACTGATCGCGGAGGAAGGTGTTGTGCCCGTCGCTCGGCGCTCCGATGCCACCTCCGTCCAGAGTATCGCCCACCAGCACACCCAGGTCGCGAGCGTCGGTAATGTTGTAGTGAACATTGAGGCGGTTATTCTCATTGAACTGATGGTCCACGCGGAGGAAGCCCTTGTCGTTGTTGAGAGTCTTTATGGTGTTCAGATTTTCCGGGGCAAGTCCCAAAGCAACTTTGGCCGCGTTGACTGTGGCCAAGTTGTCCGGAATGCCTAACGCTGCATTTCCGATAAGCGTGAACGGGTAGGTAGGCGACTCTCCCAGGCGCTGGCCCTCGTAGTTGGCGAAGAAAAAAGTCCTGTCTTTGACAATGGGTCCGCCGAGTGTGGCTCCGAATTGACCGCGGCGGTACTGATCAAATTGGGAAGTCTGCAACAGAGAACGGGAGTCGGCAGCCTTGTTGTTGAGATATCCGTACACCGAGCCGTGCAGGTCATTGGTGCCCGACTTGGTGACCACGTTGACGATGCCGCCCAGTGCCCGGCCATATTCTGCCCCGAAGCTGTTATTCACCACCCGGAACTCGTTGACCGCCTCCTGCGATGGAGTAGCTCGTTGAGAGCCCGTGCCTTCATCGATGTAGTCGGCGCCATCGACGGTCACGGCGTTGCTCAGATCGCGCATGCCGCCGAAGGAAATGCGAGTTACATCCGGTTCGGTGAAGGTGGATTGCAGACTGGTTCGGCCGGTGGCAACACCCGGAGTCAACAGGGCAAAGTCGACGAACTGGCGTCCGTTTGTCGGCAGTTGCTGGATCTGTACCGTATCGATGACCTGACTGATTTCCGTACGGGTGGGTTCGACCGGGGGAGCCTCGCTGGTAACGGTGATGGTTTCCGCAGTAGCCGCGACTTTCAGCACCACATCGATGGTCGCCGTCTGGCCGACGGTCATCGAGATGCCCGTCTGCACATATTTGGCGAAGCCGGCATTCTGCACCGTCAGCTCATAGTGTCCGGGAGGGAGATTCGGCAACAAATAAAAACCGGAGCCGTTCGAAGTGGCGTTGTAAGTCTGGTTGGTCGCGGGGTCGCGCAAGCTGACCGCCGCACCCGCAATCGTCCGGCCACTGATGTCCTGTATCGTTCCGTTAAGGTGAGCGAAGCTCACGGTTGCTTGCCCGAGACTTCGCGGGGCTAGAGACACGGCCAATATCACGGTCAGACAAAAAGTCAGCGTGGAACGTAGTCTCACGGCTATTCCCCTTCCGGTTTTGAACGTCGGTTCAAAACGTCTTCGCACGACAACAAATCTAACCTTGGGTACTGGCCCCGCATCCGTCTATTTTGCGGAGAGCATCGTTTGAAACCAAAAAACTGTCCAATACATGTTTGGTCGGATAGTCATACCAAAAAGGTATTACAGCAAAATCCGCACTAAAATCGTGCCGCGCGCATGCGGGAGGGTTCAAAACCCGCCAACTGGAAGAAACCGTAATAGCTGTATGCCGGTATGGGCATGTTCGTGAAGAAAACGGAAACGCGATGATCGCGGCGGGCACCATCTCGACTGGCGCAATTAGTCGTCCCCATGGAAACCGGCCACTAGAGAAGAAGAATTGGCGTGCTATACTCCCGCTCCATCACTCGCGCGAAATCACGCGCCGGGATTGGAGAGCCCGCAAAAACTCTTGATCACCCTGCCGCAAACATTCAATGTGGCCGCACACTTCGTGGATCGGAATGTCCTCGAAGGCAGGGGAAGTAAGACTGCGATCGAATGCGGCGACGCGCGGATCAGCTACCAGGAGTTGCTGGAACACACCAACCGCGCGGGGAATGCTTTCCGCGGGCTTGGAGTACATTCCGGAGAGCGGGTTTTTATTCTGCTGCTTGACGCGCCCGATTTTCTGTACTGCTTTTTCGGCGCCATCAAGATCGGTGCTGTCGCTGTACCCGCCAACCCGCTCTTGAAACCGGCTGACTACGAATATCTTCTCAATGACACCGAGGCTCGGGTTGCCGTGGTGGACGAAAGCCTGTTGCCGCAACTGCAGGCGATTCCGGCGGAGAGACTGAGATATTTATCCCAGCTGGTGGTTGTCGGGGGGGCGCAGAATCCTCTTCCCCGCCTGTCAGACCGGATGCAGGCGGCATCCCCAAAACTTGAGCCAGAACCAACCCGCAAAGACAGCATTGCCTTCTGGCTCTATTCTTCGGGAAGCACCGGCTTGCCCAAAGGCTGCATCCACCTGCACCGCGACATGGTGGTGTGCTCGGAGTTGTATGCCAGGGGCATCCTGGGCATGAAGGAGCAGGACCGTTGTTACAGCGTCGCCAAGCTGTTTTTCGCATACGGTCTGGGGAATGCTGGCTACTTCCCTCTGCACTTTGGCGCGACCACGATTCTCTCTCCCGCGCGGCCTACAGCGGAGGGGGTTTACGCAGACATTGAACGTTACCGGCCGACGTTGCTCTTCTCGGTGCCCACCAATTACGCAGCCCTACTCGCCCACCACCGAGAGCAGGGAGCCGATTTTAATCTTTCCAGTGTGCGCCATGCGGTGTCGGCAGGTGAACCTCTCCCGGCCTCGCTGTTTGAGCGCTTTAAGCAGCGCTTTGGAATCGAAATTCTGGACGCTCTGGGATCGACCGAAATGCTGCAGATGGTGATCTCCAACCGTCCGGGTGAAGTTCGCCCCGGTTCCAGCGGCAAGGTTATCCCTGGATACGAAGCCAAGATCGTCGATGACAACGGCAGTACCGTGGCTCCGCAGGAGATCGGTACGCTCGTGGTACGAGGGGAATCCAGCTTTGCCGGCTACTGGAACCAGCCGGAGAAGACCAAACAAGCCCTTGACGATGGCTGGGTCCGCACCGGGGACAAGTACTACCAGGACGAAGACGGCTACTTCTGGTACGCGGGACGCGCCGATGACTTGTTCAAAGTCAACGGCCGCTGGCTGAGTCCGGCGGAGGTCGAAAGCGCGTTGATCGCGCACCCCGCGGTACAGGAAGCCGCCGTTATCGCCCGCGACGACGAGAGCCGGCTTGCCAAGCCCGCGGCTTACGTCGTGGTGAATCCCGATTTCACTCCCAGCGAGCAATTGGCGCGTGATCTCCAGGAGTGGGTGGCAAAACGTATCGGTGGCTACAAACGTCCTCGCTGGATCGAGTTCCTCTCCGAGTTACCCAAGACCGCTACCGGAAAATTGCAGCGCTTCAAGCTGCGCGAGCTGCAGGCGCGAGACCCGCAAAACTAGCTGGCTGGGGACGGGCGAGGACGCCCGTCCTCCATAACGCTATCTTCCCCACCAAGGAAATAAGGTTTAAGACTGATACTTAGCGGGTATAGAATACGCGGCGCCATGGAACTGCGACATGTGCGCTACTTTCTTGCGGTCGCGGAGTATCTCAACTTCAGCAAGGCCGCGGCTCAGCTGCACATTGCGCAGCCTCCTCTCAGCCGCCAGATCAAACAGTTGGAGGACGACCTTGGCGTTGCCCTGTTTATGCGCAACAAGCGGCACGTGGAGTTGACCAAAGCAGGGCACGTTTTCCTGGACGAAGCAAGAAAGCTTGTTGTCCAGGCCGGGCATGCCACCGAAGCCGCCCGCCACGCGCAAAAGGGAGAGTCCGGAGTGGTCCGCATCGGGATTGCCTCTGGGCTGGGGGGAATTGTGGGCAGGGCAGTCACCGAACATTGCCGGCGGTTTCCAGCCACCAATATCGAGTGCAAGGATATTTTCTCCAGCGTTCAGAATGAAGCCCTGCACAAAGGCGAGATTGACGTCGGCTTTTTGCGGCCGCCTGTCGATCACATCAATCTCGACTGCGAGTTGCTGTTTGAAGAGGAATTTGTCGTCATTCTCCCCCGCGCACACCGGCTGGCGAAGCGCAAGTTTCTCAGACTGAAAGATGTCTCGAATGACCCTTTGATCATCTTCGACCGAAATTTTTCCAGCGGACTCTATGACAAGATCCTCGGCCTATACAGCCGGCAAGGCCTCACCCCGCACTTTGCCGTGACCCACGTGGAGGCCCATGAAGAGGCAGGGGCGATCATGGTGGCTTCCGGCAAAGCGATTTTCATCGGCGCCGGTGCTATCGTGACTCGCTCCGTAAACGGCATCGAGCTGGCTTCCATCCCTCTTAAAGAGAGCGAAGCGAAAATCGAGGTTTACATGGCATGGCGCAAGCACGAAGACTCTGCGTCTGTGCTTGCTTTCCTGAACTGTGTGCGCGCGGTCGTGCGGCATCCGCACAGGGAGATCGCTTAGCAAGGAGATAGTCTGCGCTGAATTTTTACCCGCGTGAAAAGTACAAGGGCGAGGCCAAGCCCCGCCCTTTGGATGTCCCTAGATTGGTGAGTCTCTATTGCAGAGTTGCTACGCCGGTGTTCGGGTTGCCGCCCGCTGTGCGGATGGTCACGACGGTCGCGACACCCGCCGAATTGAAGCTGCCGAGTGTCAGGTAAGCTCCGTTCGTGGCGGTGCCCAGTGCCCCGTTGAAGCCGGATACTGAGTAGGCCCAGACCGCGCCCTTCGTCGGTCCGCCTGAACCTTGATTGACGCCGGTAACGGAGGTGAACGTCGCATGCCCTGCCCCGTCAAAGGAAAGAGTGCCGTATGTCAGCCGTGGGAACGCCTGGGTAAAGCAGTGCTGATTCGTGGGGCAGGTGCCGGTGACGACGACCCAAGTACTGCCTGAGTAGTATCCATTCTCGTTACTAAAGCCCGCTACCTGAAAGTTGTACACGCCCTTTAGACTGGCGACGGAGGTTGCAGCAAAACTGGTAGCTGCGGTTACAAGAACGGTCGCCATCAACATTAGGAACAATGCTGCTTTCTTCATTATTTTCTCCTGTGGTAGGTCACAACCCTAAGTTCCGGAGCCGACCGGGAATCGCGGGTTTGCACGTCGGGGGCGCTCTCCTGTGCTTGACGTCCAGATACGTGTTTCTCGTCAGTGTTCAGATTGACACTGTCAGTCCAGCTCAACAATAGCCTCTTGGTAATGCGCGCCATCCGTTGTAACCAGCGAGAGATGACTCAAGTTATGGAGCTGGGATGGAGGCGTGTGGAAAGGCGCGAGCAGTCTTTGTTTGGCGTACTTTCAGCTTCGACCGAGTGCGAGGTGCAGGTTGCCTGTCCGATGTCGCTTAGCGCCGGTCAGGAACCGGAATCGCAATTCTTGGGCCCGCCGTTTCCCGGAGGAACAAGGCCGCCAAAAAAACTACCGCGCTTCCCACTGCCGCCAGCCACATGGTCAATGCCAGCCCGTATTTTTCCGCCAGCGCGCCAGAGAGGATCGGCGCTACCGTCGCACCCATCACTTCGCCGACCAGGGTCACCAGGCCAATCGAAGTGGCGCGGAATTGCGGTGGGACGCTTTCTGTCGGCACCAGCACCAGGATCAGACTTCCGATGCCCTGCCCGGTGTTTACGAGGCATACGATGGCGGCGAGCAGCAGTGGATAGACGTACAGCGTAGGGACGAGAAAGGCGAGTGGAACGACCGCCGACATTACGGCCATGATCAGCAATACAGGTTTGCGTCCCATGCGATCGGAAAGCGAGGGTAGGAGAAAGCCCAGGAAAAAACTGCCGAGGCCGCTGGCGCCCAGCAAGAATCCGGACCTGGTTGCCGGTTGACGCGCCACCTGGGTAATGTAGAGCGGGGCAAACACATTCAGTACGAACAGCCAGGACATGAAGCCCGCTGCGCCGAGCGAGCATAGCCAGATATTGCGGTAGCGCAGAATCGAGAAGTAATCCGTCAATGAAGGTTTCTCGTGGCCGGCGCTTTCCAGGTTTGCCGGCTCCTTTACCAGTTTCCAGATCAGAAAACCCATCAGTACCCCGGGAATACCGGCAACAAAGAATGCCGATCGCCAGCCCCAGCGCTCCGCCACTTGCGTGGTCAGCACCGGTGCCGCCGCGAGTCCGACCAGCGCAGCCGCGCTCACTACCAATCCGATGTTCCGTCCGCGCCGGTTCGGAGGCGATGACTCCTCGATGACAGCCGTCATGATCGACCAGGTTGGTCCTTCCGCAACTCCCATGAGAGCGCGTATCAATAGCAGTTGATGGAAGCTGTGGACCAGCCCCGACGTCCACGACAATGCCGAAAACGCGAACACCGCGGGGATCAAGACCGGCTTACGGCCTACGCGATCGGACAAGGCGCCGAAGAGAAGAGTTGAGGCCGCCCAGGTGATCGCCAGGACGGAAGCCAGGGTGCCGATCTGTTCATGGCTGAGATGAAATTCCGGAGCGAAGTAGGGAGCGAGGTAGAGCTGCGACATGCGGTCGAGAAAGACCGTGCCCCAGGTGAAGAAGAAAATCGCAACCAAAGTGTTTTCGTAGCGCCGGGATGAGTCCATGCCGGTTCTGTCCGAACTACACGGGCCGCATCATAACAAACACTTTGCAACCGGGACGTATTCAAAACACGAAAGCGCAAGCACCCGTCGATTGATTTTCGTCCACTACGGATCGCCCTTGCGAGTAGAATGCTCGCGGCCGAAAAGCGCTTGAAGAGCATCGGACTGAGTGTCAGACAAAGATCGCAACTTACGAGGTTTCCATGAAGGGTGTACTTCCTCTCCTCTTGTTGTTCGCGAGCTTAGTGACGAGTGCCCAGGTCACGACCAGCACCGTGTGGCCGACCAATGGATGGCCGGAATCAAAGCCGGGCGCTGTCGCAATTGACGAGAAACAGCTCGAAGCATTCGATGCCGACATCGCCAGTGGCAAGTATCCACTGACGGATAGCATGCTGGTGATCCGTTGCGGTCACCAAGTCTATGAGCGTAAACACCCGCACGACTACGGCAAGATCTACGCCAAAGAGGCGCACGAAAAAGGGCCGCTGAATGCCCGCTTAACAGGACCTTACAACTACTTTGATCCGTACTGGCACCCGTATTATCACGGTACGGACGAGCACACCATGCAGTCGGTATCCAAGACGGTCACCTCCGTCACCATAGGGATTGCCATTACGCGCAAGGACTTCACTGCGGGTTTGGACACTCCGGTTCTCAACTACTTCGATGCATCGAAAGTTGCGAATGTCGACGACCGCAAGCGCCACATGACCATCCGCGATGTGCTAACGATGACGACTGGTCTGGACTGGGATGAAGAGACTCCCTACGACGATCCGCGGAACGCCGCCAGCCTGATGGAGGCGACCGATGACTGGGTGAAGTTCGTGATCGACCGGCCGATGGCGCACGAGCCCGGTACAGTCTTTGCCTATAGCAGCGGGGCCACCGAGCTACTGGCTTACATCTTCAAGAAACAGACCGGGCAGGACATTGAGGAATATGCTAGGAAATACCTGTTCACACCACTGGGCGTTGAGCATTACTACTGGAAGCGCAATCCGGTGGGGCTGGTGGATACCGAGGGCGGCCTGTACCTGCGAGCTGAGGACCTGGCCAAGATCGGGTACTTGTATCTTCACGACGGGATGTGGGCAGGCACGCAGATCGTATCGGCGGATTGGGTCAAGCAATCTCTGATTCCAAGAATCGACTCGGACGAGGGATCCAAGTACGGCTTCCAGTGGTGGCTATTTCCTCACGGTGAGCCGCAACGGCTGGCGTGGGCAGCGTTGGGACTCGGCGGGCAGCGCCTGCTCGTATTCCCGGAAGACGATCTCATCGTGGTGTTCACGGCTTGGGATATCCTGGGCAACGATTCGTTCGATACGCCCGACGCAATCCAACGCATTCTGCCCGGCGTACATCCCTACAATTGTTCGATGTCCGCTCAACCGTGAGTGGTCAGGGAAGACGCATGCACCCAGCCATACTGAGTGTTGCTGGGCGCGGGAGTTCCGGACTCTTTGTACATCTTTCTTAGCCGGTCGATGTAATCGCCTGGGATCGGGTTCCGCTTGGCTTGCGGATCGACGCCATACACCCGGGCGGCGTTCAAACCGAAGATCTTGGCTTTTACCTCCGGTGTGAGCGGCGCGTAACCGAATTGCTTCATCAATGATTCCGGCATCTCCAGCCGGCGCATGCCTTCGATCTGCCACTGCGGCGATCCCCACCAGATCGAATCCGTTCCCCAGAGCACGTGATCGTCGCCGAAGGCGGCAATAATCATTCCCAGCACGTGGGCGCACAACATGGGGTGCGTAGTCGTCATCATGGCGAAGGTGCTGCCTAGCTCCATGTACACATTCGTCATGTGCGAATTCTGCTTGCGGTACTGGCAAAGATCCGAGACCCACGGAACATAGGAATTCTTACGGAAACCGTCTTCGGCCGCGGGCAGCGCGTCATCGAGGGTTTTGAGTCCGGAGTGATAGACCAGAAAATTCAGGTCAGGGAAATCCCTGGAGACTTTCACCAGATCCTTGGGATGGCAGTGGGCCTCATTGAACAAACCAATCGCCAAACCTTTGTGCACACAAATATTCTTGACCTTCAGCTTGCGAGAAAGTTCCAGGCTGGGATAGGCGACTTTCTCGTCGTCCAGCCACCAGCCGTCCTTGTCGGGACCGAGGCCTTGTCCGGTGTAGCTTTTCCAGGCGTCAATCTTGAGCTTTTCCGCCTGAAACTGCATAGCGTGGAGGTTGCGTCCGGCCAGGTCGGGCGACATCAGCCCGTGACTGACCATGCGCTGCGAATGGCTGAGTTCATTCACCCAGCGACGGGTTGCCACCATCTGCTCCGGCGGCAGGATACAGGTTTCATCGGTCAACCCGGGAATTCCAGTGATGCACGCCATGTTCGTGTCGCTGTCGAGGAAGACTTCCTTGATGTAGTTCTCCAGATAGAGATCGCTCAATACTGCAGGCCGCGTTCGAAGATCAGGGTTGAGGGTCGCGCCGGCGCGGCGAAATTCGAGCACATCGATCTTGTCGGCGCGCTGGTGGCCCACCGCCACATGATGGTTCTGAATATCGAAAATAAAATAGTCAACCTTCTTCTCAGCTACCGCGGCCGGTTCGAACAATTCCGCGGCGTCCACCGTGAAGAACTTGCCGAAGACCGTGTTCATCGCAGCAAACGCCGCCGCCATTCCGCAGCTCGTGCGGAAAAACTCGCGGCGATCGATCCCCAGCAGCTTGGCGTTGCGGGCGCCGGTTTCGAGCAGAAGATTTTCTACGGCGCGTTGCTGGCGGGTTTGCGGCAGCGGGATGTATTCTTCGTTGGAGACGACTTGCGTGGGAATCGGCAAATGGCGGTCAAGGTAGTCGTCCACGTCGCATTTGCGCACCCAGCCGTTTTGCGCCTGGGGCTTAGAGGGCGACGGCGTAGTTTTCGAATTGCTCATGGGTTTTCCTCAGACTTGAGATGTGACGGGCATTTCGGCCCAACGAACTCTACTACGCCCGCGTCATTGGAATTCTTGCTTGGGTTTAACCGCGGAAAGTATCACAAGTTCGATCGGTTTTACAGTATTTCGTGGTAAACGTCAGCGGAGTTGGGAAGGGCGGGGCGAAACTTGAATGCGGTGCGCCTGGTTCCGGGCAGGATGGAATCCGCGCCTGCCCCAGGAACGCAAGGTCGCGAAAGGTCTGTTTTCCGAGCCGGTTATGGCCAGCGCTTGGCGGTGTCTTCCCATCCTGCGGCGGCGCGTGCCGGCTGCGGGGCGGGGTTGACCGCGGGCTGCGGGATGCGGATCGGCTGCTGGGGTGTCGCTGCTAACGTTGGTTTATTATTCGTGGCTTCGAGGGCCTCCTTGTCATCGGACAGTAAGGGCGCGGCCACTCGCAACGCCTCCACTTCCTTTTCCAGCCTGGCCAGTTCGAGCTCTTTTTGCCGCAGAACCTCGTAAACATTCTTCATACGTGGGCACCTGTGACCAACATATTAGATCGATGGCCCGCACTTTAGCAGGTATGTCGATTTTGTCAAGAAGATAGGTTGGGTGGCGGGCAGTTTCAGTTGATGAGAGGGCGGGTTCAGGAATTTCCTCGATGGACCTTCATTCTATTCGATATGCCTTCGGTGACCGCTGGCGGGATCGTGGGCTGGCAATCGCGGTTCCGCACAGCACAACTTCTGGGCGGCAAAGGGCCCAATGATCGCGCATGCTGGGTGGCGTGCCGCTCATCACGCAGGCCGGCGGCGGAGGTTGAGCCTCGACTCCCGTGGCCAGGCGCAGGGTAAAGGAAAACCGGTAAGTCACAAGCGAAACACACTCAGCACCCCGAAACCACACGTCCGCTTTGTTTACCATGATCATGAAATCCAGCCCTCCCAGCGGTGGGCTGGTGATCTTTTCTAAGGTATTCATCACAAAGACAGTTTTTCCTTGAAAAGCCTCATCACGCCGTAGATAATGCAGTCCCCATAGCCACAACTAGCCAGACACGCTGTGTCTACTTCGCTCAGAGACACCAGTCTTTGACAATCCAAATGGGGGGATTTCGATGCGGAGCCTTAGAGTAGGTCTTCTTGTCTCAATCACTTTTCTGTCCTTGATGGTTGTAGTTCTGGGCTGTGCCACGGCGCTCTGGAGTCAGACCGGCACGTCTACGGTGCGTGGAACCGTCACCGATCCACAAGGTCGGGTGGTATCGGGTGCGACGGTTACGCTCACCAGCCTTGCCACTAACTCGGTGCGCAGCACCAAGTCCACCGACACCGGTTCCTTCGTCTTCGATCTCATCACTCCCTCCGATTACCGTCTCACCACCGAGGCCAAAGGCTTCAAGAAGAATGTGATCGGCAATGTAACCGCTCTGATCGGCAAGGCGACCCAGATCGACGTCGTCCTCGAGGTCGGCGCGGTCAGCGAAACGGTGGAGGTGCAAGCGACTTCTCAGGAAGTCCTGATCAATACCCAGGATGCCACCCTGGGCAACAACTTCGTATCCTCGCAGATTACCCAGCTTCCCCTGGAAGCGCGAAATCTCGTCGATCTGCTCAGCCTGCAGCCGGGTTCGACGCGCGAGGGCTACGTCACCGGAGCCCGCGCCGACCAGTCCAACGTGACCCTGGACGGGGTTGACATCAATAACGCCCAAACCGGGAACGTTAATACACCGCAAGCCAACAATACGCTGCAGCTCGGACAGCTCGATACGGATCGTGGCGACATCACCACCGGACCGGTTCTCCGTCTTAATTCCGAGGCGGTCGACGAATTCCGCGTCACCACGGCGAACGGGAATGCCAACCAGGGCCGGTCTTCGGGCTCACAGGTCAACCTGATTACCAAAGCAGGCAGCAACTCCTGGCACGGCGCAGCCGACGAGTTTTACCGTTCCCGGGGGTTCACCGCCAACGACTGGTTCAGTAATCATTCTGATCCGGTGGTCCCCCGCCAGCCGTTAGTGCGCAATACCTTCGAGGGTGCGATCGGCGGGCCAATCTTTAAGAACAGAGCCTTTTTCTTCTATGATTATGCCGGCCGACATGACGCCAGCGGGCAAAGTGTCAGTCAGGTGGTGCCCCTGGCCAGCCTGGGCAAAGGCATCATCAACTACAAATACTGCACCGACGCCAGCTGTAACGCCACCAAGGAAGCCTCGCTGGACCTGACCCAAAATCAGGCAGCATATCCTGTAACTGGCATCAACCCGGCTGCCTTGGCTGCTTTGGCCGCCGCCGCCGCCAAGTATCCAGCGAACGATAGCACGGTAGGGGACGGACTCAATACCGGAGGGTTCCGTTTCAATGCCCCGACCCCGACTCGGTTGAACTCGCACGTAGCCAAGCTGGACTTCAATTTGACTACCAATCAGACAGCTTTTCTCCGCCTGAATGTAATCTATGACCACCAGACGCTGGCACAATACCTTCCGGATGCGGCTCCGCAGCAGGTCTGGAACCATCCATGGGGCATAGCGGCTGGCCATACCTGGACCATCGGAAACCACTGGGTAAACAACTTCCGTTACGGTTATACCCGCCAGGCGTTTACCAATGCGGGGGACAGTACCGGGAATGACCTCGCTTTCCGCTTTGTTTTCCAGCCCAACAGCGAGACTCATACCCTCAGCCGTGTAACCCCGGTGCAGAACTTCACTGATGACGTCTCCTGGATTCACGGCAACCACACCATCCAGTTCGGCGGCAATGTCCGGATCATCAGCAATAGCCGCACCAGCTTCGCCAACGCGTACGACTTCGCGGAGACGAACCCATCTTTCTATTTAGGGGCCGGAAACAACGTTTCAAGGCAGTTCCAGGATTATTTGAATCTTACGAACGCACCTGGATCTCAGAATCTTAATCAATCGCTGAATTCCGTCGCCGAAGTGCAGAATGCTGCCAGCGCCATCATCGGCCGCTTATCGGAATTCATCACTGACTACACTTTTTCGAAAAACGGCTCGTTGTTGCCCGCGGGTTCGCCGGCGGTCCGGGACTTTGCCACTCAGGCCTACGACGAATACATCCAGGACACCTGGAAGGTGCGCCCCAGCCTTACGCTTACTTTAGGCCTTCGCTACAGTCTGGAGCGGCCGGTCTACGAAACCCAAGGCTATCAAGTGCAGCCCACCATTCCGTTGGGTACCTACTTTGAAAATCGCCTAACCTCGGCCTACAACGGCACCAACTACGTCGCACCTATTGTGATTAACAAGTCCGGGCCGGCCAATGGCGGACCGCCGATGTACAACTGGGACAAGAACAACTTCCAGCCGCGCATCGCCTTCGCCTGGTCGCCCAAGGGCGGCGACGACTTCCTCGGCCACGTCCTCGGAAGCTCCGGTCAGTCGGTCATCCGCGGTGGCTTTGCGCTAACCAACGACTATTATGGGCAAGCTCTGGCTGTCGACTGGGACTTGAACAACACTCTGGGTTTCACCTCGAACTACACCACTCCGGCGAATACGTTCGACACCTCGAGCAACTGTGCGATCTCGCAGCCGAATTGCCATCCGGTAGCGCCTCTTTTTACGGGGTTCGATCAGAATATTCGCTCTCTTCTCCCCTCTGCCGGACAAGGTTTACCCTCGAATCTGGTATTTCCCATATCCCAACCTCTGGACAACGGGGAGCGCATCGAGTCGTCGGTCAATTCTCTCCTGCATGCTCCGACGGAATATGTTTGGAATTTAACTTACGAGCGTGAACTTCCTAAGGGAGCGGTGATTTCAGCTTCCTACATCGGGCGGGCCGGGCGCAGTTTACTGGCGCACCAGGACGTGGCTGCCTTCAACGACCTCCGCGATCCAAAGAATGGGGTCGATTGGTACACGGCGGGAACGGCGCTGGAGAAATTGCGCCAGAAAGGCACTGACATCAGTCAGATCCCAAAACTCCTGCCGGCCAAAGTAAACCAGTATTTCAACGATATGTTTCCTCCCAACCTGATGTCACTGGTCAATGGCTTTGAGGGGCAGCTATGTCCCAACAATTACTCAAATGCCCAGGCGTTCTACTGCTACAACATCCCAGCCAGCGACTACTTCTCGGGTAACGATTGGACAGACACGCAAGCTGAGATCGACCAGGTGCTGTTTGCCAACAACATTCCCACCCGGTTCATGCAGCCGCAATATGGCGCGCTGGCCGCCTGGGACACCATCGCCTACTCTAACTACAATGCTTTCACCTTCTCCTATCGGCAGCGTCTCAGCACTCTGACCCTGGATGTGAACTACACCTACGCCCACTCACTGGACAATGCTTCCGGGTTGCAGACCGAGACCGGCTTCGGCAACAACGTAGGCAATGGTTCGTTCATCGTAAATCCCATTCTGCCGAGTGAGAACTATGGCAATTCCGACTTTGATATCCGCCACAGCATCAATGCCGATGCGGTGTGGCAGTTGCCATTCGGTAAAGGCAGAACCTTTCTGACCAATTCCGGCGGTGTGGCCGACGCTATTTTCGGGGGATGGCAGCTCTCCGGCATCTACCGTTGGAATACCGGCCTGCCGGTCGAGCCCCAGCCTTATGACGATGCCCGCTGGGCGACTAACTGGAACGTTCAGGCAAATGTGACGCCGATCAATCCGATCAGCAGCTGTCCTGATCGCCCCAATAGCGGCACCCCAAAGCTTTTCGGGGGATGTGACGTGAACGCAGTTTACCAAAACTTCCGCAATGCCTATCCCGGAGAGACCGGGCCGAGGAACTATCTGCGCCTGCCCGGATACGTCGATCTTGACCTGGGATTAGGCAAGTCGTTCAAGATGCCCTGGAGCGAAAACCACCTGCTGCAAATCCGCTGGGATGTTTTCAACGTGACGAATACCCAGCATTTCGGCGCAGTGGACTCTAGTCGCACGGGCATGGGCGTAGGGCTCGATCCCGGACTCAACCATCTGAACGCGCCCTCTGACTGGTCAAACTTCATGTCACCCATCCAGGGGCAGCCCCGGATCATGCAGATCGGCGCGAGGTATTCGTTCTGAGGCGATAGCATTGGTTCGAACTTTCCGGTAGGGCGATAGCCCTGCCGGTTTTTTTTTGGCGCGTACGCGGCAGAAACTCTGCAATTCTCCTTGCTTCTCGCAAACTGCAGATTCGCCGCTTAGATTTCGATTTGATTGGCAACGGGAACCTCACGCTGCGCAACTAGAGTTTGAATCGGCAGGCCGAAGTCTCAGGCACGGCCACGGTGAAGAGCAGAGGCTGCAATTTTCATTTCAGGTTTGATCCAATTTTCTTACGTGCGCGAAGCGTGAGCGCGACAGCGACGCGCATCACCGAAGACCCGATTAGGAATTCCGCTGGTCGATGTGAATGGCGGAGATCGCGCCGGCGAATCGTCGATCCTGAGAAGTGGGCATGCGCTGAACCATGCGAATGGTTTCGCAGACCAGAGTTGCAAACACGGACAGCAAGATTGTGACAGGGAGCGGAGGAGACCATCGACTCCAGTCGCCAAGATCACAGGGCTGAAAGGCCACTCCAGGCTGCCATTTGAGCAGTGACAAATTGGCCGCGAATCCGAATTTGTCGCAGGTGTGGGTTCGGATGCAATCCTCTCCGCCGATTCGTCCCCGCAGAGGACCAATTGATCCCGTGATTCGAAGTGGTTGTCACATTTTTGTAAATTGCCTCACCTTTCAAGAAAGTTAGCGTCTAACCTGACAATATGTTCAGGCAAGTTGTCTGAACACATTCTGTCCCGCAAACGGACAACAATGTGCGATTCCGGAAAACAGTTGCTTTGATGGAACGAATGAGCGAACGGTTACGTACCCTCATGCAAGAGGACGGTGCCGGTCCAGGGGTGGCCGCGCACGGTTCAGGGTGCGATTCTGGAGGCAGGTCATGCAAGACGGGCATTTGACGGGTGGAACTCTTCTCAACACCGGTGATCCTCACGTACACGAAGTGGTCAAGACCGCGCATGAAGAATTGCGGCAACTGATGCGCCAGCGTGCTGACATCATGAAGCGAATTGGCACGCTGAAACAAACCATTGCTGGATTAGCCAATCTCTTCGGAGATGAAATCCTGGGCGAGGATTTGCTGGAGCTGGTGGACCGCAAGACGGCTGGACGTCAGCCCGGGTTCACCAAAGCCTGTCGCATGGTTCTTATGGAAGCGGGAGGCTCGTTGTCCGTGCGCGAGGTTTGCGAACGCATTCAGGAGCGCATGCCGGCGGTGTTGCTGCGGCACAAAGACCCCTTGGCGTCGGTCACAACAGTACTCAACCGTTTGGTGGAGTACGGCGAGGCGCAAAGTATCGTTCGCGATAACGGACGCCGCGCCTGGCAGTGGATCTCGGAGCCCGCTCCGGTCGCGATGCGTAGTGAGGCGGCAAGTGTGCCGCTGTCTCATTTGTAGAGAACGGCGGCTTGTGCCTACCGTGAAATCCTCCGTAGCAGGACCGCTCCCCGCTGTCGTTTATGAACACCTGATCCGAAAGTGAACAGTGATGTTTGCTTCAATCGGGAAAGTCCTACTTCCTTCGCGCCCATTTCTTGGCCTGCCTGTGCAATGTCGAAACGTGTATCATTCACCCTCCGTACCTGTCCTTGGCGGAGGAAAGATCATGCGGCGGATTTCTGTCTGGTTAGCCGGAGTGGCGGCAATCGCAACGCTGGCGGCTGCCCAACCATCGGCAGTTAAGCGTCTGGATAGCAGCACAGTCACACCGGCTGAAATCGATAGCACGGTGGCGCGCCTGATGCGAGCAGCTGATGTTACGGGCGTGGGGATTGCAATTTTCAACGCCGGGAAGATCGTCTATTTGAAGTCCTACGGGGTCCGCGATAAAGAGAAGAATCTTCCACTCACCCCGGATTCGGTCATGACCGCAGCTTCTTTCAGCAAGGTGGCGTTCGCCTATATGGTGATGCGGCTGGTTGATGAAGGAGCGCTGGACCTCGACAAACCCGTCTACCAGTATTTGCCGAAGCCGCTGCCGGAATACGCGATGTACAAAGATCTGGCTGACGATCCGCGCTATAAACGGATTACAGCTCGAATGCTGTTGAGTCATACGAGCGGTTTCCCCAACTGGCGGTCGATCAATGAAGACCGCAAACTGAACATCAACTTTGAACCAGGCGCGAGGTTTGCTTATTCGGGCGAGGGCATCGATCTCTTGCAGTTGGTGGTCGAAACAGTTACGAAAAAGCCGTTGGAGGATCTGATGAATCACAACGTCTTCGAACCGTTCGGCATGAACCGGAGCAGCATGATTTGGCAGAGCCGATTCGAAAGTGACTTCGCCAGTGGATACGACGAGTGGGGGCGCTCGTTGGGTCCGGAGCGGCGAAAGACTGCCGACGCAGCCGGCTCGATGCAGACGACGCTCAGTGATTTTGCCCGTTTCATGCAGGCGGTGATGGCGGGAGAAGGAGTACGGAATGAAACACGAGAGCAGATGCTGAACCCGCAGATTGCAATCTTATCGAAACATGAATTTCCCACCATGGCGAGCGCAACGACCGAGGAAAATAAAGCCATACGCCTGAGCTACGGATTGGGATGGGGACTGTATTGGACTCCGTACGGCAAGGCATTTTTCAAAGAAGGGCATGACGAGGGTTGGCGGAACTATACCGTCTGTTTCGAGCAGCCGAAGAACGGGATCGTCATCATGACCAACAGTTCCAACGGCGAAGGCATTTTCAAAGAGCTGCTGGAAACGTCGCTCAAAAATACGTTCACTCCCATCGAGTGGGAGGGTTATACGCCCTATGACAGGCTGCCTCCGCGACCGCCTTTGAAAGAACATAAAGAAGTGGCCATTGATCCCAGAGTGCTCGATGGCTATGTGGGCCGTTACGCCATCCCGCCGGACGTTGTTCTGAAAATCACCCGCGGGCAGGGAAATCATTTGATCGTGCAGGAGAATGAGGAAACGCCGCAGGAGCTGGTGCCGGAGAGCCAGCACGAATTCTTTTCCAAGGCGGCGGATGACGAGTACAGCTTTGAAGTCGATGGCCAGGGCCGAGCTACGCAGATGATTCTGCACACCGACGGAAAAGATATACCGATCAAGCGCGTGGAGTAGCGCCGCACAGCCAGGCTCTTGCAGGACGGGCGTTTTCGATTAGATTATGCCGGCAGCAACATTCCTTTTTCCAGATGCCGGGTGAGGTGCGCATAGGATGCCGCATGGGGATCGTGGGTCACCATCACGATGGTCTTTTGGAACTCTTCGTTGAGCTTTTTCAGGATCTCAAGGATTTCGGTGGCGGAGTGGCTATCGAGATCACCGGTTGGTTCGTCGGCGAGCAGCAGCGTGGGATCGCTGACAATCGCGCGCGCGATCGCGACCCGCTGTTCCTGTCCGCCGGAAAGCTGCTTCGGAAGATGATTCACCCGGTCTCCAAGCCCCACCAGTTTCAGGGCTGTCATGACGTGCTCGCGGCGCTGTTGCGCGTTTAGTTTAGTGAGCAGCAGCGGCAGTTCGACATTCTCGAACGCGGTGAGAACTGGAATCAGATTGAAGGTTTGGAACACATAACCGATGTGCTGATTGCGCCAGCGCGCCGACTGGCCATCGCTGAAGCGGAAAACGTTATCGCCGAGTACCAGCAACTCTCCGGATGTCGGACGATCGATCGCGGCGATCATATTTAGCAGTGTGGTCTTGCCCGAGCCCGACGGGCCCATGAGGGCGAGAAATTCTCCGCTGCCAATTTCGATCGACACATCGTCCAGCGCCTTTACTTCGAAAGCGTCGCGCTTGAAGACTTTGCTGACATTTCGCACTTGGACGACTTTGGTTTTGGTGGCAGTATGAACGACCGTAGCAGTGCTCATGATTGTCCCTTAATCTTGATTTTGTCGCCATCCTTCAGCGTCGCGGGTGCCGTGGTGATGACGTTCTCTCCGCCCGTCAGTCCTTGCACCAGGACCCCGCCGCTTCGTTGCGAGACGATTTGAACCTCGCGCCGCAGCGCCCTGCCGTTGAAGGCCAGGAAGACGATCTTTTTGCCGTCGTGGTCACGGATCGCGGCGGCGGGGATGAGAATTCCCGCAGACTTGGTGGAGGCATGCGTCCGGACTTCGTTGGCCAGAAACTTGACGGTGGCGTTCATTTCGGGGCGCAGATATTCATCCGGATTGAGAATCTGCACTTTCACCTGAACCGTGGCTTTTTGCCGGTTGGCCTCGGGAGAGATTTCGTGGATTACGCCATCCCACTTTCGGTCGGGGTAGGCGTCCACCGTGACAATGGCTTTCTGTTTCGGGCTGAGCCTGGCGAAGTCGTCTTGCGCGATGTCGAGTTCCACCTGAATATCGTTCAGGTCAGCGAGAGCGACGACTTGTCCTTGCGGCCCACCCTCGGCGGTGCTGGCGAACTGCGCCGTCACCAGTTCGCCCTTTTCAGCCGTGCGCTCCAGAATCGTTCCGGTAACAGGAGCGCGGATCACGGTAGCATCCAGCCATGATTTGGCGTACGCCGCTTGCCCTTCGGCCTGGACCAGCGCACCTTTGGCGCGTGCGATTTCCTCCTGACGCGGGCCGATCTTGGCCAGTTGGTGTGCCTTCTGCAAAGAATCTACGCGCTGCTGGTCGGCTTCGAACTTGGCGGTGGCATCGTCGAAGAGTTGCCTGGAGACGACGCCTTGCGTCCACAACTCGCGATCGCGGTCCAAGGTGAGTTTGTCGTTTGCCAAGGTAGCGCGGGCCTCGTCCAGATTGTGCTGCGCCTGATCGATCTCCTCCGGCCGCGAGCCGTTTTCAAGTTCCTGAAGGTAGGCACGAGCATTGTCCGCCGCTCCCCTGGCCTGTTCGTACTGGGCGCGGAACTCGTCATCTTCCAGACGCACCAGTACCTGGCCTTCTTTAACCTTGTCGCCCTTTTCCACGCCGATCCAGGCGACACGGCCGGTCACTTTGGAGTTCACGTTGATCTTGTGATGCGGAACGATATAGCCGCTGGCGGTCAGAACCACGCTTCCGGCCGGGCCAGAATCTTCTGCCGCGGCGCGCGCGACTTCGACTTTGGGAGGGTCGGAGGACAACAACCGATAAGCCAGCGCTCCTACGCTCAACAACGTGACCAGCGCGATGCCGATCACGATGTAGCGGCGAGCCCAGCCCGAGGGTTCTCCGGTTGGCGCCGAGCGGTCGATGCGCAGGCTCTGCAAGTCGGCGTGTTTGGTGTCAATCGACATTCTTCACTAATCCCTCAGTGAAGCCAGAATTTCGCGGCGCGCCGCGTGCCATGCCGGGGCCATCCCTCCGAATAAGCCCATGATCACGGCGAAAGCTACCGCGGATGCCAGCACCGTCGGCGTCATGCGCAGGCTGAAAACCGCCTCGCTGAACGTGATCGGATTATTCGTGCCCGTGGTCATTCCGTTCTGCGGCAGCATCAGCACGATTCCCACGGCGGCCCCCAGCAGCGACAACACCACCGACTCAAAGACAAACGAGGTAACAATGCTGGGCTTGGAAAAACCAATTACGCGCAGGGTGGCGATTTCGCGTGAGCGATAGGCCACCGCCGCATACATCGTATTCATGGCCGCGAAACAGGAGCCAATCGCCATGATGATGGCCACAATCGTGCCCACAAACTTGATGGGAGCTCCAGAATTCGTCTGCTTGGCCCAGTAATCGGTTTCGAGCATGCCGTTCAGCTTCAGGCGTTGATCGTCGCTGACCCGGTTTTTCAAAGCGTCGGCGGCAACGGGATCAGTAGCACGCAGCAGCACCGAGTTATAGGTGGCCCGATCGAAATCCGCCGCCAACTGATTGATGTCGCCCCAAATCTCCGAGTCGTGTGCCGATCCGCCCGAGTCGAAGACGCCCACTACGGTCCACGATCCCTTCCCGATCAGCATCTGGTCGCCGATGTTGGACTGGGCAAAACGCTTGCGAACCGAGTTACTGACCACGATTTCACGCTGTCCGGGAGTAAACCAGCGGCCGGCCGCCAGCTTCACCTCGGGGCGCATCTCTATGCCCATAGGGGTCATGAAGCGAACCGTGACGTTGGTTTCTCCGCTGCCGTCGTTTCGGGGCAGGACAATGACCAGCAGATCTTCGCCTGAGACCATGGGCTGTCCCTGCGGATCGCGCGCGATGCCGGGCAGTTCCTTCATGATCGGATAAGCGTCGCGATCCACGCCCCCGGCCGCCAATTCCGCCGTGGCGCCTTTGCGCAGCACCAGGACGTTCAGCGGATCACCACTGCCGCGGAAAGCGGCGTTCAAACCGGCGAGCAGCGCCATGATGAAAATCGCGGTGGTTACCGTGAGCGCAATCCCGAGCGCGGTCATGACCGTCGCGCTCTTTCGCAGCATCAGGTTCCGTATGTTGTATTGCAGGGGAATCGCCATGTCTGGGTTAGCCGATGTGCCGCAGCCCCTCCACGATATTGCCCCGCGAGGCGTTGTAGGCCGGGATAAATGAACTCACCAGCCCGACCGCCGCACCGACGAGCACCGCTAGCAGCATGGTGGAGCCGCTCGTCTTCAGGTTGGTAAAGAGAAAACCGCCTTGGGAGGAATGGGCCATCAGGAAAATCAATCCGGAAGCGGCCAGAGCACCCAGCAATCCGCCCAGCGCCGCCAGACTGATCGATTCACTCATGAACAAGCCTAAGACTGCTCCGCGGGTGAAGCCCAGCGTCTTGAGCACAGCGACCTCACGAGTGCGCTCGCGGATTGACATGGCCATGGTGTTCGCCGAGACCAGCAGAGTGGCAAACACCACTGCCGCACAAATACTCAGGATAAAAGCCTTCACGTTGCCCATCATGGCAATCCAGTCGAGGTTGAACGCCTTTTCGCTCTCTGACTTGGTGGGCCAGTCCGAATTGCGGAACTGGGCATCAATCGTCTTGGCCACCACAGGCACGGCTTGAGGAGAATCCGCCAAAACGCCGAAGAATCCCACAAAGCCTTTCACCCGCGAGTAGCCCTCGTCGATATAGATGTTGTTGAAGTAGAGAGTCGAGGTCGCGGCGGGTGCGGTAAATATGCCGCGGATGGTCAATTCCAGATTGAGCGGGAAAATCGTGCCCTTAATATTGACGCGATCGCCGATTTTCCAACCGTGCTTGTTGGCCAACTCCGCATCCACCACGCAGCCGGCGCGGTCTTTCTTCCAGGCTTCCAATTGGTCCGGCGGTATCTGGAAGTCCCGTTGGACGTCGAAGATTTCGTTGGGGTCGGTGCCGAACTGGGCAAAGAAGTTCTCCGGCTTGTCATCCTTGTATTGGCCGCCAAACCAGGTCTCATTGACCACGTTCTTCACGCCCGGGATGGAGCGAATCCGTTCGCGATAGGAGATGGGCATGAAATGCGCGAGCGAGACTTTGTGGCGCACGATGAGCCGCTGCGCCGATTCCGCGCTGCCTTCGGTGTTGTAGAAGGCGTGCCAGATAGTCATCATGGCAGTCAGCAGCAGCAAGGAAAACCCAATGCTCAGCAAAGTCAAAATGCTGCGGCGCTTGTTGCGGAAGGCGTTCTTTGTGACAAACCGACTCAGGGTCATGGTCGAACTCCGGGAGAAAATGCAGCTCGCCTACGACGGGGATCAGGGTCAGAAGCAAGCATAGCTGAAGCGCCTGAACTCCGACAACCGTGCCACGAAAGCCATCATGACCGCGTCAGTCTCGGCCCACTAGTGGAGATCGTCATTGCGGTGGAATGACAAATGTCACCCTCGGCTGAGGGCGGGGATTCCGGGATCGGCTGCCTACAATTGATAACGTATGAAACCGGAGAAGGTTACGGTGTGGGCCGTCCAGTCCGGAACGCCCTCATCCGCTTGAAAATCGAATTTACAGTCACTTTCGTAACTCCCAATTCCTTCCCCTCTGAGGCTATCCTAGCCTCACTCCTCCCTCAGGACCTTACGCCAGATCCCGCACCACCGCAGAGGTCACTCTTTCGCCTGTGCGAAGGTAGGAGAAATGTCGAATAAAATCGGGCGTTTCGAGATCGTCAGTGAAATTGCGCACTCGGACATAAGCTCCGTCTACAAAGCCACGGATACAGAGAGCGGCCAGACCGTGGCCTTGAAGGCGATCCGGCTGGAGCCGCTGGGCGAACAGGCTCCGGAAATGGTCAAACGGATTCTGGAGGAAGCCGAGGGCTGCAAAGTCCTTAACAGTCACAACATTGCGGTGTTGCACAGCGCGGCAGAGATGGATGGCTATCTCTGCGCTGCCATGGAATACGTGCAGGGTAACGGCATCGCCACCATGCTGGCACGGAAAGAAGGCTTCTCCATCTGGGATCTCCAGGATATCGCCCGCCAGAGCTGCCAGGGTCTTGACCACGCGCACGTACGGAAAGTCGTCCACTACAGTTTGGAGCCGGGCAAGATCATGGTGCAGTGGGACGGCATCGTGAAGATACTTTCTTTCGGAGCCTCCGGACTGGGCGCCTTTGTTACGCAGACTGCCGGCAAAACCCCCGAAGTTCTCCATTACATGTCGCCCGAGCAATTGCGCGGAGACCCGGTTGACGCGCGCTCAAACCTGTTCAGCTTGGGGGCCATTCTCTACGAGATGGTCACCGAGCGTAAGGCATTCGCCGGTGAAGACGCTGATCAGGTCCGCCAGGCAATTCTGGAAAACACCCCAACGGCAGCGGAGCAGATCAATCGCAAAATCCATCCTGCACTGAGCGCCGTCATCATGAAAGCTCTCTCCAAGGCGCCGGAAGAGCGGTATCAGTCAGGCCAGGAGCTGGTCAACGACCTGGAAAAGTGCAAGGAGAACCCAGCGAAGGCCACGATCGGAAAACCGGTGGTTGCGGCCGCCGTCAAAGCAGAGCCCAAAGCCCCTGCCAAGCCGGCAGTGGCAGAAAAGGTAGCTCCGTCCCCGGCCAAGGTTGCTGCCCCGCCTGTCGTATCCGCGCCAGTGCTTCAGAAAGAAGAAATTCCCGAGCCTCCGCCGGCAGCCAAGGCGGCCGCTGCGGGTGCAGGGTGGGGCGGGTCAGAAGCGATCTCGCCCGGGGCCAACACGCCGAGAACTCCCAAACTGGATCCTACCGCGCAGTTCATCAGCAACTGCGT
The DNA here is from genome assembly GCA_049582765.1 of Terriglobales bacterium. GTDB lineage: Bacteria > Acidobacteriota > Terriglobia > Terriglobales > Acidobacteriaceae > JBAUUQ01. The sequence continues at coordinate 81,902 of JBAUUQ010000016.1, forward strand.
GAAAGCTACGGTTGAAGCCGCGGCCACCGAAGAAGCCAAAATGTCCGCAGCGACCACCGAGGCGCCCGAGGTTGAAACACGGAAAATCACGATCGACCCCATGATGGACGAAAGCCGGCAGGCCGCAACCAAGACACGGAGTTTCTCCGAGATCGACGAGTTGCCGCCGTTAAAGGAGATTTACATCGCTCCGGATCCTCCAGCGCCGCCTCCCGTCGAGATGGAACCCGAGCCGGTTCCGCAGGTGAAAGTCGCCCCCGTCCGGACAGTCCGGGCCCCAAAGCCGCCCAGTCAGGTGGGCGAAGCAGCCAAGAAGGCGGCCAGTGAAATCAAAGGCACGCCGCCCCAACTGTTTATTTACGCGATTGGCGGGGCAGTGTTACTGATCCTCTTGATCGTGGCAGGGATCGCCTACCATGTTCATTCCGAAGACTCAGACGATGACAACGTACCCGCACAATCGGCACCGGCCGCTAGCCCTGCGGTAACACCAGCACCGTCGAGTCCGAGCCCGGCGGTTGCCCAGTCGACAGCGCCCGCGCAGGTGACAGCAGAGGCCCCGGTGGAAGCTCCTCCGGCCGTCTCCATCACCCCGAGGTATAAGGGCAATGCCAATAACAAAAAGAAGAAAACCCCGCCGCCCGCGGCTCCAGCCATCATTCCGGGAGGATTGAATATAGATTCGACTCCGCAAGGGGCACAGATCCAGGTGGATGGGAGAGATGTGAGGTCGGTCACGCCATTCAGCCTGACTGGACTCGCTCCCGGACAGCACACGATCGCAATCAGCAAGTCCGGTTACGCGACCGAAACCAGGACCATCGACGTACTGTCAGGCAGCCGTTCCGTGATCAGCGTCCAACTAGGCCAGTTGACGGCTACCGTCTCGGCGAACAGCGACCCTGCCGGAGCAGCGGTGTGGATCGATGGCAAGAACAGCGGTCGAGTGACACCGGCGCAAATCTCCATCGACAAGGCGGGGAATCACACCTTCGTTTTCAAGAAGCAGGGATATCTAGACGAAACCACCACCGCCAATCTGCAAATCGGCCAGACTTCCCACTTGTCGGCAAACCTGCGCGCCCTGGGCAATACCGACGAGATCAAGATCGGGCACAAGTTCGGGAAACTCTTTGGCGGGTCTGACACCGCGGGTATGGGTACGGTGAGCGTGAAGACCCAGCCCAAAGGCGCCCAGATTTCCATCAACAACCGCATCCTCGACAAAATGTCGCCGGTGGAGTTCTACCTGAACCCCGGGAACTACGAGGTGGACATCACGCTTTCCGGCTTCAAGAGCATCCACAAGGTGATTACGGTGGAGAAAAACGGCAAAGTATCGGTAGAAGAGACTCTGGACCGCGAATAGTGCTCTCCAGTAGTTCTTATTTCAAACGCCCGCCCGGCATGAAGCGGGCGTTTTCTTTTGCCAGCCTTGGATTTTGAAATTCCTCATTCCCGTGACTCATCCGTGCTCTTCCCATCTTCGCCGCGCTTCTCGGCAAGATGTTAGACTTTGAGGTTTTCCGAGGAGGCTTGGCCATGACGATTGAACGTGCTGGAGTGGTTGGCGCCGGAACCATGGGAAACGGCATCGCCCACGTCTTCGCCCGCAGCGGATACTCAGTCGTGCTCTGCGACGTGGAACAGCGTTTTCTGGATCGTGGGCTGGAAACAATCGGCAAGAATCTGGACCGCGAGGTGGCCAAGAACAAGCTTACAGCTGCCGACAAGTCCGCGGCACTCGGGCGCATCGTGCCGGTGCTGGATCGCAAGAAACTGGCGGATTGCGATTTTGTGGTGGAAGCGGCGACCGAGAAGTTCGAAATCAAGGCAGAGATTTTTCGCGACCTCGATCGCATCTGTCGTTCCGAGATCGTGCTGGCCTCCAACACGTCGTCGATCTCCATCACCAAGCTTGCAGCTCTGAGCAGGCGCCCGGAGAAAGTCATAGGGATGCACTTCTTCAATCCGGTGCCGGTGATGAAGTTGGTGGAGGTGATTCGCGGCCTGGCCACCAGCGGCGAAACTTTTCAGACTGTGCGAGATCTGGCGCTCAAGTTGGAGAAGTCCCCGGTCGAAGTAAACGACGCTCCCGGCTTCGTCTCCAACCGCGTGCTGATGCCGCTGCTGAACGAAGCCATGTACGCAGTGATGGAAGGCGTGGCCACTGCGGAGGCAGTCGATGAAGTGTTCAAGCTGGGCATGGCGCATCCCATGGGCCCGCTGACCCTGGCGGATTTCATCGGCCTCGACGTCTGCCTCGATATTATGCAGGTGATGCAGGATGGCCTGGGCGATCCCAAGTACCGGCCGTGCCCGCTGCTGATCAAGATGGTGGATGCGGGCTGGCTGGGGAGGAAGAGCGGGAGAGGGTTCTACAAGTATTAGCGCGTCGAGTGTTTGAAAAGACTGGGTTTTGTTATTCCGAGAAGCGGAGCGACGAGGAATCTGCAGTTTTGTGAGGCCAGCAAACTGCAGATCCCTCGCTGCTCTCGGGATGACAACAAAAAGTTAAGGATAGGCTCCATATGCCGACTTATATCGCCCTGCTGCGCGGCATCAATGTAGGTGGACACAAGCGAGTGCCCATGGAGCGCTTGCGAGCTATGTTTGAAAAGCTCGGCTTTGCGCAAGTGGCGACTTACATTCAGAGTGGAAACGTAGTCTTTGAAGCAGGCAAACACGCGCCTGCGGACTTATCGAAGAAGATCGAAGAAAGAATCCTGGCAGAGTTTGGGTTCTCCGCTTCTGTCATCACGAGAACCCCGGAGGAACTGGGCAAGGCGATCCAGAACAATCCTTTCCCGAAAGAAAGCGGAAACGATCCATCGAAGGTTTACATCGCGTTCTTATCGCAGGTCCCGCGAGCAGATGCGGCGAAGAAACTGGGGGCTCTGGCCACAACATCGGAGCAGCTCCATCATTCCGACAAGGAAATCTATCTCTGTTACCGCGACGGAATGGGCCGGGCAAAGCTGACCGGGAGCGTGTTGGAAAAAGCTCTGGAGGTGACCGCCACCGCGAGAAATTGGAATACGGTCAACCAGCTCTACCAGATGGTGGTCCAGCGGAGAGAGTAGAATTTATTGGTTCTTGGCCACGCTCAGAACGACAAGAAGCCGAGGGATTCATGGGGTCTGGGAACCGTGGCGATACAACTATCTATGCCTTAGGCGCCTTCCTCGGCATTGGGGCAGGCATACTCGATGTCAAAGTCGGCGATCTGCTGCTGACCGCTCTGTTCGTACTGTCCTCGACCCTGCTTCTGGGCGCGCTTCGTCCGCAACGGCCCTGGCGCTGGATTCTGGTGGTTGGGGTGTTTATTCCAGTTTTGCAACTGCTCGCTTACCTATTCCTCACCGAGAAGCCCTACCCGGCGCAGATCTACGAGTCGTGCCTGGGATTCCTTACCGGGGTTGCCGGCGCGTATGGCGGATCCGTCCTGCGCCGCCTGCTCAACGAACTGTCTGGCAAATAGCTGCATCATACCAACGAGTGCGTTATTTGCCTTTACGAGTTATTACCAAATCTTTACGCAACTTGACGCTATCTGGTGTTTAGATCGAAGGGCGCAGTGTGTCCGGGGAGAAGACTGCGAACCTTCCAGGTAGTTTCATCCCCAGTCGTTTGTGAAAGTTCCAAGTTTAGAACACATAATTCTAAGTCCCAAAGGAAGACTGTGGCTAGGTTCAGAATTCTCCTGCTGGTTTTCGGAGTTGCATCGACGTTCGTCTTTTCAGGTTGTTCCGGGAAGTCTGGAGTCTCGGTTACTCTTACCCCGAGCACCACGCCGACGATTAATCAGGGGGCGACCCAGAGCATTTCGGCGACGGTGTCCAACGACTCGACCAACGCCGGGGTAACCTGGACCCTTTCCGGGCCTGGAGTCTTGAGCGACTCCAGTACGACCGCGGTCACCTACGTCGCGCCCAGCGTGCTCTCGGCAGACACTTCCGCCACCGTCACCGCAACCGCAGTCGCTAATACCAACTCCACGGCGACCTTAACCATTACCGTGGACGCGGTCTTCGCCTTCATATCCACTTCGCTGGAAAGCGGTACCTTGCATGTACCCTACAGTGGCTCGATTTCGGCGGGAGGCGCGGCGACGCCTTTTACCTGGGCGATCATCTCCGGGGCTCTGCCTCCCGGGCTGGTCTTGTCCACCAGCAGCGGTACCTCGGTCTCCATCTCCGGGATTCCCACCGTCGAGGGCAGCTTTAATTTCACCGTCCAGGTGACCAACTCTACCGGCACTCCCCTCAGCCAGTCCTTTACCATTGTGATTGCGCCACCACCTGCGCTCTCGGTGGCCACCCGATCTCTGGCTGACGGCACCCAGGACGAAGCTTATAGCGCGGCTCTGCAGGCGGTAAACGGGACTCCGCCATACTCCTGGAAGATGATCTCAGGAAACTTGCCGGCTGGACTCTCTCTCAGCACCGCGGGTCTTATCTCCGGCACTGCCACCGCGGCTGGAACCTCGACCTTCACCGTTCAAGTCACGGATTCGGCCAAATCGAAGGCCAGCGCCAGCGTCGACCTCAGCCTGACGATCGACCCCAATGCGGTGAATGATTCGAAGCTGATCGGCAGCTACGCATTTCTGGTGAATGGGTTTGATCCCAACGGCCGCTTTGTGGAAGCTGGCCGTTTTGAGGCGGACGGAGCGGGGAATATTACCAATGGAGTGATTGACAGCAACGACCCGGCGAATCTGCAACTCAATCAAAGCTTCAGCGGCACCTATCTGATTGGGCTGGAGAATCTCGGAACCATGACCTTTACCGGTATGGGGCGCACTTTCGCGCTCTCCATGACGGCCGATGGGAATGCCAAGATCATCGAGTTCGATACCACCGGTGCGCAAGCGACCGGTGTGCTTTTGAAGCAGGATGCGAGCGCATTCTCCACTGCGCAAATCGCCGGCACGTTTGCCTTCGGTTTGCTGGGCGCTGACCCGCAAGGAAATCGCTTCGCCATGGCAGGAGAATTTAGCGCGGATGGGCTGGGAGGCCTCAGCGCCGGCGAATTCGATTCCGATGGCAGCGCCGGTGCAGCCCACGCGGTGGTCTTCAGCGGCGGCTATTCCATTCCCACGGTGGCGGTTCCGAGCGGTCGCGGGACCATGACCATCAGTGTTCCTGGACAAGGAACGACCAACTACAGCTTCTATGTGGTTTCAGCGAACGAGTTGCTGGCCATCGAGATCGACCAGGTCGTGGGCCAGAGCCGGCGATTGGTTGGCGGTCCCATCCTCAAACAAACCCAGTCCGGGACCTTCCAGGCATCGTCTCTGGGTACCAGCGTCTTTCAAACCACCGCCCTGGAAACCTCTGTCGCTAGCTCCACTCCGCAAAGTCAGCTTGGACTCTTCACTGCCACTTCCGCAACCAACGATGTGAGCGTCAGCGCCGATCAGAACAGCGGCGGTACGATGTCGTCCTTATCCAGCAGCGGGACCTACAGCGTGGCGGCGAACGGCCGGATCACGCTCACGAACTCGGGGATTGCTGCCCAGGACCCGGTTCTCTACCTGGTGGGGCCAAGCCAGGGCTTCATCATTGGTAGCGATCCGGGCGTCATCTTCGGCTTCATGGAATCGCAGACTCCACCGTTTACCGCGGCGTCGCTCTCCGGAGTCTATGCCGGAGGCTCCATCGTGCTGACGGCCGCCGGCGCCATCAGTCAGGTGGATACTGCAACCGCGGATGGTGTTGCGACGGTGAGTTTCGTCACCGACGAAAACGGCGCCAGCGGGCTCAACCCGGACCAGACTTCCACCGGAACTTACACGCTGGACAGCGCTGGCCGCGGAGTGTTGACGGTGAATGGCAGCCAAGCGGACACTTTCTACATGATTTCGCCGACCGAATTCTGGACACTTCCCACCAGCGCGAACGGCACGGTGGAAATGTTCCAGCAGTAAGCACATTGTGTCCATGTTTGTGCGAGTCTTCGGTTCTGTTTTCCTTTGTGTACCTTTGTGTCCTTCGTGGTTGACAGGTTTTTACCCCTTCGACCACGAAGGACACAAAGGTACACAAAGGAAAACCTTCGACCAGGCCCCTTTTTCAACGAGATTAGCCCAACCGCGTTTTCCCGCCTGCCACTTGCCGCCGCTCGAAGGTCTCGGCTATCTAGAAAGCTATCGCGTTTCCACAGCAGCGGCGCGTATGCTCGGCACATGGGTGTTTCGGTCTCGGTGCTGGCTAGCGGCAGCCGGGGAAATTGCGCGATTGTTGAGAGCTCGTCGACACGGATTCTGGTCGACGCGGGGATCTCCTGCCGCGAAACCTTCAAGCGCATGAAGGCGGCCGGAGACGATCCCCAGTCGCTCTCCGCCATCGTGATCACCCACGAACACTCAGACCATGTCTACGGACTGCTGGTGCTGGCCAGAAAACTGAAAGTTCCACTGTTCATGACCGGAGCTACCCAGCAGGCATGGGCGCGATCGGTGAAGGACGCAACCGGCGAGCCTCCTGACACCGAGCGCGTCGAATTCTTCTCCTCGGGACGCCGCTTCCAGGTCGGCGATATTGAAATCATGCCTTTCACCATTCCCCACGACGCCGCCGATCCAGTGGGATTCACCTTCCGCGCCGAAGGCGTAAAGGTCGGCGTCGCCACCGATCTTGGCTATATGCCCGCCAGTGTCTGCGATCACCTGCGGTCCTGCGATGTACTCATGCTCGAATCCAACCACGATGTGGAGATGCTGCGCGTGGGGCCTTATCCCTGGTCGGTAAAACAGCGGGTTATGAGCCGGGTGGGGCACCTTTCCAACCAAGCTCTCGCGAATTTCTTTGCCACCGACTATGATGGGAGTGCATCCTACATAGTGCTGGCGCATCTTTCTGAGCAGAATAACCATCCGGAACTGGCCCGCAGGGCGGCCGAGTTAGCTTTGGGTTCCCGCCAGCAGCGGCTCTGGGCCAACCGGCTGATGCTGGCATCGCAGGCGGAGACTATGCAACCCATCCGCTTGTAGGTCGATCTGTACTGTTATGAGTGAGTGTGTCGATCCTATCGTAGGCAAAATCCTGGCCGGCTGGCGCTATGATATTTCCGGCATCGCTCCCGAAATGCGCGGCGACTACGAAGACCACTTTACTGCCTGTGACCGCTGCCGCAGCCGCCAGCGACTGCACCGCACCATCGATATTTCCCTGATCATTCTGGCTTCGGTCTCGGCGGGTGTTTTTCTTCTGGCCTTCGGAGTGATTCGTCATTTTGGCCCGCGGCACGCCTTGTGGCTGGAACTGGCGGCGCTGGTGGGATTCGCGCTCTCTGCCTTGATATGGCTGATTGTGGCGGTGGCTACTCCTGCGCCCATGGCAATGGTGGACGCTGCGAAAATCGGCGCGCGGCATGTGCATGACCGGCTGCCCGCTGAAATCCGCGAACGCCTTCCCGAAGAGTTACGGCTGAAGATCACCGGTTCATAGCGGAACAATCAGGCTCAATGAAATGCACTTCCAAGACGCCGGGACTGTTTTTGTTAACGGTCGTGACGTTGGGAGCAATCGCGCCGCAGGCCTGGTCTGCCGCCCCGCATCAGCAACCGGCGGGCTGCCACCAACACCAGCAGAAGAGTTCTTTGCCTCACCCGCAGTCGTCGACAAGTTACGCCTGTTGCCAGAACGGCCACCACACAGCGCTTCTGCGAGATCCGTTTGCCGTGCCATTTTCGGGCTGGCAACTCGCGCCGGCGATTGGATCGCCGACGCCACATCTCGCTACCTTCCCGCGATCCCGTGTCGAACCGCATCGGTTTCCATCCAGTGGTCCGCCAAGTCTCCCGCCTCTGCGCATCTGATCCCCCCTCTTTCGGCGGAGAAGGTGTCCTGGTGTGCCCAAGGTGCACGCCTTGGATTCTCTTCAACCCTGTATTTCCGGCGGTTGGCGGAGGGTTCCTTGCGAAGTTCGATTTCTTGGTTGGTCATCGTCATCGGCGTAGTTATTTCCGTGCGCGCGCAAGACGCGGCGCCTAGCCACGACAGCCACAACACCCAGGAGATGCAAAACATGCCTGGCATGAACATGAAGGGAGACGAGCGGTCCTCGCTGCCCTCGTTTCATGTCTCATCGGGCACGGCATGGCAGCCCGCTTCCGTCGAGGAGCCCCTGTGGATGAGATCCTTCGGCGGCTGGGATTTCATGGTGCACGGCAATGTCTTTGTCACCTACAACCAGCAGGGAGGGCCGCGCGGCGCCGGCAAAGCCGAGTCCGCGAACTATGCCATGTTCATGGAGCAGCACGCTCTGTGGGGTGGCACGCTGTTATTCCGGCAGATGTTCTCCGCCGAGTCGCTTACCTCGCCGCATCCCGGTTTCCCGGAGCTGTTTCAGACGGGTGAAACCTATCACGGGGAGCAGTTGGTGGATCACCAGCATCCCCACAACGTTTTTGCTGAACTGTCATTGCTGTACACGCACCCGCTCGGCGAGAAGGTTAGCTGGCTGTTCTACGGTGGTCCTTCCGCGGAACCGGCGATGGGTCCGGTTACTTATATGCATCGCGCGTCCGCCGCGGAAGATCCGGAGGCGCCCCTCAGCCATCATTTGCAGGATTCAACTCACACCAGCTTCGGCGTCCTCACCACTGGCCTCATCATCGATCGCTTCAAAATCGAGGGCTCGGCGTTCAATGGACGCGAACCCAACGAAGAACGCTGGAGCATTCAGATGGCGCCACTCGATTCCTGGTCGTTTCGCGGGAGCTTCGCGCCCACTCGCGACTGGACTGCAGCCTACAGCTACGGCGAACTGATCCATCCCGAGGCGCTCGAGCCGGGCAATCAGCGGCGGCAATCGGCGTCCGTCGAGTACAACCGCGGGTTTTCGGGAGGCAAGCTTGGGCAAGGGAACTGGGCAACGTCGCTGATCTGGGGACGGGTGCAGAAGACGTTCGAAGCTTTTCCGTTGAATAGCTACTTGCTCGAATCAACCCTCAATTTTCGGCAACGGAACTATGCCTACAGCCGGATCGAACTAGTGGACAAAGACGAGTTGTTCCCTCAGGCGCCCGTCCATCCCTCCTACCGCATCGGCGCCTACACTTTCGGCGGGGTGCGCAATTTAGTACACAATCACGAGTGGCAGCTGGGTCTGGGCGCGGATGTGACCTTCTATTCCAAACCCGCAGTGCTGAATTCAGCCTACGGTAATGGCCCGGTTTCGTTTCACGCCTTTCTGCGCGTGCGCCCAGGATTCGCAGGGCACAGCCACTAGAAGCAATCCATGAATGGTTCGGCAAGGTGTGCCCAAAATGGCGGTGCACTCTCGTGATTGCATTTCAATATCTGCACCCACTTGTTTCGGCATGCCTCTCTGTCGCGTCGCGGCCCGCCGATTCGGGCTACACCTCACCGGAAGCGGTGAAAGATATCACTGACTGTCACAGTAATCTTGAATTACAAATGAAACGGCGTCTCTCCGAAGAGCAATTTCAGAACGCGGGTGCCCACCCCCTGAGATCCGTTCGGCCGCTACCACAAACCCATTATGAGGAGGTACAGAAATGAAAATGCTTAAAGCGTTAGGGATCGCCATCACACTCTTGTTGCTGATGTTGCAAGCGGTCTCAGCCCAAGCGCCACAGTGTACGACGAAGAACGCGGATTACGACGCCGTACGAGACTTCTCCATCCAAGCGAATCCCAACGGAGTCTGGTCGTACGGGTGGGAATCGACTTTAGGAGCTCCACTGACTCTCTATACCGTGCCAGACACCAATTGCTACCCGGGTTTCGGCATAAGTGTTTGGCATGAGGAGGGGCCCTGCGATTTGCCGTACGTCGCGCACAATGACACAGACAAACAGATCTGCTATGGATCGTTTTGTGTCCCGCCCACATACCTTCAGCTGCACCCCGGTCGGAGTGGTGAGTTAACGGTCTTGCGTTGGACCGCTCCGTCCTCAGGAAAGTTTTTGATGCAAACAATCTTCGTCGGCTTGGATTGTTGCACCACCAGCACCTACGTTCACGTTCAGCTCAATTCCAAGCGGTCGTTTCTGAAGGCACCGATTACCAGCTACCAATGGCCGCTGTCATTCAAACCCAGACCCTTAGCACTTTCCGCTGGAGATACGCTCGATTTCATCGTCGACCAGGGAATAAACGGAAACTATAACAATGATTCCACGGGCGTGGAGGTCAAGATCTGGAGCGAGGGACAGCACTGAACGCCGTGTGCTTGATCGAATTTGACGAACCAATTCGCCCCGCGCGGGAAAACTGGGTTGATGGCTGATGGCGGTTATCTGAAGGCCGCCCGGCTGAACAGGGTGCGGAAAAACTCGTAAATCGGCGTTGGGGTTTCGGAAAGGGCACGGCTTCGAGCCGTGCCCTTGCACAACTCCAGCTTCCGCTGCCTCTGAAGCCGTGCCCTTCCCCTTCCTGCCTGTCCTTACACAGCCAAAGCGAGAACTGCTCTAGGCTGCCAGCCGCCAATCGCCGAGCAGGGGTTGGTGAAGGTCAACCTCATCATCTGCGGAGGGACCATAAATGGCAGGCACCTTGCCGCCCATCGGACGAATGTAGACTGTCAATTGCCCGCGATGATGGATGGCGTCAAAGAGACCCTGCCAGAACATGTGGCCCTGGCTGGTCTCCACACATACCTTACCGTCAACCACAAATTGAGTTGGCTTGCGTTCCCAGCTGATGTCATCCACTTTTCTCAGCCGCGGCGCCAACTCTCGGTGAGCCTTCTCGTAGGCGGCGATCATTTCAGTCAGATTCATGGTCAGAGGGGGTATTCTCCAGTTGATCTGCCCGCTCTCCAGCAGCTCGATCCAGCAGCGCTTTTCTACCACCTGCAGCCACACCAGATCGGCAGCCGAGCGCGAGTTTGGGTGCGGCCGGTAATCCCACCGGTCGGCGGGAACTGCCTTGAATGTTTTCAGGAAGACTGGATACTCGTCTTCCCAGCAGCGAATGAAAAATTCCCGATTGGTCATGACTGCCTCCTTAATTCAGAGATTCAAGCGACGCATCAAGTCTTGGAAACGCGGCTCACTCCGCAGAGAGTTCCAGTCGGGATCGACACCGAGATGGATCATCGCGGGGAGGCGCTCTTCGTACGCTTTCTCCAGCCATTGCAGGGCATGGTCTTTGTCACCGGCGTGGGCGTAGAGGCGGGCGACCTGTGTGGGTTGAACGTAAGCCGAATGGGAGCGCTCAGACAGCGTCTCCGCCGCCTGACGCATTGCCCCGGAGTAGCCGGCGCCCGTGTAGCCGCATTGCAGAGCTTGCACACCCTCCTTGTCTCCCAACGCCTCAAAAAACGTTTTCGCGGCCGCTATCGCTTCTTCGTGCATTCCCTTTGCGTAGAAAGCGCCCCATAGACGCAGATGAGCCGCCGGAAGGTTCGGCTCAGTTCTGAGTGCCTTGCGGAGTTCTGCGATTGCCTCGTCATAGCGGCACAAATAGAGCAGGTGCCAGCCGTAGAAGCACTGGAAAAAGAAGTTGAGAGGATCCAGTTCCAAGGCTTGCTCGAAGTGAATTCTCCACTCGTCCACACGTCGCCGCGAGAGCAACAAATCCGACAGAAAGAACTGCGCCTCGGCCGAGTTGGGCATGAGCTCGATTGCCCGCCGATATTCGCTTTCCGCTTCGTCCCATTCCCATCCCACGGCCCGGATCATGCCCAGGCTGATGTGCGCTTCGGCCAGCGAATCATCCAGTTCAATCGCCTTCAGCGCCGCTGCCTTTGCCTTCGGAAATGCCTCGCGAGGTGGTACCAGCCCACAGTCTCCGCGGGAGCACCACACTGCCGCAATGCCGCCATACGCCAGCGGGTCACGAGGGTCTTTCTCCAGGCTGACCTGGAAATACTTCAGCGCGGTGTCGAGATGCTCGCGGGAAAGTTTGTACCAGTGAAAGCGGCCCTTGAGATAAGCCTCATATGCATCTGGATTGACCCGCCGCGTGTGGCTTAACCGCCTGGCCTCCTCCGGCGTTATGGCGACCTGGATTTCCCGGGCGATGGCGCGGGCGATCTCACCCTGCACCATGAGCACGTCCTCCAAGCCTCGTTCGTAGCTCTCCGCCCACAGGTGCGTATCGCTCGCAGCGTGGATGAGCTGGGCCGTAATGCGCACCCGCGGCCCGACTCGCATGACCGACCCTTCCACTACGGCATCGACGTTCAGTTCGTCGGCAATCTGCGGCAGCGGCGTCTCAGCTCCCTTGTAGCGCATCACCGACGTGCGAGAGGTTATTTTCACGCCCCTGAGCTTGGCCAGGTCACAAATCAAGGCCTCGGTCATCCCGTCGGCAAAATATTCCTGCTCGGGATCGCGGGAAAAATTAGTAAGTGGCAGCACAGCGACTGAGCGAATACGTTTCGAACGAGCTCGCTTGCGAGCAACCGCCGCGATGCCAGCGGAGGACGTGAGAGCGGTCAGCCTCCGCAGGTCGACTTGCAACTCCTTTGCCGACTGGTAGCGGTTCTCCGCTTCCTTCTCCAGGCACTTCAGAATGATGTCCACTAGCCGCGCTGATAAGTGTGGCTGTAACCCCTGCGGTGCGTGGGGCTGGGCGTGCAGAATTTGATCGGAGAGAGCGGTGGAAGTCCTACCGGAAAATGGGAGCTTCCGGGTAGCCATTTCGTAGAGAACCACGCCGGCGGCCCAGATATCGCTGCGAGCGTCCACTCTCTCCCCTTTGAGCTGCTCCGGCGCCATGTACGGCAGCGTGCCCACCAGCGCGCGCGTCTCGGTCAGGCTCTTAGTTTTGGCGTCTTCAGTCGCTGGCTCCACCAGCCTGGCCAGTCCGAAGTCGAGAATCTTCAGTCGGCCGTCGGGCGTGAGTCGCAAGTTTCCGGGTTTCAAATCACGATGGATAATGTTCTGCTGGTGCGCTACGGCCAGACCTTCCGCCAGTTGAACGCCTAGCCGGGCGACTTCCTTTTCCGACATCGGCTCCGCTGCCACCCTCTCGCTGAGGGTCATTCCCGGAACATACTCCATCACCAGGAAGTCCAATCCCGCCTGCGTGTCGAAGTCATGAATGGTTGCTATGTTGGGATGGTTGAGCTTGGATAGGGTGAGAGCTTCGTTACGGAAGTGCCTGCGGGCGCCTTCGTCGCACAGTGTGCCGGCGGGCAGGACTTTAATGGCCACATCGCGGCCCAGGTGCTCGTCCCGAGCGCGATACACCTCCCCCATTCCGCCGGCGCCGATCTTCTCGACTATGCGGAAGTGGCCCAGATCGAGCCCGATAAGAGTATCCTGGCCCAGCGCACCACTGGCCACGGGGAAGATCTCCTTCCCCTCACCCTCTTCGAGAAATGGTAGGCCTGCCGTTGCCTCGAGTCAATGCAGGCGATCACAGATGAGGGTGCTCGCTGACTAAACCGGAAGATCCCTGCGGGACCTCGCGGGACGACGCTTCGCCGAATGAAGGTAAGTGGCGAACGTCGTCCTACACCTTGATGTGGCAGCTGGCCAAACCCTTCTTCTCCAGATACTGCTGGTGATAATCCTCCGCTTCATAGAACGTCTCGGCGGGGACGATCTGGGTCACGATCTTCTTGCTGAAGCGGTGCGAGTTGTCCAGCGCGTCTTTCGAAGCTTTCGCGGCGGCTTCCTGCTCCGGAGTGGTGAAGAAGATGGCTGAGCGATACTGCGTGCCCCAGTCGGGGCCCTGGCGGTTGAGCTGAGTGGGGTCGTGGTTCTCCCAGAAGACCTCAAGCAGCTTGTCGTAGGAAAGCTTGGCTGGATCGTATTCCACTTCGACCGCCTCGGCGTGTCCGGTACCGTCGGTGCAGACCTGTTTGTAGGTCGGATTCTCAGTCTTGCCGCCGGTGTAGCCGACCCGCGTCGAAAGGACCCCGGGCAATTGGCGGAATGTGGCTTCCACTCCCCAGAAGCATCCAGCAGCGAAAATGGCTTTAGCCATGATAATCACCCCGTTTGCAAGTAATGATTCTATTGGATGTCGCAGGCCGAGAAAAGTAACAGAGCAGGGCTTATCCGGGCGATGATTGACGTACCCCGTTTTCCGCGATAGATTCCTGTAACGGCTTTCTCCGGCCGTTTTTGAGGTTCTGTGGAATCCAGCCCGTGGTTCCGGCGCGCAGGTGTGCGCTTATTGGCGCTGCTGTTCGCCTTGTCCGCGACAGTTGCCGCGCTGACCGCCAAAGCCGCCTTTACCCCGCAACTTCGCCTCGGTTTCAGCGGTGGAGATCAATGGGAACCGGCGATTGCCGCCGACGGGTTCGGCCATGTGTACGTGCTCTACCCGCAGTACGGCCGCGTGCCCGGATGCGCCAGTTGCGCGCTGCCTTCCATGACGCTGGTCCTCAGCGATGACAACGGCGCCACCTGGCAGGCGCCGCGTGGCATTACCCCGCACACTACCGGTCAGTTCGACCCGCAGATAGTGGTCGATCCTGCCGACCACCGCACCGTCTATGCCTCCTGGCTGCAAAACCGGAATACCGACGCCGTCGTGGCCAAGTCCGTGGACTTCGGGCAGAGCTGGTCCGTGGCGGTTGCGGACCGCGGCAGCGAAGACGCCGACAAACCGATTCTCGCAGTGCGTGGGCCAGACGTTTATTTGGCGTTTAACCGGTTGCACCGCATGCGGGTTGCGTCGTCGCATGATGGTGGAGTCACGTTCACTTCCAGCGAGGTGTATCCCGCGCTGATTTTCATGCGTTCGATCGCGGGCGGAGCCGCTGTGGACCCTTCGGGCAATGTGCATCTGGCCTGGGCTGGGTACAGGCAGCGGGAGCACGCCAGAGGCGGGGTGATCTTGTTTACCAGCAAGTCAGCCGATGGCGGCCGAACCTGGACCACGAGTTTGAGGGATGTTTCGGGCGCGCCACCGGATTGTTCTGCCTTCCGCTGTGAGTGGGGATACCTGGGGGCACAGATTACCCTGGCCTCCGACGCGGCTGGCACGCTGTATGCGCTGTGGAACTCCGGTGTCGGGGAGATGTCGCCGGAACGAATCTACTTTGCGTCTTCTACTACCGGCGGCGACACCTGGTCTCCCAAGGCCGAGGTTTCGGGTTCTCTCCCGGGCGTGGAGCATGCCTTTCCCGCGCTGGTAGCAGGTGCCGCGGGCGATGTGCGCATCGCCTGGATGGATACCCGCAACCGTCCGCTGTGGAACACCTACTACCGCAGCTCCAGCAACGGCGGCGCGACTTGGTCCGCCGAGTCGAAAATCTCCAGCTATGTGCCGGGATATCGCTATGTCCGTTCGAAAGGTTTCAGCTTTCCCTTCGGCGATTACTTCGAGATGGATATCGATAATCAGGGCCGGACGCAGGCGGTTTGGGGGGAAGGCCTGAATTTCCGCGCTCCCGGGTCGATCTGGTACAGTCACGGGCGTTGAGCGGTTGCAGGAAGTTGCACAGGGGCGAGAGACTCTGGACGCGAGGCCTCTTGTCGAGGGTTGATTTAGCTGTCATGATCCATGACGCGTCCGCGTAGCCTTCCCTTTTTGCCCGCCGGGTGAGCATCCTCCCGGCGGGCTTTGTTTGCTCCGAATCATTCAGACAGAGTGTGGGGCGGACACTCCTGTCCGCCGCTTTGGACTCTGCTTTTGACTTGTCCTCCCTGTCAAAACTCAACAGGCAATCCGCTCCCAATCAGGTAACAGTTGAGGTTGATGCCGTGGGTTAGCAAGATCAACGTCAAAGGCGGCGGACAAGAGTGTCCGCCCCACACCGCTCGTCCTGCGTCGCTTGCGCGAGAACGCACTTACTGATCGCGGAGGGTCCGCACGGGGTCGAGATAGGCGGCTCGCAGCGCCGGCACCAGCGCGGCGAACATCGAGACCAGGAGCAGGGTAAGCGTCACTATTAGGAAGACCGCCCGATCCAGGCGTACGACGTCGAACAGCAGATCGCTGACCAGTTGAGTGGCAAAGAGCGAAGTCAGCAAGCCGACGCCGATTCCGATGGCCGCGAGAGTCAGGCCACGTCGTAAAACCAGACGCAGGATGTCCGAGCGGTCGGCACCCAGGGCCATTCTAAGGCCAAGTTCGCGGGTGCGGTCAGCCACAACGAACGAAAGCACGGCGTAGAGGCCGACGGCCGACAACAACAAGGCAATTATGGCAAACCCGGAAACCAGCAGCGCTTCAAAACGCGGCTGCGCGGTCTGTCTCGCGATGTCGTCGGCGAAAGCCCGATACTCGAAGACGGGTGCATCTTTGTCGACCGCGGCCACCACATTCCGCACTTCGTTTTCATAGCTCAGGGGATCGCCGGCGACTTTCATCACCACCTTCGCCCGCTGGTGGCCTGGGTCTTGCGCGTAGGGCAGGAAGAACTCCGGCGAGTAGAGGTTGCTCAGATCCTCGCTCCGCGTGTCGCCCACGATCCCGATGATTTCGCGCGCGCTGTCCGCCTGGCCGGGTCGCTGGAACATGGGTACAAAGTGCTGTCCGATGGGATCCGCGGCGGGGAAATAGCGGCGGGCGAGGCTGCGGTTGATCACGGCCACGGCGGGCGCTTTGGGATCGTTGTCATGTTCGGTAAAAGTACGCCCTCGCAGTAGCGGGATGGAGAGTGTCTCGAAGTAGCCTGGCTCTGATACTGTGGCCACCGCATTCGGCAGATTGTCAGGGGATGCGAGGTAACCCGGAATATTGAGATTGGTCGAGTAGTCCCACGGCCAATGCGGTGGCAGTGGATCGCCGGCGCTGGCTCTCTCCACTCCAGGCAGCGCCGCAAGTTGTGGCAGCAGCTTGGTGAAGAAAGGCACTTTGGCGGGATCGGGGAACCGTGTGTTGGTCAGGGCGATATCGAAGGCCAAAGTGTGCTGGGTGTCAAAGCCCGGTTCGATATGCAGCATATTGATCATGCTGCGGATCAGCAGGCCAGAACCAATCAGCAGGGTGAATCCCAAAGCGGTTTCAGCGATGACCAGCGCGCTGTGGAGACGGTGTCGGTCGCGACCACCTGTAATACCTTGTCCGCTCTCCCGCAAGGCATTGGCCGGGTCCACACTTGACATGCGCCATCCCGGCAACAGACCGAAGAGGAGTGCGGTTACACCGGCGAGCAGAACCGCAAAAGCGAGCACGCGGGCGTCAAGACCGACTTCTTGAACTCGCGGTAAATCGCCGGGAACGAAATGAAGGCCGGTGCGCAGCAAGACAAACGCCAGTACAACTCCGACGGCACCCCCCAAGAGCGCCAGTACCAGGGCCTCCAGCAAGAGCTGCGACAGAACTTGCCAGCGGCTCGCTCCCAGGGCCGTGCGTACCGCGAGTTCGGGACGACGGCTGTTGGCACGGGCCAGCAACAGGCCAGCAACGTTGGCGCATCCGATGAGGAGAACTACTGCCACCGCCGCCAGCAGGAGCGACAGAGCCGGACGGAAGTCTCCCACAGTGTCTTCCAGCAAAGGCGTCATCGATACGGCAAGCTTGTTGCGATCCTCCGAATATTGCTGTGCCATGCCCCGCTGCAACGCGCTCAGATCCGTAACAGCCTGCTGGATCTTGATGCCGGACTTGAGTCGACCCACGATGTACAACCCGTCATCGTCACGGCGAGCTACTCTCGGGTATGGCCCCTCTGCGTACCCGGCGAAGGTGTTCCAAAAATGAGAAGGGTCACCGACCGGGAAGTGAAACCCGGCCGGCATAACGCCGATGATGGTATGAGGCACATCACTGATCTTGATCATTCGCCCCAGCGCATTCGGCGAACTCGCAAAATCCGATGCCCAGAGTTCGTGACTGAGAATGACTGCCCGATGGCCCGGCAACTCCTCTTCCGCCTTAAAAGTTCGGCCCAGCGCTGGTGCGACGCCCAGCGTGGAGAACAGGTTGGCGGAAACACGTGCGGCGGACAGAACCCGCGAGCCTTCGCCATTCGGCTTGCTAAAGAGGCGCGGCGACGAATCACACGAAGCCACAGAATCGAACGTACGATTCCGCTGCCGCCATTCCAGGAAGTCCGGGTAGGAGGCGCCCAGAGGATTTGCCGCTGCAAGATTCGTCGCCGCAACGCCCGGCGGAAACTCCAGAGTATGAATGGCGACCAGCCGCTCAGGTTCCGGGAAGGCGAGCGGGCGCAGGAGAATTCCGTCAACCAGGCTGAAGATCGCCGTCGTCGCCCCAATGCCCAGTGCCAGCGTCAGCACGGCGGTCAAGGTGAAGCCCGGACTGTGCCGGAATTGGCGGAGGGCGAACCTGAAATCCTGTGGCAAGGAGGACAGCATCCGGCTGATTATGACAGGGAAATTGCGTCAGCGTTGGTTCGGTCCCCACGGGAGTAATTACTGTCGGTATTAGGATTGTCATCCCGAGTGCAGCGAGGGATCTGAAGTTTGGTGGAAGTCGAAGAAAGCTGCAGATTCCTCGTCGTTAGCGCTCTCGGAATGACAACAAGACAGGTGGGCCCAACAGTCTATTCGACTACCATTCCCCCGGTGAGGCTCCGCAGCTGCTCGACCTTGTGCTCGACGCACCATTCGCGGAGTTCGTCGACGATCTTTTCGGTGGCGCAAGGATCCCAATAGCTAGCCGTTCCGATTTGCACCGCAGTGGCACCTGCCAGCATGAACTCCACGATATCGACGGCGGTTGAAATACCGCCCATCCCGATGATTGGAATCTTTACCGCCTTGGAAGCGTCATACACCATGCGCAACGCGATGGGTTTGATAGCCGGTCCGGAGAGGCCTGCCGTCACATTGGAGATGCGGGGCTTGCGGGTTTCGGCGTCGATGGCCATGGCCACGAAAGTATTGACCAACGAAATTGCGTCGGCCCCCGCCTCCTGCGCCACATGAGCCATCTGCGCAATGCTGGTTACATTGGGAGAAAGCTTTACGATCAGCGGCCGCCGGGACACGTGCCGCGCGGTGGCGACCACTTCGTCCAGCGCCCTCGGGTCGCTGCCAAACTGCATGCCTCCATGGTCGGTATTGGGACAGGAAACGTTCAGCTCATAGGCTGCGATCCCTTCCCCTTCGTTCAGGATTTGAATGGTTCGCTCGTAGTCTTCGCGGGTGTAGCCGAAGACATTGGCTAGCACCACGATATTCTTGAGCTTCCGCAGCTTGGGCAGCTTTTCTTCCAGGAATGCGGGGGCGCCGATGTTCTGCAGGCCGATCGCATTCAGCATTCCGGCGGCAGTCTCATAGAGCCGCGGCGGAGGGTTGCCGGCCATCGGTTCCTTCGACAATCCCTTGACCACGAATCCGCCGAGCTTATCCAGGTGGACGACGTCTTCGAATTCGATGCCGTACCCAAAGGTACCGCTGGCGGCAATGACCGGATTTTTCAGCTCAATGCCGGCCACAGTGACACTGAGGTTGGGATTGCGGCTGGATTGCGGGGAGGCGGTCATCGCGGAAGTAGTGTACCGCGTAGGGCTATTACGTCCCAAGAGGTCGGTACTTAATGTTTGTGGTTGTGCGTTTTGGGCAATGGAGCGAGTATGTTACCTCGACGATGGCGAGACGACCTTTGCCTGAAGCTAGGTGGCGACCGAGGAACGGAGCCAAGCTCTCAACCGGAGACAAAATACATTTGACAAATGCGGAAAGGGTGGCACGACGCTTACTTCACAAGATACCGAAAGTGTTCCTCCATCCGATCTCGGGTCTCGTTGTAGCCACTCTTATTGCATTCAGCGGGCGTGGGGAATTGGAATTGCGCAGCGTGGGTCTCTTGCTCGTCGGGACATGGCTGGAGATCGATCTCTGGGCACGGCTAATTCGCAGGAAGTGGCGTTGGAAGTTCGCAATCGGATGGGTGAGTGCAAGCGTCATTCTCATCATAATAATGTTCATAATGCAATACTGGATGACCGGGAGGTTAGAAGATCAGCGAACAGATGTGTTTCAGCATCGGTTGGCCTCAGACCATCCCTCAACGTCCGCAGGAGAGGAAAGTGACCCAATATCTACGAGATTCACCGTGACCAACGACTCCAACTATGCGATATCTGGCAAGCATAAGTTGATTTGCTACTTGAATTTCTCAGTGGCGAAAAATGGCATCGGCGGGATGAGGAACATTTGGGAAACATTATTGACTGACCCTTTGACCGGTCGTCAGCAAGCGGTCCTCGGCGGCGACGTTGACCGTTATCGCCACTCATATCCGGTCGTAGGGACACTAGAACCGGGAGGGGATGCGGAAACAGATGATTGCCTGAAAGTGATTTCTCTTGAAAGTGGTCAAACTGCCTGCATCGACCTAACACTCATTTTTTGGTATTCGCTGGAGACACAGCCAGACTTCGACCAGGAGAAGGACTTTCGTTATATATGGAATCGACAATGGTATCAAGAGCCAGTCGGTTCAAAAACAAACTATTGCCAGAGTTTCTACAAGGGCTTCCACTCGGACTAGTTAAGAGCCGCGGTTGCCCCCACGTGCAATCCCAGACGCTTTTCCGATACATTATTCTTTCCATGCTTGATCTGAATTTTGTTCGCGACCACCTGCCGCTCGTGGAGGAGAAACTCCGCGAGCGCGGTTTGAATGCAGCCGACCTGCTGAAAGATTTTGGCCAGGTCGACGCGCAGCGAAGGCAAGCCATCACCAGCGCCGAAACCATGAAGGCGCACCGCAATCGTGCCTCGGAGCAAATCGCCAAGCTGAAGAAAAATGGCGAGGACGCCTCCGCGCTGATGGCAGAAACCAAAGAACTGCGCCAGGAAATCCAGGAACTGGAAAAAGCTGCCGAGGAATACGAAACCCGGCTTCGCGAAATTCTCGCCGGTATTCCCAACCTGCCGCATGAGAGCGTACCCGTTGGCAAAGGCGCAGAGGATAATCAGGAAGTCCGCCGCTGGGGCACGCCTCCGAAATTCGATTTTCCTGCCAAGCCCCATTGGGAACTGGGGGAACAACTGGGCGTGCTCGACCTGGAGCGCGCGGTGAAGCTGACCGGCGCGCGTTTTGCCGTGTACTGGGACCTGGGAGCGCGGTTGGAGCGCGCCCTGGCAAATCTCATGCTCGACCTGCACACCCGTCAGCATGGTTACACCGAGGTGTTGCCACCGTATCTGGTGAATTCCGACTCCATGTACGGCACCGGGCAGCTTCCCAAATTTGCCGCCGATCTTTTCCGGGTTCCGTTCGACCGGTTCGAGCCCGATCCGCACCGCGTTCCCGCGTTCCTAGAGTCCGTTCGACTGAGCGATCTTTCCGGGGATTTTCGGTTCCAGTCGATGGATTCTGCGACTGGCCTCGTCACTCTCATAGAGACGTCGACTAAAGAGGCGGTAAAACAACCGCGGAGTGCTCTTCTATTCCTGAAGCCCCTCTGGCTCATCCCGACCGCCGAAGTCCCGGTTACGAATCTTTATCGCGGTGAAGTGCTTGAAGCTTCGCGATTGCCTATTTCCCTGACCGCATACACTCCGTGCTTTCGCAGCGAAGCGGGTTCGTACGGCAAAGACGTGCGTGGCATCATCCGCCAGCATCAGTTTCAGAAAGTCGAGCTGGTAAAGTTTTCGCGTCCCGAGAGGTCCTACGACGAACTGGAAAAGCTTACGCACGATGCCGAGGAAGTCTTACGGAAACTCGGCTTGCACTACCGGGTGATGGCGCTGAGCACGGGAGACATGGGGCCATCCTCGGCCAAGACCTATGATCTGGAGGTCTGGCTGCCCGGGCAGCAATTGTTCCGCGAGATTTCTTCCTGCTCGAATTTTGAGGCCTACCAGGCGCGGCGAGCCAATATCCGCTATCGGCCCGAAGGCAAGAGCAAGAATGAGTTCGTCCATACGCTCAATGGTAGCGCTTTGGCGATTGGCCGTACCTGGGTGGCCATCGTCGAGAACTATCAGCAGGCCGACGGCAGCGTGCTGATCCCGCAGGCTCTGCAGCCATACATGGGCGTTGACCGGATCGTCCCCAAAAAGTTTTGAGCGCTGGGGAGCAACTTGGGCCATAGAATAGTGGTTTACACGGTGAGGAGAGGAACAGAACCCAGACTTGGATAGTGTCGAGACCAATCCGAGGCCAGTGGCGGCGCCAACCGTGCCCATTTCCGGGATTTGGCTCACCATCCGCAGCTATATTCTATGGTCCTACGAACGCGGCACCATCCAATATGACGTGATGGTTACGCTCATTCTCTTGTTCGTGTTTCTCTCGCCGCTGATAATCAACTTCAAGGACAAGCCGGTGGAACACAACCCGCATCGTACCGGAGTGGTCGTGGTGCCGGACGAACAGGGTGGTCTCATCTACCAGGTGGAAGGCTCGGCCGTCACCGAGACGGACAGTGGCGCGATTCGCAGCGAACTGCTGCGAGTAATTGAGCCGATCTCCGGCGAGGTGAGTATTACCAAGATCGAACCGGTGCGCGACCGTTCCGGACGCGTTCTGCAATACAAAGTCTGGGTGGAAAGAGAGTGACCGGCACTTTTTCGAAGACGACTCTTTCCCCGAGAGTTCGATCTTGCCGCCTGATTATATTTTCTTTGCTTGTGTTGTGCGCGCCAGCGTTCTCCCAGGCTTCCGACCCCAAAGCCGAGCTGCAACGTGTCATCGCCGAGGTGGATCGCACTGCCGCCAACTTCCGCTCCGCCCAAGCCGACTTCGTCTGGCAACAGTACACCAAGGTTGTGGACGAAACCGATATTCAAAAGGGAACCGTGTACTTTCGGCGCAGCGGCCATGAGGTCGAGATGGCTGCCGATATCAATGATCCCCAGCCGCCCAAGTATGTGCTCTTCAGCGGCAGCAAGGTTCAGATCTATCAGCCCAAGATCGACCAGGTCACGGAATACAATACCGGCAAGGATCGCGCCGCAGTCGAAAGCTTTTTGGTTCTGGGTTTCGGTGGCAGCGGGCAGGACATGCTGAAGTCGTATGACCTGACCTACCTGGGAACCGAAAAAGTGGACAACATCGATACCGCCAAGCTGGACTTGGTGGCTAAGGGTGAGAAAGCCCGCAACATCTTCACCCACATTTGGCTTTGGATCGACCTGGCGCGCGGAGTTTCCATCCAGCAGCAGCTGTTTCAGCCGGGGGGCGATTACCGTCTGGCCAACTATTCCGCGATTCGGCTGAACGAGAAGATTCCCGACAGCGCCTTCAAACTGAAGACCACGGGCGCCACTAAGTTCCTCACTCCCAAGGGTTAATACCGATTACGGCGACGGCGAGAAGGGGGAAAGATAAGGGCTGAAAAAGCCCTCCCGGAAGGTTATACTGCAGAAACATGCCCCCGCGAAACCGACGGAGCAGCGCACAGCAGTCCTGAAGGCAGTTCAAATCTCATGGCAAGAGTTTTCACCATTCCGGTTCCCCCCAGAATTCCCCGGCGAAGGGAGCGGACCTCCGATCCCCGCTATGTGGATGGACAGAGGCTGTTGGTTGAAGCCATGAAGTATCTGGCGCAAGCCGATCCGGTGGCCAACCGTCCCGCCATCGCACTGCTTTCCGAGCACGTGCGCACCCGTTTCCGCATGACCGATTCGCCGCTGGGGTAGGCCGGCCGGTTCCTGCGACTCGTTCCGAGAAATCTATTCGCTGGCGTTACCTCAGCACCCTCTGGTTCACTACGCTGCGCCTAGAATCCGAAGCGCAGGGAAAACTGCATCACGCGTGGAGTGGTCAGCGTACTCTGATACTTGCCGAATCCGGTGGCGTCCACCAGATCTTCACCCGGGAGCGCGTTGGCCGCGTCGAAGCGCACCGAGTTGGTTACGTTAAACACTTCCCACGAAAACCTTACCAGCTTGTCTTCGCCGAAAGTCCAGGTCTTGTTGAGCCCGGCGTCGATATCGAAAAAGCCAGGGCCGCGGAAATTGTTGCGTTGCCCGGCTTCCCCGGGAAAGGTGTCGCGGAAAATAACTGGCCCAGTGCCGGTGGTGGGAGGATACGGACACAGACAGCGGGCGGCAAGATTCTGCGGGTTCTGGAAGACGTTGGGATCGCCGTTGGAATCGAGGAAGACGCCCGTCTTAGGCTTCGGTCCAATGACAAACGATGTGCCGTTGAGTTCATAATTCGTGGACCAGCCCGTGCCCGCGAACACGCTGAAGGGAAAACCGGTGGTCCAGCGGTACAGGCCGCTCAATCCCCATCCGCCGAGAATAGAATCCACGAAAGCGTTACCCGAACTCCAATGCCGTCCTTTCCCGTAAGGAATATCCCAGATCCAGTTGGCGTTGATTTGATGCGTGGTATCGAAGTCCGAGACCGCGCGCCACAGGTCGGGAGAAAATGCGTTAATCGCCTGGTTATTGTAGGCAACGCCACCCGCGGCTTCGAATCCGTTGACTCGTTCCGCATTCGAACTGACGTCGATGGACTTGGAATAAACATAATTCAAGTCGAACTGGAACCCCGCGCTCATGGCGTGACGCAGCGTTACCTGTAATGAGTTGTAGTTGCTGTTACTGCGCGACTGCCAGGCGTAAAGGGAGGAGAATTGATCCTGGTAGAAACGATAGGCGGTGCCAGGTCCGTAGCCATATTTGTTTGTGCCGGTAGCCGTGCCGGCACATGCCGGGAAGCAGAACACGTCTGCGATTTCCTGTGACAGTGTTTCATTGCCAGCGAAACAGTAATACGCGTCGTACATATTCTGGGAAGCGGTTGGGGAGGCGGGAGTGCCTGGGGCGCAGCCAGAAATGCCATTGGGCCCGGCCGCTTGCGGGAACAGGTGCTGCCAGTAAGGAATGTTGATCAAGCTGGGATCGGACTCAGACTTCCCCTGGGAAGCCGCTTTGGAGAATATATCTGCGGCCTGGAAATACGAAGTGTGGCTCTTGGGATCAACCAAATCGAGCGGTTGCGCGAGATCGACCTCCTGCAAAAGACGCCGCCCGAGACGGCCGGTGTAAGTCGTTTCCAAGACGAAACTGTGCCTGAGTTCACGCGTAATGGAGAAGTCGATTACATGGGAGTAAGGAGTCTTCAGGTGGTCGTCAATACCCCAGGCAATGGCCAAACCGTAAGTATTGGGATCAGCGGGGGGCGTGTAGGGAAAGCCGTGAGGGGCTGGCGCAACCTCGCTGGAGGGCAGATTACTCGGGCCAAGAAGGCCGGTGTATCTGGGCGCGTCATCCACCGAGGAAACCCCCGCAGGATTACTGAACGCCGAAGTCAATCCCCAGGAGCCGTTGCGGTCGAAGGTATTCACCACTCCCTCGCCGAAGTGGTCGAAATAGATGCCGTATCCTGCTCGAATTGAACTCGCTCCGGTATCCCCGAAAACCTTGTGCCAGAAACCGCCGGCCGCATGCGGAGAATAAGCAACCGCGAAGCGGGGAGCAACGTTCTTGTAGTCCCAGGCCCAGTAAGGCTTGGCGCCGTTGGCTTGGCCTGCAAGATCAAATGTCAAATCGGGCTGGACTACATTGCCTTCCAGCATATTTACCGACCGGTTGACGAACCATTGGTGCATGTCGACGGTGGGAGAAACCTGATTGCCTCGGTTCTCAAAGGGAGGCTGCAACAGCGAATAACGCAGCCCGTAGGTCAGGACCAGATTGGGGGTGACGCTCCACTTATCCTGCAAGTACATCTCGCCTTCAAAGTTTTGGAAATGCCTTGGGACCAGCTGACCGCTGGGAATTTGTGTCCCTGATTTGTTCTGGTTCGTCAAGGTATAAACCTGACTGAGGATTCCCGCAACGTCCATGGCTGCAAAGTCATAGGAGGTGCCGAAGGACCCATCTACGGCTGGGAAACTTGAATTGATACCGGGGTCCAGGCTCCCCCCTTCGCCCGAGATGAACGACGGGTTCAGCCAATAGAGGTTGGAGTAACCGTAAGAAATGTTGTCGGCGTTAGACTGACGATTGTTGTGGATAAGCCGCCAATTGGTGCCCAGTTGAATGGTGTGCTTGCCTTTGGTCCAGGAGACATCGTCGATGAAATTGTGCACTGGCACGTTGGTCAGGATGGTCGGACTGTTGAGGGCCTGAGTATCGTCCAGACCGCGGAAGCTCACGTAGTCCTGGTCGTTGCGGCCTCCGGTCCCCAGACCCTGGCGAATGAAGGCGTAACGGAAGTTATTGATCAGGTTATTGCTGAGCAGAGCCGTGTAACCGGCGGCGATTCCTTTGCTGTTGTTGGTGATGAAATCGAATGCAGGCTGGCCGGGAAACTGCGGCGGCTGGGACTCGTGATCGTTCTGCAGGTTGCCACGCACAAAAAGCGAGTGCGATCCGCTGGCGTTGATTTTGTAGTCGAGTTTAACAATATAGGTGTCGTGCTTGACCGGGTCGGCGCCGGCGAAAGTATACCCCTCCGTATTCAGCCCATCCCCCACACTGGTGGTATTCGGCAAGGGATACTTCGTGAACAGGGCGGCGGGATTCGCACCATTGATATTGGTAAGCAGCCCGTTTGGACCGGGACCCGCGGCATTGCCCGGAGTGGGAGGACATGTGCCATTGCTGGCGCACCCCTGATCGATGGAGCCGATCTGGTTGGGCGTGAGGGTGGCAACGTTAAATCCCGGGAAGGCGGAGCCGCCGCTTACCACGCTTACGTTCGGATTGCCGCTGGTGCAGTTGGGATCACCGGGATCGCAAAGATACTTCAACATGCCATCGCGCAGACTCTGGGTAGGCACCTCACGGGTGACCTGTTGCGTGTCCGCGGTTCGCTGGCCTTCATAAGCGGCGAAAAAGAAGAACCGGTCTTTCTTGATGGGCCCGCCAATCGTGCCGCCAAAGGTGTTGCGCAAAATGTGTCCCGGAACGTTGGGATCACCGGCGCGCAGTTCCGCTTGCTTGTTGAACCAGTCGTTGGCCACGGTGAAGGAAGGACGGTAGTACTCGTAGAGCGACCCGTGGAAGCGGTTGGTCCCACTCTTGGTGACCAAATTGACTTGCGCGCCCGAGGACCGGCCCGACCCCGCATCATAGTTGCCGGTGGTAACGCGGAACTCCTGCAGGGAATCGAGGGTCGTGCGCATCGCGCCCTCAAAAGCGTAGCCCTCGAGCTGGTCGTTGTCATCCAAACCGTCGAGCGTGATGTTGGTCTGGTCGCTGCGCGCTCCGTTGACCGCGCCGCCACGGCTATCGTAGTCCTGCTGATCGTTGCTGGTGTTGCCGATATAGACGACTCCCGGCTGAAGACTGAGAATCGCGGCCGGGTCGCGGCCTTCGGAGGGCAGGTCGGTTAACTGGCGTGAGTTGAAATTGTTGCCGAGGGTTGCGTCGGTAGTGTTGACCATAGGGGCTTCACTACTGACCTCGATCGTTTCTGCGGTGCCCTGTACCTCCAAGCTAAAGTCCACTGTTGCCGGGCTGCTGACCTGCAGCACGACGTTCGAGCGTTTCACTTGAGCGAAGCCCGCGGCAGTGACAGTGAGCACATAGCTGGCTGGAGGCAGCGCGAGAAATTGGTAGGCACCCTGACCGTCGGTTTTGGTGGTGCGTGAGAATCCAGTAGCCGAGTTGTTCAAGGTGACGCTGGCGCCAACCACCACCGCTCCCTTGACATCGACGATCGTGCCGCGCAGCGAAGTAGTCGCGGACTGAGCAGCGGCAAGATTGTGGAAGGCAATGCCGACAAGAAGCAAAGACAGAAAAGTGATTGAACCAGAAACAGCTGATTTAAGACTCTGCATCGAGGTCCCCCATTCCAGGTTGCTAAAGGCCGCTGTCTGTTGGTGGCCAAGACAGATGGTGTCTATTGTTGCTATGGGGTCTGCATTATCCACGGTGGGATGAAGCCTTTCAAGACAAAACAGGCCATGACATCGACGAAAAAACTGATGCGCAGGATCAAGGGAGCTGAAACACGAATTCTGGTAGTCATGACCCCGAGTCAATAACTATTTGTGTCCCGAGGTCAGGAGAACACAGCGGCACACATCGTAATCAATACGGGGTAGCATTCCAGCGTGTAACGTGTTTCCGGGTTCTCCAGACTCCCCAGGAAAAGCGAACGCAGGATTATGAATGTGAGCAGCAAACCGAAGCCGCGCGCGAATCGCCCGTGCGCCAGGCCGAGCAACCCGGCGCCAACATAAAAGAGATTTACCGTGGCGAGCATAATGCTCAGGGCCAGCCACTGCGGCAGTTCATCGAATTCCCACCAGCGGGTGTTGCAGGGCAGAATTTCGGTTCGCGGGCGAAGCCACATGTCGGTGATGCGCACCAGCGGCAGCCAGACGTAATACCGCAACCGAGCATGGCGGATTCGCTCTGCTGCCAGCGCGGCAAAGCGAGCGTCGAGTTGCGGAGTCGCATGCAAGGACTGGTTATAGTCGCCTAGAAGTTCCTCGGTCTGGTCCTGTTGTTCCGGCGAATCGAACGCTCGCGAGGGAAGATTGTCCACATCCACGACATTTCCGGGAACCTGCCAGTAGATTTCTTCCGTCGAAACATAGTCCGCCATCCAGGTCTTTACCCAGCGATTGAATCCCATCGGCACAAATGTGCTGGCGCTGTTGGCGTACCGCGGCGCGAGTGGTTGAAACTCGTGCAGGGTTTGCAGGTTGCGCAACGCCCACGGGACCAGCGGTGCCAGCGCGACGACCGCCACGATCAAGCCTGCCCTAAGCAATTGCTTGATGTTTGGTGCAGGTGACCCCGGACCGCCCGCTCCCATCCACCGGCGAACCACCTCAACCAGCAGGAAAATCCCCACTGCAATCAACAGCAACCCGCCATCAGGGCGCAGAAGAATTGCGGCGCCGGTAGCCAGCCCGCATCCGATCCACGGACGCATGCTCCCATTGCCGGGCTGGCTGAGTCCAAGCAGAGCCAGATCCAAAGCAGCCGCCGTGAAGAAGATTTCCCATGTCTCGGTCAGAGCGGCCGCGGCATAGTTGGCGAGGAAGGGACAGAGCGCACTCAACAGAAACGCCACTTTCGCAGCACCGGGAGAAACTGCGCGGCGGGCGACATCCGCGATGAGAAAGCAAGTGACAATATCCACGAACACTTGCAGCACCAGCGCCGCCCGGTAATGCTCCATGCCGAACACGGCAAATACCCCCGCCAGGAACGCCGGATAGCCGGGAAGTCGAATACAAGTCGGCGTGATTCCGTTCGAGCCGCTCAGTCCGTAGATCCCGTGCTGCAACCAGTTCTTGGCGATGTCCCCGTAGACGTAAGTGTCCGCAGTCAGGGCAGGGAAGCGAAAAAAGAAAATGAGGCGTAGCGCAAAGGCCGCGAGTGTCGCGACCACGAAGAATCGGAGATGTTGGCGCACCAGGTCGCGCACCCTGGGAATATAACACTCGGCTGTGAGCTTCTAGCTTCTGGTTCCTAGCTTCTGGCTTGTGCCCCTGGGTCGCACGATTCAAGCCAGGAGCTAGAAGCCAAAAGCTGTGGTAGTGGCTCAGGTTCAGAGCCAGACCACAGCAGTCCTCGACGTTTGACCCTGCTAGGCCTGCGGCTTAGGATGTAGTAACTACTTAAATCCCATGGGGCAGCCAGTCTTTTACGATCCCCGGCAAGCGCGCTGGAAGCGGTTACGGCGATCCTTTGACGCTCTCGCCATTGGCTTCATGGTGCTGATCATTTTCTTCATTTACAACGCTTTGCACGGAGAACAACTTCCCAGGCTGTTCTGGAAGACCGAAACCAAGCCGTATCACGCGTTACGCGAAAACGAGAAGGAGAAAGCGCGGGAAAGACGGAAGTTGGCGGCGGCCCATCGCGGACATCACAAACGCCGGGGCATTCCACTGCAGCTCAATTCCGAGGAGGGCGTGCGTGCCGCATTTTACGTTTCCTGGGATGCCGCCAGTTACTCCTCCCTGCGGGAGTACGCCCGCCAGGTTGACTTGCTCTATCCCGAGTGGCTGCACGTGCTCACTCCCGACGGCCATCTGCAAGGCATAGACGAAGACACCAGCAAGTTTTTTGACGTGATGCAGGGCTCAACCGTGCGGATGGTTGACTCGAAAGTCATGCCGTTCCTGAAGGCAGAAGACACGGACATGGAAGTTTTTCCCATGGTCAATAATTCCGACGGTGCCAACTGGGTCGACATCAGCGCTTTTCTTAACGATCGCCAGGCTCGCGTTGCCTTCCGTAAACAGATCGATGCCTTCCTCGCTACCGATAACTACCACGGCCTGATGGTGGATTTCGAAGACTTCCCCAAAAGAGGCCAGAAGGGATATGCCGCTCTTCTTAATGAGCTGTCGGCGGACCTGCATTCCCGGCACCTGAAGCTCTATGTCAGCGTGCAGCCTCACAACCAGGATTTCGACTACCAGGCAGTTTCGGCCGCGGCCGATGGAGTAGTCATCATGGACTACGACGAACACTATCCTGGGGGCATGCCCGGTCCGGTGGCGTCGCAGGACTGGTTTGTGGCCAACCTCCAGGCCGCGATGAAGGCGATTCCGCGCAATAAGTTCATCTGTGCGATTGGCAATTACGGCTACGACTGGCCGCAAAGATTGAAGAACGGAAAACTGCCTCCCGGTGCGAAGGATACGAACCAGTCTGTCCAGGAAGCATGGCTGGCGGCGCGCGATTCGGAGGAGGACGTCGATTTTGACGGCGATGCCATGAATCCCCACGTCAGCTACATGGACGAGGGCAACGTGCGCCATGATATCTGGTTTCTCGACGCCGTGACCGCGCTCAACGAAATGCGTGCCGCCCAAACGCTCGGCATACAAACGTTCGCCCTATGGCGGTTGGGTTCTGAGGACCGTTCCCTGTGGAAAGTATGGGACGCTCCCGGCGAACCGGATTCGGTTGAAAAACTGAAAGAAGTGCCTCCGGGGGATGACGTCGACATGGAAGGGAATGGTGAAATCTTCCGCATCGAGGCCGAACCGGCCCACGGCATTCGCACTCTCGACGTGGACCCGGCGACCGGCCTGATTACCGACGAAAATTTCGATCCCCTGCCCGAGCCTTACCGGGTGGCACGCTACGGCTACAACCCCAGCCAGGTGGCAATTACGTTTGACGATGGACCTGATCCCACGTGGACCCCCAAGATTCTCGACGTGCTCAAGCAAGAGAATGCTCCCGCGACCTTCTTCTTGATAGGACTGCAAGCGGAAAGTTTTGGCGGTATCGCCTCCCGCATTTACCGTGAGGGACACGAGATTGGAAATCACACCTTTACCCACCCCGACGTCAGCAACATCTCGAAGAGCTTTAACGAGCTGGAGATCAACCTGACGGAACAGTTGTTTGCCAGCCGCCTGGGCATCCGCACCATCCTCTTCCGCCCCCCCTATTCGATCGATCAGGAGCCGGACACAAGCGATCAGGTGCGCCCGCTCAAGTGGGCTCAGGACATGGGGTACATCAGCGTCGGCGACAAGATCGATCCCAATGACTGGCGGGACAACCCGCGTCCCAGCGCGGACGAGATCGCCGAGCGGGTCATTACTCATCTGCCCCCTTGCGCGCCCAACGACCGCTTCTGCGGAAGCATTATTCTTTTGCACGACGGCGGCGGCGATCGCAGTCACACTGTAGCCGCCCTGCCGGCGATCATTGACGGTGCGCGGGCCAAGGGGTTGACGATCGTTCCGCTTTATCAGCTGCTGGGGAAAACCAAAGCGGAAGTGATGCCTCCCCTTCTTTCCAATGAGCGTTGGGTGGCGCGGCTGGACTGGATTGGCTTTGCGTTGTGGGATTTTGTGAGTAAGGGGATTGTCGGGATATTCTTCATCGGCGACTTGTTGATGACCGGGCGCTTGTTGTTCATCGGCGCCTTGGCGCTCTTCGACCGTTTGCGCGAGCGTCGTGCCCGCATCCCTGCCGGCGCAGGATCGTACCAGCCGACGGTCGCGGTACTGATCCCCGCCTACAACGAAGAAAAAGTAATTGTGAGGACAGTGCGCGCGGCGCTCGCCTCCACTTACCCGGACCTGCGCGTGATTGTGATCGATGACGGTTCGCGCGACCGGACCCTGGAAGTAGCGCGCGAAGCGTTTGCGAAAGAAGAGCGCTCCGGCCAGGTACTGATCTTGACCAAACCCAACGCCGGCAAAGCCGAAGCGCTGAACTTCGGACTTCAGCATCTGCGTGACGAAGAAATATTTGTGGGCATCGACGCCGATACGGTGATCGCGCCGAATGCCATCTGCCGGCTGGTGCCGCACTTCATTAATCCCAAAGTCGCCGCGGTGGCGGGGAACGCGAAAGTCGGCAATCGCGTCAATCTATGGACTCGCTGGCAGGCGCTCGAATACATCACCAGCCAGAACTTTGAACGCCGTGCCTTGAACACTTTGGGCGCGGTAAGCGTCGTCCCCGGAGCAATTGGCGCCTGGAGAACCAGTGCGGTGCGGGAGGAAGGCGGATACCATACCGACACGGTCGCCGAAGATGCTGACCTGACCATGGCACTCTTGCGGCGTGGCAATCGCGTGGAATATGAGGATCTGGCCCTGGCTTACACAGAGGCGCCGGTCAACGCCAATGGATTAATGCGACAGCGATTCCGCTGGTCATTCGGAATCTTGCAGTCGGTCTGGAAGCATCGCGCGGTCTTCGCGCGTAAAGGCGCGCTGGGCTGGGTGGCGTTGCCCAATATCGTCATTTTCCAGATTCTGCTGCCGCTGGTCTCGCCCTTTATCGATCTCATGTTTGCCGTCGGGACGATCTGGTATTTCGTCCAGAAACACTTTCACCCGGATTCCACCGATCCTGCCAGCTTCCATCGCCTGGTTTTGTTCTTTGCCGCTTTCCTGCTCATCGACTTCATGACGTCCGCCATGGCGTTTGCCCTGGAACGCCGTCAACCGGAGGCGAGAGAAGATACCTGGCTACTGAGCCAGGTGTGGCTGCAGCGCTTTGCTTATCGCCAGTTGTTTTCCGTGGTTCTCCTGAAAACCTTAAAGCGTGCCGTCGAAGGCCAGCGTTTTGCCTGGGACAAACTGGAACGCACCGCCGCCATGAGCTTCAAAACTCCGGAGCACCAGGAATCCGTCAAAGTCCCTTAACGTATCCCCGGGGGTCTCCCTTCCTGAGTCTTTGTGTCCTTGTGGTGAATCGAATTGTGAGACCCCCTTCAGGGGTTACCCTTCTCGCCAGTGCTACAATTTAGCTTCTGCTCTTGCTCGACTAGCATCCGTATTTTCTGAGGTGCGCTAATGGCAACCATCGAAGCTCCCGTCCAGCCCCAAATCCGTCTTCATGCAGGCCCCTTTGTCAACGAGCCCATGATCGATTTCAGCAAAGAAGAGAACGCGCGCAAAATGCGCGCCGCTATCGAGAAAGTTCGCGGTCAACTGGGCCGCGAGTATGACCTGATCGTCGGCGGCAAGCGCA
Organism: Terriglobales bacterium; assembly: GCA_049582765.1. Classification (GTDB taxonomy): domain Bacteria; phylum Acidobacteriota; class Terriglobia; order Terriglobales; family Acidobacteriaceae; genus JBAUUQ01. Next base: position 115,086 of record JBAUUQ010000016.1, read on the forward strand.
TCAAGACGCAGGACAAGATCAAGTCCATCAATCCGGCCAAGCCGTCGCAAGTGGTGGGTGTCCATCAGAAAGCCGGCAAGGAGCACGTCGAACCAGCCATGCAAGCGGCCCTGAGCGCGTTTACCCACTGGAGCCGTACCTCGGTGGAGGAACGCGCCAGCCTGGTGTTTCGCGTCGGCGACCTTTTGCGCGAGCGCAAGTTTGAATTCATGGCATGGCTGGTGTTTGAAGTCAGCAAGAACTGGGCCGAAGCTGACGGCGATATCGCCGAGACCATCGACTTCTGCGAATACTACAGCCGCGAAGCGCTGCGGCTCTCTAAAGTTAAGACCGACGTGCAGCTGGCGGGCGAGCGCGATTCGCTCAAGTATGTTCCGTTAGGTGTGGGTGCCGTGATTCCGCCGTGGAATTTCCCCTGCGCCATCATGGCCGGGATGACGCTGGCCTCCATCGTATCCGGCAACACCGTCATTCTGAAGCCATCGAGCGACTCGCCCACCATCGCCGCCCAATTTGTCGAGTTGCTGGAAGAAGCCGGCCTGCCGGATGGCGTAGTGAACTTCTGTCCCGGCGCGGGCGCGAGCTTTGGCAACGCGGTGGTGGCCCATCCCAAGACGCGCTACATCGCCTTCACCGGATCGCGCGAAGTCGGGCTCGACATCAACCAGCGCGCCGCCGAGCATGTTCCCGGCCAGATCTGGATCAAGCGCACTATTCTGGAAATGGGTGGCAAAGACGCGATGATTATTGACGCCGACACTGATCTCGACGCCGCGGTCGAAGGTGTGGCGCAGGCCGCATTCGGCTTCCAGGGTCAGAAATGCTCGGCCTGCTCGCGCGCCATCGTCGATGAGCGTATTTACGACAAGTTTCTGGAGCGCCTCAAGACTCGGGTGGAAAAAATCACCATCGGCGATCCCGCGGAAAATCCCAACATGGGCGCGGTAATCAACGAGGGCTCGATGAAGTCGATTCTTGAATACATAGAGTACGGGAAAAAAGATGGACGCCTGATTACCGGCGGCAGCCGCGCGGCCGGGGAGGGTTACTTCATTCAGCCGACCGTGATCGCGGACATCAAGCCCAAGTCGAAGCTCGAGCAGGAAGAAATTTTCGGGCCGGTGCTGGCGGTCATCAAGGCCAAGAATTACGATCACGCTCTCGAGATCGCCAACGACACCGAATTCGGCTTGACCGGCGGCGTGTTCACTAATTCGAAAGAAAAAATCGCTCACGCCATCCAGGACTTCCACGTAGGCAACCTGTACATCAACCGCAAGTGCACCGGCGCCATGGTCGGCGCGCAACCCTTCGGGGGATTCAATATGTCAGGGACGGATTCGAAGTCGGGTGGCCCGGACTATCTATATCTGTTCACGCAGGGGAAGTCAGTGGCGGAGAAGATCGGCTAGAAGAACCACAGACCGTTGGGAGTACCGGGCTATTGGGCGCTAGGGCACGGGGATGAGTGGTTTCTCGGTGTCTACCAGTGGCGTACGACGCCTTGGGTAGGGCTGGCCACCCGACACTTCTGTAGAACTGGTGCATTTTTGGAAAGGTTGTTGTCAGTCCCGGTATACTCGCCGGATATTTCAACCACAGACCCGTCGCGATAGAAAGACCTGACTTTCGCAGCCTCGTATTCCGTGGTTGGGACGCTGACGGTTTCTATTACGCAGATTAAGACTTTGTCGCGTTGCTGCTCATCTCGTAGAAACGCCAATACTCCGAACGCATAACTGAAAGGGAGGAATGACAATGTACCTTGTGTGAGTACTTTGGTATGCAGCGGAATTTCATGCTCGGCGGAGGCAGTTGCAACCAGCGCGACGCTATATACTCGGCCGTCTGCGCGAAATTCGTGGCTCTCCGAATTGTCCGTGCTCGTTAGTGTACCGGGCTCGTACACGGACTCAGCTTCTTCAGGAAGGTCCGGTGTCGATTTCGATTCCGCTACTTGCGTGGAAGGCGCGGTTGTTCGGCGAGGAAGTTCGTTGTAATCTGGGCCTTTTATAATCGGCGCGGGCTGATCATCTTGCGAGTGCGAACCCAAACTTATCAGCCACCCCACGGCACACATACCCGCCGCAAACAACAGGATTTTCGCCCATTCCGGCCACCTCGATACAGCTTCAGTAATCACTTCGCTGCGCGTAGTTCCGCAGGTCATACAGCGCACTGGGTACAGCGGGATTATCAACAGCCATAATCCGCAGGTGATGACTACCATGAAGAAAGTCCCAAAACCCAACGACCGCTTGAATCCTCTTCGTGTCTGACAATTCGGACAAAACAGCATCATCATTGCATTTTCTCCACGCCAATGCAGGTCTTACCCGGGGCACCCGTCTAGAACCACGTCGGCGTTTTTGAAGTGCCAGAGAACCGGCGCACCGCTTAAGCTGGGGCATATCGCTTGATCGAAATGCCCCGCGCGTGGGCCCGCGTTTTCGCCACGTCATAGGCGAGCTGCATGCGAAGTAGGTGATCCATGTCCGGGCCGAATGCCTTTTCGATGCGCAGAGCCATTTCCGGGGTCAGCGCGGCCTTGCCGTGCAGCAGGTCGGAGAGCGTGGCGCGGCGTACTTTCAAAATCTCCGCCGCCTTTGACACCGTGAGGCCGAGGGTTTCGATGACCTCGGTTCTTATCAGTTCGCCCGGATGGAGCGGGTTCTTCATGGGCATATCGGCCTCCTGGTCGTAGTGTACGGCTTCACCATCAATGTCAAACGGCCGGTGTCTCGCGCTCCGTTTTATCGAAGGCCAGCAGCTACATGGTGCATGTGGGCGAGAAACCACGCCAGCAGTCCGGCAACAACCAGCGCGAGCGCGCTCCAACCGATGTAGAGCACCGAAAACACCGTACGTACGGGATGCCCTCCCGAGAACGACCTGACCAGCAGGACAATCGCTCCCACGGGTAGTACGAACCCGAAGATGAGGCCTAAGATCGCATAGACCTCGAAGAGTCCACCCGCTACCGCAGCCAGCCCGGTGGCCTTCTCCTGCTGTATTCCCCCAAAAGCATTGAATATCCCGACGATGAACACAATCGATAGAGTCCAGGTGAGCGCTGTCCCCCAAAGGAAGTATTTTTTCTTGCGGTCGCGGCTGGAGGCATCTTCCATCTCGGGACCAGAGAATGTCACAGGGTCAGGCAAAAATCAAACGTTTTAGGGTGGAATGTTCCTAAAGTTGAATTTCGGGAAGCCGGGGGCCCCAGATCTCGCAAAACCGGCGAGACCTGGGGCGTGAACCAGATGAGGCGTACGCTTTCAGACCTGGTCGTAGAACTTCAGCGCCATGGCACCGTGGGTTGCCGCTCCTCCGGCACGCAAGGCGGCGGCAATCAGTGAGCTTTCGGTGATTTCCTCGCGAGACGCTCCTGCCGCTTTGGCGGCTTTTACGTGCACTTCAATGCAGTACGGGCATTGGGTAGTGAAAGCAACACCCAATGCGATGAGCTCGCGATATTTTCTCGGAATGGCTCCGTCGTCACGGCCAACAATCTTGTCCAGGCTGAGCCATGCGTTGAATTCCGTGGGCGCAAGTTTGCTCATCTCCTTTAGAAATCGCAGATCACCGACATCATGGTAGTGTTCGCTCATGTGGTCCTCCTCTGGGTCAGTAGTTCTAGATCGTGCTTATTGATTCATCAAGAGTAGCCGCGGCAAAGGCTTGAAACAAGATGGCAGATATGACATTGTACATAGGTGATTACGCCATAATCCTCCCTGGAGAGTATCTATGACAGAGGTCACAGTCCTCTTTCTTGACGGAACTTTCTCCTCCACCGCCGTCGGCCCCATGGAGGTCTTCCGCCACGCCGGCACGCTGTGGAACTTCCTCACGGGAAAGCGCCAGACTCCCCGTTTTCGAGTGACCACGGCGTCGGCGGATGGCCGCGCTGTTCGTTGTGATGGACGAATTCTTATCAAACCTGATGCTGCGCTCTCCGCCATCCGCAAGACCGATCTCGTCTTCATTCCGACCACTGGTCTCAGCCTGGATGACGTGGTCGAGCGCAACGCGCCCGTTGTGCCCTGGCTGCGGCGCTGGCACAAGCGTGGCGCCGCCATCGCCAGCGTGTGCTCGGGTGTGGGCCTGGTCGCAGCCACCGGCTTGCTCGACGGCAAACGCGCCACCACGCACTGGGGTTTGGCCGAGCGGTTTCGGCAGAAGTATCCCAGGGTCCGGTGGATGCCAGAGTTGATGGTGACCGAGGATCGTGGTTTCTACTGCGGTGGTGGCGTGCACGCCGCGCTCGATCTCAGCCTGTATCTGGTGGAGAAATTCTGTGGCCATGACATTGCCGTGCAAAGCGCCAAGGCACTGCTCATCGAGACACCTCGCGCATGGCAGGCGGGGTTCGCCATCGTGCCTCTAAAAACCGAACATTCCGACGACACTATTTCTCGCGCTCAGGAGTGGCTGCATCAGAATTTTCATCAGACCTTCCCCCTGGACGCTCCGGCCCGGCGCGTGGGCATGAGTCTGCGCAACTTCGTTCGCCGCTTTAAACAGGCCACCGGAGACAGCCCGTTGATCTACTTGCAGAAGCTCCGGATCGCTGCTGCCAAGCGGCTGCTAGAAAGCGACCATCTTGGCGTGCAGGAAATCAGTGACGCCGTGGGTTATCAGGATGTGGCGTTTTTTCGCACGCTCTTCGAGCGGCACACCGGGGTCTCCCCCAGTGCCTACCGGCGGAGATTCGGGCTCGAGCGCGCCTGATTAAATTTCTTGTTCTTCAAACGCTATAAACAAGAAAGCCGCCCGTGGGCGGCCTTGCTCACATCGCAAAGATCTACGACGAAACGGCCTGTCCACCGGGCACCTGCGGCGTAGTCGCGGCGGTGGCGGCTGCGGCTTCGTTCAGAATGCGGTGATGGATGGTGAACAGCGCCAGCTCCAAGCGGTCCGAAACACCGATCTTGTCGTACACGTTGCGCAGATAATTCTTGATTACCTGCTCGGTGGTGCCGAGTTGCGAAGCGATTTCCTTGTTCTTGTATCCCTGAACAATCAGCGCCACGATGCGCAGCTCTTTCGCCGTGAGGCGATCGCGCACCCGCAGTCCTACCATATCGTTTTCAGTCAGCTCGCTGGGCACGGCAATGTCCTGCACCCAGGTTTCGCCGCGGGCTACCTTGCGGACGCAATCGACCAACGCTGCGCTGGTCACGTTGCGATAGACCACACCGTGGGCGCCGGCGCCCATGTAGCGCTGCGCGCTTTCGCCGGTATCGGCGAGCACCACTACCCGGGTTTTTACTTTGTTTGCATTCTGCAGCACGGCGTTGAAGTCGCCGTGGAATCCGCCTGCGACCACCAGAACGGCGGCGCGGAACTTATCCAGCGCCATGAACATCTGCTCCGAGGTTTGGGCCTGCGCCACAATGCGCATTTCGTCTTCCACCGCCAGCACTTTGGCGATGCCCGCGCGAAAGATTGCCTGATTGTCGGCCAGAATCAGTTTCAGCATGGCGTCAGTTCCTCGAATCTTGGTAGCGCCGGCCTTGGCCGGCGGTCCAGCGGACATCCCGTCCGCTCTGGGGGCCGCCGCAAAACGGCGGCGCTACTCACTCGTGGCGAACGAAATCATAGGAATCGATTACGCAGGCCACGCCTCGCGTATCCGCGGGAGTGCCGGGTTCGTCGGTGCGCACCACCCGTCCGCGGCATTGCACAATCACATTCTCTTTCGCTCCGGTGACCTCGGGCGGCAGAGCAATCTCGAACTCGACATTCGAGCCGACTTCCAGCGTGGCATCCGCGCGGATGTAGACTCCGGCGGCGCTCAAATTTCCCGTGATTCCGCTGTGTTGGCCGCCCTCTTCCGCCCGATGAATCTTGATGGGCAGTTCCAGTGGGAAGCGTTTTCCGGTCCGTGCTTCGGATGACACAAGCCCTCCTCGCTCCTGGCCGTTTTCCGCTGCAAAAGCCAGCTCCATGCGGCATCTCCGGATGGACTCCAGGGTCCTGCTAATTGGCCCTTATATCATGGATGGCACTCCCCGTAAAAGCCTGATTAATGGTTTGATAAGGGTAGGAAGTAGGTTCCCCCCGGAAGCCCCGGTTCGATAAGCACGAGTTTTTGACAAACATTTGACCCGCTCCCAACACTCTATCGGGTTGAGTGGGCTACTGTCGTAGCGGTCCCGGTCAACAAGGTGACAGCGATAATGATCAGCTCAAGCTGGCCAACCAGGTGGATTGCGAACATCGCCGGCGCAGCTATCGTGATGGCTGCGATTCCGACGGCGCTTGCGCAGGAGCTTGTCCTGCATCTGGATCCCGGCCAGTCGAAAGCCACGTTCACGCTTTCTGCCACTGCACACGCCGTTCACGGAACGTTCAATCTGCAGGGTGGGGAAGTGCATTTTGATCCGGTTTCGGGGAAGGCCAGCGGCGAGATTGTTTTCGATGCCACCAGCGGGCAAACCGGAAACCAGTCACGCGATCACAAGATGCACAAGGACGTCCTGCAGAGCAAGCAATACCCGGAAGTGACGTTCCGTCCAGATCATGCCCAGGGCACGCTCGCGGCGCAGGGTGAGTCCACTCTACAGGTGCATGGCTCGTTCGGAATCCACGGCTCCGAGCACGAGCTCACGGTCCCAGTACAACTCGATCTCACTGCCGACAAGTGGAATGCGAGTGCGCAATTCACAGTTCCTTATGTGACCTGGGGAATGAAAAACCCAAGCGTCTTTTTCCTGAAGGTGGCAGACACCGTAGGCATCGAGCTTCACTGCGCGGGAACCCTGGTTGAAGCCAGATAGCCGGCCTTAGCTGGGTGTTACCTGGCTGACACCGTCAGTTCCTACTCTTTCCCGAGGCGGTGCTTGCGGCAGAGGTATTTCATGCGTTGGGGATTGATGTGCAGCAGACGGGCCGCGGAACTCTTGTTGCCCTGGGCTCGCCGCAGCGCGGCTTGCAGATAGGCCACTTCGGTGTTCCCGATCTCCTGGTCAAAATCGATGCCCTCCTCTGGTATCAGGAGGGCTTCCTGGCTGGCAGTAGATTGGTCGAGAATCGCCTGGGGCAGGTGCTTGACCTTGATTACAGCGCTATCCGAGAGCACCAGCCGATGCACCAGATCTTCCAGCTCGCGGACATTGCCGGGCCACGCGTACTCTTCCAGTATCTGCGCTGCCTCTGCTTCCACGCGCTTGACGGGACGCCCAGCGGCGGCACAATAAAGGCGGACAAAATGCTCGGTTAACAGCGGAATGTCTCCCCCACGTTCCCGCAGCGGAGCGAGAAAAATGGGCGCAACATGGAGTTGATAGTAAAGATCTTCGCGAAAACGCCCGGAACGGACCATCTCTTCCAAGTCATCAATACTGGCGGCCAGAAGGCGGAAATTAACCTTCTTGGACGTCCTCGCCCCCAGGCGCCGGGTTCTACGCTCTTCCAGGACTTGAACCAGTTTGCTTTGCAGTCCAAGGCCTAGCGCGGAGATTCCGTCCAGGAAGAGCGTGCCGTCCCCGACGGTTTCGAAGTGTCCGCGACGGGCTTCGTCAGTTCCCGGAAATGCGCCCTTTTCATGCCCGAAGAGCTCGGCTTCGATCAAAGTCTCCGGCAGGACGGCGCAATTGACGGTGATGAACGGCTGATGACATCGGGGGCTGGTGGCGACTATGGCGCGGGCCACCAGTTCCTTTCCAGTACCACTTTCGCCCCGGATCAGCACCGGCATGGAGCTGTCCGCCACGCGGGTAATGGCGTTGTATACGTTCCGCATGGCTTCGCTGGCGCCCACCAGCTCGCAGAACGAAGTTTTGCTGCGCGCCGGTTCCTGCAGTTGGCGGTTTTCGATCGATGAGTCCACTTTCTTGAGTCTCAGCCTTCCGGCAGCCCGCAAACCGCCCTGCCGCGGGGGGTGGCCGGCCCGCTTCTTACGGCGTGCCATTTCCGCTTTGGAGAACATCGTACCGCGGCATTTCCGGGAGTCACAATGACAAGGCATCTCGCGTTCATTGCTGTTGACGATGTTGTAGTCAATAGCCAACTCCTCGCCGGCGGCAATGTTTCTCAGGGTGAAGAAGTAGATTCGTTCATCCGCTTCAGTGGGTTTGCAGTTCGGTTGGCAGGAGTGATTCAGCAAAGAAGCCATGCCGATGCCATCGATCACGGTCTGGTTACCCGGGAGGCCAAAAAGGTAGGTGGAGGGCCGCTCATGATAAAGGATGTTGGCCTCCTGTTGTCTCAAGCGCCGCCCGGTGTATTCGAGAACCCGCGTCCCTTTCTTGATCGGACGGGTGGCGAAACATCCGCGCCCATGGATGGGAGAGGATCGGACCTCAAGGCCAGCTCGCGGTTTGAAGGCTCGCATGGTTCGCATCAAGATTCGACTAGGCATGGTAATGCAAGAGGAGCCCAATTCGCTGTTTGATCCGGCAATCTTTTGGGGCAAGAGATAAAGGGCTACGGGAAGCCTCGTCCCGTAGCCCTCTTTCTGCCTATTCTGCCCCTACAGTCTCGTCGAGCGCGGAATCTGCCCGGAAAATCCCCTGGCTAACCGAGAAACTTGACTGGAGACAGGCCCTTGATGGGAGACCTGAGAAGTGCAAAGCTCTTCTGGGGAGCAAAGGCCTTAACGCTCTTGAGCGGTGCCTTGATCTGCTCGGCCTTGGAAACATCCGTGCTTACCCGCCTCGCGACCAGAGCCTTCTTCACTGACGTCCGTTTGCCCATCATCGATTTCTTCTGAATAGCCATGGAAGTCACCTTTTCTCCGCGTTTACGCGGGCACTTCAGAATTTTCTTACGCGCTCCAGAAACTTGGTTCTGATCGCGTCATGCACCCGTTCCTAATGCACGACGTCTGCCAAACCCGGAACCCTCTTCGGAGGACGACGACCGGAACTGGGTTTCAGCAACTTGCGGGGATTGAGATAAAAGCCACGAGTGACGGAGCGTCCCGGCGGTTTCGGCTTGTATTAAGTTTTAATCCATAAGAATTTAATTATTAATACCTCCTGGTTGGTCAGATGAAAAACTCATACCATGCCGACGGACGGCCGGGCTGGAGGCGATTTCTGCCCGGCAATGTCACGACCCAATGTCGCGAATCGTGCAGTTTGTGAGCAAGAATTTGCGATTTCACCCAGACGCCAATCGTGATCTCCGAGGCTTGGCGAGCTTCCGGCGGGGCCCAATGACGAGCCTCGAGGGGGGCGCTTGTTTCCATCGGCCGCCATAAGTCATCTAAACTAGCTGAGCGGCAAATCACGTGGAGCCATCTCATGCGCCTGTTCACCGTGCGGTCTGCCATACTGCCTTCTATCCGTTGTGCCGTCATCTTCCTCGTGGGGCTGGGCCTTTCGGCGTTTTCCCAACAGGCACCCTCGAGGCCGAACCGCGCGACGTCCCAGCAGGCTGCTGCGGAAGCAGACAAGGGGGGTGCCCACTCCCAGGAGACTCCCGAGATCCTGCAACAGCTGAATTCCGCTTTCGAGGGTCTGGCAGCCAGGGTCGCGCCGGCAGTAGTTCAGATTCAGGTCACCGCCTACGGTGCGCTCGAGGACAACAACCATAGTGAGACGGCGCTCATCGCTCGCCAGCACGCCATCGGTTCGGGGGTGATCGTCGATTCCGATGGATACATCATGACCAACGCGCACGTGGTGAAGGGAGCGCAACGGGTGCGCGTGGTCTTGCCGATGCCTTCCCTGGACGTTCCAAGGGTTGAGCCGGTTGGGAAGGAACGCGTCTTCGATGCCAAAATTATCGGGGTCCATCAGGAGTCCGATCTTGCGCTGCTCAAGATCGAGCAAACCGGCCTTCCGACGCTAGCTCTGGGCAACGCCCGCCTCGTACATCAGGGGCAGCTGGTTTTTGCGGTCGGCAGCCCGGAGGGACTGGAGAACTCCGTCACCATGGGAGTGGTGAGCTCGGTCGGACGGCAGCCCGACCCCAACAAACCGATGGTCTACATTCAGACCGACGCGCCCATCAATCCCGGCAACAGCGGTGGCCCCCTGGTGGACATCGATGGCTATGTGCTCGGCATCAACACCATGATCTTTTCCGAGGGCGGAGGCAGTGAAGGTCTGGGTTTCGCCATTCCTGCCCGGGTAGTGCAGTTTGTGTATCAGAGCCTGCGCAAATACGGACACGTACATCACGTAGAGATCGAAGCCGGGGCGCAGAACATCACTCCCAGCCTTGCCGAGGGACTCGGACTTTCCCAGAACTACGGTGTCATCATTTCGGATGTGACTCCGGGAGGCCCAGCCGAAGCGGCGGGGCTGAAGATCGGCGACATTGTGGTCAGCGCCGATGACCGGCCCACGGACACGCTTCCAGCGCTGACGGCCGCCATGTATCTGCATCCTTCCGATCAGGTCATGAAGCTCGAGATTTTGCGCGGCAAGGAAAAGAAGACCGTCGAAGTCGCAGTCATTGAGCACCGCGACCCCATGGATAAGCTAATGGATGCGGTGGATCCCAATACCAGCTTCGTGCGGCGCCTGGGAGTTCTGGCGGTTGACTTAAGCGACCAACTGCGCCTGGTGGTCGGTGATTTGCGAATTCCTACGGGAGTGGTGGTCATTGCCCGGGCCGCGGATCTGCTGGGGCCTGAAACCGGGTTGAAGACGGGAGATGTGATTCACAGCGTGAATGGCACACCGGTCGATTCGGTGGTGTCGCTCCGCGCTTTGCTGCGAAACCTCAAGCCCAATTCTCCGGTCGTGCTCCAGGTGGAGCGCGATGACGGGCTGCAGTGGCTGACATTTGAGTCGCAGTAGCCGAAACCAAGAGGCAGAAACCACAAAGGACACAAAGGTGCACAAAGGAAAGCCATCCAAGCGTTCCTTCGTGTTCTTTGCGGTTCGTTGAATTTAGGCGGCAACTCTGCGCCTGGCTTTGCTTTTCGAGGCCCATCTGCGAAACTGAGCAACGGAGAGCCATCCTTCCCGCATGGGCCGCATCCACGTTCTTTCCGAAGCTGTTGCCAACCAGATTGCCGCTGGCGAAGTCGTGGAGCGGCCGGCTTCGGTAGTCAAGGAACTGCTGGAGAACGCTCTCGATGCTGGTTCCACTCGCATTAAAATCCAGGTCGAAGCGGGCGGCAAGAAGCTGATCCAGATAACGGACAACGGTTGCGGCATGGTGCGCGATGACGCCCTGCTGGCTTTCGAGCGCCATGCCACTTCGAAGATCAAAAACGCCGCGGACATATTGAGCGTGGCCACGCTCGGCTTCCGCGGCGAAGCCCTGCCCTCCATCGCCTCGGTCTCCCGGCTGCATCTCGAAACCCGGGCAGCAGACGAGCCTTCCGGCACCATCGTGGAAATCAACGGAGGCAAGATTTTCAAGGTCGAGGAAGCCGGCCTTCCGGCCGGCACTTCCATCACCGTCCGCGACCTGTTCTTTAATACTCCGGCGCGCAAGAAGTTCCTGAAGTCGGAATCAACCGAACTCTCGCACATCGCTTCTCTGGTTACGCACTACGCGCTCGCCCACCCGGAGAAGCATTTCGAATTGCACTCGGCCACGAATGCCGTGCTGGTGGCGCCGCCGGTGGCAAGCCATAGCGAGCGCGTGTATCAGGTATTCGGCAGAGAGACTCGAGATCAGTTGCTTCCTGTGGCCGCCATGCAGCCCCTGGAGCATGTCGGTCTCCCGCAACCGCCACCTTGGCGGCGGGCGCAACAGAAAGACGACGAGCAAGGTGCGAGCTCACCGTCTCCCGGGGAGCTTCGCGTCCATGGTTTCGTCTCCAAACCCGAAATCCAGAAACTGAACCGAAACTCTATCTACGTATTTGTGAATGGCCGGCTGATCCGTGACCGTCTGATCCAGCACGCGCTGACGGATGCCTACCGCAACGTGATCCCGCCCACGGTCTACCCCGTGGTGTTGCTCTTTCTGGAACTGCCCGGCGAGGAAGTAGACGTAAACGTGCACCCCTCGAAAACCGAAGTCCGCTTTCGGCAGCAGACCGTTATGCACGATTTTGTCCGGGACTGTGTGCGCGCGGCACTGATGAAGGCCCGTCCGATCCCCCAGTTCATTACAGAGATTGGCGCGCACCCCACGGCGAGTCCCTCGCTCACTCCCGGATCGCGGTTCGGTGAAAATGCCTCTGCTTCCTGGCGGGCTGTGAACGCTCCCGCCGAGGCTCAGGGCTTTGCCCTCCAGGCTCCCGTGCTTCCATCCATCACCGACAACCTTCAGTTCGATGGGGTGTTCAGCGTCGACGGCAACGCTGCGTTATCGCTCGCGCGGGCTCCGCAAATGGTTCCAGAACCAATGCCCGAACGAATCAAGGATGACGGCTGTGTCCAGCCCGTCCCTGAGGAACCAGAGGCTTCCGGTGACTTACTTCCCGCGATTGCGTCACTCAAGCCGCTGGGGCAGATCCGTGAGTCCTTTATTCTGGCAGTAAATCACGAAGGGCTTTGGATCATCGATCAGCATGTCGCGCACGAGCGTGTCTTGTTTGAAAAGGTGCTCAAGCAACGGGCGGCGCGTCGCGTCGAAAGCCAGCGTCTGCTCATGCCGCTGGTGTTGGAGCTCACGCCCGCTCAACAGGCGCTATTTGCCGAAATCTCTGAAGAGCTCAATCAGAATGGCTTCGAGGCGGAGGCGTTCGGAACCAGAAGCATCGCGGTGAAAGTTGCTCCCGCCGGCATCGATGCGGCCCATATTGAGAGCATGCTGCACGAATTACTGGATCAGCTTTCCCATGAGGCGCAGGCGCTCAATCTGGAAAGAATCCGGACCCGCATTGCCGCATCGATCGCTTGTCACGCCGCCATCAAGGTCAACATGGCGCTCGAGCAACCCAAAATGGAATGGCTGCTGGCGGAGTTGTCGAAAACCGAATTCCCCATGTCCTGCCCACACGGACGCCCCGTACTTCTGCGATACTCAATGAAAGATATTCAGAAAGCATTTAAGAGAATCTGAGTTTTTGGGAAATTGTCATCCTGGCCGGCCCCAGGCGGGGAACGATCATGCATGTGGCTGGTAGTGCATCGGCCCTTCTCTTTGCCCGGGGTGACAATGCTAATGGCCTGTTGAGCGCAATGTTTGATCTGGACCAACTCCGTCTGCAGAAGTGGCATCTTGACGGCCGAGTTGTGCGTACCCTCGAGGACGCGCGCGAATTCATCGAATCCGTCGGCTTCTGTCTGATGTATCCGCACAAGCCGCCGGTGCTCGCTCCCACTTTTATCGGAGCTTGGATCGGCTCGGGAGAGCGTTTGCCGGCGTGGCAGCACGCCTTCGCCGATACTCGCGCCCAGCAGGCAACCGAACTCATGGTTCGACTGCTACGCGAGCGTGCCGCCTACGAGGCCAATCCGTTCGATGAAAACAACGGCTTCCTGGTAGCGGCTTCGATCTTCCCTTACTTCTATGCGCTGGTTGGCGAACGCAATCCCCGGCAGCCGCCAAAGCCCGGTCCGCGATCGGAGTATTCGCAACTGGCGCGGGACGCCTACGACATCATCCGCAGCAATGGGCCCATCTCCAGGGAGAAATTGCAGGAGCAGCTGGGCGGCAGCATTTCCTTTTCCGCTCTGGATCACGCGCTGGGTGAGCTCTGGTCGAGACTGCGTATTACACGTGTCGACTACAAGCTGAGTGAAGGCGCGTCCTGGGACGTTCTCTTTCGTTGGTCGCCGGATGCGGTGCGCGAGGGCATCAGCCTGTCGGTGGCCGAGGCTCTGTCGGCCCTGCTGTCAAAGTATATGGACTGCGTGGTCGCTGCCGATCAACAGGAAGTGGAGACGTTTTTCGGAAACTTTGTGCCGCGATCACGGGTAAGGGAAGCCGTCAATGCACTGCTGGCAGCCCGCGAGTTGAGCTTCGTGCATGTAGGCAACCGATCATTGCTACAGATCACTCCGGCGAAGGTGGAACCGACCCTTGCTCCTCACCCTCCCCGCGTACAGCGGGCGAGGCGGTAGCCAGATTTCAAATTGAGTAAGAATCACGACTATGGCCCATACAATTCCTTTTCACTGACAACAGGTTCTGCGTCGAGCGGCTTGGCGGCGCGGTGAGCGGCGCTGAACAAGGCACCGCGGGCAGGCACGGATGGAGCGAAACGCATAAATCCAATAGGCTCTGCGATATCGTCGTAAATCGCCTCCATGCCACCTTGCAACAGATAGGTCTCATGCCAGAAGCCGGTGCCTCCAGAGTCCCGCAGAAAGTTCTTCCACCACTGGCGGTGCGGCTCCGAACGCGACCAGGATAGAAGCGATTCCATGTCACGCCAGTACTGCCGCAGGACAACGTGCATGGGGAACAGCGAGTAGAACATATTTTCGTGCGAAAGCAGGCCGTCAGGGTGGGCGACAACCGAACCCGAAATCTTCGGTCCAAATCCGAGCAACGTCTTCAGACCGGTCAGACGATTCACTCGCATTCCGAGATACATGACGACCAGGTTTGGATATTGCGACAAATCCACGGTTCGACGATTGACGGTTGTAGGCATAAGCTACCCTTTCAACATGAGACTCGACCGAGTGTTCTGCAGAGACAGCCAAGTATTAACCGAATCTGCTGCCAAAATTTAGATGGGAAATCGCACCCAACGTTTCAGGCCAATTTCCGTCCAAGGTGAATATGCGAAACATGCTTCATACTTTGATGTTGATTGTCATCGTGATGCCGCTGGCTGCGGCTCAAGAGCCACCGCAGCCCTCCCCAGCCGCCGGGCTTCCTTATACGCCCAGTCTGGATGTGAACTCGATGGACCCGTCCATCGAACCTTGCGTCGATTTTTACCAATACTCCTGCGGCGGCTGGAAGAAGAAGAATCCCATTCCTCCCGACCAGACGTCCTGGTCGGTCTACGGAAAACTCGATGAGGATAACCTGAACTTCCTCCATGGCGTCCTGGAGCAGGCGGCCGGCGGTGGCCGGCGCGACAAAGTTACCCAGGAGATTGGCGATTTTTACTCGGCCTGCATGGACGAGGCTACTGTCGAGAAGCAGGGGCTGATGCCTATTCAGGCTGATCTGGACGCGATCGCCGGGCTTCACTCTGCCAAAGAAATCACACCTCTCGTCGCACGCCTGCAGTTTGCCTACGGCCGCGCCATCCTCTTCGGTCACTACACGATTCAGGACCCTGACGATTCCGAGCAACAGATTGCGGCCGTCGATCAGGGTGGCCTGGGCCTGCCGGACCGGGACTACTACATCAAAGAGGACGCCAAGTCGAAGGAGATTCGCGAACGTTACGTGCAGCACGTGCAGAAGGTTCTGGAATTGATGGGCGATAGCCCTGAGACTGCCAAGAGGGAAGCAGCCACTGTGATGCGCATGGAAACCGCGCTGGCCAATGCGTCTCTCACGCAGGTAGAGCGCCGCGATCCATATCAGCTCAAGCACAAAATGAAGGTCGCGGATCTCACCCTGCTGGCACCCAACTTCGATTGGCCTGGATATTTTCGCGATTTACAGTATCCGCAGTTTACGACTCTCAACATCATGGCGCCGGCCTTCTTTAAAGAGGTCAACGCGCTGCTGGCGAGCGAGTCGGTGGAGAACTGGCGGACCTACTTGCGCTATCACGTTGCCGATTCCTTCTCGCCGTATCTCTCCTCAAAGTTCGTCGAGGAGAACTTCGATTTTCATACGCGATATCTTCGCGGGGCGAATGAGATCGAGCCGCGCTGGAAGCGCTGTGTCGAATATACCGATGACAATCTGGGAGAAGCGCTGGGCCAGGTATACGTGAGCAAAGTGTTTTCGCCCGAACTGAAGCAGAGCACCCTGGACATGGTCCGCCGGATTGAGGAAGCGATGGGACAGCGCATCCGCCAATTGGACTGGATGAGCCCGGAGACTAAAGATCAGGCCCTGACCAAGCTGGCCGCGATCAGCAATAAGATCGGGTATCCCGACAAGTGGCGCGACTACAGTTCCGTGACCATCGCGCGCAACGACTTCGGAGGGGACATTCAGCGCGCCGGGGCGTTCGAGGCTCGCCGTCAGATCAACAAAGTGGGTAAGCCGGTGGATCACGCGGAATGGGACATGACGCCTCCCACCGTCAATGCCGGCTACGACCCGCAACTGAACGATATCGACTTTCCCGCGGGCGTGTTGCAGCCGCCGCTCTATGATGGCAAGCTGGACGATGCGCCCAACTACGGCGACACCGGCGGTACCATCGGCCACGAACTCACGCATGCTTTTGACGATGAAGGCAGCGAGTTCGATGCCAAAGGCGATTTGAAGAATTGGTGGACCTCGGAGGATCGCAAGCGGTTTGATGCGCGCACCCAGTGCGTCCAAGATCAGTATTCGGGATACGTGGCGGTGGAGGATGTCCACCTCAACGGCAAACTGACTTTGGGAGAGAACGTGGCCGATCTTGGCGGCGAGATTCTCGCCTACATGGCGTGGAAGGACGCTACCAAGGACAAGAACCTGCAACCCGTCGACAGCTTGACTCCGGACCAGCGCTTCTTCATCGGATTCGCCCAGTGGGCCTGTTCCAACGAGCGTCCAGAGGATGAACGAGTACGCGCCACGACTGATCCTCACTCGCCGGCGAAATACCGCATCAACGGAGTGGTGGTAAACATGCCGCAGTTTGCTCGAGCATTTTCCTGCAAAGCGGGCCAGCCGATGGTGAAGCCGCCGGAGAACGTGTGCAAGGTGTGGTGACGCAGGTTTACTTTTTTTCGTCTCGCTCCACGACGCCGTCTTTAATGTAAATCACGCGGTGGGCGTATTCGGCGATGTCGTGCTCGTGGGTGACCAGCACGATCGTATTCCCCTCGGATTGCAGCCGATCGAAGAGCGCCATGATTTCATTTCCCGTTTGCGAGTCCAGGTTTCCGGTGGGTTCGTCAGCCAGGATGATGGAAGGACGATTGACCAGGGCCCGGGCAATGGCGACTCTCTGCCTCTGCCCGCCGGAAAGCTCGTTCGGCTTGTGCATCATGCGCTCAGCCATACCCACTGCGGTCAGGGCACCTTTGGCGCGTTCGCTGCGTTCGTGGGTCGGAACTCCGGCATAGATGAGCGGCAGTTCCACGTTGTGCAGCGCGGTTGCCCGCGCCAGCAGATTGAATGTCTGGAAGACGAATCCAATTTCTTTATTGCGGATGCGCGCCAGTTCGTCGTCGTCCAGCTCACTGACCAGCTGGCTGTTCAGCCAGTACTGTCCTTTGCTGGGAGTGTCGAGGCAGCCAATCAGGTTCATGAGTGTCGACTTGCCCGAACCCGACGGCCCCATAATGGCGACATATTCGTTGCGGTGAATATTGATATTCACGCCTCGCAAGGCGTGGACTTGCTCCGAGCCCATGTCGTAAGTCTTCCAAAGATCGATGGTGCTGATCATGTAGGAGTCCGGTGGAGCAGACACCACGGGTTGCGAAAAATTCAGTACTTCAGCGGTTCCCATCCTTTTCTCCTCGTCCCCTTGGGACACTTGCCCGCTCCGATCTCTTCCGGCTCTCCTTTGGACGAGCCATCTCGGCGAAAGTTATGAACCCTGTGAACTTGACTCGTCCTCTTCCTTCTTCGGCGCGCTGTTGTCGACTTTCACGCTGGTTCCGGGGCGCAGCGTACGCAGGACTTTGTAACCGCCGGTGACGATCTCATCCCCGTTGTTAAGTCCTTTTAATACTTCGATGTCAGTGGTCCCCGCGATGCCGGTCTCGACTGGAACGAACTCCGCTTTGTGATTGCGCAGCACGAACACACCCTGGATCTCATCTTTGCCGGTAGTGTTCGGCGCCGTCTTCTGAGGAGCGGCCGCCTGCACCGAACCTTTTTCGTCCTTGGGGAGCAAGTCCTCCTGGCGCCGCACCGTGAGCGCTTGAATCGGAATGCTCAGCGCGTTGCTGCGGGTTGCGGTCGTGATCTTCGCAGTGGCGGAGAGGCCGGGCCGCAAGTCCTCTGGCGGGTCCTTCAGCGTGACTACAACTTTGAAGTCTTTGGCTTCCTGGGTCCCGGTGATCTGCTGCGAAGTGGACACCCCGGTGGAGCGCACGATAGCGTTGTCACCGATTTGAGTGACTACCGCCTGAAACTTCTTCCTGGGGATGGCGTCGATCGTTACCTCTGCCGGCTGACCGAGTTCCACGTTCACGATGTCGGTCTCGTCCACCCGGACTTCCGCCGTGATGACGGACATGTCCGCCAAAGTCATCATGGTGCTGCCGGGGGCGTTCTGAATGCCGATCACTACGGTTTCGCCTTCGCGCACGGGAAGATTGGTGATGACGCCATCAAATGGAGCCTGGTATGTGGTCTTCTGCAAAACGTCGGCGGCATGGGTCACGTTGGCGCCGGCCTGATTGATACGGCGATCCGCAGATTCCTTTTGTGCCTTCGCTTGAGCGACTCGAGCCTTGGCCTGAGCCAATCCAGCCACAGCGGTTTCGTGTGCGGCCCTCTGGCTGTCAAAGTCGGACTTGGCAATCAGGGCGGCTTTGTACAAACCCTGAGCCCGGGCCCAGTCGAGATCAGACCGCTCAGCATCGGACTTCGCACGGTTGAGATCGGCGACCGAGGTATTCAGGGCAGCTTCCGCCGCCACTGCATCCGTACGCGCCGCCTCCAGCGAAGCCTGCATGGCGTTCATGTCGGCTTCGGGCTGAACATTCTCGATTTGCGCCAGCATCTGCCCCCGCTTGACTCGCTGACCTTCTTTTACGAACAAGTGGGTGATCTTGCCGAAGGCATTGGCGCCAATGTTCACGTAGGTCTTGGGCCGGATTTCGCCCGAAGCAGTAACCACCGAGGCCAGATCCTGCCGTTGCGCCTTCCCCGTCTGTACCGTGACCACGTTTTTGTGGCTCTGGTAAACGGTGAAGCCCACAATGGCGGACAGAACCACGGCGGAGCCGGCCCCAATCGCGATTTTTTGCCAGGTTTTCATTGCTTTGCCAATTCAATCTCCAAGTCGTGAGACGCAAAACCGGACAAATTGGCACTGCCGCTGCCGGCGAATACTGGGTTCCCTGCGGACGATCAGGTGCACATTCTTGAGATACGGCGGTCAGAACCTAAAAGTTCCCAAGCACTGAACGGCCGGAAACAGCATATTGCAGTGGAATTCTCGCCAGCGCTGATTATAACGTGCCCAACCCGAGAGAAAAGTAGCGTGGCTGATCCAGGAGGGTGCAAATTGTTGCATTGCGAGGCTTTGCCTGGGCAGGATTTACTGAAAATTCACACTCTCGCCACGAACATCAAGCTGGACAAGGGTTTCAATTGCTTCTGACATCTCTTGCCAGGCCAAATCACCATGGAAACTAGTCCTGTCCGTCTTAGCCCCCGGGAGCAGCAGATCGCCGATTTATTGCTGCAAGGTTGTGACAATGCAGAAATTGCCCGACAGCTGAGGATGAAGCGTCGCACCGTGAAGGCGCACTTCAGCCGCTTGTTTTCGCGGTTTGGAATCCAACACGGCATCAAGCGGGTGAAGCTTGCAACTCTTCTGTATCGGAGGCAGCTATGTTTGCCGGTGAACGCTACAGGAAGCGCGCCCCGACGGAGCGAGAATACCAAGTCATTCAACTCGTTGCTGAGGGATTCACCAACAAGGAAGTCGCAAAAAGAACTGGAACCACAGAACACGTCGTCAAGAACTGCCTGCGCGTAATCTACGACAAGCTGGGACTGTGGAACCGCGTCGAACCGGCCCTGTGGTATGAAGCCCACCAGCCTTGCAATATTTGAATTCAAGATGAGTATGGGGTGGCCACTCCTGACCGCCGCCTTTGACCCTGCTTCGGAAGTCGCCCAGGTCCTGAGCCATTCGATTCAGGGAAAGTAACCGTTCCAAATTCCCGTGATCGACGAACAAGACCAAGGTCAACTGCGGCGGACAAGAGTGTCCGCCCCACACGAATCTCTCCGCAGACCTCCTCCACCGAACAGAAAAATAACGGTTTGGGCAACCTTTTCGAAAGGTTGCCCGCATCCTACAAAGTGGTCTTGATTGTGAGGGTTAACCTTGCCTTCGGTCCGGCAAAGACATAGAATGGCCTTCACGAGTGCGTGTCAAGGAGTACCCCTTTTTATGTCCCAGGCAGGTTCGCACCGGTACGTTTCTTGCTCATTGTTGCTGGCTATCTCTATGCTAGCTGGGTCGATCGCGGTCGCCCAGCAGGATACCAAGCCAGCCGCCGACCAGGCATCCGGGAACTCCCAAACGCCGCCCACCCAGCAGGCCGACCCGCTTAAGCGCCCCATCAGCGAAAAGCAAAAAAAAGAGAACGCCAAGTCGCTGCGGCAGGAACTCAGCAAGACCTACAAGAAGTGGCTTGACGAGGATGTGGTCTACATCATCAGCGACGAAGAGCGCAAAGCCTTCAAACAGCTTTCCAACGACGAAGAGCGCGACCAGTTTATTGAAGCCTTCTGGCAGCGCCGCGATCCCACTCCTGACACCGAAGAGAACGAGTTCAAGGACGAGCACTACCGCCGCATCGAGTATGCCAACGAGCATTTCGCCGCCGGGATTCCGGGCTGGAAGAGTGATCGCGGCCGAATTTACATCATGTATGGACCGGCGGACGAGGTAGACTCACACCCCTCCGGCGGGACCTACGAACGTCCCATGGAGGAAGGCGGCGGCGAAACCTCCACCTATCCGTTTGAAGACTGGCGCTATCGCTACCTGGAAGGCATCGGCCAGGAAATCATCATCGAGTTCGTCGACACCTGCATGTGCGGCGATTATCACATGACGATCGATCGGTCAGAAAAGGACGCGCTGAAGGAAACACCAAACGCTGGACTCACCCTGTACGAACAGATGGGTTTATCCAGCAAAGCCGATCGCTTTTCGGGCGGTGGTCTCGAACAGCTCGGTGCCGGGCCCATGCAGAGCGATTTGCAGACCAAACAGTTTGACCGTCTGGAGCAATACGCCAAGCTGCAGGCGCCTCCTCCGGTGAAGTTCAAGGATCTGGAAGAGGTCGTCAGCCACAAGATCAGCATGAACCTCATGCCCTTCGACGTGCGGGCGGATTTTGTAAAGGTGACGGCCGACACAGTTCTGGTTCCGATTACCATTCAGTTAAAGAACCGCGACATTACCTTTGCCAACAAGGATGGGGTGCAGCGGGGAACGGTGAACATCTTCGGCCGGGTTACGACTCTGACCGGGCGTATCGCGCAGACCTTTGAGGACACCGTGCAGGCAGACATACCGGCGGAACTTCTCGCCCGGTCGGCGGAGAATTCCCAGGTCTACTGGAAGGCGCTGCCGCTGCGGCCGGGGCGCTACCGCTTCGATATCGTGGTGAAAGACGTAAACGGCGATCGCGTGGGTACGTGGAGTAAGGGGTTTGTCGTGCCCGACTTTGCCGACGACAAGCTGGATGCTTCTTCACTCATCCTGGCCGACCAGATGGAGCCTGTGGCAGCCAAGAACGTGGGTACGGGAAGCTTCGTGATTGGCGCGATGAAAGTCCGGCCTCGCGTGCCGCCGTCCGACGGCAAGCCGGTAGTTTTCAAGCGTGGGCAGAAGCTGAACTTTTGGATGCAAGTCTACAACTTGAGCGTGGACGATAAAACTCACAAACCTTCGGCCACGGTCGAATACAATGTGGTGAATGCGGCGACCAACAAGCCCGTGATTCATTCGGTGGAATCCACGGACCAGATGGGCAATATCGGAGACCAAGTGACCCTGCAAAAAACTCTCTCGGCCTCCAATCTGGAACCTGGTACGTATCGCATTCAGATCAAGGTGAACGACAACATCTCCAAGCAGACGGTGGACCCTACGGCAACTTTCGCCGTGGAGTAAACTGTCAGGCCTGACTCCCTTGAGGTGGTGGTGGGCATGTTCCGCAAGCTCGGGTTCGCGGTAATCGTTCTGGGCCTGGCGCTTCCGGTGTGGTGTGCTGACCGGGCGGGAACGATTTCCGGATATGTGCGCAACGCCAGCGGTGTGCCCCAGATGGGTGCAGTGGTCGAGCTATTGAGTTCGGCGACCCGAAGCCTGACTGTCTTCACCGACGAAAACGGCTACTATTCCGCTGCGGGGCTTCTCGCCGGCACTTACAATATCAAGTATTCCGCCGCTTACTTCCTGCCTGCCTTTCGGGATAGAGTGGACTTGCGCGCCGGTGGAAAAGTTCTGGTCAACGTCACCTTGAGCACCCTGTTCGATGCCGTCAGAATGGTGCCCCTGCGCGGTCCCCAGGAAGATGACGACTGGCGGTGGGTTCTGCGCTCTGCGGCCAACCGTCCGATTCTTCGCATGGTCGATCCGAAAGCGGGATCAGCGTTGGGCGGGGAGGGTGCGGGGAACAACCATGATTTGACCGGAAGTTTGTCTTTTGTGGCGGGCTCGGCGTCAGACGGCTTTGGAAGCAGCTCGGACGTCAACACCGGCTTTTCTCTGGAACGGTCGATTTTCTCCGCGGACACCATCGGCGTCCGCGGCAACATCGGATACGGAAGCGCTTCTCCTGCCTCCGTGCTACGCGCCTCCTACAGCCACAAAATGAACAACGGTTCCGAGCCTCAGCTGGCCTTGACCATGCGCACTTTACCGGCGCCATTCACCATGCCCAATGGTGCGTTGCAGGCTCTTTCTCTGACCACTTCTGACAGTGTAGCGCTGGGTGATTCGATAGAAATGCAGTTTGGCAGCGAACTGCAGACCATTCAGTTTCTGGGCCGGGTCACAGCGTTTCGTCCGTTTGGGTCAGCCGATGTTCACCTTTCATCCGATACGGTGGTGGAATACCGCTACGCCACTTCGGAGCCGAACGACCTGCTGGAAAGAGGCTTTGATTCTGCGCCCGCAGATTTAAGTGAAGCCCAGCCTCGCATGAGTATGGTTGGCTACTCGCCTGGACTTGAACATGCCCATCATCATGAATTGTCGCTTTCCCACCGGGCCGGCAAGACCGATCTGCAAGTAGCGGCGTATTACGATCGTGTAGTGGATCCTGCGCTGACGGGGGTAGGAGAACTGGGCACAGACGGCGGCATGGTCCTGCCGGACATCTATTCGGGGACCTTCAGCTTTCAGGGTTGTGATTTGAAGACAGAAGGTATGCGCCTGGTGGTCCAGCGGAAGGTGACCGACAACATCACCGCCACCATGGATCTGGAGTATGGCGGAGTGCTGGATATGGAGAATCCGGGAACCAGTCTGGCAAACGCCCAGCGATGGATTGGCACCCGGGATCGCCAGAGTGTAGCGGGAAAGGTCAGCGGCGTAGTTCCGAAGACCAAGACGCATTGGGTCGCATCGTACCGCTGGATCGATGGTCAGGCTCTCACTCCGGTGGATATGTTCAACGCCTCCGCCGGGCGGGCGGATCCGTACTTCAACATCTTCTTGCGCCAACCCATTCCCGGCTTCCTGCCCGGCCACGTGGAGGTGCTGATCGATCTCCGCAACCTCCTCGCCGAAGGGTACGTGCCCATGCTTGGTCAGGACGGGCACACGGTGTATCTGGTGCAGTCGGCACGCGCCATCCGGGGCGGATTGAACTTCAAGTTTTAATCTGAAAACTCAATCCGCTGTCTCCATGCCCCTCCGCAAACCCAGCGCCGCGAGGTTTTTTCGGCAGCCTGCCAGGGCGTTACTTCCGAGAGCGCCCGCACGTTACCATCCGGCGTGACTCGCATTACCGACGTGGCATTTACCCGCCGCCGGTTTGCCCGTACCCTTTCATCATTCCTATATGAGCCTGGGAGATACAACCGGAGTCCCGATTATCGGTCGGGTGAGCCAGCGGCCTAACGAGCGCCGACGCAGCTCGCGCTACTGTTGCGGCGGACTCGCCGACGCCCTCCGCATTCCGATCATCGGCGACGCAGTGAAAGCCACGGTTTCGGATATCAGTCTGCACGGTTGCCGCATCCTTACGGAATTCACCTTCGAGTGCGGCATGCCCCTGGACCTGCTGCTGCGGGTAGAATCGATCTCTTTCCGGGCGAGCGGCAACGTGAAGGTTGTACGCGGGCCGGCTGAAATCGGAATCGAGTTCACTCGCCTGAGTGCTGGTGGACAACGAAGACTGACGGAGCTGCTGGCCGAATTAGATCGATTCTCTTCGAGGCTGGGTTGGAAGCGCCTGGCTCCGCAAGTGATCGAGGGCGAATACCTCCAACGAGACGTCGAGAATCAGCCCTCGAAAGACGGCCGTATCCACGGCGCTGGCGAGGGCACATTCGCTCTGCCGATGTTTGCATCGGATACAAACCGCGCGCAGCCTCTGGTAGTGCGGGGCGATCGCCTTAGTGCGCATCCACCGCTGGAAGTCGATGTTTTCTTCTGAGATACGCCGGTTCTATTCTTTGTACAACCAGCCTGCGACCAGAGTTGCCAGAATGGCGCCGCCCCAGGTTTCGAGCATCCAGCCCAGCGGGAATACGCGCGATACCGGAGACCAAGCTGCCTGCGCAAAGTTTCCAGGGAAGCCTGCCGCAAATCCCACCAGGAACCCGATCTTCAACGCGCTTCCCGGGCCAGGCCCCATGGTTTGTCGCGCCCACACATACAGATGCGCCACGATGATGGCCAGCACGAACGTGATGACGATCCACTGGCCGACGAAAGCGGGATAACGCGCTTCTTTTAGAAAGAGCCCTGCGTTCTGCGCCGCCAGGTAGCGTGCGTCAGTGATGACGAACTGGTTAACCAGGAAACCCCAGACCACCCACACCACCCCTCCCGCCAGACCGCCCAGAAATACTCGCCCGCGATTGATAACCATAGATAGCCTCCCCCGCGAAGTAGTACGGCTGCCGACCCGAACGGCGCAAGGATATCACTACGGGAAGGCCTAACCCAGTAATTTGAGGAGCGTGGCTTGACGATATTCGAAGGTGTGCTGCAACTGGTGTGCGACGAATAGCTTTTCTGCGCCAGTGCCGAGAAAACCGAACCCCACCTCGTACTCGATCACATCCCGGACGATGGTGCCCGCGACTCCATCGCGCATTCGTACCTCGAACTCGTGACGGTGATGGAATTTGTGGAACGGTCCCTTCTTCTGTATGTCCGCGAAGTGATGGTTCCACTCCAACTCGGTGATCAGCGCGGTCGATCGGGCGCGGAAGGGAAGCCAGGGCAACAGACGAAACGAGGTGACGATCTCTGATCCGACGCCGGCAAGGCGACCAGGATTGGTGGTCGGGTTCTCTTTGAGTGGGGCCAACCGCAGATCGAGCAGCTTGGTTTCTAGCTCGGGCGGCATGATACGTGGCAGGTTCTCCGGATCGGCAAAAAAGAGAAATGCCTTTTCGATTGCCACAGGCAGCCACTGCGTGAATTGCGCTCTACTCATCCGGACTGCACTTCGCGTTTACTGCGGCGGGGCCGCTGGCTCCGTTTGATTCGTGGCGGGTGGGGTCGGCGAACTTGCGGGGGCGGAGTCCGCTTGCGTCCCGACCACATCTCCGATCACGTCACCGGAGACAATCATTTCCACGCGGCGATTCAGCTTGCGGCCCGCCGCCGTGCTGTTGTCCGCAATAGGATTGGTTTTCCCCAGGCCGCGCGCGAACACGTTATTGATGGACACACCGTTATCGACCAGGTAGTCGCGAACCGTAGCCGCGCGCTTCTCGGAAAGTCGCTGATTGAATTCCTCTCCGCCGGTGCTGTCGGTGTAACCCTCGATCTGCAATTTCAGGTCAGGATAGGCCAGCACGATACCGGAGATTCGGGCGAGACGCTCCCGCGCCGCAGGCTTCAAGGTGTACTGTCCGGGATCGAAGAGCACGTCCGGCATGCTGACCACCAGGCCGCGGTCGGTGTCTTTCGTATCCAGCACCTGGTTGAGTTGCCGTAGCAGCCGCGCCCGCATTTCTTCCTTTTGCCGGATGGCCTCCTGCTTTTGGCGTTCCGATTCCTCGGCGGCCAATCGCGATTTCTCCGCCTCCGCCTGGGCTTGCTGCTGTTGGGCGACAGCCTCCGCCTGGGCCTTCTCAGCGGCGGCTCGTTCCGCCTCCGCCTGAGCTCGCTGGCGAGCGTCCTCCTCCGCCTGGGCCTTTGCCTTGGCTTCCGCTTCCGCAGACGCTTTGGCATCGGCTTCCGCTTTCTCCTGGGCCTGCTGCATCGCGAGTTTCTCCGCAGCGATGCGGTCTGCTTCCTTTTTCTTGAGCGTCAAGACGCGCGCGTCCTCCGCGGTTTGCGTTGCCCCACGAGCCACCGTGCCAATCGGCGTCCGGCCCTGTTTGCGTTGCAGATAGTCTTCCGCCCGCGCCAGAAAATCCTCGGCCTTGCTCAGAGTGTCGCCCGCATACTGCTGGGCGCCGGCAGCTTTCGCTATGGCTACCGCATTGCGAGCTTCCAACAGATCGAGCGGCGTGTTGGGCGCGGCCTTCGACGACGGCAGTTGATCGGCGGGAATGTCGATGGTGTACTCGATTCCCTCCAGCATGTCGAACTTGGCGTCGATGGGCTGCTCGAATCCCTTGGTCTCCTGGCGAACAATATTTTCCACCACCACTAGGTCGCTGGGCCGCGTGACTGCAAAATACGGCTCTGCCGTGACCACCAGGCCGAACGCCTGCAAATCGGTGGTGACGTCAATTTTGCTTTTGCCATCGCTGTTGGGAACGATTTCGCCCAGATTGACGGAACGCCCCTCGGGAGTCACTGCCCACAACACATAGGTCAGATACTGGGCCCCGAACTTGGTTGCTGGTTGCAGACGGTTGACTTCCGCGCTGATAGCCAGCCGTCCTTCTTTGCCGTCGACCTTGGCGCGCCCGCCGGCTTCCGGCATCAGGCTGGTTCCCTTGAAATCCACCGTAGTCGAGTCGCCCCGATGCCGATAGTTCACCGCCTTGGTGGTCCGTGAAATTACCTTCACCCGGAACACCGGGGTTTGGTCCATGGGCTCGACCGGTGTGGTGTTCTCCTGAGCCCATGTTGAGGCCGCCATCAGGAGCGTTGTACACAAAGCGATGAGACTTTTCTTCATACGGCACTCCTCCGCACCATAATTGTGTGGTGGGTCAAAATTTAAGAGGCATAACCGCAGAGGACGCAAAAGTGCACGAAGGAAAATTCCGGAAGCGAAAGCCTTCGTGGAACTTCGTGTCCTCTGTGGTTATGGCTTTCCTGGGTTGCCGAACCTCCATGATTCCACGGGAACGCGTCCAGTGGAAGTCCCTCAGCGGCTACAGATAGCCAGAGTTCAAGCCCGATTGTTATATATTGACTGGCGTGCTGCGAAAATGCCTTGGTTGCCTAATCGTCTTATTTTCCTTCCTGGGTATGGGCCACGCTGCCTCCTACCAGTATTTCCGCGTCGGCGAGAAAAGCGACGCCCAGCCCACACCACACGCCGGAATTGCCTTGATGGGAGGTGGTTCCGACATTGATGAGGCTTTCCGCTGGCTCTGCCAAAAGGCAAACGGAGGCGACTTTCTTATCCTACGGGCCCACGGAGACGACGATTACAACCCTTACATCAACGGCTTGTGCAAGCTGAACTCGGTGGCTACGCTCATCACTCCCGACCGCGAGTCAGCCCAGGACCCTGCCGTGGCTGAAATGATTCGTCACGCGGAAGCCGTGTTCATCGCTGGAGGCGACCAGGCGCGCTACGTCCACTTCTGGCGCGGTACGCCCGTGCAGGAGGCGCTCAATGCCCACATCGCCGCCGGCAAACCGATTGGCGGCACCAGCGCGGGATTGGCAATTCTGGGAGAATTTTCTTACGGCGCTTTAAACGATCCACCCGACGACAGCTCGCTCGCCTCGGCTGACGCGTTGCGCGATCCCTTCCTGGCACGGGTCACGCTGGTTCGGGATTTCCTGCGGGTTCCCGTGCTGCAGAACACAATTACCGACAGCCACTTCGCCAAGCGCGACCGGCTCGGCCGAAGCCTGGTATTTCTCGCGCGCCTCATGCAAGACGGTTGGTCGCAGCATCCCCGCGAGATTGCGATCGACGAGAAGTCCGCCGTACTGGTTGAGGCAGTCGGAGAAGCGAGGGTGGTCGGTTCCGGTAAGGGCGCATACTTTCTCCGCCCTACCGAGATTCCCGAGGTCTGCCGGAGAGACTTGCCACTTACTTTCCGTAATGTCTCTGTTCACCAAGTGCCGGCGGGGTCCCGCTTCGATCTTTCCTCGTGGGCGGGCACGGGCGGAGGCTATTCGCTTTCAGTCATGCAGGGAGTTATCCATTCTACCCAGCCGGAGGGTGCCGTCTACTGAGCTGCGCACCCAGTGACGTTCGCCATTGACTCCGGCGGCATTCTTTGACACACTGCCGAATGTTGGGCTTTGCTTTGGGGCCGCGCCCATGAAAATATTTCGCTCCACCATTCACGATAATCTGGAGCAGGTCGCTCATCTGGTCGATGCCGGTAAGCTGCAATCCGGCCTGTGATCGGGTCTTTCCTCGCACTCACTTTTTTCACCCCGAATCGATGGTTTAGGGCCGGTGCAAGGTCTCATGGATTCTGCCTTTCCCCACCACAAGGCGCGGATCCTGTGTGCAATTTCCAACTTGAGGAGGACCCGTGAAGTATTTCCGCTTTTGTTTCCTGATGTTCCTGGCAGTTCTCGTCAGTCGAACTTCGGTGACAGCGCAGACGTATCAGGGCAGAATCCTCGGCCTCGTGACCGACCAATCCGCCGCCGTGATCCCCGGCGCCAAGGTGACGATCGCGAATACGGCAACCGGAGTAGTGCGTGCCCTCACCACCAGCGCCGCCGGCGAGTACGTTGCCCCCAATCTCGAACCCGGGTCCTATGTGGTGACCGTGGAAGCGCCAAGTTTTGAAAAAGCTCAGCACACCGCGGTGCGCCTTGAGGTGGCCAAGGACATCCGAGTCGATTTCAAGTTAACGCCCGGCGCCGTCAGTCAAACTGTGATCGTCTCGGGCGAAGCGCCAATGGTCGACACCACGGGCGACGTCCTGGGTGGGACATTCTCCAACCAGGCGATCAATGAACTTCCCCTTCAAGGCCGTGACTTCCAGAACCTCGCCATCTTGCAGCCAGGGGTTCAGCGCACGCCCGGAGGCGGATTCGAGTCGATTACCGCAAATGGAAACCGGCCCCAGGACAATAACTTCATCGTGGATGGAATCGATGACAACGACGCATATTACGGAATAACTGTGATCAACGCCGAAGGCGTTGAAGGGACTCCCGCCACCCATTTACCCATCGACGCTATTCAGGAATTCAACGTTCAGTCCAGTCCGGAGGCCGATTACGGTTGGAAACCAGGGGCGATTATCAACATCGGCATCAAGTCCGGAACGAACACTTTTCATGGATCGACTTACTATTTCACCCGCAACAGCGGGCTGGACGCGCGCAACTATTTCAACCCTACGGTTGATCCCGGAACCGGACTCCCCAACCCGGCGTCGGCGCTCATCCTGCACCAGTTCGGGGCGTCCACCGGTGGTCCCATTATTAAAGACAAGCTGTTTATTTTCGGAAACTACGAAGGCGTGCGGGACAAGGTGGGGAATCCGCTAGTGGTAGACGCCCCCGTTTCTGTCCCGATTGGCGATCCTACCCTCAGCATTGCCGATGCATTTGCCGAGTGCAAGGCTGCCGGCACCTGCAGCCCCATTAGCCAAGCGCTTGCCAAGTACCTTCCCTTCAATCCCGGGCCAAGCTCGACGCTTAATCTTGATTTCAATAACCTCAATCGGGAGGACAACGGAATCCTGAAGCTGGATTATCACCTTTCCGACAAGCAAAGTCTGGTTGGTTCATACTTTGCCGGCGATAGCGTGCAGACGGAAGAGGATTCGACCGTGCTGAATCCGTTGTTTCTTTCGCAGGCGTATACCCGAGCGCAGGTGATCGGCGGCGGCTGGATCTGGGCGCCGAATGCGCGGCTCACCAACCAATTCCACGTTGGCTACAACCGGTTTTCGCAGCAAGTGGTGGTGGCCGACCATGGTCTCGACCCCGCTTCGGTTGGGGTTAACAGCGGGGTTACCAATCCCACGGACTTCGGCCTTCCCGAAATCCGGATTTCCGGATTCGAAAGCCACACCATTGGCGGCAACGGTTCCTGGCCGCTCTATACGACCCCGAATCAGACCTTGCAGTTCACCGACAACGTGAACTACCTGCTGGGGAAGCACAACCTGCGCTTTGGCGGAGAATTCCGCACCGGCAGCACCAACAATCTGCGTGATACCTACGGCCCGGGTTACGTCCGCTTCTCCGGGGACGGTCCGGCTTCTCCTCTGGAAAACTTTACGACCGGAGACGCCGCCTACGCCTATGTTGCGGTCGGCAACAGCCAGCGCCAGGTGAGCCAGAGATCGCTTGGCGCATTCATTCAGGACGATTGGCGAGCGATTCCAAGGCTCACGGTCACTGCAGGTTTGCGCTACGACCTGAGCCTGCCCATCACTGACCAGCACGACCTGCTGGCGAACTTTGATCCGGTGCGCGGAATGGTACAGGTGGGCAAGCAGATCGGCTCACCTTACAACACCGATTCCAACAACTTTGGGCCGCGGCTCGGTTTCGCTTATGACGTTTTCGGCACGGGAAGAACGGTGCTGCGGGCGGGGACCGGAATCATCTACGAAATCCCTCACATCACCGTCTACATCGGACAGAACAGTACAGAAGCGCAGGGTCTGGCTTTGATCCCCACCGGTCTTCAGCTGGTTGGACCCAATGGCATGGTCCCAAGCCCCGGAAACATCAACGCCACTACGGCGACCCTCACCGATACGCAAACGTCCGCTAATTGGAAAGCCGGCGGACCAATCTTCGGGAATCTTGCACCCGGTGGCGTGAATTGTGCCTACGTGCCAGCGCAGGATATTGACAACCCGTGTCCGGTATTCGGGGTTAATCGAAATATCGTTACACCTTACGTCATCAATTGGAACCTCAACGTGGAGCAGGCTCTCTGGCGGGATGCCGCGATGACGGTCGCATACGTGGGCAACAAAGGCGACAAGTTGTACAGCATTCGCGATATCAATCAGAACATCTATGCCAACGACGTGCTGGGCGATGAACAGTCCGGACGCCCCTATGTCAATCGTTTTCCCTATCTGAGCTACATTGACATGCTGGGCAACGGAGACAACTCTATGTATCACGGGCTGCAGGTTACGGTGCGGCAGCGCACTAGTCGAGGGCTGTACTTCGTCGCCGGCTATACCTTCGCCCATTCCATCGATGACTCCAGCGGCAATCGCGAATTCATCATCCAAAACAGCTACAATCCGGCCGCCGAGCGCAGCAACTCCGATACCGATATCCGCCACCGGCTCACCCTGGCAATGACTTATGAGCTGCCCTCGAAGCCGGGTTACGCGCAGATGCTGCAGGGATGGCGGCTTAATTCCATCTTCACCGCGCAGACCGGCGAACCGCTGCTGTTCTGGGACACCTCC
Organism: Terriglobales bacterium; assembly: GCA_049582765.1. Classification (GTDB taxonomy): domain Bacteria; phylum Acidobacteriota; class Terriglobia; order Terriglobales; family Acidobacteriaceae; genus JBAUUQ01. The sequence continues at coordinate 146,415 of JBAUUQ010000016.1, forward strand.
GACGACATAAGCTACACCAACGAATTGAATGATCGCTGGAACTTTTCTGGCGACCCGTCAAAGATTCACTGGTCCAAAACTCATGCACTCCCCTTCTTTCCCTACGACGGAACGCCCGGGAGTACGAATGCCGCTTGCAACGCTATCGCCGATCCTGGCCAGCTGAGTTACTACGGCTGCTTTGCCGGGCCGGGGTGGACCATCACTCCGCCCCTCACCGGGCAGTTCGGCAACATGGGCAGGAACGTGGTCTACGGGCCGGGCTACTTGGACCTGGATTTTTCGCTCAGTAAGGTGTTTACCGTCCGCGAATGGGCCAAACTGGAATTGAGAGGAGAATTCTTCAACATCCTCAACCATCCAAACTTCGCCGGAGTGGACACCGATCTTTCCGACGGGTTCAGCGGCACTGTCGGACAAGCCTTCTACACGCCGGATATCGCGGCCTCGAACCCCGTAGTCGGTTCCGGTGGCTCCCGGCATATCCAGATCGGCGCCAAGATCATTTGGTAGCCAGCGATGCGTAACGAGTGCCCCGGCGTCAGAGCTGGGGCATTTTGTTGCCAGGCGAATTCCAGCAGCAACCGGTTTTTCCGAAGACCTATCAAAAACTGCCAACGAAGGTCTCGCCGAACCTAAGTCGCAAACCCCATCTCTAGTGGTCACCTGATCAGTTAGCCACAATTTCTGGTGGTTTCCCGATCCCCCTACTGCTTCCCATTACCACCTATAACTTTGTTATTGACAACAAACAGGTTAGGCGTAAGATGTGGACAAAAGTGGTAGAAAGTGGTCAGAACGGTAGAGCTCGTGGGCAAAACTGAAGCAACGAGAGGCGCCAGTGGATTTCGCAGCTGACACCGCCAAGAAAAGCCCGAACGAACCCGAATTGACCCGTTTCGCGACCACTTTTACCTCCCTCGTATTTGTGGCCATAGCTAAGAGATTTTCTACCTCGTTGAAGGGACGAAGACATGTTTCGCGGCAATCACCCAACTCGCGTCGACGAAAAGGGACGGCTCAAAGTCCCCGCCGAGTTCAAGCGGGTGATCGACGAGAAATACGCCGCACAATTCTACATCACAAGTCTGGATGGGAAGGTTGCACAACTGTATCCCTTCGAGGAGTGGGAACGGATCGAGCAGAAACTGGCCGCGCTCTCCACCTTCAATCCTACGAAGAAAAAGTTTCTCGACCGGGTGAACTACTGGGGCCAGATGGTGGAGATGGACGGTCAGGGCCGCGTGCTGATGCCGCAGTTGCTGCGCGACTCGGCGCACATCAAAGGCGAAGTGGCGGTGACCGGTAATCTGACGCACCTGGTGGTTCGCAACCTGGAGCTGTACCGGAAAGAGATCGAGGAACAAGAGTTCACTTCTGAGGATGAGAAGACGCTCGACGATCTGGGCATCTAGTGGACGAGGGTTCAACAGACACCCCTCAGGGGGTTGGGCATGGTGGCAGCCATGTGCCGGTTCTTTTAAAAGAAGCGATCGACTTTTTAGCCGTCCGGCGCGGCGGGACTTATATCGACGCCACGGAGGGCCTTGGCGGGCACAGTTACGAAATCGCAAAACGCCTCGGCGCACCGGGTCATTTGATTGGGGTCGATAAAGATCCAGCGGCGCTGGAGATTGCGCGGGAGAAGCTGGTCGGTAGTCGTTCGTCGTTAGTCGTTAGCGAACGACCAACGACCAACGACCAACGACAGGAATTGCGAGACTGGCCGACGGTGACGCTGATGCAGCGCTCGTTTGCGAATCTAGCGAACGACCAACGACCAGCGACCATCGACGGAATTCTCGCTGATCTGGGCGTAAGCAGCCTGCAATTCGGCGATCCGGCACGAGGCTTTAGTTTTCAGGCGGAAGGACCACTCGACATGCGGATGAATCCGCAAGCCGGGTTGACCGCCGAACAAGTGGTAAACCAGTTCGACGAGCGCGAGCTTGCCGACCTGATTTACGAATTCGGTGAGGAAAGGAGGTCGCGGAGAATCGCCAGAGCCATTGTCCGGTCGCGGCCGATATCGACGACAGCGCACCTTGCAGCCGTGATATCAGCCGCGGCCCGGCCAATGAATCAGGCAGAACGTAGGATTCATCCCGCGACGCGAACCTTTCAGGCTCTCCGAATTTTCGTAAACCATGAACTGGACGATCTGCGGGCGCTGCTGAATGCCGCTCCGCAGCTGCTGAAGCCGGGAGGGCGGCTGCTAGTGATCAGCTTCCACTCGCTGGAGGATCGTATCGTGAAAGATGCGCTGCGCGAGGGAGCGAAGCAGGGTCAGTACATGCTGCTGACCAAGAAGCCGGTGACGCCGGGGGAAGATGAGATCGATCGCAATCCGCGGTCGCGCAGCGCGAAGTTGCGGGCAGCGGAACGAATCTAGATTTGTCATTCCGAGGAGCGCAGCGACCAGGAATCCGCAGTTTGCCGGCGCAAAGTACAGAGGTCCTTCGGATGGCAGGGTGGTTAAAGAAGTTTCCGGGACGGCGTCGCCTCTCTCGTAACAAGGGCGAAAACACAATGCTTACCTTCTCTCGACGCCGTTCCGGAGAAGGTTCCAGGTGGGTAGGTAGAAAAGGGGAAAAACGATGTACACGGGCACTTTGATCGACGATCTGATGAGAGCGGTGGAGCGCAGCGAAGAACGTTTCCTGAAGGCACACTCGCAGGAAGAAAACCTGACATACTTCACCGGCGCGGCGCAGTCTGAGCTGGTTCAGGTTGAATCTCAGCTATTGGGAGTCGCGTAAATGGCCGCATCGGCAATCGCAGTACCGGGCGCAGTTCACCATCGGCGCAGATCTTTCTGGACGGGCACGCCAGAAATTTACTTTGCCAAATCCATCGACAATACCCGGCTGGTGAAGGTGGAAGATCCCAAGCGCAGCCGGGAGATGCGACAGTTCGGCATCGCGCTGGGCTGCCTGTTTCTGCTGGTGATGACCTACACCTGGCAGCATTTCAAAGCCATCGAATACGGCTACAAAGTCGAAGCGCTCAAGACGCAACGCGATAGTTTGCTTGAGGTCAACCGTGCGCTTCGCCTGGAAGAGGCTTCGCTGTCCTCGCCCGAGCGGATCGACAAACTGGCGCGCGAGTACGGCATGCAACCACCGCAGGCCGGCCAGGTAATTCGCATGGAATCGTCGTCGCCGGAGTCCAGCACGCCGGAGATGGCCAGTGTCGCCGCGGGCTCGATGATCTCGATCCCATAGCACTCTTGTTCTTGGAGGACGGGCGTCTTGCCCGCGAGGCCGAGCCGGGCTCGGCAATCAAATTTCTGGCGGCCTTCGAGTTCAAACAGGCCGCCATGTTTGTCTAGCGATGTTTGTCTGAGAGGTTGGTCCGTGGCGTCCAATTCGGCGCGCAACACGACGAATACCCGGCTCTACCTTCTGGCCGGAATGTTGGTCCTGTGGTGCTGCGGCATCTGCCTTCGTCTGGTCTACCTGCAAATGTTCCGTTACGGTACATTCGAGCAGCGCGCCCAGCATCAACAGCAGCGCACGGTGGAAGTTTCCGCGCGGCGCGGCGTTATCTACGACCGCGCCGGCCGCGAACTGGCGATGTCTATTTCAGTGGATTCCGCCTTCGCTGTGCCCACGGAAATCCCCGACCTTGCCGGAACCATCTCACTGATCTCGCGAATCACCAGGACCGATCCTCGCGAGCTGCTGGCCAGATGTAAAGCCGCCCGGACCTTCTGCTGGGTGGCCCGCAAAGCGGACACTGAGACCGCCGAACGCATCCGTTCGCTCAACCTGCGCGGAATTTACTTCCAGAAAGAGTCCAAGCGTTTTTATCCCAAAGGCGAGCTTGCGGCCCAAGTGATTGGCTATGTCGGGACCGACGACGAGGGCTTGAGCGGCATCGAGCGTGAATTTGATGACCAGCTGCGAGGCCGCTCCGGCGAGATGCTGATCTCGGTCGACGCCCGCCGTAAATGGTTCGGCAGTGTGGAGAAACAGCCCGAACCGGGCCAGAATGTCGTACTCACGATTGATCAGCAAATCCAGTACATCGCCGAACGCGAGCTCGAAACCGCGATGGAGCAGACCAAGGCCATCAGCGGCAGCGTGGTGGTAGAGAATCCCCATACCGGCGAGATCCTGGCGCTGGCTAACCGGCCCACTTTCAATCCGAACCTCACCCGTGAAATCACCCCGGACAAACTGAAGAATCACGCGGTCAGCGACGTGTACGAGCCCGGCTCCACCTTCAAGCTGGTAACGATCTCCGCTGCGCTGGAAGAGAAGCTCACCACGCCGCAGGAAGTGTTCGATTGCCAGATGGGATCGATCGTCATCAACGGCATGAGGATTCACGACAGCCGGCCCCACGGACGGCTCTCGGTCTCTGACATCCTTGCCGAATCCAGCGACGTGGGCTCGATCAAAATCGGCATGCGGCTGGGCGATGACCGGCTGTACAAATTCATTCGCGCCTTTGGCTTCGGCCAGCCCACCGGGATCGAACTGCCGGGCGAGACGCGCGGCCTGACCAAGCCGCCGAGCCGCTGGTCGAAGGTCTCATTTGCGGCGATTTCCATGGGCCAGGAAATCGGGATCACGCCTCTGCAGTTGGCCGATCTGATTTCGACCATGGCCAATGACGGAACCAGAGTTTCGCCGCGGGTGGTTGCCGCCATCTCCGAGCCGCAGAGAGCGCCGCAGACGATTACGTTTCACCCAGCCGACCAACAGAGTGTGATTTCACCACTGACCGCGGCGGAAATGCGCCAGATGATGCAGGGAGTCGTGTTGCACGGCACTGGGAAGAAGGCGGTTCTGGAAGGGTACAGCTCGGCCGGCAAAACCGGGACGGCGCAGAAAGTCGATCCCGCGACGCACGCCTATTCCCACACCAAATATGTGGGCTCGTTCGCCGGATTCGCGCCGGTAAATAATCCCGCGATTGTTGTTGCCGTCGTTCTTGACTCGGCGGTCGGTTTGCATCAGGGCGGGCAGGTCGCGGCCCCGGTGTTTCACCGGGTTGCGCAGCAGGTGCTCGAGTATTTGCACACACCGCATGATGTCGTATTACCGCAACGCCAGGTGCTGCTGGCGTCGCGGCAAACCAAAGAAGACGACTTTGCCGAGGGATCACCCGACCGCTTGGGAGATGCGCTTGACCTGGCGGAGAGCGCCAGTGCAGTTCCCGCTCCGGCGAATCCGCCTGCGTCTTCGACTACAGTTTCTCCTCCACTGGTTGCAGTTGTACCCGCAGCCCTGCGGCAACAAGAGGCTGCGCCGGCCCAGGAACCGGCTACGGTGCCAGCCGGTCCTGCCCCGCAAATCGCGGCTGAATCTTCGGATCATTTGCCGTCTACTGGAACAGTGATTCTCGACGTTGAGCAGGGTGGGATTCTCGTGCCCTCTTTTGCTGGCAAGAGCGTGCGCGCCGCGGTCGAAATGGCGCAAGACAGCGGTCTGGACCTGGATGTTATTGGCAGTGGCCTGGCGCGGGAGCAGTCGCCGGTCGCCGGCACCCGTGTGATAACCGGGGCAAAGATCACGGTGAGGTTCGGACGATAGTCGGGGCCACCTCCGGACATCGGCCAGGCTCTTGAGGATACCCAACGACTGGGGCAACCCGTGCCATATAATTCATTCCAATGACGTTCCAACAGCTTCTGTACGGGGCGGAGGTGCTTGCCCACCGCGGGGACGCCAGTGTCTCTGGCCTGGAGTACGACTCGCGCCAGATTAAGCCTGGGGATGTTTTTGTCGCGATGCGCGGTGAGTCGAGTGATGGCAACAAGTTCATAGACCGAGCCATTGCCGCCGGGGCCGTCGCGGTTGTAACCGATTCCGCTACCGAAAAGCCTCGGGACCAGGTTGCGTGGGCGCAGGTGCCCCACGGAAGACGAGCGCTGGCTCGCCTGAGTGCGAACTTCTACAAACGCCCGGCCGAACGCCTGGCAGTCACCGGCATTACGGGGACGAACGGGAAGAGCACAACCGCTTTTCTCCTCGAATCCATTCTGGTTGCCGCCGGCCGTAAGAGCGCGCTGATCGGGACCATCGAATATCACGTGGCCGGAAAGGTCCTTCCCGCGCCGCACACTACGCCGGAGTCGCTTGATGTCAATCGAATGCTGAACCAAGGTTTAGGCGACGGGGCCTCCGAAGCCGTGATGGAAGTTTCTTCGCATGCTCTGGCCCAGGAGCGCGCCTACGGGATTCCGTTCGATGTCGCGGTGTTCACCAATCTGACGCGCGACCATCTCGACTACCACCACACCATGGAAGAGTACTTTGCCGCCAAACGAATCTTGTTCGAGGGCTGCGGCACCGATGCTCCCCGAGCCTCTGTTTTGAATGTCGATGACGAATACGGCCAGAAGCTGGTAAAGGTCAGCCGGAGTGGCGGGTCGCAAGTCTTGACCTACAGCCTGAAGAAGGCCGATTTTCACGGCGAGAATATCAGTGTCGCTTGCCGGGGCACGCGCTTCGACCTGATCACACCCCAGGAAATCATCCCCGTTTTTTCTCCGCTCATTGGACGCGTGAACGTGTACAACATCATGGCTGCCGCCGCCGCAGCCTACGCTCGTGGTTGCAAGCCGGAAGCGATGGCAAAGGGAATTGAGACCCTGGCGCGGGTCCCGGGCCGTTTTGAGCGAGTGGATTGCAAACAGCCTTTCACCGTCGTTGTGGACTATGCCCATACCGACGATGCCCTCCGCAATTTAACTGCACTGGCTCGCGAGTTCGTGGAACAAGCGGGACAGAAGGGGCGAGTGATCACGGTCTTCGGATGCGGCGGCGACCGCGACCGGGCTAAGCGTCCACTCATGGGCGAAGCTGCCGGTCGAGGCAGTGATTTTGTGGTGCTTACCTCCGACAACCCCCGCAGTGAGGAGCCCTTGGCCATCATCAACGACGCCATGGTCGGTCTGCAGCGCTGCGGAGCAAAATATAAAATGGAACCCGATCGCAAAGCCGCCATTGCTTTGGCGATGCACGAAGCCGGGCCCGGCGACATCGTTCTTATCGCCGGCAAAGGCCACGAAAAAGTCCAGATCACCCGCGAAGGCAGTCTTCCTTTCGACGATGCGGAAGTGGCGCGCGCGATCCTACGCGATGCGGGATACGGCTGTGAGGCCGCCAATACCGCCACCGGGAACCATTCATGAAGCTGCCCCTGTCTCGAGTTGCGGAGTTTCTTTCCGCCGCCGGCGAATTCGACCACAAGGCGCTGGCCGTCGGGTACTCCATCGACTCCCGTACCATCCAGCCTGATGAACTGTTCTTCGCAGTCAAGGGCGAACGCATGGATGGCCACGAGTTCGTGGAGCAAGCGCTGAGTAAGAACGCGGTCGCTGCAGTCGTACGCAAAGACCAACTTGCCCGGTACCCCGTGAAGACCCGATTGATCGCGGTGGATGACACGCTGAAAGCATTGCAAACCCTGGGCAGCGCAGTGCGACGGTTGTGGGCCAAGCCTTTGGTGGGGGTTACGGGCTCGACCGGCAAGACCACGACCAAGGAAGCGATTGCTCATGTCCTGAGCACACGTTTTCGGGTGCTGAAATCCGAGGGTAACTTCAATAATCATTTTGGATTGCCCTTGATGCTCCTCAAGCTCGAAGCGGAACATGACATTGCCGTGATCGAGATGGGCATGTCACACGCCGGAGAGATTGCAGCTCTAGCCGAAATCGCAAAACCTGATCTGGGAGTGGTTACCAACGTCGCCCCGGTTCACCTCGAATTTTTTAACTCCGTAGCGGACATCGCCCGCGCCAAGTACGAGTTGATCGAATCCCTTCATGCCGGGGGTACCGCGATCCTGAACGCCGACGATGAATACGTCTCCCAGTTCGGCCGGGACTTCCACGGCAAGGTTGTGCTGTATGGGCTGAAGCCGACTGCAGATGTGCGCGCGGAAAACGTGCAGCCAAGAGGTGCCGCTGGATCGACCTTCGATGTAGTGGTGGGAGGTTGTGCGGAACCAGCGACGCTGCCCCTGGTCGGTGGTCACAACATCTACAATGCACTGGCCGCCATCGCGGTAGGCCTGGAACGCGGATTGATCCCGTCCGAGGCCGTAGGCGCGCTGGCATCGCTCGTTCCAGCCGACAAGCGCGGACAGGTCGTCCAACTCGGCAACATTACCGTCATCAACGATTGCTACAATTCGAATCCAACAGCTCTGGATGCCATGGTGGACACTTTAGCCGCGATGCCGGCGGCGCGGCATGTCGTGGTGGCTGGAGAGATGCTGGAATTGGGACCGGCAGGCGAGGAGATGCATCGCCGATCCGGGCAGCACATGGCGGAGAAGAAGATCGATGTACTGCTGGGTGTCCGGGGCCTGGCGCAGCCCATGGTCGAAGCGGCCCGAAGCGCCGGGGTGCAGGCAGAGTTCGTCGGCACGCCGGAAGAAGCTGGGGATTGGCTGGCCTGTGAGACTCGCGACGGTGACGCGGTGCTGTTGAAAGCCTCACGGGGCGTGAAGCTGGAGAAGGCTCTGGCGAGATGGACGTCGTTGAAGGAGCCTCGATAAAGGGCTGGTTGGCTCCGCACGGGCGAGGACGCCCGCGCCTCCATTACGCTACGACCAACGACTAACGATTAACGGCCCGAACGACAAAGCGGAGGCGGATTGCTCTACTGGCTGCTGTACCTCAAGCTGTTTCATTATTTCCCGCCGTTTCGCATCTTCCGTTATCTGACTTTCCGCACTGCGTTTGCCAGTCTGACCGCGCTGTTTACCGGACTCATCGTCGGGCCGCTGGTGATCAACCGGCTGCGCGAGTTTCAGATCAGCCAGTACATCCGTGAAGAAGGCCCCAAAGCTCACCAGAAAAAGGCCGGCACTCCTACCATGGGTGGTCTGCTGATTGCCATTTCCATCGTGGTTCCGACTCTGCTCTGGGCTGATCTCAGCAATCGATTTGTATGGATTGCGGTACTGAGCACATGCGCGTTTGCCGCTATTGGCTTTACCGACGACTACACCAAGGTCGTGCATCGCAGAAATCTGGGTTTGACCGGAAAGGCGAAGCTGGGCTACCAGATTGCGACCAGCGTCCTGATCGCGGTCGCGTTGATCGTCATGCAGACCAAGGGACTGTATTCGACCAAACTGCAAGTCCCGTTTCTTAAGCAGTTTCGTCCCGACCTGGTGATCGGCGCGCTGGAGCACAATCCGCATTGGTGGTGGGCGGCATTTCTGCCGTTTGTCGTTTTTGTGGTGCTGGTGATCGTGGGCTCCAGTAATGCGGTAAACCTGACGGACGGCCTGGACGGTTTGGCGATTGGATGCACCGTGATTGCCGCGGGGGCTTTGGCCGTGCTGACTTACGTTAGCGGCCACGCGACGTTTGCTTCCTATCTCGAACTGCAACGCATGCCGCAAGTAGGCGAGTTGACCATTTTCTGCGGGGCCATGGTGGGGGCGTCGATCGGTTTCCTATGGTACAACGCCCACCCGGCGGAAGTGTTTATGGGAGACGTAGGGTCGCTGGCTCTCGGCGGAGCAATTGGCACCGTGGCTGTCATGATCAAACAGGAGTTGCTGCTGCCGTTTATTGGCGGAGTTTTCGTGATCGAGGCGTTGTCGGTGATCCTGCAGGTTGGGTCGTACAAACTTCGCAAGAAACGGATTTTCAAGATGGCCCCGTTGCACCATCATTTCGAATTGCTGGGCTGGTCGGAATCGAAAATCATAGTGCGTTTCTGGATCGCGTCGCTGGTGTTTGCATTGTTCGCGCTGACCACGCTGAAGTTGAGGTAGACGCGGTTCGTGCCAAGGCAGGGGACTGCAGATTCCTCGTTGCTGCGCTCCTCGGAATGACAAGATATAAAGTCCATGGATGTGAACAACAAACGCGTTCTGGTAGTCGGCCTCGGCAAATCGGGAGTGGCGTCGGCCCTGTTCCTGAAAGCCCGGGGGGCACGAGTTACCGTCTCCGACACCAAGACTCCTGATCAATTGAAGGAAGAAATCCCCAAACTGCTGGACGAAGGCATCGCCGTCGAAACCGGGGGACATGGAGAGCGCACGTTTCAAGGGCAGGATTTGATCGTGGTCAGTCCCGGGGTTCCGGTCGATGCGCCACCGCTCGTTCAGGCGCGCGCTCTAGGGGAGAAAGTTATCGGCGAAATCGAACTGGCTGCCCGGTTTTTCCCCGGACGAATTGTCGCCATCACCGGCTCCAACGGCAAAACGACGACCACTACTCTAGCTGGCCAGATTGTCACGGCAGGAGGATCTCCGACCGTGGTCGGTGGCAACATCGGGACACCGGCGATCACCTTGGTGCAAGGAGCCACACCCGAAACTATCGCCGTGCTTGAAGTTTCCAGCTTCCAACTGGAGACCATCCAGACCTTCCATCCCAGGATTGCCGTCGTACTCAACATCACTCCCGACCATCTCGACCGCCACGGGACGTTTGAAGCCTACACCGACGCCAAGGCGCGAATCTTTGAGAATCAACGAGCCGATGACTTTGCCGTACTCAACGCCGACGATCTCACAACCGCGGGACTATTCAGTCGCACCCAGGCGCAGGTGTTCTGGTTCAGCCGAAAGAAGGAAGTGCAGCGAGGGGCCCATGTTCATGACGGGCGCGTCTGGTTTCGCGATGCCACGGGCCAGCGTGAAATTATGCTTACCTCCGAGATTCCGCTGAAGGGCGCTCATAACGACGAAAATGTATTGGCCGCAGTGTGCGTGGGCGCGCTGATGGCGGTCCCGCCAGAGCGCATCCGCCAGACCATACGTGACTTCAAAGCCGTCGAACACCGTCTGGAACACGTGGCCACGGTTCGCGGGGTCGAATACTACAACGACTCCAAAGCCACCAACGTGGATGCCACCATCAAAGCTCTGGAGTCATTTCCCGCGAACATCCATTTGATCCTGGGCGGCAAGGACAAAGGCAGCGACTACACGGTTCTCAACGACTTGCTGCGTCAGCGGGTAAAGCGCGTCTACACCATCGGCACGGCTGCCGCCAAGATCGAATCTCAAATCAAGGGCGCAGCGGAGATTGTCCACGCCGAGACCTTGGAGAACGCCATCCAGCGTGCCTACGAAGCCGCGCAGACCGGAGATACCGTACTGCTGGCTCCCGCCTGCGCCAGCTTCGACCAATTCCGCAGTTACGAGCATCGCGGGAAGGTATTCAAAGAGGTCGTTGGCAAGCTCGAAAAATAATGTAGGCGCGGGCGTCCACGCCCGTGCTATCCCCTCTGCGAACCTCAGGATCCGGCAAGCTGCTGAAAAAATCGAAATTGGCGTAGAGGACCTTTGGGAGCGCGCGCCTTCAGCTGCGTCGTACGCGCTCGATAGTCTTACGGCGCGGCTGGAAAGCCGTGCCCTCTCAAATCCTTTTCGCCTCGGAACCAACTCAGTCAACAAGCAACCCTCAACAATCACAGACCCTCCTCCCTCCTCCGTGTTGAAATGAAAACCTTCCATGGCCAAGCGCGTAAGTGTCGATCGGTGGCTGTTCACGGTCACCCTGCTGCTGATCTTTGCCGGCCTGGTCATGGTTTTCAGCGCCTCTGCGGTAATGGCCAAAGAGCGCTATGGTTCCGGGTATTTTTTCCTTCTGCGGCAAGTGGGATGGGCTGCTGCCGGTCTTCTGGTCATGGTGCTGGCCATGAAGATCGACTACAAGCGTTACAAGCATCCGGCCGTGGTCTTCTCACTGCTCGGACTTACGACTCTGATGTTGATTGCGGTCTTCTTCCTTGACCGCTCCCACCATACCCATCGCTGGATGCACTGGGGTCCGTTCTCTTTTCAACCCTCCGAGATGGCAAAGCCAGCGCTCATCCTCTTTCTGGCATTTTTTCTGGAGGACCGCACCAAATCGATGAAAGATTGGCGTAATACGGTCCTGCCCGCGGTTGTCCCCACCGTCATATTTATCGCATTGATTGTCTTTCAGCCTGACTTGGGGACTGCGATCGCCTGTGCGGCCATCACGGTTTGCGTATTGTTCGTGGCGGGTATGGACATGCGTTATCTGGGATACGCTTTCCTGGCCTCGCTGCTGCCCTTGTATTTCCTGATTTTTCATGTCGCTTATCGCCGGGCCCGCATCATGGCCTTTCTCGACCCATATTCCGATCCGCAGGGGCGCGGTTTTCACATCATTCAGTCGCTGATCGCGGTGAGCACCGGAGGGATCAGCGGTGTCGGCCTGATGGAGGGGAAGCAAAAGCTGTTTTATCTGCCTGAGCCGCATACCGACTTCATCTTTGCCGTCACCGCGGAGGAGTTGGGACTGGTAGGCTCGCTGGCCATCGTTCTGCTGTTCGCCATATTTCTGTGGCGGGGCATTCGAACCGCGCTCAGAACACAGGACATGTTCGGGCGCTTTCTGGCGGTGGGAATCACCAGCATGATTGTGGTGCAGGCGTTCATCAACATCAGTGTTGTTCTTGGCCTGGTGCCCACCAAGGGCATTCCCCTGCCATTCGTCTCCTACGGCGGTTCGTCGCTGTTCTTTGCTCTGGTATGCGTCGGAGTCCTGCTGAATATCTCGAAACAGGCGGAATAGAAGAAGAACCGCGTGGGGACGGCCGAGGGCAGCCGTCCCACGTGATTCGTTGCCCCCGGTCGGTGTCCTCGTGATTTATAGTCACACCATGCGGGCCATCCTGGCGGGAGGCGGAACTGGCGGACATGTCATCCCCGCCCTTGCCATCGCCCAACAACTGCAGAAGGAATATGGCGCTGAAATCCTGTTTATCGGCACTGCCCGAGGCATCGAGAATCGCCTGGTTCCGGCTGCCGGATTTCCGTTGCGCCTGGTACAGGTCGGTGCGCTGAAGAACGTAAGTCTGACCACCCGCCTGAAAACATCCTTCGATTTGCCGCGAGCGATTTGGGAATCAAGCCGCATCCTCTCGGAATTTCGCCCACAGGTCGTGATTGGCGTCGGCGGATACGCCTCGGGGCCGGCGATGATGGCCGCGATCCTGCGGGCCGTCCCAACTTTGGTATTCGAACCGAATTTCGTTCCCGGTTTCGCCAATCGTGTGGTGTCTCGTTTCGTCTCGGCGGCGGCCGTGCACTTTGAAGAAACCGGGAAGTACTTCCGGCGTTGCGTTGTGACCGGAGTTCCGGTGCGTGAGGCATTCTTTGCCATCGCCGGAAAGCCGGCCAGCCGAACCCCCACGCTTCTCGTCTTTGGCGGGAGTCAAGGTGCACATGCCATAAACCAGGTGGTAATGCAGTCGGCGGCCGAACTGCTGAAACGAGTTTCCGGTCTGCACATCGTTCATCAAACTGGTGAACGTGACTATAATGACGCGCAGGCGGCCTACGCGAACCTGAACGGTGCGGTCGAGGCCCATCGCTTTATCGAGGACATGCCGGCCTACTTTGTTGCGGCCACTCTGCTGATCTGCCGCTCTGGGGCGAGCACGGTGGCGGAGGTGACCGCAGCCGGGAAGCCGGCCGTTTTCGTGCCTTTTCCACGAGCGGCGGACGATCATCAGAAGCGCAACGCGGAAGCCTTGCAGCGCGCGGGCGCAGCGGTAGTAATCGAGGAATCGGGGCTCAGTAGCGAGAATTTGATCGAAACAGTGAGTGCATTGCTCGGGGACCGGCAGCGATTGGATGCTATGAGTGACGCCGCCCGTAAGCTCTCGCACCCGAACGCCGCCAATGACATCGCGGAAATGGCGGCCGGGCTTGCAGGATGGAATATGCAAAAGGATTTGTCATCCTGAGCGAAGTTGCCGCCCGCAAAGCGGGCGACAACGCAGTCGAAGGAGCCCTCGTTCCTCGAGTTATGCAGCGGCGATTCAGGGAGTTCTCTCTTTGCTTATTCGGATCGCGATGAGAATCCCTATACGCGGTGGTAGCGATCCAGGCAGGGCAGGCGTCCTTCGAGCCCGCTGTCCGATTCGCGATGCGAATCCGGCGGCTGCGATCAGGATGACGTTGTTTACGTAGCCTCTGTCGATCAGAAGACAGTTCCTATGTTTGCCAAGATTCAGCGCATTCATTTCGTAGGCATCGGCGGCATCGGCATGAGCGGCATCGCCGAAGTGCTGCTGAACCTTGGCTACAAGGTCTCCGGCTCCGACCTGAAGGGTTCCTCAGTCACACAGCGGCTCGCCAGTCTGGGCGCAACCGTGTTCGAGGGACACCGTGCGGAAAATGTCACCGGCGCTGAGGTGGTGGTAGCCAGTTCCGCGGTTTCGGCGGAGAACGCGGAAATCGCCCAAGCGCGGTCGCTTCACATCCCAGTGATTCAGCGGGCCGAGATGCTGGCCGAACTGATGCGCCTGAAATATGGCATTGCCATCGCCGGAATGCATGGCAAAACGACCACCACCTCGATGGTGGCTGCAGTACTGGCAAGCGGCGGCCTGGACCCCACGGTGGTCGTCGGCGGGCGCGTCGATGCCATGGGATCGAATGCGCGCCTGGGCAAATCGCACTATCTGGTGGCCGAGGCCGACGAAAGCGACCGCTCGTTCCTCAAGCTCTCGCCTATCCTTTCCGTTGTGACCAACATCGACCGCGAGCACATGGACTGCTACCGCAACATGGGGGACGTGAAACGTACCTTTCTCGACTTCATGGATCGGGTGCCGTTCTATGGCATGGTCGTGGTCTGCAATGATGATCCCGTCCTACGCCGGCTGCTCCCGCAGGTCCGGCGCCGCACCCTCACCTATGGGACGCGACGCCTGTCCGACTTCCACATAAAGCTCGGCGACACCACATCAGACGAAGGTTCGCCGGTCAGCCGCTTCCACGTGAACTACGGGAAGCATGACCTGGGAGAGTTCCGGCTCCACGTACCCGGCTCTCATAACGTTCTTAACGCTACGGCGGCCATTGCCGTGGGTGTGGGCCTCGACATTCAGACCGAACAGATCCGCTCCGCGCTGGAGAGCTTCCGCGGCGTGGACCGGCGATTCCAGCTGCGCGGCAAGGCGGCAGGGGTCAGCGTGATCGACGACTACGGCCACCATCCCACCGAGATTCGTGCCACTCTGGCGGCCGCCCGGCAGTGCGGATTCCGCCGGATCCATGTGGTGTTTCAGCCGCACCGTTACACCCGCACCCGCGATCTGATGGATGAGTTTGCGACTGCCTTCAAGGAGGCCGACACCCTTCTGGTCTTGGACATCTACGCCGCCAGTGAAGCGCCGATTGCAGGCATCAACGGGGAGGCTCTGGCTGGTCGTATCCAGACCGCCGGACATGACGCTCGCTACGTTCTCTCGTTTGCGGACGCAGTAGAGATCGCAGTGTCAGCGGCTCGGGAAGGCGACATGATCCTGACCCTTGGGGCTGGCAGTATCGCTCAGCTCGGCCCCATGATCCTAGAGAGTCTTGCGGCGAGGCAGCCAGTTGCCGTCGAGGGCCACAAACCTTAGCATGCCCATAATAGGCAGACGCTGTTGACCACATGGCTGGCGAGGCATTGGACTTATGAAACAAATCCTGCCCTTCGCGGTTGTGATTGCTGTCATATACGGCATGAGTTTCCATTTCATAGTCGTGCACTATTGGGGATTGCTGGCGCAGATAGCGAACACCGTCGTAACCGTGGTTGTTTGCATCGTCGTCTTTCGCGCTGTTTTCAGGAGTAGGGGAATCCTATGAATCGCTCCTTCCCTTGGCAGAGGCGGATGTCGACCGTCAGAGTGCCGGGAACTTTCTGACCCCGTGATCCGTACATAACATCGAAACAACTGGATAACGATTTTCCGGGTCTTCCGTCTAATTTTCATCAACTGCTGAGGAGCGACAACATGGCTTCCGAGAAGGCAATCTACTGGATCGCGGTGGGGTTAATGGCCGTTTCTCTGGAGAATCATTTTGCCGGCCGACATGACGGCCAATGCCTTGCCGATCGTTCCCTGGCGGCGGTACAACGGCTTTCCGGCGAAACCAGCCACTTTATGGCCATGGCGGGCGTCATGCTGAGCCGAACGTCCCTACCACTGGTGCGCACCCAGACCGAAGTCGCCAGAATTCAGAACCGCCTCGTCACCGTTGACACCGTCGTGGCACGTGAGCAAGCAGCCTGTGCCCGGTTGCAGGTGAAACGTGCACGGCTGATAGAGCTCCAGCAACTACAACAGATACACCTGAAGGCTGTTTGTCCCCGGCAGGCCCTGCAATTGAGCGGTCCCCGCCTGGCGCCAGTGCCCGGAGACGGCACCATCTAGCAGGTTGTTGAAAATTGAATTGTTATCCCGGAATGGCGAGGGATCTGAAGTCTACCGCGGCCTTCCCAAAGATTTTCCTGCTACCTTTTCCAGATTAGACACTCCAAGTAGCGTTACTACTTCTTTGAAGCGGAGGGTTTCATGCAGGAGACAGCCCAGCAGTACATTCAGCGCATGCTCGGGTATACCGAAGGTAAAGAACCTCTAAGGGTGCAGCAGGAAACACCCAGGAAACTGCAAAAATTAATCAAGCCGCTTAGCAAAACTCAGCTAACCCGTCAGCCCGAGCCGGGCAAGTGGTCGATCGCCCAGATTCTCGCTCACCTCGCCGACGCCGAACTGGTGGGCGGCTGGAGGATGCGCTCGATCATCGGCAGCAATGGTATCTCTCTCCAGCCTTTCGACCAGGATGTGTGGGCGGAAACTTTTGCTTATTCGCGCCGCGCTCCCAAGCTTTCTCTTGAGACCTTCTGCGCCTTGCGGGAGAACAACCTGCGCCTGCTGAAGGCGCTGCCCAAGAATCTGTGGGAAAACTACGGCATGCATCAGGAGCGTGGAAAAGAGACCATCGCTCACATCGTCCGCATGTTCGCGGGCCACGATTTGAATCACCTGAGCCAGGTGGAGAAAATTGCCAAAGCAAGTCAACGCAAACAAAAGCGGGCAGCGTAGAACAAACTCAAGAGTGCCCGGCGCCCAAGCAAAAGAAGTTTGGGTGGGGCACCCTAATGAGTGGTGTGGCACCAAGATTTCCTCTATCTCAATTCGCGAAAAGCAGTTATAGTAATTTCGCTCCGCGATTCACTGACGACAACTGACCTGAGTTGATGGCAAGGAAAACCGGTTCCACCATCTCGCAGGAAGAGTTGTACCCACAGACAGACGAGCCCGTGCGCGAGGTGTTAGACGACGCGCGCCTGCTCGACCTGGATGTGGAGGAAGAGTCGCCTTTCCTGCGCGGCCAAAAACGGGTTTCGGTTCGTCGCGGATCCCTGCCCAAAAAGACCGCCACTCGCCTGACCTGGACCGCCTTCGGCCTGGGTGTGCTGGCGTTTTGCGGAATCATTGCCACCGCCCTGTACCAATACGGCGAACATTCCTGGCGCTTTCGCATCGATTCCAGCGACAACATCGAAATCAACGGCCTGGGCGACGTAACTCGTTCCCAGGTGATGGAAGTGATGGGCGAAGACATCGGGCGCAATATCTTTTTCGTGCCCCTCGGCCAAAGACAAAGGCAGCTGGAACAGATCCCCTGGGTAGAATCGGCCAGCGTCATGCGTTTCGTCCCCAACCGACTGCGGATCGAGATCCACGAACGCACACCCGTCGCTTTTGCCCGCATCGGCTCGCGGATTTCGCTGATCGACGCCGGCGGCACGTTGATGGAACCCCCAATCGGCCGTAAGAAAAAGTTTTCTTTCCCGGTCATCCTGGGAATGAACCTCAGCGAGCCGCAATCCACGCGGGCTGCCCGCATGAAAATGTACAACCAGCTGGTGAGTGAGCTCGACTCCAGCGGAGCGCATTATTCGCAGGACCTCAACGAAGTGGATCTCTCCGACTCCGAGGATGTAAAAGTCCTGGCCAGCGATGCCGGCGGCGAGGTACTGGTGCACTTGGGGTCGTCCGATTTCCTGGACCGGTTCAAGATCTACGTCAGCCATGTGCAGGAGTGGCGGCAGCAATTCTCCCGCCTGGACTCGGTCGATTTGCGCTATGAGCACCAGATCATCGTGAACCCGGATCTGCAGGGCACGGCGAAGCAACCGGCCCTCCCGCAGTCTACGGCACGAGCGGCGCTGGCGGAGGGTGTGAAACCGGCCGCGCTCACAACACGCGAACATCCACAACCCGCCGTGGGCGCGACCATCGCCTCCCTGAAGCCCGCGCTGAAAGCGGCCTCAGCACGAAAGAAGACAGCCAGAACACATCACAGGAAGCCGTTACCGGCGAAAATCACAAAGTCAACAACGGCGTCGGCAACGCCGCAATCCGGGTCGACCTTCAACCCAGTGCAACACGCCACATCGACAGGGAACAACCCAGTAGCACCTGGCACTGCCAACACGGCCAAACCCAGCAATAAACCAAGTGCGGGAATTCCCAAGGAGCAATCGCAATAGGGATGGCGAACCAGTATCAGCACTTCTTGACGGCAATCGACGTAGGTAGCGCAAAAACCTGCGTGCTGGTGGCGGAGATCACTGAAGGCAGCCTCCGTTACCGCGGACATGGCGTCGCTGAGTCGCGTGGTTCGCGCAAAGGCGTGATTGTGGATCTAGACAAGGCTGTGGTTTCGATCCAGAAAGCGGTGGAGAAGGCTGAAGACGTTTGTGGCGCCCCCATTGAACATGCTCTGCTGGGCGTTGCCGGCTCGCACGTGCGCGGCGTGAATAGCCACGGCGGCCTCAGCTTCGGCACCCGGGCTCGCGAGATTGCCCGCGAAGAAATTCGTTCCGCGGTGGATAAGGCCCGCGCCATCCCGCTCCCCGCCGACCGCGAGATTCTGCACCTGCTCCCACAGGAATTCATCCTCGACGATCAAAGTGGAGTACACGATCCCTTGGGAATGATGGCCGTGAAGCTCGAAGTCCGGGTCCACATGGTGACCGCCGCCTCGAGCGCCACCCAGAACGTCATCAGTGCAGTGAACCGCGCAGGCGTGCACGTGGACGACACGGTGTTCGAGCCGTTAGCCGCCGCCGACTCGGTGCTGCGCAACGACGAACGCGAACTGGGAGTCTGCCTGATGGAAATGGGGGCGGGCTCGACCAGCCTCATTGTCTTTCAGGAAGGGGCGGTAATTCACACCGCGGTGATCCCGATTGGCGGCGATCACTTCACCAGCGATCTGTCGGTCGGTCTTTGCACCCCTTTGGCAGAGGCCGAGAAGATCAAGAAACTGTACGGCAACGTGGTGGTGACCCTGATTCCCGAAGGCAACGAAGTCGAGGTTCCTTCGGTGGGCGACCGGCCGTCACGTCTGATTTCGCAGCGCATGGTGGGAGAAATTCTCGAACCCCGGGCCCGCGAATTGTTCGAAATGCTGCGCGACAATTTGCGTCACAGCGGAACTTTCGAGGTCTGCGTGGGAGGAATCGTTCTCAGTGGAGGCGCATCGCGGCTGGCGGGAGTGCTGGATGTCGCTGAATCGGTGCTGCGCCGTCCGGTCCGTCTTTCCTGGCCAACCCCGCTGGCCAAGATGCCGTCGACGCTGGCGGAGCCGGAGTTCGCCACAGTTTTGGGAATGGCTTTTTACAGCCATCGTTCGCGCATTGCACGAGGATTGCAGGATACGCGCTGGAGTTCGAGATTGATGGGATTGTTCGCAAAAAGGGGAGCGTAGAGTCTTGAACAACAAAGGGCACAAAGATACACGAAGGAAAACCTGCTACTCAATGAATTCCTTTGTGTACCTTCGTGTCCTTTGTGGTTGAGGGTTTAGCGATAGGGAAGAAAATTCACCGAGGTGCGGTACCCATGAAAAACGAAAATGACATTCGCATCAGCTTTAACGAAGAAGCCCGCAACGACGCCAAAATCAAAGTCATCGGCGTGGGTGGAGGCGGCGGCAACGCCGTGAATCGCATGATCGATGCCGGCATGGAAGGCATCGAGTTCACCGTGGCAAATACGGACCTTCAGGCCCTGCGTATGTCGCGTGCGCCCATGAAGATTCAGTTGGGCGTCAAGCTGACCAACGGTCTGGGTGCGGGAGCCAATCCTGAAGTCGGGCGCAAATCCGCGCTCGAAGACTCCGACAAAATTATCGAAGCCCTGGAAGGCGCCGACATGGTGTTTATCACTGCCGGCATGGGTGGAGGTACCGCGACCGGCGCGGCGCCCATTATTGCCTCGCTGGCCAGCGAGATGGGCGCGCTCACCGTTGCAGTAGTGACCAAGCCGTTTGCCTTCGAGGGCAAACGCCGCATGCAGCAGGCCGAGCGTGGCATCGCGGAATTGATGGAATCGGTGGATACCACCATCGTCATTCCCAACGAAAAGCTGCTGGCGGTGGCGCAAGATGCCGGCTTCTTCGAATCGTTCCGCGTGGCCGACGACATTCTCCGCCAGGGCGTGCAAGGCATCTCCGATATCATCACCATTCCCGGCATCATCAACCGCGATTTCGCCGACGTGAAGGCCATTATGGCTGGCATGGGCTACGCGGTGATGGGCACAGCCACGGCCAGCGGGGCTCGCCGCACCACCGAAGCCGCGCAGAAGGCAATTGCCTCGCCGCTACTTGAAGCCGGCGCGATTGATGGCGCCCGCGGCATTCTCATCAACATCACCGGATCCACTTCGCTGAAACTCGCTGAAGTGCAGGAAGCCTGCACCATCATCCAAAGTGCCGCGGACGACGATGCCAACATCATTTTCGGCGCCGTGCTTGACGAGAAGATGAAGGACGCGGTGAAGATCACCGTGATCGCCACCGGCTTCAAAGACTCTGACGTCCGGCGGCGCCAGCAAGAATCGCACAGCCCGTTCAGCGTTGCACGCGACTTCGACGAATCCTTCGACCGCGTGCCCGCACCCCAGTCGGAATCCGATCCGCTTCCCCCGCCGCCACCGATGGTGATGGAGGATGCCGCGCAACCCATGGCTGCGACGACGAGCCATGTCATCGGACTCGACGCCATGCGCAGCGCCATGATCGCTAATTTTGAGCAGTCCGATCTGGATGTTCCGGCCTTCTTGCGCAAGCGAAATGAAGCTATGTGAAACACGCGAGAATCTAAGTGACGGGATGAAGAGGGGGAAAACAATTTCCACTTCTGGGGGAATCGGTCTAGTAACCTAGCGGAAAGTTACCAAAGTGAGATGACCTGAGTGAGAGTGATACAACTCTCGTCGTTACAATGGGTTAGAACAGGATAGCCCGGTTCCGCCCGGTCACGCTTTTCCATTGCATATGGTCCACAAGTCTCATAACATCAACAGAAGCAGGAACATAGCCCATGCCACGAAGCATTGGCAGCTTCCGTGCTCCATTCCACAGATGAACGACCGGGGACAGGTGGGGAAGTGATCAAGGCGAATCTGTTATCGCGCGTCAGTCTCGTTGTTTTCTTTTCAGTGCTGCTGCTTTGCCAGGCTGGAATTGCCGCCACTGTCAATACCCATTCTCTCACCACCAAGAAATCCAAGTCGCAAAAAATCAGTGAGACGCAGCGCGCCCGCAGGCGCATGCACCGGCTGGCGCGTAGCCGCCCGACCACAACGGCGCGGGTTCGCAAGGCCAGCTTGCACCGGGGGCATCGCTACTACGAGCGGTTCCACACCAGTTCATTTGCGGAAGACATTAGTGAAGGGGACGTGACTGCCGGTGAAGACCCCGTTGTCCGCCAGGCCGCGATCGATGCTTTGGGAAACATGAACGGGACCGTGGTCGCCATAGAACCGACCAGCGGACGCGTTCTGGCCATGGTCAATCAGAAGCTCGCGTTGTCCAGCGGCGCGCAACCCTGCTCCACCATCAAAGTATCGGTGGCTCTGGCTGCTCTCAGCGAAGGTCTCATCACGAAGGACACTGAAGTCGGCCTGGGCGGCAGTTATCACATGAATCTCACCGATGCTCTGGCGCATTCCAACAACGCTTACTTTGAAGCGGTGGGCCGCGAGCTGGGGTTCGAAAAGGTGGCTTACTACGCTCATCAGTTCGGGCTGGGTGAGCTGGCTGGATACGACATTCCGGGGGAGCAGCTCGGCACTTATCCCGAAGAGGAGATTCCCTCGAAGCTGGGCGGCGTGGGCAAAATGTGTTCCTTCGGCGAAGGCATTTCGATGACGCCGCTGCAACTGGGAGCTTTGGTTTCCGCTATTGCCAACGGCGGCACGCTCTACTACTTACAGCATCCCACAACGCCGGAAGAAGTCGCGAACTTCGAGCCGCGGGTAAAGCGGCGTTTGGATATCGCTCCGCTGATTCCTGAGATTTCCGACGGCATGGCCGGAGCGGTCAATTATGGAACCGCCCGCAGTCTGCGCGTCAATTTCAGCGAGGCGGAAATTCTTGGCAAGACCGGTACCTGCTCGCACGCCGGCACGCGTTTTGGCTGGTTCGCGTCTTACGCAAACACTGACGTAGGCCGCGTAGTGGTGGTCATTTTCCTGGAAGGTGGCCGCCCGACATTCGGTCCCAAAGCCGCAGAAATTGCCGGACACCTGTATCGCAATCTGTACGATCACGACTTCTTCATGGCGAGACCGGCCATGCCGACTGACTCCGCTACCGCCAAGCCGGTCACGACCTCGAACTAGCACTTCACGCGAGACTCGCATGACACGGATTCAGGCACGTGCCTGTCCCGTGCGCTTTCGCCCAAGACTCCTGACTGTGCTGGCCCTCACGGTTCCACTTTGTACAGGGCGACCATACCGGCGTCCATGTGTTCTTCGATATGGCAGTGGAAGAGCCAGGTGCCAGGATCGTCGGGAACCATGTCCACGGTCTCCATCTGGGCTTGCAGCAGCGGGACCACGTCGGTGCGCCGGCCATGATTGAGAACCACATTGCCATGCCAATGCGGAGTGTGCAGGCTGGGAAATTCTCCTAGGGAAGCCAGATACCAGCGCACTCGTTCGCCCTTCTTCATGGTCATCACAGGCATGTTGGCGAAAATGTATCCGTTGATTGTCACCTTTATGTTGGCGGCGGCAAATCCGGTGCCAGCCCCCGAAAGGTTGCCTTCCAGATCCGCGGGAACGAAGTCGAGTTTGTTCACACCCTTGGGATCAGTCGTGTAGGTCTGAATGTTGTGGTCGATGTACCAGCTTGTGTTCTCGTCGAACATCATGAACAGGGTGACGAACTCCCGGTCGACATCCTTCGGTCTTCCGTCCGGGCCCGCTATGCCGCGCGCGGTTACGATAATTGGCCCAATCAAGCCGCTCTCGACGTCCTTGCTTTCGTGCGAATGGTACAGCCAGACAATGGAGCTGGGATCGCCCGGGCCCGGACCGGCACGCTCGGGAATTTGCCAGATGTAGACGTGGCTGTGTCCGGGCGGCACATCGTCGTCCTCTTTATCGCTGCCAGAGGTGCCGTCGTCGTAGTTGGACCCCTCGGAGTCTTTGTTATAGAAAACCCCGTGGGGATGCATGCTGTAGGCATGAGTGGCATTGTTCTTGAACACCACCCGGATGGTGTCTCCTACCTCGCCGCGCAGGACAGGTCCCTGAATGCCGGCGTGCTCCCATTCCGCCGGGCGCGGCTTCAGGGTGGTGAAGCTTTCATCGGTGTATTCACGATAGATCGCCTTGCGATACACCTTGCCAATACGATGGGGACCGTGCTCCACGAAAACCGTGGCATAGCCTTGAAATGGCTTACCCGTCATCTTGTTAATGCCGCTGGGGGCGTAGTCCCACTCCACTTCATCGGCGGCCACGTAGTAGGTGTGAGTCTTGCCGGACGGGGCTGCGGTGGTTTGCGCCGCGCAAAATGCTGGGACTCCGAAACTCAGAACTATCCCCCAGACGACGGATATCCACCTGGTGCCTACAAGCGTGCGCATATTCGCCTCCTGATCGGCGGCATTATTTCTGGATGTGAGAAGCGGCCAAATACTAACACGGAGTCGATGCCAACTCTGGGCAATCAAGGAAGAAATGGTTGCCGCTCACGGACTCCGCTCCCAATTAAGGGCTGTTTACTCAACTTCGGTCCCCGCTTGTGCTAATCTGCTCCCCGGCCGGCTCGGGGTCGCTTGAAAGATTGCAGTCGTGCGAGCGAAGATTCGTAGACCAACATATCATGATTCAGGAGGACGGCCATGAGCCTTAAGAAACGTGCTCTTGCGGAATTCTTCGGGACTTTCTGGCTGGTATTTGGCGGATGCGGCGCAGCGGTTTTGGCCGCCGGGTTCCCCACGGTGGGAATCGGTTTCGCCGGAGTAGCACTGGCTTTCGGCCTGACCGTGCTCACCATGGCTTTCGCCATCGGACACATCTCCGGATGCCACTTAAACCCTGCCGTCAGCGTCGGACTGGTTGCCGGCAAGCGGTTTCCGGCTTCCGAATTGGCACCGTATGTCGTGGCCCAGGTGCTCGGGGCGGTCGCGGCTTCCAGTGTTCTGTTCGTTATTGCCAGCGGCCAGGCCAACTTCGACCTGAGCCAGGGTTTCGCCGCCAATGGCTACGGCGTCCACTCCCCCGGTGGATATTCGTTGCTGGCCGGAGCTTTGGCCGAAGTGGTTCTCACCATGTTTTTCATTTTTGTCATTATGGGCGCGACCGACAGTCGCGCGCCCAAGGGCCTTGCTCCGATTGCCATCGGCCTGTGCTTAACCCTTATCCACCTCGTCTGCATCCCGGTGACTAACACGTCCGTGAATCCTGCCCGCAGCACCGGGCCGGCGATTTTTGTCGGAGGCTGGGCTCTGCATCAGCTCTGGTTGTTCTGGGTCGCGCCTCCGGTGGGAGGAGCGCTCGGCGGCTGGATCTACCGGTCTTTATTCGAGGAGTAAGTCGCGTAGGCTGACCCCGACTCCGTTGCGCAGTTTAAGCCTAGTCCTAGCCGCCTAATGAATCTCACCCACAATGGCGAGAGAAGTCGGTTCAGATCCAGTCGAAAACGGAGGATTTGAATTCGGTGTGATGGTGCCTGTCGACGTATCGATGCTGTACACCGAGGCGGCTCCGGCGCCGTCTATTGTGTAAGCGAACTGGCCCGACGGATCTATGGTCATAATCTCGGCGGGGTAGAATGGGGAGAAGGGAGAGCCAGAAATCGGCGTTAGGGCTCCGGTCGCGGAATCGATCGAGTACTCGAAAACATCGGCCCCACTATCGATGTACATGAACCGCCCGGAAGGGTCTATGGCCTCGGAGCGAGCGTTCGAGCCTGCCGAGAAGGGAGAGCCGGAAATCGGTGCCAGGGCTCCGGTTGTGCCATCAATGGCATAAGCAGAGACATTGTTGGAGGCAGTCGCATAGATGAATCGACCTGACGGATCCACAACCACGAAATGCGGGAGGCCGGCGGTGGCGAATGGCGAACCCGCCACTGGCGTCAAGGCACCGGTCGAGCGATCAATGCGATACGCGGAGATGTTTTGCTCGTCTGAGTTTGCAACGTAGACGAAGCGCCCCGAGGGATCGACGGCTACGAACCAAGGCTCACTGCCCGCCGTGAACGGTGAACCCGTGATCGGCGTCAGCGCCCCGTTCGAGGCATTCATGCTGTACGCGGAGACGTTGTTGGAGCCCTGATTCGCCACGTAGACGAACCGGTCCGAGGGGTCCACGGCCACGGAGCGAGGCGAATTGCCTGCTGCGAAGGGAGAGCCCGAAACTGGAGTTAAGACGCCGTTCGCGGCGTTCACTGCGTATGCGGAGACATTCGGGGACGACAAATTGGCCACGTACACGAACCGCCCCGAAGGGTCCGCGATTGCGCGGATTGGAATGGCCCCCGCAGCGAACGGTGAGCCGGCCACCTCCGTTACGGAACCGTCCGCGGCATCGATGGCGTAGGCGTAGACACTGTTAGAGTTTCCATCACTCAAGTAGGCAAACCTGGGCGTGTAGGTGACCGGGTTCGAGCCGCTGGTCATCGCGACCGCGAAGGGCGCGGAGCGGGCGGCGGCAGTCTCCAGCGGCGTCAACGCCCCGCTGGCCGGATTGATCGAGTAGGTTGCGACATTGTTGGCGGACTGAGAGGGAACATAGAGGAACTGGTTGCTGGCATCTACCGTTACGTCACTGGGAAACTTTTCCGTGGGGAAGGGCGAACCCGCGACCGGAGTAAGGGCGCCGGATCCAGCGTCAATGCTGTATGCCGAGATATCGCTTGAATTGTCGTCTTCCACAAAAAGAAACTTGCCAGAATGGTCAACCGTGGCAGCAAAGGGGTACGAACCCGCTGGGTAAGCCGCACCTCCGATTTGCGTGAGTACGCCGGTCGAAGCGTTGATGGAGTACGCCGAGATGGTGTTGGCGCTTCCATTGGTCACATAAGCGAACTTTCCCGTGGGATCGATGGCCATCTTGTCGGGACCAGATCCGGTCGGGAAAGGTGAGCCCGACACGGGCGTCAACGCGCCGCTTCCGGAGTCGATCTTGAACGCCGAAACCGTGTTGTCCAATGCATTGACGACGTAGGCGAACTTGCCGGAGGGATGCACCGTCACCCCTTCAGGATAGGTACCGGTAACAAAGGGCGAGCCCGAGACAGCGGTCAAAGCGCCGGTGGTGGAGTTGATGGCGTAGGCCGAAATCGTGTTGTCGAACACGCTGGTGACGTAAGCGAATTTACCGGAGGGGTCCACCGTCACCGAGGGGGGTGTGCTACCAGTCGTAAACGGTGAGCCGCTGATCTCGGTCAGCGTGCCTTTCTTGGTGTCAATCTTATAGGCAGAAATTGTGCCGTCATGGTAGTTCGCCACATAGGCAAACTTGTTTGCCGGATCCACGGCCACGGAGGAAGGGCTTCCCCCCGCCAGTACGTAGCCGTTAGAGCGCAACTGTCCCGTGCGGACGTTCACCGTGTACATGGAAACGGTGTTGTCGAGGTAGTTCACCGCGTAGGCAAAACGCGGCAGCGAACCCGTGGCGGTGCCGCTCAACTCCACAACATGTGGGCTGGCAGTGTCGTTTGAAATTATGGTGAGCGTGCCCGGAATCGTACCCTTTCTCGCGATCGGGCTGAAGACCACGCCGATACTGCAACTGGCAGCGGGGGCTAAGTCTCCGCATCCGAGCGGGGGGATCAAGATCGTGCTGTAGTCCCCACTGACCGTAATGCCACTGATGTTCAACGTAGTTTTGAGGTGGTTGGTCAGAGTGACCGTCTGCGGCATGCTCGTGGCTCCCTGGTTCTGGGAAGCAAATGTCAAACTGGCGGGAGAAACTTTGACCGGCACCTCACCCTTTCCGGACAAGCTCAAGACAATCGTCTTCACCGACCCATTGTTGGTAATGGTCAGTCCGCCAGTTATCGTAGCCACCGCAGTGGGAGCGAAACTAACCAAAATCGTGCACTGGTTCCCGGCTGGGAGTGAGCCGCTGCAGGGAGAAGACGTCCCGCCCGCGGCGGAGTAATCTCCACTGGCTGAGAACGCAGAGATGCTGATTGCCTTCGAGCTGTTGTTGGTCACCGTGACCGTCTTCTGGCTGGTCGCGCCCAGCCCAGTATTGGGAAACGACAGGCTGGCGGGACTGAAGCTCAGATTCGGCGTCGCACCCCCGCTTCCAGTTCCCGAGAGCGCAACGATCTGCGGCGTCTTATTGACGTTCTGAGTCGCGGTGAGCGACCCGTCGATAGCGCCATTGACGGTGGGCTTGAATTTAACCGAAGTGCTGCAGGAGGTCTTGGCGGCGAGGGTAGTTCCACAAGGCGTGGCGCCACTGCCGGTAGCCGAGTAGTCGCCACTCGCGGTCAAAGCAATGGTCAGGCTCTTGCTGGTGTTGTTGGTCACAGTTACGGTCTGCGCTGTACTGGTGCTGCCCACCGCCACCGTCCCAAACGTCAGGCTGGGAGGGGAAAGCGTCAGAGGAGTAAGTCCCTTCCCCGTGGTTGTAATGAGGTGCGGGCTATTGTTGGCGTTGTCGTTGATGGTAACGACTCCAGTCACGGTTCCAGCCGTGTTCGGCTTGAAGGTAACCAGTAAGGTGCAACTGCCCAACGGGACGACCAGGCCATTGCAGTCGTCACTCTCCGTATACTCGCCGCTGGCTCCGATGGCGTAGATCGCCAGCGGGACGGTCTTGTCGGAATTAGTAAGAATCACGTTGAGCGCGGAGCTGGTCTTGCCGACGGCTTTGGCGCCGAAATCCAGGCTGGTGCGCGACAAGCTGACGCTTTGCGCGAGCGCAGTGCGGCCTAGTGGAAACAGCAGGGCGATCAGTCCCAAGCCCAGCAATCGAGCCCGCCAGTACGTCTTCGTGACATCTTCCGAAGGTAAGGAAATTCCTCGGCGTGACGGCGCACGAGTAATGGATGCAAAGTGAGGGAACGACATCGAAAATGGGAATATGGCGAGTTTCATGGCCTCTCTCTAGGTGCTGTTGCGTGCCGCTATGGGGCTGGTGCCAACATCCTGAAACAAAATACAAGGGTTGCGACGCACCACGAAAGTCTTTGCAGTTCGTTCGACCAAAACTTTCGCTCGCCCGAACCGAGGGTCGCGGCTGGACCCCGGCTTACCAGAATGGCGGAGATGGTACTGCAGGGACAGGTTCTTGTCTATGTGCAAGAATTTGGACTTTGATTGAATTCATAGTCGCGTCCACGCTATTGATACGGAATGACTTAGGAAGCCCTCTGCCCAGGCCTTGCACAATAACGGGCTTCTGGCTCAGACCAGGCCGGAAACTAAAACCTGGCAGGTTCTAGTATTCCGCCAATTCCTTCATGGCGAGGAACAGGTCGTTCACCTGGGGCAGGATGGCATTTTCCAGAATGGGCTGATAGGCGACGAAAACGTCCTTGGCGGCCACTCTCCGGACTGGGGCGTCGAGTTGTTCAAATAACGCGTCGGCGATTCGCGCCGTGATTTCCGCGCCGTAGCCCCAGCTGAGGGTATCTTCGTAGGCCACGATGGCGCGGTTGGTCTTGCGCACCGAGTTGGCAATCGTTTCCCAGTCGAACGGGTTCAGGCAGCGCAAGTCGATCACTTCGACTTTCACTCCATGCTCGCGCTCGAGCTTTTGCGCAGCCTGCAGCGCCCGCGGAACCACGGCGCCGTAGGTGATCACCGAGAGATCGGTCCCCGGCTGCACGATTTTGGATTTGCCAAACGGAATCATGTAATCCGCGCCGGGATAGGCCGACCGGCCGAAGGTCTCGCGATAGAGCCGCTTATGTTCGAGGAACAGCACCGGATCATCGCAGCGAATGGCGGTGCGAAGCAGGCCGGCGGCGTCCAGCGCATTCGACGGGAATACCACCCGCAATCCCGGAATGTGAGTGAAAATGCTCTCTCCACACTGGGAGTGATAAATGGCTCCTCCGGTAAGGTATCCGCCGATGGGCACGCGAATCACGACCGGGGCGGAAAATCCGTTGTTGGAACGCCAGCGGATCAGCGGCAACTCATCGCGCAATTGCATCATGGCCGGCCAGATGTAATCGAAGAACTGGATTTCGACCACCGGCTTTAATCCGCGGGTGGCCATGCCGGTGGCGCGGCCCACGATGTTAGCCTCCGCCAGTGGCGAATTAAAGACGCGATCGGAGCCAAACTCATACTGCAAGCCCGAGGTCAGCTTGAAAACGCCGCCCTTGCCTTTGACCTGCTTTTGCCGTAAATACTGTTCGCGGCTGCAATCGGCTACATCTTCCCCAAACATGACGATCCGCTCATTGCGCCGCATTTCGTCGCGCAATGTCGTATTGATCAGATCAGCCATGGTTTTCGGCGCCAGCTTCTTCCCGTCCGTCGGCTCCTGAAAAACTGGCCCGGTCTCGAACCCGGAGGAAGTGGGATCCAGGTACGGAGAATACACGTAGCGGGTAACCGTCTCCGGCTGGGGAAAAGCTGCTTCCAGTGCCCGATCCACGGCGGCTTGGAGGCCGTCTTCCACCTGCTTCTCCAGTCGGTTGATGCCTTTCTCGTCGAGGATGCCTTCGCGCAGCAAAAACATCTGGGTGCGGGTGATGGGGTCGCGGGCGGCGTCACGCTGGCGTTCGCCATCCGGACGATAAAGCCGCTCGTCATCGGACAGGGAATGCGAGTACGGACGGATGACGTGAGCATGAATAAACGCGGGTCCCTGCGCAGCCCGGCAGTAAGCGGCCGAGCGGGCAAAGGCCGCATAAGTCGCCACCGGATCGGTTCCGTCCACTTCCTCGAAATGGAAATTCGGGAAGCCTGTCACCAGGCGAGAAATGTTGCCTCCCGGCGTCTGCACCTCGACCGGCACCGAGATGGCATACTCGTTGTCCTCAACCACGAAGACGAGAGGCAGCTTTCCAGTGGATGCGGTATTCAGCGCCTCCCAAAACTCTCCCTCACTGGTGGCGCCGTCGCCCAGCGAAACGTAGGTGACCTCATCACCCTGGAAGGTCACATCCTTAAATTCGCGGAAGTCGCCGTACGCCTTTCGGGCAGCCTCGGGGTGGGCGGCAAAATAACGTCCTGCCTCGGCGCATCCCACGGCCTGCAGAATCTGCGAGCCGGTCGGAGAAGACTGGGTCACGATATTCAGCTTGGGGAAACTCCAGTGCGAGGGCATCTGGCGGCCACCCGAGCTGGGATCGTCGGCTGCTCCCACTCCCTGGAGAAACATCTCGTAAGGAGTTGCACCCAGCGCCAGACAGAGCGCACGATCACGATAGTAGGGATAGAACCAGTCGTAGGCAGGCTTCAGGACGAATGCGGCGGCGACACCCACTGCCTCATGCCCTGCGCCGGAAATCTGGAAGAAGATTTTCTGCTGTCGTTTGAGCAGAATCTCCCGGTCGTCAACTCGCCGGGAGGTATACATCAGCCGGTAGAATTCGACCAGCTGTTCGCGGGAGAGACCCTGGTAGTTGCTCCCGGTTTTGTCATCCGCCAGCGCGGCCGGTTTGAGGTCCGTCTTAGTCGCCATCCTCTGCCCTGCTTACGATAGCCACAAAGATCATAATTGTAAATCCTGCCGGAAGGTTCAGAATATCGGTTGCCCGAGATTCTCGGGTAACCATGCCTTCCTTTCTAGTATGTCTGTCATCTTGAACGAAGTGGTCGTCCGCGAAGCGGACGATTACGCAGTCGGAAGACCCCGCGTTCCTCGAGCTTGGTAGAGACGATGCGGGGAGTTCTCTCCCCAATCCACAGCCAGTTGCGAATGCCTTTACGTGTCTGTTTCAGCGCCAGCAGGCAACGGGTCCTTCGACTGCGAGACTGCTTTGCATTTGCAAAGCAGTCCCTTCGCTCAGGAAGACAGATGGCTAGAGTGGGCCTCGCGAATCATTTATCCTGAAAGAAGAGGCATGATCAAATTCCATCGCCAATTCGATCCGCAATCGATCAAACTGCTCATTTTCGATCTTGATGGGACGCTCATCGATTCTCGCCTCGACCTGGTACATTCCGTCAACGCCATGCTGCGGCATTGCAATCGCCCCGAGCTGCCCGAGGAGGTGATTGCTTCCTACGTGGGAGACGGCGCGCCGATGCTGGTCCGCAGGGCCCTGGGAGATCCGAAAAACGAAGCGGCGATTAAGGAGGCTCTGCAGTACTTTCTGGCTTACTACCGGGTGCACAAGCTTGACTTTACCCGCTTGTACAACGGCATCGAGGAGATGTTGGCAAGCGCGCGTAATTCCAATGGCGGGTCTCGCAAAATGGCGGTACTTTCAAACAAACCCGTAGTCCCGTCCCGCGCAATTGTGGAAGCAGTCGGCATAGCCGAGTTCTTCCTTCACGTTTACGGGGGCAACAGCTTTCCTACCAAAAAGCCCGACCCGCACGGGGTTCGAAGTATTCTGCGCGAGACGAAAACCCGCCCCGTGGAGGCGCTGATGATCGGCGATTCTTCAATCGACGTAATCACCGGCCGCAACGCCGGCCTCTGGACCTGCGGCGTGACTTATGGCTTCGCCCCGCATACCTTGTGCGAAGCTCCTCCCGATGTCATCGTCGACAGCCCCAAAGAACTGGCGGCGTTGCTTGGATAGTGGTGGTCCACATGTCCTCCCGTTGACAGGGGATGGAGTTCCCCCTACCATCTCCCTGCCGTGGAAGTGTGGCTCGCGGCATGCCGCCACAGGAGGCACCCATGAAACGGATATCGATGCCGGCCCTATTGACCGCCGTGCTCCTCGCAATCGCGCTCCAATCCCAGGCTCAAATGGAAATGCCCAAACCCGCGCCCGAGCTGCAAAAGCTTGATTACTTCTTGGGAACCTGGACGCTGGAAGGCGATTTAAAACCCGGACCGATGGGTCCTGGGGGAAAGATGACGGAGACCGAGATCTGCAAGTGGATGGATGGGGGCTACTTTCTGACTCTCAGTTCGGACTTCAAGAGTTCGATGGGAAACGGCACCGGCATAGCCTACATGGGCTGGAACGCCGATGACAAGGTCTATACCTTCGACGAATTCGACAGCCTGGGAGAAGCCGAGCATTCCAAGGGTACCTTGGACGGCGATACCTGGACCTGGAGCGGCGAGGACAAGATGGCCGGTCAAATGGTGAAGAATCACTTCATCATCAAGCAACTCTCTCCCACCTCCTACACGTTCAAGTTTGAAATGTCGATGGACGGAACCACCTACACCACAGTCATGGACGGCAAAGCCACCAAACAGAAATAGCCCAACGCCTGATGATGGGGGCGGACGCCCCCGCCCGTCTTCTTTTGCCCATCACTCCCATCAGCATCGGCCCCACCATTTATAATCTCCAATTCATCAATTTTCACGGAAAGGCAAAACTTGCTCGACTTCCTAGGCGATCTTCGACGGACTCACATGTGCGGCGGCCTGCGTCTCTCCGACGCCGGCCAGAAAGCGGTGCTCATGGGGTGGGTCAACCGCCGCCGCGACCTCGGCAATCTTCTGTTTATCGACGTCCGCGACCGCACTGGCATCACCCAGATCGTCTTCGACAAGGAGAGCAGCGCCGCCCTGCACGAAAAAGCGGGAGAACTGCGCAACGAATACGTCATCGCGGCGATCGGGACGGTCAAGAAACGCGATGCTAATACCATTAACAAGAATATTGCCACCGGCGAAGTGGAGCTGGTTGCCACCGAACTGCGCATCCTGAACGAATCCAAGCAGCCGCCGTTTCTCCCCAGCGATACCGTTCTTCCCAACGAAGAAATGCGTCTCAAGTATCGCTACCTGGACCTGCGGCGCGACGCCATGCAGTTCAATATCGAGATGCGGCACAAAGTCGCAATGGCGATTCGCGAGTACCTGTCGTCGCAAGGCTTCTTCGATATCGAAACCCCGATGATGACGCGCTCCACACCCGAGGGTGCGCGCGACTACCTTGTGCCCAGCCGCGTGCAGCCCGGCATGTTCTACGCCTTGCCGCAATCGCCGCAGCTGTTCAAGCAGATTCTGATGATCTCCGGCTTCGACAAGTATTTCCAGATCGTGCGCTGTTTCCGTGACGAGGACCTGCGCGCCGACCGGCAACCTGAGTTCACACAGATTGACCTGGAAATGTCCTATCCGCAGCCAGAACGGGTGTGGGAGGTGGTGGAAGGATTCCTGAAGGCTGGATTCAAGGTCGCGGGCCAGGAGATCAAAGCTCCGTTCCCGCGGATGAGCTACGACCAGGCCATCCGCCTTTACGGCAGCGACAAGCCCGACATGCGCTTGCCGGCCATGACCGATGTGCGCGAAGTCTTCGCGCCCGCGGAGCTGGAAGAATTCACGTCGAAGTTCAGGATCAGAAAAGAGCTGCCGGTTCAGCTCATCCGCATCCCCAAGGCAGGCGAGATCTCAGGGACCGAGCGACGCACCATTGGAACCTATGGCGCATTCCAGCACGCGCATGGGGAGACGTTCGTTCAATTGTTGTCCGACCCCAAACGTTTGGCTAAAGAGCACCCGGCGGCCCTGGACCGTATCATTCAATTCGCGAAAGTCGAGCCCGACGATTTATGGTTGCTGGCCGGGGCGCTCAACAAGCCTGAAGTGACGGCCGTCGCGGAACAAAGTCTGAGGCAGTTCTGTGAACGGTGTGGCTTTCTGCGGATCGATCTCGCGCAGAAGTACGCTCCGAAACACGGTGCCTTCGTAAAGACTGGCGACCCCGGCAAAGATTTCCGGTTCCTCTGGGTTACCGACTTTCCCATGTTTGAATGGGATAAGAGCGATAACCGCTGGAACCCCGCCCACCATCCCTTCACGTCGCTGCACGAAGAAGACATGGCCAAGCTGGAAGCCAATATCGACTCGGTACACGACCGCAACTCGCCACTGGGAGAGATTCGGGCGCTCGCCTATGACGTAGTGCTCAACGGCACCGAGCTGGGATCAGGCTCCATCCGGATTCATCGCCAGGATATCCAGCGAAAAATCTTCCGCGCGCTCGGCATGAGCGACGAGGAAGCCCGCACCCGCTTTGGCTTCTTCCTCGATGCCCTCGAGTACGGTACTCCTCCACACGGCGGGATTGCATTGGGTCTCGACCGCATTGTGATGATCCTGGCGCAAGCCGATAGCTTGCGCGAGATCATCCCGTTCCCCAAGACGGCGAGAGCCGTGGATTTGATGATGGATGCCCCAACCCCGGTCAGCGACGCTCAGTTAAAAGATCTGGGGATCGTAGTAAAACGCTGACCGCTGGCCCGCCTGCTCGCAGCGCTTCATATCACAACCATGGGTGACGTACCTCGCCGCAGTTAGTTTGATTTGGGTCTTCAATGAAAATAGAAATACAGAATTGGGAGGAAGCCTATGCGCAGCTCAATTCTTGTGATTGCCATGTTGTGTTCTGGGCTGGCTACCAGTGCAGCACAGACTAGTGTAATTCACCAGGTTCCGATCAAGCCCACTTCATGGGCATCGGGTCAGCGAATGTTTCAGGAATATTGCGCGGCCTGTCACGGCCAGAACGCCGCCGGAGGCGGACCCGCAGCATCCGCGTGCACCGTTCAACCGCCGGATCTGACCAGGCTCGCTGCTGGAAGTGGTGGCAAGTTTCCATACGACCATTTCTACGCAGTCATGCAATTCGGAGCGCAGCTGACGACTCCGGCTCACGGCTCGGCCGATATGCCTGTCTGGCTGCCGTTGTTTTCATCGCTTAATGGCAACCGGGAAGGCCCGGCGTTGCAACGTGTGCACAACCTGGCGCGCTATGTCGCGTCTCTTCAGGCTAAGTAGGTGGAGGGGATAACCCATACCTTATTGAAGGTGCAGCTGTTTCCTGACCGGGAATTATGACGAACTGACGAAACGCCGCAGCTTCGTCAGTGTTCAGAATGCGCTGCCGCCCCCGCCGCCAAAGCCGCCGCCGGAGAATCCGCCTCCACCGCTGAATCCGCCTCCGCCAAAGCCTGAGCCGCTGGAACTGGCTCGTGGCGCGGAAACGAATACCTGGTGCATATCGGTAGCCATGCCGTGCATCGAGCTGGAAAAAAAGATGGGATTGAACCCAGTCCCGTACCCATAACCGCCGGGCGCAACATACCAGCTGGGCGGGCTGGTCACGATCCCCGCGAAAGCCTGTGCCCACTGGTGTTCTACGCCGAGCGCCATGGCGTAGGGCAGGTACTTCTCAAATGTGTCTGGAGGCATGCGCTTCAGCCGGTCCGCATCCACCCGATTCATGAATTCCTGGAAACCCAGAACGGCGACGCGAGTGCGCCCACCCTTCACGGTTTTTGCCGTCATCTGGCGTGCAAAGAGCCACCAGATGATTGCTGAAACGATGCCAGCGCCAATCAACAGTCCAATCGAGCTGAAGACGTCCTTGTAACCTGTGAACTGCGCGATCGCAAAAGGTGCGACGACCACTAGAATGGCGCCCAAGCTGTAACCGTTAGCCGATTCCGGATCGACAAGGTACATACCCTTCTGCCGGAGTTGAGACATAATGTCCTGGCGGATCGCCGGCAACGCGGTGTAGAAACGGTTCTTGAGGGCGGATAGCCGTACCTGGTCGTCGCTGGAGAAAATATGTTTGAGCATGACCACCTCGTGAGGCGCCAGGCCGTGCCACTCCTGCTTCGGAATCAGCAAATGGAAGATGTAGTCCTTGTGGTGGAAGACCAGGCCTTTTTCGTCCACTTCCTCAATCTTGACGAATCCCCGCACCGCCAGGTCTACCAACGTGCAGGTAATATCGCGAGGATGAATCGCATCTTCGAGCAGTGTGCCAGCCTCGGCGGGAGACAAACCCGCCGGCGGTTCGTACATTGGGGCGACTGAGACTCCGGGATCGGGATCACGTCCTCTGTACCACCACAGCGTGAACATTAGGGCCAGAGTCCAAAACGGTAAGAACACAATAGGATTGCTTCCCAGGAACCATATCAGCCGCGTGAACGCTCCGGGATCCTTGAAAATGCCCTTGGGAATGTAGACATCGATGGTTAATCCACCGCGCATCGGCAGCGGCCTTTCGGTCTCAAAGGCAACGTCGGAACCCTTCACTTCAGCAGTGGCGTCGCGCTGGGCTGAGCCGTAAACGCCGGTGAAGGACTGGGCGCGGAGCGATCCGGACGCGCTCGCGGGAAAGCTGACGACGGCAGCTGCACGATCAATCGGAACGGGCCAGTCATTTCCGGTGACATTCCAGTAAAATTCATCGTGGTCCTCAAAGAAACGCGTGCCGTTACGGACGAGGTAGTCAATTTCTACCGTCCGTGTAGTGTCCACGGCTCCCGGAATATAGATCTTCAGATCGCGCAGACCATTGGAACTCGAGGAGTCATATTTCAGCTTGCCGCCATTGCCGTCGGTTACGCCCGTGACCTTCAGAAACAGGGTGTAGTTGGTGCCGCGAGGACCGGGATATTCCACCGGGATGAAACGATGAATGCCATGCCACTCGCCTTCAAACGACAGCGTGATGCGCTCCTGAACGACCGCCGAGCCATCCTCTGCGACGCTGATAGTGTCGTTGAAATCGGTGACTCGCCAGCTTTTGGCAAGAACGCTGGGCGCGAACGCCAGCAAGCAAGTGAATGCGACCAGGCAGCAAGGTCGGGAAGAAACGCGCCAATGCCCGCGCCGCTCCACGCTGCGTTCCATATCCGGCATCGTTCGCCTAGAACTTCACCGCGACCGGCTCGCGATCGGTGGCAGCCGCTTCGAAGAACTGTCGCGCCTGGAAGCCAAACATGCCCGCCAGAATGTTTGTTGGGAAGGTCTGGATCTTGGTGTTCAGATCCCGCACCACAGCGTTGTAATAGCGGCGTGCGTTCTGAATGGTGTCTTCTGTCTGGCTCAACGATCCTTGCAACTGGGTGAACTCCTCCGAGGCCTTCAATTCGGGATAATTTTCAGCCACTGCGAACAAGCTCTTCAACGCCCCGGTAAGCTGGTTTTCGGCGGCGGCCTTGTCAGCCGGTGAAGTAGCTTGCATCGCCTGGGAGCGAAACTTGGCGATGTTCTCGAATGTCCCCTTTTCGTGCGCGGCGTAGCCCTTGACCGTCTCCACCAGGTTCGGAATCAGATCGTGGCGGCGCTTGAGCTGCACATCGATATCAGACCATGCCGAGTCGCAGCGCACACGCAGCTGAACCAGGCTGTTGTACATCGCAACCAGCATGAAGCCGATCACCACAAGAACACCTAAAATGATCCAGCCGGCCATGGGTGGTTTCCTTTCGGCGGAGGATGAGAACCAAGGCGACGGTACCACACGGGCCAAGCACGCGCAATCACGTCGAAGGAACTGCCGGTGGTCCAAAAAGATGCCTCGCAAGACCTGTCAGAGGTAAACTAATGCGGGCCCGAGTTGTCCGGTACGATGTCTACGATAAGGCGAACCAGGGAGAGCCCACTCCGATGAATAACGCCGGCAAAATTCGCGGGAGCGGGCTCGTCTGCGGATGCTTATTCACCCTCCTCATGATTTCTCCCGGACGCGCCCGTGCACAGAACTGCTTCACAACCGGCGACATGGATGAAAATGTCCGGACTGCGCTGCTGAGTACGGCCAAGCGCTATTTCGACATGGCGGCACGTGGTGATGCCGCGTCGCTCAAGCAAAACGCAATCCCCAGTCTTGCCGCCGATTTTTCCGGGATCGAAGCTGCAGTCAAGGACAATCAACCCAACCTAAACGGGGCACAGGCCACACCGGGTTCTCCGTTTCTACTTCAGGTAGAGGGCAATGTATCCCTGGAACGGGCCGAATTCTTGTGCGGGGTTTTCGGAAAGAACGGACAGACTGCCAACAGCGCCGAGTTTGTCATCCCCAACCTGTCGCCGGGAAATTATGGCGTCGTAATACTGAACGCGACCGGGTCGAAAGGGCAACGCGCGGTTTCATTTGTTCTGCAGCAGCAGGGCAGCGACTGGAAACTGGGCGGGTTTTATGTCAAAGATCCGCAGATTGCGGGCCATGACGCCAATTGGTTTGCCGAACGGGCCCGGGCGTTCAAGGCCAAGAGCCAGAACCACGATGCCTGGATGTACTACCTTGAGGCTCGTGAACTGGCGGTCCCGGTTCCTTTCATGTACACCCAACTGACGGACAAACTGTACGACGAGTCCCAG
This sequence comes from Terriglobales bacterium, assembly GCA_049582765.1. Taxonomy (GTDB): domain Bacteria; phylum Acidobacteriota; class Terriglobia; order Terriglobales; family Acidobacteriaceae; genus JBAUUQ01. The sequence continues at coordinate 184,718 of JBAUUQ010000016.1, forward strand.
GAGTTGAAGCCGACCGACTTACCGGGTGATGGCAACACGGTCGACTTGGCCGCGGGTGGTAAAATCTATAAGCTGACCGCCGTGTTTCCTCTTCCTGTGGGCCAGGATCTCGACCTGGTCGCGAAATATCAATCTGCCGATGTTTCCGACACGGCGAAAGCCTTCCAGGACAATACACTGGTTATGAAAGCGCTGCTGGCGAAATATCCGGAGTTCAGGGATGCGTTTGACGGAGTTGTGGTGCGAGCTGTGGAACCGTCGGGAAAAGACTTCGGGTCCATGCTGCCGATCAAGGAGATCAAGTGACGGCGCAGCTTTAGCTTGTGAGTTCGGGGATTTGACCCGCCAGCGTGCATTCCTTTGGATCTTTATCGTCGCGCAAGGCCATAAACACGGGCGCCCGCAATTTGGGTCCTCCTTCCGCGGTTTCGTGGGTCCATTCGGTGAACTTGATCTCGGCGATCCGCTTCGGCTTCACCCAATGCGCGTGGGCCGCTTCAACAAGTCCGTAAAAGGGGCTGCGGCTGGTCTCCAGTTCTTTGAGCACCTGCCAGACTTGTTGCAGTGTCTTCTGATCGAATCCCGTGCCGGCCTGCCCCACATGCACGAGGTGGCCGTCTGTATCGTAGAGACCGAGGACGATCGCGCCGAGGTACTCGCGGCTGCCTTCCGGGTCGGTGTACCCGCCGATAACGCAATCGACCGTCTGCGTGATCTTGATTTTCAACCACTCCCGCGTGCGGCGCTCCTCGTAATGGCTGCCGCGCCGTTTCGCCAGAATTCCCTCCAGACCCTGTTGTTTAGCCGCCTCAAACAGCGCCACACCCTGAGGAAAATCTTCCGAGTAACGGACGAGGTCATTGGGGACGATGATTTGAGAGAGAGCTCGCTTACGGTCTTCCAGGGGTACGCGGCGCAGATCGTAGCCATCCAGGTAGATGAGGTCGAACACGTAATAAACGATCTGCAGATCGTTGCGGCCCGCACCCCGGCGGCCATGGCTGCTGAACCCGGTGCGTTGCTGCATCAGACTGAACGAAGCCCGGCCCTGCTCATCGAGGGCAACCACTTCACCATCCAGCACGGCGGTCCCGGCTTTCACTAACTCCGGGAGCTTTCGCAATTCCGCGAACTGCGAGGTGAGATCGTTCTGATTACGTGAGACCAGCCGTACCTTGCCATCTGTGATGAACGAGACCGCGCGATAGCCGTCCCACTTGATCTCAAATACCCATTCCGCATTGTCGAAGGGCTTGTCGACCGAAGTGGCCAGCATCGGGGTAATCGCGGTCGGTATAGGCCCCTTCACCGCGCCTGGCAATTCTTTAACCGCATAGGAGGCTGAGAGCGCAGATCTTCTTGGTGTTTTTGGCTCAATCGCCGGTGTAGGTTTACTTATCTTTTTTTTTTCTACGGGATCAGCCTTCTCTGCGGCTACGTTTTTTTGTTTTCTTTTATCCAGCTTGGCCAGAGTCTCTGCCACCCAGGGTGCTTTCACCTTGCCGCGCGAAGCGGGACGGCTGCTTTTCCACTGCGCGGAGTCTGCATCGCCGGCGATCTGCGCGATGGTCTTATTGCTGAGCACCGAGGTGTCATAGTCCTCGATGTTGTAGCCCTTGATCACATCCTCATCCTGCTTCTTGATCAGAAGCCATTCCGTCCCCTTACTGCCCGGGCGCCGCCCCTTTATGTGAATCAGAGCAAAGTCACCTTTCAATCGCTCTCCGTGAAGCCGGATCTTCAAATCTCCCTTGGTTAGCATGGCGGCAGCTTCGGCGTCGCTTGTGGCGACATACTTGCCGTTCACCAGTTGTGGCGAGAGCGGTTCCCAGGTACCAACGTCCCAGACTATTACCGTGCCGGCTCCATAGTTCCCCTCGGGAATGGTGCCTTCAAAGTCGAAATAAGAAACAGGATGGTCTTCCACCTGCATTGCCAGACGCTTGTCGGCGGGATCGAGCGATGGCCCTTTGGGAACCGCCCACGACTTGAGCACACCCTCCATCTCCAGACGGAAGTCATAGTGCAGCCGCGTGGCGCTGTGCTTTTGCACAACGAAGCGGTGCCCGGATTTTTTTTCGACCTTTGGTGGCGGCTCGGGAGTTTCCTCAAAACGCCGCTTTCGCTGATATTCTTCTAGGGCCACCGGGATATTCTACCGGGAACCGAGACTGAGCACCGAGAACCGAGATCTCGAAACTGCTTTACTATTCCGTGGCCGGTTACACCAAGCCTGAGCAGTTCGCCGGAATCCTATGAAACGCGAATACCCGGATGCGCCCCTGGTGGGAGTAGGCGCAATCATCGTCGAAAAGAATCGAGTGGTGCTGGTAAAGCGCGGACATCCGCCTCTGGCTGGCGAGTGGTCAATCCCTGGAGGAGTGCTCGAGGTGGGGGAAACCCTGCGCCAAGCCGCCGTTCGCGAAGCTCTGGAGGAAACCGGCCTCGCCGTCGAGACGGCTGACCTGCTCGGAGTCTTCGACCGCATCTTGCACGATGCCGACGGGCGGACTCTCTACCATTATGTGTTGATCGATTTTCTGTGCCGCCGGATTGGCGGGGACCTGAAAGCCGCCGGCGATGCGGACGAGGCGCGCTGGTTTACACGGGAAGAGGCCGCACGGCTATCCCTGGCGAAGGACACCGCCGAGGTGGTCCTTCTGGGGTTCAAGAAACAGGCGGAGTGAATTGTCGGGGTTCTTCTGAATCGTCCTGCCATTCGTGACTACAGGAATGGCACCGCCAGGCCTCGCGATGAACCGGGAGCGGCAGCCCCACCCACGCACTGCCATAGGCGATAGGCTTATTCAATTCTTCAAACGAGATGTCCAGGGAATCGCACTTCGGACAGCGGGGCTGCTCGTACCCTCCAACCCCCTCGACTTCGAAGCCCTCGGAAATCGGCTGCTTCAGGATCTCGTCAGCAGCCTCGGCGTCTTCCGGCTGGACCTGTAGTTTGATGCCTCCCAGCAGGTTCGAAATGAACCAGTCCATGCGCACCATGTTGTCGTCGCCCAGAAGAGACTCGATTCCCGCTGATTCGAGACTGCCCTTGGCCAGCAGGGCTTCGGGCAAATCACGGAATTTGCGGATGGTTACAAGTCTGCGATAGTCAACTGATTCCGGAACTGCTTGCGGTTCCGAGTTTTCGGTGACAAGTCCACGGCGGCTGATCTCGGCTGCGAGCGTCTGCTGGGCCAGGTCGGTCAGGGACGCAGTCTCCCCGCGATCTTCTGCAGCTCCCCGTCACTGAGGCTGGCGTAGAACTGGATCAGCCGCTGGGATTCACCCTCGGAATGGCTTGGCATATCGATGAGGAACTCAGCCTCATCCCAAGCATAGGTGCCCAAGTGGCGGGACGCAACTGCGCGCAGAAAACAGAACGGCCCGCGCTTGTGGCACGGGCCGCCCGGTGGACTGTTTGGGATTGACCAAGAGGTGGTCACTCTACGTGGCCTCTGCGGCAAACTCCGGGTTACTGATCGATGTCCGGCGCGACTCCACGCCGGGATCGAGTCCAAACTCACCGGTTAGTGTGCGGGCTGTAGCTTCTGGCGCCTGTGCGCCGAAAGCCCCGCTTAGAGCAACCAGCCCTAAGTCTCAGCCACCTCACCTGGTCTTAGACTCCCACTACAGTTACTACAATCAGAACTTGTCATTCGACCACCTCCTTTCCGGTGTAATCGCAGATTAACTCAAAAAAGGAGTGAGAGCAAATGGCACGGAGGTGGGTATCGGAAGAGTCACAGGGCGGGACGAGAGATCGATTCTGTCACTGTTTGTCGGATCGGAAACCCAAGATCGTTTGAACATCACGGGCGGCATGCAACACGCGAATCACCTGCAACGGTTTGGTGGGGCTTTGATAGACAATGAGGTAGGAGTGGACCAGCAAAAACCGATGTCGACGGTCAGCCAGATCTTCTCTCAGATGACCGATGCCCGGTTGTCTGGCCAACTTCCGAATAGCATTTTCGAGTGCGGCTAGCGTTCGGTCGGCGGCCTCGATATTGTCTTCGGACAGATATTCCCATATTTCGGTAAGATCGCGGGACGCGAGGGGAGTGAGGACAAACGACTTCATCCCTAGCCATGCCTTCTCTGTTTACTCTTTTCTCGGATCTTCGCAAAAGTGCGCGGACCATCCAGAAACTCGCCGCGGTCGGCCTGTTCGATTCCGCGGTTGATTTCATTACGCAGCTCAGACAGTCTCAGCTTCTTTAGCTCTTCCCGCTCCTTAAGCAGGCGCAATCCTTCTCGCAATATTTCGCTTTGAGATTGATAAAGACCGGTACCAAGCATCTCGGCCACGAAATCATCGAATACAGGACCTAAATTGACATTCATAGCCGCAGTGTAAGACTATTAACAATTGATGTCAATTATTGACAGCCTCCGGGTAGCAGGCTGAGTCTGATTTCTCACGAGATTTGGCTCCCTGTCCGCCTCGATCAGTTAGGGGCATAATATGGACGAGCCTTCTGTTGGAGCTTTACAGGACTCTTGCGGGGCACCAGAAAGCCATTGGGCAATTGCAACTTCTGGAGAAATGGCCAATACTACAGTACCCAGTCCCTGTCCCTTCGTCATCTCCTCCCGAGTCTTTCGCCCTCCTAGACTGAGATTTCCCCCAAAATCAGAGATTCTCGTAACCTGCTGATCTTTCAGCCCTTCCAGCGATAGGCATCGGGCTGCGGCAGGCCCAGGTGGGCGAGCACGCGGTAGGCGAATTCGCGGGCCATGACATCTAAGGTCGCTGGCAGGTTATAGAGGGCGGGAATGAGCGGAAAGATGGTGGCTCCGGCGTCGGCAGCCCGGTACATGTTACGGATGTGGATTTTGTTGAGCGGCGTCTCGCGGACACAGAGCACCAGCGGACGCTTCTCCTTTAGACACACGTCGGCAGCGCGCTCGATGAGATGCGACGCAACGCCATTGGCAATACGCGCAAGCGTCCCCACGCTGCATGGGATAACCACCATGGCGTCAACAGGATAAGAGCCGCTGGCGATGTTGGCGCCGATATCGGCATTGGCCTGCGGGTGAATTTTGCGGCTGCTTTTGCCGATTAACTGGCTAACCAGGTGGCTACGGCCGCGCAGTTCGAGCTCCTCGGCCATAACACGGAGTGCGCTGTCCGAAGCGATGAAGTTGACCGTCCGCACCCGTCGATCGCGTTCGACGGCGAGCAGAAAGTGCTTCAGGAACAAAGAGCCGCTGGCGCCGGTGGTGGCGACGGTCAGGTTGTAAGGCGGGTGGTTAGGCACGAGTTTCGAGCATAGGGAGACGGCAGAAGAGAGTCAAGCAGGTCGTTGGTCGATCGTCTTTGGTCGTTAGCCAGGGACCCCGACGTGGGCGTTTTTGCCAACGACGATCGACGAACGACTAACGACGGCATCATGGCCACCACTACCACTCTCGGATCACGCCGCAACCAAGCGCAGCTCCACGCGCTGGCCGGCTTGGAACGCGACGTTCGGGCAACCGACCCCAGTGGCCGAAGAAAGTATCTGCGCGATTTCAGCCAGGCCTTCCGCGCTTACAATTCCGTCATCGATTCGCAACAACTGACCAGCGCCATCCATGCTGCGGATCTGATTCTGATCGGTGACTATCATGCGCTTCCGGCGGCGCAACGGTTTGCGGCATCTCTGTTGGAGGAGCGGGCGCAGCCGGGGGACCGTCCGGTGGTTCTGGGAGTGGAGACCATATTTTCCCGCCATCAGCATGTGCTCGATGCCTGGTGGCGCCGGGAGATCGAAGCCGAAGAACTCCGCGAACGCATTCGCTTCGACACCGACTGGGGATATGACTGGGCGCCGTTCTACGAGTTACTAGTGGCCGCCCGCGAACACGCGGAAGGCATCTATGGTCTGGATTGCATGCCCCGCGAAGACCTGCGAAAGATCGGCGCACGCGACCATCACGCGGTGGACAAGATTGCGGAAATTCGCCAGCGTCACCCGCGGGCGGCGATCCTGGTGTTGTTCGGCGAATCCCACTTTGCGCCCGGCCATCTTCCGCATCTGCTAAAGCGGCGTTTACCGGAGGAGCGCACGCTCACCGTTCTGCAGAATGTGGATGCCTTGTACTGGCGTGCCACCGGTGAGCGGCAAGAACGGGTCGAAGCCGTGCGGGTGAGCGATGATGTAGTTTGCGTTTTTAACTCCACGCCACTGGAGAAGTACGAGAGCTACCGTCTCTACTTGTCGCGCTGCCAGGGTGACGCCGGACAGCCGGACCTGGTTCCCACCATCTACAACCTGGTTGATAGTTTGCTGTGCTTCCTCGACATCAACCGCTACTCCTCGCACAACGGCACCCAGCCCAAGTTTCTGGTGGACCTGTTGCCTGAAGTCTACAGCGGTTCTTTGGATGCTCGTTTACTGCCGCTGCTCGCGCGGGCGGTTCCGGAAGCGCGCAAAATCGAAAGCATGTTGCATCGCGTAGAGAGCCGTGGCAGCGTCTATTTGCCTTCGATCAACGCGATCTACGTACGCGAGTTCCAGATGGCGTACGCAGCGGAAGAGGCCACGCGTTTCCTGCATCATGCCTGCCGTGGCTTGCCCTTGCGGCGCAATGGTCACCCTGTCTCTGCCAGTGAGCCGATGGACCGCTTCTATGCCCGCACGGTAGAGCATGCGCTGGGCTATTTTGGCTCGCGAGTCCTTTATCCCGCGCGGCCCGCGATTCGGGAGGAAGACGGTTGCAATTACACCGTGAAACTTTGCCAGAAGCTGATGCGCGATGCCCTGCGCGGAGATCGCGACCAGTTTGATGCCACGGCTCAGAACCTGGGCTATGCCCTTGGTAGCGAACTCTACGACGCTTACCTACGGGGATCGGTGAGCCGGACGGTGCTGCGGCACCTGTTCCTGGCCCACCTGGAAGAGTCCGGAAGTGCATTTCAGGTCTGCAAGGAAGTCATCCGCAAGATTCGCTCCAGCCGCAGGAAACCCTGTGCCTCGGTCCGGAAGTAACGGCAACCAGTCGAATTGCAAGTGAGACCACGATCTCCGCGCAAGTGCTAGTCTATTAACCTGTCGATAGATCCTCCTTTTTGTCAATCCCAGGAGCGAAGGCGACAAGGAATATGCGTTCTTCTTTGGCGGCCAAACTGCAGATCCCTCGCTTCGATCGGGATTACAACTCAGAAGGGCTAACTAGTTCCCGTGAACTCTGAATCCATTCGCGAGCTTTTCCAGCAGGTCCGACGAGGCAAGCTATCACCCGACGAAGCCGTCGAGCGCCTGCGCCACTTGCCATTTGAGGACTTGGGATTTGCCAAGGTCGATCACCACCGGGCGTTGCGCGTGGGCATGCCCGAGGTTGTCTTCGGGCAAGGGAAGACCCCGGCGCAACTGGCCCAGATCTTCTCCCGGCTGTCCATGCATGAAGGCAACATTCTGGCTACGCGGGCGACCAAGGAGCAGTTTGCCGCGGCCCGGAAGAAAGTGCGAAAAGCGGAGTATCGGGAACTTGCACAAGCCATTGTGCTGGTGCGGGACACCAAGAATTATGGTAAAGGCACGATTGCGGTGGTGTCGGCCGGAACCAGCGATATTCCGGTGGCGGAAGAAGCCGTGGTCACTGCCGAGGTCATGGGCAACGATGTCGAGCATCTTTACGATGTAGGCGTGGCCGGAATCCACCGTCTGCTGGCGAATCGTGAAAGCCTGACCCGGGCGCGTGTGATCATTGTGTGCGCTGGAATGGAAGGCGCCCTGCCGAGTGTGGTGGGTGGGTTAGTGGGCGTTCCCGTCATCGCTGTACCGACCAGCGTAGGCTACGGCGCGGCCTTCAAGGGGATAGCGGCCTTGCTGGGAATGATGAATTCCTGTGCTTCGAATGTGAGCGTGGTGAACATCGACAACGGCTTCGGCGCAGGCTATGTGGCGTCGCTCATCAACCGGTTGTAAGTCCTAAAGACTGGTTCCTTGCTCGGAGGTTCAACCTTGACGAATCGATGTTGATCACAGTACAGTGCCGCGCAGAGGAGCCTGAGTGAATTCCACTGTGAAAGCTGTAGTTTTCTGGCTGGTTATTATGGTCTCGGCTTTCCTGTCGTGGCAATCCGTGAAGACCGGTCAGAACGTGCAGGTGGCACCCGAGATCAGTTACTCGGATTTCATTTCCCAGATCGAGGCTGGCAGCGTCAGCAAGGTGACGATTTCGGGAACTCACGTCAACGGCCAGTACAGGGATGGCCGATCGTTCGGAGTGACGACCTCGGCAAGTCCAGACGGGATGCTCAAGACGCTGCACGAAAAGAACGTAGAGATCTGGTTTAAGGACACGACGGCGACAAGTGGGCCGGCATGGCTGCTGAATCTAGCACCGCTCATTCTGTTGGCTGCATTATGGTTTTTCATGATCCGTCAAATGAAACAAAGACAGAATCAAACACAAATCCGGGACAACTATCCCAGATGAAAAAAAGGCGCGGCCGAGGGCCGCGCCTTTCCCTCCGATCCAACAACCCGTTAGGATTTTCCCGCCACTTCCAGATTGTTCTGCACACTGAAGGCGCCGAACACCTGGCCGGCCCGGATGCCTGCAACTTCCTTATCCATCTTGTTGGCCACCGCGCCGTAGAGGGTCACATGACCGTTGTCCACCACGATGCGAATCGGACGCGCCGGATCAATCGCGTAACGCTGCAGCACCGGGTCGCGATAAATCGCTCGCGCGGTCTGAATGCGAATGCGGTCGTCAAAGATCGATGCCGGCGAGACTTTGATGTTGCTCACCACATCCTTGACGCCAGGCATATTGTTCGCCAGCCAGATCGCGGAATCGCGGTCGTATTCGGTGCGAGCCTCGCCACTCAGGGTGGCAACTCCATCTTGCACAGAGGCAGTCATGAAGTTAAACAGATTGTCGTAGCCGATGCGATCATAATAAAGTTTGCGATCCAGTTGTTCCTCGAGCGCCGCATCGGCAACGTTCGTGCCGGCCACCGTAATCAGGTTGCGGACCCCTTGCACGTTCGCCGTCTTGCGGACTTTCTTAGCGGCGTCCAGTTTCTGCTGGTAAAGATCCACGGTGCCGGTCAAAGTGACGATTCCGTCCTCCACCGACGACTGAATCCTGGTGAACTCCTTCTTGGCGGCCAACTCTTGCGTGACCTTGGCTTGCACTGAAGTGTCGTATCGGTCGGCGCCAGTGGTCGCCGCCGCCAGGCCCACGCCGAACAGGCTCATCACCAGAGCCAACCCCATAACTCGAATTGCAGCTTTCATGTTTCCTGCTCCTCCCATCCTCTGCAAGCTATAAACCCGGCAACTTGCAACTAGTTTCGACTAACCGGTTAGTTAATTATTGGATGAGCATGGAATGGGGCGAGATTGTAAAGATCGGTCATGATTGTAAATACTTGTTGTGACGAATATAGTGAGAAAACACCGTGTCTCCAGGCATCCAAGCCGAGATCAAACAGAATCAGCCCTTTAGCAGCCGGGAAGAAGAGGCCTGTCTGGCCTTGTTGCGTACCGCCGACCAGTTGCAATGGCGGCTCTCCGAGATGCTCAAACCACACCGGCTTTCTCCTACGCAGTACAACGCGCTGCGGATTTTGCAGGGTGCGGGCAGTAAGGGGTTGCCCTGTGGCGAAATTGGAGAGCGCATGGTCAGCCGCGATCCGGACATCACCCGTTTGCTGGACCGGTTGCAGCGCCGCCGCTTGATCCGACGCACGCGCGGGCGGAAAGACCGGCGAGTGATTGAAGCGCGCATCACTTCCGCTGGGCTGCGTTTGCTGCGCCATCTTGAGGCGGAAGTGGAAGAGATGCCTCGCCGGCTTCTCGGTCATCTGAGCAGCCAGCAGCTGGAATCCCTCATTCGGCTGTTAGAAGTAGTAAGAGGAACGGCGGGCTAGCGTTTGCGCCGTCCGCGCCTCCGGGTGCCGCCTTCCTCGGGAAAGACTCGCGCGAAGATTTTGTCCACATTCCGCAATTGCCGCTTCAGATCGAAGGCACGCTCAATCTGCTGGCGAGGCACCCGGGCAGTAATCTGCTTATCCTTCAGGACTAGATCCCGAAAATTCAGATCCTCTTTCCAGGCTCGCATGGCGTGGCCTTGCACCATCCGGTAAGCATCCTCGCGGGAAACTCCATGCTCCACCAGGTCGAGCAAAAGCTGGCCGCTAAAGACGAGACCCCCGGTGCTCTCCAGATTCGCTGCCATGCGCTGCGGATAGACAAACATGGCGTCCACTAGATTTGCAGTTTTCTGGAGCAGGTAGTCGACCAGCGTCGTGGAGTCGGGAATAATGACCCGCTCCACCGAGGAATGAGAAATGTCCCTCTCGTGCCACAGGGCAACGTTTTCGAACGCGGCTTGCGCATTGGAACGGACCACGCGGGCCAATCCGCTGATTTGCTCGCTGGTGACGGGATTCCGCTTGTGCGGCATAGCGGAGGAACCCTTCTGCTTTTCGCTGAAGAACTCCTCGGCCTCGCGCACCTCGGTTCGCTGCAGATGCCGGATTTCGGTGGCGATCTTATCCAGGGTGCAGGCAATTACCGCCAGCGTGGCCATGTACTGAGCGTGGCGGTCCCGTTGGATGACCTGCGAGGAGATTGCCGCCGCTTCCAGTCCCAGGCGCGCACAGATTTGTTCCTCCAGTTCGGGACTCAGATGCGCGAACGTGCCCACCGCACCGGAGAACTTGCCCACCCGCATCTCTTCCACCGCGCGTCCGAAACGCTCGATGTTGCGTTGGGTTTCCGAGTACCAGTTGGCCAGCTTCAAACCGAACGTGATGGGTTCGGCATGAATGCCGTGGGTCCGCCCCACCACCGGTGTGTCTTTAAACTCCCACGCCCGTCGCTTCAGTACATCGGAAAGTCGGCGCAGATCGGCGGCAATGAGCGAGGAAGCCTGACCGATCAAGAGCGCCTGGGCGGTATCCACTACGTCGTTCGAAGTCAGGCCGTAGTGGAACCAGCGGGCGTGCGGGCCGACGATCTCCGCCACGGCGGTGGTGAACGCGATTACATCGTGGCGTACTTCGTCTTCGATCTCGCGAATGCGCTGCAGGTTGAAGTCGGCGCGCTCGCGAATGGCCTTGGCGGCATCCTTCGGAACCATGCCGGCTTCGGCCAGCGTCTCCGTGGCCGCCACCTCCACTGCCAGCCAGGTGCGGAAGCGATTCTCTTCACTCCAAATGCGGCCCATTTCCGGGCGGGTATAGCGTGGAATCACCGGAATCCACCTCTTCCATGTCGATGGAGGATGGGCCTCTGGCCCCTCCAGCCGGGAGGGGACGCCCGGCCTCCATCGTCTTCATACAGAACTGAGAGGACTAAGGATTCTAAACGGAGTGATGCCTCATCTGCCAGCCCTTGCTGCCTGCAATCCTCCCGTACTCATGATGGGGTTCAGGTTCTTCACGGAACTATATATGTCGTGATACGATCTACTTGGGGTCAGAACAAGTCTTGGTACGATATACTTCGCGGCATGGACAGGTCACTCACCTTGGCTGACTATCAGTCTCTGGCGGAAGTGCGCTACCAGATTCGCCGCTTTCTCCACTTCAGTGAACAGGCTGCCCGGAAGGCCGGACTGGAACCGCACCAGCACCAGTTGTTGCTGGCCTTGAAAGGACTTCCCAAAGGAGCTCGGCCACGCATAGGAGATTTAGCCGAGCGGCTGCAGATTCAGCATCACAGCACGGTCGAACTGGCAAACCGGCTGGCAGCTCGGGGCTACGTGCGCCGGCAGCGCGCAGGAGAAGACCGTCGCGAGGTCCTGCTTGCCTTGACCCCGAAGGGCGTCCGGATCCTGAGAGAGCTTTCCCTGCATCATCGCACGGAACTACGCACCCAAGGGCCCGCCCTCCTCGCCGCGCTTTTGCGTGCCATCAACATGAGCCAAAGGGGAGGCGTGGGTCCGGCCAAAGCCGCTACGCGAAACAGCCCGAAGAGAAAGTGACGGATGGCAGAAAATCCAAATATAGGCAATGGGAATGCGGGCCCCGCCACCATCGGAGCCACCGGCGCGCAGGTCGGAGACGTGCGACTGGCAGAACCCGCTCAGTTCCGCATGGCCCTGATGTCCTTTCTCGCTGCGGGAATCGGCCTGCTGGCCGGATTGATCGCGTATGCCTTGTACAAGCTGATCGGGCTGTTTACCAACATCTTTTTCTATCATCGTTTCGTGGCGGAATTCCTAAGTGCGCGTCACAACCAACTCGGGTTGTGGGTGATTCCAATTCCGGTGATTGGCGGAATCATCGTTGGCTTCATGGCAAAATATGGAACGCCGAAAATCAAAGGGCACGGGATTCCGGAAGCGATGGAAGCGGTTTTGTTCAACCGCAGCCGCATCGAGCCGCGCGTGGCAATTCTGAAGCCACTTTCCGCGGCGATCGCGATTGGCACCGGCGGACCTTTTGGGGCCGAGGGCCCGATTATTCAAACCGGCGGAGCGGTCGGATCGCTGGTCGGGCAGGCCTTCCACACGACAGCTTCGGAGCGCAAGGTATTGCTGGCTTGCGGTGCCGCCGCGGGAATGTCGGCGACGTTCAACACTCCGATTGCCGGCGTGATCCTTGCTATCGAACTGCTTTTGTTTGAATTCAAGGCCCGGTCGTTCATTCCTCTGGTGATTGCCAGCACGCTGGCTACCGCCGTCCACATGCAATTGCTGGGTGCGGGCCCGATGTTCAAAGTAACGACGATGGACTTCGGCATCCCCCGCGCATTGCCGTTTTACTTGGTTTTGGGGATAGTCTGTGGATTGGCTGCGGTGGGATTCAGCAAGCTGCTCTATTTTACTGAAGACCTGTTCGAAAAACTGCCGGTGGATGAGCTGTGGTGGCCTGCTATTGGTGCTCTTGGCCTGGGAATCATTGGCTACTTCGTGCCTCGGGTTCTGGGCGTCGGTTACGATACTATCGGCGACATTCTGAACGCGAACCTGGCTTGGAAACTACTGCTGATCGTTATGGTCGCCAAGGCTGTGGCCCTCGTAATTTCGCTAGGATCGGGAACCTCCGGCGGATTGCTCGCTCCCATGTTCATGTCGAGTGCGGCCATGGGCGGCATATATGCCATGGGCGTCGACCGGGTTTTTCCGGCCGCAAATCTGTCGGCAGGGGCGTTTGCCCTGGTTGCCATGGGAGCGGTGTTCGGCGCGGCGTCGCGAGCTACATTTGCCTTCATCATTTTTGCCTTCGAAATCACTCGCGACTACAACTCGGTGTTGCCACTGATGCTGGTGAGTGTGATTGCCGACGGTATTGCCATGCGCCTGATGCCGCGAGCCTCCATCATGACCGAGAAGCTGGCGCGGCGCGGGTTGCACATTCATCAAGATTACGAAGCCGACGTGCTGCAGCAGGTGAGGGTTGTCGAGACTATGGAGCAGGAAGTCCCCAAGCTCCCTGCGGATATGAAGGTGAGTGAACTGTCGGATCGCATTGCAGGCCGTGATCCCGAGGTCAGCCGCCATCAGGGGATGGTCATCCTCGACGCGGCGGGAAAGTTGGCGGGATTGATCACCAGAGGAGATGTCTTGCGGGCCCTCGACCAAGACGAGGCTGGAACCATGACAGTTCTAGATGCGGGAACTCGGAGCGTGATTGTCACTTACCCTGATGAGTCCTTGCACGATGCGTCTGCCAAGATGCTACGCAATAACATTGGACGCTTGCCGGTGGTCGATCGCAAAGATCCGCGGCGAGTTGTCGGTTATTTGGGCAGGCCGGGCATCATGGCGGCACGCCTACGCCGTTTGGATGACGAACATGTACGAGAGCCGGGGTGGATTCAGAAGCGGAGCTCAGAAGGGTCTAGGAGCTAGAGTTGCTTCCCTTTGGCGGCCGCAATCAGAGGTCGCAGCGCACGCACCGAGACACCCAGCGTGCCTCCGGCAAAGCCGTCGATGTAGGCTGCGTTAATCCCAATCACCTCGCCCTGCGAGTCGAATACCGGGCCGCCGCTGGCTCCGTGAGCGGTGGGCGCATCGTAGATAAGCTTGTCGCCTACCACGTCGCCTAAATGTCCGCAGGTGGCCGACGGTCGAATCAGTGACAGAGCTGCCAGCTCGCTGGCTGCGCCCTGATCGTCACGGCGGTAGGCCAGACGGTCATATACCGCGGGCGGTGATTTTGCCACCATACCAAGCACTCCCATGGGGTAGCCGACGACAGAAACCAGTTCACCCGGACTCGGCACCGCATCGGCCAAGGGCAGAGGCCGAAGCCGGCGCACGACCTGCGCGTCGTCGATGTGCAACACGGCGACGTCCCCCTGTGCCGACAATGCGGCGGGTGTTATGTTCACCGGTTCCGGCAGCCCGGGGAAGAAGGCAACCAGTTTTTCCAGCCGGGGTGTGGCGCCCTTGCTGATGAGAACTGTCGAGTCAGGGTCTTCGTACCAGGGTTCGGCGACATGCCGATTGGTTGCCAGCAGTCCGTCGGAGACGACAAACCCGGTTCCGGAAATGCGGGCGCGCAGTGCCGGCGCGTGCCCCTCAAAGCCAACCCGGTAAATGCCAAAGATGTAGCAGATAGAATTACGGTAGCGATTCAGGACCACTACAGGCATGGTTTGCTCCTGCCGGAGTTGCTGCACTTCCCGCGAGAGCTTCTGCACTTGCTGTTGCAGATCGTCCTGCCTGGCCGCGGGATAGTAGCGGACCAGAAGCCCGACGGTGGCTAGCAGGAACACGCCGAAAGCAGCCTGCACAGCCCGTTGCCAGGCGCTGCAGACTGGTTCTTCTGAAACCTGTGGGTCGATCTCCGCCATAAAGGACAAACCGGTTTCCGGGGGGAGATTCGGTTTCGGCCGGGCAAATCCGTAAACCCTAATACTCTCGTGCCAGCCAGGGATTTCCTAGGGTACGGAAGGGCCATGTCTAGAGCGGAGGGCTATCTCGTTGAAGAAGAGTCGCTTGCAGGGCTCATCGATTGGCGACCCCCAGGCGTTTGGCCATCTCTTTGTAAAGGAAGCCCTCGCCTGGACGGTAAGGCTGTATCCATTCTCCGTCGATGACGAACTGGGGGATGGCCCGCAGACCGGTGCGCTTTATTACCTCGTCCGCCGCGCCCGGGGTGGTCTCGATGTCAATTTCTTTGAACGGAACATTGTGCTCCCGTAGGAAACGCTTGGCCTCGCGGCAATCCGGGCACCAGAAAGCAGAGTACACGGTCACTTCCATAGTATTCACTGAGAACAGATAACGGGCGACTGAGAACCGGATGTCACACTCGCTCCAAATCGCGTATCGTGCGGTCATTCACCACGTTACCGGTGTTCAACGTGGACGCTGGCTCGAACAGCAGAAGCCAGCATTCTTCATCGGCAACCGGCTTGTGTTCGACGCCGCGCGGCACGACGATGAACTCGCCCTCTTCGATCCAGACCTGCCGGTCGCGGAACTCCATGCGGAAGCGGCCCTTGACCACCAGAAACATCTCGTCCTCATGCTCGTGATGATGAAAGACGAACTCGCCTTTCAGCTTATCCAGCTTGACGTGCTGGCCGTTAAGCTCGGCGCCGATATAGGGCTTCCAGTACTCGTGGATCTGAGCGAATTTCTCAGCGATATTGACCTTGTCCATGACGAGCCGCTCCGATTGTGCGTTTGGATTACTCAAAGAAGGTAAAGGTCGCAAGATGTAGCCGCGAGCGTCCCCGCCCGTGTGGGGCGGCGTGGAGTCTCGGACTATTTGCTTTCCCGCAGAACGATAGAGCTGTTCGTCCCGCTGCAATTTGTGGCTGGATCGTAAACCGCCGAACCCTCTCGCTTGCCCTGCGAGCCAACGAAATTCAGAATCTTGCCTTTGACCTTCTGCGGGAGCCCCTTAAATTGCGTCTTGCCATCGATATTGGTGGCCGCTTCCAGATCGAGCCTGCGGACACCGGCGAACCCGTACTCAATGTGAACCTTGATTCGGGCGTCGTAGATTGGCGCGCCATTCTCGTCAGTCACAGTAAACGCGACCGAACAGGGGCCAGCCTCGCCGTCCATCACGGGAACCTGATGCGGGTCGGGAACCTGCTGGCTCCGGGCGGTCACGAAACCGCCCGTGAGGGCGAGCAATCCCATAGAAACCAAGATTTGTTTGCCAACGCGGATCAATCCAGTCATGGAACACTCCTCACCTGACACTATAACCCCCTGCCGACGCTAACTGGCACCTGCCGAGCGTTGCTCGGCCTGGACGGGCGAGGGCGCCCGTCCACACACGGACAGCAGCGCAAAAGCAAAAGCCGCCAGCAAGAAGCTGACGGCTGAAAGCTGAGGCTGAGAGCTGGTTAACTGTTCTCGTACAACAACACCGCTTCCGCCTTTTCCGAGTCCACCGGACGGTAGTACAGCTTGTTGTCCTCGAGGAAGACCTCGATGAACGCCGGCCGGGTGGTGATCGTGCCCTGGATCAGCGCTTCCGACAGCGGGTCTTCGATGTACTTCTGCAAGGCCCGGCGCAGCGGACGGGCGCCATAGCTGCGGTCGGTGAGTGTCTGGTTCAGAATCCACTTCTTGGCCTCGTCGGTCACCGTGACGGTGATCGACTTCTGCGCCAGGTTCTGGTTCAGCTGGCTGACCATGAGTTCGAGAATCTGGATCAGATCCGTTTCGCTGAGCGCGTTGAAGATAATGATCTCATCCAGCCGGTTCAGGAACTCGGGATTAAAGGTGCGCTTGACTTCGTTCTTGACCAGGTCTTCGACCTTGCCCGAAATCATGTCTTCCTGCGACGACTGGAAGCCCAGGCCTTCGCGTTTCTGCAAATGCCGGGCCCCGATGTTCGAGGTCATGATCAGAATCGTGTTCTTGAAGTCGACCGTATTGCCCAGCCCGTCAGTAAGCTGGCCGTCTTCAAACACCTGCAACAGGATATTGAAGACATCGGGATGCGCCTTCTCGATTTCGTCCAGCAAAACCACCGAATACGGCGCACGTTTCACGCGCTCGGTAAGCTGGCCGCCCTCTTCGTAGCCCACGTATCCCGGAGGCGAGCCGATCAGCTTAGAGACCGAATGCTTTTCCATGAACTCGGACATATCGAAGCGGATCAGCGACTTCTCGGTGCCGAACATGAACTGCGCCAAAGTGCGCGCAACTTCAGTTTTGCCGACACCCGTAGGCCCGAGGAACAGGAATGATCCGATCGGCCGGTTCGGGTTCTTCAAGCCGGCGCGGCTGCGGCGGATGGCGCGAGCCAGAGCGCTGATCGCCTTATCCTGCGAGATCACACGCTTGTGCAGCTCTTCCTCTATGCGCAGCAGCTTCTGCGATTCTTCTTCCTTGATGGCGGTGATGGGCACGCCGGTCCAGCGCGATACCACATCCTCGATGTCCTCCCGACCGACAACGCCGGTGGAGGACTCATCGAGGTGGTATTTTTCGCGAAGAGCGCGCAGGTTTTCGCGCTCCTTGCGTTCTTCGTCCGAGTAGAAGCGCGCCTTCTCGAACTCATGGTTCGCGATGGCGTTCTCCATACGGTGGACGATGAACTTGATCCGCTTCTGAACTTCCGTGATCTCTTCCGGCAGCGAAGTCTGACGCAGCTTCACGCGCGCCCCCGCTTCGTCGACCAGGTCAATTGCCTTGTCGGGCAGGAAGCGGTCGGGAATATAACGGTTCGAGTGCGATACCGCGAAGTTGATGGCCTCGTCGGTGTAAGTGACCGCGTGAAACTTCTCGTACCGGTCTTTGATCCCAAACAGAATCTTGGTGGCGTTGACTTCATCCGGCGGCGGAACTTTCACGGCTTGAAAACGCCGCTCTAGCGACCGGTCTTTCTCGATCGACTTGCGATATTCGCCGGGCGTGGTCGCCCCAATGCACTGAATCTCACCCCGGGATAACGCCGGTTTCAGAATGTTGGCGGCGTCGAGCGAACCCTCCGCCGAACCTGCGCCCACCAGGGTGTGCAACTCGTCGATAAAGATGATGGAATTCTGCGATTCCATCAGTTCTTTCATGATGGTCTTCAGCCGCTCTTCAAACTGGCCACGGTATTTCGTTCCGGCTACGATCAGGGAAAGATCAAGCGCCAGAATTCGCTTGTCAGCGAGGAAGGACGGTACTTCGCCATCGGCGATGCGCTGGGCCAATCCTTCGACAATGGCCGTTTTGCCCACGCCGGGCTCGCCGATCAGAACCGGATTGTTCTTGGTGCGGCGGCAGAGAATCTGGACAACTCGCTCCAGTTCGCCCTCGCGTCCCACCAGGGGGTCGAGCTGGGTGTCCATGGCGGCCTGGGTCAGGTCGCGGGAGAACTCGCTCAATAGAGAAGACTCGCGCTGGCGCTGGGGCTGAGCTTTTTCCTGGCTGGTGCGGGCCAATTCCTCGCGGATGGTCGAAAGCCGCAGGCCGCGCTCGTGCAGAATCTCAGCCGCGAAGCACTTTTCTTCCCTCAGCAAGCCCAATAGCAGATGTTCGGTCCCGATGTGCTTGTGGGATAACCGCTCCGCTTCTTCGGCCGCATAAGCCAGCACCCGCTTGCATTCGTTGCTCAGCGGCAAGTCTACGGAAGTAGAGACTTTCTCGCGGATGGTGGTGTGCCCCTCGATCTGCTTGCGTATAGATTCGACCGAGGCGTGCGAGCGCAGGAAACGATTGGTTAGGGCTTTGTCTTCGCGCAGGAGTCCCAGGAGCAGATGCTCCGTCTCGATATAAGGAGACCCAAACTGGCTGGCCTCATAACGCGCGAAAAAGATAACGCGCCTTGCTTTCTCCGTATAGCGTTCAAACATATCGCCCTACCCCCTGAGCTCCTGTGAGGCCATCGCTCCAGCTTGGCCGCGCCGTCTCCCGGAACCCCTTGGCCCTTGGTTCACAAATGCAATCGAGGTGCCATGACTTGCACCATCCATTATCGTTCGATCGCTCTATTAGATTCAGTTACCAAAGCCACCCCATCGCTTTTTCACCGCAACTGCTTGCAACTTCATGCCTGCCGGTTTGCGGCTTCAGAATCAATTGCCCATCATTCCGGCCTCCGCGGCAAAAGTCAATCGCCGCATCGTGCTATACCGGTAACGTCGCTGGCGCCACCTCTTCGATGTGCCCGTTCTGCAACCGTAACACCCGATGGCAGCGGCGCGCAAAAGCCAAATTGTGAGTGGCAATCAGAGAGGTCAACTGGCAGTCGCGATGCAACTTCGCGATCAATTCAAACACCGAATCCGCGGTGCGACTGTCCAAGTCTCCAGTGGGCTCATCTGCCAGCAGGAGTTTCGGCTGGGTGATCAGAGCCCGTGCCAGAGCCACGCGCTGCTGCTCTCCTCCGGAGAGTTCTCCGGAACGGTGATGAGAGCGTGCTTCCAAACCCACCTCACGAAGCCAGCGCAAAGCCTCCCCTTCCGCTTTCAGTCTGGGAGAATCCCTGAGCAGAAGCGGCATCGCCACGTTTTCCAGCGCCGTAAACTCAGGCAACAGGTAGTGGAACTGCCAAACGAAGCCGATTTCCCGGTTACGAAACTCGGCAGCGGCGTCTTCCGACAACGAACTCAACTGCAAGTTCGCGCAGTATACGTCACCAGCAGAAGCCCTATCAAGAGCGCCCACGATGTGTAGGAGGGTACTCTTGCCGGCTCCTGATTGGCCGACGATGGCCAGCATCTCCCCGGCTGCCACCTCGAACGATAAGTTGTCAAAGAGCACCAAATCTGTTTTGCCCGATCGAAAAACCTTTTGCAGGCCTTCGATCCTAACCATAGGCTTGTCCATTAGATGCAACTGCCGTGCTCCTAGTCTCAGAATCGGCCCAAGCCGATCACTCGGCGAGCTTTCCCGATCCCATTAAAGCACGAGTGGCAAGCCAGTGCTTCGCCGTAACTTCCTCCTTAGGTCTCTATAGAGCAAACTGTACGCCAGAAGGGAGCAACAGGAATGTGACCTCGGTCACTCCCCATGTAGCAGGGGCGCCATAGCTTGTACGGCACCGCAAGGGGACCGCGCGTTCTTACTCGTAACGCAATGCCTCTGCTGGCAGAATCCTCGCCGCCGACCAAGAGGGATAAACCGTTGCGACCAGGGAGACTCCAATTGCCACCACAGCCACCAAGACACCGTCCATGGTCCGCGGCGCAAACGGCACATAGTCGATCGAATAAACCTCGGGAGCCAGGGCGAGCAGGCGGTAGTGCCCACCAAACGAGGAAAGTGCGTAGCCAAGCAGCAGTCCGATCGCCGTGCCGATGACGCCGATCAATACTCCTTGCGCGATGAAGATGCGCCGCACCTGGGACTTGCGGGTGCCCATCGACATTAGCACCGCAATATCGCGAGTCTTCTCCATCACCATCATGATCAACGAGATGAGAATGTTCAGAGCCGCCACAAAAACAATTAGGCCTATGGTGATGAAGGTGACCACCCGCTCCAGCCGCAGGGCGCGGAACAGCGCCTTATTCTGTTCCATCCAGTTGGTGGTCATAAACCCGCTGCCCGACGCCTGCTCGATCTCCCGGCCGATTTGATCAGCTTTGTAGATGTCATCGACCTTGAACTCGATCACGGAAATCTCGTCGCCGAGGCCGAACAGCCGCTGCGCGTCTCCGAGCCGAATGAATGCCCAGGCGCTGTCGTAGTCATAGAAGCCCGAGTTGAAGATCCCCGCCACCCGAAACCGGTTGTACTTGGGAACCATGCCGTACGGTGTGAGTTCCCCCTGCGGGCTGGTGACCAGCACCACCGAACCGAGATTCGCCCCCAGTTCATCCGCCATTTCTTTGCCCAGAATAATAGGAGGCATTTCGGCAACTCGTTGCTCGACATCCTGCAAAGCGTCGGGAGACGGACTCGCCTGGGATTGTGTGGCGCGGACACTCCTGGCCCCGTTTTCAACCGGAGGAGCCACACTGGGCGTTTCCTCCAACGCGTCTGCCGATCCTTGGGTGACCGTCTTGAGTAAATCGCTGACCTTGCGCTCATCGGCCGGGATCAGGCCTTTCAAAACCGCGCCTCGCGCCCGCGGTCCGCGCGATACCAGCACCTGCTCATAGATCGCCGGAGCCGCCGCGACCACATGTGGCTCCTTGGACAGACGCTCCATCAGCGGCTGCCAGTCCCGAATGCCGTCGTTCTGCACCCGCAGCAGGTTTACGTGTGAGGTAGAGCGCAGCAGGCTCTCCTGCAGATCTCGCCGGAATCCGTTGTTGATAGCCAGCGCAATGATCAGGGACGCCACCCCGGCGGCCACTCCAGCGATGGAGATGCCGGTGATGATCCCGATCACAGCCTGGCGCCGTTTGGCGCGAAGATAACGGGAGGCGATAAAGAGTTCAAAGCGCATGAGGGCTGTCGATGGCCCTTTGCCTGTGGGCGCGAGCCACTGCTACGAATTATACGGTGCACGCTGCGAGGGTAACGAATGGCATCTTCCGACGAGCATAGGTGGAATTGCCTGTTCGGTGGTGTAATCGTCCGTTGCGCCGTTACTCCCATCCGACCAGCTTGGGGACGATGGCGGGCACTTGCGCCTTGTATCGTTGGTATTCCTCTCCGAATCGCTGTCCCAATTCCTCATCCTCTAGCCGGATCATCACAGCACCCGTGATCATGGCGAACATGGTCAGCCCATAACAGACCGCCAGCCCCGTCCCCACACTCCACGCCAGCATTTCACACAGATGCGCCAGATACACCGGATGCCGCACGTGAGCGCGAATCCCCGTGGTCACCAATCGCTGCTCACAAGGTCCCGCGACTACTTCTGGCAATCCTCCCAGTTGCCGCGCGCTGAAGTCTTTGCTGGAGTGCGAGTAGAACCATATTCCCAACCCAAACAGGGTAGCTGCGGGAATCCACAACCAATGGTTTTCATAGATTATGACGAGCCGCCAGTGCGCCGTAATTCCTGCCACCACCACCCACATGCCAACCCAGACCGGCAGCAGAATCCGATACGGTGACCGGTTCCGTGATCGCCAGTAACCCGCCCGCGGATGAATCAGAAGCCAGAAACAGGGAATGGTCGAATAGACCGCGCAGGCCCACCATCCCAGTAAATTCAGCCACCGGATCATCGAGTGATTGTCTCAATTTTCCCGTGGTCCGTGGTGGGGAACAGAGTTTTGTGGCAAAGTTAAAAGGGATGGCTTCTCCCTCCGATCCCAGGCTTGCCGGGCGCGCCGCCTTTACCTATCCCGATTTCACCATTTTCCAGTTCGCCCGCTTCTTTATCGTGGTCGCCTTGGAAATGCAGTCGGTTGCGGTAGCATGGCAGGTTTACGAGATCACGCATCGTGCGCTTGATCTGGGATTAGTGGGGCTGGCTCAGTTTCTTCCCGGCGTCGCCTTCTTTCTGGTTGCTGGTCATGCCGTGGATCGTTGGGATCGGCGCCGCATTCTGATGATCTGCTACGCTGGCTTTACCACGTGCGCCGCTCTCCTGCTGGCCCTATCGCTCCGTAGCCAGCCATCGATTTATCCCATCTACGGTGTGCTGATTCTGCTGGGGACGGTCCGTTCGTTCAGCTTTCCCACCACCCGCGCTCTGTTGCCACAACTTGTGCCAGAAGAACATTTCGCCAATGCGGTAGCTTGGAATTCCAGCATCTTCCAGGCAGCAACAATTTTGGGGCCTTCCATCGGCGGCCTGTTGTATGCCTTCTTTCGCGGCCCGTCCGCCGTGTATGCCGCTTCCACGTTCGTCGCGCTGGCAGCCATGGCTTCCACGGTGAGGATCAAGGCCCAGACGATGGCCCGCAAGCGCGAGCCTACCAGTCTCAAGACAGTCTTAGCGGGCTTCGGCTATATCTGGCACCAGAAGCTTGTCTTGGGCTCAATTTCTCTGGACCTGTTTGCGGTCTTGCTGGGAGGAGCGGTGGCATTGCTGCCGGTCTATGCGCGGGAGATTCTGAAGACCGGGCCCTGGGGCCTCGGCCTCCTGCGCAGCGCTCCCGGAGTGGGCGCAGGGGTGATGGCGCTGCTGCTGGCTCATCGCCCGCTGAAGAGCCGGGTGGGGCCAACCATGCTGTGGTGCGTGGCCGGATTCGGCGTGTTCACCATCATTTTTGGTATCTCGCGCAGTCTGGTGCTATCGCTGGTTTCGCTTTTTCTGGTCGGCGCCACGGACATGGTCAGCGTGGTCATTCGCGCCATCCTGGTGCAGCTCGGTACGCCGGACGAGATGCGCGGACGGGTGAACGCCGTCGACATGCTATTCATCGGCGCCTCCAATCAGCTGGGAGAATTCGAGTCCGGCCTGACCGCTCACTGGTTTGGGACTGTTCCGGCGGTCATTTTGGGTGGGGTGGGAACGTTGGTCGTGATTGGCCTCTGGGCCTGGATCTTTCCCGAGTTGCGCCAGGCCGGGCAAGTGCGGGGATTCTCCACCCAATCTACAGAGACTTGATCCGGCCTATTTCCCGCGGATTACGAATTTTGCGGAGCTCATGTTGTCGTATCGATCGTAGGCTCGGACCACGACCACATGTTCGAACTGACCCGCCGACGCAGGCGGCACCGGCAGCCGAAAATCATAGGTCTCGGCCTTCGAGTCGGAGAGCTGTCCCGCCGGCTCCACAAACTGCCAGTCTTCGGCGTCCACCGAAAACTCCGCGCGCTTGATGGGAGAAAAACTGTCCGTCGCTCGAAAAACGATGTGGATCTGCGCGCCTTCCACCGAGGCCTTCAGATCCTCGATCCGTGGAGGGGTGGTGTCCACTTCGAAGCGGGCGCTTTCCCGGGTAGCGGTGAGAGCATCGCCGGGAGAATGCGAGGGCGCATCCGATGCCATTACTTCGACGGTGTATCCGCCGTCCGGCAAAAGGGAAGCATCGAAGGAGTAGAACTTGTCCGTCAGATTGTCCTTGAGCAGCAGCCAGCGGGTTTCCCCTTCGCCGCGGCAATAGACCGTGTACACCATCTGGTCATCGTTATCGTCGTGCACGCTCCACTTCACGCCGATGGAATCACGGTCGCGAGTAGTCGGCGGCGGGGTGTCAAAGCGTTGTTGTCCACTGGCCATATCTGTACCCGGCGTCTTGGGCAGAGATTGGTACCGCACACCCACCTGTACGGCGACATCGTCAAAGTCGGGAGCTACGTTCTTTGGCAGATAGTTGAGCAAAACACTCTGTACTTGCGGCTCAGGATTGCCGGCGTGCAGAACCGCCTTCCACTGCACGAATCGCGCTGCTGGAACGCCCACAGCTGCGTCTTTTTGGAGATCGATTTTCTCCCAGTGACTCCAGTTACGGTCGGGATTATCCACGTTGCCGCTGCGGGCAAACAGTTCGACATTGCCGGCGCCGCGAAACTCGGCCCGTCCCCAGCGGGAGAAAATGTGCGCGTCGAAAACGTCGCTCTCGTAACTGCCTTCCAAAGCCGGAGTGGCGCTCAATAGAAACACCTTCCCCAGATTGCTGGTAGAGGCATAAAGTCCCCCGCCCGGGGCGCCGGCGAAGGCCGTCACCTGACTGGCGCTGGCTTTCACCAGATCGATGAATTGATCTTCGCCGCTGATGGCGAAGATGTGTCCCCGATTGCCCGATCCCGCCAGGAGCCGGCCCTGCGAGTCGAACGCCAGCGCATAGACCAGGTCTTCCTTCGAGTTCCACACGCGGGTGGTAGAGCCGTCCGGGGCGATGCGGTACACTTCCGATCCGCCGGTGGCCGCGCTTCCAGCGCTCGGAAAGCTGATCGCAGCCGGCGGAGCGCTCGGACCGGAGCTGGTGATGGTAATTCCAGTTTGCGGTCCCGTGGAGGGGCTCGCCGCGGGCATCGAGACTGGCGCCGTGAAAAAGCCGGTTGAGCCGCTCGCGGAACGTTTTTCGCCTCCACCGGCGGCGTAAATGTTGCCATCCTTGTCGACGGCGAGAGCTGTGATCTCCTTCTTGGGCGCGCTGTATAGGACGAATCCATCTCCGTTCGGTGTGACTCGATAGACCAAGCCACTGCCGTCTGACCCCGCGATCAGGTTGCCTTTAGTATCGAATGCCAGCACGCGGATATTGGCTTCGTCACTTTTGAAAAAGACCGTGTGCTCCCCCTTCGGGGTCACTCGCAGGATCTGTCCCTTATCGCCGGTTGCCGCATAAAGGTTGCCGGAAGCGTCCAGAGCCAGGTCCCATATGTACTTGCTGTCGGGATTGTAATAAACCGAGGAACTCCAGCCTCGAGCCAGCGGGCTGGGTTTGGTTTGCGTTTCGGCGGGTTTGCTGACCGTAGGACTTCCGTGTTCGAGTTTATAAATCTTGCCGTCTGGATTGGTTGCGGCATAGATGACACCGCTTTTGTCCACCGCCAGGGCTTGTACCTGCAGCTCCTGCGGCTCGAAGATCACCGTCGATTTCCCGTCGGGCGTGATGCGGTACACACGAGCCGGCGACCCGGCGGCGGCGTAGAGAATGCCATCGCGATCCGCCGCAATCGACCAGATGTAGGTTGAGGGAGTGGTGGCCAGCGACTTGAAATCCGGAGCCAGTTCGAGGCCTCCACCACTGCGGATGGCTATTCCCTCGGCAGTGCCCTTAATCAGGTCGTCGAATTTCGATTGTTCCCAGGTTCGTGTGCCTTGGGCGTGGACGAGAGTCGGGAGCAGGACAAGCCAAAAACAAACGGCGAACAACTTACCACGGCCGATCTGCAAGATGAGACCTCATGCGCGAAGTAGGGAGGAAAGACTCAGGTTAGCACAGGAGTGCCCGGAAAATGATCGCCGACACTCTACCCACGTTGTCGTCCTGAGCGCAGGGAATGCTTTCGCAACGCGAAGCATTCCCGTAGTCGAAGGACTCCGCGTTCCTAGACCCTCGCGACGGCGCTTCAGGGAATTCTCCCTGAATACCACAGTGCGAATGCCTTGATGCGTCAACCTCAGCGCAGGCTGGCAAGGGGTCCTTCGACTCCGCAATTCGATTCGCGAGCGAATCGAATTGCTGCGCTTGATGAAAGATGAATTACTTCACGTTAATCGTCAGCACTTGCGCTCCGGCGACGACGTAATCCAGCGGCTGTGTGGCGGCCTCGTTCACCGAAGACTCATTCGATACCACCATGTCCTGGGTACCACGCATTCCGTCCATCACGTTCATGATGGAGAGTGGCAGGGACGGCATGACTTTGTCGGCGATCGTGGCTTCGGGATCCGCTTCCAACAACGAAACGTAAACCCGATTGTTGACATGTTCTTTATTCAGCGAGGCGATGGTCGACGCCAGATCCAGCTTGCGAGCCAGCAGAGATGAGCCGTGCCGCAGATGATCCAACGTGTCACCGTCGCTTACCAGGATACGAAGAGGCCCCTTGGAAGTGGACGTGGGAATGCGAATCGGGATGTGCTGCACTACGCCTTCACCGCGGTAGGGCCGCAGCATGGCTTCGATCATGATGTCCTCGCCCGGCCGCGCTTCGGTCAGGTCGGTTCGCGCACTTTCCAGGCGAGCCCAGCGGCGTTCGTGAACGATATCGAAGTCGAGATGCACGCCGCGAATCTCCGGCATGCTGTAAGGATTGTCGTAAATGCGGCTGAAACGCTCACCCAGGGAGAGCGCAGCCAACATGGCGCCCGGCTGCCCTCCGTCCACTGCGGCGAACATGTCTTGCATGGCGACGTCTGGATAGCCATCCACGTTGATACGCCCGTTCATGTGGTAGGTGGTTTCCTCGCCGTATTCGTTAATGCCGTGCAGAGCGTTGAAGACGGTGGCCATCATCGCCACCGGGCTCAGGCGGGCGTTGTTCAGGACTTCATAGTGGAATTGCTTGTCGCTGGATTCCCCATGAATAGTGAGGGTGACCGGGATCATGTCCGGTTTCTTGCCGAACTCGCCCAGGATTCCGGTATGGCGGTCCTGCACAAAGGCGCCGACTGCTTCCGTCGCATTTACGATCTTAAACGCATTGAGAGGAGACGGCAGAGTGGCCAGGACTTGCGCCTTGGTCATGGGAAGATCGACCATGCCGAATTGCATCAGGGGATGGCCGCAGGCCAAAAGATGCTCGGCGTCCATGTAGGTCACACTGCAGGTGGCCGCAATGTCCATGTCGCCGCGCACCAGGATCGCACTCACCGCAGATCCCGGCTCCAAGGGTTGCGGCTGCTTCTCGTCACTTACCGAGCCCGCGCCCATTACCGGCACAATTCCCACAGCCGCAAACTTGGCGGCGAATAGTTGTACTGTGTCTTGCGAGAAGCCGCTGAAAACCAGAGGAGTCTCAATAGGTTTCAGATAGTTGGCAAAATCCTGAACCGGCAACGGCCCAACCCCCGGGCTGGCCGTTTTGCTGGACGAGTGTACCCCGGTCTTGGCTTCAAGCGGAACTGCCGCGGGAGTATGATCGAGGGCGCTTATCTCGAGCATTTCTGCGATCGGTGTAACGCCGGCGATCGGCTCCTTGGAGAATTCGCCGATGCGGAAGGCGACTGCACCCGCCAGTTTTCCATCCAGATAAACCGGGCTGCCGCTCATCCCGGCCACCACTCCAGTGTATTCGACCTTCGCGCCGCCCAGCCGCACCAGGATGACATCACCCTTCGGGCCGTTCGCATTCTTCAGCACCCCAAGCACTTCCACGTCCATGGCCTCGGGCTTCGTGCCTTGGAAGACCGTGTAGGCTACGCCCCGCATTCCGGCATGGACCTGGCTAATCGGGATGGTCTCGACAGGTTTGGGAGGTTGAGCGAACGTTAGCAGCGGAAGAAGAAGGCAGGACAGCGCAGTGACGAGAACTACTTGTCTCATTCCAGGACACCCACAGGGCCGCCAAACTGACCCAGAACCAAGGAGTTACACTTCGCGCCTTGTCATGCACTTTGCCAGGTGGGAGAGGGAAAGTAAAAGCCAGCAAAACATCCCAATCGCGAAGCTCTGCGTCTATACTAGCACAGGGTTTTCCGAGGTCTTCAATGTTTTCTGCTAGTCCAAAGCAAGCCGTCCCCCCCGCAATTTTTTGTACATCATTGTTAACGCTAGTGTTGGGAGTTGCTCTTGGCTCGACGCTGCCGTTGCAGGCGCAGGACCAGTCTCCGTCGCCGAATGGGCAACAGACCCAGGCTCCTCCCGAGGCGGGTGGACCGAATGGCGATATCGGCCCCTATGCCATCCCCAAGAAAAAGGATGAACCTCCGCCTCCGCCTCCGCCGACCAAGCCCAAAGCGGTCGAGGGCATGCCTGACTATTCCATCCAGGTGAACGTGCCCTTGGTGGAAGTCCCGGTGATGGTCACCACCAAAGATGGCCAATTCATCTCTCAGTTGAAGAAGGACAACTTCCGGATCTATGAGGATGGGACAGCCCAGACCATCAGCAACTTCAATATTTCAGACGCGCCCATCACTGCCGTGTTGCTGGTGGAATACGCCGCCACCAACTATGAATTCATGATCGATGCGCTGCAGGCTTCCTACGCCTTCGTCCAGAGTTTGAAGAAGGATGACTGGGTGGCGCTCGAATATTACGACATGAAACCGCAGATCCTGGTGGACTTTACCCAGGACAAAGCTGCGCTTGTGGGCGGCCTGAACATGTTGCGCATCCCCGGCTTTTCGGAAACAAACATGTTCGACGCTTTGTATGACACGCTGGACCGGCTTGACCGCATCGAAGGACACAAGTACATCATTCTGGTTACCACGGGAATCGATAGCTTCAGCAAGCTGAACCTGGACCAGATCACGAAGAAAGTCAAGAACACAAAAGACATAACTATCTTTCCCATTAGCGTAGGCTGGACCCTGCGGAACTGGTGTGAAGTACGGCATTGTACCCGCTATACCCGCGGTATGATTCCGGTTACTCCCATCGACTACCTGCAGGCGGACAACGAACTACAGACCTTCGCCCGTCTCACGGGAGGCCGCTTATATCAGCCCCGCTTTCAGGCCGAATACCCGGAAATCTTCCACGATATCGCTGGAGACATTCGCAATCAGTACCAGATCGCTTATCACCCCACGAACCCCAAGCTCGACGGAACCTACCGCAAGCTGAAAGTCGAAGTGGTGGCGCCCGACGGCGGCCCGCTTAAGATCAGGGACCAAAAAGGCAAGGACGTGAAATATCAGATCATCGCCCGCGAGGGCTATACCGCGAAGCATACGGTGGAGTGACGCTAGCGGACGTGGAAAAGCTGGTCTAACACGAACATCATTCCAACTCCCAGAAATACCACCAGGGCCATCCGTGCCCCGGGTTCGCGATTCACCTCGGGTATCAAGTCGGATGCGGCTACGTAGATCGTCACTCCCGCCGATAGTGGCAGCCCAAAACTCACCTCGCGCCGCAACAGTGCCATCGTCAGAACCCCCGCAAACGTGGCCGCGCCCAGGAGCATCGAAGCTCCCCATGCCGTGCTCCGGCTTTGACCGCTGGCCAGCATCACCGATGTGATGGTGAAGCCTTCGGGAATCTTGTGCAGGAAGATGGCCAGAAAAATAATCCATCCCAGCCAATTCGAAACCAGGAAGCCGGAGGTGATCGCGATACCGTCAAAGAATGTGTGAATGCTGAGGCCGAGCAGGACCGAGTATCCCTTGTGAGTGTGAACGAATTGATCCTTATGGGTTTCTTCGCCGAAATGAAAGTGTGGGGTGACCGTGTGTTCGAAGAAATGAACGATCAGGTACCCCACCAGAACCAGGAACGCGGCGCTCTTTCCGCGCAGCTCCAGGCTGGCAGGGAAAACCTCCACGATCGCTGTGGCCAGCATGAAGCCCGCGCCCAGCGCAATAAAGTACCTAAGGTAGGAGCGATCCCAGTGCTTCTGTACGATGATTGCTCCGCCGAACACGTTGGCCAGCGACGCGCTAAGCCCGAGGAGCAGACTGAGTACGATGGGATGCATGCTTGCCAGAGGATGATACCAGTTGTCAGTTCTTGGTTCGCGGTTCTCAGGCAGCGGGTCTGATCGCGCCGATCAGCCCGTTCAGGATTTTGCCAAGTTCGGCGGCTTTATCGAGCATTTTCTTGCCGTGGTCGGGAGCTATGTAGGACAAGTTTTGAGCAATCATCAATTGGGTTTCAACCTCGACCAAAGAGCCGCGGGCGCCGCCTAGAAAAAAATGAAACTCTTGGGCGGAGAACCGCGCTTGTCCTTCGGCGATATTGGAAGGAATGAGCACAGCGGCTCGGCGTATTTGGCTGGCTAGACCGTAAGTGTCGTCTCGAGGAAAAAGCTTGGTGGCTCCATAGACGTCCATCAAAAGTCCATGGCTTTTTGCCATGCAATCAATTCTCGATAAGACTGTCCCATCACCCAATCCTCGCAGCTTCCCCGAATGAAAGCTGCGACAACTGAACACTGAGAACCGAGAACTGGTTTATCCGCTGTGCCGTATGTGCATTACATCGCCGTCCTGCACAATGTAATCTTTCCCCTCCAGACGCAGCGTCCCGCGGGCGCGGGCATTGGCTTCCGATCCGGCGTCCAGAAGTTGGTCCCAGCGGATGGTCTCGGCGCGAATGAAATGCTTTTCCAGATCGGAGTGAATGGCCCCGGCGGCTTCAACCGCGCGAGTATGAACCGGAATCGTCCAGGCGCGGCATTCGTCCTCACCGGCAGTGAAAAATGAGATGAGCCCAAGCAGGGCATACGTGGTTCGAATCAGGCGCACCAGGCCGCTTTCTTTGAGGCCATAACTCGACAGGAATTCTGCCGCGTCGGCGTCGTTCATTTCCGCCAGTTCGGCCTCCACCTTGCCACAGATCGCGGCCGCCGCCGCGTTAGGCTTCGCCGCTACTTCCGTCAGCTTGTACTTTTCGATTGCCAGCTCCAGGTCCTTCCCGAGCTGGGAACTTTCATTCACATTCAGCACACAGAGGAGCGGTTTCTCGCTGAGAAACATGAATCCCCTAAGGCGTTTCTTGTCTTCTGGCGTCATTCCCATTTCCCGCAACGGGCGGTCGGTCTCCAGGTGAGTCTTGGCGCGCCGGAGCAGATCAAACTCTTTCTCCAGGTCGGCCGAGCGCATCTTCTTCAGATCCTTTTCGAGTCGCTCCAGCCGCTTCTCGATCTGGCCAAGATCGCTGACCATGAGATCGAATTCAACGTTCTTCACGTCACGCAAGGGGTCGACGGGGCCAACGTGCGGGATCGCGGGGTCGTCAAAGGCGCGGATCACGTGGGCCAGCGCATCCACGGTCCGCAGATGCCCGATGTAAGCAGTTTCTTTCAGCGCTTCCTCCCCGATCGCGCCGACGTCCACGTATTCCACCGAAGCATGGGTAAGCTTCTTCGGGTTATACATCGCGGCCAGGCGGTCGAGACGATCGTCGGGTACTTTGACCACGCCCACATGCGCTTCCCGAGGATTCGTGTACGCAGAGGGGGAAAGATTCGCCTTGGTCAAAATGCGAAACAGAGATGTCTTGCCCACCTGCGGCAGGCCAATGATTCCGGTTTTCATAGGGATGCCGTCAGATACACAACCGCCAAACCCAGCAACAGCACTCCACTCTCCACCCGGGTTGACCACACGTGCAAGGCGTCGAACTGCATACGAGCGGGATTATCGGGAGGCACGGAGTCAATCTCGCCTATCGAGGCCCGCAGCGTATCCATTCGCGGGATGATGCCGAACTGCGAGATCAGTGTCAGTGCGAGCATGAGCACAATCACCAGGTTGCGAGCGGAAAAAACGTGCGGGTTGCCCTGGGTCAATCGGGCAAACAGTAGCGAACTGGCCAGGAAAACAAGTCCCGAGACGATGCCCATCCAGTGCAGAACGCCGAGAGTTCGCCCCACTACGTTGCCGGCCAGATGCCGCGTGGGCAGCACCGCGAACGCAGCCGGGGCGACCGCAAAGGCGAAAAAGATCAGCCCGCCCAGCCACACCACCAGGGACAGCACCATGAGATACCGCAGAAAAGACATAACGAAACATTATCACGCTGCAACCGAGAACTGGGAACCGGCAACCGAGAACTGCTTTACATCGGCACGGGCGTGCCGTCCACGATCTCCTGAATCACCTGCTCGGCTTGTTCCGACTTCTTCAGGGTGGAAGAGTATAGCCCATTGACCACAACCCGGTGAGCGAATACCGGCACTACCAGCGGCTTGATATCTTCCGGGGTACAAAAAGTCCTGCCATCGAGAAAGGCCATCGCTTGGGCAGCGCGGTAGAGCATCTGCGAGCCGCGCGGGGAAACTCCCAAGGAGAAGTGTTCCGACGCGCGCGTCTTCATGACAATGGCGAGGGCATAGCCAACCAGCGAGTCGTCGACGCGCACCTGAGTGACCGCTTGCTGCAACTCCAGCACATCGGCGCCAGTGAGCACCGGGCGCATGCTATCTAGTTTCGCCGCGCCGGCTTCGGAGCGGAGAATCTCGCGCTCGGCGTTGCTGTCGGGATAGCCCATGCGCACCCGCATCAGAAATCGATCGAGCTGCGATTCGGGGAGGGGATACGTTCCATGGTGTTCGACGGGGTTCTGCGTGGCGATCACCAGAAACGGTTGCGGAAGAGGATGGGAGTGCGCATCCACCGTCACCTGGCCTTCGTTCATCGCCTCCAGCAACGCAGACTGAGTTTTCGGCGTCGTGCGGTTGATTTCATCGGCCAACAACACATTGGTGAAGACCGGCCCGCGCTTGAACTCGAACTGCTGCTCAACGGCGGAGTAGATCGAGATCCCGAGAACGTCCGACGGCAACATGTCACTGGTGAACTGCACTCGCTGGAAACTGCAATCGAGCGCGCGCGCCAATGCCTGGCCTAGTGTGGTCTTGCCGACGCCGGGTACGCCTTCGATCAGCAAATGCCCACGCGCCAGGAGGGAAACCACGGCCAGACGAACCACATCGTCTTTGCCGCGAATCACTTTCCGCAGAGCACTTTCCAGTTGGGTGGCGCGATGCGAGACGGCGCTGGCTGCTTCCGGGGACATCAGTAGAGATTCTACTATGTGGGATTGTGCCGGAGCGGTTACGGAGGTTACGGGAAGTACGCTACTAGCTTCTAGCTAAGGTCCCAAAGCCAGGAGCTAGAAGCTTGAGGCTAGGAGCCAGAAGGCGAATTACTGCAGAAACTCCGCCGGCCTTCCTGTCAACCGCTCGATGCGCTTGGCGATCGGCGGATGGGTAGAAAACAAGTTTCCGAAGTTTATGCCCAGCAAAGGCTGAACGATGAAGAGGTGCGCCGTCGACGGCGTCCCCTGCATCGGGATCCGGCGCGAGTAGGCGTCGAGTTTCGACAAAGCGCTGGCCAGCGCATACGGATTCCCGGTGAAATGCGCTCCGCTAGCGTCCGCCTGGTATTCGCGGGAGCGCGATACCGCGAGCTGAATCAGAGAAGCCGCAATCGGCGCCAGGATCAGCATGAACAGCGCACCGATGCCGCCGCCACGATCCCGGTCATCGCGGCCGCCCATGCCACCGAAAATCATGGCCCAACGCCCCATGCTCGCCAGCATGGTGACAGCGCCGGCGATGGTCGCTGCGACCGAACTGATGAGGATATCCCGGTTATTCACGTGGCCCAGTTCGTGGGCCAGCACACCTTCCAGTTCCTCGTCATTGAGAAGCTTGAGAATGCCTTCAGTGACAGCCACGGAGGCATGCTGCGGATTGCGGCCAGTAGCGAAAGCGTTGGGCGATTCGTTGGGGATCACGTAGATCTTCGGCATAGGAATGCCGATCTTTTGAGTCAGCCGCTCCACCGCCTGATAAGCCCGTGGCAGTTGCTCCCGCGTCACCGGTTGGGCGCGATACATGGCCAAAGCGATCTTGTCGGAGTAAAAATACGAGATGAAGTTCATGACTGCGGCGAGTCCTAGCGCCAGCATCATGCCATTCTGTCCGCCAAAGTAGCGACCGATGAACATGAGCAGCAGAGTAAGTGCCGTCAGCAGAAAAGCGGTCTTGAAAGTATTTCCCATCTAAGTTCTCACCTCATTAGATGGTACGCGCACCCGGGGGATTCAACCAGGGATGGGGCCTAGCGGAGGTGGATTGCGGGGTGCAAGTGCTGCCGTTTCAATGAGCAACAGGTGTCGAGTTTCTGCAGAGGTGCTTTCGGGGAAGATGCCTCACTACTGAGGTACGCGTCCTCTTTCACCGGGCTAGCCGACGCGCGGACGCCCGCTCTCCATCAGCTACTCACCTTGGCCACTCCCCGCTTAACCGCCCGCTCCAGGGTCTGGTCCAGGGCGGCCTTGGCCTTTTCATATTCCTGTTGCGAGATGCGACCCTGCTTGTGTTCGACCTCGAGTTGGAAGATCTCTTCCTTCAGAACCTCGAGAAGCAAAGAAGACCGGTCTTTCGTTTTGGGCTGGATTGCGCGTGGAGCTTCCACCATCTCGACATCAGCGGGCGCGAAATCGGGGACGCCGGCGGATTTGGAGCGTCCCGCAATATAGATTCCACCCGCGGTCAGCACAATCGCGAACCCGCCCAGAATGTACCAGCGATACTTTTCCAGCGGATCTGGGGCATCGATGGGCGGACCCAGTCCTCCACCCGGACGCGAATCGCGGCCCGCGACCGTTGCACCCCCCGCGGGCGCCGGGCTCCCCTGGCTGTCATCCCCGGCCTCGGCAAGTGCGCCCGTGCCGGAAATGGAGAAGTCCAGAGGCTGGCCTACGGTTGTGTTTGACACCACTTGCACGACAGCGTCCGATTGGCGTGGATCGTTCATTGCCTGAAAGGCAGTACCCTGGCCCGCGGTGAACTGCATGGTCTTCGGCAGCATTACCACAAAATGCTGTGTCCCGTAGATTGCTTTGGGATTGATGCTGGCCTGCCCGCTGTAGGGCACGTGATAAGAAACCTGGAACTGAGTTTCGCCGGGACGAAGGGGGAAGATAAACGCGTAGCGGTTCTTTTCTTTTTGTGGCACCGGAGCGGAATTGATAGGTTGCCCGCCTGCGGTCATAGCCATGGACTGGTCGATATCCGCGCCGTCGGGAAGATAAAACTCGAAATTCTGGTCGTTCATCTGGGTGCGCGGAGGGTTGGAACGGTTGTCGACAGCGAACAGCCGAATGCCCTGTAGTTGGTTGCCTTGCGCCTGGAAGCGCATCACGTCAGCGGTCACACCGATGCCCTCAACCTTTTTGGCAACATCGTAGACCTGCACTTCAACGGATGATGTTCCCGGCGGCGCCATTTTGTGATAAGTGACGCCCTGGTGGATCACGCGGATAAGATGCGGGCTGCTGGCATCGTCCAGCTTTAAAGTGAAGTTGCCCTTGGAATCGGTAGCGGTGCGTCCGGCCTCTTGCATGCCCTGGGAGAGACTCAGGAGCACGACGTCATCGTTCGCGGCAGGCTTGTTATTCGTAGCGTTCGTGACCGTACCGGCGAGGGTCTGCGCAGAAGCAAAAGCGCCGAGCAGAATTACGAACACCGGAATAGCGAGCTGACGTGTCTTCAAACGCGAGCTCCTTTTTTGCCGCGCACGGGCGCAGCGGAGGCGGCTTCTTCTAGGTGGGCAATTTCGGCCAGCACCGCGGCTGCTTCTTCTTCCAAGGAGTTCTTCATAGTTTGATAGTCCGTGTCGGGGAACTTGCCGGCTCTGAACTCGAAATTCAGGTCGCGCAGGTTCTCGTAAATCGCTTCTTTGCGCTCTCGCAAGTAGGAAAGCCGGGTCTTCTCTGGACCAAGATACAGCTTGCCCGGGAGGTAGAAGACGTACACCAGGGTACCGAAGGTGATCAGCATGCAAGCCAAAAGCGCGATCGTCATACCTCGGTGTCCCTCCTCGCCTGTTGGCGGAAGTGTTCGAGCTCAGCTCCCCGCACCGGGACTGGGGCATTAGCCGGCATCAAGAGTGGCCGCAATCGCCAGGCGCGCACGATAAACGTAACCAGTCCCAACCCCAGGACTAACGCCAGGTAAGGCGCGATCCATGCCACCCGGTTGAAACCCGTCTTGGTCGGGGCAGCTAGCACGGTAGGACCGTATTTCTGCACGAAGGATTGCAACGTGAGATCGTCATTATCGCCGCGGTCCACCGCCGCCACCAGTTCGGCGCGCATGCGATCGGAGTACGTGCACCCCACATGGTTGCACTCCAGCAAAACCTGGTTGCAGCCGCAGACGCACATCATACGGTGGCCGAGATCGTTGAAACGCGCCGAATCATCTCCTGCGCCAGCAAAAACCAACACCGCCAGCATCAGAAAGCCGGTCTGCAGAATGCGTTTGAGCGGCGAACCCGCGACCCCATGGTTATGCACTAATCACCTGCTCCCACGGGTTCGGCGTGCAGGCGGGCTGGGGCGGGCACGCGGACAGGCACGGTATTCGGAATCAACGCCACTACGGTTCCTGCGATCATGATCCACACTCCCACCCAAATCCAGCTCACTAGCGGGTTCAGGTGCGCCTTGAGAATCGGACGACCCGTATCCTGGTTCAAACCTTCATAGACCAGATAGAGATCTTCCTTGATGGTGGAGCGGACTCGCGGCATGGTGGAAGTCTGCTGGCTAGCTTTGTAGAAGCGGCGCTCCGGATACAGTGTGTCGATTTGCTTGCCGCCTTTGAACACATCCATGACCGCCCACTCGCTGCCGTAGTTGGGATTGTCATCCTGCGTGTAGGAGCGGCACACCAGCGTATAAGGGCCGATGGTCATTTTGTCGCCGAAGCCCATTTCCATCTCTTTGTCCTGGTTGAATGCAGAGCCGGCGAAACCGATCATGATAACAATCACGCCAAAGTGCACAATATAGCCGCCGTAACGGCGAGTGTTGCGGTGCGCCAGGTGCACCATGGAAGAGAGCAGATTTTGGCCGGTGTGACGGCCAATCACGCGGCCT
Source organism: Terriglobales bacterium (assembly GCA_049582765.1). Taxonomy (GTDB): domain Bacteria; phylum Acidobacteriota; class Terriglobia; order Terriglobales; family Acidobacteriaceae; genus JBAUUQ01. Next base: position 221,395 of record JBAUUQ010000016.1, read on the forward strand.
CCGCGGACGAACTCGGAAATCACGGTCAGGGCTACGAGCACCGATAGCATAATCGTCATCAGGGAGTAGAAGTACGAAGCATCCTGCCAGGGGCGCAACCCCAGCACGACCAGCAATATCCCCGCTCCAAGCGCGCCGATTGCAGGCCACTGGAAATTTCTCTTCAGGCTCTCGACGGAAGTTCTGCGCCAGGCGAGCAGCGGGCCGATTGCCGTGAGCAAAAGCAGCAACAGGGCGACCGGAATATTTACGCGATTGAAAAACGGCGGGCCCACCGTAACCTTGTTTCCCTGCACCCACTCCGACAGCACCGGGAAGAGAGTTCCCCACAGTACTGTGAAGCAGGCCACGATGAGCAGCAGATTATTGAACAGGAAGCTCGATTCCCGCGAGACCAGCGATTCCAGCTTGTGTTCACTGCGGAGATGCGAGCGGTTCTTTACATAGAAGAAAACGCAAGTCGCGAGAATCAGCGCCAGGAATGCCACGAACCAATCGCCGATCGACGATTGCGCAAACGCGTGCACCGAACTGACCACTCCGCTGCGGGTGAGAAATGTGCCGAAAATCGAAAGCATGAATGTGGAGAAGATCAGCCACATGTTCCAGGTCTTCAGCATGCCGCGTTTTTCCTGCATCATCACCGAGTGCAGAAATGCGGTTCCGGTCAGCCAGGGCATGAGCGATGCATTTTCCACCGGATCCCATCCCCAATAGCCTCCCCAACCCAGTACCGAGTAAGCCCAGTGTGCGCCCAGAAAAACTCCACAGGTCAGGAATCCCCAGGTCACCATGGTCCAGCGCCGCGTAATGTGGATCCACTTCTCGCCGGGATAGCGCATGATCAGAGCCGACAGCGCAAAGGCGAAAGGCACGGTGAACCCCACGTATCCCAGATACAGCATAGGCGGGTGAATGACCATCTCCGGATACTGCAGCAAGGGATTGAGTCCGCTGCCGTCGGGGGGAAGCGAACCCTGCATCACGCCGAAAGGATTAGCGGCGAAGTTCAGCAGCAAAAGAAAGAAGACCTGGACGGCGGCAATAATGACGGAAGCATAGGCGAACAGGCGCACGTCGGTCTTGTAGCGCAACCGCAGAACCAGGCCGTAGGCCGCCAGCAGCAGCGACCAAAATAGCAGAGAACCTTCCTGCCCCGACCACAATGTGGCGAATTTATACGGACCTGGCAGATCGCGGTTGCTGTGATGGAAAATGTAAGCGATGGAGAAGTCGTTCTGAAAAGCGGCGATGACCAGTACCGCTGCTGCCAGAAGAACCACGGCAAAGGCCGCGACTCCAGCCCGACGCGCCGTCTCACTCAGGCGTGCCGAGAAAGGGGCGTGCTCACGGATGAGCGCCAGCACCCCGGCCAGGAAAGAATAAGCGCATAGCGCCAGCGCCAGCAGGAGGGCAAAACTGCCAATTTGTGACATGGGAAGACCCGAGGGGTATTTTTTCAGAAACCGGCTATCGAGGCAACCGGAAAGCCAGAAGTCTTAAGCCTTATAAGGGCGCAAGAGGACCCCTTTGGCAAGAGAGCCACATTGAAGTGCCACATTGAAGTGCCAGAATTACCGTAACCCTAGGCGCTCTGGTGATGTTGCTGGCGGGTAAGAACTTCGTGTTCTGCCCGGAACCAGTCTTCATTCTCTTGGCCGGGAGCGCAACCGCGCTCCTGATACAGTTCATAGGCGCGTTGCCGAATCTGCGTCTCCAGGTCAATGGGAGTCGGGCTCTTCGACCCGGCGCTCCGGCGAGTCTGCGCCGTAGAGGTGGCTTCCGGCATGGTGATGACTTGTTTGTTAGTGGAATCATTGGTACGGGGGTTTTTTGCTCTCGCCATGATCGGTACTCCTTAATTAGATACAGTTCATGAATGTATGATGACGCAAATCGGTAACAGCACCCCAAAATTTGTAGGACGGTTATAAGTAAATAATAAACGGAGTGCCTGTGGATTTGTAAGGTCGTAGAGGAAATTAATCTTAGCGAAATGATGAATGTTTTCTATCGTCGCGATGCGATTTGTAACTGCTGAGGACGTTGCGGAATACAACAGCCGTCGCAATCAATAGAAATCATGCGATGTGGTCTCAGCCTGGGTGATGGCTAAGGACATGACCCGCTCGGCCTTTACCGAAATAACGTTATCCTGATTCTGCAGGATTCCCTCCACCAGAAGAAATTGCTCCGAACTTACCAGCAAGCGGTTTTTGTGAAATAAATCGGGATGGATGATCGCGTTGGCCACTCCGGTTTCATCCTCCAGGCTGAGAAAACAAAACCCTTTCGCTGTTCCCGGACGCTGGCGGGCGATGACGCATCCCCCAATTCGCACCTTCTGACCGTTGGGAACGCGATCCAGTTCGCAGGCTTTGCGAACCCCCATCGTGTCCATGCGGCCACGGTGATAGGCCATAGGATGAGGGCCTACGGTCATGCCGGTCCCACGAAAGTCAGCCACCAGCCGTTCTTCCGCGTTCATAGGCCGTAATGGAGAACTGGCATCAGGTTCAGGGAGAGCGTCCAGCAAAGGTCCAGAGAGGCGGACCGCGCGTTCCACCTGCCAGAGAGCGTCTCTTCTATGAAATTTACTGGAAACTGAATTCAATGCCCCAATCTCGGCCAACGTGGTCAGTTCATCTTTCCGAAGCTCTGGTACCCGATGCACCAGATCGCGAATAGAAGTAAAAAATGCAAGGTCGCGCTGCTGTACCAGCGCCCGTCCAGTTTCTTCCCGCAATCCGCGAGCGTAACGCAGACCCAGCCGTAGCGCTTGGCCGCTGGGAGCCGGCAACTGGGGGCTGACAACTGCTTCCAACGTACACTCCCATTGCGATGCCATCACATCGATCGGCAGAACTTTGAGCCCGTGCCGCTGCGCGTCTTTCACAATGGTTGCCGGATGATAGAACCCCATGGGCTGGTTGTTGAGCAAAGCAGCGGTGAACGCCGCCAGATAACGACATTTCAAATAAGCGCTGGCGTAGGCAATGAGCGCAAAGCTGGCGGCGTGGGACTCAGGAAATCCATAAAGCGCGAACGAAGTGATGGAAAGAATGATCTGTTCCTGCGCCTCCTGCGGAATACCGTTCTGTGCCATGCCCGCCCGGAGCTTGGCCTCGATTTCTTTCATGCGTGCCTGGGAGCGTTTGAATCCCATAGCACGGCGTAAGTCTTCAGCTTCCCCGCCACTGAAATTGGCGGCCACCATGGCGATGCGCAGCAATTGCTCTTGAAAAAGTGGCACCCCCAGAGTGCGCGCCAGCACGGGCTCGAGCGAAGGGTGCGGATAGGTAACCGCCTGGCGTCCCTGGCGCCGTTGCAAATAAGGATTCACCATCTGGCCGACGATGGGGCCCGGGCGGATGATCGCGACTTCGACCACGATGTCATAGAAGCGCTGCGGGCGCAGCCGCGGCAGACATGACATCTGCGCCCGGCTCTCCACTTGAAACATGCCGATGGTGTCGGCTTTTTGCAGAGTGGAGTACACCGTGGGATCGTCCGCGGGCAGATGCGCCAGATCCAGTTCCTCCTGATAATGGTTGCAAATGAGCTGCAGAGACTCTTCCAGCACCGCCATCATTCCCAGGCCGAGCAAATCAACTTTGATGATGCCGAGATCGGCGCAGTCCTCTTTGTCCCACTGCACTACCACCCGGCCCGGCATGGAGGCAGGTTCGAGCGGGACCACGGAATCCAGTTGGCCCTGGCAAATCACCATGCCGCCGGAGTGCTGGCCGAGATGGCGCGGTAAATCCTGCACTGCGACACAGAGCTCAAAGTATTTACGCAAACGCGGATGATTCAAATCCAAGCCGGCGTCGCGGAAGCGATGGTCCATCGCGTCATTGGCGTCGCGGTACTCCCAGGTGGAAACTGCAGCGGAAACTTTGTCCAACGTCTCGGGATCGAAATCCAGCGCTTTCCCCATTTCACGTCCGGCCATACGGCTGCGGTAGGTGATGACATTCGCCGTCATAGCGGCGCCACGTTCGCCATAGCGCTTGTACAAATATTGGATCACGCGTTCCCGCTGATCGCCGCTGGGCAGGTCGAGATCAATGTCAGGCCACTCGCCCCGCTCTTCCGAGAGAAATCGTTCGAAAAGCAGTTCCATGCCGACGGGATCGACCGCCGTAATGCCCAGCGAATAACAGACCGCACTGTTAGCCGCCGACCCGCGTCCCTGCACCAGAATCTTTTCGTTACGGCAGAAGCGCACCAGATCCCAGACAATAAGAAAGTAGCCGGCGAGGGCCAGCTTCTCGATCAACTTCAGCTCCCGCTCAATCTGAATACGGGCGCGGTCTTTCAGGCGGTCAGCAGCCCGCCCATAGCGTTGCTGAAAACCCTCCCACGCCCGCTGGCGGAGAAACGAATTCATGCTCTCGCCTTCCGGCACAGGATACCTGGGAAATTCGTACCCCAGATCCTTGAGCGAGAACTCGAGCCGGGAAGAAAGTTCCGCGGTATTGGCGATAGCCTCCGGAAGTTCGGCAAACAGCGCTTGCATCTCCTGCGGTGATTTCAGGTGACGTTCGGAATTGCGTGCCAGCAAACGCCCCGCCGTCGCCAGCGTGCGATGATGACGGATGGCCGTGAATACGTCACACAATTCGCGTTCGGCAGGAGTGGCATAACAGACGCCATTTGTGGCCAGCAGCGGGAGATGCAGCCGCCGGGCGATTGCGATGGCAGCGTGATTGCGCGCTTCCTGCTTGCGATGAAAATGACGCTGCAGTTCAACGTAGACATTCCCGTGCCCAAAGATTCCAGTGAGGCGCTCGACCTGGGCACAGGCTTCTTCCAAACCGCCGCTTGCCAGGGCAAAAGCCAGTGGGCCCTCCTCACCGCCCGTCAGGCAGATCAGCCCGGGAGCGTGTTCCTTTAATTCCTCTTCGTGCGCTGCCCCTTCCCCTTTGGCTGCGCGCAACTTCATTTTGGTGATCAGGCGGCAGAGATTTTGATAGCCGGCGCGGGAGGAGACGAGAAGGGGAAGCCTGAATCCACCACAGAGACACCCGTCGGCAGGGTGTCTCTGTGGTGAAAAGCCCTCGCAGGTAAGTTCAGCGCCAATATGCGCTTTCAGCTTGGCTTTCTTTGCGGCCATGTGGAAGCGCGGCGAGCCATAGACGCCGTCGCGATCCAGCAGCGCCATGGCTGGCATATTCAAATTGGCGCAGGTTGCAATTAAGCTCTCGGGCAGGGAAGCGCCTTCCAGAAAACTGAACGCGGAGCGGGAGTGTAGCTCGATGTACACCGGTTAATCGTAAGTTCCTTCCAGCAGCCAGCGTCCGTTGAGCAGATCGCGGACCAGGCGATATAACGCGATGCCGGTTTCTTGCTGCACGGCGATGTCCCATTCGTCGCGGGCCCAGCCTTCCTGCTCCCACCAATCTCCCGAAGAACGCCACGGCCCGGCCGCCCAGAGAATCTCGCCATGAATCTCCTTGCGTTTCGGGCAGGAAATGGATTCCGGCTTGCCTTCGCATAAAGTGACAGTGACGGCGGCTGCAGGGCGGAACATGCGCAGTGCGGTGACCAGATCGTCAGAGCTTTTTGCCACGCCGGGTTTCTCCCGAGGTTCGCGGGGAGCGAAGCGCTGCATCTGGAATCCCTCTGGACGATGAGTATCCAGAAGCGCCAGCGATCCTACTTTGTTTTCTCCCACGATGCCCGCGATTCTGGCCAGTGTGAGTTCGAGCTTCTCCGGTTCTGGCGAGGGCGGAAGAAAAAGTCCGCCCTGTGCCGCCCGTGGCCGCGCTGGTTCTGCTGCCAGATGGATTTTCACAATAGGCGCGCCCGGAGGATGCGCTTTCAAATCAAGCTGCAGCAGCTTGAGAAAAATCTTGCAGTCGAGCAGCGGGACGGGAAGACGCAGGGTGCGGTGAAACAAGTTGTGTGGGGACGGGTGCCCTCGCGAGCCTGCCCTGAGCGAAGTCGAAGGGTCTGGGCCGAGCGCAAGCTCGGCAGATTCGTCTTCGTTACGATATCCACTCGCCAACTCCAGCTCCAGCCGCAATTCCTGCGTTGCCAGGGCGCGCGCCCCCAGACGCGCGCAAAGTTGCTCCAGCATCCGGCCCAGCAAAAACGCCAGCGGCTCAAGCAGCATCAGCGGATATTCCAACTCGATGGCTTCTTCAAAAATCAACGGCGGCGTAATCGTGACCAGGTCGCGCGCAATCTTCCCTCCTGCCAGCTTTTGCAAGTAGAGGCCGAATTGCCCCAATCGCTCACTCAAGGCGATGTCCGGCAGTGCAGTCAACTCCCGTAAACAACGCACCCCCCAGCGATGTAAGCTTTCTAAAAGCCGTTTCCCTCCCGGATCGCTTTGTTTTTCCGCAAACAAAATCTCCACCGGCAGACTGCCCAACTGTTCTGCTTCTGTAATCACGCGTACCCCGGAAAATCCGCGGGCCGCGAGCATGGCCGTATCCGGATCGTCCGCCACGGCAACGTTGGGTTCCAGCCCAAGATCGGACGCACGCCGGGCCAGATCGTGCGCAATTTTGGGCAAAAGACCGAACAGTGAGTGCAAACCGGCGAGGTCCAAAAGAATGGTGTCCGGGCCCGCGTCTTCTATTGTTGGAGAAAAAGACTGCGCGCAATCCAGCAACGCGGCATGGGCCGCACTTTCCTGCAAAGATGAACGAGCCCGCAACACCAACCCCGGGCAGGCTTCCACCTGCAGCTTGGTCATCCCCGGACTCACTCCCGCGCGGCGGGCGTTTTCATTCACAGCAAAAACTTTTTGCAGCGGGGCTTTGCCTTCGAGCACCGCCAAAGCTCGCGAACGCAGCTCCGGCTCGGTGCGCAGCAACGCCTCTACCGGAAAATCGGGCACGAAGATGCAGGCAAAAGGCATAGGTGAAAAGCTGTCAGCTTTCAGCCGTCAGCTCTCAGCTGCTAGAGCGTTTCATTCTGTTTCGTATCAGGGCACGACTTCACGAGGCTGCGGAAACTCATGAATCGGCGTTTAGAGTTTTGAAAGGGCGCAGCTTCAGCTGCGCCGCTACATTTTCTAAAGGACTTACGGCATGGCTGGAAGCCATGCCCCTTCAAAACTTCTTCGCCACCAGGGTTTTTCCGCAGCCTACCCAATCCGGGCTGCTTTAGTGGTGAACGTGGCTGAACCAACCGGCTTCCGTTCCAACCGCGAACGTAACAGTTCTCCTTCCACATGAATTCCGTCCAGAAGCTGCGTGTGCGTGGCAACCACAGGAGCCCTAGCATGAGCTGATAGCTGACAGCTGATAGCCGACAGCTTCTTCCCCGAAACTTTCAGCAGCAGCGAAGCACAAGTCTGCGCACACGGCGCCGGCGTAATTACGAACAGCACCGTCGAGGTGCGTTCGACCGCTCGCTGAAAACGGAACCAGGAAGTCAGCGGGATGCGCCGCGCTGTTTGAAAGGGCACATCGCCAAAATCGATCATCACCAGGCCGAAGCCGCCGCTTTGCAGGAGCAGATCCGTGACGCGCAGCGCCTGCTCGACCGGACCTTCTGCGAGTTTTCTTTTTTTACCCTCAGGGGCACGACTGCAGTCGCGCTCTTGGTGCCTGATCTTGTCGCGAACCCCGCACCGTATCCATAGCAATCGTTCAAAATCCACTCCCGCCGCCGCCGCGGATACGGGATCAAAGGCATCACTCACGTCCACCAGGGTGCAAGCTTCCTGCCGCTGGGTGGCCGCGGCCAAAGCGGCCAGCAGCATGCTGGTGCGTCCCGATGACGCCGCCCCACAAACTTCGGTGAGACATCCGCGCGGCAAGCCGCCGGTGAGCGCATCCATCTCGCGGATCCCGCTCGAAACCATCTCCGGCGCGGGCCGCGCTTCGAGCCGGGAAGCCAGGCGCACGTCCGTGAGCTTGGGTACTGCCGACAGTCGCTCCCAAATCAGGGACGACGACTTCAAAGCAGCAGACACGACAGGACGGCGCTCCGCCGCAGCCGGAAAAAGCGGAAAAGACGACATGAGACCTCAGAATTTTCAGGGAACAACAGGGCGGGAGGCCCAGGCGAGCGCTAGCGATATTCGCTTTTTATTCGCCTATAAAATTGTGGCACCGCAGGGGAGCTTTGTCAAGCAGGAGATGCCGGGCTGCCAGACCCAGCCTTTCGTATCCCTGATTTGTTTTATAATCACGCCAGCCCGTGGCGCTATCGTCTAGGGGTTAGGACGGAAGATTCTCAATCTTCAAACCCGGGTTCGATTCCCGGTAGCGCTACCAAATCTTCCTAAGTTGTTGAATCCAGCAAGGTCCCACAGGTCATCTAGAACAAAGTCAGGATTTGGAGGGCGGACGTCATTGCATCCTCCAAAACCAATCCCAAGCTGGAGAAACTGCGTTGAAACCACCGATCCGCCATTTGGCTGCCGTGTTGGCCATTTCCGTTTTTTCCTCGGTTGTCCTCCTCCACGCCCAGAACGTTAATTTCCACAACGCTCCGCCTTCGGCCAAGCAGCTAAAGAATCCGTACGCAGGACAGCATCAAGCTGTACAAACCGGCAAGCGGCTTTATGCCATGAACTGCGGCGCTTGTCATGGGCGCAATGCCGGAGGATCGGGCAATGCGCCCGCCCTGGTGGATGGAAAGCTGGAGTCGGTCACGCCCGGCGAGATTTTCTGGTACGTCACCCAGGGAGACAAAGCCAACGGCATGCCGTCGTGGGAGAAGATGCCGGAGCAGCAACGCTGGCAGATCATCACCTATGTCAAGCAACTCGGTCTTTCGCAGACCCCACAAGCCAACGGCGCACCGGCCGAGCCAGCCATCACCTCAACGCTGAAGGCACCGCCTCCACCACCGCCTTTTACCGACTTCCGTTATGAACAGCCGGGGAAATCGCGCAAGATCACGGTCAAGGATCTTCCCCAGCCGTACGCTACTCATTCGGCTGCCAACGGTCCCGATGTCGTCGCACGCCCCACGAACGCTTGGCCGAAAGCCCCCGCCGGGTTTGTGGTGCAACAATATGCCACCGGTTTGGTCAATCCCCGGCTACTGCTTACCGCGCCCAACGGCGATATATTCCTCGCTGAGAGTGATGCCGGCCGCATTCGTGTCTTCCGGGGCATGACCAGTGATGGCAAGCCCGAGCAGGTATCCATCTTTGCCAGCGGCTTGAATCATCCCTACGGAATCGCATTCTATCCTCCCGGCCCCGACCCGCAGTGGGTTTATATCGGCGGCACCGACGCGGTGGTTCGCTTTCCCTATCACAACGGAGATTTGCAGGCCACGGGAGGACCGCAGCACATTACCGATCTAGCCTCAGGCGGAGGCCATTGGACAAGGTCCACAGTTTTTTCTCCCGATGGCAAGAAGATGTACGTAGCCGTCGGCTCGGCGTCGAATGATGACGATACCGATACTCATCCCGAAGAGAAGAATCGTGCCGACATTCTGGAGTTCGATCCTGACGGAACCGGGATGAGGGTTTTCGCGTACGGGATTCGCAACGCCGGAGGCGGGTTGGCGATCAACCCGAAAACCGGCGAACTATGGTGTTCGGTGAATGAACGTGACGCCCTGGGTGACAACCTGGTCCCCGATTACATTACCCACGTGCAAGAGGGCGGATTTTACGGATGGCCGTGGTGGTACATCGGAGCGCACCAGGATCCCCGACAAAAAGGGAAACATCCCGAGCTTAAAGATAAGGTCATCGTTCCGGATGTCTTGCTGCAGCCGCACAACGCATCGCTGGAGATAACCTTCTATGAGGGAAAGCAGTTCCCGGCGCAGTACGAAGGGGATATTTTCGCCTCCGAGCATGGCTCGTGGAACCGGGCGGTGCGGGCAGGCTATGAAGTGATTCGAGTGCCGTTGCACCAGACCGGGCAGGCCACCGGCGAATATGAGGATTTCCTCACCGGATTCGTGCTGCCGGATGGCAACGTTTGGGGCAGACCCGTCGGCACCGCAGTCGCTCCCGATGGCTCACTGCTGGTGAGCGACGACGGCTCGAACTCGATCTGGAGAGTAACCTACACCCGCAAATAGCGAGAGACAGTGCAGCCAATCCTTCTTGGTGGTGGTTCCGGGGAGCACAAGCGACGAGGAACCGCGGTCTTACGGGGAGGTTCCGGCAAACTGCCGGCCCTCGCGGTGCTCGGAATGACGGTTCAAGTGGGTTCCGGACATTACCGAGGTCACGCATTCTGGCGGTCGCGACCCTAAAATTCAAGTTCACTTGCCGGATACTGGAAGTAGGTTCCGGGGCAGTTCTCTGATGTCTTCGGCCCTGGTCTATCCAACGGCATGACCTGGTACTTCACATTCTTCTTCATCTCGGGTCTTTGCGGCATTGTCTACGAGTTGGTCTGGTTGCGCCTGGCGATGGCGCAATTCGGCGTGACCACAGCTCTCACCTCGATCGTGCTTTCCATGTTTATGGCGGGGCTTGGGGTGGGCTCCTGGGCCGGGGGGGCCTTGATGCGGCGCTATGGCCGAAGTTTCGCCGCTCATCCATTGCGCCTTTATAGCTTTACCGAGCTCGTGATTGGAATCTCTGCTGTCACCGTTCCCGCGGAACTGCTTTATGGCCACCAGTTGCTGGCGAACATGACGGAATCCGGGGCGGTCTCTTCGGCAACCTATTACCTAGCTTCCGCAGCCTGGCTGGCGCTTACGCTAGTGCCCTGGTGTGCGTGCATGGGTGCAACCATCCCGCTGGTTATGGGCGCTATCCGCAACGATTCGGGCTTCGAATCGCGCCGCTCTTTCAGCTTTTTGTATCTCGCCAATGTTTTGGGTGCCATCGGAGGCGCGCTGCTTGCGCCTGTGCTGGTAGAACTTGTTGGATTTCACGGGACGCTGCGCGTCGGTGCCGGCTGCAACGCGCTGATTGCGATCTCCGCGTTGGGCCTCAGCCTTAGTGCACAAACTGGATCCAACCGGGGCGCGACTGGCCGGAGCGTGGCTCCGGTTGTGAATCTTGAGTCCAGCAGGACCCCCTTGTTGCTGCTTTTCTTCACCGGTCTCAGCACTATGGGAATGGAAGTCGTTTGGATCCGATTGTTCACTCCTTACGTGGGACCGATGGTCTACGCCTTTGCCAAGATCCTGGCAGTGTACCTGGCCGCGACCTTCGCCGGTTCCCGCCTCTATCGTCGCTGGAGTGAAAGCCATAAACAGGAAAACAGACTGGCGTGGCTGGCTCTGGTTCCGTGTGGAATGTTGCCGCTACTTACCTCCGACGTACGCATCTCGATGAGTTCTTCGGAGCGCGTTTTTCTGGGCGTGGCTCCATTCGCCGCTCTGATGGGCTTTCTCACCCCGATGCTGGTCGACCGCTGGTCGGGAGGCGATCCCGACCGCGCCGGCAAAGCCTATGGAGCGAATGTTCTAGGCTGTATCGCGGGCCCGTTGCTGTGTGGTTTCTGCCTTCTGCCCTTCTTTGGCGAGCACGTAGCTACGCTGGTGCTGTGCCTGCCGTGGCTGGCGAAGGCGGTGGGCTCCGCATATGCCGGCAGGTCGAGGCTGGTGGATCGGGCTGCAGTTTATGCCACCGGCGTAGCCGGGCTCGCAATCCTGCTTCTTACCCAGGATTTCGAGACTTCCTACCCGCAGCGGGAAGTGCTGCGCGACAGCACCGCAACCGTGATTGCAACCGGAAGCGGAATGAGCAAGCGATTGCTGATCAACGGGGTGGGCATCACCGCGATGGTGCCAATTCCCAAAATGATGGCGCATCTTACCCTGGCGTCGCTGGAGCAACCTCCGCGCAACGCCCTGGTCATCTGTTTCGGGATGGGCACGACTTTCCGTTCCGCCATCTCTTGGGGAATTCCGACCACCGCAGTCGAACTGGTGCCCAGCGTTCCGAAGCTGTTCAGCTACTACCACCCCGACGGAGAGAAAATTCTCGCGTCCCCCCTGGCACACGTTGTGGTGGACGATGGACGGCGTTATCTGGAGCGGACTGCAGATCAGTACGATGTCATTATCATTGACCCGCCGCCGCCGGTTCAGGCAGCCGGCTCCAGCCTCCTGTATTCGGAGGATTTTTATGCCGTGGCCAGGCAGCGCCTGCGGCCGGGAGGCATCCTGCAGCAATTTCTTCCCGATGGCGTCAACGACGCCAACGACGACGCGTTGAAAGCTTCCGTGGTTCGCGCCTTGAGAAATTCCTTTTCCTATGTCCGGATCTTTCAATGGAATGGCAGGCAAGGCTGGCATTTCCTCGCCAGCGACCGGCCTATTCCCATTCGCACCGCCGCGGAACTGGTGGCTCGCATGCCGAGCGGCGCGATTGCAGACATGATGGAATGGGGGCCTGCCAAGACTCCCGACCGAGAGTTCCAGATATTGCTCTCGCGGGAAATCAGGCCCGAACAGATGATCGCGCTATCTCCCAACACGCCCGCTCTGCAGGACGACCGCCCCATCAACGAGTATTACCTGCTGCGCCATCCGGGCAGCGTGCTGACCTTCTAACCCAATGTGCCTCAGGGCTTTTGACAGAGGTTTGTGCACCTGTTTAAGCTTGGCCATGGATGAGTACAAACCTTCTAGTTTATGTCTTTCTCGGTATCGCGACCTTCCCCTTCATTTATTACCTGATTTCCCTTTATAGTTCGTGGCAGTTTTTTCATCAGACGCCGAAACCGGGGGCATCGAACGTCGGCTTCACTCCTCCCGTCAGTAATCTCAAGCCGCTTCGCGGCGTCGATCCCGACGCCTACGAGAACTTCGCCAGCTTCTGCCGCCAGGACTATCCTGAGTACGAGCTGGTTTTCTGTGTTGGCGAAAAGGACGATCCGGTCGTTCCCGTCCTCGAAAAGCTAATCCGTGACTTTCCCGAACGCCACATCCGGGTATTGTTTGGGACCGGCAGCACCGCGGCGAACGATAAAGTTGCCAAGCTGGCTCGCCTGGTGAGTGAGGCGGAGCACGAGGTCGTGGTAATCAGCGACAGTGACGTGCGCGCCCGGCCCGATTACCTGCGCACGGTGGTGGCGCCGCTCGCCGACCCCAAAGTCGGAGCCGTGACCTGTTTCTACATTCCCACCGAGGAGAAGACCCTTGCTCAGAAGCTCCAAACGATCGGCATGGTGTCTGATTTCTATGCTGGCATCCTGGTGGCGAGACAACTGGATGGAGTGAAATTTGCCCTGGGACCCACCATCGCCACCACTCGCACCCGGCTGGCTGGCTTCGGCGGCTACAAGGCGATCGAGAATCAGCCGGGAGATGATCTGCTGGTGGGGCGTTTGATTGCCGAGCAAGGCTACGAGGTCGAGCTTCTTCCCTATACCATTCTTACGGTTGCCGATTATCAATCCCTGCCCGACCTGCTGCACAAGCGCATGCGCTGGGTCGTGGTCATGCGCCACATGCGTCCCTGGGGGCATTTGGGCTTGTTCTTCACTCAGGGGTTGCCTTGGTCTCTGGCCGCCATAGCCATCCGCCCCTCTGCTGCCGTCGCTGCCTGCTACCTCGGTGCGTATCTCGTGCTACGAATTGCTATGACATGGATGGTGGGGGTTCTCGGATTGCACGATCGTTCGGTCTGGAAGAAAATGTGGCTGATCCCAGCCTGGGATGGGCTCGCATTCTTTATCTGGCTGCTAAGTTTCGCCCGCAACAGCGTTCGCTGGCGTGGCGGCGAGTACTACATTCGCGACGGTCAACTGGTTCCGGTGACTGCGAGTTCAGCGGAGAAGTAAACACGATGGCCAGTCAAAACCATAAACCACGAAGGACACGAAGGTCCACGAAGGCTTATTTTCAGCGTTCCTTTGTGTACCTTTGTGTCCTTTGTGGTTAACGCATTTGATCCACCACTAAGTTCCCAGGAGGTTCGTCGTGATCATTGGCGGCCACGTAATCATCTACAGCAAAGACGTGGATGCTGACCGGGCTTTCTTCCGGGACATTCTCGGCTTTCCTTCCGTGGATGCCGGCCACGGATGGTTGTTGTTCGTCATGCCGGGCGCTGAAACTGCTTTTCATCGTGCGGAGAAGAACAATCTCCACGAACTCTACTTCATGTGCGATGACTTGAAAGCTGAAATGGAGTCCCTGAAGCGGAAGAAAGTGAGCCTCACTCCGGTTCACGAAGAGAGATGGGGAAGCTTGACGAAGATGAAATTGCCAGGCGGCGGAGAAATCGGGCTCTACCAGCCCAAGCACCCGACCGCCCTCAAGCGCACCAGCTAAGTCTGGCTAGCGTTTGCTGTACTCGGCCCGGCGTTTCGCCGTTTTGCCGGCGGAGCTTTGGCTTCCGTTGCCTTTGCCTGCACCTGCTCCGACCAACTCGGCTTCTTCTACACGCGGGCTCGCTGCCTGCGGGCGGCGTTCGTTCTTGGCCTGCCGCCAATTCACTTGTGGCATCATCAACGCCGGGTCAATGCGATCCCGGTACTTCATGGCGATGTTCATGAGTGAGTCCAGCAGCGAGTCCGAAAGCAGGTGTGGCTGCAACCCTAGCTCAATCAGCTTCGAGTGTTTTGCATTGTAATAGTGTTCCTCAGCCTCGACCCGCGGGTCAGGAAGGTGATTGACCTCGACGGTCAGGCCCAACTTTTTCCCTTCGCCCTTTACCATTCGGGCGAGATCCAGGACAGAAAACTGCTCGGTAAACTGGTTGAACACGCGGAACTCGCCGCGGGCGGCGGGATTCAGACAGGCAATTTCAACGCAGCGCACGGTGTCGCGAATATCGAGAAAGCCGCGGGTTTGCCCGCCTTTGCCGTACACGGTAAGCGGAACGCCGATCGCCGCCTGCACGCAGAAGCGGTTCAGCACCGTGCCAAACACCTCGTCGTAGTCGAAGCGGTTGATGAGGGCCTCGTCGAGCGCCACTTCGTCGGTCATGGTGCCGTACACCACTCCCTGGTTCAGATCGGTGGCCCGTAATCCCCAGATCTTGCAGGTGAACATAATGTTGTGGCTGTCGTGCACCTTCGAAAGGTGATAGAACGACCCCGGCTGCTTGGGATAGGGGAGCACATCCTTGCGGCCGTTGTGCTCGATGGTGATATAGCCTTCTTCGATGTCGATGTTGGGAGTGCCGTATTCCCCCATGGTTCCCAGTTTGATCAGGTGACAATCGGGCTGGAATTCACGCAGGGCAAAGAGCAGATTCAGCGTGCCCACCACATTGTTCACCTGGGTGAAAACCGCATGCTTGCGGTCGATCATCGAGTACGGAGCGGCGCGCTGCTCGGCGAAATGAACCACCGCTTCCGGTTCGATTGCCTGCATGGTCGAGGAAAGGAAGTCGTAGTCCATCACATCGCCGACAAATAGGTCGATGTGCTTTCCGGTGAGCTGTTGCCACACGTTGAGACGCTCCGCCAAAGGGCGGATCGGGGTCAAAGTCTGTACTCCGAGCTCGTAATCCCACTGGCGGCGGCAATAGTTGTCGACGATGGCCACGGAGTGACCCTTGTTCGACAGATATAGGGCAGTCGCCCACCCACAGTAACCGTCACCACCAAGTACGGCGATTCTCATTGATCCCCCTCGACCGGACATATTTTAGCGAGGCTTTATTCTATCCCAAGCGGTGCCTTGTTTACTTTCACAATCCGGAACCCGCTGGCCGGGAAACTGCAGCCGCGATGGGATGATTGGTGAACACGACTTTACCGCCGCTCTCAGCGACTACGCGAAGTTCCTGCTGTCCCACCAATCCCTCCAGACGCGGAAGCGCAGAATCCTTGGCAACGATGTAGAAACGCTCCGGTTGCAGCCAAAGCCTCCTGAACTCCGCGTCATCGATAAAGACGTCGGGCGAATTCGGGGCGTAGCCGCCGTATTCCAGGTTCTGGTAGCGCCCGTTGAGGAGCAGCGCAGGACGGTTGGTGTAAAAGAAGACGGATGAGAAAGTGTAGTAATGATGGTCGATGATTAGTTCGCCTTCGGGTGATTTCAGGATGGCGTCGGCCAGCGGACGCGAGGACAGGTAGGGATCAAACGCCACCATGGCCAGGCGAGCGGCGTGGAAAAACAACACCATCATCAGTACCGCGGCGAGGAATGCGCGCCGGGCATTGCCAGCGATGCACCCAACCGCGGCAATGCCAAAAGCCAACGCAGCGAGCAACAGCGGGCGGCGCAGGTACGCGAACGACGAGAGCGTCAAGTCCTCCATGTGGCCCAACGAAAGCAAATAAGCCCCCGGATGAGGCTTCAATGCTTCTGAAATATCCCCAGGTGCAGCGATATGCCGGGTCAGCACCAGGATAGAGATTGCTGCCAGCGCCGCGCAGCCAGCGACGACGGCCAGCACCCTGGAACCGTGCCTTATCCATGAACTCTCCGTCGCCATGGCACATCCCAGAAGCAATGCCAGCGCCGGGTAGCAGGGCATCGAATAGTATTCCTGTGTCGTCGAAAAGGTAAAGAACACCAGGACAAATCCCGTCCAGCACAAAGCCAGAAGCCGGGTGCGACCTGCCCGGTCGATTGCTTTGAAGGAAAACTTCGCGGCCGCCGGCAGGTAAACGCTCCAGGGGAATAGCCACAAAAGATGAAATGACCAGAAATAAAGCCGGGGCACGGTGTTGTAGTCGCGGGGATAGCGAAGATTCAGAAAGCGCAGCAGCTGTTCGTTGATGAAAAAGAACCAGAGAAACCCGTGGTATTGCCCCGGACCGCTATGCAGCGTAAACACAAAATAGGGCGGATTTTGCAGGGTGGCCAGAATGTGCCAGGGTGCCGCGATCAGAACTACGATCAGTGTTCCACTGAAGGGATGGAGCCGCTTCCAGGTTCTGGCGGAGAAAAGTTGCTGCGTCACGTAGAGATAAATCACCCCGGCGGCGAGCGGAAAAAGAATTCCGATAAGGCTCTTTAACAACAGCCCCAAGGCCAGACTAACTGCCAAAACAAAAGCCCACAGACCTGGATGCGGTTCCTCTTCCTCCAGAGCCCGCAGAAATGCCCACATGGCCAGCGCCACGGTGAAGCTGATCATGACATCGGGAATCAGGATGCGGGTGAAGAGAAACAGGCCCACACATGTGGCCATCACCAACCCGGCGTAGAATCCCGCCCGCTTCCCGAAGGCCCACATACCAAAGGCAGCCGTCAACCAGCACAGGGCCATGACGGACACTGCGATTGGAATACGCGCCGCCCAGTCATGAAAGCCAAAGACCCGGTAGGCAAGCGCGATTGTCCAGTAAACCAGGGGCGCTTTCTCAAGGTAGGCGACGCCATCAAGGTGCGGTGTGACCCAATTGCCCGAGGCCAGCATGTTGCGGGCAATTTGCGCCTGTACGGCGTCCACATCGTCCATCAAAGAAGGGAGAGAGACGATGCAACCCAGATAGACGGCCCCTGCGACGAGCAGAACTCCTAGATATAGGTGCCAGTTTTTTCCTGGACTGTCCAATCGTTTCCCGCCGATGTGGCCGCGGTCTGAATTCCCCATTTTTTCATCCACAAGAACAGAACCATCAAGCCCCAAAGGTGGTACCCCAGGTTTGCTTTCCGATTGAGGTGCATTTGCAGATAGGCATCGATCTGGGCCGGCCGGAACAACCCGGCGTGATCGCTTGCGCCTGACGTCAGCGTATCAACCAGCAAGCCGCGAAGCGGACCCCGCAGCCACTGGTGAGCCGGAATATCAAACCCCATTTTTCTTCGGCTGAGAACTGCGGGCGGGAGCTTCCCGCGCATCAGCTCCTTCAAAACAAACTT
Organism: Terriglobales bacterium; assembly: GCA_049582765.1. Classification (GTDB taxonomy): domain Bacteria; phylum Acidobacteriota; class Terriglobia; order Terriglobales; family Acidobacteriaceae; genus JBAUUQ01. Next base: position 239,065 of record JBAUUQ010000016.1, read on the forward strand.
CTGCCGCGAGCCGCGAATCTTGAGAGATGCCGGGAGCGTCGCACTGAATTCGACAATGCGGTGGTCAAGAAATGGCGGCCGCACCTCGAGCGAATGCGCCATGCTCATGCGGTCAGTCTTGGTCAGGATGTCATCGGCGAGATAGTATTTTTGGTCAAACCAGAGATAGGGTGACAGGCTATCGCCGGTAGACAATAGGTCTCTCAAGTCGCCGAGGGTTTGATGAAGCGTGCCAGGCAGCGGCGATTTCAGCAGAGCCTGCTTCTGCGCGTCGGAAAAAGTTCCGTTCCAATACACGTGCGCCCGGTCTGGCAGGAGTTGGGAACCTTCCAGAAATCTTTTCAGCTTATATTCGAGTCCGATCTTTTCATCGGAGACCGGCCAGTGCCGCAACCCAGCGATGAGTGATCCGATCACGTTTGTGGGCAGCCATCGCAAACGCTGCGCCAACTGGTTAGCCCGGTGAGGGAGATAACCGGCGAGTAACTCGTCCGCCCCCTCGCCGCTAAGGCTCACCGTCGTCTGCGTCTTGCTGAGCTTCGACAGAAACCAGACCGGCAACGCCCCCGCGTCTGCGCTGGGTTCGTCCGAGTAGTATGCGAATTCCTCGATGGCGCCCTGGAGGTCGACTTCTGGATTCAGGTCCAGCTGCTCATGCTCGGTGTGGTATTGGCCGGCAACTTGCCGGATGTACTCGCTCTCATCAAAGCTGCGGCCGCGAAAGGAAATAGAAAACGTCTTTAGCGGCGAACTCGACTCCGTCGCCGCGTAGTGCAGAATGGTAGAAGAGTCGATTCCTCCACTCAGCCACATGCCGAGTGGCACATCGGAAACCAGATGTTCGCGAATCGACTGCCGCAGCAAAGAATCCAGCTCTTCCTTGGCTGACTCCAAAGTTCTTTCAGTGGGCTTGCCGACCGGCAAAGTCCAGTAGGAGTGTCTGGATACCGCTCCGTCCCGCCACTCCAGCCATTGCCCGGGAGGAAGCTTCTCGATGCCCTCCACCAGCGTCCAGGGGCACGGGATGTAGTTCAGCGCGAGGTAGCAATCCAAACCTTCCAGGCTCAACCGGCGCTCAATTTCGGGGTGGACGAAAATAGCCTTAAGCTCCGAACCGAAGAAGAGATCCTCGCCGCGGCGTGCCAAGTAGAGCGGCTTGATGCCCATGCGGTCGCGCGCCAGAATCAAGCGCCGGGTCGATTCCGTCCACAAGGCAATGGCAAACATGCCGCGCAGGCGCGAAAAACACTCCGTATCCCATTCCAAAAACGCGTGCAGCACCGTCTCGGTGTCGCAGTGCGAGCGAAAGCGGTGACCAAGTTTTTCCAACTCCGCCCGCAGCTCCATATGGTTGTAGATTTCGCCGTTGAAGACGATGGTGGCGCCGGCATCTTCGGCGGTGATGGGCTGGTCTCCGTGCCCAAGGTCGATGATCTTGAGACGAGTTGCTCCCAGAGAGACGACGCGCGATTCGAACACACCCTGCTGATCCGGCCCGCGATGAATCAGCGTGGCCGTCGCGCTGCGAATGCGATCGGGATCAGGAACCCAATTCTTGTGCGTAAATCCAGCAATTCCACACAAATGGCTACACCTCTTAGAGGAACCTATCAGGCTGCGGGAAAGACGGTGCGGTTTGCAGCCGCACCCTCATCACTTCTAAACCTTATTCTTGCTGTCATCCCAAGCAAAGCGAGGGATCTGCAGTTTCCCGGGAGCCAAGAAAAACTGCAGATCCCTCGTCGCTCGCGCTCCTCGGGATGACAACAAGGAATGCATCCGGCTCAAAGTTTTGCCCTTTCAAACCTGTAGCGCCGCGAGGGTGTTTCCGCAGCCTGCCAGCGAAAGAACACTCTGACGATATCCTAAACGGTCTTATCTACCGTTAACAATGACAACTCGGCAGCCTGACGGTTAAGGCCAGCTACTGCTAATCCGCCTGCGCCGTTTGTGGTGGCACAGCCGGAATCTGCCCTCCCGAATAGGTTGCCCAGCCACGGCGTGAAAGATCCCAGAAAATCAGGTAACCGGCAATGCTCGCCACGACCAACAGCAGAACGCCCCAGAGCCAGCGGTGGAAGACCAGATGCCCGATGCCGAACAAACATCCGTAAACCAGAATCACGCCCATGATCCAGTTGAAGGCGTTGCTGGCCACATCGCGAACCTCCGGCAACTCCGGAACCAGTTTGGCGACATGCTGCCATCCGTACACGGTCGGGAGCACTCGTTTGTAGAACGCCACCAGCGTCGCCTCGGATTCGGGCTTGGTCACGAAAGTGGTGATCAACCAGACCACCGTAGTGATCCCGCCGGTGATGAGCGCACTCTTGGCGTAGACCAGAGCTCCGTTTCCCGTGAACTGCACGCTGTGCAGCGCAAAAGTCACAAACGCCGCTGCAATCATGGCGGAAATCTCACTCCAGGCGTTAATTCGCCACCAGTACCATCGCAAAATGTAGACTGCCCCCGTGCCAAAACCGATGTTCAGTACCAGGTCCCAACCCTGCTTGATCGAGGTCAGCTGCATAGCGGTGTACCCGCTGGCGAGGACCAGAAACACCGTAAAAATCTTGCTCATAAAAACGTAGTGCTTCTCGCTCGAGCCTCGTACCAAAAAGCGCTTGTACAAATCATTTACCAGATAGGAGCAGCCCCAGTTCAGTTGCGTTCCCACGGTAGACATAAACGCCGCCAGGAAAGCCGCTACCATCAGCCCGCGCAGCGCCGGCGGCAGATAATCGCGCAGGATCATGACATAGCCTTGCTCGGGATTCTGGGCAAACGCAGCACTGGGATGGAGTCCGCCATTGGGCGAATACACAGCGATCGCCACCAGCGCGGTTACAATCCAGGGCCAGGGGCGAAGCGCGTAATGCGCGATGTTGAACCAGAGAGTCGCGCCCAGCGAATTCTTCTCGTCCTTGGCGCTGAACATGCGTTGCGCCACATAACCGCCCCCGCCGGGCTCGGCTCCCGGATACCAGGCCAGCCACCATTGCATGCACAGATACACGAAGAAGGTCAGCAGCGGCAGCGTCCAGAGCGCATCCGTGGTTAACCCCAGGTGGAAGTCGGGTAAAAACGCAACTGGATCAGCCGTCGTCACTCCGGTCTGGCGGACGTTGCTTTCGATGACTCGCAGTTGCAGTTCAAGAGCATGCAAGCCGCCGATCTTGGCGACCGCCACCCACGCCAGCACGATAATCATCGCCATCTTCAACACAAACTGGAAAAGATCGGTGACCAGAACTCCCCAAAGCCCGCCAATGAAGGTATAGAGACCAGTGAACGGAATGATCACAAAGATGCAGAGCAGTAGGGAAGTGGTGTGCGGAGTCCCCAGGGTGTACTCAAGAATGTGCCCCGCTATGGAGAATTGCAGGACGCGTCCTTCGGCGATGGCCGGGCCCAAGAGCACGGTAATGATGTTGATCATCGCCTGCGTGACCCATCCCAGGATGAAGCAGTTCATGAATAGGCCCAGATAGACGGCCTTAAACCCGCGCAGGAAAGCGGCAGGTTTTCCCCCGTAGCGGATTTCGACGAACTGCACATCAGTCAGAATCTCGGCCCGCCGCCAGTAGCGGGCGAAGAAAAACACCGTCAGCATGCCGCCGACACACAAGCCCCACCAGATCCAGTTGCCCGCAATGCCCGATTTCGCCACCAGCCCGCATACCAGCAGCGGCGTGTCCGCCGCAAACGTAGTGGCGACCATGGAAGTGCCCGCCAGCCACCAGGACACGTCGCGGCCGGATACGAAGAACTCCTCGGTATTTCCACTGGCGCGGCGGCGGTAATAGATGCTGATCAGCAGATTGACCAGCAGGTACCCAACGATGACGATCCAATCAGTCGAAGTAAGCGGCATGAATTTCCCGTTGTCGGCAGTTAGTAACGAAGGCTGACGCGCATCCTAACAGAATGCGCCGAGCCGTTGCGAGACGGGAACTGGGTTCAACCGCGCTCTAGCCATCTTGTCTTCCTGAGAGAAATGACTGCTTCGCGAATGCGAAGCAGTCATGTAGTCGAAGGACCCCTTTACCTGGGCGCGACAAGGCGGCTCCTCAAGGAGTTCTTTTCGGGTTCTCAAGGGCGGGGAGAGAACTCCCTGAATTGCTAATGCCGCGTTCGGGCGTATGCGGGGTCCTTCGACTGCGTTGTCATCCGCTTCGTCGACCACGACTACGCTCAAGATGACCACCGTTACTTCGGATCTGCGGGGCTTCCCGCAATTCACTATTCGGCACTTGCAGAATCTGGTACACTAGAGATGCGTTTGATTTGAATCGGTTGTCGAGCAGCTTCTTGCAAACCAGCATAGTCCTGCCCTCTGTACCTCCGATCCCTTCCAGCGTAAATAATCGAAAAGGATACAAGTAACAAAATGGCAGAACAAGGAACAGTGAAGTGGTTTAACGACGCCAAGGGCTACGGCTTCATCAGCCGTCAGACTGGCGAAGACGTTTTCGTGCATTTCTCGGCAATCCAGGCGGGCGGCTTCCGCAGCCTGCAGGAGGGCCAGAGCGTTGAGTTCGAGGTCACCAAAGGGCCCAAGGGCTGGCAAGCAGAAAACGTTCGTCCGCTGTAAAGCGGACTGCGCATCGGAATCGCGTGCCCGTCATCCGCAAGAGCGGGCACGCTTCCTTAGCTCATACCTCCCCGGAATGGAATGCTGACAATGCAGGGTGAAACGAAGTCGTCGTTTGCCGTCGTGCGCTATAACTCCCGGACCTACGATTCCGGCGGCGTGATGGCCGTGATCAAAGGCCGTGAAGAAGCCGAGTCGGTCGTGAAGCAGTTCGAGCGCAGCCAGGATTCTCTGGATCGCGACGCCGGGTGGCGCTACTTCCTCGAGAAAACCGACCTGAAGGCCGGAATGGACCCGATGGAAGCCACGAAACTGCGCCAGGCCCGCCTTGAGCTGCGCGAGTCGCAAGCCTAACCTTCCTTCCTAGTGACGCCGCTCCGTTTCACGCAGGATCGTCGCAAAATTACGGCCCCCTAGGCTGAATCCCTGCTCCACGTGTCCGGTAACCGCCAACTTGGCTCCCGCCCCCGGAACGCCGTATTGTCCCGCCAGCACCCACATGGTTCCGGTACCGTCATCGACCTCAAAGACTCCCCGGCCCAAGGCTCCATAGGAATCGACCACACGTCCGGCAATCGTCACTTCTCGGCCGGCGTAGCGTCCCGGATCCCGGCTGAGCTTGGCAATGTTCACCCGCGGAGGACAACCCGCCAAAAGCAGACTCCCGGCAGCGATCATCAAAGCCGACACAACTCTGATACGCATTGTCCGCACGTGATTTCTCCTAAAAAAGGGTTGGATGCCAGAAATAACCCGAAAACCAGCACCGAGTTGCGATTGCTGTCAGCAGTTTAGTCCCGCACCCGTTCGTGGCTCTACCTGACTTCTTATCTCGAATCCATGGATTACCCAGCAGCGTCCAATCTGAGAAGGCGAGAAGGGAGTTCTTCTGTGAGCATGATTCCATACCTGCAGCGCCTCTTTGCATCCGACGACTGGGCGAACCGGGAGGTTCTGGCGTCATTAGGAACGCTCAGGACCGTACCGCCGCGTTCGCTGAAATTCCTGGCTCACATCCTTTCCTCTGAAAGACTATGGCTGGAGCGCCTGCTGGAACAGGAACAAACCTACCCCGTATGGCCCGACTCTTCCCTGGAACAATGCGGTCTAGAGATTGCCGAACTCCCCGGTCGATGGAAGACCTACCTGGAATCGCTGCCGGAAGACGGGCTCACCCGCAACATTACCTACACGAACACAAAGGGAGAAAACTGGATCAGCCAGAAGAAAGACATTCTAATGCACGTGATCCTGCACTCCGCCTATCACCGCGGGCAGATTGCGGCGGACATTCGCGCCGCTGGATTTACTCCGCCCTACACCGATTTCATTCACAGCATTCGTCAGGGGTTGGTGGAATAGCCTTCGCTTCGCCTGGCAAGAGTGGCCAGGATCACTGCAAGCAGAGTGAGGGGGCCCAAAGCTAGTGACGTGTAGTCAGGTAGCGCAGCTACTGCCCGTAGCCGGATGGCCGGAAACAGAATAGAGCCGACGGAGAGCGCCGTGGCTGTCAGCCATTGCCAAATCTGACAAGCGAAGGCTGCCTTCATCAATGCCCGCGGAAACAGGCCAAGCCCCCGAATCTTCCCGTAATGAGCCGCGAGTACGAGCAGGGCCGGGATGAGCAGAAGCTCGTTGTACGCCGCCAGCTTTGGAACGACAGCAAGGGTCACCGTGGCCACCCAAGCCAGGGCCCAACCGAACTGCTGCGAACCGGCCCCGGCCTTCCTCCATCGCCAACAGACGAGGACTGAAGACACAATCAACCCCGCCTCGACCCACCATGCCGCCGACGACGGCAGCAGCACCTGAATGATCGAGGGATCCGTCCCATAGGTGGGATATTCGCGGACCGCGGCCAGAAATCGCCCCATCCAGTGAGGCGAGACTGCCTGCGCGCCCATAAGAAGCGCCGCCATAGTACCGGCGAAACTCCAGATCAGACGCTGGCGTTGTCTCCATTCAACCAGGGCCCACAGCAGAAACCACAGGACTAGAGGCGCCGTGCTGTCGGGCTTTACCGTGGCCAGAGCGAGAAGAAATCCGCCCAGCACCTGCCAATTGCGGACCAGCGCAGCCGCCGCGCAGGCGACGAGAAAAAGAACCAAAGCGGTCAAGTTCTGCTGGAAATATTCCGCCACAGCCGGCGAACTACTGGTTGCCAATAACATCGCGGAGACAGCAAGGGGCCATTTCGGACGAAGCCCCACGGCGTGCATCCAAAGCGGAACGCTGAGGGCTACCGCGGCGAGGAGAAGCCAGCGGAACAGTTCAACCGCCATCGGAAAGGGCATCGCAGCGACCGGAGCTAGCAAGAACGCAACGTACACCGGATAAACAAAAGATTCCTGTGCGGTGGGGTCGGCAGGGTTTTGGGGGTTGAGAGGACGCCCATAAAAGCCCATCTGGATCTCGCGAGTTACCTGCGGGCTATAGGGATCCCGGCCGTGCAAGAGCAATTCGCGGGTTCCGAGCCAGCGCGGGTAGAGGTCGGAGTTGTTTCCCATTGGCCTTCCCTGGGCCTGAACCATTGCGGTGTTGGCGGGAGCCAGAATGTGCAGCGCCCAGTGCCAGAAGAAGAACGAAATCAGCAGAGAAGCGGTCAGCACCACCCACGGCAGCGCAAGCGGACTGGGGCGCAATTTCAAGCCTGCATTCTACGTCTTCCTGCGCTCGCCAAGGCGTATGCGTGGTATTTTGGATATGCTCACCAATTCACGCCGGACTCCATGAGACGTTGCTTTGCATTTATTCCGTTGCTGATGCTCACCGGCATCCTGTTCGCCGCTCCGGAAATTGCGGTCGAGCCACTACCCGAAGCCACCTCCAATAACGCTGTGGCCATTGCCAAGGTTAAGGGAGAGATGGAGCTGTTTTCGTTCATGGGGATCGGCGCCAAAAAGACTTGGAATGCGGTCACCAGTGAGGCCTACACCATTGACGTGGGTTCGGGAAAGGCTTACAGCATCCATCCCGTCCCCGGAACTGCCGGCCGCATCGGAGCCATGGCCATTGGGGCCGGAAGCCGCGTGTTTTTGTTTGGCGGTTATGTGTTGTACCAGGGAGGCGGAATGGCTGTCCCTGACGTGAATATTTATGAGCCCCCCCATGACCGGTGGTCTCGTGGTCCGGATATGCCGGTGGCGGTGGGCGACGCCGTGATTGGCATCTATCGCGACCGCTATATTTATCTGGTCGGTGGTCGGTCCGGCAAAGGCCCGGTCTCCGATGTCCAGATGTTTGACGTGGAAAAGAACCGCTGGTCTCAGGCCACGCCGATGCCCGGAACCGCGGTATTCGGGCATGCCGGCGGGCTGGTTGGAGAGACCATCCTCTACGTCGACGGCGCCGGCAGGAACCCGGCGGGGAACTCGCCACGATTTGTAGCCGCGGACGAGTGCTGGTCGGGCAAGATAGATCATCACAACCCGGCCAAGATTGCTTGGACCAAACTACCCAGCCATCCCGGCACTGCCCGCTTTCGCATTGCCGCTGGCAGTTCCGAAAGAGACGAGAAGATTTATTTCTCCGGTGGCACCGACAATCCCTACGACTACGACGGCATCGGCTACGATGGCAAACCCTCCGAGCCATCTCCGATGACCTTTGCCTTCGATCTGCACGCCAATAAGTGGGAGACTCTCAACGAAAATACGTTAGACCCCACCATGGATCACCGCGGACTACTGGTCACGCGCGAAGGCTTGGTCGTCATTGGAGGAATGGAAAAAGGCCAGCAGGTCACGGCGCGTGTTGTGCTCCTGTCGAAGGAACCGAAGGCAAAATAAAAAACCCAAACCACTTGTTATCCTGAGCGAAGGGACTGCTTCGCGAATGCGAAGCAGTCCCGCAGTCGAAGGACCTCTGTATTGTTTGAGCTGATATGGCCGCGTCGAGGCGTTCTTACCGCGCTCTGAGTGAGAATTCCCTGCATCGCCGTTGCCGGGTTCGAGAAACAAGGGGTCCTTCGACTACGTTATCGTCCGCTTCGCGGACGATAACTTCGCTCAGGAAGATACTGGTGAGCGAACGCTGTCTGCTTCACCATCCCCACCCCTTCCGCTATACTGCTTGCGCTTCCCCGATCAAAATCTTTTCGTAGACCCTGAGGACTTCCATGAAACTGATCCGCTGCGTGCGCATGTTCACTGGCCTGGCCGCGCTTTTGCTGGGCGCGGGCTGGCTGACGGCGCAGACCCCGCAGTATCCAGGCCTTCCCAGCGAAACCCCGGACAAGCTCGTGCTGGTCACGGATAGTTTCGACTACGTCAAGCACGATGTGATGATCCCCATGCGGGATGGAGTAAAGCTACACACCGTAATCATTGTGCCCAAGGGAGCTAAGAATGCTCCTATCCTCTTTACACGCACGCCCTACGATGCCGCCGAACTCACCAGCCATGCCAACAGCTCCCACCTTGGACCGATCCTGAACGGCTATGACAACGCGGTGGACGTTATCGTCGACGGCGGCTACATCCGCGTGGTCCAGGATATCCGCGGGAAGTATCGATCGGAGGGCGACTACGTGATGACCCGCCCCTTGCATGGACCGCTGAACCCCACGCCGGTTGACGAATCCACCGACACCTATGACTCCATCGATTGGCTGGTCAAGAACATTCCGGAGTGCAACGGCAAAGTCGGAATTCTCGGCATCTCCTACGATGGTTTCCTGCCCCTGATGGCGCTGATCAATCCGCACCCGGCGTTAAAGGTGGCCGTGCCCATGAATCCAATGGTGGACGGCTGGATGGGCGACGACTGGTTCCACCACGGCGCCTTCCGCCAGCAGGGTATGCCCTACATCTACGAACAGGAGGCAACCCGCGGGTCGGAGTCCAAGGCGGAGCCCAAATGGTGGACCAGCAACTTTGACGACTATGACATGTACATGCAGGCAGGATCGGCGGGCGAACTCGGCCGCCGCCGCGGGCTGGAGCAGATCGGCTTCTGGCGCAAGATTCTGGAGCATCCCAGTTACGACGCCTTCTGGCGCGACCAGGCCATGGATCGCATTCTGGCTGCCCAGCCACTCAAAGTCCCGGTGATGCTGGTCGACAGCCTCTGGGATCAGGAGGACATTTACGGCGCCATCGCCGTCTACAAGGCGATCAAGCCGAAAGATACCAACAACGACAAAGTGTTCCTGGTGATGGGCCCCTGGCATCACGGCCAGGAGATCGACGACGGCAGTACGCTCGGCGCTATGAGATTCAATAGCGATACCGCCCTCCACTTCCGCGTGGACATCTTGCGGCCATTCCTGGATCAGTATCTAAAGGACGGCGCTCCCAAAGCCGGCATTCCGCCAGTCTCCGCCTTTGAAACCGGGACTAATAAGTGGGACGGTCTGCCTGCCTGGCCGGCCGGCTGCGCCAGCGGGTGCTCGCTGCGAGCCATGCCGCTCTACCTAAAAGGAGGTCTGAAGTTGAGCTTCACGCCCCCTAAGTCCGACGACACCGCATTCGACGAATACATTTCCGACCCCGCCAAACCCGTCCCGTTCCGCGCCCGCCCAATCCAGCCGATCGGCTACGGCGAAGGTTTCACCTGGGCGCAGTGGCTGGTAGACGACCAGCGCGAGGCGTCCGGGCGCCCCGACGTAGTTGCGTTCGTGTCCGATGTACTAAGCTCGCAGGTAAAGATCAGCGGACAACCGGTAGCTAATCTGGTGGCCTCAACCAGCGGCAGTGACTCTGACTGGGTAGTCAAGCTGATCGACGTTTTTCCCGACGAGGTTGCGGGAGATGCGGAGCTCGGCGGTTATCAGCTGATGGTTTCGGCGGACATCTTTCGCGGTCGTTATCGCGAGAGCCTGGAGACGGCGAGTGCCATCACGCCCGACAAACCCCTGCTCTACCGCTTCGACCTGCCCACGGCGAACCATGTCTTTCAGCCCGGTCATCACATCATGGTGCAGATCCAGTCGAGCTGGTTCCCGCTGTATGACCGCAATCCGCAAACTTTCGTGCCCAGCATCTTCTGGGCTAAGCCAGAGGATTATCGCAAGGCAGTGCAGCGTGTCTACCATTCACCCAGCGAGGCGAGCTTTGTCGAATTGCCCCTGGTAACCATACCCTGAGCCGTGCTTCGGAGAGCGCCATGGATATTGATATTAAAGAGATTTCGAGATTCCGGAAGAATAGAAGTAGTTAAGGAGACCCAGTCATGACCCAGAATCGCAGGAATTTCTTGAAGGGCACGGGCGCTGCGTGCGCGCTCGCGGTGACGAGCCGGCTGCCCACAGCAATTGCGGAGCAGAGGCCGGCTGCGCCCGAGGCACGCGGCATGGCGCACGGACTGACCCTGCTGAACCTCCGCCGTGGTGGCGAATACCGCCTGGGCGTGAAGAGCGAAAAAGGGATACTCGACGTCGTGGAAGCGGCCAGGATTCTGCGTATGCGTGCGCCGGCTACCACGGATGATCTGCTGCAGAATGAAGATGGCCCCCGCCTCAATGCGCTCGTGGATGCGGCAGCCAAATCGAAGGCGGCGCAGAAAGCATTCCTCAAGGAAGACACCATCGAATACGGCCCCGTGGTGACGCGACCCGAGAAGATCGTTTGCATCGGTCTGAATTACCGGCAGCATGCCATCGAGGTCGGCGCGCCGATTCCCAAGCAACCAGCGCTTTTCAATAAGTTCAACACCGCGCTCAACCACCACAACGGTACGGTAAAACTTCCCGTGGATTTCGCGAAGAAATTCGATTATGAAGTCGAGTTGGTGATGGCGATTGGCCGCGAGGCAAAAGGCGTGAGTGAAGCCGACGCCCTTAACTACGTTGCGGGTTACTCGACCGGGAATGATTTCACGGCGAGGGATCTGCAGCTCGAAACCGGCGGGCAATGGATGCTGGGCAAGACGCCGGACCAGTTTGCACCGATCGGCCCGTACCTGGTGACCGCCGACCAGATCGATCCCGACGATCTGAAGATCGAATGCCGGGTGAACGGCGAGACTCGCCAATCGTCCAACACCAGCGACTTCATCTTCAACGCGCGGCAGATGATCAGCTACGTTTCCCGCGTTATCACGCTCAAGCCCGGCGATATTATTTTTACCGGCACTCCCCAGGGCGTGATCCAAGGCAAGCCCAAAGACCAGCAGGTGTGGCTCAAGCCGGGCGACAAGATCGCGTGCAGCCTGGAAAAGCTTGGTGAATTGAAGTTCGAGCTGGTGTAACCGCTCTCGTCAGGGCAGCCGCAGGCGATAGAGATTGGTCCGTGACGAACGCCGGGAGAACGCGTAAGTATTGATATCCGCTCCCGGGAAGACATCTTTCTCGTTTATCATTCGCGCCCCCGGTAGCGAAGCGAAATATTGTTCCTTCAGATCCGGTCGCGGGGTCAGCAGGGGTGGCGGCGAAGCCGGCTGCAGCGGCACCACCAGTGTTTTCTGTGATTCGATCGCGAAGAACTGCAGCGAGATGTACAGGTACTTCCCATCGGGGCTCCAACTGGCCAGCGGGGCATTCATACGCGTCGGACCGAAGCCACCGATGCAGGTGTCGCAGATCAGCGCCGGCTTGCGTCCATGCAGCGAATAGGCGATCACGCTCACGTCCTCGCCACGGCCGGATGGAACCATCACGGCTGCCCACTCCCCGTCGGGAGAAACGCTCATCAAGTGGAGGATCGGATCGGACATTACCTGGTGGTTGTCGCTGCCGTCGCTCTTCATCCGGTAAAGGTAACGGGGCGCCTTATTGGTCATGTAAATGATATCTCCCCCGAGCGCGAAGAATGCGCGGTACTCGCCGCCGGAGGTGAGCTGCCGTGGTGCAGATCTGTGGTCCAATGGCGCAATCCAGATGCCGGGGCTGCCACCCTCCGCCGCGGCGAAGACCACCATGCGTCCGTCGCGGGAGATGTCGTAGTGGGCGATGACATACCCGGGCAGAACGCGCTCCTGCCGTCCGCTGGCTACATCGGCCGCCCAGAGTTCGCCGCTGACATAAGACCGCGAGCTACCCGTCTGTTTCAGGTAATAAACAGTGTTCGCATCAAGCGAAAGCGTCGGCAGGAAGGAGAATCCCTCCGAGGTGATCTGCCGGCTGCCCTTGTGGTTGTGTACCCACACGGTGCTTTCGCGTATGCCTACCGCGGTAATCAACGACTTCGTATCGGGGCTGACGGCGATCCCTTCTTCTTCAGTGACACCATTGGTCAGTTGCTCGGGATTGCCGTCGGGAAACTCCTGGCGCCATAAATGGTAGCTACCTCCGGCGTTGCTACTGAAGTAGATCCACCTGCCGTCCGGTGACCACTATGCCATCAGGCACGCGCCCCCGAGCGGACCGAGCACACGCACCGCGCCCGAGCCTTCGAAGGGGACCACGCGGCAGGGCAGCCAACCGGTGCCGTCCATTTCGACCACCAACACCAATTTACGGTCCGGTGAAAGAGCTGAGAAGTGTGCCATGTTGGTTACGGCCTGCGGCCAGTAGACCGCGGTCTCGTCGGCCCGGCTTGGACCCGAGGTCACGATTCCCATGTGCACACCCTCGCCCGGTCTGAGCTCGGAAAACATCATGCGGTCGGGCGCGATCCACGTCAGCCCCGGCGCATTCGCCAATAACTGGTGGGGTTCCCCGCCCAGCACCGGTACCTCCCAGGTGTCCCACTGGAACCTCGGGTTCAGTTGCGTGTACGCAACACGGGACCCGTCCGGCGAGAACGTGACCGCATTCTTGCGGGCTGCGTCGTGGGTGAGTTGGACGGGGTCACCATCGGGCAGCAGCTTGATCCACACCTGCCCCACGTTCGCCGAGGCTCCCAGGGCGTCGGCGCCGCGAATGAACGCAACCATCTTGCCGTCCGGCGACAGCGCCGGCCCGCTCGCCGAGTCGGTATAGTTGGTGATCTGATCAAACTGCAGAGGTCCTCCAGTGTTCGCCGCGGGAATCCTGTGGTGGAGCATCGTCGCCGATATCAAGCCAATGACGAGTACGATTGCGATAGCCCCGGCTAGGGCCCCCGGGGAACGGTACCACTTCCGCTGCACAGGCAACACGACCGCCGCCGACCCGGTGGCCTGCCCCCCTAGGCCGAGCCGCTTCAGGTCCGACGCCAGTTCCCTGGCTGACTGATAACGCAGCTCGGGGTCTTTTTCCAGGCACTTGAAAATGATCCTCTCCAACTCAGGAGACACTTTGCTGTTCAGGGACCGCGGTGATGCTGGCGGCTGGTGAAGAATGGAATTCGTCAGCCGGGTGAGAGCAGTTTCGGCAAAAGCCATACGCCCTGTGGACATCTCGTAGAACACCGCGCCGGCGGCGTAGATATCGGTTCGGTCGTCAAGTTTTTCTCCCAGCAACTGCTCGGGCGGCATGTACGGAACGGTTCCCGCAATTCCGGCGGGAGCTTCGGAAATGCGGGTCGTCGTAGTAAGCGCGGAAATGGCATCCTGTGACAGAGTCGCCAACCCGAAGTCTAGGATCTTAAGCCGTCCGTCCGGCGTGAGGCGCACATTCGAAGGTTTCAAGTCGCGGTGCAGCACGCCGGCTGCATGAGCAGCCACCAGGCCTTGCGTCAGTTGCAAGCCCAGATCGACGATCTGCTTTTCCGCTAGCGGGCCGGCCCGCAACTTTTCATCAAGGGTGACCCCGGGGACCAGTTCGCTGACCAGGAAATCGAGCCCGTCCTGCGTGTCGAAGTCGTGGATGACCTGAATGGAAGGATGGTTAAGCCGCGACAGCATGAGAGCTTCGTTGCGGAAGCGTTTGCGGGAAGCCTCGTTATGCAGCGCGCCTGGGGAAAGGACTTTCAGCGCCAGATCGCGGCTCAGCCGCTCGTCGTGCGCGCGGAACACCACGCCCATGCCGCCGGCCCCGATCTCCTCGACAATTCGGTACCGGCCCAAAACCCGACCGATCATAACCGAGCGTCGCCCCTCCCCCACGCATTCTATCGTAGTCCTTCCCGCCAAGAGACCCACCCCACTGGTCAACGACGCGGCGATCGATCATGCACGGTTGGTTAGGACAGTGGCTGGTGGAAGGCATCGCGCACTGGGCGACGGAGCAGATACCACAGCCACAGCACCGACAGTGCTAACCGCAGCAGCGTAATACTGATTGCGCCAGCAGTCGGTGCGGTCAATAGCGGCCGCACTTCGGTTACCATGAGCGCCAGCGAAAGCGCAGTGATTCCCAATGTCACGATCCGTGCCCAATTCCGCAGTCTCCAAAACCCCATCGCCAAGGCGGCGGTGACCCCCGCCATCACCGTGTAGTACAAGGGCAGCAGGCCACCCATGCTTGTGTGCATCGCCTCTGGGCCTGCACCCGAGGGACTGAGCGCGTGGAGGAATATCGTTAGTGAGCTGCGGCTGAAGATCGCCAGCGCAACCAGCACGATGAACAAGGCGGTGTTTAGCCCCATCAGTAACGCGAAAATCGTAACTCCGACCGGGCGAGTTCTCACGGAGAGCCTCCTGTACTGGCCAATCTCAATGTGAAGTAGCATTCACATTTCTATGGATGTGAAGTGTACTTCACATTCGTGCATTGTCAAGCGTAAAATCATCGCATGCCCAGGACGTCCGCCCCACCTCCGCCAAGCCAGAAGCGCAGCCGCGAATCCCTGCGCCGCATGCTTGACGCGGCCGAGATCGTAGTCGCGAAGTACGGTGTGGAAGGCGCCACTTTGCCGCGCATTGCCGCCCAGGCGCGAATCGCGCCCACCAATGTCTACCGGCGCTTCCGCAACAAGGAGGCCCTGATTCGTGCGGTTTTCCGCCGCCTGAGCGAACGGAGCAGTGCCGAAACCAGACATCAATTAGACCCGGAGATAGTGCGTCCGATCGGCCTTGTCCAGTTTTCGCGAAACATCATCGCGAGCATGATCGTCGGCTACCGGGCGAATGCAGCCCTAAGCCGTGCAGCAGCTGAGTACGCCGAACGGCATTGGGAGGTTGCCTTTATACGCAAGGCAAGAGCGGCGGAATTGCAGAGCTTCCAGTGGATGGTGGATACCTTCCTGATCTGGCGCGATCAGATCAAGTGTCCCGACCCGGAATACGCTGTCCGGTTCGCATTTCTCATGGTGGCGTGTGCGCTGCGGGAATTGATTTTGTTTGACCGCATGCATATTTTCACCGCCGCTCTGCCGCTCGACGACGATTCTCTTAAGCATGAGTTGCCCCGGGTGTTCCTGGGTTACCTCGGCGTGAAGGACACGGGGGCCTGAACCACCACAGCACGGGGTATGCTGCAGAATTAGCCGTACCCCAATATTCGCGAAACGGCGGTCCGTGTGATCATCACAGGATGGTCGGTAAACCAGAAACTATTCCAGGGGCGCCCGGTTTCCCCGGTCGCCACTGACGCGAGATGACCGGCGGAAGGGAAATTGTTGTCTGTTGTATCTATCGTGCCCGCGCCAGCACCAGCGTCACGTCGTCGGGCTGCTCGTTGTCGCCGATCCAGCTATCTAGGGCAGCGGTTACGATTTCACTGATGCGAGGCAGAGGCAGGTCACGGTTTTCCCGCACCAGTTCGATGAGCCGGCCCTCGCCGAACTCTCCAAAATCATTTTCTGGCTCGGTGACGCCGTCGCTGTAGGCCACAAAGATATCCCCAAGCCGCAGATGGACTTCGCCTTCTCCATAGGTGACTTGGTCAAACAAACCGACGACCGTGCCGCCGCGATCCAGTCGTCGAACGCTGCGGCCCTCCCCAATGATGACCGGGGGCAGATGACCGCCGTTGCAGTACACGAGCTTGCGCTCGGCACTGTGGTAGGTGCCCAGGAACAACGTCGCGTATTTCTCTGGAGGCGTACTCTCGTACAGCTGATGATTCAGCAGCATCAGCAATGCGGCGGGGGATACATCGTACTCCTCCATGCTGGAAGCCAGCACCAGGCCGGTTCCGGTCGCTGTGCCCACGGCAGTCGGCTCACGCAGGGCCGGAATGTCCTGCAGGCTATAGGCGCGCACGGCGGAGTGGATGGTCGCCATCAGCAGGGCTGCTGAGATTCCCTTGCCGCTGATGTCCCCGACAGCCAGAACCATTCTTTGGGCGTCCAGGGTCAGGAAGTCGTAATAGTCGCCGCTCACCGTGCTCGCAGGCCGGCAAAATCCGTGCACCTCGAGGGATGCCAGTTGCGAAATCTGCCGTGGGAAGAGCTGCGCTTGCACTTCTTGCGCGATGACCAGTTCGTTTTCCAGCTTCTGCTTCTCCTTTTGCTCCTGCATCAGCTGTTCCAGAGAAGCCGTCATGGAATTGAACGAGTTTGCCAGAGCCGCGATCTGGTCGTCGGACTTTACCGGAATGCGATGACTGAAGTCGCCCTGGTTGATGTGCTTGGTGGCGTCGTAGAGTTGGGCAACAGTGCCGGTGACGGTGCGAGTCAGGCGAATGCCGATAAACAGCGCTATGAGCTCGATCAATCCGAAGACAACGGCCACCAGCACTATGAAAAACTCGGCCGCCGGAGCGAAATTCCCGAGCGCGCCAAACAGACGCTCGTAAAGCTTCGACATTCGTGTCTGGACACTGATGGCGACTGGATTTGCAGTTTCTCCCGTATCCCAATCCACGACGAATACGGTGGTCGGCAGCGTGACCTGGCGATCCAGCAACTGCGTGGGCGGTGGCACGGTCCCCGCTGTGAATGTCGGCCGTAGTGGTTCCTTGCCGGTATCAAGAACAAAATTACCCTGCGGCTTTTGCACACTGAGGGTGCTGGGAGAGCTCTCGCTGGTGATGTGGATTCCAGTCTCGCTCTGCGATGGGTCCACCTTGCGAAGGCTGAGCCCGGTGGCATAGAGCGTCACTTCCCCAAGGTTGTTCGCCAACTCGCGCAGCATGTGCTGGTCGAACGGCTCGCTGGAGAGAACCGTCAGCCCCGTTCCGTTGACCGGTATCCTCTCCATGGCGCGGAGGTAGAGCTTGCCGTGATCGCGCACCACATCACGGAATGAGTCTTTCAAATAGGGACGAAGATCCGGGGCTGGGTAACTCTCGCCCCCCGGACTGCTGTTCAAAATTATCTTCTTATCCAGCCACACGCAAACCTGGCGGTCCGCCCAACTCTTGTCTGCCTGGCGCATAGTTTCGAGGGCGGCGGCAGTATTACCTGCTCCCCGCTGCAATTGGGCCGCAAAATGGTGGGCGATGGCGGAGTTGGATGCGTCTACGCTTTTCAATTCCGAATCCAGGCCAGTCGTCACGATGAAAGTGGCGAATTGGCCCGCAAAGAGGTAGAACGAACCCAACGCCAATGTCACCAGCATCACCACCGGAATCACGCCGATGAAAATGTAAGTAACGATCAGCCGGTTACGCAGCCGCCACAGGATCTTCGCTCTCAGCCAGCGTAACGCCAGGAAAAGGAACAGAACCACAACCACAAAGCTAAGAAAATCAACCCAACCGCCGAGGCTGTCGCCCCAGGAAGACTTGAACGTTCCCAGCACCTTCCGCATGACGAACAGCAGCACATCCAGCCCCACCAGGTACCAGGCGATCAATGCCACTTTCCCGGTGGGCATCAGGTCCCACTCCTTGAGTTTCAGACGGAGATGCAGGTACCAGCGCATAGCGACAAATGAAATTATAGATGGACGAACGGTGGAGGTGGTGTAATCCGGATTCGAGATCCGCTCTCCTTGCTGTCATCAAACGTTGTTGCCGTCCCGAGCGAAGCGAAGGATCTGCAGTTCCCCTTACAGCGGGAAAACCTCTAGATCTCCGGATAGAAATCGAAGAAAGCCTGCAGGCTGATCTTGAGTTGCTTCTCGATTTCTTCCTTGCTGCCCTCGAGCATGTGCATGCTCACGTGAGCCTCGTGGCCATTCTTTAGTTTGAGCGTGGCGTCGCCCACTTCCTCCACTTCCTCCGATGGAAGCAGGCGCAATCCATAGACCAGCATCAGGTTTGCCATCAAATGATTCTACCTGCTTGGACAACCCACGACCTGGCCGCCGCCGGAAGGGCGGGGCGTCCACCCCCCATAGCTCTGCGACGGTCCTGTTAAAATACCGTGTGCTCCGAAAAGTTCTGCTTTTCGCAATCACCCCCGGCCTTGCGTTGTTCTCGGTTGCGCAGCAGCCACAGCCACAGGTCAAGCTCAACGTGCTGAATGTCTGCTCGCCTTCGCCCCAGGAACAACAGGAGATCGCGTCGGCGTTGGAGCGCGTTCCCAGACAGCCCTCCTTCAGCAAGGATTTCGAGATTGATCGCGGACGTTCCATCCTCGACGAGACTCCGGATTTCCTGCAGCCCGGCCAGAATGCGCAAATGTCATCTGACTCGGGCACTGCAGATTGGGTGAGGATCAGGCGCGAGTTTCCCGGTCAGGCATTTTTTTCCACGGTGCAGTACTCGTTCAGCCGCGATCCGAGAAATATGGTAGAGACCCTGGTCTTCCACGTGCGTGACCCCAAAGATTTATCGCAGATCGCCATCGAGGATAGCGCTTCGGCGGTGACCACGGCGGCCGCAATGCTGATCGCCGAAACTCCGGCAGGGCGGATCAAGCTCGAACGCTTTGGGCAAACGTCGATTGTGCTGGCTCGATGCGCCGCCTCGGAGGACCATCCCGCTCCCGATCAACGCGTTTACGAACCGCTGTTTCAAAAGGCGACTGCGATTGTGGCCAGCTATCGCAGCATCTTGGGTGCCCGGAAGGCAGTGCCTGAAGAGCTAAGCCGAATCAGGGTGTCGGGAGTGGGAAAGACCAGATTGCCGTCGAAGCCCGCTGCCCAGGAAGCCGCTCCGCAAAACAAGTCCCAATAGCGGGCTGAAACTTAACTGAGTATTCCGCAATCTAATTGGGTTCCTATGGAAAACATCCGCAACGTCGTAATTATGGGGTCGGGTTGCGCCGGCCACACCGCTGCGCTCTACACCGCACGAGCCAACCTCAAACCGCTGGTTCTCGAGGGTCACGAACCGGGAGGCCAGCTCGCGCTCACCACGCTGGTGGAGAATTTCCCCGGTTTTCCCGATGGCATTCTGGGGCCCGAGCTGGTCGAGAACATGCGCAAGCAAGCATTGCGCTTTGGCGCGGAATACAAACACGGCCATGTGACCAGCGTCGATCTCAGCCAGCGCCCCTTCAAGCTGCACGTGAGCCACGAGGTGGTGCACGCCAAGACCTTGATAATCGCCAGCGGCGCATCGGCGCGCTGGCTGGGACTGCCGCATGAACAGCAGCTGATTGGACATGGCGTCTCCTCCTGCGCCACCTGCGACGGCTTCTTCTTCTCCGGCAAGGAAATCGCCGTGGTTGGGGGTGGAGATTCGGCGATGGAGGAAGCCATTTTTCTTACTCGCTTCGCCACCAAAGTCACGCTTATCCATCGCCGCGACGCGTTCCGTGCTTCGAAGATCATGCTGGAACGCGCCCAGCGGAACGACAAGATTCACTTCCTGACCAACACAGTGGTGGACGACGTCCACGACGTCACCAAGAAGGAAGTCACTGGCCTGAAGCTGCGCAACGTAAAGACCGGCGATGTCTGGGATTTTCCTGCCAGCGCCCTGTTTCTGGGAATTGGCCACGACCCCAACGCCAGGGTGTTCGAAGGCCAGCTCGATACCGATCAGGATGGATATCTGAAGACTACCCGCTACGTCTTCACCAAGGTGCATGGCGTCTATGCTTGCGGGGATGTGCAGGATCGGCGCTATCGCCAGGCCATCACGGCTGCCGGCTCAGGATGCATGGCGGCTTTGGAAGCGGAAAAATTCCTGGAAGATCAGGAGTGATCCGGCAATTTCGCCGGGTCGGAGATTGCAAGCCAGGGAGGGTGTATGGCGCAGGTGCAGGCAGGCTGTCCTCACGTGAAAGAGATTCGTAAGGTAACCCCCAGCGGCAAGGGCTGCAAGGAATGTCTCGAAATGGGCGATACCTGGGTCCACCTGAGAGAGTGTCTGATTTGCGGTCACGTCGGCTGCTGTGACTCTTCCAAGAACAAGCACGCCACCAAGCATTTTCACCAGACGAAACATCCGGTCATGCAATCCTTCGAGCCCGGAGAAAACTGGAAATGGTGTTACGTCGACGAGATTTTCCTGCAGTAGTGTAAGCTGAGTCCCGCAGAGAAAGAGGCACGGGCGTGGCTGCGACCAAGCTAAGTCAGTACAAAGGCAAGAACATCACGGTGGTGTACGACGCGCAGCGGTGTATCCATGCCAAAGAGTGTGTGCACGGTGCGCCGTCGGTCTTTAAGATCGAAGCCAAACCGTGGGTGAATCCCGACAATTCAGAAGACAAGGCGATCGCCACTGTCATCCGGCATTGTCCCACCGGAGCCCTGCATTATCTCGCCGAGGATTCCAAGCTAGCCGAGCACGCGGATCCGTCGAACACGCTGAAGGTCACTCCGGATGGACCGCTATTCGCCCGCGGCAATATCAGTCTGGTCACCGAGAACGGCGATCTGTTGCTCTCCGATACCCGCATGGCGCTCTGCCGCTGTGGCGCCTCCAAGAACAAACCGTTCTGTGACAACAGCCATTTTGCCGTAGCTTTCGAAGACGCGGGAATGACGGCTCCAGGCGAGAGCGCCAGCAGTGAGATGGCCACCAGCGGAAAGCTGAACGTGGTTCCTACCGACGACGGGCCGCTGCATCTACAAGGGCAAATCACCATTCGAAACGCCAGCGGGGAAGTCATCTTCGAAGGCATCGAAACCTGGCTCTGCCGCTGCGGTGCATCGGCCAATAAACCCTACTGCGACGGAAGCCACCAGCGCATCGGATTCAAGTCCGCGTAGACTCTCCTGGTTTCTCTGGTTGTTGTCATCCCGAGGAGCGCGACGAGGTTTTGCGGTTTCTTTCGGCCGAGAACTGGATATCCCTCGCCTTGGCCGGGTGACAACCAAGGTTGGGATGTGATCGCCGTCATATCTCATCCCCTCTCCACTTGTGGTACAAAGTTGGGTGACCTGCATGCACCCGCAAGGCGCTCATCATTTTGCTCCCTCTGCTTCCGCGAGACGACCGTGCTGAGAGCACTCTTCATTTCCCTCTCGGAGAGCCGCAGATTGCGTGCCCTCGCCGAGCGCTCCTCGCTCGGGCGAAAATTCTCCGGCCGCTTCGTCGCCGGCACCCAGGTGGAAGACGCGCTCCAGGTTACCCGGAAGGTAAACCAGGCTGGCTTGAGCGTCTCCATAGACAATCTCGGCGAGAACGTAACCAACGTGGAAGAAGCACGTGCCAGTGCCACCCTTTATCACCAGCTACTGGACGACATTGCGGCTCAGAACCTGAACGCCAATATCAGCCTGAAACTCACCCACATGGGTCTCGACGTAGACGAGAAACTGGCCCGCGACCTGGTATCCAGCCTGGTGGCCAAAGCGGCGTCCATGAGTCCGCGTAACTTCGTGCGTGTCGATATGGAAGGCTCCCCTTACACGCAGCGAACCCTCGACTTTGTCCACGAACTTCACCGCGCTCCGGGGAATCAGGGCTGCGTCGGAGCGGTCATACAGTCCTACATGTGCCGCGCCGAGAGCGACGTTGAGCAGCTGCTCGCCGACGGTATCCGCATCCGTCTCTGCAAGGGAGCCTACAAGGAACCTCCGGAGATCGCCTTTCAACAGAAATCCGAAGTCGATGCCAACTACGTCAAACTGATGAAGATTCTGATGAAGAGCCGGATCTATCACGGTCTGGCGACGCACGACGTGGCCATCATCAAGGAAGCCCAGGCCTTCGCCGCTCGCGAGAATATTTCCCCGGACGCTTTCGAGTTTCAGATGCTCTACGGTATCCGCAGTGAGCTGCAAAGGCGCCTGATACGCAAAGGCTGGCGGGTGCGCGTCTACATCCCGTTCGGCACCGAGTGGTATCCCTACTTCATGCGCCGACTGGCCGAGCGCCCCGCCAATGTGTTCTTCATCGCCAAGAACTTGCTGCGAAGGTAGGAAACTGGAGGACGGGTGTCCCTTCGGCTTCAAGGCAGCTCGCGCTCGTCTGCTAGCATGAACCTATGAGTAAGCACAGCCAAACCGGACCAGCCGAGGCTTTCGCGGCCTTGGTGGGTCCGGAGGTGGACGATGAGCATATCGATCTGGTCCGCGCCGCTCTGACCATCGCGCGCACGGAGTACCCTGATCTCGATCTCGACGCCTACGTCGAGCGGATTGACGAACTCGCCGGTATGGCCAAGGCGCGAATCACCGAGATCGGTGACGCCCCGCAAACCATCAGCGCCCTCAATCACGTTCTCTTTGAGGAGGCGGGTCTGCGCGGCAATCGCGAGGACTACTACGATCCCCGGAATTCTTTTCTCAACGATGTCCTCGACCGCGGCCTGGGCATTCCCATCACCCTCGCTCTGGTCTACATGGAAACGGGACGCCGCCTCGGCTTTCCGTTATTCGGAGTTGGAATGCCCGGACACTTTCTGCTGAAACATTACGACATCGACGGACGGGAAACGCTGATCGACTGCTTTGACGGAGGCAACGTCCTGAGTCAGGAGGATTGTCAGCGGCGTCTCGACGAAATCTATGCCGGGCAGATGAGGTTACGGCCAGAGTTTCTTTTTGCCGTCAGCCGCCGCCAGATACTCACCCGCATCCTGAACAATCTGAAGTCGGTGTATCTTTCCACACGCAATTTTGGAAAGGCCCTGCCGGTGGTGGACTTGATCCTGGTAATTTATCCGCGGTCCCCCGAGGACGTGAAGCAGCGCGCTCTCCTGCGTTACAGCCTGGGGCAAAATAAAGGCGCGGCGGAAGATCTTGAACAGTACCTGAAAATGTCCCCCGATGCGTCCGACGCCGATGAAATTCGCCAGACTGCGCTGGCCATCCGGAGAACGCTGGCGATGATGAACTGAAAGGAACTCCCCAAGTTGTTGTCACCCCGGGAAAGGCGAGAGCTGCAGTTTCGTAGAGCGAGAGAAGCGTTATTCTTCCGGTCTCGGTTCGGCGGGAGCCAGCGGAAGCCTGGAAGCGTTATTCAGCATATCCCGCTCATGCGGCGAGAACATGTTTTTGTAGCGATCTGAATTGATCTCACGCTGACGCGCCTCGGGTGGCATCGCGCGCAAAGCCTGTACCGCATTGCGCACTGCATGGCGCCGGTCCGGCGGCAGTTCCTGCATTTGCGAATGCAGACCCCGAGCCTGACTCTTCTGCTCGGGAGTCAAGTGCTCCCACGTTTCCATGCGGTTCAACACGCGCTGCTGTTGCTCCGGAGGCATGCGATTAAAGCGGTCCAGTTGGTTGAGATAGCGCTGCTGCCGCTGCGGAGGAAGACTACGAAACTGGGGGTCGTTCTGCAGCGCTTTTCGCTGCTGCTCGGGAGGCTGGTTGCGGTGCTGACGCAGCCACTGGCCGGCGTGCCCCTGGTTTCCCACGCGATTCTTTTCCAGGTGGCCCTCGTGGCGGTTCTGCGCCAGGCCAGGCGTGGCCCCGGCCAAGACCGCGGCCAGCGCGGCGATTCCCAGCCACACCGTGATGGACCTGAACCGCGACACCCTTCCCCCTCTTTCTCTGCCTGCGCGATCAGAACTTACTGATTCGCATTTACATCCTGCTGCACCTGTAAATCATCCAGGACTTCGAAATCGGAATACAGATCACTGTTCTTGTCCAGAGCCTGTAAGTCACCCACTGCCGTGCCGGGGGCAGCCATGACCGCGACCGCGCCTCCGGTATCCCGGTTGGGGAAAGTACCATCCGTGCGGATCAGCGTCACGCTCAGCACCATGAGCACAGTCAATGAGACTGCCAGGGCTGGTTTGCGCAGCCAGTATAACCAACCGTTGGGTTTGGCTTTCTCCTCCCGCACCCGCGCCAGCAACCGGGTATCGAAGTACGGGGACGGCTCCGGTACCTGCCACTCATCCAGCAGCGCCATGGTTTGGCGGAACTCTTCCAGCTTGCCCGCGCAGGCGGTACAAGTCTTGAAATGCTCGTTCATTTCGGGTGTGACCACATCGAAACCGGCGGCCAGACCGGGCATCAATTCGCAAATCTCAGTGCATTTCATAACCACATCCCTCACACAAACTCTTTCAACTGCACGCGCAAAGTTTCATACGCGCGGAACAACAACGACTTGGTGGCGGACTCGCTCAATTTCAATACTTCCGCAATCTGCCGGTAATCCATCTGCTGATACTTGTGCATGATGACCGCTGTTCTCTGCCGTTCCGGCAGTGCCTGCACACGCTGCCGGATGGCGGCCATCCGTTCCCGCCGCAGAATCGCCTCCTCCGCAGACAGCGAGGTATCCGGCACATCCACGGTCAGCCCGGTATTCTCATCCGGTTCGTCTATACTGACCGCGTTCTCGGCGCGCTCGTGCCGGGTATCGCGCGCGTAGTTCACCGCCAGATTGCTCGCGATACGATATAACCACGTCGTAAATTTCGCGCTGGGTTCGTAATTGTCACGCGAGCGGTAAACTCGCAGAAAAACTTCCTGCGCCAGATCTTCGGCGACCGTGGCGTTACGCGTCATGCGATACATGAAGCTCACCATCGGGCGTCGATATTTCTGCACCAGGTACTCGAAGGCCGAATCGTCGCCGGTCTTCACCCGCAGCATCACTTCCGCGTCGCTGGTTCCCTCGGCTGAACGCAATACCGCCTGCGGCGTCCCGGCCGGAGACACCATGCCCGTGCTTGCGAGCAACCCACGATCGATGGCAATGCTGCTCACATTGGAATGAACCCCTGCGGAGTCTGAAAGTTGCGTTGTTTGCGGGGACGGACCGGGAACGGAAGTATCGCCGGCAGAAGGGGCTAAGGGCGGCTTTGCCGGTATGGGTTTGCCGGTCATTCGACTGATTTGCCAGCTTCAGGCCGTGAACTCAAAGACGGCTAAGAAATCAAGGCTATCATGGACCTCATCCTATAATAAATCTGTTTCTTTCCAACAATATAGCCGACTAGCCGCACTTTGCAGGTTTGCTCTGGCGGGAATCGCAGCGGCTGAAGGAGCTTTAATCCCTGTATTGCTACCGGCAGCGTCCCAATCTCGCTGAACTGGTGACTCTTGGTTACTGGAGTTATGCCGGAGAGTCGGCACTTGGTGACCGCGATCACATCTTCGTTCGCGCCGGTAAAGCAAACTGTTGCTTGCGGCTCTCTCCCCGGAGACCGCTACCTGATTCTCGAGGAAATGACGCAGTGAGCCCCAACCCCCTGAAGGAACACGCCGCTCTTGCCCAGTTGCGCGCCGAGAGTTCCCCTCCCGGCTGGATTTACGATTGTGAGACTCTGGCCTTTCTCGAAGTCAATCCGGCCGCCATCGAATTCTACGGGTACTCACGAACCGAATTCCTGAGCCTTACCATCCTCGACATTCGCCCCATCGAGGAGATCACCCCGCTGTTGCGCACCGTCTTCCCGTCTACTCGCCAGGCTTCACGCATCGACCAGAAGTCGCGACACCAGAAAAAGAACGGAACCATATTTCCGGCGCAAGTCGACAGTTACGACATCACGTTCCAGCAGCGCGCCACGCAACTTGTTCTGGCCACACCCTTGGCCGGCGCGGAGTTTGGCCCTCCACAAATCCATGGGCTGCCGCTGGTATCTGGCAGCGCTTTCCTTCTCAGGCTCAAGCACACGTTCATGCTATAGCAGAGCGGCCCCGGAGGCGGAACCGCCGGGGCCACTTTTCGTCCAGTAATCCGAAGCATCTACCTGAATCAATCCTCGGTGGATTATTGATCCGCCGAGGTTGAGTATTGGGCCACGCCGATCGCCGTCCCCCAACTTCCGGAGGAAGGGGCGTACTGCGCCGAGAACCACAACAAGCCCCGGGTCGCAACCGTGAAGTCGGGAGCTGTGGCAGTGTAGTCTCCCCAGCGTCCGGAAACCGCGTTGGAACCCGTCACCAGGTAACTCCCGCTGCCGTCCATCAGACTGTCACCATAGATGGCCCGTCGCGAGGTGTAGACCATGCCCGGATAAGCGGCATCCGTGGAGTAGTCGAAGACCATGACTACATTGTTTTCCTGGTCAGGCTGCAGCGACGCATAGTACGCCGAGCCATTATTGGCCCAGCCACCGCATAGGAAGCAGTCCTCCTGACGCTCCTCCACGGCTGTCAGCTGACTATTATTGTCGATGACCGGATGCACGTCGAACCAGATGGGGCCGACCACCGCTGGGCTGGTGGCCACTCCGGTGTTGAAGGAGCCAAATATCTCGCCTGCATGATACTTGACCTGCCCCGAGATAAAGGTGTAATCGGTATCGACGCAGCCACTTCCTGCCTTGCAGTTGGGTGCGCCGGCGTAGGGTGGCAACGAGTAGTTATGGGTGGTGGATATGAATTTTCCGACAAGGATCGGACCATTACCGCCTTGCAGGAACGCGAAGGGGTTGTGCGGAGCGATTACGCTGCCGGTCGTAGGCCCGGATTCGCTCCAGACAAACAGCCCATTACAGCCGCTGGAGCAGATTCCATTACCCCACTTATAGTTGAGCGAGTTGGTCCAGAAGATCGAGTTGGGCTTGTCGGCTCGATCCGTCACGTTGGCGGGTTGCAGGGTATCGACCAGGGTCCCACCGCTGTTTAGTCCGGTAAAGTACCAGTAGCCGTATCCGCCGCCACTGTACAGGGCGTCCTTGGGCAGGATGTAAATAATATTGTTGGTGTAACCATCTCCGCCGCAGTCGTTGGCGCCGCTCCAGAGGTTGAGGCCAATATAGATCCCGCCCTTGGTAGCGTACGTCCCCCAGTTGGTTGTGTCATGTCCGAGGGTGGGGAAGTCCGGGCACACGCCGCTTGCCTGTACCAGATTATTGTTGTAAATCCACCAGCCTCCCCGCGGATCCTGGGTCTGACTGACCGCCCAGGCTACCGCTCCGACATTGGGACTGCCACTGGGGTTGCTGGTGTTGGTCTCGGTGAGTTCCAGCACAAAAAAGCGATGACTTGCCCAGTCGTAGAAGGCACGAGGGTCGGTAGTGTACGTTCCCGAGGCGAGGCCGAAGAAAGTATCTGCCGACTTCGGGAAGCCGGATTGCAAATGCCCGGTCTTGTCATACACCGCAACGTAATTGTTAACCATTTGCAAAACGAAGTTCTCGCTCACCGCCAGCGACATATCGGACGGATCGCAGCAGACCTCGCTCTGAGCATAGAAGCCATAGGACGCGCCCACCGACGGCGGGGCCGCCATGGGTCCAAACCTGGGGCTCGCCGCCGAGGTAACCGCGGAACGCCGGGCGCCGATTTCGCCCGCTGCCTCGCGCTTCGCCACCAGTTTCTTGATCGCCTGGTATTCCTCTTCGGTCAGACCGGAGAGCGGCCGGTCGTGGTCCCCTCCCTCGGAGACTCCAGGCAAAAGTACTGCCTGAGGAATCTCGCTCATGTTGACCGGACGTGCTGGCGCGCCCGAACCCATGCCTTGGTTTTGAGCGCCGTGCGGTCCGGTTGCAACGTGAGCCGCGACGACACCGGGCTGCCCGCGCTGGATGGCGGCTTGTAGCGCGCTCTCAGATATGCTGGATTGCCTTACCTGGGCCGCCACCTGGGTCGCATGCGGCGAGAAACTGGCGAATAGCATCGCGATCGCCACAATGCCCAAGCTTGCTAAGAAGAGAAACCCCTTTTTTTTGTTCTTGTCGGACATGTCTCAATTCTCCTTTCGGCCAAGACTTCGAGTCTGATCGAAGCGGGGTTGCCGTTCACGGCTGCTTCCCCGCTCGACCTTGTTCTCTTCTTGCAATTACTTTCTCGCGACTACTCCAGCCTGGTGAAGGTTCGGGGGTTGCGGTCGTGCTACTTTCCCCCTAAATCTGCTGGTGACATCGGGCAGGCGCGCTGATTCGAATCCTTTGCGGTGCGCCACGATGCGGTAATCAAACTCGACGCTGGACTTTCCTCCCTTGAGCTCATGTACTTCGAAGGAAGTGGCAGTCCGGTTGGTGATGTAGAGTCCCTGGCAATCGCCGGCCGGAGTCAGGAAGACGTGATAGTTCGCGGCGGTGACAGCCTGCCCAAAGTGGGGCTCCAACTGAACGGTGGCGACGCCGCCGGAAAGTTTGGCGGAACCGAAATCTTCTACCCAGTTCTCCGACGACTGTACAGCATACAGCCCTACTTTGCGGTTCCCCGGAGTTGACGCCGCCGTCCCCAGCGGGCCGGTGCAGAACAGGTTACCGCTCACGTCGATGGTGCACTGACCACCAAAGCTCGGACCCACCGCATTGAAGACCAGGTCTCCGGCAAAGGTTGAGTCGTCGTTTTCCAGATACATGGTTGCAATGCCGCCAGCCGTGCTGTCGTTGTATCCGTAGATCGCAGTGCCGTTGCCGGCCCCGTAGACGTCGAGGAAGGGTTCGGAATACAACCCTGCCTGAAACCAGCCATAGCCAGTGGTAAAGGTTTGATAGCCGTTAAAAGTGTTGCTGGCAGTCAGCAGCGGCACCTTGCCGGTATCCAGATTGACCTTAACCGTACCCCCTAACGCGACCGCGCCGCCGCCGGTCAGGTCCGTGCCTGCCGTCACCGTGAGGGACGAATTCGCCAGCATGGCGTTGGTAACACCTCCCGAGGCAATGCTCAGGGTTCCACTGGTGGTAATCGGGCCGCCGGTTAATCCCGCCCCGCTGGCCACGCTGGTCACCGAGCCACTTCCCGGGAAAGTCTGCCCGGAAGCGAAGGTGATGCGTCCGTTGTTGGCAATCTTCAGTCCCGTTTCACTGAAGGAGCCCGTTCCTACAGCGGTAAGCAGATTCAAGGTTCCTGCAGCCGATGTAGTGTTGTTGTTGATCGGCTCGGACAGGAATTCGAAGTACTGATTTGCCGCCTTCGCCGTTCCGCTGTTAAAGGCGGACGCCGACAAAATCAGCGGCTGGGAGTTGCTGCCGCTGCTTGCCGTCGCCGTAGACACTGACGGCATCGTGAGCTTGCCACGGAGCTTGGTCGAACCCTTCACTTCGAGTGTCGCACTCGGGGATGTGGTGCCAATGCCTACTTGGCCAGAAATTTCGTTGATCGCCGAAGGCTCTACCACGCAGCCGCCCATAAACTTGGCTACTTGATTGGCCGTCGCCGTGTTATCGCTGGTCACGTTGCAGGTCGCTGGCGGCTGCGCATTCGCTGTCACCGCAGCGCTGCCCGATCCAGGGGCTGCGCTCACCACCTGCGCCGCTCCGGCTGCAAGCAGGAAGGCCGAGGCCGGCAAGCCACCCAGGGTAGCCGCATCTCCAGCTTTCAATGCATAGGGCACGCTCAGCAGAAGAATGCGCGCCTGCTCCGGTTGCCCTTGCGGTTGTATGGCCAGCCAGCGGGCTTGACCGGAGGCGAAGAGTTCAGCCGGTAATCCGCGGCTGGTGGTGGAACCGAGCATCACTGTGTAATGTCCAGTCCGGTCGGGCTGCACGTTCTGGGTTTCCATCCACAGCGGCGCGCCGCCTTGCGAATCCTTGTACAGGTAAAATGTGACCCCTGCAATCCCGGTGATGGGCTTGCCATTAACTTCCTGTAACATGCCGCTGAAGTTCACCATGGGAGGGACTGCGGTCATATTTACCGCTGCTGCTGGCTGTTGAGCGGGGGAGGGAACAGCTAATCCCATGAGCAGTAGACATATGCATACACCAACGCTGCTGCGGACCATAGAGTCTCCTTGTTGGTTCCTAAGCTTGAGGCTGAGAAGCGGACCGCTGACCGGTGAGTCCTACACGCCGGAACGAACGGCGTAAGTTCTCGCTCGAGTCAACGCTATTCGGCACTCATACCTGTCCGACCAAATCTCATTACGGATTTGCCTTGTCTCCAGTCGTTCAATGGGTCATACCTTGCGCCACCGAGGCGCTGTCAATTCTGCGCCTTGAAGTGATTCACCACCGCCGGACTAAGAGAATGAGGCCGAAAAAAGGACAACCAACACGCGGGACAACCACAACCATCCTGAGGCGATGAACTTTGAGGCTCCAGTACGACTTTTTTGTACGACCCGTGATAGTTAGTGCGCGCGCATTCTGTACCGGAAGCAAATCTTTGTCAAGAGACTAATTCACACAGCCTCCTTTCCCATGGAAGGCCATTGCGTGCCACAATTTCCTTGCTGCTGGCGGCTTTTCAACAAGGGCCACGCCAGCCTTGCGGCAAACTCCCCCCGCCATGTCGATAGACCACCGTCCCTTGCGGGGGAGCTTCAGGCTGCCGGCGCACCGGCCATGATTTCTCCGGCCATGTTGTTCAAACGGTGGTTAGAACCAGGGGTCGGGCAGTGTGGGCCCAACCATTTGTGCGCCGATCCGGAAGCAGAGAG
The DNA here is from genome assembly GCA_049582765.1 of Terriglobales bacterium. Classification (GTDB taxonomy): domain Bacteria; phylum Acidobacteriota; class Terriglobia; order Terriglobales; family Acidobacteriaceae; genus JBAUUQ01. The sequence goes on from JBAUUQ010000016.1 coordinate 269,877, forward strand.
CTTGTAGAGCCTGCGCTACCCAGCCACGCCTTCGCTCAAGCTCCGTCCTCAACCCTTCGCTTTGACCGCTTTGAGGCTGTGAAAAACCCAGAATCAGCATCGTTACTAGGCTCGAAAAAACCTCACTCTGGAAGGCTCCGCAACCGATCTTTACCCAGGAAGTCGCCCACGCGTCCACCACCGCCGGTGTTCAAAAGAATTAGAGAATTGTGGTTCATCGCCCACCGTTCAGACGTGGCTCGCGTGGGGACAGCCGCCCCCGGCTGTCCAGGAGCGAAGCTCCGCAGCTCTGCCGAAGTGGACACCAGCACAAATGAAGGAGGGGCGTCCTCGCCCGTCCCACTCCCACGACCCCAACCCGTCGCTGTGCGACCCGCCCAACCACCCTGGGCCGTAATCAAAGTCAAAGGCCAACGCCAGGCGCGGATCAGCGACGCTACGCACCCCGGAGGTCCAGGGCGGTGTGCTCCGCGTCGCAGTCAAAACCGGGGAGGAGTGAAAGGACGGGAAAGGGTTGACTGGAACGAAACCCGTTTGGACGGGCAGCCTCAGCAAACCTGCGAGTCAGATCTCGCCAGACGGAACATCGGGGTCCTCAGCAGAAGCACCCCCGGTGGGGCCCATCTTCTTAAGCTCGGCGAACGTACCTCGCAGACCCACCAGCCAGGACCGAACTGGATGGCCCATCCACGATGCAAGGCTGCCATCGTGCAGCACGCCGAACGCGACCAAGAAGAGACAAAGGGCGGTGAAGGATCGTGTATGCAGCGCAGGAGCAAAATGCCGCGCTGCGAGGCCAGCCCACCCAGTTGCGTGCAAGACCACCACGAGGGTGTGCCCCGACAAGTCGTCCAGCCGCCTGGATCCCAAAATATGAGTCCAAGGTTTCCACCTCTCCCATTGCGGCTCCGCCCAAGGGTTGACCGACTGCCACCACAACTCAGTCGGAGGGGCCTCGATCCGATAACGCTGCAACAGAACTCTAGCAACTTGACTCCAAGCTTCGGCCAAACGTCTTTGCTCTACGCTCCAATGAGCCAGACCGTCCCTCGTTTCGCGCAGGACCCTCAGATACGTAGACTCGCCTTGCCTCTGCGGCCCCACCGGGACTCGCCGATCGACGAATTTCCCCAGTCGCCGTAGACCCCGGCTCAAGGCTCGCCGCCACAGCCCGATGAGCGCAATCTCGATGCAACGCACCCACAGGACAAAAGCGCTACCCACCACGAAGGCCACGATCAACGCAACAAGCGGGGGCGTGTAGCGGTCCAAGCTCGCACGTTCGGCCAACGACGCCACCCGCTGCGGATCGCCCAGCAGCAAACAAGCCTCGAAAAAAAGGCCGGGAACGAAGGCCCCGAGCACGTCGAGCAAGGACGCCATGCTCAAGCTGTCTCAGGACATTCTCGGGCTACAGATTCAGCTTGACAAGCTCGCCGGGGATGACCTGAAGGCCCTGTCCGATCAGATCAAGTACATTGACGGCCAGACCCTTGAGAACCTTCGTGGGCAGTTCAAGTCATTGCAAGATGATCTAAATAAGCAATTCGCGGCGCTCGGCACAAACTGGTTTTTGAATCTCCTCGGCAAAGGAGATAACGCGGGCATCGAAAATTTGAAGCAAGGCTGGGAAGAACTGACCGCCCGCGTGCTGCGTTACAAGGAAGCGGGAGACAGCATCGGGGCCAGTAACGAGATTCAATACGCAATTGCCAAAGTGACAGAGGCGTTATCCAAGCCCATTAAGAATGACACTTTCAAGGAAGCTTTAGAGGATGAGCTGGACCTACTCGGTCAGATGGCTCAGCGATATGAGTCTGTCAATCAAGCCGGGGACATGAGCAAGCAGATTGCACAGATTACGGAGGCCAATGCTCTCTGGAAGCAGCAGATTGACCTTATTGACCGGCTGGAAAAGGAAACCAAGGCACTCCTCACGTCCACAAACATTGAGGGCACGCCCGAGCAGATTCAAAAAGTCCTGGACCTGATCCAAGCATGGAAAAGCTACCAAGGGCAACTAAGCGACCAAGGCAAGATCAGCGCCACGGCCAACGCGGACATAGAGGCCCTAGGCCTCCGATTGGATGAGTATAAGGAACACGTGCAGGGCGTCATTGACCGCCTTAGCGAACTATCCGAGGCCGACCGTAAGGCCCTCGAAAGCATCGCAGCGGACGCGGCTAAGTTCGCGCAGACCAAACCGGCGTTTGGGGACACGGTGCAGGAGCAACGGTATCAAGCTGCCCTGCTTGGACTCCGGCAGGAGATGGCAGACGGCAAGATTACAGCCGATGAGTATGCACAGTCCGTCCAACAATTACGCTTCGAGTTTGGCGAGGGCGGAGCGGCTACGGGCGTCAAGCAGTTCTTTGCCGAATTCCAGCAAGGGCGTAACACGGCTAAAGAGACGTTTGACCTGCTCAGAAATTCGCTGGACGGCTTTGAACAGAACTTGGCAGAAACGCTAGCCACGGGTAAAGCGAATTGGGCGAACTTCTTTGCCAGCGTCGAAGAAATGATTCTCAAGTCATCGCTCAGCACGTTGTTTAGTTCGGCCTTGGGCTTTCTCAACAATTCCAATCTCTTCTCCGGGTTAGGGGGCGGATCGCTCTTTGGCTCTGGCGGAATCTTCGGAGGCATCGGTGCACCACACGCAGCGGGTGGGCCGGTAGAGGCTGGCACGTTATACCCAATCGGAGAGCAAGGCCCGGAATACTTCCGCCCCTCTGTGCCCGGCACGATCATACCCAACGGCGGGCTCAAGGGCGGATCGAAAAGCACGACAGTGGTCAACAACCATTTCGAGATGCATATTGCCACGCCCGACGCGGACAGCTTTAAGAAATCAGCGCCTCAGATTCAGGCCGACATGTACCGCCGGGCGGGACAGGCGCATGGGAGGTTCAGCCGTTAAGTTTTTCCAGTTTTTCCCTAACCCCGAGCCGGACGGGCCGCGTGTTTGAAATAGCGGAAAGGTCGGACCCCGCGTTAGGCGAGCAGGGGATTTGAAGATCGCCGTGCGGCCCGCATGGGCACAACTTTTGACTTATGGCAACCGCGTTCCAAACCGTTTTGAAAGCTGGTATGCTTGCGGGCGCGGAATCAGCAGTGGAAAGGTCGCTGCTGATGAGAAGACGATTTCAGAAAGGCACGCTGCTTAAACGTGGGAAGAAAGAACTACTTTGGGTAGGGCGTTGGCTGGAGGATGAGGTCCGAACGGATGGCAGCATCCATCGTAGACACAAGAGCACCGTGATAGGGTCAGTCAACGAACTGAGCAAACGTCAAGCGCAACGCGAGCTGAATAAAATTCTTGAGCCAATCAATGCCGGGCTTCGTCGCCGGTCGCATGTAATCGCCTTTGAGGAATTCTCGCTCCGTTGGAAGAGGGACATCCTCATTCACCACAAGGCCAGCTCCCAAGTGTCGGAAGCCGCCCATCTGTCAAAGTGGCTTCTGCCAGAGTTCGGCGAAAGCTCGCTCTGTGACATTGACTCGCAGGCGATCCAGCGCACAATCACAAAATGGTCCGGCTTGGTCGCGCCCAAGACGATCCGAAACATTCTCGCGACGATGCGGAATGTTTGGAAGACAGCTCGGGCGTGGGGTTATGTAGATTACGATCCGTTCCACTCGCTGATGCTGCCAAGGCGCGGGCTTGTCCGTCGCCCGGTCTTGACTCCAGGGCAAGCCAAGGAAATCATCAGGCTTGCAGATGAGCCATTCAAGACCCTCTATTGGATTCTGGCAGAAACCGGCATCCGTGGCGGGGAAGTCTGCGGTCTGTTCGTGGAAGATGTGAATCTAACAGACCGGCTCATCCACGTAAGGCGGTCAGCTTGGCGTGGGAAGTTACAAACGCCCAAGACTGAGAATGCGATCAGGACGTTTCCGATTTCACCAACACTGGCGGATCACATTGCCGGTCACGTTGCCAAACGAAAGAGCGGTCTGCTGTTTCCTACGCGATGTGGCACGCCCTACGACAATGCCAACATCGTTGCATGGAGTCTGAAGCCGTTGCTCAAAAAGATAGGCATCACAGACACAAAGCGCATGGGCCTACACGCATTCAGGCACGGCAATGCAAGCGCCCTGGACAGTCTTGGAGCGCCGTTCCGCGTGCGGATGGATCGGCTAGGCCATGCGAATAGCAGCACAACGCTGGATTACACGCACTCGAATAACACGGATCACCGGAGGATCGCGGCTGAAATGGGTAGAATTTTTTGCCCAAGTTGACCGCAATTTCGGCTATCTGTATAACAGGAATGGACGTTCTGCCTACGCTCTTCGGGCGCTTAACTCAGCGGTAGAGTGCCATCTTCACACGGTGGAAGTCATAGGTTCGAATCCTATAGCGCCCACCATCTTTTCAGTGAGTTACCGACTGTGGAATCACTCTGGAATCACTTTGAAAAGCCTTCTGCGAAATTCGCGCGTTGGCTTCTACCATGGCAACCGAGTCGGTTAGCCCATAGCTCAGCGTTGTCCTGAGATCACTGTGTCGCATGAGTTGACGTTGCACAGTGATTTCGGTTCCTTCCGCCGACAGCCATGAGCGGTAGCTATGTCTCAGGCTGTGCGTCCCAATCTTACCGATTCCCACTCTCTCGGAGGCAGCCTGCAACGCATCCCGGTACGTGGTGTAGCTGATGGGCAAGCGTCCGATCTGCGTCGGACTGGCGAACATCCAGTCCTCAGCCTCACGGAATTCTGACTGCTGCTTCCAAGCACAGAGAGCCTGCATTAACTCCGTGCTCATGGTTATCGTGCGGTTGGAGTTTGCCGTCTTGGTATCACCGACATGCTGATTGACGATACCCCGCTCCACGGTCAGCTTGCCTTCCAGAAAGTTAACGTCCTGCCAGCGCAGTGCCAGCAGTTCCGAAACCCGCAATCCGAGGCATAACTGCACTGTGGCCATGGTGCGGAAAGGTTCCGCAAGATGGGACAGCATATCGTGGAATTGTTGTACGGTTAGGTTATGGGGTGTGCGCTGCCGTTTGGAACTGCCCTTCACGGTGACCAGCGACAACGGATTGACCGCAATCGGCATGATGCCCGCCCACATCGCATAACTTACCAGCCTGCTGAGTAAGCCACGGATGTGCCCCCGTGTTTTTGGCGCTAAGGGAAGAGACTCAAGCCAAAGTTGAACTACTCTGGGCTGCAATTCAGTAAGAGGCGAACTTGCCCACCGGGGAACTATATATCCGCGCAGCCATGACTCCGCTGCCCGTCGTGTTGCATAGCGCAACCTGGGTAGAGATTCAGCGCGGTATTGTTCTATGACCTGTTCCACAGTGATAGCGTTTGACCGCTTCGTTTGCAGCGTCAGATTGCGAACCGTCACAGCGGCCTTGGCGTCAGCCTGTTCCTGATTCAGTTCATTGAGGTTTCCGAGTTTTCGTGTGGTTCGCTTTCCAGCAACTACAGGGAAGCAGACCCAGGTACCTCGGGCTTCATTGCGTACCGCTCGAATCTTCCGTGCTCGTTTCAATCCATTCTCCTTTCCGTGAGCACGGCTGGCGCATCGCAGCTTATCACAGCTTTAGCGAGCACAGCGTTGTCTAAGTCTGCTTTCCTGAATCTCCACACTCGCCGCCTTGTGCCAGACAGCGCATACGCTGGGAGCTTACCCTGCCTCACCCAGAGCAGAAGGGAACGCGGCTTGACTTTGAGATACTGTGCGGCTTCCTCAGTTGTCGCTAGCCTTGATCGGAAACGCCTCGGGGCAGACTGCAGGGGCGGATCGGGATCTAGATCCGAGGCGTTTTCGATAAGGAGACTAGGAGGAAGCCGCTGGCGTTTGCGGCGGACGCGGTGC
>JBAUUQ010000017.1:0-70074 GCA_049582765.1 Terriglobales bacterium
CGCACCGCGTCCGCCGCAAACGCCAGCGGCTTCCTCCTAGTCTCCTTATCGAAAACGCCTCGGATCTAGATCCCGATCCGCCCCTGCAGTCTGCCCCGAGGCGTTTCCGATCAAGGCTAGCGACTAACAGGAACTAATCCGATCGAGCCACGGCCTCGGGGGGGCAGCAGATCAACACGAGATACGGAGACGGGTCTTCGAAGCACGCTCACAATCCAGCCGTTCTCGAATCGTGGCCTTGACCGATGGGAAGGGCGGGTGGCCCTCGCCTCATCGATACTGGTAACTTGTTGGGAGGGCAACAGACCCAGCGCGTCGAGTTTGTCGTCGAGTTGCGCACGAGTGCGAGGCCCAATGATCGGCAGGACTCCCTTTGCGCTTGTCCAGGAGAGAGCAGGGCCACGCTTCTGTATTTGCTGGAAAGCGGTTGTCCTTGCCGGAACGCGCCGTTAGGAACAGGCTCCTAGATCATGCAATAACGGCGTCTTGTATCCTTGCCTTCATCTTATTTCGAGCAGCCGCGAGCAGACCGGCCGATTTTTGGGACAGCCTATCCCGGTGGTTGGGAGCACCTCGGCACACTATAGACCTCCAGGGCGACAGGAAGGAAAGGTGGTTTGGGCAAAACGGTGGTAGCCTTTCGCACGTGGAGGTCGTCTCCAGTGAAATCTCTTTCTCTTGGCCTGTTGGTGTTGTTGCTCCTAGCTTTATTCGCGGGAGCCGCAAGGAGTGCAGCCCAGTCAACCCATGATGCCGATGTTCACGAGCTTGAGTGCCTCGAAACCGTCTGGAATGAAGCTCACGAGCACGGGGACGCGGATGCATTGGAAACGTTGTGGGCAGAAGACATGCAGGTTGCCGTGCCGAAAATGCCCGTACTGACCAAAGCGGGCGCACTCAAATTCGCACGTTCCGGTCGCATGAAGTTCCTAAGCTATCGGACATCAGACATCAGCATCCGAGTGTATGAAAACGCGGCTGTCGTCACAGGGCGTTTGCAGCGGAGTCGTTCGATGAACGGTCAAGAGATGTCGGATGACTGGCGCTTTACGAAGGTGTATGTCCGGGAAACGCAAAAATGGCGTGTAGTTGCTTTTCATGCTTCGGAATCGGCACAGCCTTAATTCTGCTCACAGTAATGAGGGAGTCCAATCTCCGACAATTCCAACGAACGGTTCACTTCATGCGCGTGCTTGTTATCGGAGCCGGAATCATCGGTACGATTTATGGCTGGGTACTTGCCGAAGGCGGACATCACGTCATCCACCTCGTGCGGTCGGGCAGGGCTGATGCCTTTCCTGACGGTCTACCTCTCGACGTGTTTTGACCGCGGTTGGCACCGATTCGTGGACCACGTTTGGACCATAATTTCCATCTAAAGGCGGCGCATGTTCCCATGTTTCCATGTTTCCATGTTTCCATTTTCCGCGTCGGCATTGCCGGGAATTTCTAGGGTTCCTCATCATCGTCGGCAATGATCCCCTGAGCCTTTAGTCACTGCTTAGAACTGACTATCGCGCTTGAATGGCCGTATGAAACCTGCAGAGACCGAAATCGATTTCCGCGTTCCGCCCAGTTGGGTAGCGAAATGGCTATGGAAGAGGACTATGGCACTTAGGTAACGAACGGGCTGTGATTTCAATCACAGTCCAACCAAGGTTCTATTTCTATGCTGAACGCTTGACAGGAGTACAGGATGTTTCAAAGTGCGCCACGTTTGGGTGAACTCAAGGACGACAGACTCAGGTCACTAGAAGAGATAACGGAAAGCGAGCACAGATTTCGCAAGCTCGTTGAGGCCTTACCTGATGCCATAGTAGTCCATACTGAAGGCAGGATCGTTTTCGTAAATCCATTCGCCATACGTCTTCATAAAGCGACGAAACCTGAGCAACTCCTCGGCCATGAAATCGACGAGTTCATCAAGCCCGAGTTGAGAGCCACGATAAAGAACCGAATTGAAGAGTGCTATCAGACTGGGGAGGCCTCCGTGCCGATGGAAGTCCCTCTGATCGCCTGTGACGGTTCATCGGTGGACGCCGAGGCGGTTGCGATTCCAATATCGTGGCACGGCGCACCCGCCATCGAGGTGGTGCTTCGGGATACTCGAGAACGCAAGCGGGCGGAACAGGCAGCTCACGACTGGCAAAAGCGGTTAGAGTTGGCGCAGAAGGCGGGTCTCAGGATCGGATTGTGGGATTGGGACGTGGTCGCGAACACGGTCACGTGGTCAGATGAGACCTACAGGCAATTTGGACTTACCCGAGACACATTTTCTGGCCGGGTTGACGACGCGGTAGAGCGGTTGCACCCTGACGACAGAAGTAGAGTCCAAGAAGCTATTCAAAAAGTCTTGGATGGAAAATCAAACGAATACGCTGCGCAGTATCGTCTCGTGCGTCCTGATGAAACGATTTGTTGGATCGACGCACATGGCGTTATGGTGCGCAATGGTTCCCAGCACATGCTGGGGGTCGGCGTTGACATTACAGATCTTAAAAATAGTGCGCAATCGCTTAAAGAGAGCGAGGAAAAATACCTTCTGCTGCTCAATTCCACCGCAGAAGCGATTTATGGACTCGATCTGAAGGGAGATTGCACATTTTGTAACCCTGCATGTGTACGTCTTCTTGGTCATCAGCGTCGAGAAGATTTGCTTGGAAAGAACATGCATGCGCTGATGCATCACAGCCGCGCCGACGGAACACCGTATCCGGAGCAAGAGTGCGAAATCTACGTAGCCGTTCGGGAAGGTAGGCCCAGTCACGTCAGCAATGAAGTGCTTTGGCGTGGTGATGGGACCAGTTTTGCAGCTGAATATTGGTCCTATCCAATGTACAACGCCGGCGAAATGGTCGGGGCTGTGGTCACGTTCTTGGATATATCCGATCGCAAACGAGCAGAAGAAGAACTACGACGATCGGAACAAAAATACCGGCAGCTTTTTGAAAACGCGACTTATGGGATGTTTTGGTCAAGACCAGACGGCACACTGCTAGATGTCAATCCGGCCATGGTCGCAATGCTCGGTTACGGCTCCCGCGACGAGTTGCTGAAGCGAAACCTGAATTGCGACATTTATGAAGACGAATACACCCGTAGAGCGATTCTCGAAAGCTACGGCCCGAGCGAACGGGTCGAAGGAGTTGAGGTTAACTGGCAGCGCAAGGACGGCAGAACTATCGTCGTTCGGATTAGCGGAAATCTCGTCCGTGAAAAGAACGGATCTATCGACCACTATGAAGTTATTGCGGAAGATATTACCGGACGACGCAGCTTAGAAGAGCAACTCCGGCAGTCGCAGAAGATGGAGGCAGTGGGCTTGCTCGCGGGCGGAATTTCCCATGACTTCAACAATCTTCTCGGAGTGATTCTTGGAAATTCCGAATTGCTTCTCGAAACCAAACAATCCGAGAAGCAGCAGCGTTACGCTGAACAGATCAAGAAAGCGAGTGGCCGGGCGGCTCAACTGACGAGACAGTTGCTTGCATTTAGCCGCAAACAGGTTTTATATCCCACCGTTCTCAACCTGAATACGGTGGTCGCAGACATAGGAAAGCTCCTGCAGCGTCTAATCGGTGAAGACATACAGATTGTGACCGAGTCCCAAGCTGGCTTGGGCTCTATACGGGCGGATCGCGGGCAGGTCGAGCAGATTCTCATGAATCTTGCAACAAACGCAAGAGATGCTATGCCGAGTGGCGGCACGCTGAGCATCCGTACGGAAAACGCCCGGCTTGGCGATGAGGATGTCGCACGCTATCACTATGTGAAGCCCGGTCGCTATGTCCATATGGCGGTGAGTGATACAGGTACCGGAATGACCGAAGAAGTGCGCTCGCGAGTGTTCGAGCCCTTCTTCACCACGAAAGAGAAGGGGTGCGGTACAGGATTGGGCCTGGCAACCGTTTACGGCATCGTTAAACAAAGTGGCGGTTACATTTGGGTTTCGAGCACACCGGGAGCGGGAACAACGTTCAATGTTTATCTGCCAAAGGTAGATGAGAAACCAATCACAGCAGCTCCGAACCTTGAAGTACGGCCTGAGTATCCCAGAGGCACAGAGACGATTCTTCTGCTCGAAGACGATGATTCCTTGCGGCAAGTGACCTGTGAGTTTCTCGCAGCGAGCGGTTATAACGTCATACAAGCTAGCCGTGGTGATTTGGCCCTTGACCTTGCGGCACAATACAAGGGTCAGATTCCCTTGGTCATCAGTGATGTCGTCATGCCGGAAATAAGTGGCCCACTAGCAGTGTCAAAACTCCGGCTTTCTCACCCCGAAGTGCAAGCCTTGTATGTGTCGGGATATGCAGATGTCCCAATTGTGCAGGAACTCATTGCAGAAGGGGCGCTTCTATTGCAGAAGCCGCTCTCTCGAATGACCTTGCTGACGAAGGTCGACGAACTGCTCCATTCAAGAACAAATACTTAGGCGAAAATCTCATTGACCCGATCGCGCACAGCTTGATTGCGGAAAGGCTTGTCGAGATTCGCACGCTCTGCGCTGTTTCCCCTCGACGAACGCCTCGTAGATGACCACCCTCGCGGTGACGTCTGTCAATCAGCAGATAGGCCGTCTCCGAAGCGCTTTCAGCTCCATTGCGCATGATGTCAATCAGCCACTCAACGCCGCGATTCAAACGAATCTCGGCCACCTGTTTTCCTCGACCCCAATCGCAATTCTCCAACCGAGAACAGCGATCGCTTGGCAGTTTGAACCAAACACTGTGCTCCGGAGCGGCTTCGGCATTTTCAGCGATATTTTGCCAGGCACCATTGCCGACCTGGTCGGCACCAATCCGCCGTACGTCAAGGCGTTTCAAGGCGGGGTGCTTGGTACCGTGGGTACAAAAGGATCTGCGAGCCCGTGACCAAAACCACAGCCATGGCAAGAAACGCCAAGCGGAGCGTGTGACACGGCTGGTATTCAAAACACGATCCCACAGTCCATCCCCCAAATATTCAGATCGAACGACAGGCAGCGTTCGTTCCCATCGGGAATCAGGATACACTATGAGATGTTAACTATGGTAACTATCTATGAGAATATTACGGTTTAGAGACCCAGATTCTCTCGGCAGCCCCCGTACCCAGACGAATCTGGCGCTTTTCCACCACTAAGGAGATGGTGCCGTCGTAGTTTCGGGCTTCGACCGCAAGGTGAACGCCTGGACGGAGCCCCTCTTTCTCGAAGAATTCCAAGAGCTTCCTGTCCCGCTCGTAAACGCTGGCCAGCACATATTTCGAGCCCGCCTCCGCCTCGCTGAGCAGACGCAAGCCCCGTTTGCGGCGTTCCGCAGGACTGCGCAGAGCTAACCCGTTTCCGTGAGGGCATGTGTCTTTGTGCCCCAACCTCTCGACCAACTTCTTCTCAAAAGCAGGTGACACAGCGTGTTCCAGTCGTTCCGCCTCGTCGTGGATCTCGTACCAGGCCATACCGAACATTTCCGACAACATTCGCTCGATCAGATGGTGGCGCACCATGGTCCGTTCGGCGATTTCCCGTCCTTGCGACGTCAGGCAGATCTGCCCTTCTTTTTTTATGGAGACAAGCCCATCTTTCTTCAGGCGCTTCAGGGCAAACGTCACCGCCGGCCGGGTTACGGAGAGCCAATGGGCAAGGGTCGCAGGTATCACAGTTTGCCCCTCCCCTTCCGCTTCCGCAATGGCTTTCAGATAGTCTTCTTTAGAGATCGTGATCATCGTCGCGTGAGAGCTCTCCTAAATGCGTGCAGTCTAACACTTCCAGTTCCGGCGCTCCGCGGCAGAGCGGCCGCTGGCCCGAAATCTAGTCAGGTTTCCCATGTAGTGGCGCTCGCGGTGAACGTCGGCATGGTCTTCGAGGGACTCGAGGTGGGTCGTGACTTCAGCGGGCATGCCCAGTTCGACCGGCAGCCGCTCTTCGACAATGGTAGCGAGGCGATGGGCCTCGCTGACTGGTGTCAGGTGCGGAAACAGCAAATGCACTTCGATGATCTGGCGGTATCCAGTGGTCCGAAATCGCACGCCATGGTACTGAATCTCCAGCTCTGAGCAGATCGCATCCAGCTTGTCGCGAATCTCCCGTCCGGCCTTCGGATCAGAATAATCCAGCAGCCCGACCGCGGAATGCCAGACCAAATGCCCTCCCGACCAGAGGATGTTTGCCGCGACCGCGATGGCCACCAGTGGATCGAACGGTTTCCAATGCGTCAGCAGCACCAGAGCAAGTCCTCCAACCACACCAAAGCTGGTCCAGCTGTCGGTCAAAACGTGTTTGCCATCGGCTTCGAGAATCAGTGAATGAGTCCGCCGGCCCGTCCGCAGGAGGTAGTAGCCAAGGCCCGCGTTGACGATTCCCGCTGCCAGGACCAGCAACGCACCTGTTCCGAGTGCTCCAACTGAAGCCCAGCGACCCACTTCCGGATCGCTTCAATGAAAATTGCGACCGCGGCCACAATGATCATGGCTCCTTCAAATCCAGCGGAGAAGAAGGTGATCCGTTCGTAGCCGTAGAGGAACTGGGGAGAAGCTGATTTTGCGCTGAGCTGAAGACTAAAAGCAGCAAAGCCCACAGCGATCACGTGCACGACCGACTCGGCCGCGTCGGAAAAAATGGCAGTCGAGTGCGTCATAAAGTAGACCGTGGTTTTAACGATGAGCATTGCCAAACCAACAATCAGGGAGAGACGCATGGCGAAGCGGGCATCGCGCCACTCCTGCTCGTCTCTCCGGGTTGTGTTGAGCTGACCGTGGCTTGATTAGACACTCTCGGCCCCCCGAGTCAGAACGTTAGCAATTTCCGGATAGTCACACACAGATTGCATCAGAAGATGTGATTCGGCGCACGCATCTGGGTACAGCCTTCTGATTCTGAAGGGTGGTCGGCAAAGGCGTTTGGACCGGACGCTCCTTTCCCTATGTTTATATCCTTGGTCATGCGGAAGCGCACGCTGGTGTGCACCAAAATGAACCGTGTTCAGGCCGCACGCACCCGGCGTGCTCATGCGGGTGTGTCGTCGGCAATCGGTAACCAGTGCCCTAAAAGACTAGTATCGAGAAATCGCAATCCAGAAGTAAGCCCAGGGGTGACTTTCCTAAAGGGCTCGAATCGGCATCGTCTGCGCGGCGGGGGTGTGAGCGCCAGTTCGTAATCTCCTTAACACTACCGTGCCCCCGAAGACTACCGTGCCCGATAAAGGACATCCAGAGTTAGGACGCCGTGCGACCTTCGTCTCGCAAGTGCACAACGGACGGTTTGCTTCTGAATCGAGACGTTGGCGCGACACGCGGCGCCTGCCGGTGCGGCGAACCGTAAGTCAAAACGGCGCGGGACCTGTGGGGCTTGAGCTCCCGGGCGAAGTTCCACAGGCAATACAGGAGGAATGGAACTCCCAAGATCAGGATAAGAGCAAGCAGGTACGCAATCATGGACCAGTCCTCCTTGAGGCCTACCCCTTTAATCATGGGCAAAACAGCCTAAAGAAGTACTGGAAAAAGCATGAAGATTTTATAAAGACTCGACGTTACCCTTGAGACGATAGCCGACCCAGGGTTCTGTGGTGATGTACTGCGGCTCCTCGGGATTGGGTTCCATCTTCTTTCGCAAGTTCTTGACGAACACACGCAGATAGTCGACTTGATCTCCGTAGTCCGGTCCCCACACGGCTTGCAGTAGTTCGCGGTGCGACACAGCCTGATTGGCATGTTGCGTCAGGTAACGCAACAGATCCAGTTCTTTGGGCGTGAGGTGTGTGCTCACGTTTTCCCTCAGCACGGTGCGTTCGGCAAAGTCGATCACAATCTCACCAACCCGAACTTTCTTGGGAGACGTTTGTGCGCTTGGCACTCTCCTCAGCGCTGCTCTTATGCGGGCCATGAGCTCTGGCGTGCTGAACGGCTTGGTCACAAAATCGTCAGCTCCGGCATCGAGCGCGGCAACCTTGTCTTCTTCGGAATTGCGGACGGTGAGCATGATGATGGCGATATCGCTGTCCTTGCGAATGGCCCTGCATGCCGCCAGTCCTCCCATTCCCGGCATATTCATATCGAGCACCACTAGATCGGGGCGTACCTCCCGTATGTTCTCAAGCGCTTCCTCGCCGGTCTTGGCTTCGTTCACCTCGTAGCCTTCCGCCACCAGCGTGGTGCGCATGAACCGCCGAATCTTCGGCTGATCATCGACGACGATTATCCGGCCTGCGCTCAAGCGACCTCCTGTCGGAGGACTGGCAGAGTGATCCGGAAAGTCGTCTGTCCCGGCCGGCTCGAAACCGTCAGGTCTCCGTTGTGGGCTTGGACGATGCCATGAGCGATGCTGAGCCCAAGACCAGAACCCGGAATCTGTCCCTTGACCGACGGGCTCCGGTAGAACCTTTCAAAAATCCGCGCTTGCTCGTCGGCTGGTATGCCGGCGCCGTAATCGGTGACCTCCACCACCAGAACGCCGTCCTTTACGTGCGGTTTGATTTCAATCGGTGTTTCCGCCGGACTGTACTTCAGGGCATTATCCAGAAGTTGCCGAATGGCTAGTTTCATCAGGCGTTTATCGAAGGCCGTCGCGGGCACCGGTTCGGTCGAAATGATCCGAACCGGATGCTCGTCGATTTCCGTCTGCATGGACCCAAGCACTTCCTGAAGAGTATCGTGCAGATTTGCCATTTCCGGATGAATTTCGATGCGGGCTGTATCAAGGCGCGCCATTTCAATCGAGTCGTCGATTAACCCTCGCAAGTGCTCTGCCTCCTCGTCCGCGATTGTCAGTTGTTCTTTCCGGTTCTCTGGGGTTATATCTGGATTCGCCAGCAGCGACGTGGTTGCTGCCTTGATCAAAGTCAGCGGCGTTTTGAATTCATGCGCCATGGCATCGATCAGTGTCGTCCTCAGCTGCTCGCTCTGCCGTGCAGCTTCGACCTGCTGGGCCAGATCCTGTGCTCGCGCCCGTTCCAGGCCAATGGCAACGAGACTGGCTGCTCCTTGCAGGACAGATTCTTGCGGAGTCGCGCCGCGCAAGGCCATACTCGCGACTGGTTCGGAGCCGCGACTGACGCCAACGATTACGTATGGGGCTCGCGCTTCCATAGAAGACCCGCCCGGTAAAGCCGCGTGCCGAAGCTCGTCCTCCATACCCTCGGGGTCCGGAAGCCCTGCGCAGTAAAATTCGCCGCTGTGCCGTTCGTACAGCACGACTCCATCGAGATCAAAAATCTCCGCCAGTTTCTCGACCAGTTGTTTGGCAAAAGGGGCGCTCTTATCAATCAGCAACATCGCACGGCTGAATGTGTAAAGGCGTTCGAGATCTCTTTGGCGTTCAACCGCCTCGGACGCTCTGGCTTTTGCCCTCGCGGACAATCGGCTGGCAATGAGCGAGGTCGCCAGAAAGCTGGACAAAGCCACCCAATTTTGCGGATCAGCAATCGTGAATGTTCCAACTGGTGGCAAAAAGAAAAAATTGAAGACCAGTGTGGCCAGGATTGAAGCGAACGCAGCCTCAAGGAATCCCCAAGTGCTCGCAACGACCAAGACTACGAGGAGATAGGCGAAGCCAACCGTCGTGGCGTTCACCGGGATCGCTTTGTAGCCCGCAAACGTAACGGCGGCAACGCCACATAGCGCAATCAGCACGCGCACGGGAAGTCTACGAAGCACGCCTATGTCCTCACCGTCGATATTCTAGGTCATTCTCCTCACTACCGCCGACTGCCATCACCCGGGCGCTTTGTCGTGGTGTGCCTGGTCATGGTCGACGCGCTGCACGCTCACGGAGGTAGGGTTGCTTTGGTTGGATACTTTCAACGCGAACTACATTCCGGTGAAGGTCACACCGAGATTGGATCTTCTAGCAAGTGAGGTAGCAACTCTTTTGGAATTTCGGCGGCACGGCCCAAGTCTTTGCTACGCGAAGCCCAATCCAGCAGCGACTGATATTGATCTTGCCGAGTGATATTTCCCAGCCACACTGTTTTCTGCTGGGCAACGATGGCAACGACATTCGGTACATCGCAGGGACCAAGGCATCCGCTTATCGTCAGCTGAATGCGCTTGAGCAGACCGCGCCTTCTCCACTCTTGCTTTAGCCATTCTGCCGGGACTTCGGGTCTTCCACGTTCGACCTGACCGCAACAGCAACCCTGACAAACAAGCACCTGCGCAATTACTTTCCGCTTCGTGGTTAGCACCGGCAATCCAATCTGCTCGCGCAAGAGCATTGCGAGCCGTTGCTAGTATACTGCCCCCCAGTATATAGTGGAGACATGGCGCACACGATCCGAGACAAGAAGAAGCTATTGAATCGCGTCCGCAGGGTCCGCGGCCAGGTGGAAGCAGTCGAACGCCTGCTGGAGAACGAAAGCGAATGGTCGGAAATTCTCCAACAGATTGCCGCTTGCAGAGGCTCAATTAACGCCTTGATGTCTGAAGTCCTCGAGGGGCACATCCGCTTCCATCTAGTCGAGCGCCGGGAGAACCACAGGGCGCATAAAGGCAATGCCGTGGAAGAAGTAATCAGCGTTACAAAATCCTATTTGAAATAGAGAGAAACCATGCCTGACGTACAAGAAAGTTTGCCTCCTTTCCATGCGGAAGTAGGAGCGCCTGCCGTCCAGATGCATGACGCTGAAGCGCACGATCATGAGCATTCCGAACACGCGGCCCACGACCATGGATTCGAGTTGCAGGATGGGATTCGAATCGCCTTAGTGGCGGTTGCGGCTGCCCTGGTCTGGGCGAAGGTTTGGGAACCCTTTGCGCACGTCAGCATCATCGGGATCGTGGGCACTCTGATTGGAATCTATCCGATCCTCAAAGAAGCCGCCGAGAACCTGATGGAGCGCCGGATGACGATGGAGTTGTCGATGACCATCGCAATCCTCGCGGCTCTTGCCATCGGACAGTTCTTCACGGCGCTGGTAATTGTGTTGTTCGTGCTGATTGCAGAAGTCCTGGAAGGTCTTACCGTCCGACGTGGCCGCACCGCGATTCGCGACCTTCTCAACCTTCTGCCCAGCGAAGTAACGGTTCGGAGGAATGGTAAGACCGAGCGGCGGAGCACGGCCAACATCAATATAGAAGAGTTGATCGAGGTCAATCCAGGAGGGCGTATACCCGTCGACGGGGACGTGGTGGGTGGCAATTCCTTCGTCGATCAGTCGGCTATAACCGGAGAATCTCTTCCGGTCGAGAAAGTACCCGGCACCTCAGTCTTTGCAGGCACAGTTAACCAGTCTGGGGCACTGGAAGTTCGAGTCACGAGAATTGGGCGCGATACCGCCTTCGGCCGCATTCTGAATGCGGTTGAGGAAGCCGAACGGTCGCGTGCCCCGATCCAGAAGACCGCAGATCGGCTCGCCGGTTATTTGGTCTGGTTTGCCCTTGGCTGCGCGGCTCTGACTTTTATTATCACTCGTAATCTCACATCGACCATCTCAGTGATTATTGTTGCTGGTGCCTGCGGAATTGCGGCTGGAACTCCGCTCGCTATCCTGGGTGGAATTGGGCGGGCCGCCCGCGAAGGCGCCATCGTCAAGGGCGGTTTGTATTTGGAACTGCTAAGTTCAGTGGACACCGTTGTCTTCGACAAAACCGGCACGCTCACTGTTGGGAACCCTGTGGTCACATCCATTGTGGCGGCGCCAGGGCGGACCGATCACGACGTTTTACAACTTGCCGCTATTGCGGAGCAAAGGTCCGAACATCCCTTGGGCAAGGCCATTGTCGGCAAGGCAGCTGAAGCCGGGCTGACGGTGACTCCACCGGAACGTTTCGAGTACATCCCCGGCGCAGGAATTTCTTGCTCTCTCGACCACCGGCAGATACTGGTGGGGAGCAGAGCCTTCCTGCAGCAGAAACAGATCCATCTCGACGGACGGGGCAGCGGAGCCGAACACTCATCGGAGATACTGGTTGCCTCCAACAGCGAGTATGTGGGAACCATCCGGATCGCGGATACGCTGCGGCCGGAAGCTCGCGACGCGGTTCGCAGTCTTCATGCGATGGGATTGCGAACTGCGTTGTTGACCGGTGATGCCAGAGCGGTTGCCCAAGCTATCGCGCAAGAAGTTGGCATCGACGTAGTTCATGCTGGGGTTCTGCCGGATGAAAAGAACGCCATCATCAAGCAGTTGGTCGGCGGTGGGAACAAAGTTGCAATGGTCGGCGATGGAATCAATGACGCGCCAGCACTGATGCAGGCAACGGTTGGCATCGCGATGGGATCAGGCACTGAGGTCGCACGCGAAAGCGCGAACATCATGTTGATTGGCAATAATTTGCTCCGCTTCGTGGACACCATCAAGATTTCCCGGCGTTGCCGTCGCATCATCATGCAGAACTTTAGCGGAACTCTGGTAGTGGACAGCGTTGGCGTGGGGCTGGCCGCGTTCGGCATGTTGAATCCGCTGTTTGCCGCCTTTATCCATGTGGCTTCGGAGCTTACTTTCATTTTGAATTCTGCCCGGTTCTTACCCGGAACTAAACGACGGAGAGAAACCGGCGGAACCGCATCAGCAATTTAAACAGGAACTGATTTGAGGTACCGGAGACAACTCGCGTTGCTCATCCTAATCGGAATCGCTATTCTTGTGCTTCTACGGAAGTACTGGCGCGAACTGGTGCAGTGGTTCGAGACCCACGAACACTTGCTCAATTGAAGTGTCGGCATCTGATAGAGCAACCTGGTCACAGCACTAGCCGATTCGAGTAAAACAAAACCACATGAGAGCAATACTGCTCACCGCGTTTGCAGCTCTTTCAACATTATTTGGCGGATGGCTCGCTCTTCGCGCCCGCAAACACATCCACCTGCTGCTCGGTTTCGGTGCCGGCGTCCTGCTGGGAGCAACGTTCTTCGACCTGCTGCCCGAAGCGATTGAGGCGGCGGGCCCGCGGGGCTGGACGAGCCGCGAAATTCTCGGCCTAACCGTCGTGGGGTTCTTAATCTTCTATCTCGGCCAGCGGTTTCTTTCTTTGCAACATTGTCCGCATGGCGACTGCGGGCCCGATCGCCACATTGGCCGCATGAGTGCGCTTGGACTAATCGCACACAGCACGATCGATGGCGCCTCCATTGCCGCCTCCACCATGATTTCCTGGCGGATGGGACTCATCGTTGCGGTTGGCATCATCGTCCATGATATTACCGATGGACTCAACACGATTCTGCTCGTGACGCGCGGGGGTTCAGCCAGCAAGAAAGACCTGGCATTTCTTGTCGCGGACGCGATTGCACCCATAGTGGGTGGTACGGTTGTCGTTCTTTCTGCGCTGCCTCCGCATCACCTCGCGCTGATTCTCGGAGTGACATCCGGATTCTTCCTTTTTACGGCCACCGGCGACTTATTGCCCGACGCTCATCGGCGCTCACCTGGATTCGGGGTTTCGGCGGCCGCAGTTGGAGGCATCGTCCTCATCGGCATAGCAGTGCGACTCGCCTCAATTTAGCTCTGACATTTCACAAAGCAGTCCTCCGTGATATCAGTCTTAGGATTTCTTCACCGCTTGTTGGTGAAAAGCACTTTCTCATGGATCGTCGACCAACCCCAGGTTATCAAAAATGGGCTTCAGGGAAGTCAGACGTGGGTAGCGCCAATTCTCCGCACGACGTTTGCTAGTCAAAAAGGGACGGTCGGCCGATCCCGTCCCAAAAGCTAGAACGACTGTTAGAACCGAGCTTCCAGGAACTCTCCCAGCTTCGCCGTCGCCCTGAATTGGGGGATCGGCTCCAGTTCTTTGAACGCCGACGTGAACGCATTCGACAGACTCCAAATCGTTCGCGGCCGGAATCCCTCGTACTTCGGCTCGAAGTACAGGTCATGCACAGTGCGGGCAAGATGCTTTGGAGCCTCGAGTCTGCCCTCGACAAAGGCCTCGTAGATGGCCACTTTGGCCGTCACGTCGGTGAGTTCACTACGCTGCCAGGCCTCTACTTGCTTCCGCATCGGTTCGAAGTTCCGCTGCATTCGATCTACCCCAACCGCAATGCAGTCGATCAGCGAAAACGACTTCGAGTGTTTTGCGAGCACTGGCGTGAAATCCCCGGCGAAGGCCATGTTCGAGCACACGAATACGCGATATCCGCAAGTCATTGCCAACCGCATGCTCTTGTCGTGCGAGTTGCGGAGGCCGATGGAAAAGCGGCAGCCTTCCATCTCGGTTGCGAGATCGACTACACCGAACATCTTCATCCCGTCCGGCGATACCGCGTACTCGTCGTGGACGACTCCGATATGCCGGAATCCGAGAGTTTCAATCAATGCTCGTACGATCTCGTGATGCGGGATCGGGCGATGGGTTTCGGTCGCCGGTGGTGTGGGCACCAGCGCCAGTTCTTCGCGGCCAATGGTTTGACCGCTGTATCCAATGAGCGTACTTGTTTCGGACATACTGCTGTTTCCTCCTTCTTTTTTGGGGTGAAATGAACTGCAAGACCTGAGAAGCGGACCCGTTCACGGTGCCTAAGAATGCCCACTGGGCTGACGTGAGTGGACTCACGACGCCCACGGGGGCAGTTATTCTTTTGACGGAAAGGTGAGGCCATGAAGAGGCCAATTCTCCGCGTCACGAAATGGCTGGGCGATATCCCGGTCGAGGCGCACTGCACCCAATGCCCCGCTGTAACGTTCAAGGCGCAAGGCGCCGGCCATCGCCGGAACCGTGAGGAGTATCAGAAATCATTGCAGGCCCAGTTTGATGTGCACTACAAGGCGGAGCATTCGCAAACTTGATTGAGGCGCCACCGAGCTCACCCAAACAGCGAACCTTGCTCCGGAACGGAGGACTTGCTACGGGATCTCCTTCCCGATCCAGGCCGATGTCCGAAGATGAGGACCGAACTCGAATCGATCAGATCTTCGATCAGATTGGGAACAAGCGCACCGGTATCGGAATCGCGCGGAAGTGCCTTGCCGGACAACTCGGTCGATGCGACTTCGTCCATTCGTTCTGAAGCGGTCGGAAACAGCTTCTGATGTTCCCGGTTCAGTGCCTTCCATACCGCATCCGCGGATTCCCCGATGCCATTTCTTTCCACCAGCTCTCTGGCCATGGCGGATAGCATGTCATCGTCTTCGTCGATCGACTGGAGCCCCTCGCCCGCGAACTTCCCTTCCATGGTGAGCGCCACCAGGAGTTTCTTTCCCATCAAACGCAGACACGCCGTCTGCATGGTCCCTTCGTAGCAAAGGAACTTCACGCGCACCGGCCGTCTCTGGCCGATCCGCCAGGAGCGGCGGCTGGCTTGCCGCAAGGTATGAAGCGAATATCCCGACTCATAGAAAAGGATGGTCGGAAAATCCAGCAGGTCGAGACCAGTTTCGACGAGCTTCGGATGAGAGATGACGACCTGGACTCCTTGCTTGATCTGGCGCGCATACCAGGTTTCCCTTTTCGAGGTGTCCACGCTCGCCCGCAGAACCGCGGTGCGAATTCCCTCCTTCGTCAGAATTCGCTCGAGACGCGCCGTGACGTCATGCTTTTGCGTGTGGACCGCGAACACCTGACATCGCCGCCCTTCGGCCAGCTCTTTTCTGATCTCTTCGATGAGCTTTCTTTCTTTGGAATAGAGTTGCTCTTGGGGAAGATCCTCGGTATCCGCAATAACGAAGCGAACGTTGCGTTTGAGTTCCGGGTCGAACTCGGTTCCGTACAGTGTTCCCAGGCCGTGCGGATGATCGGGATAGAGCAGGAGAGTGTTGAGCATGGTGCTCAACACCGACCGATTGCCCCGATGCTCCTTCAACGCCTTGCGTATCGAATCTTCCAGTTCCCGGTACGCAGCCATCATGAGCGGATCCATTGGGATGCTCAGATAGATCTCCTCGTAAGGCGGCAACTCCCCGGATATGTCTTCGAGGAAGACGAAGGCGCAGAGCTGCATCAGGAATTCACCGAAGAGCAGGGGCGATGCGCCAGGCTTGCGGCGCACGGTGCTCGTCGTCTTGGATTTGGAACAGCGGTTGTCCGAAGGCTCGACTTTGGTGATGGTTTCGAGAACCCCATAATCCTGGGTGAAGGAGCTCCGGCCCGTCGTGCCCCACTCGTAGCCATGTTCCTTCATTCTTGCGGCTTCGAGCCGGAACAAAGTGTTGAAGAGATCGTCCGCATATCCACCGAGAAGCGTCCCGGTCAGGCCGACAATTCGATCGGTACAGGACGACAGAGTACCGAGGGCATTGCCTTGCGCGGTATCGCCGGCGAGTTGGTGGATTTCGTCACAGATGGCGTAGTCAAACCAGCCGGGCATGTAGCGCCCGATGAATTCGATGGGCGCCATGCGGCGGATCTTGTCGGAATCGGCCTGCCACAGGGGACTGTGAAACGGCCGGCAGGACTTCCCTTCCCGGGTCTCGATGGTCTCCGCAATCTTGACCTTCTCAAACTCGGCAACCGTAAGGCGACCCGTCTCTACGATGACTGGCTTGCCGGTGTCGGAATTCACCACGCACCCAAGGTAAGGACTCGAGCGCGGCAGGCAGTAGGCGTGACGCCAGAAATAACCGAGCTTCGCCCGCTCACGTCCCACAATGAACAGGGACGGTCTTCCACACAACGCCAGCCATCGTTTCTTTGGACTCGATGATGCCTCTCGCAATCGCATCTCGCTGAGACTGGTCTGAAAACCCTCCCGCACGATGCGACCCTGGCGGAGGCGGACTTCATTGACTCCGTGCGCTTTCTTCTCATCTCCCCCATTGCGCAAATCATCGATCAGGAACACGCGTACTCCCGGCAAGGTTAGAAAAGCTTCTCGTGCCCATTTTTCGACCAGGTGCGGAGGCACCATCGCCAAAGCAGTAAACAGCCTTCCTTCGCTGTGGACGTCGATCGCCCCCAGTGAGATCAACGTCTTGCCCGTACCGCACTCGGCAACCACCATGCCGGTCGGCGCCCGCTGCCAGTGCTTGGCAAGACCCATGATCGCGATGGTTTGCGCGGGAAAGGGTCGGCGTAGCAATCCTTCGATCCGCGGCGAAACCGAGCCGTCGAACTCGTGTAGCGCGGGATACTCCTCGAGGATGCGCGCGCCGAGCAAACCAGCGTTGGCACGCATGTAGTCGTAGATGGTGGATAGTTCAGCCATGAGAGTTCCTTGAAAACAGGAGGGTGGAGTCTGAAAAGAGGAGTGGAAAAAGGAGGATTCGAGCAAAGGAACTAGCGGCCGTTTGCGAGAATCAACCTGGGCTGGTGAATCGCGTGGTCGTGACCTAGCGGTTGCGGCATTCGCAAATATTCACAGCGGGCCACGAACCGTTCTCAAGCGAACTGAGCGCATTTCGCCCTCACGCGGAGACTCAATCTCCGTTTTGGTCGGCAGCAGCCCGCAGCTTCTTTGCATCGAGAAGGTCTTGCTCCCGGCCACTTGCAAGTTTGTTGCGGATTAAATCATCTTTGGAAATCACGTTGACCTTAACTTCCCCATCGAGGAGCCCCTCGATCCGGTTCTGCCACGCCTCGTCGAAGGTCAGGCCATCGATACGCTGGAGAATATCCACGCGTGCCGGCGGTTGGCCGACCTGAAAAGCCGAGCCGTCCACGAAATCTTGGGGGCTTAATCCATCGAGAGGCGCGCCATATTGGTTGAGAGCGCGATAAACGGCCGCACTGTTCCCTTCGTCGGAGCGAATGAGGAGATCCAGGTCTTTGGTGGCTCGCGGTTCAGCGTAAACGCCGAACGCATATCCCCCCACCACCAGGTACTTAACGCCGTGTTCGTTGAATGCGCGTAGCAGGTCTTTCAGATCCTTCGGCATCATCGATCGAAACTCCCTTGAAAGCGGCAGCGAAGCTGTAGGCCGCTTCGCTTACCTCCCAAACAGCAGAGAGTCGATCCCCAACCGGCAGACTTTGCCAGTAGAGATACGCCTCCCGCTGCTGTTGTTCATTGTCCACGATCTTGCGTACGTGTCTTCGAGTGATCATGTGCACCGCCGGGGGCTGCCGGACCCAGATTAAGGGCATTGCCTAGATTATATTCTCACGCCTACGATCCGCCTTTATCTTGACATCCCATTTTGCCGGGAAAGAAACCTCGACGGTTTGGCGCCATTGAAGATGTCAGCAACACTTAGCCCAGGCCAGTGAATCGAACCGGGTTCCGTCGGTGCCCGGATGGCCTCGCTTTCCACTCCCCAGCTCAGCCACTCCAGAAATTGCCCTTTTGTCCCCTTAACCGTCACCGGATCACACCCGATGCCGAGGACTTGAGAAAGTGCATGATGACTTTTGAGTTCTCCTGCAAACCAGTCCGCCCACGCCGGCACTCCAGGAATTCCGAAGATGTGAGCAATTGAGGCCCAGACGAACTGTTGATCCGAACCCGCCAACAGCGTACGTCCTGAGTTGGATGACATGTTGCCTGATGCAAACTCCTCCGACAGGCAGATGAGATGACGCAGGGGCCTCTTCCGAGCGGCAAGCTGGATCGAGCCTTTGAAGCACTGCGCATTCCGCTCCAGACAAACCCGGATTGGTGGCACGTCTGGCCCTTCGATCATGAACCGGTCTGTCATGGATATGGCAGCGCTGATTGCCGAAATCTGCGTATCGCCGCCAATGACGGAAATGAAGTGTGCCTTGGCCTGTCGCGGCGGGTCCGGTAGCACTTCTCCGATGAAACGGTCCAGACGCAGCTTGATGCTGGTCGTAGTCTTCTCGGTGCTCTTTACATAGGTTAGCCAGCCGAACCGCAGGTGTGCATTCTTCATTCGGATTCCTTCTTTTCATGGGTGAGAATCAGGGTCTTGCCATTGGCATAGACGAGCGTCAGTTCGTGCGAGAACCGCTCCCGGTCGTGCAAGATTTTGGTGCCATCCTCTTCCTCCTCTTCCCAATGATCGGTAAACTTTAAGGAACGCCAGTGAGCAATATGCCGTTCTTCGCCCTCACCAAAGATGCCGTTGAGCATTCCTGCCGTGCAGAGCAGTCCTACATGCCCGCCATGCAAAGGCGTAAGCGGCCTGCCGCAGACATCCTGCTGCTTCGGTAAAAGAATGCGGCCCGCCTGGCGATAGGCCGCAGACTCAAGCAACAGGTCTTCCACTTCATCAAGTGGAATCCCGGTGTGGACGAGTGTGACCGGACCTGAGGCCGGAATCTCGTGCCGAATGGAAGACGTCTCACCAAGAGGTGAGAGGTCGGGTTTCACGGCCAAGTGTTCCAGCCATCGGACTGAGTCAAGTAGTAGCGAATCTCTGACGTGCTGGTGCCGCTTTCGCCGCACTCCGAGAACTGCGATCTGTTTGTATTGCACGCTGGCCGGTTCGGTAAGCCTGTAGACAGACAGGTCGGTGAAGTGCTCACTCAGAATCCGCGCGCAGGCGCGCAACTGAGGCTGAGGAAGGATGAACACCAGCACCCCTCCCGGCGTTAACCAGCGGTACGTGTGCTCCAGAAAAACCAGCTCCAACCTCTGATTGTTGGTCGCGCCAGTTTCGAGATCATAGGGAGGATTGAGGTAGAGAAGAGAGAAGGAGTCTACGGGACTCCTGACCTCATTTCTGGTGGAGTTTCGAGCGGGCTTCGACTGCGGCGGGCCGGTAGGTGGCCCACGGAAATCTCGTCAGTATTCGTCCGGAAGAAGCAGCGTCGTTACCGAGCGGTCGGCTTCCGTGATGATCCAGAGGGTGTCGCTAATTCGATAGCTGCTCAGCAGGCGGAAGCCGTGCTTGAGACTCAATTCATTTTCCGCTTTGTCGTCTTGGCAGAGGTCACCCCATTCTCCGCGAAGATGCCGCGAGAGGAACTCAGACGGTGACTCTTGGACCTTCTCCAGCAATGCGAGTGCCCCCGGTGTGGCAACGATCCGGCCCGAAGAGAACAGCGGAATGGTTGGGAGAGAATTCATTGGAGGGCTCCTGTTCTAGGGCTTGGATGCTTAAGGGTGGGAGGCTGGCTCTGTGAAGGTCGTCAGGCCAGCCGATAGAAGGCAAGGTCGCAGAGAAAGACAGGACAAAGTCTCGAGAAGCGGAGGCAGTTCAGCCTGTTCTCACAATGAACAGCAATCACTGATCTGAATACTAGCGATCACTGCGGCCAAAAGGGCTGAAGAGTGCTCAAAGAGGTCAACCAAGAAGGCGGAAATCCGAGGGAGCGGGCTCCTACTTTCGGGTTCTTGAAGGATTCCGTGTCTTTTTCGGGGACAATTCCACTACCCGGCGATTGCGCCAGACGTAGACAGGTAGTCCTAAACGAGTATGCTCGTCGATCGCTTTGGCCACTGCGACCTTAAGGGCAATCTCGGCCCGTTTCTCGATGGGCAATTGCAATACGTCTTTGGCGGGTTTGCTCATCGGTGGTGTTGCCGACAATATAGAGTTCAACGTTCCTGCAAATAGAGTTCGACCCGATCGCTCGTCCACGTCGCTACGCCGCTACCAAAGAAGTCCTGATCCTCCGTCCAAATCGGCAAATCGAGCAGCAGTGCAGTGGCAACGACCGGCCAGTCGTCTGGATCGCGCAGATCGATGCGTCCGCGCGCCGCGTTCTGATACTCCTCATAGAGGCTACGGTCCACTTGTTCCACGATACGGCCAATTTGCTCAAGCACCGAGAAGCCGATATCTACATCAACCCTGGCGCTCATTCGAAATTACGGGTACGTATCGCCGTGCGTCCTCGAAGCAGACATCCGGCGTGTAGAATCTGGCTTCGTCCTCGTATTTCTCGACTATCTGTCGCATGCGCTGTCCAAACACTGCTCGTAGCAGAATGTTTGCATCCAATACCAGTCCTCTGCGCTCGCTCATTTGTGCTCACCACGGCGCCAGCGCTTGAAGTCTTTCAGGATCTCCTCCTCGGAAATTCCCTCTGCGGCAAGCGCATCCTGCAGACGAGAGGCCGCTTCTTTGAGCGCAGCTCGTTCCGCATCACTACGCTTGCGGCGCGCTGGAATGTAATAGCCCACTGTATCGCCGTGACGCGTGATGGCCACTGTCTCGTCGATCTCCAACAAATAGCTCGCTAGCTTCTCACGAAATTCCCGAATTCCGACTTTGAGAGTTCCCATAATCGATCTCCGAATGCGTACATATGTGTACACAACAATAGCGCAGTCGACTTACGTTGGCAAGCCCGCTACCTGGCTCACTCTGAGGCCTTTTCCAGGGCGGTCACTATCTCCTGCAGCGTCTTGAGATTGTCCGCCTGGTCGAGCGAACTCAATTGCAAAGACCCAAGGACCCTGGCGAAAGCAGCTAGCCCCGCTTTCTCTCGCGCGGCCTCGGCTCGCCGCAATCCCCGTTCGGCTGCCTGCATGTGCGCCAGGACCTTTTCTTGGATTGCCTTCTCGTGAATATCTTTCGGATTCCACACTCGGGCGACGCTTTTCAAGACCCCGCGATACATGCGTTTGCCGACTGTCTTTTCCATCCCTTCAATCTCGCGGAGTACATCGCCATTGGCAGCCTGGCCGTTACCATTATGTTGGTCACTGGAGCCGTTTCTTGCGCGCGCTTGAGCGGATGCTTTCGGCTCTCCGACCGATCGTGGCCTGAGACCTTCTCGCCAACCTGTGGGGGTCGCCCACCCTGCCAATCGCGGAACCGATTTCGGCCGCTTCCGCTCGTCCAGATCGACCCACGTCCCGGTGAAGTAGTAAAGATACCGGCCAAGGCCAAAGCAAATGGCGGCCCGCTTGAAACTCTGAGCTTCCGCCGAAGTTCCAGCGTTTGGGTCATCAGCCCATTCTTCTCCAGTCGCCGAATGGGAACCCAGGCCAAAGATCGTCAGCTCACAAGTGACCAGCACCTTCGCCGCGATCTTCTGGTCTGCACTTCGTTCGAAATTCGCGCAGGTATGAATAACATATTTGCGCGTCCACCCCGCCGGCGTGAGCAGAGCATTCAAGCGATCAGTGTAGGCGCGCTGGTCGGCGTACGGGACCACTTGGCCGCGCAAAGGCTGGCCTTTGGTGGTGTTTATCACCCGCCATTCAATCTGGGAGGGATCAAAGGGTACTTCCAAGGCTGCCACCAGTTCTATGACCCTCTCCGAAGGCAGCGGAAGAACTCCGGGCGTCACGATCACTGGCTGTGGACCAGATGTCGGCGCATTATCTTTCTGCGCATGACCGTTTGCAGGGCTCATGCTCCTTCCTCCTTGGTTGACGGTGTTTCTTTCTCCAGGCGCTGGCCATACATCCAACGTTGCGGTTTGATCTGCTGGAGCCAATCCTCGGCTGTTGGGATGCGGCCGAGGTCTTCCCGTACGTGCTGCACCCCCAGATACCGCACAGGAACCTGCTTTCCTTCGCTATTTACGATGGCAACGACAAACAGTTTTTCCGCAAGGAAAATACCCTCAGCATGGTGGCGTAGGGCGCGGTGACGAAAATCGGAGAAGAAGGCTTTCGATTCATCAAACCAGTTGTGAATCGGAAGATAGTCCTCCGCTTTCCCGCCGAACCTCCTGGCGCTACTCTCGGCGTGCTTGAGTGGATGAGCCATAGAGCTACACCTCGTGCGTACTGGTCGTGTAATCTTCGAAGCGGTCGTTGCGCTCAACCGTAAGCTTGCGAGCCTGCACATCGAGAACAACGTCGCCGAAACCTCCGCAATCGTTCTCATATCCAAAAGGCACAAGAGCCTCGAAGTGTTCTTGCAGGCCGGAGGCGTCATATTTGACCGGTTCATGTTCGTCAGACGCAAGCCATTCGCCGGCATAGCACTTCACCTCTTCCGTTGTTCCTTCGTCGCCGTAGCCGTCGAAGTGGACGGCCACAAACGTGATTCCAGCGGTCAAGAGCTTGTCACATTCGGCAAGAATGGCGGCCTTGGCCGCGGCCTGTTGCTCATTGATTGGTTCGCTTTGGTTCTGCCGTGGTTGTTCCATTCGCCTGATCCTTCCGATTGGCATTCTTGAAACTCTGGGTAACTTTTCTTCCGCAACCGTTGGCAGCACTTGGGATCTACGGCGCGACGCTTGTGCTCCGCCAAAACACGAGAGGCTTACGAAATGCGCGTGATACGAGATTGTCCTGTAGCGAACGAATGGTGCGAAGATGTCTAGGAGTGGTAAGGCCAAGCTCGAGGTGACGAAAGATTCCTGCCGGCGGAGTATCTCAGGGCACAAAAACTCTGATGGAGCGCCGCTCACCGTACTTCATGACTGCGAAGCCACACACCATCGAATGTTCGACCTCAAATTCGTCTAAGACTTGTAACCGTTCTCTGGAGTGTCGGTTTTCTGCCATGCTTGATCTCTTCAGCTAGTTCCACCATCTCCCACGCCGCGGCAAAGATGGCTTCATCGCCCTGCTCCTGCCAGAATTCGATGTCGAACGAGCGGTCAGGGAAGCTGTCCTCCACGAGTCGTGTCTTCCATACGGACTGTCGAGGAGTGATGATGTTTCTTCGCTTCGGATCGGTCACGTTCGAGCTGTCTCCATACTACGAAGGGAATCGCAGGTCGCCGGCACCGACCAAGAACGTGAGCAGCTATTCGCTCGCCACTATTCCGTTTCCACGCGCACGTCGGCAAACTTCCGGAAGTCCTGATCAAGGGTGGCGACTGGCAGGTCCTTGGCCACAGCGGAGGCGGCGATCAGACAGTCGACGAAATGGGCCTTCGTTCCTTTGTAGCGCTTCAGCGCGTCGAGGTGGAGCGTCACCTCACCGATCTCGACGCCAGGACTGGAGATCAACCGTCCCAGAGCGGAGGCGATATCGGAGCGTGAATGCCTATAAAACGACTCAAGCACGAACACACACTCCGCCAGAACTACCGGCAATACCACAACTACCACGTCGCCCCGATCACATGCATCGAACAGCTTGCCAGCTGTTCTGGCATGTTTGTCGTGGTCCTGCACTAGATAGCGGACGATCAGATTGGTATCGACAAGTCTTTGCTTGCTCACCGGGTACCCTCTGGACGCGCTGCGTCGGCCGCGGCCTCGCGGATCTCAGCGAAAGACATCCCTTTCCCCTTGTCGCTGGCGAGCGCCCCCTTGAGCGACCGAACGCCCGGATGTACACGAATCGTGGCTCGGTCTCCTTCGACCTCGTATTCCAACCTGTCGCCCGGCTTGATTCGCAATGCTCGTCGAATTTTCTCAGGAATTGTCGTTTGTCCCTTACTTGTCACTGTGGAATGTAGCATCGTTCCATCCTTGCCTACTAGATGTGTCCTTACCAGACTATTATCCCTTACACTTTCCTGTCAGGCAAGGCCAAAAGGATTGAGCGTCGCGTCCTCTAAGTCCTCCTACACCAGTGGTTTGCCAGCATTGTGGCGGCGAAAGTCTTTCGAGAGCCGGCCTGTCTTGCGCAGCTTCTGCCAATACTTTGGATCTACGCGCAGCGTACGTACTCCGCCGATACACGAGAGATTTACGAATCCCCCGTGATAGGACACCGTCCCGTAGCGAAATAATCGTGCCAGCAGTGCCAACGCGTGGTTGGCCAACGTCGGATTCACGAAAGGCTCTTGTCTTTCGAGAGCTTCGGCCGCGCTGCAACTCGGTTCGCCATCTCGATCCAGTTGGCCCTCGATCACCTCCGGGAAAAGCTCCGAGATTGTCCGTAATCGAAGTTTCTTCCGGCGGTTCCTCCTGTTCAGAGGTTCTCCCAGCACGAATTGCCCGCTATCGGCGTTGTTGCCCAGGTCTAGCCAGTAATCTACTTCACTCCAACCTTCGACGCATTTAGCAATCGCCGACCGTGCCGTCCTGGTGTCCACGCACCCGATCACAATGTCCGCTCCCGTTAGTTTTCCTTTGGGATCGAGTCGCTCGGGGATGCCCTCCCAGTCCAATCCCCAAAACAGGTTCAATCGATTCGCAAGCACCACAGATTTGTACAGCCCAATTTCCGATCGACTGAACGGCTGGCGAACACAGTTCGTCGGAGAAATGACTTCCGGATCGAGCAACGTGACCCGCAGTCCTTCCGGGTGCCCGCACACGAGCAATGCCTGATGTAGATACGGCAACCCGGCTGCGATCGCGCTTCCATTCCCGCCGCACCCGACAACCAGGACTCGCACTCTCCGCCTGAGCAGTTCGGGATGAATACGATGTGTCTCCATGCTCTCATCCCTCAACTTGTTCGCTGACGAATGCCTGCAGTGTCTGCCGGCTGTCTACAAGAAATTTGACCGGAAAGCGTTGGCGTCCAACGAGGCCCGACCAGAGACCAAGAAATCCGCCAGGATGGGCTGTCAAGCGGACAGCGCTACTCGGATGCGTAAATTCGCTGGCAAAATATGCGTACTCCCAGGCCGCGATCATGGTGACGCCAACCTCGTCCGGAACCCGCATGCTTCCTAGGCAGACCCGGCCCTGTGCATCCGTGTTCCAATAGGGAGCGTTTCTTAAGCGCGTGTCGCTCCTTGGCCGCTGGTTCTCCGCGAGTGCCCTTACAAATAACTCTCCGCCATGAATCCTGAATACCAATGGTGGGTGGGGATAACTCTTGGCAGTCAGTTTGTTTGTCTCCGCGTTCCCTTCTCCGAAAAACATGAGCCGCGGTTGGGCTCGGCTCCACCAGGTGATCGAGTCCGGCGTTCGCGCTAGCACATTCTCTGGCAAGACCTCTGCGGCCATGTTGGCTCCGAGACCTCGGGCGAGGACTTCGAGAAATCCTGTGGTTACTGACTGACCGGCGCACAAGTACGGCGGTCCGTCAGGCCGGCTCTTCACCTCGTGCAAGGTGGCAAAAGCCCGGTTTCCCTCCTGGTACAAGAGTACTGCCTGCTTTAGTGCAAAAGTTCGGTTATCGCCAATCCGCACATGTACGTCCATCGACTTATGCCTCGCGGGTAATCAACCCATCGTCGTTTCCAGGCATTAGATCAATCAAGCGGCCCGCCGCAGCCAGGGTTTCACACGCAACTCCGAGGGTTCGGAACGCCTTGGCAACGCTGCTTGCTTCTGAGATCTTGATCGGGATTACGAGGTTCGGCTGAGGAGTTACCTCCATGGCGGTTTGACATTCGTCGTCAAAGCAGCCGACTACGGAATCACCCTGCGAGAAGGCCGCAAGCAGGCATGGCAGTGGCGGATTTGAGTCCATGAGTTGCTCTCCCATGTCCTCGGTGAACTCCGGTCGCCTCGCCTTCTGCGAAATGCCGCAAAGGCCGAGCAACCCACGTATCAGAGACTGTACCCGCTTGTCGGAGACTGTCTTGGCGAGTGTCCCCAAAGCCCGAATGCTGAGGGGCGTCTCTCTCAGGCACTTGGGAGTACACCCTCCCACGTCTGGCAGCTCATATTGATCTGCGTTCTCCTCGCCCTCGTACCACTGGCGCAGCATATCCACGCGCTCCTCGGCATCTCGATAGTCGTACACCCGAACCCATCGATTGAGCGCTCCTACAAAATGGCGGAAAAATGTTGAGGGTAACTGCGGATGCGCCTGCTCGAGCATTGCAATGGTTGGGTTGAAGAGCACGAATGCTGCACCCTCTGGATCGACGATCAGATAAACCGCGCCTGCAGGCGCACGCTCATCCGAGTAATCAATGAGCCGGTCGCTGAGCGTGACGTTCAGGTCGAATCTGCGGTCGATTCTTGTTCCGCCGTGACCGCCGACCCATCGCTGAAGAGTCAGCTGTAGGTATTTGGTCGGATCCCGTCCGCATTTTTCCCAATCTTCTACGGCCGCGATCTTAGACCTCACCAAGATCTCAGCCAGGGCTATGGCCTCGCCGTCGTCAGCAAGGAACTGCTGCTCAGTGGTGATCCCTTCTAGCGATGGCAAGCCAACCTGCGAGGGTAGCGCCATCAAATGGGTGGAAGTGATCCTCCCGGGGGCAGGAGGCGTCTTCCGTTGCGCCAGTGCGAGCACTGATCCACTGCTTTTGCCACGAGCGCCGAGGACAGTTGTAGTTCCGGACATTGGAGAAATCTCCCGAGTACATTTTCGTGCCGTCGTTTGCGTTCCTCGCTCCTTGAGCGCAGTTCCCGTAAAACGAAAGAGCGCGACGACTCAGAGCGTGACTTTGCTTTATCCGTTTCAGTCATAATTTCCACAGGGAAGCGGAGTAGAAAGCTCTTCCGGGATGGTCAAGTGCGGGGTCATTGGCTACAATTTCCTGGGAGAATTTCTATGATGACGGACCCAGCCACCACTATCAAACGTGAGGTCTTTCAGTTGATTGACCAGCAAATCGAGACACTAAGGCGAGAAGGGTTCCTAACCGATTGCGATTTAGACGACTACCGCACGCGATTCGGGGAAATTACTCGCCTCTATCGAGAACTCGATCGCATCGGCAGGAATCGCGTTTCTCCCATTCCGCGATTTGCCAGAGCATCGTAGCTTAGCCTCGATTCGAGGGGGCCAGGCCGCCTCCCAGGTGTGAATTCGCCGGCTTGGGAGCGGCCTGTGGGTTGTTGGCTGTCGCCGAATCGTAGCAGCACCGCTCATCGGAATTTAATTGGTAGAGGAGTGCTCGCAGCCACATTAGGGTACCAATTTGGTACTAAGCGCAGTGAAGGTCCCTGACGCACGCGTCACATTGGTACTTTTGGTACTCGCGGGGGCAATTGGTCGAACCATGAAGCGGATTTTGCTTTCCTGGAGTAGCGGCAAGGACAGTGCATGGTCTCTTCACTTCCTGCGTCAAATGGGTGAGCATCAGATTGCAGGGCTTTTGACCACATTCAATCGCGCGGCCAATCGCGTTGCCATGCATGCGGTTCGTCACGAACTTGTTGAAAGGCAGGCTGCGGCCGCGGGATTGCCGCTTTGGGCAGTGCCTTTGCCGTGGCCCTGTTCCAATGAAGACTATGAATCCCTGATGGCGCGAACCTGCGCCCAGGCCATAGCTGAGGGAATTGAAGGAATTGCATTCGGGGATTTATTCCTCGAAGATGTCCGCAGGTACCGGGAAGAGCAATTGAAAGACACCGGACTGGAGCCGATATTCCCACTCTGGGGACGTTCCACACGCGCACTAGCGAAGGAGATGATTGCATCTGGCATGCGGGCGAAGTTGACCTGCATAGACACGCACCAACTCGATGCTCACTTCCTAGGACGCGAGTTTGACGATCAACTCCTGGCAGACTTGCCCGCCGGGGTCGATCCTTGTGGAGAGAAGGGCGAGTTTCACTCGTTTGTCTATGCCGGCCCAATGCTGAATGAAGAAATTCCGGTTGCCTTGGGGGAAATGGTAGTACGCGATCACTTTATGTTCGCGGACTTGACATCGACGACTCGCGCTTTTACCCCTTCGTCCCAATAGCCCGTACAAAGCTGTACTGGAGCTGTTCACCAGAGGCTTCCGGTCCCGTGATTGCGGCCGTTGCCAGTTCGGGATATTGATGGCTGTAGAGGGTCTTCACTTCTTCCGGAGTCATTCTCGGGTCTGGATCCGGAAGTTTCACGCCGTTGTATGTGAAACTGCGAGACAAGGCTTTGGTCTCAATCATGGTGTTGTGGTACCCTTTCTGTCTGGATGACTTGACTCCCGGTTTCTGCCGGTTGTTGATCAGAGAACAGGTTTGGTGTGGTGTCGGCAGGTGTAGGCGTGGGCACCGCGGTCTCCTCCTTCTTCAGAGTCCCTGCATCGGACTTTGCGGTCTGTTGCGCGGTCTTTGCCTTCTGCCGCGCTGCTTTGGCCGCCGCGTCCATCTCCGCCTTCGCTTCCGCCAACGTGCTTTCGAGCGCGAGATGGGAATCGACGTAGCTGGCGAGATGCTGGCCCAGCTCTTTGTCCAGTTCCTCCGGGGATCCTGTGCAGCTGAGAGGTGTGGTGAGCGCCTCATCTTCCCCTTCTTTCGCCTTTGCCGGAATCACGTTTACTTTCAGCTTTTCGTCAATTCGCGCCACCGTGATTAGAAGCGTGCGTTCCTTGAGCAATGGCATCAGTTCGACAAACATGGATCCTCCCTTGATTGCGGTGGTGATTGAAACCCGTTGGGCTTGGGCAGCAGCACACTAGGCAGCGCGTCTTTTCTTGGTATTTGCCCAGAGTTCGGAGTCTTATTGCGGAAGTTTTCGCTTGGGGAGATCTGGGACGGGTTCCTGATGATACCGCAGGTTCCAATATGTCCATGAACGGCGGTCGAATACTCCTGGAGGTGGGTCCATGAGGACGGACTTGAAGTCGTCCTCCGAGAAATAACGCAAGGTGATAGCGATGTCAGTTAACGTGCCGTAGGTCATCACATGAGCAAGAAACAGCTTCACATCCTTTATTGCGTCCTCAGGCGTCTTGAACCATACGACTCGTTTGGCGACGGTTTGGAGGTCAGTCCGACTCATTTCGAGGCACCTTTGCCGCCGGTGCAAGGCCCACCTTCGATTGCATCTGCGGTATCTCTTTCAGGTTGACTTGTCCCGCCAGTTCGCGAAGTTTTTTCTGAATGTGTGGACTGAGACTCGGCAGGTCCCCGTCGCAGAAATACGTCAGCGCTTTGAGGCTTAGAGCACCGTTAAATGCATTGCCATGCACTGCCGTGGCAGCCCCGATGGCCTTAGCCAAACTCACGCCAGCGTTAACAATCGCCGCGATGTCTTCGTAATCTCTTGCTTGCGCTCGCTGTTGAATCGTGGACAGCTTCGTTGCTGCGACGTCGAGCAGAGAGGCCACCTGGATTTTGTTGTCTTCGGTTACGTCGGGATCATAGACGCGGTTGAGCGCAAGCGCCCCGAAGAAGGAAACCTTCACCGGTCCGTTCCGATCCACGATGGCCGTAAGAGTGTTGGCCTCCATCTGGCTTATTTCGGCGCCTTGCAGGTAATGAACGCGCTTGCGCAGACTCTCTGGCACGAAAGAACTGTTTGAGAAGAAGTCGAAGTCCTCCGAATGCCGGTGGCCCAAGCGCAAGGCTAAAGCCGTACCTCCATAAAGAACGAACTCAGGGGGCGTTTGCCCCAGTTCGTCCCAGAGGCTCCGCTGTGGAGACGGCAGAATCCCTAGTTTCGGGGTGAACATTCGACTTCTCCCATAGTAGTTCAAATTATCTCAGGTCGCCGAAGCCAATCACCGGGCGCATGAAGCTCACCAATTCTGTCCAGGTTCTTGGTTGTCGCGCGGGCCCAATGTTAACACTCTCCATAGATGGTTGATCTTAAGCCGTTACATTGCCCGTACCTAAGGGCAGTTCCACATCTCGTGATTCTTAAGAGGCGCCGGGACGGGCACTCGATCGGGCAAGGGGGGGTGAGTAGGATCCGATCAGTGCCCAGTCCCTGTCTGTGGCTCTACCAGGTGAAGAGCGTTCCACAGATCTCAGAATTGATCTGCTGCACTGGCTTCGCGAGGAAGTGTATTTAGGCAGAGCTACGAGCAGCCACTCGTGTTGCCGCACTCCAGGCAGCGATAACAGGAGCCGTTTCTGACCATCAATGAGCCGCAGAATTGGCATGTCGGTGCATCGCCCAAACTGACGATCTCGCTGAGAGCCTTTGCTGCATGACCGGCCTGAGGCTGCTGCTGTCTCGCGCTCGGCAGTTCGAAAAGGATCCCTTGTTCACCCTTGAGGAATCGGAGTTCGAGCCAGCGAAACAAGTAATCCATGAGTGACTTGGCGTAGCCGATCTGGGGATTGCCCGACCAGCCGCTGGGCTCAAATCGGGTGTGGCTGAATTTGTCACAGAGCACTTTCAACGGGACACCGTATTGCAAAGCCAGCGAGACGGCCGTGGCAAAGGAGTCCATCAGCCCGGAAACAGTCGATCCTTCCTTGGCCATCCTGATGAACATTTCTCCCGGAGCGCCATCCTCGTAGAGCCCTACGGTGACGTACCCTTCCTGTCCGCCTATCGAAAAGTGATGAGTCAAGCTGTGGCGCTCGTCTGGAAGGCGCCGCCGGATTGCCGGATAACTCCCGTCGTTCTTCGCAGCTTCACCGCGGCCGTTTGCCTTGCTGTTAACAGTTTCGGGGCTCGGTCTTGCGAGGGCTTGCCCGGTATCCACAACCACAATTTCGTCAGTGCTCGACATGAGGTCCTCCGCAATGGCCGATCAACCTCCCGCTCTCAACTCTGGCGAAAAGCACGGCGACACGATCCTGGTAAATCGGCTTCCAATCATCTCTTTCCCTTATGACGCTCGCTAAGGCTGAATCGACCGGGAGCAGTGCTGCGTTAACCTGGTATTGATCGAGAATCCTACTCCAGTCAGGATTCCCATTCCATACCGCAAGTCCTTCGTTCACAAAACCCGGACCATAAAAATCCGTTCGACCATCATCAAAGACGCTTAGCGAAGGCCAAAGGCGGTAAATCAGATACCCACCCCATTGCCAGCTTGAGTAGAGCCTGAGCGATGGAAGGTGTGATTGCTCGGAAAGAAATGTTGCGGCGCCGACCGGGAAGCGGCTGTCGTCGAAGCCTGCCTCTAGCTGCTTCCAATGGCCAGGATGAGCGAAACCGAACGCAAGCGCCAGGACCATGAGAGATGGCGCAAAATGCCAGGATTTCGTTCGGAATCTTTCGGCGAGGAGCCGCAGACCGCTTTCTAAATCCTCCACACTTGCTTTGAAGCAAGTCACCCATTTCCAGCCATCCAGCCAATCGCGCATCGCCAAGCCAACGCCTGGAACAACTACGACCGCAAAGATCGGAATGTTCCTCGCCGAGAACAGAGCGAGATGCGACCAGCTCAGCAGCAAGAGAGCATGAATCAGTCTTCCGGAGCGGAGATGCCAAGCGGCAGCCGCGATTGCCAGTATCAGCAGGGTTTCGAAATACGCCGCGGTGAAGGAATGAAAGTCGATGGATTGAAATTCGCTGATCCGCACGAAGTAAAAGGATGCTCCCAAATACTGGGCAACATGGAGATGAAGACGATAGCCATACGGATTCAGGAGACTCGCCAGCATACATCCCACTCCCGCTAGAACGAACGGTCGCAAGCGACGCCAGAGGTTCTCCTGCGAACCACGCAGCAGTTCCTCAGCAGCTGCCCCAATCGCGTACGTGCATATCAAGACGATGCCTACAAAAAATCCTCCATGTAGATTTGTCCAAACTATCGTCAGCAGCGGTAAACCCCACAAAGCCTGTGATTTTCGCTTTTTCTCGACAGAGTTGAGCACCCGACAGAAGACGGCAGCCATGAGTGGAGTGACCAGATGCGGCCGAGCGAGCCAATGAATAGTGCTTGCGGACATAGCCAGCCATGTAAGGGCAAGCGCAATGAGCCGGTGTCCGCATTCCTCCTTGGCTGCTTTGTAAGTACAAACCGAGGTCGCGCCCAGCAGGAGCATCGCTACCCAAACCACACCTGCCAGACCCCCCAGGCGATGGGCAAGAGCCAAAGCGATGTCCGAAAGCCATTCCCACGCCAGCCACGGCCTACCCGCCATGGTGAAGGAAAATATGTCGATTTTCGGAATATGGCCGTGGCTCAAAATCCATTCCCCTGTGCGGATGTGCCAGCCAGTATCGGAATCAGTGAGAAGCCATCCCACACCGGTTGTGGACCAGAACAGGACGAAGACTGGAAGCACAAACGCCAAATCACACAAGGTGGGGATTAGCGGACCGAAACGGTAGAGCCACGGGACTGGATTTGTGATGTGCGATTGCTCGCGCAGACCAATGGACGACACGACTGAACCTCGGCGTTTTGCTCGCGCTGGATGGAGCTGCAACTAACGGCTAACTAAATTCGCGGTTTCAGCAGAGGAAGCATCCCCAGCATGTAGCGTCATGATCCGATGCGACGAAGGAGCGCCTTCAGAGCATCTGCGGCTCCACACATTGAACACGTAAACAATGAGAGGGGTGCCGGTCACGGTAGCAAGGAACGCACCGGATGGGCTTAGATGCAGGCCGCCTCCAAGGACGACGAACAAGAACAGGAAAAGGCAAATCATCAATAACATTTCTTTTGTTCGTTGTTGCATATTGCTCCTCACAGACTTCACTTGAAACATCACTATTTGTTTAGGCCGACTTAATTTCGATCGCCGGCTCGGAACCTGTGCTCGAAGCCTGCCTCAAAGGATGGGTGCCTGATTTGCGCAGATAATGCGAATGGGAGCATCCGATGCAATTCACACCGTGAGTGACTGCACGTACCACCCCCACGAATCTCTCCGGTACTGCGACCTGCTCTCCGGCCAAGGGAGTAGAACGAAGGGACAACCCGGCCAGCCTGGGCCTTATCTCTGCGAGAAAGATCAAGTTCAAGACGCCCGTGAATTCCGCGAAACAGAATCTCGGTTTGGAGCTGTGGGCGGCTTCCATTGTCTGATGGACCAAGCCGGTGCCCGGTGATCAGGAGTTCATACGTCCGGTCCTTTCGCAGCATATCGGCCCTGACGAACTCCGAAGCAATGACC
This sequence comes from Terriglobales bacterium, assembly GCA_049582765.1. Lineage (GTDB taxonomy): Bacteria > Acidobacteriota > Terriglobia > Terriglobales > Acidobacteriaceae > JBAUUQ01. The sequence goes on from JBAUUQ010000017.1 coordinate 33,215, forward strand.
ACTGCATGCAACCCGTTGACCGCGATTGCCTCGACCGGATGTAGGCATTCGAGCTTTTGTCCATCTCCACTCGAAAAGGTCACGTATCGGCCGACATTTTCTGCCGACCCTCCCGATTCCAGGCCGCGCAAGACGTAATGCCCGGCCAATATCTGGTGTTCGATGCTGACGGGGGCATGGGCATAAATCCCGCGTTCTCTTAAGATCCGGATTGCCTGGCGCGGCAGCGGAAGCCCAGTGATTCCCGTGAACTTCTGTCTGGCCATGAGCCATCACCTCTTTTATCTACACGTTTGTGGCGCGGGAATTGGACAGCCCAGGGCGGCCCGAATCATCTCTTTCGAACAGCCCGCCCAGCACTGATAAAAGCGGGGATCGGAGACGAGAATCGCCAGGTTATCCCGGCCGCGGTCCCGGCCCGCGAGCGCGCACGAAGGACAGCGCGCCACGTAGTTTCGTCCTACGACTTTCGTCTGAGAGATGTAGTCGAGGATCCGGAAGCCGCCTTTGCTTCCCTGGGTTTCAGGTGCTCTCTGTTGCTCGGTTTCCGATCGGACCTTTGCAATGTTGGGTGGAAGCTCCTTTCCCCAGGTGAATCGATCCGGATCTTCTTCGGTCATTTTGCGCAGCCGGCTGAGAAAGCCGATCTGGCCATCCAATGCGTAATCTGCCCCGTAAAACCAGAAGCGACGCTTTGCTCCGCGGTGGATCCCGAGTGGGCCGCGTATCGCGTTGCCGAAGGCGCCCTCCTGGATCTCGTCGTGTTTCGGGAACACTTCGATTCCCTCACCGAGACCGGATGCTTTGACAGGCACCCCCAGTTTTTGGGCGAGATTGTAGATATAGATTCGGCACTTTCTCGCCAAAAGCGGGGCCGCGAGGAAGATCCAGAGGTGTCCCCCGCGCTTGCTCATCTCAAGTGCCGATTCCACGCGGTCCTGGGTAAGTTGATATTGAAGCTTGATCAGGTCCTCCATTGCCGTTGCGTAATCAGCGTCGATCGCAACCCATTTGCACCGTTGGTTCTGTGGATTAATGGCGTAGAGCCCTATTGTGAGCTTTCCCTGCAAGTGATCAGAGATGGTTTTATCGGTGAGCAACAGTGGGCCACCAGACTCCCGATCCTTTGGGCGGTAATAATAATGACGGCCGCTTTCCGGATGTGGACGCAGAGACTGAAGCGTGTAGGCCCGCCGGTTGACGAAAAGATCGATGTAGGCCTGCACCAACGCCGGGGTCGGCATCATTCGTCGCTGCACGGTCCACCTCCTTTCCCCCTCTGCGCGCAGCGTCACGCACTAGGTGTAGATAGCTGCGAATCGAGAATCCGTCAAACGGCGGCCACAAGTCCTTCATTTGCGAAGGGCGGCCATTTCAGCCGGCTTTCCTGGTTCCACAATCCATCCGGGAGTCGCCTTGAGCAGACCGGGGCGCTCTACCAGGCTCAACATGTCGTACTCGTGAATGAGCAGATCGAAATCGCTTACGCTGTACCCACCATATTGCTGGTCCTCGAAGTCGATCCAGAACCAGGTGCCGGTCCTGCGATCGAGTACATAAAAGGCTCCGGATCCTGCATCGCCTTGAATGGATAAGAGCACCAGAATCGAGGAAGGAAACTCGATCCAGCGCACGGGCTGAGCGTTCTCGGTGATTGCGAGTAGCGCGGCGATGGACTTATCAACCGAGGATGTCTGTTTTGCGAGGATAGGCTGTGCGTTCATCGGCAACTCCCTGCGTTGGATCGCTGAGGAGCAACTGCCAACATATAGCCTGCCTGATTGCCGCACGCAAAACGGCATGCGCGTATCGAACCGTCCGTGCCGAGAGTTTCCGGTCGATCATGCCCTGATATGCGGCCTGGATTTCAAGAGGCGAGAGTGCGGCCAACATTCTTGTGCCAATTGCCGGACGGATGTATCTGCGCAGCATGGCCGCGTAGTCGCCGTACGTTTTCCCTCGGACTTTTGGTTTGACGGCCGTTTTCAGCCAGTGATCCAAGAATTCGTCTACGGTGACTTGAAGCCCTTCGACGCCTCGGGACAGGTCGCGTTCATGCAACCTTCTTGTCAGGTACGCCTGTGCATGCCGTAGCGAGGTGTAGATTGTTCGATTGTGGTAGGTGCGCTTGCGCGTTTCGCGATCGCGCCCCAGGTAAACGCGGACGAGCCACCTTCGCTCGCCGCGTGCGATGATCTGACCAACCTTGCGGGACATAGATGTTCCTCCTTTCTCCCGAATGAGGCACCCTTCCGGCGCATTGCGAATTCGCCTGCCGGAGGGGTGAGTTGTCAGTTATTCGGGGAGGCTGCCTGGCCTTGTGTTTTCAATTGCTTAGAGGGACTATGGCGGGAGAGGAATCGAAGCTTGCCTACATCCATATATGGATGTATAATACTCCGTAAATGGAGGTCTAAGATATGCCCACAGGAGCATTCGCTACTCTGCAAGGGCCGATCGCGGGATTCTCTTGGGACGTTCCAGTCGATCTCTCAAAGAAAGAGGTTCAAGCTCGTCTGAGTCCGTCGGCCATCAAGGGATTCTTCAAGCTCACACGCTCCTGGAAACTGCGGGACGAGGATGCCCGACAGCTCTTGGGGGGAATTTCAAATGGAGCCTTCTATCATCTCAAGGGGGGCAAAACAAAGAAGCTCGACCAGGACCAGCTCACACGAGTTTCTCTAGCCCTGGGGATATTCAAAGCCTTGAATATCCTGTACAGCGAACGGTTAGCCGACGCGTGGATCTCCTTGCCGAACACCAATCCGATATTCGGAGGAGAAACGCCGCTGACGTATATGACGAAGGGTGGCGTTCCCGCGATGCTGCGGGTGCGTCAGCTAGTCGACGCACGCAGAGGCGGTCGTTGAAGCTGCCCGGCACGACGGCTCTGCGACGGGACGATACACATCGCCTCATTCCAACCAAATACATTGGCGAGGGCGAGAGCGTCTTGGCCCGCCTAACCGTAGACGATGAAGATCTGGATCGCCTACTCGAGCTTGAGGGTGCCACCAACGATCGATTGCTCGGTGAAGGGGGTCTCCTGCCCGGCATCAGTGTTCATGAACTTGTATTTGGCATATCCTACGCGCACATCGTTAACGCTGCCTTCACTCATGCACACCCGATGGGCAGCCGATTTAATCTAGCAGATCGCGGTGCGTGGTACGCAGCCTTTGCTCTGGAAACTTCTCAGGCTGAAGTGGCTTTTCACAAAGCCCAAGAATTGCAGGAAATTAATTGGCAGGACGAGGAAGTGGCGACCTATGCTGATTATCTTGCTGACTTCCGAGCTGATTTCCATGACATTCGAGGTGAGAGCGAATTTGCGAAGTGCCTCGATCCGGGCAGCTATCAGAATTCGCAAGGCCTAGCCCGAGAACTGCTAAAAGAGGGTTCTCCTGGTATTGTCTATCCGAGCGTTCGGCACAAGGGTGGCACCTGCTTGGCGTGTTTCCGACCCGCACTGGTTAGTAATGTTCGAAGGGGACCAACCGTTGCCCTTACGTTCAAGGACGCCCTGCTGGCTCGCACAACGGTAGAGGAAGGCTGAAATACAACTCAATGGCCTGCCGACGCGAGGCTTGAGCACACCTCTGACACACAAAGGAAAATCGAGGCCTGAAAAGGGCATGCGGTTGGGCTGTCCGATAGTCAGTCGATTCGTTTCGGTCTCGTTTCTACTCCTGTGATGGGAAAGCTTGCACACAGTCGGCACAAACGTTTGCACTTCCCAAAAGTCCGTTTGTCTGTGGAATTCATTTCTGTATCCAAACTTTGCTTCCGGCATCGAATCAGTTGCAGCACGATACCGTCACAACAGGCAAGGAGTGATAAGCATGAATTCCAGCCAAGTGGTTCTCATCACCGGCTCCAGCACTGGCTTCGGCAGACTGTTCACCGAAACCCTGGCGCGTAACGGGCATACTGTTTTCGCTACGATGCGCGATCCCGGTGGTCGGAATGCCAAGAATGCCTCCGAAGTACGCACGCTTGCGCAAAAGGAGTCACTGCCAATCCACGTCCTTGAATTAGACGTGACCGATGATGCTTCGGTTGGGCGGGCCGTGGATGCCGCCGTCGCCAAAGCTGGACGCATCGATGTGGCTATCAACAACGCTGGCTATTACCTGGGTGGGCTGGCCGAAGCGGTCACCACCGAACAAGCGCAACGCCAGATGGACACGAATTTTCTCGGGCCGGTGCGCGTAAATCGCGCGGTGCTTCCGTACATGCGGCGCCAACGCAGCGGCCTGCTCATGCATATCAGCAGCGGAGCCGGCCGCGTGGTTCTTCCTTCCGCGGGTTTCTATTGCGCTAGTAAATTTGCGCTCGAGGCGCTGGCCGAGTCGTACAGCTACGAACTTGCCGCGCAGGGAATTGAATCCGTGATTGTCGAGCCCGGGGCTTATGAGACTGCTGTTTTCGGCAACAGCGTAATGGCTGCCGATTTGGCTCGCACCGATACGTATGGCGCTGCCAAGGAGTTTCCGGCGAAGTTGAACGCGGGACTTTTAGCGGTGGCCGGCAACGCTCAAGAAGTCGCGGATGCCGTTCTGCGCATTCTTGAAACGCCCGCGGGAGAAAAGCATCTCCGGTACAGGATTAGCGCCGCAAGCCTCGGTGTTGACGAGATCAATGCTCTCTCGAGGAAAGTGCAAGCCAGCTTGCTGGAAGCCTTCGGTATCGCTGCCGACACTAAATTCCTCGAAGGTAAAGCCGTCGCCTCCGTCTAGCTCTCCCCTGCACGAACAGCTTCTTTAGGGGAAGGTATTCCGGGAGACAGGCCAGCATCCGGGAAGTCATCTCAGAAGTCTGCCAACGACTGACCGACAGTCAGTCGGCCCTGCCGGGACGAACAAAAGCACCAGGCCCAAAGCCGTTATTCCAGTCCGAAAATACGTTTCTTTTCTCCCGACGAGGACCATAACCTGACACGCAGTACAGCAGTCGATAGGTTTACCTATCCTATCTGATTGCTTGGTCCAGGGTGAAGGTGAGTTGTAACGCTTGAGGCCACCCCGCGCGAACGAAGACGTCCAAGATTGTGCCCAGTGCGTTCGCAGCACCGCTGTCGCGCAGCACGTCTTTGTGATCAGCAAGTACCCTTTCAACGAGCTTCACTGCTTCGGATATGGCCATCGAATCGAATTGATAGCTCATCGCAGACGCCGCTGTGCAGATAGCGGCTGCGTACTCGACAACACTTCCGGGATCGAACCGGAGGACGAAGTTCATCGTCTCCATAAGGTAATGTGCCGAGTGCGGAGCAAGATAATGGGGTCCCGGAACGTTCCTTCGCGTCGTGAGCAACTCCAGAACCGGCTTTAATTCAAAATACCGGACTCTGCAATCGTCCTCCGTTGTCCGGATCTGCGCCTCATCGCCTCCGCGACTTTCCTCCAGCGCAAACCGCACCCTGGTCGCGACTTCATCTTGCAGACCCAGCAGATCACGGAATTCTTTCGTCCTCTCTTCCGAGACATCGCGCTTGATAGTATTTTGCAGAGCACGGTACACACTGAAGAGAACCCGCTCCAAAACCTGTCGGGCGCGCATTCTTGTATCTGGCTCACTCCCGCTCGGCGGTGCCAGATAGACCGATGCCACCAATACCTCTTCGATCATTTCTCTATGAAACCTCACCGGATCGCTCTCGAACCGCAGCAGGATCTCATTGGCCCTTGAGTCTCCGCGGGCAATGAAAAGCCCTGCCAAGATACCCAACAGCGTATGGGTCAGATCGTGCCGTTCCGTACGGGGTAAGCCTCTCTCGATTGCGGAGGAGAGTAATTCCACGACACGCTTGGGATCTTGGCCGGCAACCCGCCCAAGTGTACTCACTATGGCAAGCATGACTCCGGTAGTCCGCTCCTCAGCCAGCATTTCGGTGACGAGCGACCAGAATCGTTCGAAAGCACCGTGTTTGTAAAGGCTGGCCGCAAAACTGGCAACTTGGTATCGGACGGCAGGGACTTTGTCCCGGCTCAGTCCTGCAAACGCCGCAATGACCGCCTCATTAAGACCCCAATTCCAAAGGAAATAGCCCAACCCTTGCGCGGCATCGATCCGTGGCGAGGGACTACCCCAACCAGGCATGTCAAACTTATCGTCGGCTATGAACTTTGGCGATGGGTGTCTTGCGCCAGCTAAAACTATGTTCTTGCATAGCTGCACGATAGAACTATCAATCGCAAGTTTTTCATTCTTGAGAATACTTTCCGCGACGGCGCACATGGTAGAGATCGCCTGTTCATCCAGAGCCTCAGGGAGCGCCAGCCCCTGCTGCAACAGCTGCTGTAAGTGTCTTAGGAGCAACTCTGCGTGTGCGCTCTCCTCAACACTTGGCACCTCATTTAAATACTTATGTTCAAATTCCCGAAGCGGCTTCAGTGCCTCTAGAATATTGGAGTTTTCCGGAGTAGACGTATCAACACCCTGCTCGCGTAACCAGTCTTCGGGTGAAAACGTCCCCGATGAAAAGGACGACCGAAAAAACGGCTCGTTCTTCCGTACCGATTCTCCCTCAAGAGCTGCACTGAGCGCTTTCAATTCTTTTGAGCGGAGTTGCTCTGCGGGTATGCATCGCAGCAACCGGTTCCGAATCGACTCCGGCTTCTCGTAACGCAAAATCAATTGCGCTTTCGGCACATCGGCTATCGCAGCCTCGATCGCGACAGCATCTGCATCTGCGACCAAGTCTGCCTGATAGGCGGCCGCAAGCACGTTTCCGACCGCCACCGTGACTTCCGGCGCTGCAATGAAAGGAGGGACTGTCAGGAGGGGCACGACTGCCCGGTACATCTCTCGAATGTTTAGCGCCGATGTTTCCAGGAGATGTTTCCAAACCACAGCGTGCCGAGCATTTCGTAGAACGCATAGAAGCATCCCGCGGCCTACCTCGCGACCACCATCTTCCTTCAGTTTCTCGCTCAATCGCTTTACGGCCGAATCGAGCAAATTCAAACTGTTGTAATCCCTGAACCCGCTATCCCAAATCTCGCTATGGTCGGAAAGATAATTTGCCTCCACATCGTCATAGGAGAACTGAAATATGTTTTGCTCGTCTGGAGCAATCGGTTTTTCGCGTTCAATTTCAGCCTCGACAGACCGCGTTGCCGCTGACGATGCGTGTACCGGCGCGGCGTCCAAAAACCGATTAAATCCTGCCTGAAGACCGTAAAGCGCCGAAGAGAAGTCCTGCCGACGGGTGCTGGTTAGCGTTAGCACAACGCCCCCACCCATACTGGTGGTCTCTTCGGATGTCTCGTTGTGGGCAAACGCTCGCTCATAAACCTCCGCAGCTAACTCAGCATCTAGCGCCACAATCCGATTTATTTCATGTGCCAACCAAAACGCTTCGTGTGATCCAGCTGTCGGTAACGCGAATCGGTTCAACAATTCACGAACGATCCCCCTCACCTCCTCAACGTTTCCGGCGGCAAACTTCATCGCGATGGGGAACACGCGTGCGGCGCCAATGTCCGACACCGTTACCGCCTGGTGCCTTTCCAATTTCGGAGCAATAGCCCAGATCCAATGCAGGAAACGACACGCAATTTTCCCGATGAAGGCTCCCTCCTCCGAGGCATCGCTAGTCTCAGAGGCTATCGACAAAAGCGAAATGTATTCGTTAATGAACTCCAGATCGAGTCCCTCAGAAATGCTGCGCAGTGCATCAATCCATAGCCTCCTCCGCTCGCCACTCATTCCGCCAAGTGTCTGAATCGCACGCAGCACACCGGCGATGGCCCTATTCTTCGCCGGGGAGGAGGATCCCAACAAAGGAGCCAGGTCATCTAAGCTACTTGCCGCTTCCTGAATCACGATGGCTGGAACGATGGTTGCGCGTTCTGGGAGATCTTTTGCGGCGATAAAGGAGAATGCTGTGCTCCAAAACAGGTGGCGATCTTTCACCCACAGGTTGCGAAAGAAATAAGACAGCGTAGGGCGGAAGAAAATGGTTCTGCTCGGGTCCTCCCTAACAAAGCTGAACACAGTTTCCTCATCCAGCAGCAGGCGAGCCGACCCATAGTCGAAAAGGATATTGTGTGAAAACGACACGCGACCCGTAACCCCTTTCCGCAGTATTTCGTCGCTTTGCAGCCTTGCGATAACGTCGCTCGGAGCCGAATCAAGTACAGCCTCTGCTACGGAGAGGGACTTGTTACTCACCATCCCCGTCACGAGGCTGCGCAACAGCCTCCTTCGATTCGAGGAATCATTCGGTTGCTCAATACGCAAGCGCCAGTACTTATCGAGCAACTGAACCTGCGATTGGAAACCCGCTAAGGCCTCGGCGGTCACTCCGCTCTCGATCAAATTCGAAGCGATGTGCAGGTTGAACGGAATCCGCAACAACTCCCTCATCTCGATCCCGCTAGATTCAACCAGCGGACGCAATCCGGGAACCTGCTGGATCACGGCCTCCAGGTCTTCCTCGGAGAACGGGGGCACCGCAACCCGTGTAAATGTTCTCGCTGCAGAACGCCCCGGCCAAGAGGAGAAGAATAACTGTTGCAACTGTTCTGATTGTTGGAGATCAAAGGTTCGGATCGATGCGATCACCGAGCAGTTCGACACGTCGCGAGAAACACGGCGAATAAGCTCCCTGAAGGCCCGTTGCGAAAGCTCGCCCCGCAACGCATCTAGCCCATCGATCAGAAGTACCGGCCCCGTGCCCAGTGCTTTTAAGAATGAAAGGATGTCTGTCTTGAACTGGAGGGCCGATCCAAGCTCATCAATGGATCGGATGTCAAAATCTTCCGCAGCAATTGGTAAGTAGGGGCGGTTCTCTGCCCGGCACTCCCTGATGAGCTGGGCAATCATCCACGATTTTCCGACTCCCGGGGAACCGGTAAGTACAACCGACCCACTCTTACTCAATTCCCAGATTTGGGCGAGCAACTGAGGGCGCTTGATCCTAAACATGTTCACCTCCAGGATCGAAGCGGTCCAAGATTGCATCTCCCAGCTCCCGCGCACGTCTGAGATCATCCTGCCCGGGTCCTGCGTCACCTATGGCAGGCCGCACTTCTTCGGGGATGACCAGTCCTTCCGGCGCACCACCCGCGCCCAACTCGTTTGCTATGCCTGTCACCAGCTCCACAAAAGCGCTGTAGTCTGGCGCATTGTGATTACCCCGCAATTCATAGAACACTGGTTCGATCAGGTAGGTATCGTTGTACGTGTTCCGCAGCGGAGCATCATCTTCCGCTGGCCAGATGCCATACACTGCGAAGTGGTACGGATCCTGATCTTCGCCGAGATCCCAAGCCGCCTCGCTCATTACATTGTTGAAGGCCGTGTCGTTGAAGCCATACCCCAAAAAAACGAACTGTCGCGAGGTGGCCAACGACCAAAGAGCATGCCGAAAAAAGGTTGTTGCGATACAGTCGCGCGTATCCTGCATTCGTGAGCACAATCCGATCGATGGGGTCGGAGTAGAGACCGTGCATGTGAACCGACGTCCGGGCGTATCGCGCGCCGTCGAAATTCCTCAGGAACTCCAACAGTTGCCCATCGTTCGCGGTGGTAACGCTCACGCACGGCCGGCCCACGGCTTCATGCACCCGCTCGTTCGACGTGTCGAAGTTAAAAGTCAAGAAATGCGCGAAGGGAAGATTCGCAATCCTGTACAGAACGTCGTGCGGAGTCGTCGTTCGCGGCTGAAATTCCGCCTGAATAAACCGTTGAAATCTTGCGTCTCCCAGCAGACGCCCAAGTTCTCGCGCACAATGTAAGGGATCTGGGTTGGCGTTTATGACCACGTCCGCGTCTGGAACCGCCCCCCGCGATTGTCGCTCCACTTCTTCCGCCAACCGGTGAAGCACGCCCCACCAAGTCCCGTATCCAGCGTAAGCTGACACACCAGCGCCGGTTACACCGAGCGTGCGCTGGGTGCGCAGCGCCGCGACAAGCCGCTGGCGTGCTTCTAGATTTCTCGCGGGGTCAATAGGCAAAACAATCCTCGCCGACTCGCATTTTATCAATAACCTGAATCTTTCCTACCAGTTAAGCCCTGACCGTGCAAGCGGATAGACGCTGCTGATTGTCCTCGGAATTATGCACACTTCCGGCACACTGCGAGTTCAGAGAAGGGTTGAATTGTGAGTTAATGCGAGAAGAGCTGACTCTTGGAATGTCAGCCGGAATCGCCTCCCGTAAGCCGACTTCTGATTCGGGACAACCTCCGGTTTTGGCCGGATCCGAACATGACCGGCGGCTATGAGCTTCCGAATCATCATAACGTCCAGGCATGATTTCTGGTCAATAGACAACGCCTCATTGGGGGGCACGGCGGAGATTGCCGCACCCGGGGGCGCTGCCTTGCCCCCCGGTTTTGAAGATCACTAGGGGTGTTCTGACTGGTTATGAAAATTCTCTACTCTATATGATTTGTCAACCGCTTTCCAGGAGAGGCTTATGATCCGTTCTGATCAGTTTTGACCCGTTGTGAGCATAGAACTATCACGTTTTTATCACAGCAGGTTTCTCACACCTTGTCCGAGCTCACCCGACAAAAGAACCAGTGTTGATAACTCAACGCTCTGATCCCACTCTGTTGATCTTACTGTTGTGATCTTTGTCACATCGGCCAGTGACTGTCGCCACTGCAGAGACGTGCATATGTCCGTGATCATCGCCCATCGAGCAACAGGGTGACCGATTCAACAAATCAACCAGGGGGCGCTGGCATGCGGCGTCATTACGGAATATTCGTGATCACGGTGGGGCTGCTTTTGTCGCTGGCCCCATCCCACAGTTTTGCCATTCCGGCTTTTTCACGGCAGTACGGCACCTCGTGCAGCACCTGTCATGTGGACTTCCCCAAGCTCAATGATTTCGGCAAAGCTTTTAAAGATGCCGGATTCAAGTTTCCCAAGGACGACGAGACCTTTATCAAGATTCCGCCGGTGATGTTGGGAGCGCCCGCTCAGGCGGAATTGTGGCCGCACACCATCTTTCCGGGCACGATCCCCGGAATGCCGCCCGTTGGGTTGCGCTTCAATACTTTTTTTCAGGTGGTAGGCGCGAACCGCAACAACTTCAATTTGCAGTCGCCCGGGGATCCGACTTCACCCTTTATTCCCCAGTCCGACTTCCAGTCAGGCCTGTTCAGCATCTTTATGGCCGGCAATTTTGGCAGCGATATCGCTTTCTGGGTGGATGATGACATCAGTGTCGGCGGCGCCAACGCCGCAGGTGGCTTGGGCGACGGGTACCTGAAATTTGTCAACGTCGGCCGTTTCCTGAAGCTGCCCAAGGATGCGTTGAGTGTCCGGGTCGGACAATTCGAGTTGGATCTCCCCTTCAGTCAGGCAAGAAGCTGGAACTTGAGCGGGTGGGACATCTATTCCCAAAACAACATCGGTATCCCTGGCCAGCAGAACGTAAACAACGCTTTCGCCCTGGAGAATGCGGCCCAAGGAGTGGAGTTCAGCGGCGGCCACCAATACCGCGGATACCACTATTCTCTGGCGATTGTGAATCAGAATACCGGTGGCACTCCCGGCGCGGGCAACAATGTGTCGCCCGAGGTCGCCTACACGTCAGACTCGAACTTCAAAGACATTTATGCCCGGCTCTCCTATCGCTTCAACCTGGAGCGCGATCCGGCAAGCCGCAACGAGATTCAGGCGGCGGGGGCAACCGGACCCCGCGACCACACTTATCTGACTGTCGGGACCCTCTATTTCTACGGTCGTTCCGTGCAGCGTTTTGCCGGACAGGCTTCCAGCGCAGTCGACACTGTACTGACCGCCCGTGAACCCTTCTACCGCGTGGGCGGAGATTTCAGCTTTAACTACCGGACCTTCAACCTGTTCGGGCAGTACGTGCACGGGCATGACCAGAACCTGCTGCCGCTGACTCCGACTGGCTTCACGCTTCCGACCGGCTTTATGGGAGGCAGCGCGGCGACATTCAATGGCGGCTTTATCGAGGCGGACTATCTGGTGCTGCCCTGGGTGATGACCATCATGCGCTGGGATGAGGTGAATTCGACCGCCGACCGGATCAACGGAATCGGCGCCACTCCAGATAGTGATCCTGGGGCTTATGTTTCACCCTTCCGCGACGCCCGGTCGCGCTTCACTCCGGGGGTCCAGTTTCTGATTCACGCGAATATCAAGGCTTCGTTCGAGTATCAGTTCCGGCCGCAACAAATCGTTTACGACCCGACCACGCTCAAGCCACTCACCAATCCGTTCCGCACCAACTCTGCGGTGGCAGGCCTGGAGTGGGTGTATTGAGGCTCAGTTTGAAAGGTTTGTTATTTACACAGGAGAGAATATGAAGCGCAATGTTTTGATAACCCTTGCAATAGTCATTGTTCTTGCCGGAGCTGCCTATGCCGGCAGCATTAGCGGCAAAGTCTCCGGCGTCGCCGGTGAATCGGTCGTCTATGTGGAAGCACCCGCGGGCAAGACCTTCCCCGCTCCAACCCAGACGCCCGTAATGGACCAGAAGGGCCTGATGTTTCAGCCGCACATACTGGCCGTGCAACAGGGCACCACGGTGGAGTTTCTAAACAGTGACAGCGTTGCCCACAACGTCTTTTGGATTTCCGTTGGCGGGAACAAGAAGCTCGGTCACAACCTGGGTACCTGGCCGAAGGGCGAGAAGCGTCCCTTCAAGTTCGATAACCCCGGAGCGGTTCCACTTCTGTGCAACGTCCATCCTGAAATGGCCGGTTACATCGTGGTGTCGCCGACCCCTTACTTTGCGATCACCGACAAATCGGGAGACTACAAGATCGAGAACGTCCCCGACGGCAGCTATAACGTGACTGCGTGGCACGAAGGCGCCAAGAACCAGTCCAGACCATTGACGGTTTCGGGCGACAGCAAAGCGGATTTCACCCTGAGCAAGTAAGGAACAGGGAGCGGCGAAATCTCGAAGCTCCCTGCAACTCATCGCCGAATACTATCCTGCCATGCTGAAGCGCTACAAAGACAAAAAGGTCGACAGGGATTGGCTGAATACCAACTTTCCTTGCATGATGGCCTGCCCCGCACACACCAATGCGGGACGCTATGTCGGTTTGATTGCCCAGGGCCGGTTTGAAGAAGCTTACAAACTAGCCCGCGACCCCAACCCGTTGGCCAGCATTTGCGGCAGGGTTTGTGCTCATCCCTGTGAAACCGCATGCCGTCGCGGGGAAATCGATCGGCCCATCTCGATCCGGGCGCTCAAACGATTTCTCACCGAACGCTATGGTCCGGAATCGAAACACCCCATTAATATCAACACCGGGCGGCAGCAGGCGAAGCTTCCTTTCAAAGTGGCAGTGGTCGGTGGCGGGCCGGTGGGGCTTTCGGCCGCCCACGATCTTGCCTTGATGGGCTATTCGGTCACGATTTTTGAAGCGGCTCCGGTGGCGGGAGGAATGCTTTATCTCGGCATCCCGGAATATCGTCTGCCGCGCGACGTGGTCGAAGCGCAGGTGCGGGAGATTCTCGCCACCGGCGATATCACTCTCAAGCTCAACCATGCTGCCGGCAAAGATTTCATGATTTCCGATCTTCGTCGTCAGGGGTTCGATGCGGTTTTGCTCGCCGTCGGCGCCCACCGCAGTCGCGATCTCACCATCCCGGGCGTTGATCTCGACGGAGTTTACAAGGGCATTGACTTTCTCCTCAACGTCAATCTCGGATACAAGTTCACCATCGGCAAGAAAGTGATTGTGATTGGCGGCGGCAACGTTGCCATGGATGTAGCGCGTTCAGCGGCGCGCGAAGTGGTTCGCCAGCACGTTGCGGGTGTCGAGGACCTCGAACCTTCTGCCGAAAACGTCGCCGCCGTAGCCGCGCGCGAAATGGTGGACATCTCGCTGTCCGCTTTGCGCTTGGGAGCGACCGAGGTAAAGCTGGTTTGTCTTGAAAAGCGCGAAGAAATGCCCGCCGCACTGGAGGAGATCGAGGAAGCTGAAGCGGAAGGAATCGTGATGCACCCCGGACTCGGCCCCAAGCGGATGATTGGGAAGGAGGGCAGAGTCGTCGCTCTCGAAGCATTGAAGACAAAATGGGTCTTCGATGCCAACCGCCGCTTCAATCCTGCCTTCTATGAGGGCAGCGAAACGCAACTCGATTGCGACACCGTCATCATGGCCATTGGCCAGGCGCCCCGCCTCGACTTCCTCAAGCCGGAAGATAAAGTTGAGCTTTCGCCGCGTGGACTCATCGCCATCAATCCGCAAACTCTAATGACCTCCGCGCAGGGCATCTTTGCCGGCGGGGATTGCGCATTCGGACCGCGCTTGATCATCGACAGCGTGGCCGACGGTAAACGTGCCGCAGTTGGCATTGATGAGTATCTACGCGGTCATAAGCATCCCGAGCCAATTATCGAAGTCGAGATCTTCAAGCGTCACAGCATGCCGCTGGAATTGCTGGACCTGGTGCGCCAGCCGGTGCCGATGCTGCCGCTGGAACGCCGAACCGGAGTCACCGAGGTAGAAGTCGGCTATGACGCTGCCAGCGCCATGCAGGAAGCTCAGCGCTGTCTGCACTGCTGGGTCAACACTATCTTCGAGGGTGTTCCCGAAGATGGCACCATGTGCATCCTTTGCGGAGGCTGCGTGGACGTCTGCCCGGAGAAATGTTTGGAGTTGGTCTCGCTGGATCGCATTGCCTTCGAGCCCGAGACCATCCAGCAGATTCGCGATAACCAGGAACTGTTCGGGGTGGAACTCGATGAAGTGAAGGCTGACGAACTGGGTGTCGTCACTGGCTCCGCGATGCTCAAAGACGAGACTCGGTGCATCCGTTGCGGGCTGTGCGCAGCCCGCTGCCCGGTCGGCACCATCACCATGGAGTCGTATAACCTGCTCCCGGCTGAAGCGACCGGGTTGATCTCGATCGAAGCCATTGACGGACCGTTCAGAGCGAAAGCGCCGCTTGCCGGCGCAGGCCCGAGGTAAAACCGATGTCCGATGAAAAAAAGACGGTGCCGGCAGATCCCGGCGAGATCAACCGCCGGGCCTTCTTCGCGAAGCTGGGACTGGGCTCGTTGAGCATCGCCAGTGCCGGCACGGCGGTGTTCGCTTACCAATTTCTTTCCCCCAATGTTTTGTACGAACCTTCTCCGATCGTGAATGCCGGCAAGCCGGAGAGCTTTCCGGAAGATTCGGTAACGCTGGATGCGAACTCCGGCATCTATCTCATCCACGCCAAAGAGGGATTTTTCTCGCTAAGCGCAGTCTGCACGCATTTGGGCTGCCTGACCGCGTGGAAACCGGAATTGGGGATCATCGCCTGCCCTTGCCACGGCAGCAAGTTCAATCGTGAAGGCGAAAAGATCGAAGGCCCTGCTCCCAAGCCACTGCCCTGGCTGAGAACATGGGTCAACGACGAAGGCGATCTCATGGTGGACCGCTCCACGACCATTCGGCCGATGCAGTTTGTGAGGGTTTGAGCATGGCCAAGGCCATCGACAATTATTTCAACGATTTGCGCAACACCCGGATCTGGCGCTCGGTTTTTCGCAGCGGCACAGGATCCAGCACGCTGCATCGCTCGCTCGCCATCCAGCAGAATGTATTCCTGCACCTGTTCTCCACTAAGGTGCGCCGCCGGATGTTGAGCTTTAGCGCCACCTGGTATCTGGGGACCCTGACGTTCGGAACGTTCCTGATCCTGGTCAGCACCGGGATTCTGCTGATGCTCTACTATCACCCGTCCGTACCACAGGCCTATGTCGACACCAAGGACCTGCAATTCGTAGTTTCAGACGGCTTATTCCTGCGCAACTTGCATCGCTGGTCGGCGCACGCCATGGTTTTTCTGGTGTTCGCCCACATGTTCAAGGTGTTTTATCGCGGCGCCTATCGCCCGCCGCGTGAATTCAACTGGGTGATCGGAGTGATTCTCCTGCTTATCACTCTGCTTCTCAGCTATACCGGCTACCTGCTCCCATGGGATCAGTTGGCATATTGGGCCATCACAGTCGGCTCCAATATTGCTTCGGCGGTACCGCTGGTAGGCAACAAAGTTCACTTCTTGATGTTGGGCGGCAATCTGGTGAATGCCAACGCTTTGCTGCGATTCTACGTGCTTCACTGCATGATCCTGCCGTTGACGGCGATTCTCTTTATCGCAGTGCACTTCTGGCGAATTCGCAAGGACGGTGGACTCTATCACCACCCGAGCGAACCAAAAACGGTAGCGGCTCAGCCGTCAATCCCTGCAGAGGCGGAGCAATGAGCGACCAAAAGGATAAAAACAAAGATTTTGTCGCCGGCGTCAGCTCGGATGCCCGCAAATCTCCCAGGCGTGTGGTCTTCGTCACCCGGCGCAGCTCCGCCCAAGTAAAGGTTGCGGATGAAGAACAACTGCAGACCTATCCGGAAGGACTCTTCCGCGCGGCCGTCGCCATCGAGATACTGGCGGTCGTGCTGGTTTTTATTTCGCTTTTGTTCAACGCGCCCTTGGAGGGGATTGCCGATCCATCGCACACGCCGAATCCGGCGAAGGCCCCGTGGTACTTTCTAGGCCTGCAGGAAATGCTGCATTACTTCCCGCCGGTGGTTGCTGGCGTGCTGGTTCCAACTCTGGTAGTGATCGCACTGGTTGTAATCCCGTACTTCAACATCAATATTGAAGCGGAAGGCCTATTCTTGAAGAATCGTCCCCGCCGTCTGCGTATCTTCTATATTGTTGCGATCGGTCTCTCTGTCTTTCTGTTTCTATTTCATGTTTACGTGGCGCTGGTGCCCACTCTGGTCGTGGCCGGATTCATGCTGCAGGCCGCGCACAGTTCTCCGCAATCAGCCTCTAGGTTTCGCCGCTATCTGGCGTCGAAACCACTTTCTTACTGGATCATGACCTGGTTTCTGTTTGAACTGGTCGTGCTCACCGCAGTCGGCACCTTCTTTCGCGGCCCAGGCTGGTCCTGGGTGTGGCCGGGGAGGAGCTGAGTGGAACCCGCCAAGAATCCGCTAGCCTCTCTTTGGCGAGCCTTGTTCGGCAATCCGGTGCGCGCGTTTGGCGTGGTCAGTCTGGCATTGCTGCTGTCTCTGGCCATCGCACCGGCTAAACACCATTTCAGCGAATGGCGGCACTATCAGAAGCAATACCTCGCGCTGATTCGCAATCGCGGCGACGCCGTGACCCTGCAGCGCCATTTCGAAGGCGGGATTCAGCAGATCTGGATTCCTGAGCTGGGAGTTGTGGACCGGTGCACCACCTGCCATGTGGGAATTAAGGAACCTAGTCTGGCTGACCTCACGACGCAGCCTTTTCACCGCCATCCCATCATTCCTCATCGCGTGGACCAGTTTGGCTGCGTCATGTGCCATCGGGGTCAGGGCGCCGCCACCACGGTAGAAGAGGCTCACCGCAGCACACTGGCGTGGGAACAGCCACTCCTGCCGGCGCGCTATATCGAATCTTCATGCGGACAATGCCACCGCGGCCCGCTGACGGGTACACCTCAGCTCAACCTGGGCCGTCAACTGCTGAGCCGTTACGGCTGCGTTCACTGCCACACCATCAAATTGCCCGATGGTGGGACTATGAGAGCCACTGACGATCCCCCGGGACTTTTGCACATTGCGGACAAAACCTCCCGCGATTGGATCTACGCCTGGTTAAAGGACCCACAGGCGTACGCGGTCTCTGCCACCATGCCGAATTTCAAGCTCAGCGACGCGGACGCTCGCGACATTTCGGCTTTCCTGATCGCCAGCAGCACGCCTCTGACCGGCGACACTGCGCCAGTGCGGCCGGCGAAAGCCTCCCCTGATCCGACCGCGGGAGCCAGCTTGTACGGGGAATCGTTTTGCGCCTCCTGCCACGCCGTGCAGAATGCCGCAGGGAACATCGTCGGTGGTGACATCGGCCCTGAACTTACACGGATTGGTAACAAGCTGAAGCCAGAGTGGCTGCAGGTTTGGCTGCGAAATCCGCGAATTTACGATTCGGGGACGGCCATGCCACACTACCGCTTCAACGATCAGCAAATCGCCACGCTCTCAGGCTTTTTGCTGACGAAAACGGATTCCGACCTTCTTGCAAATGTGCATCTGGATCCGGCCACGCCGGAGCAGATCGCGCATGGCAAGACTCTGGTCACGGAATACGGGTGCGCCTCCTGCCATGAAATCAACGGGGTGAAGAAACCGGAGAACTTCGCGCCCGAGTTGACCCGCATCGGCAGCAAACCGGTCACGCAATTGGTCTTCCTGCCCGGAATGCCGCATAATTTGCCCGACTACATCTCGGGGAAGATCCGGCAGCCACGCTCTTTTGGTTCCGCCCTCAAGATGCCGCAGTTCGGCTTTAACCCTGCTCAGGTCGATGCGCTCACCACTGCTTTGCTATCTCTCTCCGACCGTAGCCAGAATCTGCCTCCGGCGCTGGCGGTTGCAGCGCCACCTGCATCGACGTACCAGCCGGCAGGTAAGGCTGGCCAGCTCATCGCGGATCTGGCTTGCTTCAGCTGCCATACCATCAACGGGCGCGGCGGCGACATGGCGCCCGATCTGACCTGGGAAGGCAGCTCCGTGCAGCGGCAGTGGCTGAAGGATTTTCTAAAAAACCCCAACACCTTGCGGCCAGCCCTGATTCGCCGTATGCCGAAGTTCAACCTGTCGGATAACGATATCGATGAGCTGACCGACTACATCATGACGGTCTATCAAACGCCGGCTTTCGATCGCGACGCGATGCCGGCCAACGGGTACCCGTCCGCGCAGGTGGAGCAGGGCAGGCAGCTTTTCTATTCCAAATACGCCTGCCAATCCTGTCACATCGTGGATACGAAAACTGACAAGGGCTACATCGGACCAACTCTTACCCAGGTTGGCTCCCGCCTCAATGCCGCCTGGATTTATTACTGGTTGAAGAATCCGCAGGCGCTTCGGCCCGGAACCACTGAGCCCAACCGCAACCTGAGCGATGAAGACGCGCGCTCGCTCACTGCGTTCCTGATGGCTCAGAAAGGCAAGGAGGGAAGAAAGTGAAGATTCGCGTGCTGGATATCCTTGTCCTTGCCGTTCTCACGTTCAATATGGGATGCAGCCACCAGCCTGCGCCAGCCGCCCCCAAGCCGACCGCCTTTGGTGCAGCCCTGGTGGAATCCAGCGGTGGCAAACAGATCGGCGCAGTAGGAGCGGCGCTTAGCCAGCCTGTCGTGGTGCAGGTCAACGATGATCAGGGCAACGCGGTTCCTGGAGCCCTCGTGGAATTCAGTGCTCCGGCCGGAGTAACTTTCGATCCCGGCAGCGGCCTCACGGATTCAGGTGGGCAGCTCACTACAACAGTTGCGCTTGCTGGTATGGCCGGAATATATGAGCTCACCGCCAGCACACTCACCAAGGCCGGGAAGAAGGTAGACCTCAAATTGCAGGAGATCGCCCTGGGCTACCAGCAGCAGATGGGAAGTCAAATCAACGATAAATACTGCGCACGGTGCCACGATCCGGAATCCACTCCAGAGCGGGTTTCGAATTATGACAACCTGGAAACCAAACCGCACGCGTTTACCGAGGGCGATACGCTGAACAAGATGAGTGACGCCGACTTGACCGCGATCATTGCGCACGGCGGCGCGGCCCTAAACAAGTCCGCACTGATGCCACCCTACGGCTATACTCTCAGCAAGACGGAGATTGCGGCGGTGATTTCTTACATTCGCCTCCTCTCTGATCCACCCTATCAGGCTTCCGGAACGGTCTATGCGCAGAAATAGAGGGTCGGCGCTGGCGCTAGTGTTACTTTCTGTAACCATCGCGGCCGCGCAGGTCGTGTCTCCCGCTGAAATCAAGGATTCCCGGTTGCGTTCTCTCGAGCTGCAATACATGGATGAACTGGAGCAGGCAGGAAACGAAATTCTGGCCGATCACTTCGACTACCCTTTTTATCTCAGCCGCAAGCTGGATCTGGACGAGTTGCAGCAGAAACGTGCCGACCAGCACTCCATACGCTTCGACCAATATAACGACCAAACCGTAGTGGCCATCACGGGCAACTATTATGCTGCCTACTCAATCGACAAAACGAGTAGCGAGCAACGGGCGCGAACCACCTTTCTGAATGTGGTGATGCCGTTGCTCCAGGCAGCGGTCCCTCGGTTCCAGGGCAATGCCAGTGTTCAGGGGTACGCTGTGGAAGTGTCCCATCACATCCTGGGAAAAGTGATGGATGTGGCGATGGAGCGGCCCGAGAACCTGATGGTCTACCTGCCACAGATGGGCGCTATCAAGCTTCTGGGATCAAAGGATGACACTGCACGGCAGGCAGCGCTGCTGCAAGGTCAGTTTTTTCTCAACGCTGCTCCGGTCACGATTTGGCTTAGTGGGGAGGGCCCGCAGCTCGGGGCCAACGCGCCGGCCAACCCTCTTCGTGCGGAGAGCCAACCAACTCAGGGAAGCGCCGCCGTCGGCGGGAGTCAGAATGGAGAAGTCGCTGCGCCCGCCAACCTACCGGTTGCGCCTGCAACTTCGAAACCGAAGGAACCAGCCCCTGCTCCACCGCGCGACACTTCGCCGGAGGTGCTCATCGACCTGCGAAACTCCAATCAAGAAGTATTGGAAAAGCTCGTGAAGGCGCTCGGTCCGCAGGCGCACTTTGTCAATTATGCGGACCCCAGCTTCGTAGTTTTTCGGCAAGGTATATATCTGGAGCTCTCGGTCAACACGGACCTTCCCGAGTCGGCCGCGGGGTCGGGCTATCGAGTCGCAGCCCTGGCCTTTGACGACCATATTTCGCACTTGATCCGCCCCGCCTTGGGCTACTTTAAAGAGGAAAAGAAGTTCGATGGCATTAGTTTCAGCACGACTGCTCACGTCGCAGCGAAGACATCCGCCCTGAAAACGTCTGAGGCGGTAGAGTTCTTCTTCCCCTTCTTCGCGCTGCAATGTTACGAGCGTTATGACTGCACCGGACAGCAACTGATCGACGCTGGCACTGTACTGATCAACGGAGAACGCGTGGGGTTAGACTTGCAGACGGCGGAAGGGCGGTAAGCTATAAACCTCGCATTCGTATTGATTTGGACCTCAGGGAGGCTGCATTTCCCTCCCCTCCAACAATTGCGATTCAAAAAGAAGTAATCCGTGCGAACTGTGCCCCAGGAAGGACCGAGGCACGCGAGAAATCGTCGTGACTGAAAGATGCACAGATGTTGATAGGCCATCGCTGCCACCGTGGTGATTTTGACCTCTCACCAGAAATCCGCGAACTTCATGTGAAGCTAAGGTTAGGAAACTACCCATTCCTAACGCCGCGGGTGGAAATCAGGAAGCCCGTCTCTACAGGGGTTTCACGGGAGCGATTCTCGGCAGGTTTTCTAGCACCGCTCCCGTAGACGTGTCGTGGAACACCTCTTTTGAGTGGCCACCAAACCGGAAACGAATGTGACACGGGCTTCTGGCAACTGCGCGAGCGACAGATTTCCCTCCAAGGATTGCAAAGAGGCACACTACGCGCACACCTGTGCGGCCCACAAAGCACGTATTTATCGGTCCGTCGGTCAAGGGATGGCTGATCGGCGTAAGTTGAACAGTCGATTTGCAGCGGGGCACGATTGTGGCACACAATTCGCACACTGGAATAACCGCTGCCTAATTCGAGACTACAACTTGTCTCACAACGTCTTAACAATGATCAGCGTTGATGCCGTAAGAAGTAGACCCGATCAGTCCAATCCCATTTTCCGGTTTCTTTAGACAGGTCGGTCAAAGCGCGGACTAGACTGCCGCTGTCTGCCGGGGAGATTGTCTTTTCATCAACAAAGATCACCCCGCCATGGCGTCGCTGTTCTTCTGCCCAGAGCTTTAGCAGCGGAGGAATCGTTCTCCGATCATAAGTAACTAGGGTCAGGCCTTGCTTGGCAGCTTCCAGCAGGCAAGCAGAATCTTCTTTCCCAAGAAAAGCGCTACCCTCCCACTCCGCCATCCAATGCACGACCCACGACCGATTGCGACGTCGCAGGCCGCTCGCCACGTCTGGCGAAATGTGTTCGTCCAGAAGCAGCTTGAGCATGTCAACCTCGCTTTGTCTTCCGGGAAGCAAAAGCTACCGCCTGGGGCAGCATGCGTTTTATCGTTTCGAAATCTGCTGAATCGTTCTCTGCCGTCGCCTCGTCGATCTCGGCGGGAAACACTTCTGCATAATTGACGGCCGCTCGAACCTTGGCTTCTGGCCACCTGAGATGTTTGGCTACCGCCGTGACGTTGCCCTTATAGCTTCGGAGCAGAAAAATGACCTCCCATACAGCGAGGGTACTCCCTTGAATATAGGCTTGCCGGCCTGCAGGTGAATCGCGAAAATCGAGGAAAGCAAATTCCGAGCGCCTTAGGCCCTCTTCCACTAAGCGTGCACTCGCATCGCTAGGGGTCCATCCGTGGCGGTTCGCGATTCGCTTTAGACGTCTTCCACTCTCCACTGGCAGGCGCATGCTAAAAACCATTGAACGAGCGATTTTCACCGATTCCTCCTACTGTAACTATTGTAAGTATTGTAGCATTTATGGCTATGCTCACGGGAGCATTTAGCGCCGGCTCCAATGCCACAATTCCACAATCCAGTCAGACGCGATAAAAGGTTACTTTCATGAAGCGCAGGAAGCCAGCTGCACGACTAAGGCTGCCCGTAGTTCAAACTTGGCTCGATATGGCGTCAGGGATCATTCCACGAAACGTTAGACGTCATAACCATTTGGCGACACCACCATGATGCGAGCAGGTACCCGGACGGCTATGGCTGAAACTATAGCTTCCATCTCGGCATTGCGCGGATGCTCCCCGCGGAGGTGCAGAACAATCTTCTGGTCTCTGAACAGCCTGCCCTTTGCTGTTCATATAGGTTCCATTGTTGGTGCAATTGGGATTTGCCTTGTTTGCTTTCGTGGCGGTGGCTGTTGTGCCGTGAGCACGGGGTTGGGAAACCTGCTGCGATTGTGCTAATGCGTGACACGCGAACGGCAGGAGTAAGACGAGGGCGTAGGTGAATCGTCGTGGAGGTCGCATTCTGCCCTTCCGTTACCATCCACCAACATAGCGATATTTTATCTTGTGCTCTTTAGCCCCCGGGTCGTATCCGAACATCCAGACAGAATTTCCGTCAATCTGCGCTGAGTAATTGCCAGCGCTTAGCGTGTCGCACCGCCGAAAGGCGCGTTGGCACCACAACGTAATATGAGTGCCATCCGGCATGATTTCGTGAACCTGTGCTTGAGGGATGTGTCGGACCCCGGTTGACGGTGGTCGACCGGGAGTAGTGGTAGTGTTACAGTTCGTTGTTCCGTTAGCGATAGCTACACCGCCACCGAGATCAACCGCAGTCGCATTGCTATCGCAGTTAGTAGTGGAATGCGCGTTTGCACCCGGCACGTAATAGGTAAGCTCTCGTGTGCTCGTGTCCGTTCCCGGGTACGATGAATCCTACACACAGTGAGATTCTCAACTTTTATTTGTTCCCCCGAATGGATATGAAATCACATCGCTCCCACGAGAACGACCTGTGGCTGGCTAAAAGGCATCCATCTAGAGACCTTGTCTCAGTTCTATGAAGCGGCGCTCGACCTCTTTTTTACGCGGAAACTCTATCCGATGGCATTTTGACTCGGCGGGACGTGAAACAGGGCCGACCTTGGTCACCAGTGTTTCACTGACTCCGAAGCCATTGCGCACCGCTCGCGGATCAAATCTGAGGCAGGTAGCAATTGGGCAAGGACCTGCCAATGCGTGGATTCGGTCGGCGTCGGCCCGCACAGGTGCGCGCCACATAAGCCTCATCTCTGGTGGCACTTAGCCATTGCCGCCTGCGAACCGTAATGTATGATCGCGCCCGAGTCGCGGGCCATGTTGCGAATCGGCATTGAAGGGTGCGAAAGGTGCGAATTCGTTATTTCACAGCTTGGAGGAACGTTTATGAAACGTAAGTGTCAGAGCAACCACATGGTTGACAGGTTGATTGGCAATCAGCTTGACTTCGCCGCTTGATCAGCAGATTCTCAAACGTTCAGTTTTCATCTCTCCGTTCAGGGCGGGTTACTGCCTGGTAGCCCGTCATCTGGTCGCAATCCTCACAGGCGTCGCTGATCGGCTGCGAATGGCTATTCGATATGCTACGCAGAGGACGAATTTCTATGAGCTTGATAGAGCCCACGCACCGGATTCATTGCAGCTTCGCGTATTCAGTCTTGGCTTGCTTTAGGATCGGGATGTCAGGATCCGCATCCTCCCAAAGCGCGAAAAAGCCCCGATATGCGGAGCGTGCGTTGGCAACATCGCCGGAGCTGGCGTAAGCGCGGGCCAGGCCAAGACGCGCCAGAACCAACTGCTGCGCCAGAGGAGAAATGCCACGATGGTCAACGATCTTCTGGAAGTCAGCGATGGCGTCCATCGCCTGATGGTTCTGCAGATGAGCTAGCCCTCGCAAATACAAAATCGAGAAACCGTAGACGAATCCGCCTTCGTAGCGTCGCGCCGCCTCGAGGGCAACATTCGCTTTCTCTGGATGGTGTCGACTGATCTCGCCAGCCGCCTGGACGAGCGGAACGACAATTTGGTGGAGGAGCGTATCCGAGGGATATTTGCGAATCAATTCATCCGTGATCTTTTGGGCTTGACCGGCGTCTCCGGAGAGAGCCGTCGCGAACGCCACTCCTTCCAGGTTCGAGCGACTGCGAAACAGCGTGTTGCTCAGCGCGGCGTGTTTTCGTGCCTCCTCGTAATCCCCGAACAGTGCCTCCGCGTTCGCGAGGCCGACTGCTGACAAGGATGCGGCTTCCTTGTATCCAGCCGCGCGCAACTCTTCGATTTGCCTCTCGGCGATTCTCCGCGCTTCTTTAACGCGGCCGCGCTGGACAGCCTCCGCCCAGATCCAGTCTGCGATGTTGGTGGCTGCGGGTTGGCCTGCAGACCACCGGCCCTCAGCCTCAAGAGTCGCTTTGTCACCTTGCATAGCCGCGGCTGTAAAACGAGCAGAGTGCACCGCCCATGTGTCGTACTTCTCATCCACGAGACGATCCAATAGCGCCCGGGCTTGATCCACGCGGTTGAGCCCCAGGAAGCAAAAAGCAAGCGCCCTGGGAGAGTTTGGCTGCTTCGGCTCCAGTTGCCATGCCTGTTCGAGCAGTTCGCTGGCTTTCTCGTACTGGCCCAGGTACTGCCAATACGTGTCGCCCAGGTTCTGGAACGACAAATAGTCGCGAGGATATTCTTCCCCCCACAGCTGCTCCGTTTCGATTTCCTTATCCATGTCGCCAGTTACGAGCCAGTGATAGCTGCTGGTGATCAGAAGCTTTTCACGTTCGCTCCCGCGATCGCGCAATGCATATGCCCTGCTCTGATAGAAGGCCGCCTTCTCGTCTTCGCCAAGGTGGTCGTAAGCGATTGCCAGATAGTTATAGGCCACCGCGAAATTTGGATCGAGTTCGATTGCGCGTTGCAAGAGTACCGCTGCGGCGGTTTCGTCTCTCCCTTCCCGGATCATTTGTGCGCCCGAGGTGAACGTCTTCAGTGCGTCCAGCGAGGACGTCGTTACCTCCCGCAACGGCCGATCGAACTTGCCGATCGACGCCAGCGACTCTCCGAGTTGAGCCCGCATTTTCGACGCACACTGGCTCAGCCCATCCAGCACGCCCTCGCGGCTGTCGGTACGCGCCTGCTGGCTGGCGAAGGTCTCCCCGCTCTGGCAGTTGAGCGCTTCCAGGCTCAGGAGATACTGTTTCCCGATGCTGGCGATGGATCCCGCCAGCACCGCCTTGATGTTCTCCCGCTGACAGACTTCGAGCGCTACCGCCCTGGTCAAACGTTCGCCGGGGGCGCGCTTCATCAGTTTCAGTATCTCGTTCGTCCTCTGGTCAGAAAGCACCTTGAGGAAGGGGGACTGTTCCAACTGTATGGCCAGCGCCTGCCGGAGTGTGCCATCGAAGACAGGGTCGCCGGTGGTGTTGTCGAACTCCGCCAACAGAATTGTGTCTCTTCCGGTCAGGGGCTTGGAGGATAGTGAGCGCCAATAGAGTGTGCCGGCCACAACGGCAAGTGCCAGTAATGCCAACGCCAATACAAGGCGCCCGGCCGTGAAGACCGGCGTGGACGGAAGGGTCGGAGAAGTCTGTTTAGGAAGCGCCGCAGCTGGACCTGAATCCGGCACTGGCTCTGATCCAGCCGCATCGTCCGCATTTGCAATTCGAGACGGCACGGAATTTCCATTCCCGTCCTGCTTGGCCTCTCGAACCGGTTCGGCGAAGCGGTACCCGGTTCCGCGGATCGTGACGATGTAGCGCTGGTCTTGCGCCGTCTCACCCAGGGTCTTACGCAGCATGAAAATCGTCTGGCTGAGGTTCGCTTCCTCGACGAAGCTCTCCGGCCAAAGCCGGGTCATCAATTCATCCTTTAGTAAAACCCGGTCACGGTTTTCCACCAGCAAGAGAAGCGTCTCAAAGGCCTTAGGAGTCAGCGAAACCGGCTCTTCCCCACGCAGCAAGACATGCTTGGCAGGGTCCAAACGGAATGGTCCAAATTCATACAAGTTGTTGATCCTTGGCTTGTTCACTCTTTGAGCCAGTTTTGAGGAAGTCTTGAGCTGGCCTTGAGGACTAACCAGCACTCCCTTGTGCAAGATGCAACGGTGTTGATTGTGCCCCGCGAGCAAGCTGGCAGCAATCTATCACCGTCGGCAGGCCGGTTCAATCAATCGACGAACGGGGTAATCGGACCCGGCACCCGCGGGAGCTCTCAGCCACCTTCACCACTGGAGGAAATTATGGTTACGGCAGAATCACCAGCTCTGGGACGTCCGCGGTCGATCGCAGCGTCCATCATAGGATTTCTAACCACACCATGGGTCGACAAGATAGTGGCCCTGGTCGGGATTTCTCCCTTTGTTTATACCGTCGCGACTGGCTACCAGTATGCCCGCCACGACCTACCAACTGCGCTGTGGCTGGTGGACATGGTGATTATCTTCAGCACTATGGTCTTCCGGAAAACGCCGGTGCGCATCACTCCAAACCCGTGGTTCTGGGCACTGGCTTTTGTCGCAACTTACTGGAGCTTCCTGACTTGGGGGATGCAAGACCAAGGGCGGTCTGTCGCGCCGAGCTTGCTGATCAACGCACTCGCGATGCTAGGCACTGCGATTGAGCTCTGGGGCCGACTCAGCCTCGGGCGCAACATCGGGTTTGTGCCGGCCCAGCGTGAGATCGTGATCCACGGCGCCTATCGGTTCATGCGTCATCCCATCTACTCGGGCCTATTCATCGGATTCCTGGCAGAGTGTCTCGCTTACTGGTCGCCGCGCAATCTCCTGATCGACGGTTTCGCTATCTTCTGGTTCGTCATCAAGAGCCTGGTGGAAGAGTCGTTCCTGAGAAAAGATCCCGCCTACGCCGCGTATCTCGAACGCGTCCGCTGGCACTGGTTCCCCGGACTTATTTGAGCTGGCCATTTCAAAGCGAGGAATTGGAGAAGCGACATGAGACCCATCTTGAAAATCGGAATTGCTCTCGTTATTTTTCTGGCCGTCGTCCAGTTCATGGGGATGCGAGCGGAGCAGACACCAGTGACCATAGATATGGAGAATGACTCATGTCCTGTGATCACGAGTGAAGGCCCTCAGGGAATTACGACGGCTGGAGTCGTCGTGACCTATGGGCCTGCTTCCACCCTGTTCGAAATCGGTGACTTCCTTCGCCGTCGCTGGCGGCAGTTCACCAGCCAGCCCCGCGAGGAGCGGAGTTGCCCGTGGATCCGGCAAAGCCCGAGCAAGTTCTGATCGGAGAAAGTGCTTCTGTGCTGGCCCG
Source organism: Terriglobales bacterium (assembly GCA_049582765.1). GTDB lineage: Bacteria > Acidobacteriota > Terriglobia > Terriglobales > Acidobacteriaceae > JBAUUQ01. Next base: position 60,974 of record JBAUUQ010000017.1, read on the forward strand.
CCATGAGTTCGCGTTCGCTGTCCCAAAGCTGGGGCCGCAACTATAAGCTTGTATAGGTCGAGCTACTATCGGCAACGGGGGAGCGTAACAACCCGGGTCGCACATTAGATAGAAATGAGTGAAAGCAACTAGACTCCAGCGCCTGCAAGCGAAGGCGCGTAAACGTAACGCAGTTGAACCAGAACTAGAACCTACCTCAGAGAAGCCCATCTCGCAGGATCGCCACTTCACAGCCAACGAAGTCGCAGAACTTTGGCGAATGCACCCCTCTACCATCCGCAGAATCTTCGGCAGCATGATCGGCGTCATCAAGTACGGAGTTGGAAAGTATCGAACGCTGTACATCCCGGCTCGATTGTTGGAAGAGGTGCATCAGGGGCTTGCGGCGTAGGGGAGGGGAGGGGGGATTTTGAGTGTAATGGCGATGTTACGCCAGTCATCAATCCAACTTCCGGTCGCCATCTTCGTAAATGCTCTTGAGGTCTGCTGTGCGGTGCTCTGTTACGGTCGTCAGACACTGTGAATAGATCATTGGTGCCATGCTACCCCCTTCGTACTGCTGCGCAGCCGCCTTGCACTGAATGTGCCGATAGGAAATCCAAGTGCGCTCAGCTTCTTTCAGGCTTGCTATGGCCGTTTCCTCGTACTTTATCTGTTTCTGATCGCCTTGCTTTTGGGCCTGTGCCAGATCATCGGTCATGTACTGCATCGCTTTGCGATAGACCTTGTTCAGATGCGCATCCGCTTGTTTGTACTCGAAGGCGGCACAGTCATCCATTTGACGCTGCCTGATCGGCTTCTCTTCGCACGGGGTTTGCGTTGGCACAAGCTGTTGCGCAAGCACGAGATGGGGGAGTAATGGAAACAACAGAAGAAAGGTCACGGTTCTCATGGTTCAAGGATAACTGCTGGTAACAAGCGTTAGCGCTCAAAACCCCGGCCAAGGGTCAATGAGCGTTATCGCGATATTACGTCAACAATTTTGAAGAGGGCGGGACGGGAGCCACTCCTCCGGTTTAGGGACCCCAATGGCCAGGTGAGCCGCTCTTGTGATGCCCGTCACTGCACCGCTAGTGACTCGTGATGATGGGCGACCATTACTGTGACTCCGTAAGCATTATGCCTGCGGATCAAGGTGCCACGTTCGGGTCAAGGCATCACTCCCACTCCATCCCCGGAGGGCCGGCCTGCTGAAGGTAGGTGAACATCTTCATGAGGTCAGTGGGCTCAGCGCAAAATAGGATTCTTCTGCCCATGGAAGTTTTCTTCGACAAATGCAGCACGTGGCAGGTGGCGCTGGGATGGTCCGGATCGACGATCATCCCGAGGTAGCTGAGACGCGACACCTGTAGCGGTGAAATGCTGACCGGTTTCTTGGCCTTATCCCGGGCAAACTCCATCGCGTCCTTGGACAGCGTGACCGATCTGACCTCGGACAGCCTTATCGATCTGCCGTAGCTCCCGCTGATCGCGAGCTGAATGGGTTGGGAGAGATCCAGAGGCGGTGCTTTTGCAACGTGAGCGTGCAGTTCGCGCCACAGTACCCGGTTGTTATTGATGAATTCCTGCCCCTGCACCACACCGTTTTCGTCGAAGGTGATCAGCAGGTTGTGCGTTCTCCATACTTGCTCGACGTCAAGTCGGACAATGAATCCCCACGAAGAACTAACCCAGCGGCCCCAAAACAGGCGCGGGTCAGAGTAACCGGTATCGATGGAGCCGAGGTTGGTCAACACTTCTTCGCGGTGGGTCGTACCACTTTGCACGAAGCTGAGGTCGAGATCCGGCTTCTCGATAGTTGCGCCCTCGGCTCCACGAGATTCAGTGGGCAGCCTTGTGGCGGCGAGGCAGCCGGAAAGCGTCAGAGAGCAGAGTAAGAGAATCAGGAAAGCGGGGAGGCGATAGAAATAGAAAAACCGGCGGCTCATGGGACTAACCCCCGGCCTGGGGCGATGTGTGCGGGCGATCTTCCGGCCCAGGTCTGCACCTCAACCTAGTTAATTTTACGCCCGGGTGGTCCGAGTTTGCAGTGACGGACTTTGAGAAAACGCCGAGCCGGACATCCCCATCCCGAAGGAAGCCAAGGCGGAGTACGGAAAGTTGCAATAGCTCGGAAAGCGGTATGGGCCGTGTCTAGCTTTTGGGAACTTTCGGTCAACTTCCGCTAACAGGCGATTACACTCAAAACCCCTTCGATGGGGTCAAAGAGTGTACTGGAGATTTTTCGCCAACCACGAGGATGCCGAGTTTCCCAAGTGCGCCGACGACCTCGCCCATTGTGATCTCCGTTGACATCCTGACATTTTGTGCTATCGTCCCGTTGGCTCAGCAGCCGGGGCTAGGTTCCGAGAATCAAGATCGCGCACGAGATCCGGGCGCGGCAGCCCATCTAGCCAGCCGGAGGCAGAGACCCCACAAAAGAGAGAGGTATGCCATGCGCCGTATATTTTTCACTATCACTCTGGCAGTTTTTTGCACCTTAACATCAGGCCTTGCAAGTGCCCAGAAGGCATCTACAGGTACGCCTGCTACTGTGGTAGTGAATCAAAACGATCCGACAAGGCATGTCTACCAGTGGTATTCGTTTAACACTTGCAGCCCAGAAGGTTGTGCTATTACGTTTCCGGCAATCTCAACCGGTCGAACGATCATTAAGCACGTCTCTTGTTCCTTTAACATGGCGACGAGCGGAATACTGTTTAGAGTCAGTCTCACCGACAACCCCAACGGGTTCTCCGCAGATAATAACAATTTTGTCCCAGTCTTTACGTACGGGACCTATAACAATACGATCTACTACGGCGTTAACGCCGACACATACCTCTCTTTCACGAAGGGGCAAACGCCCGTCGTTTATCTCTACTCATTGTTTGCAGGTCCTCAGAATTTCGTTTGCACATTGACGGGATATTACAACTGATCCAGCGCATCAAGAGCTGGAGCGATTCGCTCGTTGGATCGCGATGCAGATTCCTCCAAGTACCTATCGGACATAGGCCGCAAGAAGTGCCTATGCTCGCGCCAAGAAGCTGACCGCTGAGCAGAGGGAAGGACGCCGACCCCGACGCCCCCATCCTCAAAGAAGCCAAGGCTAAGTATGCCAAGCTAAAATATTCTCTCCTCCGACGACCATCGCCCGGTTCGCTACAGAGCAGAAATTCTCAAAACTTGTCGCAACCAGGCGATAGCACGTTTTGGCGGATTTTGAGTGTAACGGCGATTTATCAACAACTATCCGACTTCAGCGCCGATTAGGGAAAGCCGCGAGCTGGCAGCTACCCCCTTTTCCTGAAAAGTCGGACCGCCAGATAGAGCACAATCACGATGATTACCGCCTCAACCAGAAGTCTCATCTTGCGGCCTCCTAACGCTGCCCTGATGATCTCACCTTGACGATTATGCTCCCTCGTGAAGGGTCAATAAGTGTAAGGGCGATATTACGCCAACTGACGCCTAGAACGGTCCGCCAAGGACAAAACTGGCGGAAAGAAGAATCATGAAGCCAAGCAGCCAAAACATACAAACGTGGGGAAGATCGTTGTTTCCGCAAACTTGCCGGTATTTGCGAAATAGCTGGAAAGGTGTGCGCCGAGGCCTCGGCATTCGCTGGTCGGGAGGAAGAGCGGAATCAAGGCGTGCGACCAATCGATTAAAACAAATCAACTCCGCAAACAGACAACCAACGGAGGCGAGTCCAAATAAATCTCCGAGTCGCTGCAAGTCGTGTGTAATCGTTTCCTCCGCATGAAGAACTTCAGTGGTTCTGGGCTATTGTAACTCTCCGCCCGCAGCGGCTCTTGCAGATCGTCTGTCGACAACAGATGGGATGAGAAGGCCGGTCTCCGGGCGGGATGCTGTACGCTCCCAAGTTATCGACGTGCTCGAAGCACAGATAAAAAGGAGACCGGCAATGAAGAAGGTTAGCACCACAGCAGCGAAGCGGAGCAAGAATTTTTCGCAGCAGAAACTGACCATCGGATTGGATCTGGGAGATCGCAACAGTTGGTACTGCGTGGTGGATGAAGCCGGGCAGATACAACGGGAACAGCACGTGCGGACGACAGCGAAAGCATTGCAAGAAGTCTTCGGCAGCCAAACAGATGGCAGCACCGGCTGAACCGAGAACGCCCAACATGCACCGAGCGAAGAAAATCGCTCCTCAGAGAGTGCGGATGGAAGCATGGCGACAGTGGCAGACTCGGCGGGAGAAAGAAACTTCTTTCCAATGAAGAACAGAAAAATCACTTGACTCCGACCGGCCTTCTCATGGAAGCGTTTACACTCAAAATCCCGGCCTTCGCTTACTCTGCGCGCAATGTGTCTGGGCCAGACGATTGGCAATGATGGTGTATACCGAAGGGTTAAAAGCCAGGCCAACGTGCGTGCCTGAAACTGGAAAATCGGCTTCCGGGTTATCTGTTTTGCAATAGTGCCAGTCAACCACCCCGTCGTCGCGCGTGTAAACCGCAGTTTCAACCACCGACGAGGAGACACTCTGCTGCAGGGAATCCACAAAATCACAGGTGCAGTGCCCGGTGTAGCAATCGGGAAGGACCGCACCGCCGTGCTTCTTCAGGATGCGGCGGCGAACCATTCCGGCTGCGCGCAGGATGCTGGAATGTGCCGCGGTACCGCGGAAAGGAGCGCCCAGCGTGATGACGGAAGCAATGTCCTGTGGCCGCTGCCCTGCAATCGAGCGGGCGATAATGCCTCCCAAACTGTGGCCGATCAGATGAATCCTGCGGCCGGTTTTGGCAAGCGCCTTTTCAATGGTTTCATTCAGGCAGCGTTTAATCAGCAGGTTCGGACACTCTGCGTTGAAATTCATGCCTGAAAAGAAGGCTTGGTATCCGATCCGTCCAAGCCATCTATGCAGCGGGTATAAGTAATGATCCGGACACAAGAAGGCGGGGATGAGAACCACTCCTGAACCCTCGCCGTGAGGTGTCCCCAGACCGTAATAGACAGGCGCTGCATGCAGCACAACCAACTCGACGGCAAACAGCACTTCACTCCAGATGGGAACATTAGCTTCCTGATAATCCCGCGTGAGAATAAGAGGACCGCGGTCCTCCAATCGAACGTGCGTTTTTCTCATTAAACTGCCGTCTTAATGTACGCGAGGGCCTTTGGAGCAAGGGCCAAAGAACCCGCTGTTCAAAATCGTACTCTCTCTGGATTCGAAGTGTGGGGATTAAATTGCCGAAGGCTGCTAGCTGCTTTAGAGTGACCGCACGGGTCAACTGTCGCAACCAGGCGTTCTCGCAAGCGTGCGCTGTTTGTTCGCCCCCCGAGTGGGGTTTTGAGCGATATCGCGATTTACCAATAGTTAGCGTCTACCAGCAGTGCTCACTAGGTGGGGTGGTTTTTTTCACGAAACTCACAGAAGAATCGAATGGTCGAATTGGAGGAAAACGAAATGCGCCTCAAAACGGTTGCACTGGGCATCACCCTAATGCTGATCTCCGTTTTTGCTTTTGCACAATCGAGAACGCACAACCCGGATAAAGTGTTGGCCCGACTCCGCTACGACGGGGGGCATATTATCGATTGGAGGCAGGAACCGGGCAATCCTCAGATTTGCTTCGCGCTGTACGGTATGGGCCATTACCGAGTATCCAGATTGACGGAGAGGGGCAACGAAACGCTTCAGGGAAGGTTGACCAAGGATCAGCTTTGGCAGCTCCTAAGTGCACTGAAAGAGCTGGACCTTCGATCCAGGTGATGGAGCCATCATTCGTCAGGGGGCCGAGTCGCTCGTCGCGGAGGTTGTTCGCAAAGACAAAATCATACATTTTGCGTGGATCGATCCAGACCATCAGCGCCCGTTCCCAAGTTCGGCGATGAGAGTCGTGGAATGGTTGTATAACTTTAAGCCTGAGGACGCCGCGCCGATCACGGTGCAAGACTTGAGCGACCAGCCTTCCATTTGTCCGGTTGCACCGAACTCTGTGTTGCCGGTTCTTGCAGGTTCGCATCCCGTAGGCATGAGCCGCGATTGTGAGCAGCGCTAGGTGCTGTAACTCAGGGCTGGCGTTCATTGACCCATGATGAGTGATATGGCAATTTTGCAACAATAACCCAATGCGGCTAGTCCTTCGAAGCCCGAAAAGGCTATTCTGAAGGAGCCTAGGCGTCTTATGATCTACCTCAAGAGCGTAGTGGCCGGGATGATCGCTGTGTTTGCGGGAATCGTGGCGTTGATTGTGGCGGTCTTCCTAACCCTATTCGCGGCAACGCTCTACATGTCGAATAAATACCCAACAGCTAACGAGACGCAGATAGGTTGGGACCCAGTTTCGCTTGTGAAACAGGCACCGTGGGTCGGAGTATTGCTGGGCCTTGTACCGCTCGGGATATTTCTTGCTGGCTTCTTCTGGGAATTTCGTCGAGCTTCAAGGTAATGTAAACAGGCGTTAGCTGCTCATTGAGAATTGGCCGGGCTCCCGTCCGCGTCAATCAGTGGTCGAGATATTACGTCAACCATCTTCGTGTCGGACGGGACCAGAGCGAGTTTGCTCATCCCTCGCGCCGAAACTCCGAAATAACTTCGATAGCTCCAACAATGTTTTCGTTAAATTTGTGCAGATCTTCGGCAGGTATCCAGTATTCTCGATGCTCCGCACTGCCGACAATGTGAATTTGGTACTGGTTTAAGAACTCGGTTCGCACCATGAAGCGCAGCACATAGCCCGCAAAGCCTGAACCTTCGTAGCACATCGTCGAGTGAAGGTATTGATAACCATCCAAAGTGCGCCAAGTGTTCGAATATTTATCGGTTGCTGCACCGGGGATATCCACCTGCCTCGCGCGGTAGTTGTGCATCGACTGTTTTTAGCCAAAATCAGATTAGATTTAGGGAGCGTGGGCGGCAAGGGCGCCGATGTCTGCAATGTTGTCGCCTTTTTTGAGGGACGGAACCGCGTTGATATGCAAGATGACACCGGAGACGGGAGCGCGGGCTTCGAGTATGAGCTTGCCGAAATAGTCGGTCACAAACCCGATTTTCATGCCCTCTTGAACATAGGTACCACGCTTCACAAGCGGGTACCAAATGCCAGGTCCGTCGGACAAGACATCCACGACTCTGTCGAGCCAGACGGGATTCTCGATGGGCCGAGAGTCTCCGGAAAGCATTTTGAGAGCGCGCATGGTGTTGATTGTTCCGTCGACGAGGAGGGCGACGTCATCCGCTTCGACGACGCCGGCATAGCCAGCTTCGACGACGATGGAAGGTTTGCCGCGAGCAGTAGAGGTGTTGTCGAGATAGCGAGTGGCGCCGAGGTCGGTGGGACGGTCGCGCCAGATAATGATGTGGTCGAGTCCAAAGGCGAGGACCATCTCTTTTGATATACGGTCTTGAGCCTCCTTGCCAGTAGGTGCCCAATAAGCGTAAGGGCGGAGGCTCTCGTCGAGATCGCCGCCATGGTAGTCGATAAGATAATCACATCGATCGACGACTTGTTTGGTGATAAGAAAGGACGCACGTTCAGTTTGCGTCCCATCAACTTTCCCAGGGTAAAAGCGGTTCATGCTCTTGTTGTCGATGGGGTTAACGTGGGGGACCTTTTGTTCGAAGGATTGAATGTTGACGAGGGGGACAAGGATAACGGTGCCGGCGATTTGAGAGGGATCAAGTAGGTTGATGAGTTTTTCAATCGCGATGATGGAAGTGTATTCAGTCCCATGGGCGCCAGAGACAAGAGCTAGAACAGGACCACGCTTTTCGCCGTTGATGACGATGACGGGAATATTGGTAGCGGAGTCGGCACCAGCGGGGACTTCCAAATAGCCCGTTGATTTTTGTCCTGGAGCGGCAGTGGCAGTGCCGACAGAAAAAGACGACGCCTGTGCCTGGACGAACAGTGGGAACAACAGACAAATCCCGGACGTGGCCACGGTGCGAGCAAAAAACCTAAGCATAGATCCTCCATGCGGCGGATGAGGATACCGCGAGGGGAGTCATTTCAGCAATTCACAGATACCGACAGAGACTCGCTGAGTTGTTCAAAATGATGTTTGTTGAGCGACCCATACTCGCCGATATGCGGCGTGATGCATGTGCGAGCCAGCGCATGGGAAAACCATCGTTGCAACGCTTCGCCCGTTTCTCAGGATTCCAACACTTCCTGAAGATGCAGGAAAGGCAGCGGCCGATTGTGACCCTCAGAAATCTGGAGTTTGGCCCACATTTGGCTCACAGATCTGCCGGATAAGCCCAACAAAACTGACCCATCCGAGTGAGTCGTGGTCAGTCGACTCGATCGCAAGTCTCGCCCATCCGGACCACGGGACCAGAATCATTTATTGTGCAAACCGGTCAAGTGCGCTTAAACAGAGCGAGTCAAGTCCCGTTTCAAGGGGTTATTCACAAATCTTGTTGAAAAGTGGGACAGGAACAAATTCGGGCGGCGAGTCGAAGAATTGGTGGTAGAGAGAGACGGGAACGTCACAAAAAGTAAAGGCTGTGACATTGGTTATGCTCTAGCCGCCAGCTCCTGCGAGGGGGCCAACAGCGTGGAGGCATGCACCGTCACAGCCCTCGATGCGATCACTGCTTTCGCAGTTCCCAACCCCAACTTCTCCTCGCAGAGCCGTCGGTTTTTTCAGGTTCGGATGCCCGTCGAGTTGCCTCTTCGAGCTGATCACTCAGCCTACTTCGGACTGGCAAAATTTTATTTAAGCCAACCCTTTCAGCCGTCGACGCGTGTCACCCTAAACATTTACTTCAGAGTTGTCAATGCCGCTTTTCAGTGCAAAATTTGGAATTCGTAAGCCAGCCCGCCGAGGATGCAATCTATTGAATCGTTGACCCTTAGTGAATAGGCGGATAAATTGTTCCCGCTTCTCCACAGTTTGCTCCACAGTACACGGCAGCCGGCGAAAGGGCCTTTACGACTGGATCAGTAACAAAGCCAGCGTCTCGTCGGGGACTGGGAGGAATCCATCGACCGTCATAGGCAGACTTCCCAGAAGCCGACAAGGACTAAGCCGCTGGCGCGGCGGACGCTACCGCGTGGGTGGACCGAGAGAGTTCAGGAGCTGCTGACATAGTGTGGGTCATAGGGAAAGGAGATTCCTGTGACCCGTTTACGCAAAAT
>JBAUUQ010000018.1:0-425192 GCA_049582765.1 Terriglobales bacterium
CCTTGGCGCAACTGGAAATTACGCTCACTCGTTGCAGTTCCTTCTGACTCAACGCGAATGTCCTTCCTCTCATTGGGTGACATTTTCACGTTGCTGTTAGGGGGGACAGAATTATGGAGCTAAAACACCCGCCCACCTCAATCTTTACAGTGATCCAATAGCGAAGTACAATTCCCGCCTCCCATGCATGACCTCTTTGTAAAGCACCAGGACATCCTCTGCTGTCCTAAGTGTCGAAATTCAATCCACATCGAGGGTGAGACGCTGGCTTGCCAGGGTTGTGGTGGAGTCTATCGTTGCGATAATGGAATCCCGCAGCTCTTCCATCCCCATGAAGTTCAGGATCGCGCACGTGATGTGACCGATGTGGTGAAGCAATTCTACGAAGATAATCCCTTTCCCAATTACGATGACCTCGACTCCAAAGAGGGCCTGGCGGAGAAAGCCAACCGCGGAATCTTCGCGCGCCTCCTCGATGAGCAGATGCCAGGAGGCGCCCTAGTGCTCGAATGTGGGTGTGGTACAGGACAATTGAGTAACTTCCTGGGGATTCGCTGGCACCGTGCTGTTTTTGGATCGGATCTTTGCCTCAACTCATTGCGGCTGGCCGAGAGGTTCCGCTGCCGCTGCGATATCAAGAATGCTGGCTTTCTGCAGATGAACCTCTTCCGCCCAGCGTTCCTGGACAAGTCGTTCGACCTGGTCATTAGCAATGGTGTGCTGCATCACACCGGAGATCCGCTGGGCGGCTTCCAATCCGTAGCCCGGCTGGTGAAACCCGGCCGATTCGTCGTCATCGGCCTGTACAACACCATTGGACGGTTGGGAACAGATTTTCTCCGTCTCCTGCTTCGCGTGTCAGGGGATCGGCTACGATTCCTCGATGCCCATATCCGCAATAAGGGCTACAACGATGCACGAAAACGGGCCTGGTTCCTGGACCAATACAAACATCCCCACGAGAGTAAGCATTCTTACGGTGAAGTTCTGGTCGATTGGTTTGAAGCCAACGGTTTTGAGTTTCTGTCCAGCGTTCCCAAGCTCGATGGGCCCTTCACTGCCAAGGAGAGGCTCTTTGAACCGCATGATCGTGGAACCAGGGTGACCCGCTTTCTCATGGAAGTAGGATTGGCGCTGCGCCACGGTGACGCTGGCGGGCTATTCATCATGATTGGTCGCCGGGCGATGGGACGCGAGGACGCGCCAAACCTCGTCCGCGTAGCCTGACTGCGGCAGGCTGGCGGTCCGAGGGGGGCTGTCTTGGCCGCGCTGTAATGTAGGCGCGAACGTCCCCGCTCCTGCTTCCGCTCCACTACAACCCAAGGGAGAGGACGCTCGCGCCTGCATTTTCCGTTGTCGCCCCGATCCACGATGGGACTCAAACCTAGGCCCAGAGCCGCTTTTCACCCGGTTTCTCCATGGAATTCTATGGCTAGCTTGGGTTCGAAGGGTGTACAATCCCGCCCGGCTTCGAATTCTGGAATGGAAGTCTCACTTTAACCGAACGTCGTCTCGCTGGCTGGGATCGGTAAAAGCCTCTCTCCCCCGAGTGGTTGCCCACGGTTGTTTTGTCAGGTTCCTTGCATCCTGCAATGTACTTCCGCGTCTTTCCTCGCGGAGGTACGACAGGTAGAGTCAGATGAGCAAGGGACAATAATTTCTCAGTCCACTTTCTTGAGAGTGTGATGTTCGCTACCAGAGCTGGCGCCCCCAATCCGACATTTAGCACCACGTTGGGTGGGCGCATTGCCTTCGCTCTGGTTGTGTTTCTTGCGAGTGCAGCAGCCCTGCCCGCCAATCCTGGCAGCGGGCAGAACGGGGGTAACTCAGTCGCGGTCCATGGCGTCCCGAAGACGGGTGCGGAGCTGCCGCCCGGTACTACAACCGCAACTTTCTTTGTGGCGACCAATGGCAACGATTCCTGGAGTGGAACATTAGCCGCTCCCAATTCCAAGAATACGAATGGTCCGTTTGCCTCATTGGCGAAGGCCCAAATTGCGGTTGAGGCGCTTCGACAAAGCAACCCCACGACCATCATCACCGTTATGGTGAGACAGGGAACTTACTATCTTCCTTTGAGCCCGACTAATCCTGGAACATTGAATTTCACCGCAGCCGACTCGGGCACGGTTGCCGCCCCCGTCACTTGGGAAAACTATCAGGGAGAAACTCCCGTCGTCAGCGGAGGTTTGCCGGTTTCGGGCTGGGCTCATGTGTCCGGCGCCCTCTGGCAGGCCAAACTGCCGGCCAACATCCAGCCTTTTGAGTCTTTGTTCTACAACGGTCAGCGCCGCCTGCGCTCACGACTGCAGTCCTCGGCTGCAGGAGTGGGCTACTACATGAAAGGTGGCTCCTGCATTTCCACGCAAAGCAGGCAGATTGTCAGCGCTTCGCTGTGCAACCTTGGAACGTTTCTCCGGGTCGCAGGAGAAATTGCCCCGACGGGCGCAAATGCCGGTTGTCCCAGTGTCACCAACCCCGATGGAACGCAGTCCAAGTGTCTGGATCGTTTTCAATACAACCCCAGCGACCCCATCACCAAGTGGATCAATCTCAAACCCTCCAGCGGAAACCAGTGCAAGGCGAGCACCTCCGGAAGCTATCCCAGCGGGGATGTCGAAGTCACCCTGTTCAACGCCTGGACCGTGGACATGATGCGCATCAGTTGCGTAGACACCACGAATCAGATCATCTATCTCACCGGCGCGGCACAGGGCATTAGCGTGGAATACAACTACTTTGGCCCCACGGCGGGACACCGTTACACAATCGACAACACCCGGGATGCCTTCAACGCGGCCCAGTCCGCCGGACAAACGGGAGTATGGTTTCTCGATCGTTCCACCTCCCCCTGGACGCTGAACTACCTGGCAAGTGCCCTCGAGAATCCGAGCACCGACACCGTGGTGATTCCCCAGCTTGGAGGCAAGATTCCGGGCACACCGTCGACCAACTATATCGGTGCGAGTTTGCTCTTTGCCAACAAGCTCAAATACGTGACCTTTAGCGGGATTATCTTCGAGATGGACGACTTCATTCCCTCTTCGCAGGGGTTCAACAACGACACCAACGAGTCCTTCGCGCTGCCTCAGACTGTCGATTGCGAGAGTTGCCAGAATGTTACGTTCGACGGTCTAACCGTCAGACACACGTCGGTCTCCGGACTGCTGGTCGCTGGGACGGGCGGCAACTCGGGCTCACCCGCCTCCAATGTCATCATTGAAAACTCGGCCTTCTATGATATTGGCGCCTCTGGAATCCGCATCGGTCATAGCCCCTCGGGGGGAGATCACGCCGCCTACGTGCCGCAACTTATCACGGTCCAGAACAATATTGTCCAGGGCTACTCTCGCGTGTTTCCCAGCGGCGAAGGAATCGCGATGGGCAATGGCCACGACGTCACGCTACAAAACAACGACATCGACGATGGGTACCATGCGGGCATATCCATCTGCACCAGGGGTTGCTCTTCGTCCCAATGGTCGGCAAACGGCATCAACATTATTAGTCAATACAATCATATCTGGAACATCATGCAGGGAATAACCTCGGACAGTGGAGCGCTCTACTACAACATTGGCTCGTCCTCAGGGAGCGGAACGGGAAACCAGATTCTCAACAATTTGGTTCACGATGTAACCGACACCTCCATCATCGATACCGGTGTGTTTGGGAGTAGCTATGGGGGCCACGGGGTGTACCTGGACGCCCAGTCGGCTGGGGTGGACGTGGAAAACAACGTTATCTATCACGTATCGTCGAGTGGATTCGCGATACCGGAAGGTCAAGCCGCCGGGCAGTCGGCAAACACGTTTAGCAACAACATCGTCGCTTTCGCACGCAAATCGATGTTCACGGAACAAACCCCCTGGCCACAGAACTGCAGCAGTACCCTGAAGGTTAACATTACTCACAACCTGTTCTATTTCGATCTCGACGATACGAACGGGTTTTATCCAATTGTTGGGTGTGCGGACTCCTGCGGCATGGCATACAATCAGTTTCAGAATTTCAAAGGCAATCTCTACTGGAGGACGGACGGCGGATTCTCCACCTACCCGATGGCGTTTCACGTGCTGACCAACCCTCCTCCTCCGAATCAGGCCAGTACTTGTACCCAGCCGGCGCAAACGAAGGCGAGCGTGTGGACCTTTCTTAGCTTCTCGGATTGGCAGAAGGGGTCGCCGCTAGTGAATGGCTCTCCCTTACAAATGAACGAGGACGCAGGGGGCACCGTGACTCATAATCCGGGCTTTGGCAACACCGGCCAAGCGAGCGACTTCCTGCTCTCGAGTTCTCCGGTTTCCGGCTTCGATTACGCCCAAACCAACGATACCATCAACAATGCCGGTCGCAATAATCCGGTAATCGCTGCACCAATCGTCCCAGATACTTTCCCGACATACTCATACACGGTATTCTAGAGTGCAGTTGCAACGCGTTGCGATGCCCTATCGTTGCTAATCGGTAGAATTCCAGATTTGACCTTAGGGACCTACAAAACCCGCCGAACTTCGAACTTGGTCTCTGGCCTGACAGGAAACCGCATAGAAACCGTTCCACTACCGCCGTTTGGACAGAGACTTTCGTCCCTAGGAGCTTTGGCCACTTGTAGGGGAGTTCAGTTCTAGATAGGCTCGATGCACTTTTTGTTGTCCGTATGCTTAGAGCTAATTCCCCTTTCACAGCAATGATTTTTTGCTAGAGTAGCGCTCGGAACCGGATATGCAGAGTTATGCATACTTCGTCACACTCCAATCTCCCAGCACCACGAAACAGGAGTCGTTAGTTTGCGATAAGTCCCGATCGCTGAAGAAGTTGTATCATTCCCGTTCCACCGTCGGGTGAGGAGCTGTTTTGGTCGGGCAAATGCTCCTTTGAGGCTTGTCGAGGTGTAACAGCTCCGCGGCTTTCTGGTGGTTAAGCCGGAATTGATTCTCAGCTGCAGGGCTTCGGGAGTCACAGATGTGACTCAGAGGGCGAAGCTACGAGATCACGTAGTACTGATGTCGTGTCTGAGTCGGCTTTTTAAGGTGTTCAACTTGGATTTGCCCCGCTCCCGGCAGTCACCAAATTTTTGCACATGGCGTGGCGCCCGGCGTAATATTCAACGTCAAGAAGGCGCGAAAACCTGATCACAGCCCAATTTTCACAATACCTAGCGAAGACAGCCCCCCGGTTTGCTGTGAATTTGAGAGGAAGGCAATGAGGAAGAAGAATTGGATATACGCTGTTTACATCATCCTGATTCTGCTGGCGGCGACTGCTTTGTGCTCGGCTCAAGCAGGGTCTCAGGACGACGCGGCTGTGTCCGCGCTGCGCTCGGCCGCCAGTCTCTCTGCTTCCGCATCATCGTCGGGCAGCGGGCCGCAGTTACATCCGCGCGACTCACGCTACAGAATCGCACCCGGCGACACTTTCGACCTCAATTTCGATTTGACTCCCGAATTCAATCAACTCCTGGTAGCTGTGCAGCCCGACGGTTTCGTCACTCTGCGCGGGGTGGGGGACATCAAAGTGCAAGGCCAAACCGTTCCTGAACTCACTGAGACGGTTCGCATGGCCTATAGCAAGATCCTGAACAATCCGATCATCTCGATCGTGCTCAAGGATTTTCAGAAGCCGTATTTTGTCGCCGACGGACAGGTTGGGAAACCGGGAAAGTATGATCTCCGCGGGGACGTAACTTTGACTGAGGCCATCGCCATTGCCGGCGGATTTACCGACGCCTCAAAACACTCCCAGGTACTATTGTTCCGCCGCGTGGACGACCAGTGGATGTCCGCGCAGATCATCAACGTCAAGCAGATGGAGAAACAGGGCAACTTGCACGAGGACCCCTTCGTGCGCCCTGGGGACATGTTGTTCGTGCCGAAGAATACCTTTTCCAAGATCAAGCCGCTTATACCTTCAGCAGGTATCTTCAAATCCTACTGACGCGCAGGGATGCCAACTATGAATAACTACGAAATAACAACCCGTGAAAGCGCCACCTTCTCCTTTACCTTGCGGGATCTGTTGGCGATGGTGTTCCGTCGCAAGCGCTCAGCGCTGATCTGCTTTGCTGGGGTGATGTTGGGCACGGTTTTAGCCGTCGTTTCCAACCCGTACCGGGCGACGACCAAGTTCGTGGTAGCCCGTGAGCGGATGGATCCGATCGTGACCTCGGGACCGAACGCCCCCACCGCCCAGACCGCCCAGCAGTCAGAGGTGACCGAAGAAGAAGTCAACTCGGAGATCGAAATCCTCAAGAGCAACGATGTGTTGCGCCGGGTCGTGGTCGCCTGCGGATTGGACAAGAAGAAATCGCTTTCCGAGTATATTTTGGGTCCGGCATCACCTGAAAAGAGAATCGAAAAAGCGATTGGCAGGCTCGAAGGCAGCCTCAAGATTGCGCCGGTGAGTAAGAGCCACGTGATTGATGTGACCTACACATCCTCCGATCCCCAACAGGCCGCACGAGTCCTGCAGGCTCTGGGAGATGCATACTTGCAGCAGCACAAGGCAGTATTCACTCCCCCCGGACAGGTCGAGTTCTTCAATCAAGAGGCAGAACGATACAAAACGGATCTGGCGGTCGCAGAGGGACAAATCAAGAAGTTCTCGGAACAGGAAAATGGAGTTGCTCCCCATATCTCCCGGGACATCACTCTACAGAAACTCAGCGACTTCCAGTCCAGCTTGCAGCAAACCAAAGCCGACCTGGCTGCCGTCGAGGAACGGATCAACTCTCTGCAGAAGCTGGACGCTAACACTCCCCAGCGCCTGACCACCTCCATGTGGAAGCAGGACGACTATCAAGTCTTACAGGGGCTTAAGAACACTTTGATGACCTTGCAACTCAAGCGCAGCGAGTACCTCATGAAATACCAGCCAGATTATCCGCTGGTGCGCGAGGTCGACAAGGAGATTGCCCAGACCCAGAATTCGATTGCGACGGAAGAAAGCAAGCCCATCAAGCAGGAGACCACGGATCGGAACCCAACCTATGCTTGGATCAATGAGGAGCTGGCTAAAGCCAAAGCCGAACACAGCGGCTTGCAGGCCAAACTGGCCGCCACCCAGGCCACGGTTGAAAAGTACCGGGCGGATGCCGAGGATCTGCAACAGAAGGGACTTGTTGAGCAAGACCTCTACCGTGATATGAAGACCGACGAGGACAATTACTTGCTGTACCTGCAGAAGCGGGAACAAGCGCGTATGACCGAGGCTTTGAACGCATCCCACATCATCAACGTATCGGTTGCGGAGCAACCGGTTGTGCCCACCATGCCGCACGATTCTCCGGCCTGGCTGGTCTTGATGGGTACGTTGGTTGCAGCCACCGTCGCGCTGGGCGCGGTGTTTACCCAGGAATACTTGGATCCTTCGTTCCGCACACCCTCCGAGGTGGTCACAGCGCTTAATGTCCCACTGCTGGCCGCCGTCCCCTATCGGTTGAGCGGTTTTCATGTGAACGGGCGTCGCGGCGCGAATGGCACACCTGCGTCGTCGGATACGTCTACTACGATCTCTTCATAGTTCGGGCTGGAGTTGCTGCCGGCCCGAGTGCCCGTTTTCGCGGCTGCGAGATGGACTTGTAGGCGGAGGATCCACTTCGCCGCATAGCTCCAAATCGGCACGACATCACCCGATCCCCCCAGAAAAGGAATTCAGAACACGCCATGAGCAGAAACTTCGAGCTATTGAACCAGATTGGAAAAGGGCCGGTGGTCTTGCAACCCGAAGTCGAGCCCAACATTGTTCAGTCAGCCGAGGTCTATCCCCCCCTCCCGGCGTTGGAGATCGACGGCATGGCAAGGGAAGAAGTCAGTAAGCTCGTCCATCGTCTCTTTTTTCTGGCTGGCGACGAAGCGCCCCATTGCGTGGTGTTCACGGGTACGGAGTCGGGAAATGGAAGTACATGGATGTGTGTGCATGCGGGTGCAATCCTGGCATCGCAGGTCGCACGTTCCGTCTGTCTGGTGGATTGCAATCTACGCTCTCCTGCTCTGCACAAACAGCTCGGGGTGGAGAACCAGGATGGCCTCGGGGAGGCGCTTCGAGGGAATGATCCCATCCGCCGGTACGCACAGCAAATGTCTCCGAACTTTTGGCTGGTGAGCGGCGGGGCTTCGAATGACAGTGCGCAGGAGATGCTGACCTCCGACCGGATGCGGATGCGCATTTCGGAGTTGAGGTCGGAGTTTGACTACATCCTGCTGGACGTTGCATCGCTCAATACTTGTAACCACGCCACAGTCTTAGGCAGCATGACAGATGGCGTGGCCCTCGTGCTCAAAGCGCACTCTTCCCGTCGCGATTCGGCATCTGAGACTATCCAGGAACTCCAAGCTTCCAACGTGCATGTGCTCGGCGCCGTGTTGAACCAGCGCACTTTCCCGATTCCCGAACGCATTTATAACCGTCTCTAACTCGCTTGCTTTCCCGCGATTCAGCTTTCTGCAGTTCAGTCCCAGGATTGTGGCGACGTGCCGTGGACCGTCCCCGCCCTGTCAAGAGCCCCTGAACCATCGAGCCTGGCTCTCTCAGAGGAATAACTCATGGGCACTTCGAAACGCCAAGTATGGAAGCGCGTCACCAAGCTTTTCGACTTGGCACTGTTGATGGTCTCGTTTGGCGTCGCCAGCCTGCCGCATCATCTGCTTGGCGGAAACACGCCCTTTTGGGAATTTCTCCAGATTCGAATCAAGCTGGAGAATTTTGTTGTCTTCGCCTTGCTGTTATGGCTTTGGCAGTTTATTTTCAGCGTCCTCGGACTCTACGATTCCAAGCGGATGGTCCCGCGCCGGGCGGAAGCCCGGGAGGTGGTCAAAGCGACCACGTTGTGCTCGGTCGTGCTTCTGCTGGGCTCATGGCTCCGCTTCCGCATGGTGACGCCCAGTTTTGTGGCAATCTTCTGGGTGGTCAGCACCAGCATCGCGGTGGCCAGCAGAGTAGCGGTTCGAACCTGGCTGCGCCGGGTTCGCGTTCACGGACGGGATTCGCGCAACATGCTGATCGTGGGCTCCAATCGCCGGGCCATGGAATTCGCTGAAACGATTCGCTCCCAGCCTGAACTCGGGTACCGGATCCTCGGATTTGCGGACGATGAGTGGTCCGGGATGGATGGACTGCGCAGCGGAGCCTGGTCGGTAGTGTGTAACCTGACCAACCTGCACACTTTTGTACGGCGCAGTGTGGTGGACGAAGTTGTGATGGCGCTGCCCTTGCGCTCGTATCACGATCTCGCATCGGATATCGCGGCCATGTGCGAAGAGCAGGGCATCATCCTGCGCGTTCTATCCGATTTGTTCAACGTGAAGCACCGGCCGCCGATCGCGGAGGAATTCGAAGGCTCTCCGTTGATCACCCACTACAACAGCATCGAAGAGGGCTGGCCGATGGTGATCAAGCGCGCCCTTGATTTTTCACTTTCCCTGTTGCTGCTGATCGCCCTCGCACCGGTCCTGCTGCTCGCCGCCATCCTCATAAAACTCACCTCACCCGGCCCCGTATTCTTCGTGCAGAAGCGGATCGGCCTGAACAAGCGAATCTTCAACATTTTCAAGTTTCGCACCATGGTCATCAATGCCGAAGAGAAGCTTGGGGAAATCGAACATCTGAACGAAGTCTCCGGGCCCGTTTTCAAAATCAAGAACGATCCGCGGATCACGCCAGTCGGGAAATTGCTGCGCAAAACCAGCATTGACGAACTTCCTCAGCTGTTTAATGTCGTGAGCGGCGATATGAGCCTGGTGGGCCCGCGTCCACTGCAACTGCGTGATTATGAGCTATTCACCGGGGGTGGAGAGGACTGGCAGCGCTGCCGCTTCAGTGTGCGGCCCGGAATTACCTGTCTGTGGCAGGTGAACGGCCGCAGTTCTCTGCCCTTTCACAAATGGATGGAGCTCGATCTGCAGTACGTCCGCAACTGGTCGCTATGGCTTGACCTGCAAATCCTGGCGAAAACCATCCCTGCCGTGCTTCGAGGCTCGGGCGCCGCTTGATCCCGGCGGAGCAGTCTTTTGTGCAAATCGATACTGACCTGTAATGAACAGCGCCTTTACTAGCAACTCCCTACCCGAGCCACTGCCTGCGATCGCCGCCAACGATCTGGAACAGGAGCACTCCCGTTCGCCGATCCTCACTGAAGCGGAGAGGCGGCGAATCCTTGTCGAGTGGAACCAGACTACTCGCGACTACCCGCACAAATGTTTGCATGAAGTGATCGAGGCGCAAGCCGACAGCGTTCCCGGGCACCCCGCGGTGGTGTGCAGAACTCAGGCGTTAAGTTACCGCGAATTCAACGACCGGGCCAACCAGTTGGCTCATTATCTGCGGAGCCGTGGCGTAGGCCCAAATGAACGAGTTGGAATCTGCCTTGAGCCCTCGACCGAATTTGCTATAGCGGTGCTGGCAGTATTGAAGTCGGGTGCGGCTTGTGTGCCTCTGGATCCAAACTACCCCGCGGACCGGCGGGCATACATGTTGCAGGATGTGCAGGCACGATTGCTGATTAGCGGAGAGGGTATGTTACCCGAGGCCGCAGCAAGTGGCTGCGAATTGCTTTTTCTGGCTGACCATCTTGAGGCCATCTCCAGCCAGCCACGCAGCAATCCGGACAGTGGCGTCAAGCCAGATCACATCGCGTACGTGATCTATACATCCGGTTCGACCGGAAAGCCGCGTGGCGTTCTGCTTACCCATGCCGGACTGGTGAACTACAACGCAAATGCTGCTCGCCTGTATTCCATTACGCCAAACGACCGAGTGCTGCAATTCTGCTCGGTGAGCTTTGACATCGCCCTGGAAGAGCAGTTCATTACCTGGCTCAGCGGAGCAACCTTGGTGCAGCGGACCGATGAGACACCGCTGGCGGTTCCTGAATTCCTGGAGTGGATCGAACAACAACGCGTAACCGTTTTGGATCTGCCGACCGCCTACTGGCACGAGTGGGTGCATGAGCTTCCGGAGCTCACGAGACTGGCGCCGCCGGAGCTGCGGCTGGTAATCGTCGGAGGCGAAAAACCCTCCTCGCAAGCGTACGCCGTCTGGCGGAAGGCGGTGGGTCCGCGCATTCGCTGGATCAACACCTACGGCCCCACGGAGGCGAGCATCTGCGCGACCGCATTTGAGCCGGGATGCAATCCGGATACACCCGTGCCCGACAACATTCCCATAGGGCGTCCCTTGCCCAACACGCGCGTCTACGTACTGGACCGCCACTTGAATCCGGTTCCGGTTGGAACTTCGGGAGAACTTCACATCGCCGGAGTGGGTGTGGCGCGAGGCTACTTCAATCGTCCGGAGATGACCGCCGAGAAGTTTATTCCCGACCCTTTCAGTTCAGAACCCGGTGCACGCTTGTACAAGACGGGCGACCTGGCCCGTTATCTACCTTCGGGCGACATCGAATTTCTGGGCCGGCGCGACCACCAAATCAAGATTCGCGGCTTCCGTGTCGAGCCGGGAGAAATTGAAACGGCTCTCTCCAAACATCCGACGGTGCGTGAGGTAGCGGTGATTGCCCGCGAGGATGTGCCGGGTGATAAGCGCCTGGTGGCGTATCTGGTTCCCGTACAGGGAACAGAGCTGTCCACCGCCGAGCTCCGCCGCTATTTGCAGGGACAACTCCCGGACCACATGGTGCCCTCCGCATTTGTGATTTTGCCGGCGATGCCCCTGACGCCAAATGGCAAGATCAATCGCCGTGGTCTGCCGGCTCCAGAGTTTGAGACTGTGCAGGACGGCTTTGCCATACCTACAGATGCTCTGCAAGCACAGCTGGTTCCGCTCTGGGAGTCCGTGCTGGGCAGGAAGCCAATCGGGGTCCGGGATGATTTTTTCGAAATGGGGGGTCATTCCCTGTTGGCCGCCCGGCTCATGCACCGCATCGGAGGGGCATTGGGCAAGACGTTGCCCTTGGCGATGCTTTTCGAAGCTCCGACCATCGAGCAACTTGCCAAGGTTCTGAGCCAGGATGGGTGGTCAAGGCATTGGTCTTCTCTGGTGCCAATTCAGCCGGCGGGCTCGGAGTTACCGTTCTTTTGCGTCCACGGAATCGGTGGAAATGTGCTCGGCTTTCGGCAGCTGGCCGGGAAGATGAGTCCCGACTATCCGTTTTATGGTTTGCAGTCCCATGGACTAGACGGACAGCATCCCTGCCACACCAGCATCGAAGCGATGGCCTCGCACTATCTCGGGGAAATTCGCACCGTCCAGCCGCAGGGGCCCTACTTTTTTGGCGGATTCTCTTTCGGCGGACTGGTTGCCTACGAGATGGCGCAGCAACTCCTGGCACGCGGTGAACCAGTAGGTCTGCTGGTACTTTTCGACACCTATCCGGGAAATTCAACGCAAACCGGCACTTCACTCATCAGGCAATTGTTCCAACCGTCCCGCCAGCATTGGTTCCATGACCTGCCCAAAGCGGTGGGCAAGAAGATTCGCCGTAGTGTTCGAAGTTTGCGCGTGCCCCAGCTGCTGAAGGATGTTCGTGATTCCAACCGGTCTGCTGCAGCCAACTATGTGTTGCGGCCGTACCGGGGAAAAGCCACCCTCGTACGTGCCACTGAGAAGGTGAGAGGTTCCGTGGACCCGCACGCTGCCTGGAATGGTCTGGTCGGCAAGCTGGAGATCGTCGAGATTGCCAGTGACCACTACGATATCCTTCTCGAACCTCAAGTAAGCCACCTGGCCGAACGCTTGAAAGAATGCATGGCAAAGGCTCGCGCGGGATATGAGGATGCCCGCATCAGTTTGCAAGCCTCGTGATTCCGAAAACAGAATAATTCGAAAGATTCCCTTTGCCGGAAACGAACGTTCAAGAACCCGAGACTGCGGTTGCCCCCATGCCGGCCGACGGCTTGCTCCTGCGGCTGCTCCTGGCGATCTTTCCCGCAAACTTTCTCGGGATCGATACTTCAGGTCTGCTGCGGAAGCTCGTTCCCTGGCTCAGCAAGGGTGGCTTGGCGATCGTCGACCAGGCATTGATTTCGGGATCGAATTTTCTGGTTAGTATCTTGCTGGCGAAGTGGCTGATGCCGGATCAGTACGGAGCCTACGCCGTAGCTTTCGGCTTCTTCCTGTTACTCTCGCTGGTATACGGAGCTCTGGTGCTGGAGCCGATGGCAGTATTTGGCGGCTCCTATTATCGCGATTCCTTGCGCGGGTATCTGGGCTCGCTACTTTGGATTCACATTACGATTTCGGCTGCAATCGCCGCAGTTTTTGGCGCAACCGCGCTGGGCGCATGGAGAATGGGAACATCGGGCGGACTGGCTGGAGCCTTGGCCGGAGTCACCATCGCCTCTCCCTGTGTCTTGCTATTCTGGCTGGCCCGCCGGACATTTTATTTGGAGCTTTCCCCAGCCAAGGCCGCCACTGGGTCGTTAGTTTATTTCTCCTTGAGTCTGGGCGCTCTGGTTCTGCTTTACCGGCGTGGACTGCTGTCGCCGTTCAGCGCGTTCGCACTGATGGGCATGGCCGCGCTTGCCACCGGCGTCTACCTATTGCTCTACCTTCGCCGCGAATTGCGCCCCACTCCGTTCGGTGACACGCCGGGCAAGGTTTGGCGCAGGCACTGGGGGTATGGCCGCTGGGCCCTGCTGAGTTGTGTGGCCAGCTGGATTCCTGCGTACATCTACTATCCCTTACTCGGCACCTTCGGCAGCATGGCGCATTCTGGTCAGCTCAAGGCTCTGATGAACTTCACGCTGCCGGTGGAACAAGTCAAGACTGCGCTGGCACTGCTTTTCCTTCCTTATGCATCTTCTGTACTGGAACGCAACGGAGTGTCCAGCGCTGGCGCCCTGAGCCGGAGAATGACCCTGGTTGCGGTCGGTGTGGCGGTCGCTTATTGGGGAGTCATGCTTTGGCTGCAGCACCCCGCGTTTCGAATCCTATATTCCGGCCGGTATACGGAAGTGGCGCATCTGCTGCCGATCGTAGCCATCGGGTCGATTGCCTGGTGCGGAAGTTTCGGCTCGGCCATCGCCTTGCGGGCCATGGAATCGCCTTCGTCAGTCTTCATCGCTTTTGGATTGGCCGCCGTGGCTTCTTTATTGGTGGGGATACCTAGCACTTATCTGTTCGGCGTTTCCGGTGCCATCTGGGGAACGAATGTGTCGGACCTTCTGTCGTGGGTGTTTTTGGTATGGATTCTTCGCCGCAAGATGGCAGGCCATTCGATCGGTCTGGAGCGATTTGCCTTTGGGGGAGCCGGGAGACGACCAACGTTAGCCGAGGAGTTTCCGGTCGAGTAAGAACCAAGTTACAAGCAGCGGAGTCCCTGGCACGCGATCGCCGGCCAGGAGCGAGAAAGGACATCAGAAATGGCAGAACAATCTAACGGTTCGGGCGCAGGTTCGAATGGCAGTAAGGGAAAAAAGCGGAAACCGACGTCCGCCTACCGCAAGCTGCGAAGAAAGTTCTCGATAACCAAAGCGAGAGTACCGCTTCTATGGTTACGCCATCATGGATTCGGCCCGGCGGATGTTTTCCTGGGTTCCTATCCCCGTTCCGGGACGACCTGGACTCGATTCACGTTATTTGAGATCTTGACCGGCGGGGCGTCCGGCTTCGTCGCCGTAAATGGCGCGCTCCATGGTGTGGGCGCACATAAGACGGGACAGCGAGTGCTTCCCAATGGCGGCCGGTTAATCAACACTCACGAGCGTTATCACAAGCAATACAAAAAGGCCATCTACCTGGTACGCGACGCAAGAGACGTGGCGTTATCCGAATTCGCCTACACCCGGGCCCTGGAGTTTTTCCATGGAGACCTGGACAAGTTCCTCACAACTTTTCTGTGCAAGAAGATCAATGCATTCGGTCCCTGGCAGCGCCAGGTGAGCTCCTGGCTCGACTCGCCGATCGCTGGAACCCCTGATCTCCTACTGATGCACTATGAGGACTTGCGGCAGAACCCGATGGAGGGGTTCTCGCGCATGGTGGATTTCCTCGGCGTGAAAGCGGATCCAGCTATGATCCAGCGGGCCATCGACAACAACGCTCTGGAACAAATGCAGGAAAAAGAACGCAAAGAACCGGTGCGCGCTTCCGTGAAGGACCGTTTTGTGCGCAGCGGTGCGGTCCAGGGCTGGCGCTCGAAATTGACGCCAGCGCAGCTGGAGTTGATTGAGCAACATGCGGGGAGTGTCCTGGCCCGCTTGGGGTACCCCCTTTCGAGTGGGACACCGAAACCTGAGTTGCAAAATAACTCCATGCTTCACAGCTCCAGTTTTTCATAAACCACTGACGGCAATGCAAACGACAGGGTCAAAAACCATACTGCAGGGTCATGTAGTTCGCCAACCGGCACCGGGTTTGCTGCCCGGAGTGGGTGCTCTTGTCGGTTTCGCCGTGATCAGCGGCTGGGCGGTACTGTTCCTGCCGTGGCTGCTCTCTTATACCTCCGAAGGAACCGTCGGGGCCTTCGTGATTGGGGCCGTTTTCGTACTGCTGTTTGGCGTCACACTGGGTGCGTCGCGCGCAAGAATCACCAGCGTGAGAACCACGGTTTATCGTTCAGCCCTGTTGATTTGGTGGTTTCTCTTGGTTTGGGAGATCGCTTTTGAACGGCTGAACGACCCTTACAGCATGACCCAGGGAACGTTTGCCGCTCAGGCCTATGAAGAGAGCGCGATGTGGGTGCTTGCCTTCTGCGCTCTTCTGGTCATTTCCCTCCGGCAACCGGGTTATCTGCGCCAACTTTTCTCCGGATCCCACAAATGGCTTTCGGTCTTCATCCTGTTCAGCCTGGTTTCTATCGCCTACGCGCCCGGCAAGGCATACTCGGCGGCGTGGGGATTCAAGCTTCTGTTGATCGTATTGGTGCTGCAGTTGTGCGCCACCTTGTCACAGAATCTGAGTGATGTGGTCACGTTCCTTAAAGTGACCATGTGGGCTTTTCTAGTTTTGAGCGTTGTCCCCGTGATGGAGGCATTCTCGAGCGCAGGTCCCACCTTCGAGGATGGACGGCTTGCGGGCGATCCGGACTGGCTCTCGCCGGTGGCTGCGGTCGTCATGCTGACGGCGCTGATTCTATATTCCGTCGAGAAGAAGAAACACTACGTCCCGGTCGGGTTGGTGGGCTTGGTCGTCATGTTCCTGGCCTTTGGCAAGTCTGGCATTGTCGCCGGAATTTTTGCGGCTTTGCTTTTCCTGCTGCTGCAAGGGCAGGTAGTGCGCAGTCTAGGCCTGTTGTTAGGCGTCGGAGCGGTGGGTGGCCTGATCATCTCTGTCACCCCCATCGCCGGCTATCTTCACTCCTATGCGGGTGCGGACAGCCTGACGGGACGTACTGTCATTTGGTCGGGAGCGATGGAGGCGATCCGCCAGAGCCCCATTTGGGGGCACGGATTCCTCTCAACCTACTTCGCATTTTCGCGTGGTACAGCACAAATCGAGTTCATGCACCTGCACAACGCCTTCCTGGAAGTCGCCTATAACAACGGCCTGATCGGCGTTGTGCTTCTTCTGATAGTCAATTACGTGATAGTGCGGAATGTTGTCACCACCATGCGCATGGCTACAATCTTACAGAGCCGCGGCGATGAGCGCGGCCGACTGGCCTACATCCTGGCCGTCGGATTTCTCGCGATGTATGTCGACTCATTTGTGGACGGCCTGTTCAACGCGAGTTTTGGCGGAAGACCAAGAAATTTCTACATGTTCTTTCTCGCGGTGTTCATGCTCTCCGCCGTGACTCAGAGACTGGTTTCTCAGATGCTCGGCAATACCAACTTGAATCAAGATCAACCGCGGCAGCGGTTATACTCGGTCGTCACATACCAACCCAAGTGAACACTCAAAAATTGAACTCTCAGCCCTGGTTAGTCACCGGTGCGGCCGGTTTTCTCGGTTCGCATGTTGTCGAACAACTTCTTTTGCGCCAGGTACCCGTAATTGGGGTCGACAACTTGAGCGGCGGGAAATGGCAGTTTTTGGCGCCGTTCGCCACCAATCCGCTCTTCAAGTTCGCCTGCAAGGATATTCGCGATGAACTACAGCTCGTCGAACTATGCCGGCAGGAACGCCCGGTTGCCGTAGTACATTTGGCGGCGTTGCACTTCATTCCGGCGGCGATGCGTGACCCGGGTCTGGCGGTCAGCCTGAATGTGCACGGCACACAGACTGTGCTGGATGCCGCGCGAGAAGCTGGGGTTCGTCGTTTTTATTACGCCAGCACCGCAGACGTATACCGCTCCAGTGGAGAGCCGCACTCTGAAACCAGTGAAATCGGCCCGTTCAACATTTACGGGCTGACCAAATGGATCGGGGAGCAGTTGATCCGACTCGAGACAAGCAACCGGCCCGAATGCCATTTTGTGATCGGCCGGCTGTTTAACCTCTACGGCCCGCGCGAAACGAATCCCCATATCCTACCGGACATCTTTGCCCAACTTCGCAACGGCAATAACGGTACGCTACGGCTGGGGAATGTCACTCCCAAGCGCGATCTGGTTCCCGTGGCCGATGCCGCGCGTGCGGTTATTGAAACGGTTGAGAAATCCTCGCCAGGGGTTACGACCGTAAATATCGGCACTGGTCTTTCGGTATCCATGCGAGAGGTGGTTGAGCTGTTATCCGGCCTTATGGGAAAATCGCTGCACATTGAGACCGATCCTGGAAAAGTACGCTCGGTGGAACGTCCCCACCTTCAGGCGGATACTGGAGCCCTGAAGTCCCTCATCGGCTGGGCCCCTCACAGTGATCTATCTCGGGGATTTCGTGAACTCCTGTGTTCGGAGGGAGTCATATCATGAGCTCGTCTCAACCCAACATCGGCCTCGTCGCCCTGGATCGGTGGCGGGGCGGAGTGATTTATACCCACAACCTGGTGCGCGCGCTCGCCCTGCTGCCGGCCAATGAGCGTCCGCGCATCACTTTGTTCTGCCGCAGTAGCGCAGTTCTGTTTGAGGAAGTATGCCCGTTGGCGGACAAGGTGGTGGTCTTTGAGTCACTACTGGACAAGATTTTCGGAAACACGCGCCTAGATGTTCCTTCGCAGCGGACCAACGCAGCTATTTCCGCGGCGCTGCTGGGCGAAGCTGCCCCAGAGTTGGCCATGGCGGCGCGGCGGGAAAAGGTGGACACGGTATTTCCGGTGTTAGTGCCCTATACGCGTCTGCTCCCCAACACGATTGCGTGGATTCCTGACCTTCAACACTGTGTCTTGCCGGAGTTCTTCTCGCGGCTGGCCAGAGCAGCTCGCGACAAGAGCTTCCCTGCTCTTCTTCGCGACCCCAACCGTCATGTTGTCTTCAGCAGCCAGTGTGCACTGGACGATGCTACCCGCGCCTATGGCGCTCCCCTGGCCAGAACTCATATTCTGCATTTCACCACGGTTCCGTTGCCGGACTGGTTCCAGGATCCCGCGCCGGTGGTAGCGAAATATTCGATTCCCGGGCCCTTCCTCATTGTTTGTAACCAATTCTGGATTCACAAAGACCATCTGACTGCTTTCAAGGCGATCGCTAAGCTCAAACAGCAAGGCTTGAAGATACATTTAGTGTGCACTGGACCAACCCAGGACAATCGCAACCCCGAATTCTTCCCCCATTTGAAATCCCAAATCAAGCAACTTGGTATCGAAGAGCAAGTACAGATTTTGGGCCTGATCCCCCGTATCGATCAAGTCTCCTTGATTCGAGCTTCCAAAGCCGTGGTACAACCGTCACGGTTCGAAGGTTGGAGCACGGTAATCGAAGATGCTCGAGCGTTAGGCAAGCCCGTCATCGCCTCTGACTTTCCAGTTCATATGGAACAGAACGCTCCCGGTTCCTCATTCTTCCGCATGGGGGATCCGGACGATTGCGCGGCGGCTATTGCCCGCTTCTGGCAGGAGGACAATGCCCCTTCATTCTCTCTCTCCCAGCACGAAAGCCGGATTGTCGACTTCGCCAGAGCCTTTATCCGCATTGTTGATGAAGTACTCTCCCGTCCCCCGCTAGCTGTCCCGGAGGTTGCGGCCTTGTCTCGTTGAGCTCCCGGGAACGGGATCGAGTGCGTTCGAGACGCTGTATCGCAGCCATAAACACAAACTTATGAAGATTCTTCTGGTCCACAATTCGTATCAGCAGCCGGGTGGCGAGGACGTCGTCTATCAGCGGGAGCGGGACTTGCTGAAGGCGGCTGGGCACGAACTGCTTGAATACCAGCGCAGCAACAGCGAGATTGAGGACTATTCGATCGTTCGGCGCGTCACCCTCTTCGGGCGCACGGTATGGGCGCCGGACTCCTACCGTGACTTCACAGAACTATTGAGGGACGAACCGGAGATTGTGCATGTACACAACTCCTTTCCGCTGATTTCGCCGTCCATCTACTGGGCCTGCCGGAACGCACGGGTTCCCGTGGTGCAAACTGTCCACAACTACCGGTTGCTTTGCGCGGAATCGAATTTCTTCCGGGATGGCAAACCTTGTGAAGACTGCCTCAAAGGCGGTCATTGGCAAGGAGTCGTACACGGTTGCTATCGCAATTCCCGGGTGCAAACCGCGGCGGTGGCGATGATGCTGACTGTGCACCACGCGCGGAAGACCTGGACCGAGATGGTGGATTGCTACATCGCGCTGACGGCATTTTCGCGCAGCCGCTACCTGGAGGCGGGATTCCCCGCCGATCTGATCAAGGTTAAACCCAATTTTGTGGATCCCGATCCGGGCAAACGGCAAGATGATGGGTCCTACGCCCTTTTTGTGGGCCGACTGGACGAGCAAAAGGGAGTGCGCACGCTGCTGAAGGCCTGGGCTCAAATGCAGCCCTCGGCCAAATTGCGTATCGTTGGAGACGGACCTTCTCGACCTCAACTGGAAGCCCTTGCGCAGGGTTATCCTAACGTGGAGTTCCAGGGCTGGCTGCCCCGCGAACGGGTTTTTGAAGCCATGCACGGCGCCCGCTTCCTGGTATTTCCCAGCGAATGGTACGAGAATCTACCGCTCGCCATCATCGAGGCTTTTGCCTGCGGCGTTCCCGTTCTGGCTTCCGGCCTGGGCGCGATGCAGGAACTGGTAGAGCATGGACGCACCGGGTTGTTGTTCCGCCCCGGTGACCCGGAGGATCTGGCGCGCACCATGATGCACGCATGGAATCAGCGGGAATATATGGAGCGGCTGGGTCACAAAGCCCGCACCGAGTACGAAACCAAGTACACCGCGGCCGCGAATTACCGTCAGTTGCTCGACATTTACATGCAAGTTCTGGCCAAGCGGGCGCTAGCGACCGAGCCCCAGCCAGTTCCGACTCCGATTTCGGCTGGGACGTTGCACGGCTAACCGGGGTACCCCACGCAGCCAGGTCAAAGCGCACTTAAGAAAATGACTGATCGCTACGTCACTATCAGCGTCGATGACGGATATCCCGCCGATACCAAGGTTGCGGGTCTGCTGCAGAAATACGCTTTGCAGGGTACCTTCTATGTTCCTGCACGCAACTCCGAATACCCGGTCATGACGCCGAGCCAGATCCGCGAACTTTCTCAGCAGTTCGAAGTCGGCAGCCACACCTACAATCATGCTTCCTTGAACTCCCTGCCCGACGAGGAAGCTCGGACCGAGATTTCTAGCGGCAAGGAGTGGCTGGAGGACATTCTGGGCCAGCCGGTGGTCTCGTTTTGCTACCCGCGCGGTAAGTTCAACCGGGGGACGGCAGCGCTCGTGGAGCAGGCCGGTTTCCTGGGAGCAAGGACCTGTCTCTTCAATTTGCACGGCTTTCCGAAGAATCCTTTTCTGTGGGGGCTCAGCACTCATGCCGGCTACCATAGCCGGATGATTCAGGTGCGACACGCGTTTCTGGAGCGCAACTTTGCTGGAATTCGAAACTACTTCGGATACTACCGGGGCGCAACCGACTGGCAAATCCACTTCCTGCATGCTCTTGATTACGTTGAAGAACACGGGGGCATTGCTCATTTGTATCTGCACAGCTGGGAAATCGAAGAATTCGGGGAGTGGACTAAGCTGGAGTCGGTATTGCAAGCCATCTCACGGCGCAGTCTGACTCGCGTCACCAACGGGTCTCTCTTTCAGCTTTGGAGCCGGTTTGTGAAACCTGAAGTTTTCTTGGTGCCAGTTGCATAACGGTGCTGCGCCATCTTGCTCCGGCCGAATTCGGCCAGAACGCTTTGTTCCTTTTTGGATGTCTTTGACGACTCCTTCACTTTCCACTACCCCGGTTTAGTTTGGAGGTCCTTGTTTGAAACCGCCGTTCACCAACTCATCGGAGAGCAATCGGTTACCCATTCGTGCGGGACAAGCATCCTTGGTTAACGAGTCGAATAACGGAAATCAGTTGAGCGGAAAAACAGTCACAGAATTAGTCAGCGAAAAAGCCGAGACGGCTCCCGATGCTCTTGCCCTGTCCTCCTCTTCCCGGACGCTGACCTATCGGGAGCTCGATACTCAGGCCAATCGGCTGGCGAACTATCTGGTTGCGCTGGGCGTCGGTCCCGATGTGCTGGTGGGAGTTTGCCTTGACCGGAGCCCCGCCATGGTGATTGCCAGCCTCGCGATTATGAAGGCTGGCGGGGCCTACGTTCCTTTCGACCCTGATTGCCCCAGGGAACGCCTGCGATTCATGCTGGAAGATGCCCAGGCCCCGGTGTTAATCACGCATCAGGGAATCATAGACCGGATTGGAAGCGGAAGCTGGAAGACGGTAGATATCGAGCGCGATGCATTACAAATCTCCAGCCAAAGCGAAGCCCGCCCACAAGTGTCTGTTTCCGGCGGGAGTCTGGCATATGTCATCTATACATCCGGGTCGACTGGCAGGCCAAAGGGTGTTGAGATTACCCACTCCAGCCTGCTTAACCTGATTTCCTGGCACCAGCGGGCCTTTGACATCTCGCCGGCTGATCGTGCCAGCCAACTGGCGAATGTGGGATTCGACGCGGCAGTTTGGGAGGTGTGGCCGAGTCTCACGGCCGGAAGCAGCGTACACTTTCCCGATGACGCGATCCGAGTTGCTCCCAAGCGCCTGCGCGACTGGCTCGCGAAAGAACAGATCACCGTCTGCTTCGCACCCACTCCACTTGCGGAAGCATTGCTGATTCTGGACTGGCCGAAAGAGGTCGCCCTTCGTCTTCTGCTGACAGGCGGGGACACTCTGCACCATCATCCACCATCCGGTCTCCCTTTTGCTCTGGTCAATAATTATGGACCCACGGAATGCACCGTCGTGGCGACGTCGGGTCCCGTACTCCCCAACGCGCATCCGGACGGACCGCCTCCGATTGGACGGCCCGTCGATAA
The DNA here is from genome assembly GCA_049582765.1 of Terriglobales bacterium. Taxonomy (GTDB): domain Bacteria; phylum Acidobacteriota; class Terriglobia; order Terriglobales; family Acidobacteriaceae; genus JBAUUQ01. Next base: position 22,239 of record JBAUUQ010000018.1, read on the forward strand.
CTTTCAGATCTACATTCTGGATGAGCAGCTACAACGGGTGCCAGACGGGACGGTAGGAGAACTGCACATCGGGGGAAAGGGCCTAGCCCGCGGTTATCTCAGTCGGCCCGATTTGACTGCGGAACGGTTTGTGGCAAATCCATTCAGCCAGGTCGCCAATGACCGGATTTATAAGACTGGAGACTTGGCTCGTTATCTGCCTGATGGTCAGATCGCTTTTGTGGGACGCGTCGACGAGCAAATCAAGGTCCGCGGGTACCGGATAGAGCCCGAAGAGATTGCCACCGTCCTTGAGCAGTTTCCTGGAGTCGAAGCCAGCCTGATAGTGGCACGCAAAGACAGCTCCGGAGATCCGCGACTGATCGCCTACGTCGTGCCCTCTGCCGATGCCAAGCTTGACCACAGTTCGTTGCAGGAATACTTGAGCCGCTACTTGCCCGATTACATGGTTCCCGCCGCCTTCGTGCGCATACCTGCATTGCCGTTAGGCCCTAACGGCAAGATCGATCGCGCAGCGCTGCCCCTGCATGATGCCGGAAACGCGATCGGAGATGAGGCACGCATTGCGCCTTCAACTCCGGTGGAAGAGCGGGTGGTGGCAATTCTGGCTGAACTGTTGCGTGTAGAAAAGGTTAGCATCAACGATAACTTCTTTTCCCTCGGGGGACACTCTCTGCTCGGAACTCAACTGATCGCCCGCGTCCGGGATTTCCTGGGAGTTGAGCTCCCCTTGCGGGCCATATTCGACTCGCCAACCGTTGCGGAACTTTCGGCTGAGATCGAGCGCATGCTTGGACGAGACCGTCTGAATGCGGCTGATTAGCCTTTTGACTCTGCGGCATAGGCAACTGGTTCAATCCCCCTGCGACGACATCCGCCGCCGCAACCGTACTCCCCGACGGTTCATTTGGCCCGTCTCCGCGCGCCTGACTATTCGCAATGTTGGACACTGTAACGCAGCGTTCGGAAGCGGACACGAGCGGTGGTTGCATGGCATCTAGGTCTGCAAAATCGGAGGCGGCGCTCAGCCTTTATCACCTGCTCGATCCAGAAGTACTGGCCGACCCCTATCCGCTGTATCGCCGGCTACGAACGGAAGATCCAGTTCATTGGGATACATTCCTGCATGCCTGGGTGGTCACGCGTTATGACGATGTGCAGCGGGTTCTGGTCAGCTTCTCGGCGAATCGAACGCCCACACCCGAGCAACTGACGGCCTTGGGGCTCTCCCAGCTCAATCCGATTGCCGCGGTCATGGTCAAGCAGATGCTCTTTCTTGACCCGCCGGCACACACTCGTTTACGCGGATTATGTTCCCAGGCTTTCACCCCGCGCCGAGTCGAGCGGCTTCGTTCCCACATTCAGGAAATTGCCGACCGTCTGATCGATGCAGTATTGCCGGCACGGAGCATGGACTTGATTCGCGATTTCGCGGCGCCCTTGCCCGCGACGGTCACTGCGGAAATGTTGGGAGTACCGCCCTCCGACCACGTTCGGCTGAAGGCCTGGTCGGCCGACTTCGCGGAGATGCTGGGCAATTTCCAGCACAATCCTGATCGTGTACCCCGGGTTCTCAACAGTCTGCAAGAGATGACTGCTTATTTTCACGACGCCATACAGGCGCAACGGAGTCAGCCCCGGGAAGGTTTGATCGGCGACTTGCTCGCCGCCGAAGTCGATGGCGACCGCCTCAGCGAAGATGAGGTGGTCGCCAATATCATTGTCACCATGGTGGGCGGGCAAGAGACCACGACGAACTTGATCGGCAATGGAATCCTGAGCTTGCTGCGCAATCGCGAGGTGCTGCAGCAATTGCAATCCGATTTGTCGCTCATCCCATCGGCAGTAGAGGAGCTCTTGCGCTACGAGAGCCCAAGCCAGCACACCGCGCGCATTGCGCCGGAGGATGTTGAAATCGGCGGCAAAACCATTCGCCGGCGGGATGCGACTATTGCGGTCATGGGTGCTGCCAACCGCGATCCGCAGTATTTCGCGGACCCAGACCGGCTGGATATTATGCGCAAGAACAACCGCCATGTGGCTTTCGGCGGAGGTGCCCATTTCTGCTTCGGAGCTCCGCTGGCGCGTATCGAGGCCCAGATCGCCTTCGCGACGCTTTTGCAGCGACTGCCGGATTTGATGCTGGATCCTCAGCCGATCAGGTGGCGGGAGAACCTGGGGTTAAGAGGTCTGACCAGACTTTCGGTCTCATTTTGAAGGGGACCAACCAGACTTGGGAAGCCGACTCTCTTCCAGCAAACGATTGAACCATGGGAAACGCTGTACAACTCGAAGAAGCTGATAGGTTGCCGGTAGCCGGCTCCGCCAACCGTCAGCAGATTCTTCCGTTAGCAGAGGGCAGCTTCGGCCCCCTGTCTTTCGCGCAGCAGCAGATTTGGCTCCATGCACAGCTGATTCCGGACATCACCCTTTACAACGAACCCGTCACCGTAAATCGTTATGGGCCTCTGGACTCGGTGGCCCTGAACAAGGCGCTGAATGAAATCGTCCGGCGGCATCAAGCCTGGCGGACCACGTTTACCGTGGTTGACGGTGAGCCGGTTCAGGTGGTTCAGCCGGCGGCGGAGGTTAACATCCGCGTTGCCGACCTTGGCCATTTGCCGGCAGGGCAACGGGAAGCGGAAGCCCAGCGCCTGGCAGTCGAGGACGCCTGCCGGCCCTTTAGCCTGTCCCAGGGGCCATTGTTTCGAGTCCTGCTGGCCCATCTCAGCGAAACCGAACACCGGTTGTTCTTCACCCTCCATCACATTATTTTTGACGGCTATTCGATTTACCGTGTGTTCCTTCCGGAGTTAGCAACCCTCTACGAAGCCTTTGGTCGCGGCCAACCTTCGCCCCTGCCGGAACTGCCCACACAGTACCAGGACTTTGCGGCGTGGGAGAGGGAATGGCTCGGCCAGGGTCAGTCCTCGTCGCAACTGTCGTATTGGCGTGAGCGCCTGGGCGGGCACTTGCCGGTGCTGCAGTTGCCTTCCGATCGTCCGCGGCCGCCTATCCAGACCTTCCATGGCGCGATTCAGCCGCTGGCTTTCTCCAAACCCTTGAGCGATGCCTTGAAACTGCTGAGCCGGCAGGAGAGCGCAACACTGTTCATGAGCCTGGTCGCAGCCTTCGCGATTCTGTTGCAGCGCTACTCCTCCTCAGATGACGTGGTAATCGGCACGGTCAGTTCCCGGCGCAAGCGATCCGAGCTGGAGGGATTGCTTGGATATTTCCTCAATCCGCTGGTTCTGCGCAACGACCTTTCAGGAGATCCGACATTCCGGGAGCTTTTGCGCCGGACGCGGGAAGTAACACTGGATGCCTTGTCCAACGACGACGTGCCGTTCACTCAGGTCGTGAACGAAGTTCATCCCAATCGGAGTCTGAGTTTCAATCCTCTGTTTCAGGTGATGCTAACGCTGGAGCCCCCCGTGCCCGGCACTCAAGAGGGATGGACGGTGGCGCTCACGCAATCGGAAGTGGATACGGGAATCTCGAAATTCGATTTGTGTCTCGAACTGGATGACCAACCTTTGGGGATGGTGGGACGATTCAAATACAACTCCGATCTCTTCCATGCCGATACTATCGCCCGCATGGCTGGCCATCTCACAACCTTGGTCGAGAGCATCGCTACGAACCCCGATCTCCCCATTTCGCGGCTCCCAATCCTGACCGAGCGCGAACGGCATCAGTTGTGCGTTGAGTGGAACAACACCGGCGCTGCATATCCGATGGATCTCGGTCTCCATGAACTGGTCGCCAATCAGGCCCGGCGAAACCCTGGGGCTGTGGCTCTAGTCGAGGGCAAACGCCAGTGGACCTACTTGGAGCTTGAGCAATGCAGCAACCAGTTAGCCGCCTGTCTGCAGAAGCGCGGCGTCGGTCCTGAGGTGCCTGTCGGCCTTTATGTCGAGGCCTCCGGGGAGATGGTAATCGGCATTCTCGCAGTTCTGAAGGCTGGCGGTGCATGCCTTCCCTTGGATCCAACTTATCCCGCGGACCGGCTCGTACGGGTTCTGGCCGATGCTCGGCCGGGAGTTCTGTTGACCCAGCAACGGTTGCGTTCCCAGCTGCCGCCTTCGAGCGTAGAGGTTGTGTGCCTCGACTCCGATTGGAACCAGATCAAAGAGGAGAGCACCCAGCCCGTTCGCAATCAGCACCAGCCGGAGAACCTCGCCTATGTGATCTATACATCGGGTTCCACTGGGAAGCCGAAGGGCGTACAGATTGCTCATCGCAATTTGGTCCACTCCACGCAGGCTCGTTCCGCCTATTACGGCGCGGATGCGGGACGATTCCTCCTGCTTTCTTCATTCGCGTTCGACAGTTCGCTGGTGGGAATCTTTGGCACGCTCTGCCAGGGCGGTACTCTGGTATTGACTTCTGGATCGGTGCAATCGAACTTGCCACAGCTCGCGCAATTAGTCGAGCAGCATCGCGTTTCTCATCTGCTGGCAGTTCCCTCCCTGTACAGTTTGCTTCTGGAACAAGCGAGTCCTGGTCAGTTGAATAGCCTGCGGGTTGCGATCGTCGCCGGCGAGTCCTGCCCGGCGGAACTGGTGGGGCGTCACTTTGTAACTCTTCCGCAGGCGGCGCTATTCAATGAATACGGGCCCACGGAGGCCTCTGTTTGGAGCACGGTGTATAAGTGCGATGCGGGATCGTCTGGGAAACCAGTTCCGATCGGTCGCCCTATTCCCAACGCTCAAGTTTATGTGCTGGACTCGCACCTGAATCCAGTCCCGGTCGGCGTACCAGGAGAGCTCTACATAGGCGGCTCCGGTGTGGTGCGCGGATATCTCAACCGGCCGGAGGAGACTGCGGAAAGGTTCATCCCGGACCCCTTCAGCGAAAAGCCGGGTTGCAGACTCTACAAGACAGGCGATCGGGTACGTTACCTGCCCGATGGCAATATCGAGTTGTTGGGCCGTCTGGATCATCAGGTAAAAATCCGCGGTTTCCGTCTGGAGCTGGAGGAAATCGAGGCAGTCATCTGTGAATACCCAGGCGTCCAGCAAGCGGTAGTTACGGTTCGTGAGGAATCCAGGGGCGAGCCAAAACTTGTGGCGTCCGTAGTGCCGGCAGATGTTTCGCGATTTCAGACTGAGCAACTGCAGAGTTTTCTCAGTACGAAGTTGCCCGACGTGATGCTTCCCTCGGCCTATGCTGTACTTGAACACCTGCCGCTGCTGTCCAATGGAAAAATCGATCGTCAAGCGGTCGCCGAACTCGCCCAGCCGGCCTCGGCCACCGAGTTCTCGAAACCGGCCAGCGTCATTGAGCTCACTCTGGTGGAGATGTGGGAAGCGGTTCTCGACCGCTCGGGAATCGGAGTAACGGACAATTTCTTCGATCTCGGCGGACACTCGTTACTGGTGGCGAAACTCCTGCTTCGCATCGAACAACGATTCGGAAAAAGGCTTTCGCTAGCCAATGTCTTCCAGGCCCCAACCATCCGGCAGTTAGCCTCGCTGCTTAACGCTGACAGCGAATCGGTACACTGCGGTGCCGTAGTGCCGATCCAGCCTCGAGGCTCCAAGCCCCCTCTATTCCTGGTGCGGGGCGGCCCTTTATTCCTCCCCCTTGCCAACCGGCTGGGCCTGGATCAGCCGTTGCTGGGGCTTGACCTTCCCGCGTCCGACGCCAGCCGACTGCCGGTGCCGTACAAGCTCGAGGATATTGCTGGAGTGCTGGTCTCGCGCATGCGCGAAGTGCAACCCCAGGGACCTTACTATCTGGCGGGATTGTGCGTGAATGGCGTAATCGCTTATGAAATGGCCAGCCAGTTGGCCCAGCAAGGGCAGGCAGTGGGGTTGCTTGTGCTCTTTGACGCCCAGAACCCGGCATACTACGAGGATTTTTCGCAGGAAAGCCGCAGCCAGTTGTTATTGAGAAGGATCGGATATCAGCTGGCGAACCTGCGGCAACAAAAGCTGCCCGGCTTCCTTCGCGAGCGGTTGATCGGGATTCATCGCCGTCTCAGCGTGCGCTACTGGCGACTTCACTATGCCCTGGGTCTGCCGGTCGACGAGGAACAACTGCGGGATCTCGACACCATCGTGCATCCTGCCTCATTCGTTTATCGGCCGGGACCTTACCCGGACTCGGCGGTGTTTTTCCAGTCCACAGATTGGCCGGTGGGCCGCTATTGGGACTTCCATGCCAGTTGGAACGGCCTCATCCGCGGGGGGCTGAAGGTATTCAAGATTCCAGGTGGCCACGAGTCGATGTTCCACGAAGAGAACGTCGATCTGGTGGCGGGCAAGCTGAAGGATTGCCTGTCGTCGGCTATGCAGCATGGCAGCGGGGGCGCGCGGGAACAATCGGGCACGTCGGCTGAATCAGGGAACGCGACAATCACTCTAACGGAAATTGAGACCGTTCACCCCAAGAATGGAAGCGGCAGCAAAGCAGCCCGGCTCAAGTTTCGCGAAGCGACAGTCGATGATTATCCGCAGATCGCGGCGCTGGAATCACGTTACGGGCTGAACCCCAAGAGCTACGAAGAATGGACGCACCTATGGATCAACAATCCCGCCTATCGCCACTTTTCTCATTGGCCGATCGGTTGGGTTGGTGAAAATGAACATGGCGAGGTGGTTGGCTGCGTCAGTAACATTCCTCTGGAGTACGAGTTCAATCGTCGTCCTCTGGTTGTAGCCACGAGCCGATCTTTTGTGGTCGACTCTCCCTCCCGCGCCTACTCTCTCTCGCTGCTGTCTCATTTCTTCGGCCAGAAAAATGTTGACCTGTTCCTGAATACCACGGTGAATGCCCAGGCATTGAAACTGCAGCAGGTGTTTCGTGCCGCGCGCGTGCCGGCTGGAACCTGGAACCGGTCGGCGTTTTGGATTACGAATTATCAGGCCTTCAGCGCCAGCCTGTTGGCCAAGAGCAACGTTCGAGGCGCTGCGCTCTTGAGCTATCCCGCGTCGGCTGGCTTGTTCCTGCGCGACCAGCTTCGGAGGGCAGTGCGGCGCCTCCCCCATCATCAAATTCAGGTAGGATTCTGCAACCAGTTTGACGATCGGTTCGACATCTTCTGGGAGCGGATCCGAAAGCAAAACCCTCACCGTTTACTTGCGGTTCGCTCCCGCGAAGTACTGGACTGGCACTTCCAATATGCCCTGGCCAAGAACCGGGCCTGGGTTCTGACTGCCGATAACGGCGGGGAGCTTGCGGCCTATGCCATCTTTTGCCGCCAGGACAACCCGGGGCTGGAACTGGAGCGGATGCGGTTGGTCGATTTTCAGGCCCTGGACGGCCAGGCTGATCTTCTGCAACCAATGCTGCTCGAGGCTTTGGAGATATGCCAGCGTGAAGGCATCCACATGATCGAGGCTCTTGGGTTCTCTGCGGAGAAGCAAAAGGTCATCGAGCGTACCACTCCCTATTTTCGTGAGCTTGCTTCCTGGCGGTACTTCTACCGCGCCACCGAACAACAACTGGCAGCAAGCCTGCAAGATGCAGCGGCTTGGGACCCAACTTGCTTCGATGGAGATTCCAGTCTCTAGCGCGCATCCCGTTGCTCAACGTGTATCCCTCCAAACCGAATACCAGGTAACCATGGCCGGACTCGTAGCCCAATCGCTGAACGGTGTTGAAGAGAAAGTCAATCGCCCCACTTGGCAGCCAGCCGAAGGGCCGCTGTTTGTAGTGGGTATGTGGCGCTCCGGGACTTCGCTGCTTTACGCCTTGCTGAATCAGCACTCTCAGATCGCGCTCATGTATGAGGAAGACCTTACCCATTTGCGCTCCCTGTTCTGGCTTCCGCGAGACACGCCGCAATGGCTGGCCAGATGGGATTTCTGGAATGAAGCCCTGACCCGCCACAAAGTGGATACCAGCGAGATTCCCAGCGGAATCTCCGATCTTAGGACTGCCGCCCGTGCCGTGTATCTCCAGTTCGCAAAACAGAAGAACGGTGCGACCGTCTGGGGGTGCAAGTCGCCGACTTATCACGACGAGATCATCCGCCTGAGCCAGGCTTTCCCCAACGCGCGCTTCGTCATCATCTGGCGCGACTTGCGATCGATCTGCCGCAGCATTATCGAGGCGGCTCCCGGGAATCTTTTCTTCAGCCGCAGAGGTTTTGTCCTGCGCGCAGTAATGGGCTACCACGCCATGAAGGTGCAATGCGACGCCCTCCTCAAGCGCGGCGGGCAGGTCCACCAGATTCATTACGAGGACTTGGTGCGCGACCCGGGTGCGACCATGCAGGAGATCTGCAAGTTCCTGGAGATTCCGTTCAATCCGAGGATGAGCCGTCTAGAAGGAGCTGACCGCACCGCTATCGAGGAGGGTCCTCATCACTCGCTGGTAAAGAGCGAGGAAATCGTAGCTTCGAGGAACAGTCCCCAGGGGCTTCCCCCGGCGGTCAAGAGCAAGGTCGAAAGATACATTCACATGTGGCGAAAGCAGTACTCGGGCGCTTGGCCTCTCTATCCCGAAAAACTGGACGAATCGAGCGAGCCCTCGTTGTGGGAACGACTCCGTGACCGCATTGCCTACAAGGCACTTTCCTTCTGGCATCATATGGCGCCGGTCGTGTTCTCGTTCATTCCCCTGGTCGTCTGGGAGAAATATCGCAAGTTCAACTATGCCCGGAGGTACGCTCGGTCGCTTCGTAAGGCAGACCCGAATGCAGGTTTCGGCAACAACGGGTTCGAGGGCCGGCGCAAGCCTTAGGAGAAACCTCGCAACGAAAAAGACTGACCCGATGGAAATCGAAGTTAAACACGAGATCAACGTTTTCTCTACCAGCCCGCAGTCGAGCGCGGTCGCGCGCGATGCTTATCTGCGCAACGTGATCGACGTCGCCCACTGGAGCGAAGACGCCGGTTGTGAGGGGATTCTCGTGTACACCGACAACTCGCTGGTGGATCCCTGGCTGGTTGCGCAAATCATCATTCAGAATACAAAGAGACTCTGCCCGCTGGTGGCGGTGCAACCGGCGTATATGCATCCCTACGCCGTGGCCAAGATGGTCAGCTCACTGGCACATTTCTACGGCCGCCGGGTGTATCTCAACATGGTCGCTGGCGGGTTCAAGAATGACCTGGCCGCGCTGAACGATACCACTCCCCATGACCAACGCTACGCCCGGCTGGTGGAATACACCACGATCATTCAGAACTTGCTGAAGAGCTCATCCCCGGTAAGCTACGCTGGCGAATTTTACGTTGCTGACAAGTTGCGCATGACCCCTCCTCTGGCTCCCGAGTTGTTCCCGGGTATCTTTGTATCAGGCTCTTCGGAGGCGGGCTTGGCAGCAGCCCAGGCTCTTGGCGCCACGGCGGTCAAATATCCACAACCGGCGCGTTCCGAACCGGAGTACCTCCATGAGTCTTTCCAGTCCGGGGTTCGCGTGGGCATCATTGCCCGCGAATCCGGGGAAGAAGCCTGGGAAATTGCGCACTCTCGCTTTCCGGAAGACCGCAAGGGCCAACTCACTCATCAGCTGGCGATGAAAACCTCTGATTCCGCGTGGCACAAGCAACTCTCGCAGCTGGGGGAGGAGTCGAAAAGCAACGGCAATCCCTACTGGCTGTGGCCTTTTGAAAACTATAAGACCTTCTGTCCATATTTGGTGGGAAGCTATGACCGCGTCGCCGAGGAACTGGCCCGATACATCGCACGGGGTTACACGACCTGTATCTTGGATATTCCCCCCACTCAGGAAGAGTTGAACCATATTCAGGTTGTCTTCTCCCGCGCGCGGCAGCTGGTGGCGAAATGACGCGACTCCTGCAAGATTGGATTTCGGCTTCCGCGCAACGCCGCCCTGACGCCGTGTCCGTGGTGATGGAAGGCCGCAGCCTCACCTACGCTCAACTGGAAGAATCGACAAACCGGTTGGCGCGGCTTCTCAAAGCCGCAGGTTGCCAAAAGGGAGATCGCGTGTGCTTTGCCGTCCCCAAATCCCCAGCAGCCATCATCGCGATCGGCGGCATTTTGAAAGCAGATTGCATTCATGTGCCAATCGATACCTCCAGCCCGGCGGCACGGGTCGCAAGGATTCTGCGGTCGAGTGAACCACGTTACATCCTAGGAGTGGGCTCAACTGCAAATCTGCTGGAGGACGTATTTTCCCAGAACGCCTTTCAGGACTCGATTGGTGTCGGCTGGCTGGAGGAATCAGCAGTGGCAGCGCAGAATTTCACGCCGGGGTTCACCTGGAATGATGTCCATCGCTATTCCGGCGAGCCGATTCCTTGTCAGAATAGTTCGAGCGATCCCGCCCACATTCTTTTTACTTCCGGCTCGACCGGCGATCCCAAAGGCGTGGTCATTACCCACGCGAACGTGATCCATTTTGTGCAATGGGCGATCCGCCACTTTGGGATGACAGACTCCGACCGTGTCTCCTGTCATCCTCCATTGCATTTTGATCTGGCGACTTTCGACATCTTTGGCGCGCTTGCAACCGGGGCAGAACTCCACTTGGTTCCTCCGGAGCTGAGCTTGCTGCCCAACAAGCTCGCCGATTTCATCCGTAGCTCTGAACTGACGCAGTGGTTTTCGGTTCCCTCCGTCCTCAATTACATGTCGAAGTTTGACGTGGTCAGGCCCGACGATTTCCCCGCGTTGCGGCGTCTGCTCTGGTGTGGCGAGGTATTTCCGACCCCCGCGCTAAAATACTGGATGAAGCGGCTCCCGCGAGTGACGTTTACCAATCTGTATGGTCCTACGGAAACGACCATCGCGAGCAGCTATTACACGGTTCCGGGTTGCCCGGCTGACAACGACCAGCCGGTTCCCATCGGAACGGCGTGTGAAGGCGAAGAGTTGTTGGTGTTGGACAACGAGCTCCGCCCGGTAGCCCAAGGCGAAATAGGAGATCTCTATATCGGCGGCGTGGGACTCAGCCCGGGTTACTGGCGCGATGCCGCGAAAACCGAAGCGGCATTTGTCTCCGACAGCGGACCTGACCGCATCTACCGGACGGGAGACTTGGCCCGCGTTGGGACTGATGGCCTGGTCTATTTCGTGGGCCGCGCCGACACTCAGATCAAAAGCCGCGGTTACCGGATCGAACTCGGCGAAGTGGAGGTTGCGCTCAACGGTATCAAGGAACTGAGAGAATGCGCCGTGGTCGCGGTTCCGACGGACGGCTTCGAATCCTATCTCATTTGCGCCGCCTACGTGACCCAGGACAACACGGTGATCACGCCCGCGCAAATTCGCACCAACTTGACCGCGGCCTTGCCCGCGTACATGCTGCCGGCGCGCTGGATGGAATTTCTGCAACTGCCAAAAAACGCGAACGGAAAGATCGATCGCCGCAAACTTCAAGAACTGTTCGCATTCGAGATCGCAAGCAAACTGCAGACTAAACCGTCCGAACCCGCGGCTTCGTCCACGACGGTGGATCATCAACCAGTCTCCTCGCCAGAGTCCATGGTGCGATCCGCCGAAGTGTTGCCAGCGCCGGCATTCTCGCGCTCAAGAGTGAAATGAATGTTGTATTGGCTGCCGAGGAATCCGCCGGTTCGCAGATCCTGCGGACCCTGGCGGGCAGCAAGCATCATCTCGTCGCCGTGCTCGCGGCGCCCCCAAAGGCCGGTGTCGCCGCGGCCAGTGTATGGAACGTTGCGAGGGACTTAGGCTGCGAGACTTGGCCGGCGGAGTTGGTGAAAAACCCCAGCCTAGGTGAGCGGCTTCGCTCCCGACAAGTGGATATCTTGCTCAATGTCCATTCGCTGTATGTCATTGACAAAGATGTGCTGGCCGCACCCAGGCTCGGTTGTTTCAATCTGCACCCCGGACCGCTCCCTCGCTATGCCGGGCTCAATTCCGTTAGCTGGGCCCTCTTTCGAGGGGAGCAAACACACGGGGTAACAGTTCACCGGATGGATCTCGCGATCGATAGCGGGCCGATCGCCTATCAGAGCTGTTTTCCGATTGAGCCCGAAGACACAGCCCTCTCTCTAAGCTTGAAATGTGCCCGCGAAGGGGTTGCTCTGATGCTGCATCTGCTGCAGGCCGCCGATTCTGGCGGCACCAGCATTCCGTCCTTACCGCAGGATCCCACGATGCGAGAATATTTCGGCAAAGAGGTACCCGAGCAGGGCTGGGTGTCCTGGTCGTGGCCAGCCTGCAAGGTACTTAACTTTGTTCGGGCCTGCGACTATTTTCCTTTTCCCTCACCTTGGGGGCATCCGCGTACTAGCATGGGAGTGCAAGAGTTTGCACTCGTCAAGGCGAGCCGAACTGGCCTGTCCTGCGACGCACCCCCGGGAACTGTTGGGGATGCCACCGATTCGGGCGTTTACGTTGCCTGCCGGGATGAATGGATCTTGGCCAGTAAATTGCTCGTTAATGGCAGGTACTTGCCGGCTAGGGAAGTTTTGCGCTCTGGCGAATGCCTTGCCTACTCGTAACTGTTGATCATGGAAAGTACGAACTGCGAAACCGTGCAAGCGAAACTCGCGGCCGTATTTTCGCAAGAGTTGCACATAGAGGTCCCATCGGTGGATACCGATCTGTTTGACAGCGGTATTCTCGACTCCCAACGCCTCGTAGAATTGCTGCTGCACCTCGAACAACGCTTCAACACACGGATTGAAGTTGAAGATCTTGAGATTGAGAATTTCCGGTGTATCGAAAAGATTGCCACCTTTATTCTCCGGCGTCAGGATGACCTGAAACCTGCACAGCTTTCCCGGGTGGGCGCGCTGTCGGGATGAGGGCGGTCATTCGCCCGCGCAGAGAGACAGCGATTCACACCTCAACGACCGGAAACACTTATTCCGAATCCACGAACAAGGAGATGAACGCCCGTGTCGGTGCCTAGCAAGTCGACCACTGAAAAGACCGCAGCTGCGCCCCAGGGTTGGTTGCGCAAGCTGGGGAAAAGCGCGCTGTGGTTTCTGGGAATTTGCTTGATTCTCGAGATCGGGCTGCGCCCATTTGGCTTCGGTTCGTACGTGATCTATCGCCCGGACGAGCGCCTGCTCTGGGTGCCCATGCCAGGCACGCACAAAGTTACCGAGATGAATCACCAGCCTGAGACCATCAACCCACAGGGATTCCGCTATCGCGAGGCTGTTTCCCTGCAGCACCCCGGAATCTACCGCATTTTTACATTCGGCGACTCCACAACCATGGGGTGGGGCGTGGCTGACAACGCGAACTACAGCGCGCAACTGGAGAAGCTGCTGGACTCCCAAGGTTGCTCCGGCATGAAATTCCAGGTGATTTCAGCGGGCGTAAATGCGTATCCGAACGCCCTGGCCGAAGAGCGCATGATGGAGGTTGTAGAAGATGGCTATCAGCCCGACGCAGTCATCGTCGCGTACAGCGCAAACACCGGCTTCGAGGGAATCCCTGACCTTCAGGGCAAAGAACGGGAATCGTTCCTCAAGAGAGTTGAACTCAAGTCACTTGCCCGTCGCAGTGCAATCTACAACTTCCTGATTGAAGACCTCCTGCGGCAAGTCGCCTACTACCGTTTTCGTGAGCTGCTCATGTTGGGAACGTGGGACTCGGCTCGATCGAGCCCGGATCTCCCGGCCTCTCACTTCCTGGCAAAGCTGGAGAAGGCGAAAGCGGTTGCCGACGCTCATCACGTACAAATGATCTTGCTGCTGCTTGGCTCGAAGAAGGAGACCTACCCGGCGCATCCCTATCAGCAGGCGATGCTTGACTACGCCGGCCAGAACAACATTCCGCTGGTGAATATCATCGACCTTATGAAGAACCAGAATCAGGATAAGGTATTCATGGATCACGTGCATCCCAGCGCCATAGGGCACGTCATGATTGCGCAGCAACTGCTGCCCGCCGTCCGCGGGTTGAGCTCTTACACCGCGGCCTGCGAGGGAGAACCGAGAAATTCCGCGGTCACCTCCCTTACCACAAAGACGGCGACGAGCCGGCCGTAGCCGATTTAATCACTCGATAAGCGAAGGGACAACGATGGAAACGCTGAAGCGCCTTTGGCAGGGCTGGAAACGGATCGCCAAGAAAATCGGCAACTTCCAGTCCAGAGTTTTACTGACGATTTTTTATTTCACCATCGTGCTGCCTTTTGGTGTGGCGGCGCGCTTGTTTTCAGATCCCCTCCGCATCAAGAAACGCCCCGCCGAGTGGCTCGAACATCCTGACGAGGCCTGCGATCTGCAGTGGGCCAGAAAGCAATAACCGTGTATATCCTGGGAATCTCCTGTTATTACCACGATGCGGCCGCGGTGCTGTTGCACGACGGACAAGTCGTCGCGGCTGCGGAAGAAGAACGCTTTTCGCGCGTCAAGCACGACTTCAGTTTTCCTAAGCTGGCCATCAAGTATTGCCTCGAACTGGCCGGCATTCAAGGGTCAGATCTCGACTACGTAGTGTATTTCGAGAAGCCTTTCCGCAAACTCGATCGCATCCTGATGAGTTCATTTCAGACGTATCCGAAATCGTGGAAGGTATTTCGCGAGTCGATGATGACCTGGACGATGGACAAAATGTGGGTCGCGTCTACCATCCAGGAAGAACTGGGAGGGTTGCCGAAAGACCGGATTCTCTTCTCCGAACACCATCTCTCCCACGCGGCCAGCGCCTTTCTATGCTCTCCTTTCGATGAGGCCGCAATCCTGACCATCGACGGGGTCGGCGAGTGGGTGACGGGTACCTACGGAGTAGGCCGTGGCACCGACATTAAGCTGCTCAAGCAGATGGAATTTCCCCATTCCCTCGGTCTCTTGTACAGCGCCTTCACCGCCTTTCTTGGTTTCGAGGTAAACGAGGGCGAATACAAAGTTATGGGCATGGCACCCTATGGCGTGCCACGCTACATGGATAAGGTGTGGAAGGTAGTCCGCCAAAATGCCGATGGCTCGTTCTCGCTCGACATGGACTACTTCTCATTCCACCACTCCACGGATCGCACCTACACTCGCCGCCTTGAGGCGTTGTTTGGTGAACCACGGGACAGCAAGCTGCAGTTCTTCACGGAAGGCACTGGTTTCCCCAAATACTTCGGTGATCCGCCCTCAAACTATAACGAGCTGTGCAGACTGAACCAGCACTACGCTGATATCGCCGCCAGCATTCAGAAAGTGACAGAAGAACTGATATTAGGCATGGCTCACAATCTGCAAAAGCAGACAGGGCTCAAACGGCTTTGCATGGCGGGGGGCGTAGCTCTGAACAGTGTCGCGAACACGCGCATTCTTCGCGAAACGGCGTTTGAGGAGCTCTACGTTCAACCCGCGGCCGGAGACGGTGGTGGCGCCCTGGGGGCTGCCCTATGGGCTTACAACACTCTACTGGGCCAGCCGCGGAGTTTCACTATGAAGCACGCCTATTGGGGTCGTGCCAACTCCGACTCGGAAATCGGCGACTTCCTGACTCAGAACAACATTCCGCATCGCCGTCTCAAGGATCAGGACGAGTTGGTGGACAACGTGGTGGAGCGCCTGATGAACGGCAAAGTGATCGGATGGGCGCAGGGTCGTTTCGAATGGGGACCGCGGGCTCTCGGAAGCCGCAGCATCTTGGCCGATCCCCGCAACCCCGAGATGAAGGACATCGTGAACGCGAAGATCAAGTTTCGCGAACCCTATCGTCCTTTTGCTCCGTCGGTTCTCGCCCAGTGCGCGGAGAAATACTTCGAGCTTCCGAACGCATGCCAGCACTATCCGGCACGCTACATGCTTTACGTGGTTCCGGTGAAGACATCCGCGCACAGCACGCTTCCGGCAATTACCCACGTGGACGGTACCGGGCGACTGCAAACCGTCTTCAAGGAGCAAAGCCCGCTTTACTATCACCTGATCGAGCGCTTTGGCCAGGCCACCGGTGTTCCAGTCGTGTTGAATACCTCTTTCAATTTGCGGGGTGAGCCCATCGTGAATACTCCGGCAAATGCCTTCAACACTTTTTCGAAGAGCGAAATGGATGCTCTGGTTCTGGAGAATTTTCTCGTTGAAAAGTAATCGATCTAGATTAGTCCTTGCCTCTCCCCCGCAAGCTTGGAAGGGAGTGGACATAATCCAATGAAAACCTGTGCCTACGCGCTCACTACCGCACTGATAGGACTGAGCAGTTTGATCTCACAAGCTCAGAACAACTGCAGTGCGAGTCCCGCCACCGGAACCTGCGCGGTCGCGATAGCCCCGGTGCAAGCCTGGTGCGCCGGCAATAATGGTAGCACCACATGTCCGGGGGGAACCTCATGGGTGGGCTTCGCTACCACGTCTCCGGCAGCCGGCTCGTGGACCAGTCAGTTTGAAGGGATAGATGCAAGCGGCATTTTGAAGTCGCTCCAGAAGGTAAGGCCACAACCCGATCCCAATGGAGGCGTTGGTCCGACGAACGTAAACGGGGTCGGCCAATATTTGGAATTCGCCAATAACTACGTGCAGGCGTTCGACCGGGCGACCGGCAACGGTATATTCAGCGCCAAACCCAACGGCTCGGGTGCCCCTCAGGCGATCACCACTCTATTTGCTCCCGGTGGCACAACCTACTGTGGAAACGGTTCAGTCGACGGAATCGCAACCTACGACCGCTTGGACGGAGTGTTCGTCTTAGCCAATATCTTCAATCCGGGCGCTCTCGGGACCTATTACTACTGCATAGGAGTCAGCGCGCCCAGCGGGTCCGTACCTGCCAACGACCTGACCGGCCTGAACTCGCTAAGCTACTGGAACGTGTACGCCTACGAAATCAGTCCGGCGATACCCAAGAATCCGCAGGGTCGCACGTACTTCCCTGACTATGCCCGGTTCGGTACCTGGTCCGACGGATTCTACGTGACCTGGGATCTGGAAGATATCGACCGATCCTATGACATCGTCGGATTCGAAGTTTGCAAGCTGGACAAAGCCAACATCCTGGCCGGCCGGTCTTCCCAGTCGCCGGTCTGCTATACCTACATTCCAGGCTATGTCACCGGCTTGGGGGGCACCAACAGCAGTCTGATCCACACCTTGCTGCCGGCCGATTTCGAAGGTGGCAAACCGATTCCGAGTAATTCAGCGGGAGAGTTCTTTCTCGCCCAGGTGAATCCGAGCGACCCTGGCACTAACGATCAGTGCTCTGCGGCCCCCTGCTCCTCCAATCAGTTGGCTTTCTGGACATGGAAAGCATTTGTCAACGGCGCGGGGCCGACCTACATTGATTTGTCGGCACATCCTTACACGCCGGGATGCTACAACCACAGCCATCCGTATAACACAATCTGTATCGCGGAACCCTACGGTGGACTTATCGACAGTGTAGGCGACCGGCTGATGTACCGGCTGCCTTATCGCCACATCGCTGGAGGGTCGAATGTCGGAGAGTTTTTGGCGGTGACCCAAACGGTTCGCGAGACCACCAAGACGGGCCGTACTGGCATACGCTACTACAAGATTCTCGCCGGCAACACTCCTTCGGTTGCCTTTCAAGGCGATATTCAGGACACCACCAACGACTTCTTCTTATCCATGCCGAGCGTCGCGATGGATAAGAGCGGAGACCTCGGAATTACCTACACCGTGACTGGTTCCACAGCCCAAGGCAGCACAACCAACTACGACCCCTCTCCTTTCTTTGTAACCGTTGGCAGCAGCGGGAAGAAGGGGATTCCGGTGCCGATCCTGAGCAACAGCGGGCTGAGTGGCCAGGATGAGACAGACAAGTTCTGGGGCGAGTACGTCAGTGTATCGGCCGATCCGAACGACGATTTCACGTTCTGGGCGGTGAATGAATATATGAACGGAAACCAAATCAGCAATTGCTCCAATACCATCGGCAGCGGATGCACTTGGGCGACCCGTATAAGCGTTTGCAAGAGGGGCGCCGGCTGCTGACAGGCGGTCAACTTCGCGGATTTGTGCTTGCTGACTGTCTCAGGAAAGAAGCCCGGCATTCCGCCAGAATGACTTGCCGCTAAACGAATCCTTGTAAAGGGCGATTAAATGTTTCAACGCGGAATTAAGCGATTCAGTAGTGTCTTGAAAACTCTCCCAACTGGTCCCAGTATTCTTCAGTTTTGCCTAGGAGGCACGATGTATCTCACGGAGCGTTCTTTGTTCACATGTCGTAATTCGTTTCCGGCTGGGAGCAGCCAATCGAATAGGACGTTTGAATCACAGCAAAAGGCGAGCGCCTTGTGGGCAACCCTCGCCGCGTCACTCGTCTTTGCAGGGTTTGCGCTTCTGACGCCCTCACTTAAAGCGCAGAACCTCATCAACACTGTGGTTGGCGGAGCCGCTCCCGGTGGCGCCGCGACTGCGGCCGATATTCCGGGGCCGACTTCCGTGGCCGAGGACGCATTTGGCAATATCTACATCGCCTCTCCGGCAAGCTACTACGTTTTCAAGGTCCAGGGAGGAAACGTTAGCGTTTTCGCCGGTACAGGAATCCAGGGTTTCAGCGGGGAAAACGGGCCTGCCACCGCCGCCAAGCTTAATGCGCCGACAGCTCTGGCCTTTGACAACGCGGGAAATCTATACATTGCGGATCTGAATCGCGTGCGCTGCGTACTCGCCGTCGTCGGTGGGTGCCTCGGGTCGTCCGCTTCCGTCGGCAGCATTGTGACGGTGGCGGGCGGTGGACCGTTTTGCGCCCCGAGTACAGATCCATGCGGAGATGGCGGGCCCGCTGGTCAAGCCCTCCTCGATTCTCCCCAAGCGTTGGCCGTGGATAACTTGGGAAATCTCTACATCGCCGATACTCAAGACCAGAGAATTCGCATGGTCAGTCAGAGTACCGGGAACATCACGACGATCGCGGGCAACGGCAAGATCTGTGACGGCCCGACCAACACTTGCGGCGATAAAGCAGCTGCTGTGAGTGCGCAATTCGATACGCCGACGGGTGTGGCCGTGGACGCCAATGGCAATGTCTACGTCGGCGATACCAGGAACCAGCGAATTCGTCTGATTACCGCTTCCACCGGAATTATCACGACCTACGCCGGTACGGGACAGCTTTGCGCCGGCCCCACCCTGCCCTGCGGGGACGGCGGCCCGGCTGCCACTGCCCATCTGTTCAATCCGTCGGGCATATCGCTGGACAGCCAGGGAAATCTTTACCTGGTCGATCAAATTGATCAACGCGTCCGTTGCGTAATTGCTGTCGCTGGTGGATGCTCGAGTTCGAAACCAGTAGGCGACATCGTGGCCGCAGCGGGAAGCGGGTACCAGGGCTTCTCCGGTGACGGAGCCTCCGCCAAGACCGCCGGTCTTGACTTGCCCTACGCTGTACTCGTCGATTCCACAGGAAAGCTGTGGATCTCCGACACCGGCAACCAGCGGATTCGCAGGGTCAGTGGCGGGAACATCAGCACTTTTGCGGGAGGGGGCTCGGGAGGCGACGGAGGTCCGCCATCGCTGGCGACATTAGCCAGCCCTACCGCGGTGGCCTGGGATGCCTCTGGGAATTACTACATTGCGGACACCGCCAATAACCGCATCCGCAAGGTCACGGGTGGACCCAGCCCGGCTATCACAACGGTTGCCGGCAACGGCAACCTGGGTTACAGCCCGGATGGAACAGCCGCAATCGACGCTAACTTATACAGCCCGGGCGGGGTCGCGGTCGATGCTTCCGGCAACTTGTTCATTGCCGACACTGCCAATTATGTGGTCCGGAAAGTGGATGCAGGTACTCTCCATATTTCCACGGTCGCCGGTACGCCGGGAGATAAATGCACACCCAGTACGGCGGTATGCGGGGATGGTGGTCTGGCTACGCTGGCGCAGCTGACGAACCCGACGGCTCTCGCCGTTGATGGTAACGGCAATCTCTACATCGCGGACTATTTCGGCAACCGGGTGCGCGTGGTGAATCTGAACTCCGGCATGATTGCCTCGGCAGCGGGGACTGGCGTTCGGGGACACAACGGCGACGGAATACCGGCCAACACAGCATGGCTGAATCACCCCTACGGCGTCGCAGTGGATGGTTCCGGCAATATCTACATTTCGGATTCCAATGCCAACCGAGTCCGCTGCGTGCTAGCCGTCAGCCTGGGTTGTGGCGGTTCGGCATACCCGATCGGCACTATTATCACCTTCGCATTCACCGGCAGTAACGGGTTCTCGGGAGATGGCGGTGCGGCAACCAAAGCCAAGATGACGAATCCGTTCGAAGTCGCGACTGATCCTGCCGGCAATCTCTACGTCGGCGGCGGCGCCGATTCTGTCGTACGCCGAATCGATGCCGGCAACCTCACGATTACGACCGTAGCTGGGAATCCCAGCAGTCCAGGCACATTCGGATTTGCGGGTGACGGCGGTCCTGCCACCAGCGCCACATTGGACAACATTGGTTTGTCGGTGAACGGCTCAGAGAGTCTGCTGATTGCCGACACTGGCAACAATCGCATCCGTGAAGTAGATATGGTGCCTGTCCTCAAACGATCGCCCAGCACGCTCAACTTCCCGGCCACAACGGTCGGTCAGACTAGTCCTTCTCAAAATATTCGGTACGATAACAATTCCGGTGCCGCAGACCAGGTCCTCGGCACATTTTCCCTCACCGGAAATTACAAGGATTTCAAAATTGTGAGCACTACTTGCGGGAGCGTCCTGGCCCCGCATAACTCCTGCACGGTTACCCTGGCCTTCGCACCTATAGCTAAAGGTTCATTTACCGCGCATTTGGTGCTCTCCGGGTCTACGTTGAAGGCAACCCTGACGGGGACTGGTCAATGACAGCGTAATCGAGAACGCGGTACCGTCCGTCCGCACGAGTTTTCGCACTTTCGGCAGGCCGGTACCGCGTAGTAAATCAATGCAACTACCGGCAACACAATAAGTTAGAGTTGAAACACACAATATTCCACTCGTAAAAAGGCGGGCGTCGTTGGAGTCTTTTGTCTCTAACGCTTTTGGCCACTTGGCAGTGGATGTGGTTTGCCAATACCTTAAACATCAGTACTTGTTGCGTTGCATTCGCCTTGAGCACTCCACTTTAAACAGAATCATCCCCCTTTTGGCAGTACAGTAGAAAGCCGTCCTACGGCAGGGCAACCATGCGGATACTTGGACTGTCGTCATTCAAACACGATACGGCGGCTGCGTTACTCGAAGACGGAGTAGTCAAAGCCGCCATCGAGAATGACAAACTGGCTCGCGCTCGCACCCAGGGCCTGCCGGACCGGGCCATCCACTCATGCCTTGAAAGTGTCGGCGCCGGGTGGGAAAGCATTGAGCTGGTTGCTGTCGCGGCGAAGCCACTTCAAGCGTGGTCCCGGAAGTCGTTTCTGAGGGCGAAGCTTTTAGCCTCGGCGCCCATCGTCAGCGCTTATCACGGAGTTAACGAGGCTGGGGTGCTCGCCAGGGAGTTGAACGATCTGCGTGGCCTTCGCCGGCAGGCGGTTGGCAGTCATCACAAAGTAATCGCTTTCGACCACCACCTTTGTCATGCCGCGAGCGCATTTTTTCTGTCGCCTTTTGAGCGGTCATTAATCGTCACCATGGACGAGGATGGCGACGGCAACTCGGCCATGCTGGCCATCGGCGAAGGTAATCGGATCCGGGTGCTTCGGACCATTGCTTTTCCTCATTCCCTCGCCTGGGTATATTCCCAGATCACCGAGCTTGTGGGATTCCGCCCGCATCTCGACGAGCACAAGACGCAATGGCTGAGCCTGGAAGGCAAACCGATCTTCAAAGATGTCTTTTTGAAGATGCTGCGCGGCCGGAGTCGGGCTACGCCCCGTTTGGATTACAGCTTTTTCAATCGTGGGTTGGCGAGCCAGCTTTGTCTATCGGATAAGTTCTTCCGCGAAACCGGCCTCCCGCACAATCCCAAAGAGCTTAGCGAAGATCAACGCAAGGCCCTCGCCAGCAGCATTCAGACGGCCTGCGCGGAGGTTGTGAGCGATCTCGCCCAGGATCTTCGCCGCCGGACCGGCATCCAGGAAATATGTTTTGCCGGTGGATTGTTCCAGAATGTATTGCTGGTGGCTGCCCTGGAAAAGAACCTGGGGACGAATCAAGTGTTTGTGCCACCTGCTCCGGGCAACGCCGGGACATCCCTCGGTGCGGCCTACCTGGCTTGGCACCACACATTACAGAAGCCGCGAACCCAGACCGTATCCAACGCCTATTTGGGGCCGCGATTCGACCGGCAGGCGATTAAGGACATCCTCGACAACTCCAAGAGCCGCTATGTACTGCCGAATACGGAAGAACGCAAACTCGACGCGGCGGCGCGATTGTTGCAAGCGGGCAAGATTGTAGGCTGGTTTCAGGGAGCGGCGGAGTTCGGTCCACGTGCGCTGGGCGATCGCAGCGTTCTGGCTTCGCCCTGGGCGCCCTACGTCAAAGAGAATCTGAACGACTTCATTAAACACCGTGAGTGGTTTCGTCCTTTTGCCATTTCTGTACCGGAGGAAGACGCCGGCCGGTATTTTGAGATTTCCGGGCAGTGCCGTTTCATGAATTCCGTTGGCTCCGTTCGGGATGGCAGTGAGTGCCTGCCGGAAAGCTTTCTCTTGCCCAATGGCCAGGTACGTCTTCACGTAGTGGAAAAAAGCAGTAATCCCCTCTTCTGGGCTCTGTTGAAGCGCTTTGGCGAGCATGCACCCGCCCCCATGTTGCTGAATACCTCATTCAATCTTTTTGGGGAACCACTGGTCGTTACCCCGCGGGATGCCATGCGCAGTTATTTCGGTTCGGGACTGGATGCTCTCATCATCGACAAATTTATTTTGTCTAAGTCCGGGATCCCGACCTCTGCCCCCACCTGGGCCGCCGACCGAGTGGGATTAAGTGCGTAAGGAATCAACGAGCGTCAATCCAGAGTAATTGCAAGGCACAGCTAATTATGGAAATAAGTATCGAGTCGAGACAACTAGGCGATGTTTGCGTGCTAGCCCCGCAGGTATTTCAGGACGAGCGCGGCTTCTTCACGGAAGTTTTTCGCGCGGATCTGTTTGGCGCCCTCGGGCTGCCAACTGAGTTTCCCCAGGACAATCATTCCGGCTCGGTGCGCGGGGTGGTACGCGGTCTGCATTTTCAGTGGGCCCCTCCCATGGGCAAGCTCATGCGGGTAACCCGGGGAACCGCGTTTCTGGTCGCAGTAGATATTCGCAAAGGTTCTCCCACCCTGGGGCAGTGGTACGGCGCGGAACTTTCAGCCGAAAGTCGCAAGCAAATTTGGGCTCCTGCGGGCTTCGCGCGAGGCTTCTGCACGCTTTCCGACTATGCCGAGATTCAGTACAAGTGCACCGGAATTTACAGCAACAAGGGCGAGTCGGGCATCCGCTGGGACGATCCGGAGATCGGGATTGAATGGCCGCTCCGCGATGTTCAGCTGTCCGAGAAGGATCGCAAGGCGCAAACGCTGAAGCAGTGGTTATCGACTCCAGAGTCAGAGAATTTCAGGTATTCCGACAATAATGCGTTGGTTGGGAGATAAGAGGGGCTCATGAAAATATTGATCGCAGGCGGCGCTGGGTACGTGGGTTCGGTATTAGGGCCGAAGCTTTTGGAACGGGGTTACGAGGTTGACGTCGTCGACCTGTTCTGGTTCGGCAATCATCTTCCGCGCGAAACCGGTATTATCCGGAAGGACATCTTCGACATCAGCGTGCAGGATTTGGAACCCTACCAGCAGGTCGTGTTTCTCGCTGGTTTGTCCAATGATCCGATGGCGGAGTTCTCACCCAGCGAGAATTTCATCTTTAATGCGGCGGCGCCGGCGTACCTCGCCTATATCGCCAAAAAGGCCAAGGTGAAGCGCTATGTGTACGCCAGTTCGTGCTCGGTGTATGGCTACACCGACAACGAACTATTCGACGAAACGCGGCCGGTTGCTTCGTCGTATCCATATGGGATTTCGAAGCTGCAAGGTGAGCAAGCGGTAATGAACCTGATGGATGAGAACTTCTCGGTCATCTCTCTGCGCAAAGGAACAGTCTCGGGCTACAGCCCGCGCATGCGGCTCGACCTGATCATCAACACGATGTTCAAGAACGGAGTGCGTAACGGAGAGATTACGGTAAACAACCCCTCGATCTGGCGGCCGATTCTGAGCATCGAAGATGCCACTAACGCTTACATTCGAGCCATCGAGGCCAGCGAAAGGCTTTCCGGAATCTTCAATGTCGCCTCGGGAAACTATACCGTCGGCGAAGTGGGAGACCTGGTGAAGATGGCGATCGAAGAGGAGCTGGGAATCCGGGTGCATCTGACCATCAACCACAAAAAGGACTTCCGCAACTATAAAGTGAGCATCGAAAAGGCGAAGAATACGCTGAGTTTCCACCCCAATCACAATGTCAAGTGCATTGTAAAGAACCTGATTGAGCACATGAACGATTTCCAGGACTGGGACAATCCGCAGTATTACAACATCGATACTCTCAAGTTACTCTCCGCGAGAAATGGGCTGCGTACTCTGGCGGAGGTAGCGTAACCCTGGAGAAGGACCGCCGTAACTGGACCCTGTAGCGACCATGCCAACCCAGACGATGCCGGAGTTACTCAGTCGCAACGGCGATCGAGTGGATATTCTCGGTGTCCGTGTCCGCCCCTTGAGCCTGGCTCAGACGGTCGATGCGGTCGAGGAGGTCATTCGACGTGGCGAGCGGCGCTACGGAGTATTCATTAACGTCTATAACGTGATTGAGGCCCGCCGGAACGCCGAGTATCGCCAGGCGCTGAATGACGCGGACTTTCCCATGGCTGATGGCGTTCCTCTGGTGTGGGCAAGTCGTATGCTGGGCACGCCTGTACCCACGCGCGTGTGTGGACCTGATTTTCTGGTCGCCATGAATGCCCGCGCCGCCGAAAAAGGGTACACGGTGTACATCGTCTGTGGCGGTGACAGGAAAGCGGAGCGGACGGCCGCGGCTTTCCAGGCAATGTACCCCAACATCAGAATTGTCGGCGCCTGGACGCCTCCGTGGGGCCCGATTGAAGGCCAGAATAACGAATACATCTTGCGCGAACTCTCCCGCACGCATCCCGATATCCTCTGGCTGGGCCTGGGAGCGCCACTGCAGGAGCGCTGGGTATGGACCAACCGCGAGCGCATCGAAGCGCGTTTTACAGGAGCCGTGGGGGGAGCGTTTGATTACCATATCGGAATGCGCAAGCGCGCTCCCAAGTGGATGCAACATCGCGGCTTGGAGTTTTGGTACCGGATCAGCCAGGATCCGAGTCTGTTCTGGAAGAAACGCCATTACGCAGATTTTCACATGTTTGTACTGCCCGTATTGTTGCAGGCTCTTGCCAAGGGATCTAAAGGGTCGACTGGCCCTGACAGCCCGGATCGTGTCTCTAAATGAGCTTGAGCTTCCGGATTCTATTTACCTAGCTGCGATCGAGGAGGAGATGTATGGGAGTTATCAGTAGCACCAAGAACAGGTTTCAGACCGCCGGGGAATTATTTGGATTCTTTGGCAAGCGGCGTTGGTGGATTCTGCCAATTGTCGTCATAGTTGTAGTGTTGGGAGTGGTGCTGATCGTGGGAGAAGCGACCTCGCTCGCGCCGTTCATTTACACGATGTTCTAACGCCTTACTCGCCGCCTCTTGAGCCCGGCCTCGGAACACCGCCGAGGCCGGGTTTCCGCCTTACCAACACCCCGCCCGCTGCGTCCTTACCGGGACGCATCCCCGCCTACTTTACCTCCAGCAATGACGGCGTGCTCCCGATCAGGATCGGGACCTTCGGCTTCAATGCTGTCGTAGTTCCGTCTAAATCCTTTCGCACGGAGTACTGCTGCTCCGGTCCATAATTCATCGTATCGCCGCCTGTGTACCAGACAAAGCGCCCGTGATAGCTGCCGTTGTTCTTGGTAAAGTCACAAGTCCACAGGGTCCCGGCCAGCAATCCCTGGCTCTTGCCTACGCACTCAGTGTCAAAAACGGTGCCCAACAGCCAATTCCGCACCTGTTGGTAGGCCAACGCAGTGGGACAGAGGTAACCCGCCCTCAGGTTTTTGTCCAGGATCGTGCAACCATCGGACCGGTCACGATCCCACATCTGACCCACCGGACCAAGATCCCAGCCAAAAAAGATGTAGCTCTTCACGCCCATTGAGGCGGTCAGAATCAGGGAACGCGCCAGCCACGCGGACCGTGCATCCCAATCGGGGATACCATCCTTCCCGAAGAGAACGTGATTTCCGGGCCAGGCATCCTCCGTATCGTAAACCGGCTTCCCGCGGGTGCTGGCGTGCTTGCTCATGATGTCGCGCAAGTCGTGAACGATTTCAACATTTCGTTCGTCCCGCAGGAAGTAACCATGAAACGTGATGCCATCGACTAGCGACGGTCCATACTTATCAAGTTCCGCGAAATAACCTTCCGTCCAATCGTCGAAGTCAGCCGAACCCCGCGGCGGGCACCGGCACGTATTCGCAGCCAGGACGATAGCGTCGGGAATAACACCTTTTACGGCATCGTGAAAGTCTTTGGTCATTCTGGCCCACTGCTTGAACGTCCAGTAACGCGGATTCGCGGAACGAATATTTGGCGCTTCGTTCCACATCTCCCAATACTTGATCTTCTTTCCGTATCGCGTCGCCACGGCCGTCACGAAATCTTTGAAGGTTTTATCCGAACCGTCTCCT
The DNA here is from genome assembly GCA_049582765.1 of Terriglobales bacterium. Taxonomy (GTDB): domain Bacteria; phylum Acidobacteriota; class Terriglobia; order Terriglobales; family Acidobacteriaceae; genus JBAUUQ01. Next base: position 48,755 of record JBAUUQ010000018.1, read on the forward strand.
TCTCCACTGCCCACAACCGCGTCCACATCCGCCGGCGGATCACATAAGCCGATCGAATTCCACCCACAATCGGTATCCGCCGGACCCGCGCAATTGCCATCAGGTTGTCCCACCCCGCGGCAACGTTCTCCCCGATTCGAAATCCAACCTGCGGTGTCGTAGACCGTGAACATGACTTCCACACCGTGGTCAACCGCGTCATTGACCACTTTGTCCAAGTCTCCGCCTTCGCGGTTTCTGCCCCAGTGATAGCAGGCACTGTTGGGATTCGGGCCACCAGGGCAGGTTTCCAGATCATCCCACGTGACCACATCGCTGACAGTTCGGCGTACACCGAACGGAACCGTAGGCCACGGCTCCCCATGCGTGTACTTATTCTGATGAAGTCCGAAGAAGCTTTCCTGCACTTGAGCGAAACAGAGTGGACAAATGAGGACAACACCAAGCAGCCACCGCGCTAGCATCCTCATCACGTAGAAACCCAGACGAATTTTACCGATTTCAATCCGGGCTCACAAGGTTGCGAAAGTCATCTTGACGCTTCCTCTGCCGGATAAGACAATCGGAGTTCTCAATCAGTACATGATTTCCCCAATGCGGCCGCACCAGCGGACGGACTTCCACTTATGAATTCTTGGCAGAACATCTCAACCTCCACTCTGAGTGTTGTTCTACTGGCAATGCTACCCAACTTGCCTTTCTCTGTTTGGGCATCGGATCGGCCCGACACGGAAGGACTCTCCAGTCTACCGCCTGCGGCTCAGTCCAGAATCTATGCCATCATCGAACACGACATTACCGGCGACGCCGTCAGAGAGCAGGGCGGACCGCCGCCCCAGAAGAATGGAGGCACACCAGCTCGCCCTGCAGCGGCGAGTGAGTCGGGGAGCCAATCTGCGACGCTGGTCGCTTCCGACGGGGGCAAAAGCAACGAACTGGGTTACTCCCTGGCGATGAGTGGTAATACTGTAGTGGTGGGAGCGCCGTACGCCACGGTTGGCTCGAAGTACGCGCAGGGGGCTGCCTACGTGTTTGTGAAACCGGCGAGCGGCTGGGCAAACATGACCGAGATAGCTAAGCTCACCGCCTCTGAGGTGGCGGAGAATGCCTTCTTCGGTTCCTCTGTGGCGATCAGCGGCGACACAGTGGCGGTCGGAGCGGATGGAGTCAACGTTGGAGCAAATCAATATCAGGGAGCGGCCTACGTCTTCGTGAAGCCGAAGGGCGGCTGGGCAAACATGACAGAGACAGCGAAGCTGACGGCATCGGACGCGGCAACATACGCCTACTTCGGATCCTCTATCGCGATCGGTGACAAGACCATATTTGTAGGAGCCGATGGCGCAACCGTTGGAGCCAACAAATATCAAGGCGCAGCGTACGTCTTCGAAGAACCGGCTGGGGGATGGAAAACTACCTCCTCATTTAACGCCAAGCTTACGGCTTCGGACGGAACCCACAATAGCCAGATGGGATACTCGATGTCGATCAGCGGATTCACTCTGGCGGTGGGAGCGCGCTCGGCCCCCGTTGGCTCGAATTCACGGCAGGGCGCAGTCTATGTGTTCGTCAAGCCGTCCGGTGGTTGGGCGACCGGCACCGAGGCTGCCAAGCTGACGGCTTCGGACGGGGCAAGCAACGACCAATTAGGTTACTCGGTGTCCATCGACGGTGACACCGTGGCTGCGGGCGCGCCCGGTTCCAACTCTCATGGCGCAGCCTACCTTTTCGTGAAGCCCGCTGACGGCTGGACAAAGATGACCCAGACCGCCAAGCTGACCGGGTCGGATGGGGCTAAGGGGGATCAATTGGGCTACTCGGTGTCCGTCAGCGGTGACGGTGTCGTGGCAGGCGCGTCTAGCGCCGCGATCGGCGCTAATGATCACCAGGGAGCGGTCTACGTCTTCGCCAAACCAACGAAAGGTTGGGCCGATGTTACACCTACCACCAAGCTAACGGTCAGGAACGGCCGGTCGCGTGATGGATTAGGTTCCTCTGTATCCGTCGGCGGAGATGTCGTGGTGGCTGGTGCGGTAAACGCAACTGTGGGCCAGAATACCTTTCAAGGCGCGGTCCACGTTTTCGAAACTCCCGGGCGGCCCGCAGCAGAAATGAAGTGAAGCCAACCCGGGCATTCTCGCTGGTACGTCGAAACGTCCTCTACTGGCCGTTGATCGACATGCAGTAGAGGGTCCCATTCACGTCGCCAAAGTACACGCGCCCGTTGGAAACGGCAGGTGCACTATAGATGGCGGCAGTTCCCATCGGAAACGTATGCAGAATTTTCCCGTACTTCCCCGCCGCATAAAAATTCCCATCATTGCCTCCGAACAACTCCACATCCCCCACCGCGGCTGGCGAGGACCATGCTGGCATCGTCGTGGCAAGCTTGGCTTTATTGCTCTGGGTTAAGGTCTGCGTGCCCCCCTCCAGCAAATACGTCCACAGAGTTCCATCCCAGCCGGGAGCGTAGATATAGTCCTTCTTGTCTGTGATGGTTTTCCCGGTGGCACAGGTAGACGTGGTTTTCATTTGCCGCACACTGGGCGTGGCGATAAAACCTTTCTGCGATGCAAAGATTTGTTGGCCGTCCCCAATCAGGCCAGTAGAATTTCGCTCCACCGTGTAGAGGTAGCCGTTCTTGCTGGCGTTGGTAACCCACAGGTTGGTGGTCGTCACTCCCGTGCACTGGTTGGTTTGGCTGGTCGTATACAAGAAAGGCGACGATCCGAAGTCCTTGTCATTGATATCGTTCTGGATGGCTTGAAAATGGTTCAGCAGGACCCCTGTTCGCGCGCTTATGGCAAGGATGCTGTCGGGATACGATCCGGCATTTTGTGTCGGAGGGGCGCAGGTGCTTCCCGGGTTTCCAGTGCCGGCGTAGATGATTCCATGCGCACTATCCACCGCCAACGAGGACCATATCGACCCTCCCACGCACGTCCCCCCGCCAGGGCAGGTAGTCTGATCGATTGTGTTGAACGCCCAGACCGGCGCCCCGGTCAGTTCATTGTAGGCATTCACTTGCCCGCCCGGAGTACACGGATTGTCGCCGTGAGACGATACTCCGATGTAGACCGCACCGTTAAAGATGGCGGGCGACGACCACACCTCATATCCGTCATAGCTGCTACCCACTGACTGTTTCCACACCAGCTTGCCCGTGGTCGCGTTCAGGGCGTACAAATAGGCGTTGTAGGATCCAAAGAATACCAGGTTGTTCACGGTATCGACTGCGGGCGACGATCCGATCCGGCACCAGTTTTGCCCAGCGTTGCACCGATTAGTGAGAAAATCCACGGTGAACGACCAAATGAGTTGTCCGGTGGCAGCGTTGATCGCCGAGAACACCCCGTTCCAAGAGCCAATAAACACGGTGGAAGTTCCGTTGACCGTGGCCACGGCCGGCGAAGCGGAAATCTCACCCCCGGTCGCGTAAGTCCACTTGGTCTTAAGCGAAGCCACGTTAGTGGAACTGATACTGGTCTCCCCGCTGTGGCCTGTATTGGCGAGATCGTGCATATATTTAGGCCAATCCTCGGCCGACGCTTGTAAACCCGTTAGAGTCAAAGCCAACAACAAGGCTGCACTAGCCAGCAATCTCGGCGCCAGCGCGTTGAACCGACGAAGAAACCCCTGCAGATCCGTTCTTTTCATTTGACTCCTCACGAATGATGTTTTTGGTTGAGTCAGACAAGCAGCTTGCGCCGTCAACATTCTCTTGCTGGGCTGCGATTCGGCGGGCCCGGTCCTTGACTGGAGGAGACGCTAAGTCATGAACGGCCAAACCACACGACGATGGTATAGGACTTCGTAAACAGTCGCCAGTGCCGGAACGTCCCAGAGACGAAAGCCTCCACTCTCCAAGCATGGGGGAAGCATATATCCGCTCCCTCAGATACAGGGACTAGTGGTTGGCCCATATATCTCTAGTTGCCCCCTGGTATTGGTGACGTCTGTCGGATCCATTGTGCCCATAAAAACCCTGCCATTCGCCACGGTTGGCACTGCATATTTCGTAGCGTTCCCAGCACCGTCTCGAGTCGGGCATTGCGTGCTGTCCCACAACTCGGGAATTATGTGTGCAGCATTGTGCTCGGCGTCAAAGGCGTAAAGCACTGCCGGCGCCGGAACCACATTTTGTTTCCCGCTGGGCCAGGCGCTTGCTTTGATCGACCACACGATGCCCGTCCCGGTAGTCAGCTTGTTCGAAGAGATCACCGGAACTGAACCGAAACCAAAGGTGACGGAAGTACTGGAGGACGGGGTGGTACAGATGGGCGCGGGGTCACAGGTGGTACCGCTGACCTTGTACTTCCGCAGCGGGGAACTGTTGGCCACAGAGTAAAGATGATTGTTCCAAAACGCGGCAGTGCTGAAAATCCGGCTTGTCCCCGGGACATTTTCATAGTTCAAGTTGGTTCCCGAGGTCGGACATACCTCCAGGTTCGGACCCTGGTAGCCGCCCGGACTGGCTCGGTCCATCACGTAAATGTTTCCGTCTTTCCCATTCGCTATCGCGAAATCGATCGTCTTCGAGGCGGTTCCGTTGGGGATCAACATGACGCCACCCGCGCCGAAATCCGTGTCGGCGAAGTCATAGCAGTATTGGTTGTAAGGAGTGAAGTAATCGCTGACCGTCAGATTGGTGTTTAACTTAACAAAACTGTCTCCGTAGTCCGCTCCGCCGTTCTCCGCGTCGAAAGTTCCATCACCCGTGGCCACGTAGATGTACTGGTTTCCCCCAGGCTTGTCGACTCCCGCTGCCAGCCCGGCCCCGCTCATCCATATGCCCCCTCCTTCGCCGTCCGGGGTTGAAGTCCATGCGACCGGCGCCCTTTTTAGGTTCTTGGCATCGAAACTGAAGACCCAGCCGTTGGGGATACTCTTGCCGAGCGTTCCCGAACCGTCCATCGACGAGAAAGCAACGTACACTGCGCTGTGGCCATTGGCTTCGACTCCGGACAACTCAAGCAACCCGGGTCTTTGTATCTCCTGGTTGGCAGAAAATGTGCTGTCTTCGACCGTCAAGGACGGAATTGCAACCGGCCCTTGGTACTTCTCGGCTCCGGTCGTGATGTCAAGAGCGTGCAAGCGGTGCACGAAGCAGGAGCTGGTCAGCTTAGACACACAACTCGCCGACGTCGATTCCGACCAGCTGTCTAGATACATCGTGTTGGTTTTAAGGTCGATCACGGGAGTTCCAAGGATGCCGGCGATCGGTTTAAAGGTGGCACACTGCCTACCACCCACGTCCTGGCACTGGACCGGCTCCTCTTGGGTTTGCAGCAGAGAAATATGTTTGATCACAGCGCAGTCGGTGCTGTCTCCGTCGATAAAATAAACTGAGTCATTTTGTGTCTCGATGTAAACGACATGGTTATAGCCGGGAATGCTTCCTGTCACGACCAGAGGCTGCGCGTAAATCTGGCCATCGATGGCACCCGGAGCCGTCGAGCAGATCTTGCCGAACTGGCTGCTTGTCACTGTCGCCTGGGTGAGGGTGGTTTCGGTGAGGTTCCTTCCGTCTCGCCAGATATCGTTCCGCCAGGTGAGAACATTCGTCGACTGTCCGTGAAGCAGGTTGGTACTTAGAACGACCAAGGACAGAATGAAAAGTCGTCGCGGAGAGTAGTAGTGTCTCATAGTGCCCTGACGAATGAGCGTCCCGTTCCTCAGATGCAGGGATTGTTGGTGGGCCCATAAATATCCAGCTCTCCATTGGTATTGGTAGCGTCCGTCGGATCCATCGTGCCAATAAAAACCCTGCCATTGGCGATGGTTGGCACGGCAAACTTCGTCGAGTTCCCAGCAATGTCCCGAGTCGGGCATTGCGTGCTGTCCCACAACTCGGGAATCAGGTGTGACGTATTGTGTTCGGCGTCGAAGGCGTAAAGCACGGCCGGCGCCGGGTGCACATTCTGATTCTCGGTAGGCCACCCGTTTCCCTTGATTGCCCACGCGATAGCCGTTCCGGTTATGTTGTTGTTTGAAGAGATCCCTGGAGCCGAACCGAAGCCGAAGCTGATTGCAGTGCTGGCTGTCGGGGTAGTACAGATCGGCGCGGGATCGCAGCTGGTACCACTGATCTTGTACTTTCGCAGCGGCGAATTGTTGGCGATGGAATACAGATGATTGTTCCAGAAAGCGCCTGTACTGTAGAACCTCTTGGTCGATGCCGAGAAACTTTCGTAGTTTAGGTTGGTCCCCGAAGTCGGACAAGTGTCCAGGTTCGGACCCTGGTAGCCACCGGCATTAGCGCGATCCATCACATAGATGTTTCCGTCTTTCCCGTTCGCAATGGCAAAGTCGATCGTGCTCGAGGCCGTCCCGTTGGGCATCAACATCACACCGCCCGACCCGAAATCCGTGTCCTCGAAGTCATCGCAGTATTGATTGTACGGAGTAAAGTAGTCGCTAACCGTGAGATTGGTGGTCAGTTTCACAAAACTGTCACCGTAATCTGACCCGCCATTTTCCGCGTCGAAAGTCCCGTCACCAGTGGCCACGAAGATGTACTGGTTTCCGCCAGGCTTATCGATCGCTGCCGCCAGGCCAGCTCCGCTCATCCATATGCCTCCGCCTTCGCCGTCCGGAGTAGTGGTCCATGCGACGGGTGCGACCGACAGGTTCTTGGCATCGAAGCTGAACACCCAGCCATTCGGAATGCTCTTACCGACTACTCCCGAACCGTCCATCGAAGAGAACGCCACATACACCGCGCTGTGCCCGTTAGCCTCGACGTGGGGCAACAAAAGCAACCCCGGTCTTTGGAGTTCCTTAATCGGAAAGAAAGTACTTTCCCCAATGGTCACGGAAGGAATCGTGACTGGCCCTTTGTACTTCTCGGCCCCGGTGGTTATGTCCAAAGCGTGGAGACGGTGTGTAAAGCAGGACCTGGACACCTGGGTTGAGCAGGTCCCAGCCGTCGATTCCGTCCAAGTCACCAAATACATCGTGTTGCTGCTGATGTCGATCACCGGGGTTCCCACGATCCCGACGATCGGGTTGAACGTAGTGCACTCCCTGCCGCCAACGTCGTGGCATTCGACTGGCTCCTCATCATCTTGCAGCAGTGAGATACGTTTGATTACCGCGCAATTTGGGCTGTCCCCGTCGATAAAGTAGACAGAGTCATTCTGAGTCTCGATATAAACCACGTGGTTATGTCCCGGAATGCTCCCCGTCACCACGAGAGGTTGTGCGTAGATCTGGCCATCGATGGCGCCCGGGGCCGTCGAACAGATCTTCCCAAACTGGCTGCTGTTCAAGGTCGCCTGGGTCAGCGTGGTCTCAGTGGCGTTCTTTCCGTCCCGCCAAATATTGTTCTGCCAGGTGAGCACATTCGTGGACTGGCCGTGGAGCAAGCCCGCGCTAAAAAGCATCAAAGGCAAAACGGAAAGCCATCGTGAAAAGCGGTAAGGTGTCACGGAAACCTCGCTGATTCGCATTTGCAGATCCTGGCAAAAAACCAAAAATGGACTTGAGAACTACGGATGGAACGGAAGAGACATCGATGAACGCAATCTGGCTGGACGGCACCTATCGATCGCGCACAGCCGATGACACCGCGCATTCCCGTATTCTGGCTAAATGCTGAACCGAATCACAGTCTTGCGCTGGCGTAGGAGTTAATTTCGCAATTCAGGCAAACTTCCTCGAACTTCGGTGCGGACCATTCCATGCTCTCACCCTTCGCTAGCAGTATTGGTTAGTTGGGGTTTGTAATCCGCTGGGGAGAAAGCGCGATCCGTGGCTCGAATCGGCGCCGCGAATTAATCCGGATGATAAGTGAGGGTCCTGCCAAAATCAAGATGCTGCGGCGAAAACTAATTTCTCTAGACCTTAGAGCCTGCCTCCTCTATCCCTGGCGGGGTAACTAGGTCTATCTTGTCGGGTTCGGTCGGACGGAGTGTATACTGTCGCCGGTTTTCGAGCCGAAGAGAGATTCCTGCGCCGGAATAACCCGGCCTGCAGGACAGAATGGCGTCCCGTGCCGGGCGGCTGGCGGCTTGTGCAAGAAATCGGGAGGGATATGAAGCGTCACTTTCAAGGTCGGGATTTGGCAACAAGCCTGGCCGATTCCGTCGGCGTGGCCCTACTCTTGGTGGTACTCTTGCTGCCGAGCTCAGCCCAGGTCTCGGTACTTACGCACCACAACGATAACGCGCGCACCGGACAGAATCTCAACGAAACCTATCTGACTCCGTCTGTGGTCAACACCACGCACTTCGGCGAACTCTTCACTCAACCAGTGGACGGCTTGGTGGTGGCGCAGCCCCTGTACATGTCGAATCTGCAAATCAATGGGGCAACTCACAACGTGGTGTTCATTGCCACCATGCATGACAGTGTCTACGCATTTGATGCGGACAGCAACACCGGCAGCAACGCTTCGCCTTTGTGGCACACAAGCTTCATCGACCCGCCGAGCGTGACGCCGGTCCCCATCGCGGACCAGGGTTGCACCGCAAGCGGTTTCACCGAAGTGGGTATCCTCGGGACCCCGGTCATCGATTCCGTCAACAACATCATGTATCTGGTGGCTAAGACAAAGGAGAATGGAAACTACGTGCATCGGCTGCATGCCTTGGATCTTGCTACGGGGCAGGAGAAATTTGGCGAATCGATGGTGATTGAAGCTTCGTACCTTAGCAACGGTAACCCTGTAACCTTTACTGACCAGCACCGCATGCAGCGACCGGCATTGCTGCTCTCCAATGGTGTGCTCTACATCGGCTTTGGCACCATGGGCTGCAAGCAACACCCGCCCTCCACCGGATGGATGATGGCGTACAGCGCTAGCAGCAGCCTGCAACAATTAGCCCTGCTCGACGTGGGTCCGACGCAGAGCGCCGTGCCTGGCATCTGGATGGGTGGAGACGGTCCGGCGGTGGACAGCAGCGGAGATGTGTACATGGCCACCGGCGACGGACTTTTCGACTACAACACCGGCGGCTTGGACTACGGCAACACACTCATGAGGCTCAGGTTCGCCGGCGGAAGTTTTGCCCTCGCCGACTACTTCAGTCCCCACAATCAAGCGGACCTCACCTCGAACGACCTGGATCTCGGATCCTCGGGCCCTGTTCTCCTACCGGACCAGACTGGCACCTACCCTCACCTCGCAGTGATCGCGGGAAAGGCAGGGACGATTTACCTGGTTAACCGGGACAACCTGGGCCAGTACAATTCCGTCGACCAGGTGGTGCAAGAGGTCATATTCGATCCCGATGCCGAACCAGACACGGAAGTTGAAATCGACGGCGGGGCCACCTATTGGAACAATCTGGTATATTTTGCGGTTCGTGGTTACCCGGTCAAAGCGTTTTCACTGACAAACGGCCAGTTGTCCACTTCGCCCGTGGCGACGACTTCGAAGGTCTATAAACACACCAGCCTCTTTTCTCTTTCGGCCAATGGCCAAACGAACGGAATCTTATGGGGCGTCGTGGAGAAAGCAACCACTTCGTTCCTGGACGCATTTCAAGCCACGAACTTGAAGGTTCTGTATACGTCGAGCCAGAATCTTGCGCGGGACCCGCTGCATGTGACCTCACATTTTGTGCTGCCCACCGTCGCCAACGGCAAAGTTTATGTGGGCACTACGGACAACGTGACGGTCATGGGTCTCTTCCCCAATATCAAGGCAACTGCGGGAAACAATCAAACCGGTGCAGCCGGCACGAAGCTCTCGAGGGCATTGCGCGTGACGGTTACTGACGCCTACACTGGCAGCCCCATCCCCGGTGTAACCATTAACTACAGTGACGGCGGAAGCGGCGGCAGCTTCACCGTCCTAAGTCCTGTAACCGATAGCCAGGGAACCGCGGCCACAAGATACACTTTGCCAGACGAGCCCGGGGTATACAAAGTTACGGCATCCAGCCCAGGATTTGTTACTGCAACCTTCACCGCGACGGCAACCGAGTAGTTCGCCGCACAACGGCAACAAGATCAGAAAAATCAGCGCAGAAATGCTTCTGTCGTGTGATGACATGCAAAGTCTTTCATCTTGACACCAATATAGGCCTGACGCATAGTACAGCCGTGTCGATCGTCGGAGGATTTAATGCGCACCCGGTGGGTCACCTTTGTCTTCGCGTTGTCGCTAACGGTATCATTGTGTGGGAGTACCTCTAAGCGAAATAATGTCTCGCAGCTATCAAGCCTGCCCGCAGTAGCACAATCCAGAATCTCCAACGCTCTCGGACATGACATCGCCGGTTTTCAGACACAGGCGCAGGGCGATGGATTCCGCGTCGAGAATCCACATCACAAATTGCTCACGGACTTCACTTCCGACGGTGTCAACATCCGGAGCGGAAGTTCGCACTGGAACCTGGCGTTTCAGGGCTACGGATACGGATCTGTGATCGCGAAAAGCGATGCCACCGTTCCTGAGGCTCACTTGAATCGCGTCGAGTACCGCCGTGGCCATCTGACGGAATGGTATGTGAATGGACCCTTAGGACTGGAAGAGGGATTCACAATTGATAGCCCTCCGGGCCAGGGAAACAAACAGCCGCTGACGGTCAGGCTAAGAATGTCGGGAGAGCCGACAATGATCGATGAGAGCGGCAAGGGTGTGACTCTGCTGGGTCACGATGGCAAACCAGCGCTCAGCTATCGCGGGTTGACTGCCTACGATGCCACCGGCAAGGAACTGCGGTCATGGGTACAGTTGCAGGATGGGTTACTGTCCTTGAACGTTGAGGATGCCGGGGCTCGATACCCGGTTGTCATTGATCCGTGGGTGCAGCTGGCGGAATTGACTGCTTCCGACCCAGAGACCTACGGCGATCTGGGTTACGCGGTCGCCATGAGCGGGAACACGCTGGTGGTAGGTTCACCTTTCGTGACAGTCGGATCCAATTTCCAGCAGGGAGCCGCCTACGTGTTCGTGATGCCGGCAGGCGGCTGGGCCACAATGACCGAAACCGCCAAGCTGGTCGCCTCCGACGGGGCGCCGGGCAATGTGCTGGGGGCTTCAGTGTCTATCAACGGCAATACAATCGTGGCGGGCGCGCCTGGAGCCAATGTCGGCGCGAATCCCCTGCAGGGTGCGGCGTATGTATTCGTGGAACCCGCGGGGGGATGGACCAACATGACGGAAACGGCCAAATTAACGGCCTCCGACGGTGGGTTGGATGCCTTTTTGGGTTCCTCTGTGGCGGTCAGCGGCGACACGGTTGCGGTAGGCGCGGACGGAGCTACCATCGGATCCCATCCATATCAGGGTGCTGCCTATATCTTCGTGGAACCCGCGGGCGGGTGGACGACGACTTCAGCCTTTAACGGCAAGTTGACGGCCAAGGATGGTGCCCGCGGCGATCAGTTCGGTTATTCCGTTTCCATCGACGGCATCACTTTTGTAGCTGGGGCGCGCTACGCGAACATTGGCACCAACTCAGCACAGGGCGCCGCCTACGAATTTAACCGACCGAAGGCTGGATGGAAGACGACGGGAAACTTCAACGCCAAGTTAACTGCCTCCGACGGAGCAGCGGGAGACATGTTGGGCACAGCGGTCTCAGTCAATGGATCCTCGGTCGTGCTCGGGGCGCCCAATGCAACCATCGGATCAAATCCACAGCAGGGCGCAGTCTATGCCTTCTCGAAGCCTACGACCGGTTGGGTGAGCAGTACCGAGACGGCCAAACTCACGACGTCTAAAGGCGTGGCGGGCGACCAGCTTGGCTATTCCGTCTCGTTCAGCGGCGGCACGGCAGTGGCGGGAGCGCCGCAATCAATCTCTGGCGGTAACGGCATTGCCTACATATTCACACGCCCCAAGACAGGATGGATCACTAAGACTCAAAGCTACACTCTGAAGGCCGTGGATGCTGCGCCTGGCCATGAGCTTGGTTTCTCAGTGGCCATCAGCGGGAGCACGGCCGGCTTGGGTGCACCGTGCGCCACCGCCAGTTCATCCGATCCATGTCAGGGTGCGGCGTATGTTTTCGCCTTGCAGTAAAACACGACCCCAGAAGCCAGTGGAGATCTGATAGCCTCCGACTGGCCCGTTGATCCCGGAGTGGATTACACGCGTCCAAGCGCCAGCCTAGAACGTATAAATCAGGTCAAATTGCAAGCGGTTGAGATACGGCTCCACCTCACCTGCCTTGGAGATGGTGGCCACACTGCTGTAGTTGTTAAACAGAGCGGCGTTATTCTCCAGATAGCTGTTCAAGACACGCCCATGCCACCATGTGAAGCTGGCGAGTGCGTTGGCGCGAAGCTTCCACAAAGCGTAGAAGCGGTTCTGCAAGATGTTGGTGGGCGCCCTCTGATCGCTTTCCACGAATGAAGCGATCGCTGCATCCTGTTCTTCGCGATACCACGAGTAACCGAACTGCACATCGTTCTTGTTCTTGACTTGTCCTAGACTGAAGTCGAATCCATATTCCTTGTTCTGGCTACCCAGGCCGCTGATAACCTTGCCTTTGCTGTCCAGGGGGTGAGCAGCCGCATCTGGGTTATCCAGCAACTCGACCATCAGATTGATAGGCAGGCGCGTGATTCCATCCTGGATCTGGTTGTTCACGATGAAATCGACATAGTTGAACTCAGAATAGAAATGGGGGATGCCCTTGGAATCGACAAAGGTGGAGTTGGTCATTCCATTGGGCGCGAATGCGCAAGGCGCGAATGACGGCAGCTGATTCCCTTTGGCGCAGCCTTGACCTTCCCCGTTGATCGGAATGCCGGTTACCGGAGTCGTACTGCCGGCGGGCAGGAACCCTGTGCTGGTGGCGGCGGTTGCAAAGGCACTCGCCTGCAAGATGGCATCTGGACGATTCCACTTCAAGCTCAACAGTGACGGGGTTGCCGTCCACGGGCCAAACTGCAACCTGACTGACACCTGCCCGCCCAAAGCGTAGGAATCCTGCGATCCAGTGGCGGTTTTGCTGTTAGCTTCGTTGTACAGCAGTTCGATTCCCTGCGCCGTGAAATTCTTGATCGGGCCGGAAAAATTAAACGAGACCTTCTGGTTGAAGCCTTCGGGATTAATGTCGGGATCGAAGCTGACCGAGGTCCGTTGCCACGGGAAGGCAAACTTTCCGCCAGTCAGAGAAAGCCAGTTGTGAGCCACCGGATTATAGGTGATGAACCCGCGATCGAGAGCGATAGTCTTGCGGTCAAAGACGTTAGTGAGGGTTTCGTTGGTCGAGCTCGGATCACCTATCGAACCAGTGGCCAGCGCGAAGCCGCCGATGAAGTCTTCGTTCAGCTGTCCGTCGATTCCGAGCCGCACGCGAATGCGGGCGCGGTTGCGGTCGGGAACGGTGGCTTGGTGGTAACCCTCGCCGCGTATCCGCACATCGCCGCTGAAGCGGAATCGCCCTATTAACGCCTGCAGAGCGGTGAGTTGCCGGTTGGTGTCCTGTTCTTTCGTGCTGACCGCGGCCAGCTCGCCCTTCACTTCCGTGGCATTGGTGGAAGCCTGGTCGGCGACGCTCTTGGCCTCGGTTGCCGATTGCTGCGCCTGAACTGCGGCGCTCTTGGCCTGGTCCACGTTGCTTCGGGCGTTCTCTGCGACTGCATTGGCCTGTTGCGTAGCATCCAGTAGCTGTTTGACTTGGGACCTTAGCTGATCCACCAACTGGTTCTGCTGCCGGATCTGCTGCTGTTGGGCCGCCACGGCGTCTTTCAGGTCCTGGACTTCTTTCACCGTGACCGTGTCGGATTTGGTAGCCGCCTTTTTCGTAGTCTTCGAAGGCGGTGAGGATTGGGCGAAAACAGCCGGGTTCAACGTCAAAAGAACCACAGCTGAGGTTAACCATCGTGAACGTCCTGGCATGCGCATGCTCCTTATGGTTTGTGTCGAACGAATCATTTTCCACAGCGTCACAATCATAACTATCTCTATCCAGTTACTTGTATTACGAACCGGCCCTACCCCCCCAAACTGTTTCTCCCGCGGAAACCACCAAGAAACAACTTGACCCAACCCTTACGTGGCCGGGGTCAAGCCCCACTTCTGTTGCAGACGACGCTCGATGGTTTTGAATACCAGGCCATCGACGACATAGCCAATCCCGATAATCAGAATCATGACTGCGATTACCTGGCTCATGTCGTTCAGATCGCGCCCCATCATCAACAACTGCCCTAATCCCAAGCTTACGAAAATCATTTCCCCGGAAATCAGAGAACGCCAGGCAAAGGCCCACCCCTGTTTTAGCCCGGAGACGATGTAGGGCAAGCTTGCGGGTAACAGCACGTACCAGAACAAGGGAAACCCCCGCGCCCCCAGATTCCTTCCGGCCATGCCGTAGATCTTTGGCATCTGCTGGCGCCCAGTTTCCATGGCGATGGTCACCGACAACAGAGACCCCATGACCACGACGAAAAGAATTGCTTTCTCCGTCAGGCCGAACCACAACACCGCCAGGGGCAGCCAGCAGATGCTGGGCAGACTTTGCAGACTCACCAGCAGGCCGCCCATGGTTTCCTCCAGAAACTTGTTGCTCGCAACCCCCAGACCCAGAATCATCCCCAGGACGACCGACAAGGTGTAACCGAGAACCATGCGCTTCATGCTGACGGCAATGGCAATCCAGAAACTATGATCCGCAAAGCCGGCTTGCAGCGATTCCAGCACTCCCTGGGGAGCTGGGAACACGTAGGGCGGCCAGATTTTCCACTTGGCCAGTACGACCCAGATGGCCACCAGGACGGAATAGAAAATAGCGTGCTTAGCGAACCGCTTCATAGCCGTACTGCTCCTCGAGTGACTTGTTGATCTCTTCGCGCAAGTCGTCCAGAATTTCACGCGCGTTCTTGGCGACGGTTACGTCTTCCAAATGGCGAGGCCGGGGAAGGTCAATGCCGTATTCGCGTTTGATGCGTCCTGGCCGGAAAGTAAAGAGCACGACGCGATCACCCAGACGCACGGCCTCCCGCACATTGTGGGTAACAAAAATAATGGTTCGTCCCGTCTCCGCCCAAATACGCTCCAGTTCGTCGTGCAGCAGGTCGCGGGTTTGTGCGTCCAGGGCAGCGAAGGGCTCGTCCATCAACAGGACATCCGGTTCGGAAGCCAGAGCACGAGCCAGTGCCACACGCTGCCGCATCCCGCCCGAAAGCTGGTGGATATAGCTGTCTTTGAACTGGGCAAGATGCACCAGGCGCAAGTAATGCTCGACCTTCTCCCGGCGCTCCGCCCTTGGGATACCTTTCATCTTCATGCCGAACTCAACGTTCCCCGCTACGCTGAGCCAGGGGAAAAGACCAAGTTCCTGAAAGATGAGAATGCGGTCAGTACCGGGACCGGCGATCGTCTTGTCATCCACCAGAATCCTGCCCGAAGTCGCAGCTTGCAGTCCCGCAATCAAATGCAGGAGCGTCGACTTTCCGCAGCCCGAGGGACCGACGATGCAAAGGAATTCGCCGGGACGAACCTGCAGATTAATGTCCTCCAGCGCCAGAAGCCGTGATCCGTCATTGGTTTTGTAACTGAGCGAGATACCGTGCAGCGAAAGTTTGGGCAATGCACTCGGGTCCAGATGGCGTGACGTAAGAACAGCCGTGCCCGCCGCCTTGCCACGGCCCAAGCCGCGCACCGGCTGTCTGAAGTCGGCAGAAAACGAAGGTTGGAGCACCGGATTCGGGGTCATTGGATTGCCTTCTTTCTTTTGTCTGCCAACACTTGATTCAGCAAACTCAAGTCGTACAGGCCGGAAAGATCCGGCATCTGCCTCCCCAGGAAACCTGCTTCGTAGGCGGAACGCGCCGAGGTCAGGAGAGAACTTCGGATCGGGTCATAGGTCACCTGCAGTCTTCCGAAAGCCTCGTCCAGCACGACCGGGGGCAATGCTTTCCCGGTTTCCTTCTGGATTTGCCGATTCACAATCGTCTTGGCTTCAGCGGGGTTCGCATTGATCCAGTCCGTGAGCTCCACATGAACCGCCAGCCACTTTTTCACCAGGTCGGGATGCTCATGGAGAAACTTGGTGCTCACGATCAGATTGGTGATGACAAATTGCCCCTTCGGCCACAGGTCGCGTTCATCCAGGAACAGGTGTGCGTTGCCCTCGTGAATCAGGCGCGTCGCCCAGGGTTCCGGAGCCCAGGAAGCGTCCAGTTGCTTCTGTAGAAACATCGTAAGCTGGTCGGGATTAGCCAGAGGAATCACCTGCACGTTGCCACCTTTGTCAGTCGGCTTCAGGCCCTGTGCCTTCAACCACGCCCGCAACGCTACGTCTTGCGTATTTCCCAGCTGGGGTGAGGCCACTTTCTTGCCCTGAAAGTCTTCGGCCTTGTTGATTCCCGAATCATTGCGCACCACCAAAGCCACCCCGCCGCTGGCTGCCCCGGCAACCACTCGCAAGGCCTCACCGTTGGAGCGGACATATCCACTGATGGTCGGATTGGGGCCAATGTAGGTCATGTCAATGGCGCCGGCAAACAAAGCCTCGATCGCTGAAGGTCCGGCGTTGAAGCTCGTCCATTCCACTCTCGCACCCGAACCTAGCGCTTTCTCAAACCATCCATTCGCCTTGCCCACCATCGCCTGCGCGTGGGTAATGTTAGGAAACGCTCCGACCCGGACTACAGTCTGAGCGAATCCCTGAACTCCAGCAAAAGCAAATGCAAGAACGAGGACCCAGGCAAGCCTCTTATTCATCTTTGCTCCGCGGGTTCCCGTGGACCACCATCGGTAGAACGCTGCTCGATTCACCTTTCTTCCTGCGGCCCTTTCTTGTTTCCGGGGATTTCGGTCCAACGATATCGGCCAGACTGGTGTGCTCCAAAATGCGGGCAGCGGCGTTGCGAACGTCGAGGAAGACCTGGTAGAGAGCTCGATGCTCGGCGTCGCGATCAATCAGGCTGCGTAATTGCTCGGCGTCCCCGAAAGGAGCCAGCGGCCCGTCAATCAAGCGGATGATCTCGCTGAGGTGAATTTCGGAAGGAGCACGGCGCAGCTGATATCCGCCCTTGGCGCCGCGTACACTCTCGACGATGCGCGCATTCTTCAGTTCCAGCAGGATCAACTCCAGAAATTTTTCCGGAAGAGCCTCTTCGTAGGCGACATCGCGGATGCGGATAGCTCCCTGGTTGTAGTGGCGGGCCAGCATCATCATGGCTTGCAGGGCGTAGAGACCTTTTTGGGAGATTTTCATGTTCTGCAGATTACACGATAAACTCGATTGGTTCAATAGAGTTTATCGACATGACCGACCTTAGCAATTGTTCAGCCAGCTCGCAGGCGGCCGAAAAAAAGATCTAACTATTTGGGAATGAGAGGACTGCAGGCCTTACGACAAAACGGCCCCGGGCGGCAAGACCGCAGGGATTTGCATCTTGAATGCATGAAACCGAACACGTTTCAGCGCAGGCGCAGCACTTGCAGAGTGATGTTATCCGGGCCGCCGCGCTGCCGGGTCAAGTCGATGAGCACCCGGCAAGCCTCCGCGGGTGTATTTTCGCTGACCGCCTGCTGGATTTCATGATCGGTGAGTGGCCCCCACAATCCATCGCTGCAAAGCACCAGGGTATCGCCAGTTTCCAGCGGGATAGGACGGTCAGGAGAGTCAGGAGTGAATTCGGGTCCGGTTCCCAGCGCCGCGGTAAGAATGTGTCTCTGGGGGTGCGATTCGGCCTCTTCGGCCGTAATCACGCCATTTTCGAAGAGGCGGCCCACGTAGGAGTGATCCCGTGTCAGCCGGCTGATCTCGTGGCCACGCACGCGATACAGGCGGCTGTCACCGATGTGACCATAATAGAGGCGGTTCGCCAGCAGAACAATCGCGGTGCAAGTGGTGCCCATGCCGCGGAATTCGGGGTGTTGCACGGCATACTGCACGATCTGCTGATGAGCCTGGCGAAAACCGATGAGGAGTTGCAATTGCGGGTCGCTGTCCGTCGGTTGGGAATAGACCTCCTCGATCACTTCGACGGCGATGCGGCTGGCTTCCTGTCCGCCTTCGTGTCCCCCCATGCCATCGGCCACAATGGCCAGCCTGCCCTTGCGCGCAAACTCCGCGTCGCTGGCGGGTTCCCAATAAGAAAAGCGGTCTTCGTTATTCTCCCGCTGGCAACCCAGATCGCTCATGCCAGCTACTTGAACCCCTTCCCGTATCTGCATCACACCTCGCCCGCTAGCATTTGGGTTGACCTCAAGCATGTTGAGTCTGGCTGACCAAGCACTCGAGCTGCGTCCGGCCAAACTTGGGATTATACCGGAGCCGTGCCCTCTGGTGTTCTGTAAGTGCATGAAGAGACGAGAAAATGACATTTGTCACTGAAACCTGATGATGATCCTCACTGGCGCTCCCGCGCCTGTTCCCCGAGGATGACTGCAGAGACAACAGATCGCGTAAGGGGCTGCGGAAAACCGCACGGCGATGGAGTCTTGAAAGGGCACGGCTTCGAGCCTTGCCGTAAGTCCTTTCAGAGATGGTGACGGCGGGGCTGAGGCCGCACTCTTTCAAGACTCCAAACACCGATTTACGAGTTTTTCCGCAACCCACTAACTAGTGGGGGTATATTAGGATGACCGCTTCATGGCAAGAAACCGCTGATCGAAGCTATGAACCCCTAGTTTCTGAGGCACCAGACCGTGACCGCGCTGTGGTTGCGAGTCTTAGCGGCGTCAGCAAGAGCTTTGAAACCGTGGCTGCGCTGCGCAATGTTGACCTGGCGATCCGGGCAGGCGAACTGGTCGCACTGCTCGGGCCCAACGGCGCCGGCAAGACCACCGCGGTGAAGCTTTTTCTTGGGCTGTTTCGGCCCACTGCGGGGTCGGTCAGCGTCTTTGGCGGGAACCCGATCGATTCCGAGGTCCGGGTCCGAACCGGAGTCATGCTTCAGGTGGCCAAGGTCCCGGAAACCCTCAGGGTGCGGGAGCACATCGACCTGTTCTCTTCTTATTACCCGCAGCCTCTGCCCTTGGCAGAGACCCTGGCCATTGCCGGCCTTGAAGAAATCAAGGACCGCATTTTCGGCGAGCTCTCCGGCGGACAGAAACAGAGGTTGCTGTTCGCCCTCGCTGTTTGTGGTAATCCCGACCTCCTGTTTCTGGATGAGCCCACCGTCGGCCTCGATGTCGAGGCGCGGCGATTGCTCTGGGAGCAGATCCGCAAACTGGTGGTGCGGGGCAAGACGGTGCTGCTTACCACCCATTACCTCGAAGAGGCGGACGCCCTCGCCGACCGGGTCGTGGTGGTCAACCGCGGGGAAATTATCGCCCAAGGGACTCCGGCGGAAATCAAGGCCAAGACTTCGGGACGCCGCATTCGCTGCGTGAGCACGCTGTCTTTGGAAACGCTGGGAGCTCTCCCGGGGGTACTCGAGATCCGCCGCGATCGCTCTGGCTACGAGATTCGCGTTTCAGAGGCAGAGCCGATTCTGCGTGAGTTATTCCGGTGTGACCCCAACCTCAGTGGCATCGAGGTGACGAGCGCTGGCTTGGAAGAAGCCTTCTTGGCTCTCACCCAAGACGGTAATGGCGATTCTCAGCCCCGAACTCACGGAGGTAGATGATCATGGCAACCGCTTCGACTGCGATCCTGCGCCACCAGCTGGCACGTCCGCTCAACCACAAACTGGCGATTTATCTCAAGGAAATGAAGTACGAATTCCTGACGCGCCTGCGTTTGCGCGCCTATTCACTCTCCGTGATCGGTTTCCCGGTGATGTTCTACGTTCTGTTTGGCCTGGTGTTGAATCCAAGGGAAGCTAGCGTCGAGGGCACGCACTTCGCCACCTACCTGATCGCAACCTATGGCACTTTTGGAGTGATGGGTACCTCGCTATTCGGCACCGCGGGAGGCCTCGCTGCTGAGCGTGGACTGGGATGGCTGCAACTGAAGCGCGCCAGCCCCATGCCCCCAGCCGCCTATTTCGCTGCCAAGATAGGAATGAGCCTCATCTTCAGCGTCATTGTCTTGTCGTGCTTGTTCGGGTTGGGTTTCGCATTCGGCGGTGTGCATCTGCCAGCCCTGGTTGTCCTGAAGCTGCTCCTTACGCTCATGCTGGGTTCGCTTCCCTTCTGTGCCCTGGGACTGGCCGTCGGATATTTCGCCGGTCCGAACTCAGCCGTCGGCATTCTCAATCTGATTTATCTTCCTTTGTCATTTTGCTCCGGGCTCTGGGTTCCGCTCATGTTCTTGCCCAAACTGCTGCGCGAATTTGCCCACATCTTGCCGCCGTACCACTTGGCGCAACTGGCGTTGGGGGTCATCGGCGGCGGACAGCACGAATCCAACTGGACGCACTGGGAGGTTTTGATCGGCTTCACTTTGATCTGCCTGGGATTCGCCCGCCTCGGTTCACAGCGTGACGAAGCCAAGGCGTATGGGTAGGAGGGGGGATCTATGGCGACAATGAAGGGTTGTACCGCGGGTTGGTTCCTGGTTCTGCTGGCGGTTTCTGTGCTGCTGGTCCGGGGCCAGTTTGGCCTGCTTATTCTGCTGCTGGCCGTTTCGCTGCTGTTCGCCTGTGGAATAATGTGGCCGGGACACCACCGGAGCGATCCGGCGCATCCCCACGAAAAGCGCTAGCCTGGCACTGACATGAAAGTTGTAACCAGAAAGCCGGAGCACAACTGGGCCTTCTACACGCCGCTGGCCTATTTTGTCTTCTTCTTTCTGCAACCCATCTTTGATCACGCTAGCCGGAAAGAGTGGCTGCTTACCGCTTTGGGTACGGTCGTATTCCTGGCCCTCTACTTCGGCGTGCTGTGGACGGAACGAAGACCCCGTCAACTAGCCGGTCTGGGCGCCATGCTGTTGGTGGGCACTTTGTATGCTCCTTGGAACGGCGGCGCCGCCTGCTTCTTCATTTTCGCCGCGGCGTTACTGCCTTACTTCGTGCGGAGCGAACTCGCCGTCCTGAGTCTCATTGGGGTGATTCTGGCTGTGGTCGGACTCGAGACCTGGCTGCTGCATTTATCTGGATGGTTTGCGTTTTACGCCGGCGGGCTCTCCGTGATTGTCGGCGGCACCAATATTTATTTCGCGCAGCGCACCCGCATGTACCACGAACTGAAGTCGGCTAATCAGGAAATCGAGCATCTGGCCAAAGTCGCGGAACGAGAACGCATTGCGCGCGATTTACACGATGTCCTGGGCCACACCCTTTCCGTCATCATCCTGAAATCGGAACTGGCGGGAAAGCTCATCGACCGCGATCCCGAACGAGCAAAAACTGAGATCGGAGATGTAGAGCGAACTTCACGCGAGGCCTTGGCCGAAGTTCGCAACACCATCCGCGGATATCGCGCGGACAGCCTGGCGTCAGAACTCAAGCAGGCCAGGGCAACCCTGGAAACGGCAGGCGTGGTGGTGAAGTCCGAATCCGCCGAGATTCCTCTCACTCCCGCGCAGGAGAGCGTGGTGGCATTGGTGGTACGGGAAGCCGTGACCAACGTCGTTCGTCACGCCGGGGCGCACAATTGTCTTCTGCGTCTGCAACCCCTGAACGGGAATTGCCGCCTGGAAATCCACGACGACGGCCGCGGCGGTGGCCCGCTCGAGGGCAACGGCCTGCGCGGCATGCGCGAGCGCATCGAGGCCCTGGGCGGCACTCTGGAGCGCGATACACAGGCCGGAACCCGTCTCAGGATAGAGTTTCCGCTCTCCCCGGAAAAAGGATCCCCACAATGACGCAGCCCTCGAAGAACGGGCGCAAAACCATTCGGGTCGTCATTGCCGAAGACCAGGTCATGGTCCTGGGTGCGCTCGCGGCTTTGCTCGAAATTGAAGACGATATCGGAGTGGTAGCCCAGTCGCGAAACGGAAAAGAGGCGCTGGCCGCAGTTCTGGAACATCAACCTGACGTCTTTATCACCGACATAGAAATGCCCGGGATGACCGGATTGGATGTGGCCGGAGAACTCAAACGGCGGCACACTGGAACCCGCGTCATCATTCTCACCACCTTCGCGCGCGCCGGATATTTACGGCGTTCGCTCGAAGCAGGCGCTTCCGGATATCTGCTTAAGGACATGCCCGCACAACAACTGGCTGAAGCCGTACGGCGCGTGCACCAGGGTCTGCGGGTGATCGATCCCGAGCTGGCAACAGAAGCCTGGGCCGAGCCTGACCCTCTAACCGACCGCGAACGGCAAGTCCTGCGTCTGGCGGGCGAAGGCCGGGCCAGCGGGGACATCGCCGTGGAACTCAAATTATCCGAGGGCACCGTCCGCAACTACCTCTCCGAAGCAATCAGCAAGCTCGGAGCAACCAACCGTGTGGAGGCGGCACGAATCGCACGTGCCAAGGGCTGGCTCTAGCTAATGTAGGCGCGAGCGCCTCCGCTCGTGCGGCGCTCAGTTTCGACGCCAGCACGAGCGAGGACGCTCGCGCCAACATTCTTCACCTGCGAGTCCTCACTTCAGCGATTTCACTCCACGTACTCAACACTGTGTTATTAGTTATTGTCTACGGATGTTAATGTTATGATGATCGGCGCCCTGATGGCAGTTCGAGGAGGCAATCATGATCTCCCGGCGCCCGCTCGTCGTCCTCGCTCTCCTTCTGAACCTTGCTGTCAACGCCCTTTCTCGAGATATCAATCGATCAGGCGGCATGTCGACCGTGGCCGTCGCGGATCTGAATGTCCCCAACAAGGCCCGGAAAGAGTACCAAAGGGCCGGGATCGAGATACGGAAGGGAGATTGGACCAAGGCCAAGGAACAACTCCTGAAAGCGCTGGCCATCTACCCTGACTATGCCGCCGCCTACAATGACTTAGGCGCCATCTATGCCAGGCTGGGCGACGGGATACGGGATCGCGAGGCGCTGCAAAACGCCATCCGGGTTAATGCTCGTTTTGTGCCAGCCTATGTCAACCTTGCGAAACTGGCGGTGGGCGAGCATAACCTTTCGGAAGCCGAGAGGCTGCTGACTGACGCCGTGTTCGCCGATCCGGGCAACGCTCAGAATCTCATGCTGCTGGCAAATGTCGAACTCCTGGCCGGACATTTTGCGGCGGCCGTTACCCTCTGTCGCAGAGTGCACTCTCAACCTCACGAGTCGCAGGCCCTGGCACACTATATTGCCGTCCGCGCGCTGCAGCAGGAGAACAAAACAGCCGATGCGTTGAGCGAGTTCCAGACTTTCCTCCGGGAAGAGCCATCGGGACCGGATACTGAAGCGGCCCGGAAAGAAATGGCCGCGCTGGAAAACAACGTCACCGAGCCCACGACAGCGGAGAAATCCTCGGCCCCGCTACCCTCTCACTAACGGAAACTGTGACTCAACACGGATTTCATCTGGGCCCGCACGGGCGGCGACGCCCGCGCCCACATTGAAACCCAGTTTTGCTACAGCATTCCGGCGGTTTTCACCGTCAGGATACTCAAGGCAGTCTCGAGCTTCACGATGGCTTCGGCCAGCTCGGGATGCTCTCCGATCCTTTTTCGCAGCGCTTGCAACAATTCGTGAGCGTTGGAGACGTGCTCCACGACCGGTTCGGAGGGCTTCGGTCTTGACTCGGGTCCATTCTGTTGCGGCATGGGAAGCTCACCTCGAGGGAATATCCACACCCGGCTTCGTCCGTAGCATGGCTCCCAGATTATAGTATCCCTACCACGTCATAGTTGCTGACGGTTCTGGTCAGGCAGAGTAGGACGATGAACCAGCACACAAATTCGCAGGCGGGAGAGCAACTTCGCGATGCTTTGTCGCGAGGGCAGCGCACCGAGGCTGCTCTCCATCTACAGCAGTTCGATCCCGTGGCGGCCGCGGAACTGTTGATGAGCATTCCCTTCGAAGAGCAACAAACGCTGTTCCGTGAGTTAACGCCGAGTTTCGCAGCTGCCCTGCTTCCCCGATTTCCTTACTACCACTCCTACGTCCTCCTGCATTCCCGGTCGGAAGCGGATATCCGCTCCATCATTGACCGGGTGGAAACTGCCGATCGTATGCGATTCCTGGACGAACTGCCGGAAGAAGCGTGGCAGCATTTGATGAACGAGTTGTCCGCGCAGCCACCAGTACATGAAGTTGAGGAGACTCCCGCAAAGGCAGAAGCCGTGGCAACACCGGTTTCCGCTCCCACTCCAGCGCCGCGCCCGGAGGTTGAGGAGCCCATTCTCGAAGCGAAGGCGGTGGAGAAGAGCTTTCAGCAACCTGACGGAAGGGCGGTGCAGGTCATCGCGCCCACGAATCTGGCCCTCGAAGCGAACACCATCATTGCGCTCCTCGGAGCCTCAGGCTCCGGCAAGTCGACGCTGCTCCGCATTCTGGCTGGACTCACCGCACCCACCTCGGGAGAGGTCTTGTGGCATGGCAAACCGCTCGGCGAATGCAAGCCCAACGTCGCCATCGTGTTCCAGAGCTTTGCCTTATTTCCCTGGCTCACGGTTCTGGACAATGTCGAAGCGCCGCTGATGGCGCGTGGCCTGACCCACGGGGAACGCCATCCGCGAGCCCTGCGCGCCCTGGATTCCGTGGGACTAAAGGGATTCGAGTCCGCCTACCCGAAGGAACTCTCCGGGGGCATGAAACAGCGCGTGGGTTTTGCCCGCGCCCTGGCGGTGGAACCTGAAGTCCTGTTCATGGATGAGCCGTTCTCAGCGCTCGACGTTTTGACCGCCGAGAACCTGCGCGGCGAACTTCTGGAGTTGTGGCTGGGCAAGAAGGTCCCGACACGCAGCATTTTCCTGGTCACTCACAACATCGAGGAAGCGGTTCTGCTGGCGGATCGCATCATCGTTCTGAGCCGCAATCCGGCAAAAATTCGCGCTGACTTCAGAGTTGGCTTGCCGCACCCCAGAGACCGCGGCGCCGCTGAATTCGTTCTTTATGTGGATTACATCTACAAGGTGATGACCAAGCCGGAGCGGGAGTTCGCTCCACCGACGGCCGCTGCACAAGCGCAGAAGTCTCCCTATCAAATGTTGCCGCACGCGCGCCCCGGGGGCATTGCCGGGTTGCTCGAACTGCTCAACGACAGGGGCGGGAAGGACGATCTCTATCACGTGGCGGAGGAGCTCTTAATGGAGGTGGACGATCTATTGCCCATCGTCGAGGCAGCCACGCTCATGGGTTTCGCTACCTCTCACCACGGCGATCTGGCATTGACCACCGCGGGGAAAACGTTCGTCGAGGCGGATATCGCGGAACGAAAAGTCCTGTTCCGTGAAGCCATACTTTCACACGTGACTCTGTTGCAACAAGTACGCCGCACTCTGGAAAGCAAGGCCGACGGAGCCATGACGCTGGAATTTTTTCGCGACATTCTCGACGAACATTTCCCCGAGAGCGAGGTGCAGGCGCAGATCGATACCGCTCTCAACTGGGGACGCTACGCGGAGATTTTCACTTATGACTCGGAAAGTGACCGCTTGTTGCTGCGCCCGCCCGCGGGGTCACTGACGGCTAGCGAGAGCCTGGAGCACTAACGGCGGCACGCTTGACGTCGCTGGAGATGATGAACACGCGCCCCGAGTGAAAGCCGTGGACGCCGCTCCATCCCGACGTAATCAAGAAGTCGGCCATTCCGTCACCGTCGACATCGCCCATGGTGACAGCATCGAACCCAAACGTATCTCCCGGAATTCGACAGGTGAAGGTCTTGATGAGGTGACCGTCCTTTCCGGAATACAGATAGGCGCGCCCCCCGCCCACCGCCGCGCCGCTGTACTGCCAGGCTCCGACGATGAGATCCGCGTGACCGTCGCCATCCACATCGCCCGCTACCGATGGGCTGGTGCCGAAACCTTCTCCCGCGGTCTCGCCGGTGAGCGTCAAAAGACGATGACCGTCCTTCCCCGAGTGCACATAGACGCGGCCCGTCCTCGGTCCTCTGGCGCTATTCGACCAGTCCGAGGCATATACGTCCGGAAAGCCGTCTCCATCCACATCGCCGGGAACTGATAAGAACATAGCTCCCAGTGCCGCGCCCGTTTCATCGGATTCAATGATGAACTTCGGCTTCGTCGTGAGCGCATCGTAGACGTAGGTGCGTCCGGTCTGCTTCGGCCCGGCATTGGGTGCACCCACCAGCAGAAGAATGTGATCCTTATCGGTGAACCCGGAAACGGTACTCCCGAAGCCATCCCCCGGGTGCTCGCCGGTCAAGGTCAGAAGCGGATGTCCGTCCTTCCCCGAGTAGAGATATGCGCGCCCCGCCTTTGCGCCCCCGGCGTTATTGTCGGGAGCGCCGACCAGAACATCGGCGAAGCCGTCGCGGTCCACATCGCCTACACCGGTGGCATGCCGCCCAAAGCTATCCGCAGGATTTTCAGCCTTGAGCGTGAGCAGCACATGGCCGTCACGCCCGGAATAAACCTTTGCGTACCCTCCACCGGGAGCGCTCGCGATGACGTCCGGAATCCCGTCGCTGTTGGTATCTCCGGCAGCTTCCACCCCGGTCCCGAGTTCATCTCCCGCATGGCCGTCGGCCGTCCACCGCAACTTTCCGGATTTTGTCGAGAAAACGTAGATGCGTCCTGCGCCGTCGCCGCCGGCGCTGTTGGTGGGAGCGGAGGTCACCACGTCCGCCACGCCATCGCCGTCCACGTCGCCGATATCTCTGGCAATCCAGCCGAACTGGTCATTGGCCGCTTCGCCGTCCCACTCGCGGAGGATGGTCACTGGCTCAACGAACGGGTTGTCAAAATCCTTTCGCGCCGGCAACAGTGCCGCAAAACGCGGGTCGCTCTTGAGCAACCCCATCTCCGGCGCCACTTCGATCTCGGTCATATCAACTCTCTGAGTCGACTTGGCCTTCGCCAGCCAGGCGAACGCCTGATCCTTGTCTTCCTTCGCCGCATACAGCAGACCGATCTGGAGCAGGGGGGTTGGGACCGATGGGTCCACATCCAGCGCTTTTTGATAAGCGTGAATCGCGAGGTCCGGCTTCTCCAGCTTCTGGTACGCGAGTGCGAGGTTTCGCCAAGCGCGTCCATTCTCAGGTTCGCGCTTGGTAACTTGTTCGAGGATCCTCGCCGCACCTTCGTAGTCGTTGACCTGCATGCGCGCCATCCCGGCGGCCAGCGTGATGTCACCGGCAGAGGATTGTTGCCCGGGTGAAAATGTCATGCTGGCGATCGCAAACAGAATCGCCAAGCGCAGCCCTCCGCCAATTGCGAGTGACGTCATCCACATGGTCTTGATCTTGTAGAGGATTGTGCCGCCAATCCGCTATCAGGATATTGCGCTAAGAATGCGATGAAGGGATTTTCCTACCGGCTCGAATGGCGGAGGGAGTCTGGCCGAATTCCTTGTGGAACAAGTTCGTGAAATGGCTATGGCTGGAGAATCCTAATTCCAGAGCGATGTCCACCAGCGGCCGGGGAGATTGAGTCACTTCCTCAAGCGCCCCGCGAAGACGCAGCTTTTGTCGATATTGCCACATGGTCGTACCCGTGGCACGACGGAACATCCTGCACATGTGGTACACAGACAAACCTATTTCACCGGCGATGTCTCCGAGTGTTAGAGAATCTTCCAATCGTTCACTTAGGATAACCTCCATCCAGTGAACCACGTCGCGCTGCTTTGAGCCGACCGCAGAGGATCGCGGGCCTTGGACTGTCCGAAATGCCAAAGCAATGACACGTTCCAGAAGAAACAGAACATCCTCTTCAATCGCCAGCGGCTCGGCCGTACTATCGGCGGTGATGTATTCGAAGACACGCCGCTGCAACAAGTAGGTTGAGGTATCCGTCCAGGCGCGGGTGAACTGGAACGGCCTTTCGGGGTGGGCTTCGGCCGAAGGATCAATTCCACAGACCGCTTCTCGAACGATCCCGGTCGCAACCCCAAACCAATCGCAGCGATCACCGTCCGGGCTGATGGCGTTTCTCTGATAGGCCTGGCCCTGGTTGTAAAACGTCACCACATTCGGATTGGCAACGAACGCTGGTTCGTGCTCGTGCTGAATCTCGACCGCCGTCCGTGGAAACACAAAACAGCAGTTGTTTGCGGGCCCGGTATCGTGGAACGAGGGATGGCTGGGGTGGCAGCGAAAGGCCCCCACGCGGACCACGCCGGTGTCGAAGACTACGCGATTAAACTCGGGTGTCTGCGATTCCTGCATATCTGGAAAGGCGACGCAAGTCGCTTATCCCGCTTCACTGGTCATGATGAAAAGCGGCTTCATTTCGAAACTCTTGTAGTGCGGACGGAGACGCTCCACGTTGTAATGTTCCTTCACATTCACGACCTTTTTGGAAGCGATCACGGCATCGACTGGCATATTGTCGTAGCGGCCATTCTTGAGGACCACCAGCCGGCCATGGATCTTGCTCAGAATCAGGTCGAGGGCGAGGTTACCGTACGCCATGGGAACAATGGAATCGATCGCGTCGGGGTCGCCGCAGCGAACGAGATACCCCAGCTTCTGATTGATCACTTCAATCGCTTTCCCGTTGTTAAACTTCGGAGAGAGCTCCATCAACTTCTCCGAAACCAGGTCTCCAATCCCTCCCAGCTTCTTATGACCGTAGGCATCGGTAGTCTCCTGCTCGAAGATCATGTCTCCACCTTCGAACATCGCTCCCTCGGAAATCAGAACCACGGAATAACGGCTGGGGTTCTTGCGGCGATCGGATACCAGTAACTCTGTCAGTTGCTCGATGTTGAAACGGTGTTCGGGAATCACACAGCGGTTTGCCGCACCCGCCATCGTCGGCAACATGGCGGTAAAGCCCGCGTAGCGCCCAAAGACTTCCAGCACCAGGAAGCGCTCATGGGAACCGGCGGAAGTCCGGAGGTCGTTAGTCATTTGAATGGTGCGGGTGACGGCGGTGCTGAATCCGATGCAGTAGTCGGTTCCGGGGACATCGTTATCCATCGTCTTGGGAATGGCGACGACTTTCACTCCCTCCTGATAGAGCCGCACGCCATAACTGAGAGTGTCGTCGCCGCCGATCGGGATCAGATATTCGATCCCCAGCCACTCGAGATTCTTCAGTACTTCCGGAGTCAGGTCGTTCCTGTCCTCGGTGTAGTTTTGTTGGAGGTGCGCGGGAACGCTGGACTTCTTCACCTTGCCGGGATTGGTACGCGAGCTGTGCAGAAAGGTTCCACCGGTGCGGCCCGCTCGATTAACGATTTCCTCGGTTAAAACCTGAAAGTTGTCGCTATTGTCAAAGTCCTTTTCACGAACGATGTCGACCAGCCCGCCCCAACCGCGGCGCAGGCCAATCACCGAGTAACCCTCGCGCACGGCCCGAATGGTCACCGCGCGAATCGCGGGGTTCAGACCGGGTACGTCCCCACCCCCGGTCAAAATTCCGATTACACCTTTCTTGCTACTGACATTCGCCATGCTTTCTCATTCCTCGTCGGAAGCCATGTGTCCTTTGCGGCTCTTTCGTCCACTCTGGCTGGAGTTTGTGAAAATCCCGGCCACTTTCCAAACGCAGATTCCTGACTGATTGTGAGGCAGGATTGCCTCCATTCTATAGGATGGCTCGCGCTTGATGGGAGGGATCGATGACAAGGAGGGTTTGTGCAACCGGCCCAGTCTTTCTTCTGTCATCGTTTGATCCGGCGGGCTACCCGCCCCCCGCACGGGATGCCCAGACGCAGGCATCGGTCCACGAGTCAGAGTATAGGTAGAAAGTACTATTGACATAACGCGACAAAGCCCACAGAATGTCTGCCGCTTGCGGTGCTCAGGTTTGTGCTTCGTTGTTATTCGACGCTCTGACTCGAACTGCGCCGGTAGCCATGCTGGGATCACTCGTCTGGGTCTGGGGTGCGGCATCTAGCCTGGGAATCGTAATTTCACCAAAACCTGTCTTTAAGGAGAGAACCTAATGTTCAATGCGAATTCTGCTGTGCGAAAGACGACGTTGCTATCGGCGGCGGTGCTGATCCTTTCTTTGGCAGCAACCGCTATGGACTTTGACAAAGGTAAGACTTTGGCACTATGCGACAGTTTCGGCAAGACTTGGAGCGCCACCGTGGCTTCCTGCAATCCGTCTCTGCCCCTCTCTCTGTGCTTGTCTGGAGCACGCGATACGCTCAACCTGAACGCTTGCGGCGGGGGTGCGCAGGCAATGTTTGGAGAATCGATCGGCGCGCGATACCTCTTCACCGCGTACACGGTCGAGAGCAGCGGATGTAGCAGTACGTTTTGGGCAGGCGACAGCACTTCGAGTCCAACCGGGAAAATAACGGGAAATGT
This sequence comes from Terriglobales bacterium, assembly GCA_049582765.1. GTDB lineage: Bacteria > Acidobacteriota > Terriglobia > Terriglobales > Acidobacteriaceae > JBAUUQ01. The sequence goes on from JBAUUQ010000018.1 coordinate 78,851, forward strand.
GTATAATTCCGGTGGGAAATTCGGCTCCTTCACGATTGTCCCAGGCGCTTGTGGGGCCAGCGTTCATCCTAATGCCAGCAGCGACCCGGCTTTTGTTAAGTAACGCCGCATCGCAAGACGGCACGCGGAAACTTCCTTCCGCGTTCAAATAGCGGGCGGACCGCAGACACAACACCGTGCTGCGGTCCGCATTTTCTTGCAGAGCAAATTCAGCAGATCGTCGATTACGCGCGTCTTGGTGAGCCAGCGAAGCATGTACCAGGTTGCACGGCGTAGCTCGAGGCTCGGCGTCCGCGACACGTTACTGCCACTCTCGAGGAAACATCCTAGTGAAGCGAATCGCTCCCGTAGTGCTGGTTTTAGTATTTCTTGCTGGTTTTTGCCGAGACCAGAACATTGCGGGTGACTGGCTGGGAGCCATCCAACTGGGCTCGGTGGAAACGCGCCTACAGCTGCATATCGCTAAGGACAGCAAAGCTGGGTACACCGCCACTCTCGATGACCTTGACCACGGACAAAACGATCTGGCAGTTACCTCCTTATCATTTGCCGGTGCCAAACTCAGCTTTGCGGCCGACGCCATCTCCGCAACCTACGAAGGCAAGCTGAACGCGGACGGAACGGCGATTGATGGTACCTTTTCGCAGGGGATGGAATTGCCGTTAACTTTTCGGCGTCTGGCGGCTCCGCTGAAGCTCAGCCACAAACCTGCCAAACCCTCGGACATCGATGGCACCTGGGAGGGCAGGATCGAGGCGACAAATGGCGCGCGTCTGATTTTTCATCTCGTCAATACCGAGGACGGTCTCGCTGCAACCGTCGACAGCCCTGACCAGAATCTTCAAGGGTGGCCGGTGCCGGTAGTCACGCGAAATGATTCCACGTTACTGCTGGAAGTGAAGCAGGTAGGCGCTGCTTTTGAAGGTAAGATCAGCTCCGATCTCAGCACGATTTCCGGTTCGTGGGGTTCGCCGGGCAAGGAGTGGCCGCTGGTGCTGAAAAGGGGCAAAAATCCCAAGTAGTTCCTGGCGGCGCCAATTGCGCAAGAACAAGCTGCCGCGTCTATACGGTGTTCGGCCGGGCTGGGACCGTGGCCTGGCGCAGTTTGAAAACCGCAGCTTGCGTCGTTCGCCAATCGTTCAGCAGGGCGTAGATCGTCTTCTGCCATTGATTGGCGGCAGGTACCTCGACCGGTGTTAACGGAGTCGAAACGGCCCGCTTTGCGCGAGCCAACTTTGTCTTCGCCGGGATACGGGTTACCTCTTGAATGTAACTGGGAGGGCCAACCAGCAATCCGATCCTCTGGCTGGGTCTGTCGTCCCGTATCTCCTTAATCCATGCCGCACAACCGGTGTGTTCCGGATCGGCCATTAGAATCAGATCGTACAGAATCGTTTTCCAAAGAGGCACCGCCTCTGTCAGGCTGGCTGCAGTGTGCACCTCGAATTCGTGACCCCTGAACACTGCGGTCCGCAGGTTTCGCTTCCGCAGGTCGGCGTCAATTAACAGAATTCTTCTCACCTCTTTGTACAAGAAAGACATGGCTCACCTCAGGCTGCATTCTGATCGCGGCCGGCGTCGCCCAGGAACGTACAACCACCGTCGCGATCAGAGACTTCCGGATTGCAGCCTAAAAGGAACAGGTTGCGGCGATGTTGCGCTTAGGTTAACTTCTGGTGAATTCTCCGGTGGGATTCCGCAGGGGAAAGCGGCTAATCTGGCCACGTGTAATCTATGTCCTACTTGCCTTGTGCCTCTTTCAGAAACTTTCCCTCTTGCAATTCCGTGAACGCCTGCCGCAGTTGCTCTTGCGTATTCATCACGATGGGTCCGTACCAGGCCACCGGCTCCTCCAGCGGCTTTCCCGAGACCAGGAGAAACCGGATCCCGTCGTCCCCGGCCTGCACCGTGACTTCATCGCCGCGATCAAAGAGTATGAGCGAACGGTTGTCGGCTTCCACAGGAGGCGTGGTGTCCGACCACTTGACCGCTTCGGTCGGCACCGCCAGTGGGCCGGATGCGTTACAGAACTTCCCCGCCCCGGCAAAAACGTAGGCGAAAGCGTGACGTGTCGTTTCCACCGGCAGAGTCTTTCTCTTGCCAGGGGAAATCGATACATCGATGTAAATCGGATCGGCGGCGATTCCCTCCACCGGCCCGGTCTTTCCCCAAAACTTTCCGCAGACGACTCGCACATGAGTACCATCGTCGTCCGTGACTTCGGCAATCTGGTTCGCCTTCACTTCCTGGTAGCGCGGCGCCGTCATTTTGAGCGCCGCCGGAAGATTCGCCCACAATTGAAAGCCGTGCATCCGCCCTGTCGGGTCTCCCTTGGGCATCTCCTGGTGAATGATACCGCTGCCAGCAGTCATCCACTGGACGTCTCCGGCGGCGATGGCGCCACGGTTTCCCATGCTGTCACCGTGCTCCACCGTCCCCGCAAGGACGTAGGTGATGGTCTCGATTCCGCGGTGAGGATGCCAGGGAAAACCGGCGAGATAGTCCTCTGGAACATCGTTGCGGAAATCATCCAGCAGGAGGAAGGGGTCGAAGTCTTTGGTGTTTCCGAAGCCGAAGGCACGGCGCAGATGCACACCCGCACCTTCCAGAGTCGGCTTCGACTGAATGAGCCGCTTCACGGGTCGAATGGACACCTTGGCCTCCAAATGTTTTGGTGAGCGCGGCAGGATTCGAACCTGCGACCCATGCCTTAAAAGGGTCGCCAACACAATTACAAACAACAACTTGCACGTCCAGCTTACTCCATGCACGATACAACAAAATCAATGAGATACCAACAAGACATCGGTCTGGGTGCCCGGAGGGTGCCCGGAATCGGCCTCTCGAACAATGTCACTTCGGCTTCGAGGAGATCTGCCCCCGATGCTACCACTCCGCAGAGGTCCAACTACGAAGCTCAGACTGAAAACGATTTTGCAATCGTCTTCATCGGTAGTAAGAGCTTGAGCTTGTCTTCCGGTAGTTCGATGAAACCATATTTTCGATAGAAGTTCGCTGCGTCGCTGTCAATCGCTTCTACAAACACCGCCAACGACGCAACGTCTGTTGCTGCCAGTAGACTTTTATGAAGGGCGTTCATCAGTGTCAGTACGCCAAGGCCCGTTCCCTTGTATTTCTCAGCGACCGCCATTCTTCCAAGAAGAGTCACACCTACATGCCCGTACTTGCCCGTCTTCTTCGCAATTTCTTCGGGGAGCTGGTCAGGTTTGAGCTCTCTGCTGGATAGCGTGTAGTACGCCAGAATTTGCTTGGGGTCATCCTTGGCTGTGATGACGAAAACACTGGCGAGCCCCCGTTTGACAGTCTGCGACGCCTGCTCTCGAATGTATCGGTCGAGGGAAGCATTCCCGCAAGAAAAAGCCGCTCGGTCGCGGTCGCCAAGCGGCTCGATGTTGTATTTGCTTTTGTCGGCGATCACAGCTTATTTCATTCTCATGTACGCTTTCGCAGCCTCACGCAGAGCCTCATGAGGCTCCGGTGGATTCCTCAAGGCTTCTACAAAGGCACGCTGATTGCGCACACTTAGGTCAATCGTTGTGTGCTGCTGAACAACGGTGGTAGCGGCTCGATGCATAGATGAGATTGCAAAATCCGTCAGCGTGACGCCCTCGATTGCGGCGGCCCGCTCAAACAGTTCCTTCTGTTTGGGGCTAACCCGTGCCTCAATTCTCGCGTGTTGTGGAGATGCCATAAACGTACCCTCTTCCACTTTGACTATTGTACGGCAAATTGCCGTAACATGTCAATCCTTTTTAGATTGCTCGAACGGCCCACAGGATGCTGGCACCTTCCTTGTGTGCCTTCTTTCTAAGCCCTTGTGTTTCATTGCAGATGCCAACCCGCGGCAGCCCCCCCTTACCGTTCCTGCAACCAGGAATTCGCCATTCGATTCCAACGCAAACGCAAACGGGTCAAAAGTGAAGGTAGAGACGTAAGTGTAAGAGCAAACACATGGTTGACACATTGAATCCGCAGCCAGCGTGACTTCGCAACTTGATCAGCAAATTCTCAGGCGGCAAGTCTTCGTTCCTTCGTCCAGGTTAGCCCGTTACCCGGGAATAATCAGCTCGTGCTAGGCTACTCCATTGTATTCTGCGGTAATCACTCTGTGGTGTGCCGCTCGTCACTTTGAGTTGGGTCGGTTGTCACAGATCGCGGTCGCTATCAATGTTGTACTGACAATGGAGAACGCTGTGTGCCTTGCAATACCAGGGAGAATTCTTGAAATCCAAGGACTGGGTGCTTTGCGTTGGGCCCGCGTGCAGTTCGGCGGCATCGTACGCCAGGTATCCCTGAGCTTCGTCCCCGAGGCTGGCTTGGGTGACTATGTGATGGTCCATGTTGGCTTCGCCATAAGCCGCGTGGACTCGTTCGAAGCCGAGCGAACCTACAAGCTGCTGCATGAGATGGGGGCGCTGGAAGCAGAATTGCCGCCAGTGGAAACGTAATTCCGCCGGCACTCGCGTCCTAGGCCTCAGACTATTTTCGACGATACCGTGCAATCTGAAGTTGTTGCCGGCGCACCCTCCCCGGGTTTGCGATATGAAATATCTCGACGAATACCGTGACGTGCGCATTGCGAAGGCCCTGGCGGCTGAGATCGTCCGATGTACAACCCGGCCCTGGGTGCTGATGGAAATCTGTGGCGGCCAAACCCACACCATCATGCGCTACGGCATCGACGAACTGCTGCCGCGCGATATCGAACTGGTGCATGGCCCGGGCTGTCCCGTCTGCGTCACGCCGCTTGAAACCGTGGATAAAGCGATCGAGATAGCGCTGCAGCCGGATGTCACGCTGGTTTCCTACGGAGACATGCTGCGGGTGCCTGGGTCGCGCTCGGATTTGCTGCGGGCCAAGGCGCAGGGCGCGGACGTTCGCATCGCGTACTCCCCGACTGAGGCGGTGAAGATCGCCCGCTCGAATCCGGATCGTAAAGTCGTGTTCCTGGCAATTGGTTTTGAGACTACAGCTCCTGCGAATGCCATGGCTGCATGGCAAGCCAAGCGCGAAGGTCTCACCAACTTCTCTATGCTGGTTTCGCACGTGCTGGTCCCGCCGGCGATCCGCGCCTTGATGGTTTCTCAAACCAACCGGGTGCAGGGCTTCATTGCCCCCGGGCATGTCTGCACCGTTGTGGGATGTAAAGAATATGAGGACCTGGTTCGTGATTTTCGCGTACCAATCGTGGTCGGGGGATTCGAACCGGTAGATATTTTGGAAGCAGTCCTCATGCTGATCCGGCAGCTTGAGGCGGGAGAGACCAGGCTGGAAAACCAGTACGTGCGGTCGGCGAGCTATCGAGGGAACCTGCCGGCACAGCAGATCATGGCCGAGGTGTTTGAAGTCGCAGACCAGAAGTGGCGTGGAATCGGCCCGATCCCCCGGAGTGGTTTACGTTTGCGCGAGGAATACGCCGCCTATGACGCCGACCGGGTCTTTGATTTGGGCGAAGTTACTGTAGACGAGCCCGCCGAGTGCATCAGCGCCCAGGTTCTGCAGGGATTGAAGAAGCCGACCGATTGTGCCGCGTTTGGCATGCGATGCACGCCGGAAAATCCGTTGGGGGCGCCGATGGTTTCGAATGAAGGCGCATGCGCGGCCTACTATCACTATCGCCGCCATGCGGTCGCGAGTTAGGAGGGTGCGTGTCGACGAAAACCCCCGTCGAAATAAAGTTCGAACTTAGTTGCCCCTCGCCGCTCGCGCCCAAAGACTCGATCCTCCTCGGACACGGAAGCGGCGGCAAGCTGAGCGCCGCGCTAATACGCGATGTCTTTCTGCCCGTCCTCCAGAATCCGGTGTTAGCGCAACTGGATGATCAAGCGATCGTGGATGTAAACGGCCAGCGTCTGGCCATCAGTACTGATTCTTTCGTAGTAAAGCCACTGTTCTTTCCCGGCGGAGATATCGGCTCCCTCGCGGTTCACGGTACCGTGAACGATTTGGCGATGGGCGGAGCAACGCCGCTGTTCTTGAGTGTTGCCTTCATCATCGAAGAAGGCTTCGCGATGGAGGAACTCCGGCGTGTGGTGAAATCGCTGCAGCGAGCGGCAGCGGAAGCGGGCGTGCAGGTTGTTACCGGCGATACCAAGGTCGTCGAAAAAGGTAAGGGCGACGGACTCTTCATCAACACGACAGGGATTGGACTTGTGCCGGAGGGAGTCGACCTTTCCGCCGACCGTGCCCGTCCCGGAGACAAGGTACTTCTCAGTGGCTCGATCGGCGATCACGGCATCGCGATTCTGGCGCAACGCGAGGGCCTGGAATTCGAGACTCAAATCCAAAGCGACAGCGCCGCCTTGCACACGCTGGTGGCTGAGATGCTTGGCGTAACTCATGACATTCGCTGCATGCGCGACCCTACACGAGGTGGCGTCTCCAGCACGCTGAACGAAATCGCGCAACAGTCGCGGGTCGGGATCGAACTGGAAGAAAGCTCATTGCCGATCCACGAGCAGGTTCGAGGCGCTTGCGAGTTGCTTGGGCTTGATCCTTTATATGTCGCCAATGAGGGCAAGCTGATCGCAATCGTGGCGCCCCAGGCCGCCGACGCGGTGTTGCAGACGATGAGACGCCATCCCCTGGGAGCGGAGGCGCAGATTATTGGCACGGTAAAGAGCACGAGCCCTGGACTGGTCACAATGCGGACGCCGCTAAGTACGACCCGCATCGTGGACATGCTGTCGGGAGATCAATTGCCGCGTATCTGCTAGGGAATATGCACGAGATGGGAATCGCGAATTCGGTACTCGAAGCGGTGAGAACCGAGATGGTTCTCCATCCGGGAACATATCCGTGCAAAGTCGGTGTGCGAATCGGCGAAATGGCGGCCATCGATCAAGATGCATTGCGTTTTTGTTTTGAGGCGATGGTTCACGAAACCGACCTGGAGTCAGTTGAGTTGGGGATCGAAGTCTGCCCCCGGCGCCATCGTTGCCGGGTCTGTGGACATGACTTTGTGGTGCGCGAATACGATTCGCGATGTTCGCAATGCGCGAGCCCGGAAACCGCATTTATCAGTGGAGATGAGTTGGAGTTAGCCTATCTGGAGGTGGAAGAATATGGACCGAGTACCGTTGGAGCGAAAAGTACTCACTGAGAACGACCGCATCGCGGCTGAACTGCGTGCCCGATTTCAGGAGCATGGCGTTTTGTGCCTGAACCTCATCAGTTCTCCCGGGTCCGGCAAAACCAGTCTTCTGGAGCGCACTCTGGAAGCCCTGCCGCAGCAGGATCGCGTGGCCGTATTAACAGGAGACATTCAGACGGAAAACGATGCGAACCGGCTGAAGCGATTTGGGTTCCCGGTGAAACAAATCACGACCGGCGGTACTTGCCACCTGGATGCTCGCATGATCGAGCGTCACCTGGCGGATTGGAACCTGGAAGACCTGGATCTCCTGCTGATCGAAAATGTAGGCAATCTGGTTTGTCCCGCCAGCTATGATCTGGGCGAGGCGTGCAAGATCGTGGTGTTGAGCGTTACTGAAGGCGAAGACAAGCCTCTGAAATATCCTTCCATATTCTTCAAGTCCGACTTGCTCGTGCTGAACAAAATTGATCTGCTCCCTTACGTTCCGTTTGAGATCAACGAGGCGGCGGACAATGCCCGCAAGGTGCATCCGGGGATGGAGATTGTGAAGGTGTCTTGCCTGACCGGCAACGGTTTGCACGAATGGATGACCTGGCTGGCGGATCGGCTCTGGGCACACAAATCGCTGCTGCACGAGACTGTGAGCCGATGATATATGGATGTTCGGCGCCAGATCGAAGTTTCCGGCATTGTGCAGGGAGTTGGATTCCGGCCGTACGTCTATCGGTTGGCTACCGGCCGGCACCTTCGAGGCACGATCCGGAATACATCCGCCGGGGTAACCATCGAAATCCAGGGTTCAGAGGAAACCGTCCAAGATTTCGTTGAGCACCTGCCCGCCGAAGCGCCGCCTTTGGCGCGGATCACGAGCTTCGCCGTCCACGACATGCCGTGTCAGCGCGATCAGGACTTCCGCATTGTTCATAGCCACGAGGGAGAAGAGGTTCGCACGCTCATTTCCCCGGACATTGCAATATGTCGGAACTGCCTGCGTGAACTGTTTGACCCGAATAACCGGCGTTATCGCTATCCATTCATCAATTGCACCAACTGCGGACCGCGCTTCACCATCGTTCGCGATATTCCATACGACCGGCCGAGCACGTCGATGGCAGTGTTTCCCATGTGCCCAGCATGTCTGGCGGAATACGACAACCCGCTGGACCGCCGCTTTCACGCGCAACCCAACGCCTGCTGGAAGTGCGGACCCCGGGTGGAACTCTGGGATAAGTCTGGACGACGAATTGAATGCTGCGATCCGATTGTCGAAGCGGTCTCCGGGCTCCATGCCGGATTGGTGGTGGCTGTAAAGGGACTGGGCGGATTTCATCTGGCCGTAGACGCGACGAAGCGCGCGACGGTAGCTCTGCTGCGCCGGCGGAAGCGCCGGCTGGAGAAGCCATTCGCTGTGATGGTTCCGGATTTGCAGGCGGCTGAAGAAGTCTGCGAATTGGACGACGCGGCGCGGACGGTTCTGCAGTCTGTGCAGCGGCCCATTGTTTTGCTTCCAAGAAAGAAGCCCAGCGTGATTCCCGAAGAAGTTGCGCCTTTCAATCGCTACCTGGGAATTTTTCTGCCGTACACGCCGCTTCATTACCTGCTGCTCGCGGAGGGAGGGTTTAAGGCTTTGGTGATGACCAGCGGCAACCTGAGCGAGGAGCCGATCGCAATTGATAATCGGGAAGCCATCGATCGATTGAACAGTCTCGCCGACTACTTCCTGGTGCATAACCGGGACATCCTGTTGCGGTGCGATGATTCCGTAGTAAGAGTTGCGCGCGGCGTTACGCGGCAGTTGCGACGGTCCCGCGGCTTTGTTCCAGTGCCGGTTTTCCTGAAAGACGATCAGCCGTCGGTGCTGGCCGTCGGAGGCGAACTGAAGAACACTATCTGCCTTACCAAGGGAAAGCACGCCTTCTTGAGCCAGCACGTTGGAGACTTGGAGAATGTAGAAAGTTATAGTTTCTTCCACCAAGCCATCCGGCATCTTGAGCGGATACTCGAGATCCGGCCGGAGATCATCGCTTACGACCTTCACCCCGACTACTTCTCGACCAAATGGGCGCTGCAACAGAGCGGAGTGAAATTGGCTGGCGTGCAGCACCACCATGCACACATCGCAAGTTGCATGGCGGAGAATCACCTCGACGACCGCGTGATCGGATTCGCTTTGGATGGGACTGGCTACGGCACCAACGGACATATCTGGGGCGGAGAAGTGCTCATTGCCGGGTATAAAGACTTCGATCGCGCCGCTCATTTTGAATGTGTTCCCCTGCCCGGGGGAGAAGCAGCGATCCGCGAGCCATGGCGGATGGCGGTAAGTTACCTGGCGCATCATTTCGCGCGTGAGTTTCTGAAGCCAGGGTTTCTGAAGCCCGACATCCGGTTCGTACGCCAACTCAGTCGGCCAAAGGTGGATCTTCTCCTGCGCATGATGGAACAAGGCGTGAATTCGCCTCTCACATCCAGTTGCGGGCGTTTGTTCGACGCCGTGGCCTCGTTGATCGGAATCCGTGAGGAAGTCAATTACGAGGCCCAGGCTGCGATTGAACTAGAGATGACCATCGTGGCATCGGAGGACGAAACTGGATATCCTCTGGAATTGGTGCCGGACGGTGATGGCTGGATCATCGGCACGCGGTGCTTATTTGAAGCGCTGCTCGATGATCTCGATCGGAATCTTCCTGTGGCAGCGATCAGCCGGCGTTTCCACAACGGGTTGGTCGAGGGGTTCGTCCAGTTGGCAATGCTCCTGCGACAGAAAACCGCTCTCCACCGTGTGTGCCTCAGCGGCGGAACCTTTCACAATATCTACCTGTCGCAACAGCTCGAAGCACGACTGTCCGAGGCTGGATTTGAGGTGTTCATGCAGAAGCAAGTGCCACCCGGGGATGGTGGTTTGAGTCTGGGACAGGCCTTGGTAGCGGCAGCAAGACTTCACGCATAGGGATGCCCGGTTGTCGTACCCACCTCTCGCCCAGCAATCATGAATCCCAGCTTGCCGTGCTAATTTGGTGAGGCGTGCCTGCTTTCGAGGCGTACACTTAATGGTAGTGATTCGGGAGTTGAACGAGTGGCTACGCAGGCACCGGCGCTTCTGACGCTTGAACAGCTGAAAGGGCTCATCCCAGCCCTGCACCGTCGTGGCTACCAGGTTGTTGGACCGACTGTGCGCGATGGAGCGATCGTCTACGACGTGGTGGAGAGACTCTCCGATCTCCCGGTAGGGTGGACGGATGAACAAGAAGCGGGACGCTACCGCTTGCGGCGCCGCAACGATGATGCGCTGTTCGGCTATGTCGTCGGTCCTCAAAGCTGGAAGAAATACCTGCACCCTGCCGAAGTTCGTCTGCTGACCGCGGAGCGAACGGACCACACCTTCCGCATTTTGAACGATGAACCGGTTCCGCCGCGCCGGGCGTTCCTGGGTGTTCGAGCCTGCGAGCTGGCCGCCATCGCCGTGCAGGATCGCGTCCTGCAGGGGGATCGCTATTGCGACCCCATCTATGCTGCACGCCGCGAGGGAATCTTCATCGTGGCAGTGAATTGCACACAAGCGGCGCCGACTTGCTTTTGCACCTCCATGGGAACCGGGCCGCGCGTGCGGGCAGGCTACGATTTGGCCCTGACGGAACTGGTCGGTTCGGGTAGGCATGAGTTTGTGGTCGAGGCACGCAGCGATGCAGGCGCCGAGGTGCTGGCGGAACTTTCACCTTCCGCGGCTTCGGAAGCTGCATGTCAGGAAGCGGAAGCCGCGGTAGAGCGCGCTGCCTCGCAGATTCAGCGCCGCATGGACACAACCGGCATTCGGGATTTGCTCTACAACAACTTCGATCATCCCCGCTGGGACAACGTCGCCCAGCGTTGTCTCACTTGTGCCAATTGCACCATGGTCTGTCCTACCTGCTTCTGCACCACCGTGGAAGACGTGAGCGATGTAACCGGCACGCATGCCGAGCGCTGGCGAAAATGGGATTCTTGTTTCACGCAGAATTTCTCATACATTCATGGTGGCAGTATCCGCAGCTCCGCCAAGTCACGGTACCGGCAGTGGATGACCCACAAGCTGGCCTCCTGGATTGATCAGTTTGGCAGCTCGGGCTGCGTGGGCTGCGGTCGTTGCATTACCTGGTGCCCGGTGGGCATTGATATTACAGAGGAGGTCCGCGCCATTCGGGAATCGCCGGCCTCTTCTTCTCCGGTCTCTTCGAAGGAAGGCAGCCATGGAAAGCCTTGAACGCATCATTGCGGAACACTCGTTCTTCGCTGGGTTGGAGTCGTATTACACGAACCTGCTGACGGGATGCGCTTCCAACGTGCGGTTTGATGCTGGCACCTACATCTTCAAGGAAGGTGAGGAAGCCAACGAGTTCTATCTAATCCGCGCCGGCAAGGTAGCATTGGAGATCTTTGCGCCCCAGCGCAAGCCGATCATGCTGGCAACGGTGGGCGAGGGAGAGATTTTGGGCTGGTCGTGGTTGCTGCCGCCCTACTTGTGGAGGTTTCACGCGCACGCCGCCGAACCCGTGCGCGCGATTGCCCTTGATGGCAAGTGTCTGCGTACGAAGTGCGAGGAGAACCACGATCTCGGTTATGAGATATTGAAACGCTTTGCCCAGATCATGGAGCAACGGTTGGAGGCCACGCGACTCCAGTTGCTCGATGTTTATGCAGCCGGACGATGACGATGGTCACCGCGGTCAAAACCGATCCCATGCTGCCGCAACCGTATTCCGTGCGGCAAGTAGTGAAGGAGACTTCCGATACTTTTACGCTGACGTTGGAAGCGCCGAACGGGAACCAATTCCAGCCGGGCCAATTCAGCATGCTGTGGATATTTGGCGTCGGCGAGTTGCCAATCTCCATCAGCGGTGACCCGGCTGAGCGCGACCGGCTGGTCTACACCGTGCGCTCCGTCGGCCGGGCAACCCAAACGCTGGTGAGTCGCGAAGTGGGCGAAGCAATTGGAGTTCGCGGTCCATTTGGGACGTGGTGGCCGGTGGAGAAAGCCCAGTGCCGGGACGTGCTTGTGATTGCGGGTGGAATCGGCTTAGCCCCGCTTCGCCCGGTGATCTACGAAGTTCTACATAGCCGCGAAAAGTATGGGCGCTTGGTGATTCTCTATGGAGCGCGCAGTCCGCGCGACCTGCTCTATCGTAAAGAACTGGCTGCCTGGGCCCGGCAACACGAAACGCAAGTGTTGGTGACGGTTGACTATGGCGGGTTAAGCTGGCGTGGCAATGTGGGCGTGGTCACGACGCTGTTCAAGCATGTACGGCTGCAGCCGGCGAATTCGCTGGCCTTCGCCTGCGGACCCGAAATCATGATGCGGTTTGTCGCCCGCGATCTGGAAACTCACGGCCTCGCCCGGGAGAATATCTACCTTTCCATGGAACGAAACATGAAGTGCGCGGTCGGTTTCTGCGGACACTGTCAGTATGGCCCGCATTTCATTTGCAAGGACGGCCCCATCTTTTCCTATAACCAGCTGCGGCCGCTATTGGAGAAATATGAGCTCTAGGATCAGGCGCAAGCCACAGATCGCAGTCTTCAAGTTTGCTTCCTGCGACGGATGTCAGCTGAGTTTGCTCGACGCGGAAGATGAACTTCTGGGCGTAGCAGGAGCCATTGACATCGCGTATTTTCCCGAAGCCTCTTCTTCCATGCTCAAGGGACCGTATGACATCGGATTGGTCGAAGGATCGATTACCACCTATCACGATGCCCAACGCATCCAGGAAGTTCGGCGGCAGTGCAAGACGCTGATCACAATTGGGGCCTGTGCCACCGCCGGTGGCATCCAGGCCCTGCGAAACTGGAAGGATGTGGATGAATTTATTCGCATCGTCTACGCAACTCCGAAATACATCAACACGCTGAAGCTCTCCACACCCATCGCTGAACATGTGCCCGTGGATTTCGAACTGCGCGGCTGTCCTATCAACAAGCACCAGCTTATCGAGCTGATTTCGGCAACTCTGGCCGGGCGTAAACCGAACATCCCCACGTACAGCGTCTGCATGGAGTGCAAGCGCAAAGGCAACGTCTGCATTTCGGTGGCGCAAGGCGTCGCATGCCTGGGACCCGTGACCCAAGCGGGTTGCGGCGCGCTGTGCCCGAGCTTTGACCGTGGTTGTTACGGCTGCTACGGCCCCATGGAGAGCCCCAATACGGAATCGCTCAGCAATCAGCTTCACATCCTCGGGCAGAACAACGTGGAGATCACTCGCGCCTTCCGCGGCTTCAACGCCTGGGCCTGGCAGTTCCGAAAGGCGAGCGAGGAAAGCGAACGAACGTGAGCAAACAACAGACCAGAACGATCAAGGTTGACATCTTGGCTCGTGTCGAGGGCGAAGGGGCGCTTTACGTAAAGCTCAAGGGCGATCAAGTTCAGGACGTGAAGTTAAAGATCTACGAACCGCCTCGTTTTTTTGAGGCCTTTCTCCGGGGCAGGCACTTCTCCGAACTTCCCGACATTGTGGCGCGCATCTGCGGAATCTGTCCTATCGCGTATCAGATGAGCGCCGTGCACGCCATCGAGCGTGCTCTCGGTATCGGGATCGACCCGGCAGTACGGCAACTGCGACGCCTGTTCTACTGCGGAGAATGGATTGAGAGCCATGCGCTTCATGTGTACATGCTGCACGCGCCGGATTTTCTCGGCTATCCCGACGGCATCGCCATGGCGCGCGAGCATCAGGCAATCGTGCAGCAGGGCCTGCGCCTTAAAAAGGCTGGCAACGGGATCGTGGCCTTGATGGGAGGCCGGGAAATTCATCCAGTCTCTGCCGCGGTTGGTGGCTTTTACAAAGTACCCTCTAAGAGTGCACTCAAAGAGCTGGTGGAAGAGCTGAAATGGGCTCTCGATGCCTCGCTGGCGACAGCGCGTTGGGTCTCGGGGTTCGATTTTCCCGATTTCGAGCAGGATTACGAATTTGTCTCGCTATCCCACCCGGAAGAATATCCCTTCAACGAAGGCCGTATCGTATCCAACCGTGGGCTAGAAATTGATGCGTCTGAGTATGAGGAGAGTTTTACGGAGCAGCATGTGCAGCACTCGAACGCGCTGCATTCCGTCCTGCGCGGCCACGATTCGTACATGGTCGGCCCTATGGCTCGCTTTAATCTTAATTTCGACAAACTGCCGGACGTGGCGCAACAGGCGGCGCGCGATTGTGGACTTCAGGTGCCCTGCCGCAACCCGTTCCGCAGCATCGTGGTGAGGGCAATCGAGTTGGTTTTTGCCTGCCACGAGGCGCTGAGCGTGATCCGCGAATACGAGCCACCTCCCACGCCTCGCGAAGAGACACCAGCGCGGATCTCGACCGGGCAGGCCGCCACGGAAGCACCGCGGGGACTCCTCTATCATCGCTACAAGCTCGATCAGGACGGAATCATCGCTTCTGCAAAAATTGTTCCTCCAACATCACAGAATCAGAAACGAATCGAGGAAGACCTCTGGCACTTCGTGAGTCAGGTGGCCACCCGGCCCTCCGAGGAGATCACCTCGAAGTGCGAACAGGCGGTGCGCAACTACGATCCCTGCATTTCCTGCGCGACCCATTTTCTCCGCCTTCATCTGGAGCGCGATTAGTCGTGTCCCGTCGCATCACACCCATTCGCATCATTGGCTGCGGTAACTTCGATCGCGGGGACGACGCGGCTGGTCTGCTGGTCGCGCGTCGTCTGCATGCGCTCGTCGTCGAAAACCGCGACGCCGAAATCCCTGGTCTTGAAATCACAGAGCATAGCGGTGAGAGCTTCTCTTTGATGGAATGCTGGACTGGGTGCGAGCACGTCATTCTAGTGGATGCCACTGCTCCCCACGGAATACCGGGTCAAGTTCAAGTGTGGAACGCCCACGCCGACAGGCTGCTTGAAGATGCCTTTGCCCGCTCCACGCATGCTTTCGGCGTGCGCGAAGCGATCGAATTGGCACGCGCCGTAAACCGTTTGCCGCAGATCCTGATGATTTACGGCATTGAGGGGAAGCAGTTTTTCTTGGGTGCGCCACCCTCCCCGGAAGTCGAGCGCGCGGTCGTATCTCTGGCGGAGCGACTCATGAGGCGGGTTTCGGACTCATTGTTCCAAGTTCCACAAAGACTTCCGCGAGAGATTGTCGGTTGACCTTAGCGGGTCGACTGGCTCCGAACCTGGTGCAACGGATATGCCTCCGTACGTGAAAACCCAAAACCTGCGAAATCAATACCAGCACAACCGACGAGTACAAATTTGATAAAGCAGACTTTGTCGGGTCTACGCCTTCTGCAAAATGGAGGGCCTTGAAACCGAAGATTGCCGAATGTTCGCCAACTTAACCGCTTCACGCGCGATGTGTTCGGCGCTGACTTCGAATGCTTTGATCAGTTCCCATGGAGCGCCTGATTCACCGAACCGGTCGTGTACGCCGATGGCTCCAGTGATTATCGGCACTCGGTAGAGCTCTTGCGATCCCGTGATGATTCCGCTCACGCGCCATGCTAACGCGCCTATCTGATGTTCCTCAGCCGTGATGATCATGCCTGTCTCTTTTGCCGCTCGGATTACAGCGTCCTCGTCCACTGGTTTCAGCGTATGCATGTTGATGACGCGTGTTTCCCAACCGAATTCCTGTTGCAATATGTAAGCTGCCCGCATTGCTTCGGGGATCATTGGCCCGCAAGCGATGATCGTCAGATCCTCAGACTCGTTCTCGTAATCGGCAGCGAGACAGGTCGCGAAGGCATCCACAAACTTGTCGGTGATGTGCCGCAGCCGAATCACGTTTGCTTTACCGAAAACAAACGGAGTTTCTTCCTTGGTGACGATTGGCGTAGCTTCCCGTGCAAAGCGGATGTACTTGGGCCCGAAGTGTTGCAGCAGGAGGTAGCCGGTAGCCTTTCTCGTTTCAATTGCATCACACGGCACGACCACTGACATGTTGGGCAGGCCGCACATTGCGAATAAATCCTCAAGTGCCTGATGCGTCGCGCCATCTTGCCCAACCGAGACGCCTCCATGTGCCCCCGCAATCAGCACGTTGAAATTGCCGTAGCAGATCGAGGTCCGGATCTGATCCAGGTTTCTTGCAGCTGCGAACGTTGCATAGGTACCGAAGACTGGTAGCTTGCCTTCTTTGGCCAACCCTGCTGCCGCCGCGGTTGCGGATTGCTCGGCGATTCCCATGCTGATCCAGCGTTTCTTGCGCTCCGGCTTGCCGGCGTAAAAATCGCTGAGCGTGATCGAACCTGAAATGTCGAGGCCCAGGCAGACCACACGTTCGTCCTCGCCAAGTTGCGCGAGCGCCTGGCCGAACCCCTTCCGCATCGGCTCCATCTGTGCGTTCATCACAATCAGGCTGTTCCACCAGTAATCGCGGCTGAAGTGCGGTAACTTTTCGTTGAGTGCATGAGTCGCCTGGTGCTGATAGTTTTCAGCACGCTCTAACAAGCTCGCATAGGGAATCTTTTCTGCCAGCCCGAGCTCTCCCAAGCCCTTGATCATCTCCTCGTGGTTGGGAGCTTTTCCGTGCCAACCGGCAACGTTCTCCATGAAACTGACGCCCTTGCCCTTGACCGTTTTCGCCAGAACCACCAGCGGCCTGCCCGTACCGTGGTTACCGGCCGACAATGCTTTCGTGACCTGATCCATGTCGTGCCCATCAATCTGCACGACATCCCAGCCGAAGCTCTTGTATTTCTGATCCAGCGGATCGATGTTCATGACTTCAGCGATTGGCCCATCAATCTGAAGCCCATTGCAGTCGACGATGCCGACCAAGTTGTCTAGCCTGTGGTGCGCTGCTTCCATTGCGGCTTCCCAAATTTGACCTTCCTGCTGTTCGCCATCGCCCATGATGCAGAACGTGCGGTAGTTCTTCTGGTTAAGTTTTCCGGCCAACGCCACCCCTACGGCGATGCTTAACCCCTGGCCCAGCGAGCCGGTCGATACTTCCACACCGGGGAGCTTGAGCCAGTGTGGATGCCCTTGAAATGGCGAGCCCAGCTTCCGCAGGACGGCAACATCTTCCAGTTTGCAGAATCCAGCGAATGCGAGACTGAGGTAGAGGCTCGGAGCTTTGTGTCCCGCCGACCAAATAATTCGGTCCCTCTGGGGCCAATCCGGATTTTCTGGATCGTGATTCGCCACTTTGAGATAAAGAGCCGCAGCGATGTCCATGATCGAAAGTGTGCCCCCGGCATGACCTGACCCGGCCGCGCACAGTGCCACCAAGTCGTAACCGCGCATCAGATTGGCGGCTTCGATCAGCTCCTCAATTGAATAATCGCGGATTATCTTTCCGGTTACGGAGTCGAGAAGCGCCATGGCGTCCTCCTGAAAGCGTCATTAAGTCCGGTCGAGCAGCATCCGGCAAATGCCGGTCACTCCAACACGAAAATGTTTTTTCGCGCACACATTTCCTTCAGAATCTTCGGCCACACGCTCACGCTGACTTCGCCCAGATGAGCTCTCCGTAGCAACAGCATCAGGGTCCGTGACTGCCCGATTCCGCCGCCAATCGAGAGAGGAATTTCATCGGCACAAATGGCGCGATGATAGGGAAGCTTGAGGAAGTCGAGCTGGTTCGACATTTTCAACTGTTTCTTCAAAGTCTCCGCAGTGACGCGTATACCCATCGAGCTCAGCTCGTGGCGCCGCTTCGTGACCTGATTCCACACCAGAATGTCGCCATTCAGGCCGTGCGTGTTTTTGCCGGTCTGGTCGCGGGTTTCGGTAATCCAGTCGTCGTAATCGGCAGCGCGCATTTCGTGAGGGTAGCCATCCTTGAGCGGCCAACCAATGCCGATGATGAAAATGGCGGGATATTTCCTTAGCACCTCGGTCTCGCGCTGCTTGCGCGGTAGATCTGGATACATGTCGAGGATATCTTCGGCGTGCAGAAACGTGAGCTTTTCGGGGAGATCGGAATAGCGAGGATCTTTGAGCTGCGGAAACAGCGACTGCGCAAACTTCTCGGCATCGACCAGAACCTTCCAGATCCTGCTCACAATCGACTTGAGAAAATCCAGATTGCGCTGCTCCTCGGTAATGACCCGCTCCCAATCCCACTGATCGACGTAGGCCGAGTGATCGTGATCGAGAAAATAATCCTTGCGCACGGCGCGCATATCGGTGCAGATGCCCTCGCCGGGTTTGCAATCGAACTGTTTCAGCGCCACGCGTTTCCATTTGGTCGCGGCCTGCACTACCTGCGCGTCGATAGGATGCGCATCATGATCATTTGAAATATGGAACTGGATAGGAGTTCGCGAACCGTCGCGGTCGAGCATGTCATTGACGCCGCTCTCCACGTCAACGATGAGAGGCACCTCAACCATCATCAGGTTGAGTTGCCTACAGAGGTTGTCCTCGATATAACGCTTGAGTTGACAAATAACTCGCTGCGTCTCTTTCGGCGAGAGCAGGGGATGGTAACCTTTGGGCAGAATGTTTTCCAGTTCTCTGTAATCTCCGATTCCCGGCCCGGCCAGATCGCCCCTTTTATCCTCAACAAGCGTGGTCATGGGATTCTCGTCGCAGGTGCAGTCCTTCGCCCGCAAAACATTGCTCATCGAAATTAGAGCACCAGGGCTGATCCTGGTCTGTGCGGAAGGTCACAATGATCAGCGAGGCGACCGGCTGTCTGTCAGCCTCCTTCAATGCCGCTGAATCACTTTCGTGATTCGCTCAAAGGCCCAGTCAATCTCCTCACGGCGGATGATCAGCGGTGGTGCGATGCGGATTACTCGGTCATGCGTTTCCTTGCACAGAATTCCTTCCTCCTTGAGGGCCTCGCAGTAGGGGCGCGCGGGGCTCCAGAGTTCGATGCCGATCCACAAGCCTTTGCCGCGTACATCTTTCAAATCTGAGCTGCGCAACGTCCGCAACAGAGTCAGGAAATAAGCGCCTAGCTCGGCGGAGCGTTCCACCATCTTCTCCTCGATGAGGACACGCAGCGCGGTCCGCGCGATAGCGCAGCCCATTGGGTTGCCGCCGAAGGTGCTGCCATGGTCGCCGGGTTGGTACACGCCAAGAATTTCTCGAGACGCCAATACAGCCGAGACCGGATAGAATCCGCCAGCGAGTGCCTTGCCAATGATCAACACATCGGGTGTGACGGTTTCGTGCATATAGGCAAAGAGCTTGCCGGTTCGTCCCAGACCGGATTGAATCTCATCCACCATCAGCAGGACATTCTTCTGGCGGCAGATGTTCGCCGCCTCCCGGAGAAATCCTTCGGGCGGAATGACTATTCCAGCCTCGCCCTGGATGGGCTCTACCAGAAAAGCGCAGGTGTTGGGGTTGATGGCTTCGCGGAGGGCATGAGCATCTCCGAATGGAATGACTTTGAACCCTGGAGTGAAGGGGCCGAAGCCATCGCGATATCGTTCGTCGGTGGAAAAGCTTACGACAGTGACGGTGCGGCCATGGAAATTATTGGCGCACACAATGATCTCGGCTTTGTCCTGGGGAATGCCCTTAACCTTGTAGCCCCACTTGCGAGCGGTCTTGATGGCCGTTTCGACAGCCTCCGCACCTGAGTTCATCGGAAGCACCATGTCGAAGCCGGTCAGATCATGGAGTTCCTTGCACAGCAGTGGGAGTTGCTGGTTGCGGAAGGCGCGTGAGGTAAGCGTGACTTTCCTGGCCTGCTCCTCAAGAGTCCGCAGAATCTTGGGATGACAGTGTCCTTGATTCAAAGCGGAATAAGCTGCCAGGCAATCGAGGTAACGTTTGCCTTCGACGTCATACACCCATACGCCTTCCGCACGCTCGATCACTACGTCGAGCGGACGATAGTTATGGGCTCCATATCGGTTCTCGAGTTCGACGAGGTCCTGGGTGTGTAAGGGTTGCTCTATGAATTGCGTTGTCATAAGTTCCTTTTCGCGCTTTGTCTTAAGTTCTTCCACTACCGCTTTCTTCCCAGGTATTCCCTACTGACCGCTCCTACTCCAACAGCATGGTCAACAGTGCCATCCGCACATAGAGCCCATTTCTGGCCTGGCGGAAATACATAGCTCGGGGATCGGCATCGACTGACTTATCTAACTCGACGGTGCGTGGCAAGGGATGAAGGATCAGCGCGTCCGGCTTCATGCGCTGCACAACTTTCGAATCGATGGCATAACGTCTGAGCCCGTTGACATCTCGCATTCGCTCGGGCCGGATTCGAGTTTGGTAAACCACATCCACTTCGCTGATCACCCGGTCAATATCAGACTCCAGCTCATAGCGGACGTTATGCTCATCAAGATAAGCAAGGATGTCCGGTTTCATCTGGAGTTGTGGCGGACTGACAAAGTACATCTTTACCCGATCAAACTTGGCCAGCAGATACGCCAGAGATCGCGCGGTGCGCCCTTTGTCCAAATCCCCGATGATGGCCACGCTCAGACCTTCCAGCGGCCGCTGCCGGTAAATGGTGTAAAGGTCGAGCAAGGCCTGGGTCGGATGCTGCCCACCATTTCCATCCCCTGCATTGATCACTGGCACTGGAGAGACTTCCGCGGCTTGCCGCGCACCGTGATCTTCCGGATGCCGGATAACGATCACGTCCGAATAACCGCCGATAATTCGGATGGAGTCCTCCACCTGTTCACCTTCGACCTCTGAAGAAAAGGCACCCGCATGTTCCGTGGACAAGACCCTGCCGCCCAGACGATGCATTGCGGCCTCGAACGAGAGTCGAGTGCGGGTAGAAGGCGCATAGAAGAGTGTGGCCATGATGCGGTTCTGGTAATCCAAAGACCCTCCACGCGCCACTACGTGCTCCATCCCTCGCGTCCGCTCGAATAACTCCATCAGCAGGGGAACGGTAAATTGCTGAGACTCGACGACATGTCTCAACATCACGCCGTCTCTCAGGGCCGATTCCGAAGCAGGAAACGGGACCAGCTTTCGAGGGGTGATAGTCGGCTGTGGCATTAGCGCCCTCCCACCGGCAGTTCGAACTCTGCGCTCAGCTCGATTTCCGCACGATCGTAATCATCGGGGTACATGTGAGTACCGGCACATCCCACAACCGCCGGGCAAAGGTTCTCGCAAGAAGTAATGATGGCTTCGTTCCCGCCACTGCGCAGGAAGCGCAATACGGATTCGATTTTGGGGCCCATATTGCCGGGTGGAAAGTGACCCGCCCTCGCGTACTCCTCCAACGCAGTGACACCAACGTGATCCAGTGGACGCTGCGTAGGTTTCTTGTAATCCAGGTACACATAGTCGATGTCGGTCGATATAACAAATAGAGCAACGCCGAGGCGTGAAGCCAGCAACGCGGAAGCGCGATCCTTGTCGATGACAGCTTCGACGCCTTGCAGTCCGCCATTCTTCCAGACCACAGGAATCCCTCCACCTCCGCACGCGATGACCAGCACGCCCTGCTCGACCAGATCTCGAATGACCTCGAGTTCAACAATGTCAATCGGTTCCGGCGATGGAACCACCCGGCGATAGCCGCGGACCGCGTCCTCCACGATCTCCCATCCAAAAAGGCGCTTGCGTTCCTCGGCATCGGCGCGGGAATAGAAAGGACCGATGGGCTTGCTTGGGTGTTTCATGGAGGGATCGTCAGGCGAGACGATGCTCTGGGTGAGGACAGTCGTCACCGGCACGTTCAGACCAGCCCGCTGCAATTCGGTTTGCAACGCTTGTTCGAGAATGTAGCCGATCTCGCCTTGGGTAGAGGCTCCACAAACATCCAGCGGGTGCCCAGGGACCTGGCTCGCTCCGCGTTCCGAACGTAGAAGCTCTGCCCCAACTTGCGGACCGTTGCCATGCGTGAGCACGATCCGGTAGCCGGCACGGATCAAGCCGACGATCTGGGTTGTTGTCCGCTGGGCGTTTGCCCGTTGCTCGGAGATCGTCCCCTTTTCTCCCGCGCGAATCAGGGAATTTCCGCCGACGGCAAGGAGCATGGTTTTCATAAGCAGTTCCAAGCGGCTGTGGCTCGTGCCCAGGGCCGCCACAGGTTCTTGCCAGCTCCCAGCCACGGGCCACTAGCCGCTATCCCTATGCGTGCACCAACTCTTGCAACTCGACAAGTCCCGGCAATTTGAGGAACTCGCCTTTCATCAACTCCAGCATGATCGCCTTTTGGGAGTGCAGCCGGTTCTCGGCCTGCTGATACACCAGCGACCGTATTGATTCGATGACGTCGTTTGTGACTTCTTCGCCGCGGTGTGCGGGCAGGCAATGCAGGAAGATGGCATCCCGCTTGGCTCGCCGGAACAGAGTCGTATCCACCTGGTAAGGAAGGAAGACATGCTTGCGCGCCTCCGCTTCGGCCTCTTGTCCCATGCTCGCCCACACATCGGTATAGATGACATCGGCGTTTGCCGCCGCTTCTTCCGGATCATTAGTCACGGTGCAGGTGCCACCCGTTTCTGCGCCGCGCTCGCGAGCCCACTGCACGGACTCCGCATCGAGCTCGTACCCTGGAGGCGTGGCCAACCAAACATCCGCGCCTAGCTGGGCTCCGGCAAACATGAGCGAGCGAGCAACGTTGTTGCCATCGCCTACAAACGCAATCTTCAACGCCTCCAGGTTGCCCTTAGCCTCCCAAATCGTGAGGTAGTCCGCTATCGCTTGGCAGGGATGACTGTAGTCGGTGAGGCCATTGATGACAGGAATGCTGGCGTACCGTGCCATCTGCACAACGACCTCGTGGGAGAAAGTGCGGATCATGAGGCCCTGCACCAAGCGCTCCAGGTTCTTGGCCACGTCGTACACCGACTCGCGTTTGCCGAGATTGATCTCGGCAGGCGAGAGGTAGAGCGAAAAGCCGCCCAGCTGCTGGATACCGACATCAAAGGTTACCCGGGTGCGTAAAGAAGGTTTCTCGAAGATCATGGCCAGGGTCTGACGCCGGAGAGCCGTGCCATAGGCAGTCGGGTCAGCCTTAACTTGACGGCCAAGAACCAGCAGGTACTGGATCTCCGAGGGCGAGAAATCTCGGATCGAGAGGAAATCTTTGCCATTCATCTTCCGACTCCTGCGACTGCTGGCTCGTGCTCGTGACAGAACTTGGCGAGCAGTTCGGCCAGGCCGGGTTTGGTGAGTTCTTCTACTTCGTAGGTCGCGCGGAGATTCGGCTGGTCAAGTTTGATGACTCGTGAAAGATCAATGGGAGTGGCGATCAGCACGAGATCGCACGGTGTGCGGCGGATGGTTTCCTCCAGTTCGTGCCTTTGCATCGCGCTGTAACCCATGGCGGGCAACAGGTTCGTCAGGTGCGGATAGCGAACGAAGGTGCCGCGAATCGATCCCACAGCATAAGGCCGTGGGTCTACCAATTCTGCTGCTCCGCATTGCCGCGCCGCGACCACGCCGGCGCCGTAGGGCATTTCTCCGTGAGTGAGTGTGGGGCCGTCCTCCACCACGAGTACGCGCTGTCCTTTCACCACGTACGGCTCGGGAACAGAGACTCGGCAGGCCATCTCAAGAACCACTGCCTTGGGGTTGTGGAGCTTAATGTTGTGGCGGACCGTCTCAAGGTCACGCTGATAAGCCGTGTCGACCTTGTTGATTACGATCACATCCGCACGCCGCAGATTCACTTCACCCGGGAAGTAGGAGAGTTCATGCCCCGCACGATGCGGATCTGCGACCACGATTTCCAGATCGGAAGCATAAAAAGAAGTGTCATTGTTGCCTCCGTCCCACAGGATTACATCTGCTTCCTTCTCGGCCCGCTCGAGAATCTTTCCGTAGTCAACTCCCGCATACACCACGGTCCCTTGGCGAATGTGCGGTTCGTACTCTTCGCGCTCCTCGATGGTGCATTGCTGAAGATCGAGATCCTCCATGCTGGCGAAGCGTTGCACAGCCTCCGCTGCAAGGTCTCCGTAAGGCATAGGATGTCGAATGACTACCGGTCTTCGACCCAGCCTGCGCAACTCCGAAGCGACGAGACGTGACACAGGACTCTTGCCGCAGCCCGTTCGCACCGCGCACACGGAAATTACGGGGACCACGGACTTGAGTTGCGTGCGCCCGGTTCCCAGAAGCCAGAAATCGGCGTCCGCTGCCACGGCTCGGGAAGCGAGATGCATCAGGTTCTGGTGCGAAATGTCGCTGTAGGAAAAGACCACCACATCAATCGCGCATTCGGCGATCAGATTCTCCAGATCGCTCTCTTCGAGAATAGGAATGCCTTCGGGATACAGCACTCCTGCAAGTTCCGGGGGATAACGGCGACCGGCAATGTCAGGAATCTGGGTGGCAGTGAATGCGGCTACGTGGTAGTCGGAATTATCACGAAACAAGACGTTAAAGTTATGGAAGTCCCTGCCTGCGGCGCCAAGAATCAAAACTCTCTTCATGGCATACCTCCAGCGAAGATCGTCTTACTTCATATCTTCTCGCTGGTTGGTAGTGGCGGATGTATTCCCGATCACATCTAAGGGTGACTTCTTGGCACACAAGAGCCGCCGTGAAGAGAGTTCCAACCGGGCAATGCTCTTGGGAAGGATGTCACGATAACCCGTGTCCAACATCACGGTTTGCTACCGGGAACGATGCAAGAACAAAGTAGCGAGGGTTTGGCATGTCCAGCAGCCCCCCTCCGGGCGGCCGAAGCGCTGCGCGCCTTCGAAGGGCAGGATTTCGATCTCCTGGTAACGGCCTTCCAGATGCCCGGGATGACCGGCATCGATCCGGCTCACGCCGTTCGTAGCCGCAATCCGGATTTTCCGGTCATAGTTATGACGGCAGTCGAGCCTGTAGAGTGCGAGCATGTAACGCTTTGGCTTCCTAAGGAGTACCTCTTCCCCAATCTGTTGGAGAAGATTCGCTATTTGCCTAGCTGGAGCCAAAACGGAAAGGGAGAAGACACGTGTGTAGAACTGATACTCCCCCCAAGTCTTGTAGCACGACAGCCGCGATGTCCGGCGTAGGCGTCAACATCGGCGCACTGACGATAAACGTCGTAGCGGTTGCAGCGTAAGTGTCAGAGCAAACACACGGTTGACAGATTAAATCATTGAATCCGCAGACAGCGTGACTTCACCGCTTGAGCAGCAAATTATCGGGCGGCCAGTTTTCGTCCCTTCATTCACGGCCTAGTACTTCACGTTTGCCCGTCGCTCGGGAGGAATCTCAGCGATTGTCAGCGGCAGACTTCCCCGAAGAGGCAGACGATAGGAATGTGGATCTGATCGTTCTCGGTGTGTGAACTCCATATCACATCACGGCTCGCGTCATGGCGAGAGGCATTGAGCGGCAATTTCCGGCGGCACCGGGTTGTAGAAGAACCAGGATGCCCATTCGAACCCCGTGACGCCAACAATTTGCGGCAAGATTTGCAAGTGCCAGTGGAAGTCGTCTTCGATGGTGTTCCAATAGCCCGCTCTCGGGCGCAGAAAGGGTCTGTCCTGGAGCGATAAGTTGTAGGGTGGCCCGCCCAGGGTGTAGTCCAACTTCTGCAGGACATCGCGTAGAATCCGTGCCAGGTTTTCAATTTGCCCAGGACTGATCCGGCCGAATGCGCTACTGTGAGATTTGGGGAACACTCCCATCTCGAACGGAAAACGCGAGGCGAACGGAGCAAACGCCACAAAATCGGCATTCTCGGTAATTAGCCGCCGGCCCTTGAGCTCTTGTTGGAGTACGTCGCAGTAGATGCACCGTTCCTTCAAGGCAAAGTAATCGCGAGCGACCATGAGCTTTGTCTTAAGTGAGCGCGGTGTTACCGACAGGGCCATCAATTGCGAGATAGAATGACTAACGGTGTGCGCGCCGGCTCCTTCGCCGTGATTCTTGAAGATGAGCACGTAGCGCATCCGCTTATCCCCCTCCAGGTCGGTGATGCGAGCCACGTAAGCTCTAATGACGTCAGAGATCTCATGAACTTCCAGTTCGTGTAGGCTACGGTCGTGTCGGGGTGTTTCCACGATGATCTCGTGGGCGCCCACTCCGTTCATCAGATCGTGGAACCCTTCAGCGCGTCGTCCCAATTCCCCTTCGATCCGCAATAGTGGATTGGAATTGGAGACCACCCGCACGGACCACCCTGGCCCGTGGGGGAACGAGCCCGGATTTCGGATGGCGAAGACTTCCGGCGGAGTAGCAGCCTCGTTGGTTTCGCAGAACGGGCAGAACATCGTTTCCCTTACGAATCTCTTGAAGTGAAAATCCGAGGGCCGTAAGGTGTTGGTCTCGGCCACGATTACCCAGCTGCCAGTAAAAATATCTTTGCGCATTTGAGACATTAGGGCCTCACAATTCTTAGGCCACCGGAAAAGAGCGCGCAATAAGAAAAATGTTGACTCGGAAACCGGCTTGAGATTACGCGAACGCACGGATCAGACCGAGCGCTGCGAGTGGATTTCTAGGAACTGGAGATCAGTAATCCGTTAGGCTGCGCTTTCACCGGGCCACGGAATTCCGCAGCGCTCTTCGAGTTGCTGGATGGTTCTCAGCAGCCAGATTCGAACCGCATCCTCAACTTCTTCGTTCGTACCAGTCCTATAGAGACTCTCTAGCATCTCGCCTCTTTCATTCAGTGGGATGTGGCAGCACGGGAATGATTCGTGACGGCTTTCCTGGGGGACAAACGCCAACAAAGTACAGTCGGAATGTGGGCAAGCGGACCATCGAGCTTTGGGGCACGGTTGGCGAGTCTTCAAAGATTAGAGGCGATCTCCACACAAGGGGAGCGCGGTAGCCGCCGTTCTCCAAGAACTCTAATTCACCTTCAAGACCTGAAGCCGATCTTCGGCGGTCGGCATATGCGCTCTCCCGGACAAAACACCCTATTGCTCTCAACGCTTCGAACCTGGAGCTGAAATCTCGGCCAGCGGAGGGAATTTCCCTCCTTTTTGGAACGGCAAAAGCGAGAAATGTCGCGCTGTCTGACTATCCGCCTTCAGGGCCTTGGTCGCATTCACCTTGACTTGTTTTGGCCTCGCTTCAGCACGTTTCGCCAGGTGGATTGTTAATACACCGTGCGCGTAATTTGCCTCAATCTTGTCTGGGTCTACCGCGCTCGGAAGCGTGAATGAACGCGAAAATACACCATAGTGACGTTCCATGCGGTGGAAACTTTCCTCTTTAATATCTTTCTCAAGTCTGCGTTCGCCGCGTGCAGTCAGCACGTTGTTCTCGATCTCGACTTTAACGTCCTTCTCACGATTCCTGGTACTTCGACTTTGAATGTGAGTTTTTGGCTATCCTCGTAAATGTCCACGGGCGGGCCCTATTCCCAGGGGCTCAGATTCTCGTCAAACAACTTGTGAGGGGTACAGACATGACATTCCTTTTTATTGAACTACCTCGGACGGAAAAAAGCAGTGACCGAGATCACAATTGGCTGGAGTGACCTGCCCCCTGCTTTCGTTCACCGTAAGAATACGACATCTTTCATCCGTAATGCCCGTCACACATTCAGGTGATAGGGGCGGGATTGTCAATATACTGGTGATCTCGATCACTGAAAGAGCATCTGATGAGAGTGAAGAATCGAAGATTGGAACTCCAACCTAAGAGCGACTATGGTCATCGCATCCGAATTGAAACAAGGAACAGTGATCCGTATTGACGGACGCATTTACAGAGTGCTCGAAGTGGAATCGAAGGCGGGGGCCGCGAAATTAGGCGGAGTAGTCAAGACCAAGCTCAGCGATGTGAGGAGTGGCCGAATGTGGGAGCCGCACTTCCGCCCGCAAGAAGGGCTCGAAGAGGTGGAACTCGAACGGCGCACGATGGAGTTCCTGTTCAGCGAGGGCGGCACCTGCACGTTCATGAATCCGGATACCTTTGAGCAGATCGAGATCCCGACAGCCATCCTCGGATCGGCAGCACAATTTCTTCAACCCGGCATCGAGCTGCCAGTAGAGTTTTTTGCGGAAGAGCCGATCAGCGTCGTCTGCCCCGCCGTAGCCGAAGCCCGCATAAAGTGGACCGCGCCGCCAGCGCACTCCCAACAGGACAGTGCCTGGAAGCAGGCCACGCTGGAGAACGGTCTCTCCATTCAGGTTCCTTTGTTCATTGGGCCGGGCGAAGTGGTGCGCGTCGAAGTTAGGACAGGTCGCTACGTCGAACGAGCGCACGCGGAACGAAGGCGAAGCGCCTAAGATCATCCTTCGAAGACCAGAAGGAGGGCAACCATGCTCGATATTAAAGCGGTTCGTATGGAGCTTCCCGCTGATGCCAACATCATTGTCGGTCAATCGCATTTCATTAAGACAGTAGAAGACCTATACGAGGCGGTGGCTACAACTGTGCCGCAAGCCAGGTTTGGCCTAGCGTTCAATGAAAGCTCCGGAGCTTGTCTGACACGGTCAGAAGGAAATGACCAAGCGCTTCGGGATGTCGCTGTGCGCAACGCTCAGGAACTCGGTTGCGGCCACACGTTTGTGTTGATAGTGCAGAATGCGTACCCCATCAATGTGATGAATGCGATCCGAAACGTACCCGAGGTGTGCTCGGTATTCTGTGCGACCGCTAACCCGGTCGAAGTTGTTGTTGCCCAGAGTGAGCAAGGCCGCGGGGTGCTCGGCGTCATTGACGGTAGCTCTCCGAAGGGGATAGAAGGGCAGGCGGACATCGCGTGGCGGCACGATCTTCTCCGCAAGATCGGTTACAAGCGGTAGGGTGAAGAAACGAGGCGATTCGATTCTCCACCACATTTCGACTCAGCGTTGATTCTTGCCCTAGCCTCTCGCGGGCTGAATCGCGCTACAATTTGTCCAGCAGGGGAACCATGGGAGGTTGATCATGCCCGTTTACGACTACATCTGTAAAGACTGCAATAAGACATTTGAAAAGATCATCACTCTGACAGAGCATGAGAAGGAAGCAATCTCTTGCCCATATTGCGGCAGCAAGAACGTGGAGCAGGAGGCGACTGCATTCTTTGCGGTGACCTCCAGCAAGAGCTGAATATATCGGGGCACGCGAGCTGCCTTTATATTGTCCGATGCGAATCTCACGCTTCGATCGGCGGGGAACAGGCCCAGTTGCGCCCGCTGAAGAAAGCAAGACGGCGTGATAGGACTCAAAGGAATCGTGACCTCGGTCGCAGCCGGGATCTGCGCGACATGTAAACATTTCGAACAACTCAAAAGCCCTGCGGGCAATGGCAAGTTGTACGGGTTGCATCTCCCAACGCAGGCCCTCGGGATCTCGCGGCCGCATCAGCGTGGCCGGCGGTTCAAGTGTGGGTGCAGTCACTCTCGTGGATTTCATATCAAACCTCCTTCGATCACTGCAGGTGAAAGAGGATCGCTCGGCCATTTGTCGGGATCAGGCTGAAGCGAGCCTCTGTGGCTTGGGTGAGTTTCGCCGGAAACCGCTTCTGCATCTTTCATTCTCCTCGCCAGTTATCTGCTTTGCTGTGATCTGCGTAACGCAGCATGTTGCCGCAGAGATGCAAATCCGAACCAAACCGCTGTGATCCTGATCACTGAGAGTCGAGGCACGTCGCGGATACGATATGGCCATCAGGAAGGATTCGATAAGTCTGTTCCTCAACGTTCTCGTCCCTTGAACAGAGGGAGGTTGCCATGCCGCTTAACAGGTTGCGGGAGTATCTTGACAGTCACAACATCCGGTATCTGATTTTCTCTCCCTCACTCGCGTACACGGCGCAGGGCATCGCGGCGCTAACGCACATCTCGGGAAAAGAGCTAGCCAAGACGGTGATCGTAAGAATCGATGGGAACTTGGCGATGGCGGTCGTTCCTGCATCCCGCCATGTCGATCTCGCGCTGGCGAAGCGAGCCTTGGGCGCGCAGGCGGTGGAGCTTGCTTCCGAACAGGAGTTCAAGGACAAGTTCCCCGATTGCGAGGCCGGTGCCATGCCGCCGTTCGGAAACCTCTACGGGATGGCCGTCTATGCGGACGAAAGCTTGACCTCGATTAAGGAGATCACATTCAACGCAGGCACGCATCGCGACCTTATGCGGATGGATTGGGCCGATCTGGTAAGGCTTGTGGAACCCAGAATCATCCAAATCACAAAGGCGAGAGTCACCAAAACCGCTGCCTAGGTAGAGCACTCGGCTGGCCCGAGAGTCAAGTGGCCGCGCATCCGAACGCGCGGCCCTATTTCACTAGTCCCACAATCGGGGCGCTAGACCCGGGTAGGTTGATCCGGCGCACCTTGGTAAAACGCGCAGCCTTCATCCATCGGGTGTATTCGACCTCGTTGGAACTGGAACCGGCGTCGGTGGCGACGAGCATGTTCAGTGCGAACAGGGTCGCATGTTGCGGTCCTGTGTTGTCGGTATTGAGGATGAAGTCTTGCACTACGAGGCGGCCGTTCGGCGCAAGTGCTTGGTGTGCAGGACGGAAAATGTCGCGGTTCTATTCCTCGGAAAACATGTGGCAGATCGCGTTCAGCATGATCGCCGGTACCAAACTCCTGCGGATAGACGAGGATCACCGGACCTTCATCACACAGTCCCATGCAGCCGCAGGTAGTCAGTTGTACGTCGTGCTTGAGGCTGCCCGCCTGTATCTCACGATCTAGCGCATTGAGCACAGCAAACGAGCCGCTGCTCGGGCAGGAGGGAACGCCTTCTGACTTTTGCTGTGTGCAGACGAAAAGGTCATCCAGATGGTGCTGCCGGCGAAATTTCCCGAGAAATTGAAAGCGTGAAGCGCTGCCCCAACTGCGTAGAAACCGTTCTGGGTGTCCGAGGGTGCCCGAAATCAACCCTGCCGAAATCCTCTAAGTACCTTGAAATCTTGGTGAGCGCGGCAGGATTCGAACCTGCGACCCATGCCTTAAAAGGGCATTGCTCTACCACCTGAGCTACGCGCCCACGTTGCAATCAAAGGCAGTTGCGTTGGTCATCACAGAGGCGTGGGAACGGATGGGAACAATCGCCTGGATAACCTTGCGCTGTGCCGCACGTTTCACCGGCATGAGTCCCTGAGTGTAGGTGTCCAGCGTCATTTTGCTGTCCGCGTGTCTCAGCGATTCCTGTATCGTCTTCACGTTCTCATCGTTTGCACCTAAGAGCGTGGCGAATGAGTGTCTGAAGACGTGCCAACGAACGCGCTTACGGATTCCCGCCCGAAGTGCAGCCGGGCGGATGTGTTTCTCCATCGCAGAACTTGGCCACAACGGTTGAGTGCCCTTCTTGTCTGCTGATGCGAACACGTAATCCGCATCTTGATTGTAAGGGCAGCGTCCGCGCCAGTCCAGCAGCGCATCGGCCAAAGCTGAGTCCATCGCAATAGGCTTCTGCGATGTCTCAGTCTTCAGTGGTCCAACGTGCTGACAGACAATCGCGCGGCTCAGAAGGATTTCCCCGGCTGCAAAGTTCACGTCACTCCATTTGAGCGCAAGCAATTCGCTGACGCGCAAACCAGTGACAGCGGCCATGAATGCCATCGCATAGTACGGGCCATCCAACTCTGACAGCAACGCACGAATTTCCTCAGCCGTTAAGACCTCGGGCGTGCTCTGCCGCTTTGCCGACTGCCGCACTAACTTGATGGGATTCTTGTCTGCCCACTCGTGCCGCATCGCGTGAGTGAAAAGAGCAGACAGGATGTTCCGCATTTTGCACTTCGTACCGGGTGCCAGAGACAACGTTCGCAGCCACTCTTCAACGGCAACCGTTTTGACCGCTGAGAGTTGGTAGCTGCCCCACACGGGCAGAATCCAGTTCTTGAAATACGCCCGGTATGCTTTCCGTGTGGACCAAGACTTGGCGCTATCCTCTGGCAATTCCTTCTCCTGATAGTGGGCCACTAAGTCTGCAATCGTTCGCTGCGTAGATTCAGTGTCCCGGTTAATGTTTGCGCGGAGTAGTTCGCAAGCCTTCATTGCTTCTCTGCGGTTTGCGAAGTCTTCCACGGTTCCTATGCGCTCTTTCCGGTTGGTCTGCCCGTCGCGATACCGGAAGACCCAAACATCAGGCCCGGCCTTGCGCTTCTCACGGTACAGGCAACCTATCGAATACCGTCTGCTCATTTATCGCATCTCCTTTCGGGTTTGAGCAGGCGGGTTAATCTGGCCCGTAGAATGTACCACGAGCCACGCGGATAGCTCACTGGCCCGAAAGCGCCAGTAGCGCCCAACGCGGTACGCAGGTAGTTCTCCCCGTCGCGCCATGCGCTGGACGGTCTTGGGATGCAGTCCTCCCAGGAATTGCGCTGCTTCCGCGTCACTCAACAACGGCTCGTAAATTTCCATGAGTTAGAACCAAGATTTTCTTCGGTAGTCAGCGCTTATTCTGCCTTCGCTTCTGTCCCTTCGGACTCCTTCGCACGAGCCGCGCTGCCCTTCGTCCCATCGCCGTCCAGAATGTCTTCCAAACTCGGCTCATCTGAGTCAGTCGAGGCGCTGCTGACTCGGGAACGGGACGCAGGAGTGAGTCCCAAAGCCTCCAAGTACGCCTTTCTAATTCGGGCAGCGTCATCACGCGCCCGGATTGACGGATTCGCTTTCGCCCCCGTCTTCGTGACCACGGTCAACCCATTCACGCGGACATCCTCAGCGGCCTCGTGGAAAAATCCCGCGTACCGGGCTGCCATTTCGATAGCAGCGCGGTCACAAGCGGAGATGACGCCTAGCTCGGTCAGCGCGGCAATGAGTTCGTCCCATTCCTGTGACGCAACCGTGGATAAACCCTCAGGCTTCTCTGGCGTGCCTTCGGGCGCTGTGGCCTGTGGGCCAGTTGGTTTCTTCGGTCTTCCACTCATGCTGCCTCCTTCGCTGCGTCTTCCATCAGCAGTTCTTTACGTCCGATAAATACGAGACGAACTACAGCGGCCCATGCTTCGGCCTCCAGCGTATCGCGCCACGCACCCCACAGCCCGGCGAGAATGGGGTCAACGCTCAGCAGCGCATCGGGAATTTCTGCGTGCGTGCCGTGGCGTGCGCCGCACTGGACAGCCTCCAGCACGGCCTGTGCGTCTTCGGGCGGTAGAGTCCGCAGACGGGCGAACCATTCCGCTTGTGCCGCGTCAATCGCCGGGCTAATCGTTACCGTTGGTCTTGGCATACTGCTCCTATTCCTCCCGAAGCCAGTCAGCTTCTTTTCGTGCGTTTGAAAGTGGCGGGAACGGCGACGTTCTGCCCGTCAGCCCCAGGCGCGACGTTCAGCACCTTGGCGTAGGGGCCGCGTTTCCCGCTGACAATCTCGATTTCGAGCGTGACTTGGCGTCCGACCAGTGTTTCGGGGTCAATGCCATCGTCGGGGACGTTTCCGCCAAGAACGCCGCTGATAACAGCAAAGAGATTGCTGCGCTCATCCAGTGACCGAGTCAAACTTTGCATGACTTGGATGGGACGCTTCTTGCTGTCCAGTTGGTCGGTGAAATAGACCAACCGTACTTCCTCACGAATGCCAAACGCTGTCTGACGTTCACCGCGCTCTTGGAAATCCGCAAGCACGGCTGGAATCTTTCCCGCTGTCGGAACGTCGTAACTTTTTCGTTGAATGAAACTCATGTTGCTGTTTCTCCTTCGTCGGTAGCTGGTCGCCCGGACGCGGCTTATACTCCCAAACTCTGTTTCTGCTCATCGGTCAAATAGATGAGAAGTTGCTCCAATTTCCAGTCCGGCATCTCAGCGATGGCAGCGCTGTCTGACTCTCGGTCTGTGCGGACCCGGAAATCGGTTGGCTCATGGTCGATTCCATGCACGTCCAGCCTCCAGGCGATTAGCGCCATCTGCTTAGGCGACACAGTGCCGTGCCGTCGCCACTGACGCCGGAGACTCTCAAAGTCAAAGTCAGTGTCCGCGTCAGCTAATTGAGCGAGTACTTTGGCCACCGGGTCTTCGGATTCTTCGCCATAGTCGATTTCAACGTCCATTTGGTGCTCCTTTAGCACGGGGTGCACGGGCTGCACGGGCAAAACCCATTCTTTCTATTAGCAACGGCAGAATCGTGCATATAAAGAAAGAAATAGAAGATGCCCGTGCAGCCCGTGCAGGGCGTGCACATTCAAGGCTTCAGGCCGTAGTACCCGTGTGGCCTCCGCCCATCAATGGTCTTCTGACCGGCCTGATAACCACGCCTCCGCAACTCTTCACCAAAATCCTCAATTGGCATCACCCGGCCTTGGCCTTCCATGGATTGCGTGAAAGTCTTGTAGAGCGCCTTCGTCTCAGTGAAGACCTCCGCCTCCGCCTTGTGCTCTTTTTCCCAAGCGCCCACAACGTCCACCTTGCCCCAATACTCAGCAGTCCGGGACAGCACTGAGGCAGGCGGGTCTAGACCACGCTCCCGCCACTCCAGACAGCCCAGAACGAGCTTGTGGAAGACGCCGGGTAGTTCTGCTTCCAATTTCTGTGAGAAGTTCCCGTCTTTTAGAAACGTCCCTGGAGCGCCACTAAATTCTTCCTTTGACAGAAATCGGGCGTTGAATGGAACGAGATGCAGCCGCCGTTTGGACGCGCCGTCAATCTGAAGTACCGGCTCATAGTTGGACCCGATTACCAGCTTGTGCTCGGGATTGAACTCAAAAGAGTTCTCGTACAGGCGTTTCCCCCGTAGCGGGTCTTTCGATGTCAGCCGGTTGAAGAGTGCTTGGTCGAG
This sequence comes from Terriglobales bacterium, assembly GCA_049582765.1. GTDB lineage: Bacteria > Acidobacteriota > Terriglobia > Terriglobales > Acidobacteriaceae > JBAUUQ01. The sequence goes on from JBAUUQ010000018.1 coordinate 113,450, forward strand.
CTGGACCTTGCGCTTGCCCTCCATTGCAATGGCCAGACGGACGCCCACGAGTGCACCGATGGTCCGCATCTGCATCTCATCCCCATTCGCGCTGGAATCAGCCAACGCCTCCACGTTGAGCGAAGTGAAGTACACACCGTCGCGCAGAATTCTCCTGAAGATGTTCGCCAACGTGGTTTTTCCGTTCCCAGCCTTTTCGCCAAGCCAGAAGTCCAGCGTTTCCTCGCCTGTGTGCCCGGTCAATGAGTAGCCGCCATGCCGGAGAAGGTACGCGGCTAGGTCAGCGTCCTCCAGCGTGATGCGCTGTAGAAATTCATCGAAGCAGGGCGTTGGGCAATCTTTGTCCGGCACCAAGGAAGTCCGACGGTCCAGATAGTGGTCAAGGCACATCGTCTGGAGTTCGCCCGTCCGTGTATCGAGAACTTGACCGCGTGCCACGCCCAAGATGTCCCGGTGCGCCTCTGTGCAGAACTTGTCCGCGTAACGGACACGGTCCAGCATCGTGATTACATGCCGGGCAACATCAGCAGCGTATGCAAAGTCGTAAAGCTGTCGCCCGGCGAACTTGGGAGGCTTGATGCCCTGCTCGTTCGGGTGATTATAAATTTCGACCATGCACGCCAAAAACTCAGCCACCTTTTCGCACAGCCGGGGATTGGATGGATTGTTCCCCACATCCTGTGCCCATCGTGTGTCAACTCGGTCAGCGATGTACGTCATGGTCACCAGCCGGTCATAGCACGAAAGAAAGTGGTCTCCGTACATCTCGACAAACAGCTTTGCAAGCGGCTGTGGTGCCATGCGCGGGATGTACGGCGGATTGAACTCTTGATTGCTCATCTGCGAATTAACTCCCGATTGAATGTCAGCTTGTGACCCAAACGCGCTTCCACTTCCGCCCACCATTCCCGGAACTTGAGACTGCGGCATGAAGTGTGGTGACAGCATGAAGCCCGTCCGCCGTCCGGGAAGAAAATCAGTCCAGCGGATGTGCCATCGTGTGATTCATCCCGTGGGCAATGCTCCAAAACCACGGTGACCGCCCCGCTGCCATCGGGGTCTTTCACAAACTGAATCGGCGGAAATCCGAACGACTCCGCCCATTTCTCTAACAGGTGAATCTGCCGTTCGATGGACCCCGACACTCTCGGCCTCGCACCTTCGCTCACGGCCTTACTAACCGGAGAACGGAATCTCTCATAGAGCGCCTCCAGTTCTGCTTGCCTGTCCATGAGCACAAGCGGTGTTCCGTCCAGATGGTTCCCGGTGAAAGTGTGGAAAAAGCCTTCCGCCTTTATTTCAATCGCTGAAGTCAGTGTCAGCGGCTTCGCAATGCCCGGACCCGGTAGAGTTCCACAAACCAGCACAAGCAGGCCAGTCTTTGACGGCGTGACCTCCGTATAACTGCTCAACTGCGCCACAATCTCTTGCACCTCGGGCGTCAATTGCCCATCGGTAAGCACGTCGTCAAACTCCACGCTGCATACGCCGTTGCCTGTTACAACTCCCACGCCAGAGAAGCCACTCATCACGACGCTGCACTCGGCGAACGTGCTCCACGTGGCAGGTGCGTTGGACTTCGCCCGGCATCCGTTCGGCTGATGGGGAATCTTGCTCCTGTGCAGCACCCAGCGCCGTTGCTCTTTGAGTTCCGTGATGGTCAAGCCGCGTCCTCCAACGGCAACTCCTGCTGTTCTTTCTTCGGCGCGAACGGCGCGAACTCGGGCAGCCAATGGACAATGACACTGCGCTTCGTCTCCGTGTCGAAGCGGGTCATGGGCTTGCCATCGTCTCTCAGCACGCGAACCAAGTAGCCGCGCCTGACAAGTTCGGCAAAGCGCGGTGATACTGAGGCGTTCTTGTGTTCCGGGATAGCGTCTTCTGCCTCGCTAATCGTGATGCCGCTTTGCCCTGCGGCACTAGCCAAGGCGACGATACGAGCGCGGAGTTTGGCTGCGAGTTCCTTGACCGCTCGGGCACTCTCGTGGCTCGTGCTGGGGTCGCTGTTTCGGGCTGGATGGTCCATATTTGGTTCCTCAATATAGGGCGCAGATGTCCGCATCGCATTGGAACGATTAGAGATGACGAAAATAACTCGGAACGCTGGACGCTTTTACGGCAACCGGTTATGTCAATCCGGCATCTAAGTGCGAATGGGCCGACCGCCAAAAAAACCGTACGAACGACGGTTGACGGAAGACTATGGTCTGACAGCGGACCGGGCCAACCCCAAGCGGTATTGTGACCAGCTCTCTCCGCGTGACATGAAGAGTTTTCGAGAGTCCATCTTTGCTACGGATGACAGCTACTCGCTCTTCATAGCGGAAGTGAGGTCCAGTGTTGAGGACGATTGCAGCATCACGTTATCCCCGGCGTTGCAGAGGGACTTGGAACTGACGTTCTACATGTTCGAGATTCTCTTTCGCAAAGGCTTGGTCACCGCGTCCGTGCGGGACGCCGTTTGCAAGAAGTCGCTGACCGACGCGAGAACGTGCACCGTGCTGAGGGACACGAGCAAGTGGAACACGCTACCGGCACAGCTTGGCAGCGTGGAAGAGTTCAAGCGGAAATATCTCTCCGGGGAACTGGATGTGGATTTCAAACCGGAAGCTAAGACTCCCATCCAAATTAACTTCTACTCTATGCCGCCCGACGAAGACGAAGACCTGGACCCCGCTGATGAGCCACGCGGCCATTGGGACGGTCTGGTATGGCATCAGGCAGAAGCAGAAGGGTCGTAGGCGGGTTTAGCTTTTTGGCGTTGCGATGTTTCGTTTAGGGGGAAGCGTATGACATTCGTGGATGAATATGGCAGACCGCTACTTGGTGGAACCGCGCTGCAAGACCCGTGCACTTTGCACGAGGGGATAGTTGCTTACGATGCGCGAACCGGACAGCAAGTGATGCTGCATAACTCCAAGCAGATTGGACGGTCTGCGATGACACTACCAGAGGCGTTTACTACTGGCGGTTGCCAAACCGTAAGAACGCGAGTGCCGCAGTCGCCTGCCGACGCTGAAGCCGTTGTGCAGAGCGCATGGAGTGATGTTCAGAGCGGCAGACCTTGGGCGTGGTTCGATAACTGCCAAGACTTCGTCAACCGCGCCTACACCGGGCAGGACGGTTCTCATACGCGGACTCTTGTTGCTGTGGGCATTTTGATGGCCGTCGTAGTAATGTTCGCTGTCAATGCCCGGAATTCCTAAACGCTAATTACTTAATGGTAACCGCATTTACCAAATAGTAAATCCCACCCATTTGTCATCTGTACGGAAAAAACAGACTACGCGCTCGTGGGCAAAGGCTGTTTAGACATTTTGCCTCCCCTGCCCGGCTCATGTGCTCATCTGCTTGTAGGCTCATGTGCTTGCACTGGTAACCGAGGCGCAGTGACCAATGGGCCATTTACTCATCTGCTTGTTTGCTCATAGACTCACAACAATGGGAGGTACACCCGCATGAAATGCAAGCAGCTAATTACTATCCGCGCTGTTAAGCAGCGCATTGACCGAATACTCGCCAAGAGCAGTGAGCGACTGGTATGGTCGCGTCGTGACGAATGCTGGTTTGTTGTGGACATCACTCGCAACTTCCTTGTGAGACGGGAGGATGACTTGCACGCATTGGCAACGGAGTTAGGAGTGCTGCACGGCTGGGAAAAGCTCACGGGTCCGCACAAGCAAATCCATTTGAGCAAGGCCGCTGCTGATGCACGAAGCAAAGCGGGACAGAAACGGGGTAAGTGATGAACAGCGATGAGCGTTGGGATTCTTTCCGGTATGACTACATTGAGACGGGCTGGTTTGACTATGACCGGCACAAGACTATTGCCGCAATGCGTAAACTATCCGAGCGCATCCCGGATGACGTGCTGGAGAATCTGCCGCCGCTTACTGTATTCGCTCCATCAGCAGCCTTGCTCGGCCACGTATTGCCACATGGGACGGGCGACAGCATTTTCGTTTATCTCAGCCCACGGTTAGAACGTGCGTCGCAAGCGGAAGTGGATTTCACTGTGGCGCACGAATTCGCCCACATCGTTCTGGGGCATTACAAACCCGGTGCCACGGACCATCCGCCCGATGTGGTTGTGCAAAGACACGAAGACGTACCATCGGAACAAGATGCTGACCGGCTTGCGGAATCATGGGGTTTCAAGTCTAAAGTGAAACGGAAGACGCTCCGTGGACGTGCGGTGAAAAGCCAATGACCGCACCACAAAACGAATAGCCGCATGGCGGGAGATGAAGCGGCACGAAGCAGACGAAGAATCGAAGAAACAATCTGAACAATTCCAACGAGAGCACGCTGCTGAGATAGCCGCGTGGCGGCTCAAACGCTGAGTGGCGTTGAGCGCAGTGGCGCGGTGACGGCTACGACGGAGCACGATGCGGACAAAGCAGCAGAGTCCTGGGGTTTCAAGTCCGAGGCGAAACGAAAAACGCTGACTTATAACATCCGGCCCAAACCCGATTCTTCTTAATGGAAGGAACAAATATCTGTCTGGTTAGCCCTTTGCCGAGCGTATATTTGTCCGGTCGCGCCCCTGCCGATGAGTCTCTCGCCGTCGCACGCACCCGGCTTGAACCGCGACCATAACATCTGTGATTCAGACCACCTGTAGTAGGCGATTTCGCGCTCACCTTGCTTCCCATCCTCGCGAAATTGCGCAACGATATCGCCTGATGGTTCACGGATGACTTGGCTGAGTTGCACTTCACGGCGGTTTGCTCTGTCCGGCAGTCCGGTTTTCGTTATCGTAGGCTTGTCAGTCTGGGTATTCATCGTAATCAAATCTGCTGGGCCTGAAAGCCATATCCAGAGACGACCGTAGTCATAATTCATGGATGTCCAGACAAATGAGAAATCCTGTTTAACTTCGATGGATGAAAACAAGTTGCGAATAGCTATTTCCTTAACAAGCAATCCGTCTTGAGTATATTCGACTATCATTGGATCAATTGTGTCTCTGAGGTCTCCCGCATCGGTTAGAGTCCAAACATTTGACTTTTCGTCTAGAGCAAGTCGGAGGATGGCATGCGAAGGCTCCAATGAAAAGGCTGAGAGAAGCCGTCCCGTAAAATCAAATAGTAGTAAACTGGCCACAGGAGGAGTGACGTTGTTTCCCTCTTTACTGGCGTATACCGCAGCCATTGCGATGATGCTATCCGGCCTCGCGGTAACATCGTATATGGATACTCCGCGTGCTTCCTTCACAAGATGAAGAACATTCAATTTTGTGAGCGGATGTCCAAGCTCATCAAATATATTTACTTGATCGCCCTCGGCATCATACGACCTACCAGCTACCCAAGAAACGATCAATCCGTTTTCGGCTTTCGTGATCCTCGCCTGCTTACTATCAGTGTATTCAATAGTCCCAACGTGTTGAGCACTGACGGAAGCAGCATAGATAACAACTATTAACGAGACAGCCTTGAGTGAGGGATTCATGGGAGGCAGGGATTCCTTTCTGCCAATCTTTGTTGGCGCTAAGGGCCGCAGTAGCCATCAGTCTTACAGCCCACACAGGCGGCTGGTGTCGTCTGATCGCACAAACAGTTGCAAAGTGGCTTCACACTGAAATCAAGCTCGACCGAGTTGCAATCTGGATGGCACACAACGACTGTCGGTTTCGTGTGATTCTCGCAAGGCTGAGGGTTGTTTAAGGGAAAGACGCAGTGGGGCATGCCACACATTTGTCCGGGTGGATCGGGCAGGCTCGACCGAAACACGCCGTGTATAATCGGGCCGGAAGATGTTTGCTCTATCTCAAGTCGCTGAATCGAAGCAGCAGCAGAAACCGGAGAGTCAAGCGCAACAAGCCAGAATGCAGCTAAACACAAAGAGAGAACGCAGAGGAAGATACGCAGAGACCTGAGGGCCATAAGAAACCTCCGAAAAGAAGAAACTCCGGTTCCTTGGAAATCCAGACCGCTTGGCTCGTGCAACGAAACATAACGCCAATTGGTGAGGTTGTCAATAGCTCCAGTTGGATTGGAGAGGGTTGAGGACGGCGAAATACAGCGTGGACTTTCGGTGACCGGTAGCCGCGAAACCCCTGGCCAGTTTCACCCGCCTGCTAAATCTGGGAACAATCTGGGAACGGAAACCATTTCCAACCGCTCTTTCCGTGCCTCAGCGTTCCCGCAATCCTCGCTAACGCTCTGATTCTGCGTTCCCGCGAGACTTAAAAGGGCATTGCTCTACCACCTGAGCTACGCGCCCACGCTTTGCCAGCCTCGCAGCGGGTCCTCTTGCATATTAACAAAATCGGGCAAACGCCGTGCCCTGCAGGTTGAACACAACCGTCGGGGATTTCCAGTGCGATGAGAAGATCGTCTCATCCCGGCGTACAGACCACCGTTATGGGTCCTGCTTCTCACTTGTGACCGGCGCCGCCCTGCAGTAGCATGCATCGCCAAGTGTTGATTCCAGATCTTGGAGGACCCCCATGAAACATTACGTCTGTGGATTTCTACTGGTTGCACTCGCGACAGTTGCAGCCCAGCCTGCCCAGGCACAAACGAGTTACAACTTCCTCGGAGAAATCAGGTTTGTGCCTTTCAATTTTGCGCCGCAAGGGTGGGCACAATGCAATGGGCAGATTATGCCCATTAATCAGAACACGGCCCTCTTTGCCCTCATCGGGACGTATTATGGAGGTGACGGTATTACCACCTTTGCTCTGCCCAATCTTCAGGGGCGAGTGCCTCTTGCCACCGGCAATGGCCACAACTTGGCCGAAACGGGCGGGCAGGAAAACGTTACCCTCACCATTGCGCAGATGCCGAAACATCACCATGACTTGAAAGCCAGCAGCGCAACAGCGGACTCGTCATCACCGGCAGGCGAGGGGTTAGCGAATCACAAGATCTATAACACTCAAAAGCCGGATGTGAGGCTGAAACCCTCGGCCATGACCGACGTTGGTGGGAGCCAGCCCGTTTCGACTATGCCTCCCTACCTCGGACTTACTTGCATCATCGCTCTGTCAGGCATTTTCCCGAGTCGGAACTAGAAGGCAGCCATTCTGTTATCTAATTCTTGACGGTGCCAGGCCTGCGTATGCGAACGATTTGGCTGGGCCGCCGGTCTGTAATGGCTTGCTTCTCCCGACAGTAGGCGACCTCTGCTCGCCGGTTACGGGAGCCTGCGGTGTATCCTTGTAGCGCTTTATAACCGCCGGATACGATCGGCCAAAAGGACCCGCATGTTTCATTCGAATGACATTCAGTGGATAGCCGCTCTCAAGGTGCTCACAATGTGCCTGTCTATGGTGTGCCTGGGATTTGTGCCCAATGGTTTCGCCCAGAACGATGAAGGGCCGGGGGCACAGACGATGCGTCCAGTGATTCGCGGGCGCCAAGCGGCGGTCTCATCCATGAAGGCAGAGGCAACCGAAGCGGCCCGTAGAATCCTGCAAGCGGGCGGGAATGCATTCGACGCTGCCGTGGGTGGTCAGGCGGCACTGGCGGTGACCGATTTCCCGATGAATGGGGTAGGCAGTGACGCCGTCGTGCTGATCTATAACGCTCAGGAGAAAAAGGTCTATTCCGTGAACGCGGAACCCCGCGCTCCCCAACTCGCGACCATTGACTGGTACGAGAAGAACAACGGTGGCAAGCTGCCAGAGAGCGACGGCCTGCTCGCTGGCGGGCTGCCGGGCGTGGTGGATGCCTGGTACATCCTGCTGGACCGGTGGGGCACCATGAGCTTCGCGCAGGTGCTGCAACCGGCCATCGAGCTGGCGGAGAACGGATTCCCGCTAAGCGAACGCCTGGCGGGCATCATCGCGAACGAAGAGAAGATCCGCAAGTACCCCACGACGGTCAAGATTTATCTTCCCCATGGCCAGCCGCCCAAGGCGGGGGAAATCTTCAAGAATCCCGACCTTGCCCACACCCTGAAAAAGCTGGTCGAAGCCGAGCAGCAGAGCCAGGCAAAAGGCCGGCACGAGGCGCTCAAAGCAGCCAGAGACCGCTTTTACAAAGGAGACATTGCCCGCGCGCTGGCCGCTTTTTCGGAAGCCAACGGCGGCCTATTCCGCTACCAGGACTTCGCCGAGTTCACCGCTGAGCTGGAGACACCGGTCTCAATCGACTACCGGGGCTATCGCGTCTACAAGAATCCCTCCGCCAGCCAGGGCCCGACCGAACTGATCGCCCTCAATCTGCTCGAAGGCTACGATCTCAAAGCTCTCGGCCACAACAGTGCCGACTACATCCACACCAGCGTCGAGGCCACCAAACTGGCGATGGGGGACCGGGAAAAGTTTCTGGGCGACATGGACTTCGTCAAAATTCCGTATGACGGACTGCTCTCGAAAGACTATGCGCGCTCTCGCAGAGCCCTGATCGATCCCCGGAAAGCGTCGCTTGATCTACGGCCGGGATCGCCCGAAAAGTTCCAGAGCAGCGCCACTGCCGTCGACGGTCCTGTGCACGTCACCCTCGACGGTAACGCTAGACATGACGGCGATACAAGTTATATCGCCGTGGTCGACAAAGATCGCAACATGGTGAGCTTCGAGCCCAGTTTGCATAGCGCGTTCGGGACCGGGGTGGTCATGGGCGACACCGGAATCATCTTTAACTGCCGCGGCGACTACTACTCGCTCATCCGTGGTGAAGCCAACGCGCTCGAACCAGGCAAGCGGCCTCGCAGCACGTTACAAAGCACTCTGGTGATGAAGGACGGCCAGCCGTTCATGATCACGGGCAGTCCCGGGGGAGACGATCAGGTGATGAGGACCATGCAAACGCTGCTCAATGTCGTCGACTTCGGCATGAACGTCCAGCAAGCCATCGAGGCGCCGCGCTGGTTCAGCCGCGCCTTCCCCGCCTCGCCTTTCCCGCACACCATGTATCCTGGCGATCTAATGGTCGAGGCGCGAATTCCGGCGGCGACTCAGCAGGCACTGGTTGCCCGTGGCCACAGGCTGCACGTAGAACCACCTTGGTCGCTCGGGTCGAGCGCCGTTATCTTGGTTGATATGAAAACCGGCGTACTGGACGCGGGGGCCGACCCACGCGTGGAGGCCTATGCCTGGGCATGGTAGCCGTTTTGAGAGAGCTCTACGCTACCGTTCAGTTCGCGGTAGACGGAGCCAAATGACGCTTGAAGAAGTCAATCGTTTTCTGGTGGATAATCTCGACTGAAGGTGAAACGGGAGCAGTCCCTACATGCTCGAAATCGTGCCCGGCATTTTTCACCGCTACGAACTCAACCGGCAGTCCGGCCCGGCGATAGGCTTCCGCCATGCGCACCGACTGGTCGAATGGAACCAGTTCGTCTTCCTCGCCGTGGACCAGCAGCAAGGGCGGATCATCCTTCGAAACGTAGAGAATGGGACTCGCCTTCCGATATAGCTCCGGTTTTTCCTTCTCCGTGCCTCGAAACAGCTTCACCACGACTTGGCCGGTGTGATGCTGGAACTGCATGGCGCCTACGGTGAAATCCGATACTCCGTAGTACGCCGACGCGGCCTGCACTTTGCTAGAGACGTTTTGCCAGCCCCCAACTCCTTCGAGTCCTGCGGTTTGATTTGCCGTTGCAACCAGTTCAGCCAGATGGCCTCCCGCCGACGCTCCGGCCACGCCAATTCGGCCGGGGTCGATGCCGTACTTGGCAGCATTGGCACGTAGGAAACGAATGGCGCACTTGCAATCCTCGATATCGGCTGGAAATGGCGAATCCCCGCTCAGGCGATAGAAGAGGCTCGCGGTCACGAACCCTTCCCCGGCTAGCAACTGAGCGCCGGAATTGCCGTTCTTATCGCCCCGCTCCCAACCTCCACCGTGAATCCACAGCACCGCCGGCGTCGGCGTTCGATTACGGCGCTTAGGGACAAAAATGTCCATCAGCAGTGGCTTTCCTCCCCCGGTGCAGTATTGAACGTCGGAAACGACCCTAAACTGCGGGTCAGGCGTTTGCGCCACGGCAAGAAAGATAACGGATGGAAAGATTAAGGAGGACCAGAACAACGAGACGAAGCCCCATAGCTGCGTTCCTCGACACTTCACGGGTAATAGTAGCGCAGTGCGGGACCAGCCCAGCCTCGCGGTCATTGGACCCGTCCCCATGCGGCCGTCAAAATGCGCTCATATCGGCGTTTTCCGCACCTCCCGAAGGGGCTATCCTGCATCCTTAATTATCGGGGCGTTCTCGCACTCGTTTCCTGGGAGAGGTCGGCAAGCGTGCACCGATTTGTCCGGAAATCGTAAAAACCTGCAAGAAGGGCGCTATGCCGCGATCTGGTTAGGTAATCTGTTCGGGACATTCTGCCCGAGCGGTCGCAATTTTGTTGGATAATGGGTACGACGAAGCTGGCCCCAAAACGGCCAGTAGAGAGCGACGGGAAGTCATCCCGGATGCAGCCGCTGCTTCATACCGCGACCGCTGAGTCTGCCCCCTTGCCGGCGCAGCCGGACCTGCAGCTGGACACCTCCGGGGATACCAGGCCACCTCTTCTGCGCCCGCCTCGCCTCCTTCCGGTCATCCTCGTTGTAGGGTTGTCAGTTGGCACTGTTCTTTGGTTAGGATTTCACAAAAAGGCTGCCTCGACGCGAAACCCAGGACAGGATCGCTCCGGCCTGCTGGATAGCTCCGCTCAGGCGTTGCGCCTGAAGGGCACGACCGAGGCAGTGCAATCGCGCGCCATTCTCGCTCCTCTGCTGGCGGGGCAGCAGGTAGCGACTCTCACCATCACGCGGCTCGCGGCTTCCGGAAGCCGGGTAAAGCGTGGCGACCCAATCGCGGAGTTCGACCGTCAGGCACAGACCCGTGACTTCCTTGACAAGCAGGCGGATTACGCCAAACTTGCCGACCAGGTGCTGGAGGAACAAGCCAAGGAAAACGCGGCTCGCGCCAAGGACGAAACTGAACTCAAACAGGCGGAAGACAACCTCCGAAAGACTGAATTGGAGATGCAGAAAGTCGAGATTCTCTCCGAGATCGACACCGAGAAGGCGCAGGAAAACCTCGATGAGGCCAGGGCAACGCTGCAACAGCTGCAAGAGACCTTTGAGTTGAAGCGCAAAGCTGCGGCGGCGGCAATCAGTATTCTGGAGATCCAGCGCGACCGCACTCGTCAATCCATGCTGCACGCGCAAGCCAATGCTGACCTGATGCAGATTCATTCACCGCTCGACGGTGTGGTGGTTTTGAACACAATCTGGAAGCAAGGAAAGATGGGCGAAGTGCAGGAAGGTGACCAGCTACGCCCCGGGGTCTCGTTTATGCAAGTCGTCGACCCGTCGATCATGCAGGTGTCGGTCGCCGCCAATCAGGAGGACTTTTTCAGTTTGCATGTGGGACAAACGGCTAGGGTACATCTCGACGCTTATCCGGAACTGGTGTTCCCCGCCAAGCTTGAGGAAATCGCGCCTTTGGGGAGAAGTGGCGACTTTTCCAACAAGCTCCACTCCTTTGGAGTTGTCTTCTCAATTCAGGGAAATGATGCCCGGCTGATGCCGGATCTCTCCGCGGCGGTGGACGTGGATGTCAGCGAGCAGGGCGGCAGAGCAGGGGCTAAGCAATGATGGCCAGACTTCGATTGCTGTGGATCCAGAGGAAGGGCCTGGTAGTAATCGTCCTGCTGCTGCTCGGCAGTGGCGCGCTGCTGGCTGCGGTGAAATTCAGTAACCGGTCTCCCGGAATTCCTACGTTTGAGGTGCAGCGCGGTGAGTTTCTCGACACCTTGCAACTTCATGGCGAGGTGAAGGCGCTCAAATCGGTGGCGATCAACGCCCCGGCCGAGGTGGGAGATCTCCAGATCGTCAAGCTGGCCGCGGACGGAACACCGGTGAAGCAAGGCGACGTTCTGGTTGAGTTCGACAGAACCAAGACCGAACAGGATCTGGCCCAGTACCAATCCGCGCTCAAGTCCGCGAAGGCAGAGATTGAGCAGGCACGGGCGCAGGCGCGCCTGGCGGAAGAAGCAGACACCACGGAGATGATGAAGGCCCGCTACGACGTTGAAAGAGCGAAACTGGACGTCAACAAGCAGGAGATCGTCTCCAGGATCGAAGGCGCCGAAGCCAAACTGAGGCAGACCGACGCCGAACAAAAACTGAAAGAAACGGAAGCGAAACTTAAGTCGGATCGCGCTGTGAATCAGGCCACTATCGAGAGCAAGACTTCAGCCAGCCAGAAGGCCGCCTTTGACGTTGAGCGCGCCGAGCACGCGCTGACCCAAATGACTATCAAGGCATCAGCGGCAGGGGTGATCAGCCTGGTCTCGATCTGGCACCCGGACGGTGAGGCTCCGTTTAAGCCAGGTGACCACGCCTGGGCCGGTGCTCCCATCGCCGAGCTGCCCGACGTATCGACACTTCGAGTGATTGCGCGCGTGGATGAAACCGAGCGCGGACGGGTTGCCCCCAATCAGGCGGTCACTGCACAGTTCGATGCCATTCCGGAGCGGCAGTTTACCGGGCATATCGAGCACATCAGCACGCTGGCCAGCAGCGATTTCTCCGGTGGATGGCCCTTTGCGAAAAATTTCGAGGTGAAGATTCTACTGGATCAGGCCGACTCCCGCTTGAAGCCGGGCATGACGGCGCAGCTGACAGTCATCGTGGACCGGATTGCGAACGCACTGTCCCTCCCCGCTCAGGCTTCCTTTCAACGATCGGGCGAAACGGTTGTGTACGTGTGGACGGGTTCGAAATTTGAAGAACGGGTGATCCAAGTGGAGCGCAGAAGCGGGGATCATATCCTGGTTCAGAAAGGCTTGCAGCCGGGCGACCGGGCGGCGTTGAAAGACCCGACGGTGAAGGAATGAATGCAACGATGAAGCGCCGATGGATCATGGTGGGGGCCGGGCTTGCGATCATCCTGATTGCGGTCGTTGCCGTGGTGGCGGCGGGGGAACGGAACGCAGTCAGTTCGAAGCAGGAGATTCCGGGCGCAGTCGTCAAGCGGGGAGATCTCGATATGAAGGTGTACGCCACAGCGGAGCTGCAAGCAAGCCGCAACATGACGTTAAGCGCTCCGGCTATCGGGGGAGGCGCGCTGCAAATTACTCATCTCTCCAAAACGGGTACGGTGGTGAAGAAGGGGGACGTCGTCATCGAGTTCGATCCCGGCGAACAACATTACAAGTTGGAGCAGAGCCGCTCGGAACTGTTGCAGGCGGAACAGGAGATTGCCAAGGCGAAAGCGGATGCGGCGGTACAGACGGCGCAGGATAAAGTGGCTTTGCTAAAGGCGCATTACAACGTGCGTCGCGCAGAGCTGGATGTGCAGCAGAACGAGCTGAAGAGCACCATTGACGCACAAAAGAACCTGCTGGCCCGCGACGAGGCCAAAAGAGCTCTGGTCCAACTCGAACAGGACATCAAGTCGCACACCGTCTCGGGTCAGGCAACGATCGCCCTGGCGCAGGAGAAGAGCAATAAGGCAAAACTGTCAATGGACCAGGCGCAGCAGAATATCGAGAAGATGCGGGTGACTTCGCCCATCGACGGACTCGTGTCCATCAACCGGAACGAAGGAGACGGTGAAATCGAATTTTCGGGCATGCCCATGCCCAGTTTTCGCGAAGGAGATCAAGTTTATCCTGGCACAGCCATTGCCCAGGTCATCGACGCCAATGAGATGGAAGCCGTCGCCAAGGTGGGCGAACAGGATCGCGACAATATCAGGATCGGGCAGAGAGTGGAAATTCGCCTCGATGCCTTGCCGGGACACACTTTGCAGGGTACGGTCAAGACTCTTGCTGGAATGTCCAGCCGGCGGTTCTGGGAAGACGATACCGGCGGTAGGTTCGATGTTTTTGTCGCTCTCATCGACAAGGGTGCCCGCTTGCGCCCGGGCCTGACCGCACAAATCGTTTTTGGCGGAGACCCGCTGAAGAATGTGCTCTGCCTTCCGCGACAGGCACTGGTTTTGAAAGACGGCAAACATCTGCTTTACGCGAAGAATGGCAGCAACTACGAACCTCGGGAGGTCAAGATCCTGTCCGAAAACGAGAGCAGGGCTGCGATCGAAGGAGTGAGTGCGGGAACCGAGGTCGCCCTGGTCGATCCCACCGCGCCGGCAAAAGCCTCAAGTGCGGGCGGAGCGGCAGGAGATGCAGGCGGAGGAACACCCTAGTGTCGACCATCGCATCCGCCGGTCCCGACCGGGTAGTGCGCACCTACCAGCAGTGGATCCCGGACCTGCGCCTGGGGCTGCAGAACCTCCTGCTGCACCGGTTGCGCTCAATGCTCACTATGCTGGGCATGATCTTTGGCGTCGCCGCGGTCGTGTCCATGCTCTCCATCGGAGCTGGAGCCCGGCAGAAGGTAATGGCGCTCATCGAGCAAATGGGAGTCCGTAACCTGATCGTGGAAGCCCGGGAAACCACCGACTGGCAGGCACACCGAAAGCTGCGCAAGATTTCGCCGGGGCTGACGTTGAAGGATTACCGGGTGATTCAGGATGACGTGAACGACATCGTCGCCTCCACACCCCGCAAGCGCTTCACTCCCACCAAGACCATACCGAAGTCGCAGGAGGATGTGCCCGTCATCTATGGCGTGACTCCCAGTTACACGAAGATTGCCGGGCTCGCAGCCGTTCAGGGCAGATTTTTCAATGAGGACGAGGAGAGCCGGGCTGCTTCGGTTTGTGTTTTGGGGGCGGGCGCCAAATCGAGTTTGTTCGGCACCGCCGATCCCATCAGCCGTTATGTAAAAGTCGACGAGCAGTGGTTCCAGGTAATCGGAGTGGCGGGCCCGCAACTGAGTTCGCAGACCGAGGTGGCGGGCATCCCGGCGCAGGATGTAAACAACGTTATCTATGTCCCGCTGAACGCCGCCATGTTGCGGCTGGAAAATACCTACAGCGAGATGCGGGATGAGATCGATGGCATCTACCTGAACCTGCAGCCCGACGCCGACATGCCTGCAGTCGCCCAGGTGGTGCGAGCCGTGCTCGACACTTCCCATCATTCGGCGAAGGACTTCAGCGTAATCGTGCCGGCCGAACTCCTGGCCGAACAGAAGCGCACCGAACGTCTGTTCAATGCCGTCATGGTGGCAATCGCTTCTATTTCACTGCTGGTGGGCGGCATCGGCATCATGAATATCATGCTGGCCAGCATCCTGGAGCGAACGCGGGAGATTGGCGTCCGGCGCGCCGTCGGAGCCCGGCAATCGGACATCGTGCGCCAGTTCGTGGTCGAAGCCACGATGATCTCGTTCGTGGGTGGAAGCTTCGGGATCGTCTTCGGTTTCTTCATGTCGCGGCTGATCGCATGGCTGGCGGGATGGTCCACGATCGTGACCGCGAGTTCGATCGTACTCGCATTTGTAGTTTCGATTACGGTGGGTCTGATATTCGGTATTTATCCCGCCGTGAAAGCCGCGCGGCTGGACCCGGTAGAGGCGATCCGTTACGAGTAAATGTCGCCGCGCAGTTTCGTATCCGTGAGTCTCTCTTTACAGTCGATGGTTCGGAGGATAGAAGAATGCAACGCTCTCACCGTCGGGCTTCCCTATGGGTCGTCGTGGTTCTGCTGTTATTTATTCTGCCGTGCGTGGCACAAAATGGTGACAGCTATCACCAGCTGATCACCTCGCGCGTGCTTTCGGGCAAGCTCACAGCGCCTGAGGATATGCGGGACTATATCGCGGACGGCAAGCTTCGGCTCAGCTTGCGGGATGCCATTCTGTTGACACTGGAGAACAACAGCGATATCCGCATTGAGGAGAACCAAGTCGAGAATCAGAAATTCGTCCTGCTGCGGACCTACCAGCCGTTCGATCCATCCTTGCAGAGCATTTTCGGTGGGAACCGCAATTCGTATCCCGGTTTCAGCCAGCTACAGGGTGTGGGCGTCTCCCCAAACTCCACGCTCAATACCTTGACTCAGTCCGGACAAATTAACTACACCCAGACGTTTCAGACCGGCACCAACATCCAGGTTGGACTGGGAAGCGTAAAGTCCTCGACTAACAGCGGATTCTATTACGTCAATCCCTATTTCACCTCCACCTGGAATCTCCAGTTCACCCAGCCTTTGCTGCGCAACCGCTGGCTGTTCGCCAATCGCGCGCTGGTGGTGATTGCACGCCGCAACCTGCAGCAGTCGAAAGCCAGCTTTGAAGCGCAAGTGAA
The DNA here is from genome assembly GCA_049582765.1 of Terriglobales bacterium. Lineage (GTDB taxonomy): Bacteria > Acidobacteriota > Terriglobia > Terriglobales > Acidobacteriaceae > JBAUUQ01. The sequence goes on from JBAUUQ010000018.1 coordinate 129,557, forward strand.
CGACGCCATTTTGCAGGTGGTCACTCAGTACTGGGCAGTGGTCCAGGCCCGGGGAAATCTCGAGGTCCAGCGGAAGTCTCTGGAATCCGCCCAAGCCAGCTACCAGCGCGACAAGCGGGCGCTGGAATTGGGAGCCCTGCCTCCGTTGAATATTTATCGCTCGGAATCCGAAGTTGCGTCCCGCCGCATCGGGGTGATCCAGGGTGAGTACCAACTGAAAGAGGTTGAGGACGGGCTGCGATTGACGATCGGGGCTAGCCAGGATTCGTATTTTCGAGCTCTGGACCTGGAGTTAACCGAGCAGGCAGAACCACAAGGCGAACTTCGCAGCATGGATGCCGGCACAGCGCTGCAGCAGGCTCTTGAACACCGCCCAGAGTTCGATGCCGTACGCTACGCGTTGGCCAATGACGATACCGGTTTGCGATTAGCCCACAATCATCTCGAACCGGATCTCTCTTTACAGGGCTTTTATCAAGCGGCCGGGCTGGGCGGAAATCAATACGATCTGACGACCGGGCAGCTGATTGCGCAGGGCGGTTTCGGCACGTCGTTCAACCAGCTCTTCGCTTTTGGATATCCGGCCTACGGCGCCCAGCTGACTCTGAACCTGCCGATCAAGAACCGGGCAGCGCAGGCGGATATGGGCTCGGCACTGGTGGCACGCCGCAACGATCTCTACGCCGAACGAAAAATCCGTGAGCAGGTTACGCTCGAAGTCAGCAACGCCGTGCATCAACTGGAGCAGGCAAAGCTCACTCTGGCGGCCGGCCAGACGGCCGTCGATCTGGCGCAGAAGAGCGTCGCCGCCGAACAGCGCAAGTACGAACTGGGGGAGGGCACCGTTTTCTTTGTGCTGGAGGCACAAACAGAACTGGCCCAAGCCGAGCAGGCACTGCTGCAATCGCAGGTAAGCTACCAACTGGCCATCACCGCGGTGGACCATGCCACCGGCAGCTTACTCGGGCCATACCACCTCCAGATTGAGCAACTCACCCGCTGATCCAAGATCGGAGACGAGCAGGCGCGGCGCGCTAAATTCCAACAGTATGCGAAACTGGATTATCGTTGCATTGTGATATCCATCAGGAGGTTGCGGAAAAACTCACGAATCGGCGTTTAGCGCCTTGAAAGGCTGCGGCTTCCGCCGCGCCGCCACCATCTCTAAAGAACTTGCAGCACGGCTCGAAGGCATGCCCTTTCAAAACTCGGTCGCCGCGAGGTTTTTCCGCAACCTCTTCGAGCGCGCACCGAACGCGAATAACATTTCGATCCGTTCAATACTGAACAGCTGGGGGAACTTTGATGCGGAACACGTGTCGCAATCGCGGTACCGCTTTGCTGCTGTGGACAGTTCTCGTGGGCCTGGCAGCAGCTCAAAATAAGCCTCGTGCCCGCGACTTGGGGGTTCCTTTCGACGGCACTCCGGGACTGTTGAATGCCATTACGGACGTCAAGGGTGTGGAAGTAGGCCACACCACTCTCATTTCGGGGGACGCAACTTCGAAGGCTGGAGACGGCCCGGTCCGCACCGGAGTGACTGCCGTCCTGCCTCGCGGCAAGAGTTCAAACACTCCGGTATTCGCCGGGTGGTTCACCGAGAACGGCAATGGCGAGATGACGGGCACGACCTGGGTGGAGGATTCGGGCTTCCTCGAGGGCCCGGTAATGATCACAAACACCCACAGCGTGGGCGTGGTTCGCGATGCCGTCATCGCCTGGCGTCTCAAGCATGGCGGCCCGGACAAGGACGGTTATTCGTGGTCGTTGCCGGTGGTCGCAGAAACCTGGGATGGATACTTGAACGACATCAATGGATTCCATGTGAAACCGGAAGACGCTTTGCGCGCTCTTGACACTGCCCAGAGTGGACCGGTCGCGGAAGGCAACGTCGGCGGCGGTACGGGGATGATCTGCAATGAATTCAAAGGGGGCATCGGCACCGCGTCACGAATTCTTGATGCGAAATACGGCGGATACACCGTGGGCGTGCTGCTGCAGTGTAACTATGGCGAGCGCGATCAGCTTCGCATTGCGGGTGTCCCAGTCGGCCGCGAAATTACTGCACAGAAGGTCTGGAACAACGATGTGGGTTCGATTATCGTCGTCGTCGCCACCGATGCTCCATTGATTCCCACCCAGCTCAAACGCGTCGCCAGGCGAGTCACTTTGGGTCTGGGAAGAGATGGGAGCTACTCGGGGGACGGCTCGGGGGACATCTTTATCGCATTCTCGACCGCGAATTCCGGGGCCGCCTCATCGGACGGGCTTGCTCAGGTCACGATGCTGCCTAACGGTCAGATGAATTCTGTTTTCCTGGCTACGGTGCAGGCCACCGAGGAGGCTGTGGTCAATGCCATGGTCGCTGCTGAGACCATGACGGGCAAGAACGGCCATACTGTGTACGCACTGCCCCACGACCAGTTGCGGGCAGTTCTGAAGAAGTACAACCGGCTGGCTAAATGATGGAATTCGGCCCCATTGTTTGTCATTCTGGGTACCGGGAAGAAAATCCTACGTTGTGTGCTGGCCCGGTTCTTGTCATAATTGAAGAGCTCTGGCGTAGGTCCGGTAAAGGGCACAAGGGGATTGATCCCTCGTGCCGCTGAACGTGCTGCGAAATGCGCCCATGAAGTATTTCTCTCGTCTCTTTACCCCGACCAGCAACCGGCGGCTCAATGAGCTGATCGGTTTCCTGTTGTGCGTCTCCGCGCTCCTCCTTGGCCTCGCTTTGGCTTCGTATTCACCGCTTGATCCTTCGTTAAACAGCGCTTCGGTCCTCACTGGTTCGCGAGTGGCGCGCAACTGGGTTGGGATCTGCGGAGCCCTGGTCTCTGATCTCGTCCTGCAATGCTTCGGTATCGGGGCTTTCCTGCTGCCGGTGTTTGCCGTCATGCTCGGCTTACGCTGGTTCCGCTCGCGCAAGATCGCATCACCGCTCGCCAAATCTCTGGGAGGAATCTGGCTGCTCATTTTCATTCCCGCGTTGCTGGCGCTTCTCCCTGGGCACCTGCGCTGGATGGGTGCCATCCCCCTGGAGGGACTGATTGGCCGCATCGTCGGCGACTTCCTCATCCACTACTTCAACCTGGCCGGAGCATACATCGTTTGCTACAGCGTCGTGGCAGTAGCGCTGTATCTTTCCACCGCATTTTCTTTCTCGGCCATGCAGTTGTGGGCGCCCACCCGCTTCGCGTTTGCTATCGCGTTATGGCAACGTTGGAAGGATTGGCAGGAAGCACGCGCCAAAAAGCGGATGCAGAAGGACCTTGAGAAGCGCCGCGCGAACCCCAAGCCGGTCATCACGACCCAAATGGTTCCTTCCCGGGCGATTGCGGTGTCCGCCCCGCCGCCAGTTAGCGTCCCCGCGCCGTCGCCGACTGGCATCGATCGCACCTTTGCCGAAGCGGACGCGGAGTTCGTCCCCACTGCTCCTGCGCAAGCTGCCGTCCAACCCCAGCGCGCCGCACCGGAAGTAACCGAGCGCGCCGACAGTGTTCAAACGCCGAAGACGACCTTGCCCCGCATCGCGGGAGGCTTCAAACTTCCACCGAGTTCTTTACTGCACCGGCCCGACGAACAGCAGGCAGTCGATGCCGACGAACTCAAACTGCTGGCCCAGGTTTTGGTGGACAAATATGCCGAGTTCGACGTGACCGGCCAAATTACTCAGATCAACCCTGGACCAGTGGTTACGACCTTCGAATTCAAGCCCGAGGCCGGCATCAAGTACAGCCGCATCACCAATCTGACCGACGATCTTTGCCTGGCCCTGAAAGCGGAAAGCATTCTGATCGAGCGCATGGCGGGCAAGTCGACGGTCGGGATTCAGGTACCCAACCGCGAGCGCGAAATCATCTGGCTCCGCGAGAACATTGAGTCGGCGGAGTTTCTCGGATCGAAGTCGAAACTTACCCTGGCCCTGGGCAAGGACATCAACGGACGCATCGTCACCGCAGATTTAAACGGCATGCCTCACCTGCTGATCGCCGGATCCACCGGAGCAGGCAAGAGTGTGGCGATTAACGCCATGATCATGTCGATCCTGTTCAAGGCAACACCTGACCGGGTTCGCCTTATTCTGGTCGACCCCAAGCGTTTGGAACTAGGCAACTACGATGGCGTCCCGCATCTCTTCACCCCGATCATCACCGAACCCAAGCTCGCGGCCAATGCGTTACGCAACGCCGTACGTGAGATGGAGCGCAGGCTGAAGCTTCTCGCGGAAAAAGGCGTCCGCAACATCGACCAGTACAACAAGCTCTTCGACGAAGGCGACACTCCCAGTTTGTTTGGGGACAATCCAGACGAGCGCCCACTTCCCTATATCGTCATCATCATCGATGAGTTGGCCGACCTCATGATGCTCGATTCCGGCAACGTGGAAGAATCCATCACGCGCCTGGCGCAGATGGCGCGGGCGGTGGGCATTCACCTGGTTCTGGCCACGCAGCGGCCATCGGTCGATGTAATCACGGGATTGATCAAGGCAAACTTTCCCGCGCGTATGTCATTCCGGGTTGCGACCAAAGTCGACTCCCGCACTATTCTCGACGCCAATGGCGCCGAAGCTCTGCTGGGACGCGGCGACATGCTTTACTTGCCGTCAGGATCGGCGCGAGTGCACCGCTTGCATGCCCCGTTTGTAACCGAGAAGGAGATTGCTGCGGTGGTTGAGTTCTGGCGCTCGCAAGGGACCGCGGAGTACGAAGAGAAATTCCTGCAGGCGCCGAAGGAAGAGCGTGAAAACCTCAATGCCGAAGGCATCGAGGAGGACGGCGAAACCGAGCACGATCCACTCTACGAGGACGCGGTCAAGTTGGTGGTGGAATTCGGCAAAGCCTCCACTTCCCTGCTGCAGCGGCGCCTCCGGATCGGCTATGGACGCGCCGCTCATCTGATCGATCTGATGGAACGCGATGGCATTGTCGGCGCTGCCGACGGTCCCAAGCCCCGCGAAGTCCTCAAACGCCCTGACTGGCTCTCGGAAGTGGAAGAATCCCTGCGTTGAACAGGAATCCGTGGGCATTTCGACTACGAATTCTCCGCCCTGCGCCACGAGCGCAGGTTCACTCCGTAGAGCACAAGGCAAAACAGATTGGCGGGTACGAAGCCCCACTGCCCGGTACGCACCCCGATGACACACACCACAATGCTGTTGAGGCCAGCTAGAACCCAGCCTTCCCAACACCTTCGGCCCACCAGGATGGTGGAAACGATCGTTAATATGCAGGATAAATAATCTAACCTCAGCACGGCCGGCAAATACCTCCACAGCCATTATGGGGAGTTGTGGATGGTCTCGGGTGTGACGCAGGGCACATGCGGGGCAAACTTTGGTCCTTGTCCCAATGGAATCGGAAGCCTGTCGGGTAGAATTCTCTCAGCCATCTTTCCAGGGAAATCCATGAAGGTCCTTATGTCCCGCCTCAGTTGGAAATGGAGAAAGCGTTCGTCCGTTAAGATAACGGAGCGAACGTATGAGGAAGGAACGGAAGCATTTCACCGCAGAAGAAAAAGTAGCTCTCTTGAGACGGCATCTTTTGGACAAGGTGCCAGTCTCGGACCTGTGTGAAGAACTGGGACTTCGGCCGACGGTGTTCTACCGCTGGCAGAAGGAGCTGTTCGAGAACGGCGCAGCGGCCTTTCAGGCTCAGGAGCGCCCACATCGCCAAATGGAAGAGGAACAGAAGCGCATCGAGTTCTTGGAGAAGAAGGTGCGGACCAAGGACGAGGTCTTGGCTGAGTTGATGGCTGAGCACATCGCGTTAAAAAAAAGTCTTGGGGAACTCTGACCGGCAACTGGGTGCCGCATGACGTGCGGGACCAAGTGGTGGATTTCGTCCGGCGCTGGTCGGAGAAGACCGAGATCGGCGTCGGTCGATTCATTCAGTGGCTGGGTGTTACGGCCAGCAAGTTCTATGACTGGCGCGAACGCTACGGGTGCGTCAACGAGCACAACGGATGGGTTCCTCGGGATTTCTGGCTGGAGCCGTGGGAGAAGGAAGCGATCATCGATTTTCATTTGAAGAATCCGCTGGAAGGCTATCGGCGGCTCACGTTCATGATGCTCGACGCTGATGTTGTGGCCGTCAGTCCGGCGAGCGTTTGGCGAGTGTTAAAGCAGACCAGGTTTTTATCCCGGTGGAAGAGCAAACCGTCGCGCAGGGGAACCGGTTTCGAGCAGCCGCTCCAGCCGCACCAACACTGGCATATCGACGTTTCCTACATCAACCTGTGCGGCACCTTCTATTACTTGTGCAGCGTTCTGGACGGGTTCAGTCGTTTCCTCGTGCATTGGGATCTGCGAGAGTCCATGCGGGAAGCTGATGTCGAAGTAATTCTCGAACGCGCCAAGGAGAAGTATCCGGAAGCGAAGCCACGAGTCATCTCCGACAATGGCCCGCAGTTCGTTGCCCGCGATTTCAAGGAGTTCATTCGCATCTCGGGAATGACGCACGTCCGAACCTCACCTTACTATCCGCAGTCAAACGGGAAGCTGGAACGCTGGCACCAATCGCTGAAAAGCGAATGCATTCGACCGGGGACGCCGCTGTCACTGGAAGATGCAAAACGCCTGATCCAACATTATGTGGACCGCTATAACTATGTCCGGCTGCACAGCGCGATTGGCTACGTGAGGCCGAACGACATGCTCGCGGGCCGACAAGCAGAGATACACTCCGAACGCGACCGCAAGCTGGAGAAGGCTCGCGAGCAGCGCCAACTGCGACGCCGACAGGCGTGCCGCCGGAGCTGCTCCCGAATCCATGGGACGCTGCAAAACTTTGCAGCTTGACTCGTCGGTTCCTCCGTGGGCGTTGGGGGAGGTACACGGCCTGCCCACATGAACACTTGACCAGCATCACTGACAGTGCCCGGTTCTAGTTTTAAAATTAATCGGGAGAGTTTTCGCCTCCCCGAAGAGCACCTCCTACCACGGGGACGCACCACCCCTAGAGGCGACTGAAGCGAATTTCCGGCAAAACGCATTTCGACCTTTTGACCAGACAGAAAAGCCACTAGCCCGCAGAAAGGAGATTCCAAAATGAAATCCAGAATTTTGACGTTGCTTACCGCGATGACCTTGTTCGCCGCGCTGGCGACACCACTTCAAACCTCTGCCAGGGTCTCTCACAACAAAATCATCACGTTCGATGTTTCGGGTGCGGGCACAAGCGCAGGCCAGGGCACCTTCGCAATCCCCCTCAATGACTGGAACTTGATCTCAGGATGGTACATTGACGCGGACAACGTATATCACGGCTTCCTGCGCAATCCCAACGGAACTATCACCACGTTCGACCCCACAGGGTCCACCGGCACCGGCGCCTTCAGCCTCAATGATTGGTGGGCGACCACGGGATACTACCTTGACGCGTACGGGGCGTGTCACGGCTTCCTGCGCAATCCCAACGGCAACATCACCACGTTCGACCCTACGGGGTCCACCTGCACTGTTTCCCTGGACATCAACGTGTTCGGAGCGATCGCAGGAGAATACTATGACGCGAACGGCGTGATTCACGGCTTCCTGCTCACTCCCTACGGCAAGATAATCAGCTTCGATGTTCTGGGCGCAGGAACAGGCGCCAACCAAGGCACTTTTCCCTACGCCGCGACTTGCCTCAACTTTGCCGGCACCATTGTCGGAGGCTACATTGACGGCAACAATGTGCAGCACGGCTTCCTACGCAAACCCAACGGAACTATCATCACGTTCGATCCTACCGGGTCCACGGCCACGTTCGCCTGGACTATGAACGATAAGGGGGAGATCGCGGGAAACTACAATGACGCGAACGGCGCAAGTCACGGTTTCGTGCGCAGCCCCAAAGGCGTCATCACGAAGTTCGACGTTCCGGGTGCGGGCACAGGCTCTGGCCAAGGCACCTTTGCCTATGCCAACAACCTGGAGGGGACGATCGACGGGGGATACATTGACGCGAACGGCGTGCAGCACGGCTTTGTGCGCAGTCCCAAAGGCGTCATCACGACGTTCGACGTTCCGGGTGCGGGCACAGGCTCTGGCCAAGGCACTATTCCACAAGTCATCAACCTGGAGGGGGCGATCGACGGATACTACATTGACGCGAACGGCGTGGCTCACGGCTTCCTACGCCTGCCGTAAGTAGAACAGGTAACGCAGAGTTCCGCTTTTTCACACACTCCGAGGCTCTTGCACGGTCAGAAGAACGGGCGGATGGGACGCAGCACCCCCTGAGGCCAAGGGCCCAACTTTTGTCGAATCGGGCAGTTCAACCCGAACCTTAAAGAGGGTCAGTGAGCGCGACTGAGAGGCTCATCGAGCCGATGTTTAACAGCGCGGGAGCCTGCCTCTCGCGCTGTATACTTAGACCGACAAGAAGACATCGGACGATAGACCCGCATGCCTTGAAAATCCCCGCCCCGAAGGGGCGGAACCTATACTAACGGACAACACCGCTTCTCCATTTCAGGCTGAGCCACGACACTTACCGAATACCTGAAGTTTCATACCAAGACGCACCACGCTTACGTCCACATCACGCCACAGATTGAAGACCTCGTCCGCAAGAGCGGGATTCAGGAAGGTATGGCGTTGGTATCGGTGATGCACATTACCGCGGGAGTCTACGTCAACGACAATGAGCCGGGATTGATCGAAGATATCGACCAGTGGCTGGACCAGCTCGCGCCCTTCAACAAGGACTACCGCCATCACCAGACCGGTGAAGACAACGGCGATTCGCATCTCAAAGCTATGCTGGTCCACCACCAGGTGATTGTGCCCGTCACCGCCGGCAAACTTGACCTGGGGACATGGCAGCGGATCTTCTATGCCGAGTTTGACGGCCAACGCGACAAGCGCGTGATCGTGAAGGTTATGGGTGAGTGAAACTCAACTATTGATTTGCGTAGCTTTTTCTTCCCTGTGAATACAGCGTCTCATATCCAATGACCTATTTCATAGATTGCGTACAACATAACGTACATTCATGTTGTGCTTCCGGAAGATCAATGCAATCACAAAGACAACCGCGTGGTGTGTGTTAGAGCAATTGCCTTCGTCCATGTGCGCGCCAGCACGTCAGTTACGAATTGTGTTCTTTCTGCGTTAATCCACAGAACTTTGTCAACAACCCTTTCGTAGTCTGCAACGTCAATGCATGTATGGGTTCGGTAGTGCAGGCTGTAGGTCGTTTTCCCGAACTACGAGCTATGCCCCAGGAAATCCGCATTGTTATAGCGGACAGTGATTTGTCCGCCCGCGACCAACTCCGCCTGCTGCTGGGGCGGGAGCCTGGAGTGCGAGTGGTTGCGGAGTGTGGCAATCGAGCGGCGACCATCACGGCAATCGAGACCCACAACCCGGAACTGCTCATTCTGGATATACACCTGCCTGAAACGGATGGCATCGAGGTACTGAACAGCATCTCCGGCCGGGATCGCCCCCTGGTGATTTTCACCAGCATCCACGATCAACATGCGATTCGAGCGTTTGAAGCCCGCGCCCTCGACTTTCTCCTGAAGCCTTTTGACCCCGCCCGCCTCCACTCCGCGATAGAGAGAACCCGGGCGGAGCTTGCGAAAGTGCATGACCGTCATCTCACCCGCAGACTGCTGGATCTGTTGGCGGCGGCAAAACCAGACGCAAAATCCGACAAGCGCCTGGTCGTCAAAGCTGCCGGCCGCATGGTATTTCTCGAGACGAACGAGATCGACTGGATTGAAGCCGAGGGAAACTATGTAAGGCTTAAGGCGGGCGCCGAATCATATTTGATGCGCGAAGCTATCGGCCGCATTGCGCAAAGGCTGGACCCCGACCGCTTTGTCCGTATTCACCGCTCGATTATCGTAAACGTGAGTAAGATCAAGGAACTGCAGCCTTGCAACCGCGGGGAATACATGGTCGTTCTGAAGGACGGAAAGGAATTGTCCTGCAGCCGCAGTTACCGCGCGAAGCTTCATCAACTCATCGCCAAAGAGTAGTTCTTCTCCGCCTCACTGCTGGAACATTTCCACTCGTGCACTGGCATCGGTGGAGACCCAGAAGAACTCCGTGGGTGAAACCAGATAGAAGATCTCGGTGGGGCTGCCGTTTGCGGGAACTACTCCCCTGCCGTTGGCTACCAGAGAATACGTATTGCTGGAACTCTGGTTCTGGATGAGTCCACTGCTGCTGCTGATGTCGGTGGTGAAACTCAGACCGCCGGCACCGTTCCCCGCCGCGATGTCAACCTGATGACTCGCACTCGATTGCACCGGGGCGATGGTCCCGCCGGCATACGTACCCGAGACCGAAGCGGTGGTGAACAATCCCAATTGCGGCTTCGATTGCGATTCCAAGAATCCGTAGGCGACAGTCGCATCCGTGCCGAGGATGAACCCTGTGCCTTCACTTACCAGATAGATGACAGGTTGCGAACTTCCAATTCCCGAGTTGGCCAAGGTGACGCGTCCATTGGTCGCGACATTGTAGGTTCCACTGCTCACGGGTTGGCTCAGCGCGCCACCCGCATTTAAGTCGGAACTGGTGCTGAGGTTTCCGCTGCCATCGGTGATGAATAGGCCCAACTGGCTCACCGCGGTATTACCTCCTGAAGTGTTCAACCCTGTGGTTTCAAATACGCTGGTCCCGTTCAACGAGGAAGAGCCAAACGATCCAGCCCCCGCCTGTTTCAGAATCGAACCGCTCACAATCGGACTTCCCTGTCCTGCAACCTGGTCGATCTCCATTACCAGCAGGTCGCTGGTCGACACCACATAGAAGCTGTAATTGGTCGTGCCTTGTCCGGCGACGCTAATCGAGGCAGTCCCTCGGCCGCTCGGCATGGCCGGTGCGCTTACAGCGGGTATGGAATAAGCTCCGGTAAAGCTAACATTGGTGGTCGGACCCGCGTTGCCGTCGTCGGAGTCAAGCACTCCAGCGTTCAAATTGCCTCCACCGTCGGCCTGACACTGTCCCGCCAGACCATACCGGCTCCCCACGGCATCGCTCCCGATAAAACCGAACGCGAAATTACCGGTAATCGCCTGATCGGAAAACGCGGTCGTGTCTTGCTTCATCAGGACACCCGAGGCACGCGTGCCGTTTCCCGTTACATCGTCAAATTCAATCAGCTTCGCATTCCCGTCCGCCATGAGGGCCAGCGCAAAACTGCGGCTACCAGCGCCGCCCGACGTGATGTTGAAGGTCATGGTTCCGAGATCGTTTGAACCCAGCAGGTATTTTCCGTTGAATCCCAAACCGGTCTGCAGGCTTCCCGGAGTATTGGTGTCCATAACGCCGTTCGCCAGGTCGCCATTGCCGTTGGCGACGAAACTTCCCGCCGCCACAAACGGCGCCTGGGCCTCGAATCCGCTCACCAGGAAGGCATAGTTGCCGTTCAGCCGGGAATTGCTAGCGGTGCTGGGATTGATAGTGATGCTCAGACTAGTGGTCGCCGTTTGGGGTGTGGGGGTTGTGGAATCGAGCACTTGCACCGTGAAACTCGATGTTCCGGCGGCGGTGGGTACACCGGAGATGGCACCGTTGGTGCCGAGAGAAAGACCTGCGGGCAGGCTGCCGGTGGTTCGGCTCCATTTATACGGGGGAGCTCCGCTGGTGGCCTGCAGGGTCTGATTGTAGGCCACACCTACCGTCCCCTCAGGCAAGGAATTCGTGGCGATCGCAAGTGGAGGCGGTGGATTCACCGCGATACTCAGCTTCTGATCGACCGAACTGCCGCCAGCCGTCACTTCGATCGTAAACTTGGAAGTTCCCGTGGCTGCAGGTGTGCCGGAGATGGTAACAGAATCCGTAGTGCTTGACGACATGGCCAGCCCTGCAGGCAGATTTCCAGCACTCAACGCCCAGGTGAATGGACCCGCCGATCCAGTGGCACTCACTACACCGAAGTATGGAACCCCCTTCGTGGCGAAGGGAAGCGAACCGGTCGAAATGGCCAAGAGGGCATCGACGGTAATTGATATGGACGCCGTGATCGACGTGTCGACGACGGAGGTGGCAGTCACCGTCACGGTAGTATTGACTGTCAGAGTAGGCGGTGCCTGATACGTCACGGAGGTCGGGGTGGAGTTGATCAAAGTGCCCACCTCACTTGTGCCCAGAGTCCAGGTCACCCCGCTGTTGCTGGAATCATTGGTCACCGCAGCCGTGATGGCCTGAGTCTGTCCCTGATTGATGGTTGGGGTGGTAGTCGGCGACAACGTAATCGTTACGGTTTTCTTCCCCGAACAACCGGGCAGACTCAAAATGCAGATAAAGACCACCCACAGCAGGGGAACAACTCTGAATTTGGCCACGGGCCTTCCTTCTAGGATTGCAGGAATCTAGTGTTACCCGAAAAAACCTACTAAAAGGAGAATAGCACCTGCAAATCAATCCTGCGGCTGGCTCCGGCGGAGGAATAGGGTCCTCCGGCGAGTGCATTGGACTGGCCAAACAAAGGCGAACTGAGTTCGCCTACCGGAGACGACAGGTTCACGCGGTTGAGAGCGTTTCGCGCCGAGACCGTAAAGGTCAAATTATAGCGCCGGTCGGTTGCAGGACCCATCCCGAACATGCCGTGTCCACCTCCCGAGAGTCCACCCGGTCCTAACCCTCCTCCAGGAAATCCGCCATGTCCGTGTCCGCCACCCTGCCCTCCCGATGCTGTACCGCCCTTGATTTCTCTTCCAAAACCAAATGTCTTACTCAGTCGCAAATTCAACGTAAACAGCGTAGGGCCGTTGGCTGAGTTGATGGGAACCAGAGCTTCACCGATCTTAGGCGCGGTGTTGAATGCACCCAGCGGAGTACAAATGATCCCCGCCGACCCGCAGGCACTCCTCGAAGCGAAAGCGGGCCTGTCGTTGAAGATGGAGTCACCGTTCCAATCCGTCCCAGTGGTGATGTCGAACGGCTGGCCGGAGGCTATCAGCATGAACGGGTTGAGGCGAAACGCATAAGGCAAGGCCACGTTGCCGCCCATGAATACTTTGTGCCGCACGTCGAAGTTCGACCTCCCATAATCCGCCATGGGGTCGTATTGGTTGGATAGAAATCCCGGGGAACCGCTGGAGGCACCCGCCCCCAGGTCGCTGTCGGCGTAGTTCAGAGTGTAACTGCCGAACAGGGACAACCTTCCCGTGTTGATCCGCGCATTCGCGATCATCTGATTCTGGCGGAATATGCCTTCGGAATCGTATTGGTAGATATTCTCCGTGCCGCCGAGCGGGCGTTCGCCGTCAGAGAACGGGGCGTTGATATTACGAATAAAGAGTTGATGCTCGCCTTGGGAATGGAGATAAGTAACCGCCACCGTAGCTTTTCTCGTCACCTGCCGCTCCAGGCTAACCGCCGATTGAATCGTCATCGGCGCGCGCAGGTTAGGCGAAATCTGATAAATGGTCGGAGACACCAGAGAACCCACCGCCGTCGGAGGCGGTGTTGCGCTCGGATAGAAATCCGGGTTGGTGATGATGGATTGCTGCTGGGTAATACCGTTGAGCCGCTGTGCTTGGAGGACCAGGTTGGAGGCAAAGCGATCGTAAAAGATTCCCGCCCCGGCTCGCAGCACTGTCTTAGGCGACGGATTCTTACCTCGACCGATTCCCCAGGCAAACGACAGCCGTGGCGCCCAATCGGCATGGTCGTGGATGTCATCCTGGGTTTCGAATCGCAAGCCATAGCTCACTGTCAAGTTGGGACGAATCTTCCAGTCATCCTGCCCATAGAGCCCCGTGTCAACCAGAGTTACCTGAGAGAGAGGCTGTCCGGTGGTGAGAGAAAACTGGGTAGCGCCACAGTCCAGTGTCGGATTGCCTGAAGTCAACTCGCATGCCGCGCGGCTCTGCGCCGGGGTCAGTCCTTGCTGCAAGCCGATCTCGGTGGTCTGATAGGCGGTCAGTGAGGGAAACGTGAAGACTCCATTGAAGTTCGAGTTCGCGCTGTTCGAATCCGTGGTCGTCCGCAGCCGCATACCAAACTTGATCAAGTGGTTCCCACGCACCACCGAGGTGTAATTCTGCAGCTCGTAGCGGTTCTCTTCGTCGGTAGAATTCCCTTGTTGGTTGCCGCCACCCGTAAACGCTCCTAGAACCGATATGGTGGGCCCGAAATTGAGCGCGGTTTGACTGCTAGTGTCCCGGTTGAATTGGAACCGGGTTTCGTTCACCACTGTATTACTCAAGACCTGGGTATCGCTGATCTGCAGCGTGTGTTCATCTGAGGAGTCGTTATACGCCTGCGACATCAGCGAAAACTGGCCAATCCCGCCGTTGGTCTCGCTGTCGTGGTAGAACTGGTATCGAACAGTCAGGGTATTGTTCTTGCTGATCTGGTAGTCGACGCGGGGACCGAGATTGAACCGGCTGCGCGGATTTGGCACAGCTTGGATCAACGGCTCCGGGAGGAGAGTCGTAGCATCGAGCACGGTCGCATTGACGATATCGGAATCGTTGATTTTCCGTCCCTGAAAGTTAAAAAAGAACGACGCGCGCTTCCCCATCGCCCCACCGATGCTGGCGTTGTAAAGCTCCGAATGGTAGGCAGGGACATCCGGTGTGAAGGGATTCAGGGAATTGAAGGGCGAGTCATTCCCATCCACCATGAACTGGCCGTGCAATTGATCTGTCCCGGGCTTGGTGAGAATTTCGATTCGTCCGTAGCCGAGCTTGTCGTATTGCGACGCGAAGGGATCCTGGTTGACCCGAATCTCACGAATCGAGGACTTGGGCGGTAGCTGTCCGCCGGTGAATCCGTCAATGTAGATTTGCCCGCCGTTGGGCCCGGCCGAAGGTCCGGCGAGGGCCTCGAGGTCCTGCTGCAACTGGTCGGGATCGTCCGACAACGCCTCGATATCTTTTCCCTTAATGATGATAGAACTGGCATTATTCGAGGCACTCACGCCGACCGAGGTGGTTTCATCCTGCACTTCCACGCTCTCCGGTTTCACTTCAATGGCCAGAGCGATATCAAACCGCTGCAGCTGTCCGGCGGAAACTAAGACACTCTGCTCGGCCGGCTTGGCAAAACCAGTCGCCCGGGCGCTGACTACGTAGGTGCCAGGCGCGAGGGCTTTGATCTCGTACATCCCTTGCGCATCCGAAACCGCCGTACCGGTTCGGCCGCCGGGCCCGGTCGCAGTAACCGTTGCCTGTGGAATAACTGCGCCTGAAGGGTCAGTCACCCGGCCACGCAGAGTGCCGAAGCCATCTTGTGCTGCCGCTGGAGGGACCCAAAGAAGCGTGAGGAACGAGAACAGCAAGAATAACGTACAGATTCCAGACCGGCGGAAATTCATGGGGTACCCGCCGCTGCATCCGCGCCCGCGCCGCTGAGATTCCAGGGAGACAGCAGCATCGCCGCGCGGTTACCGTCAGGCGAAGCGGTTAGGATAGGTTCCACGCCAGTCAGGAGGGTGATCGCACTCGGTTGACTGTTGGCTGTGCCTTCTGTGGCGACAATGATTACCGCATTGCCCTTCTGCAGATCACTGAGCGCCACCACGGGCATATGATTCAGCATCTGCTGAAAATCCGGTGGCCCTCCGGGCCGCCCTCCACCCGACGGATGCTGCTCCGCCGCTTGTTTCGCGGCACCGGAAGGACTCCCGCCTTCACCGGCGGTGCCACCTTTCAATCGAGCCGCGATCCGCTGCGCTACCATGGGAGGCAAACTGTGGAGTTGGGAATCCCCTGTAATTTTCAAGGTCATCGGCTTCTTGGTTAGAAGGTCCAAAATGCTGAGGGAGTTGTTCGCGCCATCGGTCGAAATTACTGTGCCCGCGATATTTCTGAAGGTTCCAAACACGATTTCTTCCGCCGTCATCTCACCGCCATCGCTACTCTTTGCCCCCCTCGCGCGTAACTGGTCGCCAGTTCTCACTTCTCCGACCGTCGCCGGCTTGGCATCGTCGAACCTGACCGAATCCGGGGAGTAGCGGCGGACGATGGTGCCTTTCGAAGTGTGGACTGCCAGCGTCTTTCCGGCTCCGACGCCAGTCGAAATCGTGATGGTTCCACTGCCAGCGTCGACCGCTGTCACCAGTCCGCCGACGCCGCGCTTCTGCCAGTCCTGGCGCTCCTGCTCCTGCCTGGCAGCGATATCGCCTTCCTTGATGACGATGACTGAGGCGGCGACGATGGATTTGCCGTCCTCCGCAAGTTTGCCACGGACCAGCATTCGGTCCGCCACCTGCAAGTCCTGAAGCTGAAGCGGCACAGCGTCCTTCAGATCCTTCTGTCCCGGCGCGATGCGAACGATACGAGTGGAATCCTCAACCTGAATATTGAGCACGACACCGTTATCCGTCGCAAGAGTAATAAGGTTTCCCGAGACAGCCTTAGCCGTTCCCACTGCCTTTTCCAGTGCGGCAGGCGCTGCTGACCCCTGTGTCTGACCGGAAACTGCCGGTGGGCCTAAGCTCAGGAAAAGACAAACCGCCGCGACAGGGATTGTCAGACATAGCCTTCCTCCGCCCGCCCGCGAACAATTTTTCAGTGAACGCCGCCTGGCGGCAGTCCCGCGGTCCGAGGCGTATTGGCGGCAGTGCTCTAGCATGGTCTGATACCTAATAGTTTATTCGATCATATGGGGTTCTCGCGCCGAGTAAAGAATCGTCAACGGGCTGTAAATTTCTGTCCGAAATCGATTGGCTAGGTGCATCAATCACGGGTGTCGGCGTAGGAAACGGCAAAAATCAATCAGCTATTGAAGATATTCCGGCGTAGAGTGTGGTAACGTCCGGCGCTTCCCGCGTGATGAAGAGACTTGTAATCGGGTTAGAAATCCAACCCCCACTTAAAACTGAAAGGCGGAATCAAAGCCCGCGACGCTGTTGCTCGAGCATTTCGTTCTCCGGGAAGAGCGGGCGCGGCAGGACCGATGCACGATGCGTCCAGAACATGCGCACCTAGTGGAGTAACCCGTCGCCGCCCGTGGCCTACCTCTGACTCATGGTAAAGTTTCCAGACGTAAGGTTTTCTGGTCCTGCACAGCCCAATCCAGTTCCGGTCAGGTTCCAAGTGCCCGAGATGACATTTCTCACGAAGGTTCCCTGAAGCCCAAGAAGGTTCATCCCGTTTGGGTTTGAAGGACCTGACTGGAACGCCATTTGCAATGTGCCACTAGTGACGCCGTGCGTGGTACCGGTCGGGGTGAAGACGCCACTCGCGGTCGTTCCCGAGGCAAAGCACGATGACGGGGTTGTGAAACTAAATTTGGCGACGTTTACCGTTGTGCCACTCTGTGTAAGCGTCGCGGTGACGATAAGCGCCGTTGTTCCGTCGGGATTGTAAAGTGCCGCTGCCCAGTTTCCCTTGATTGTCTCGTTGTTGGAGACTCCCCCGCATGCGACCAACGCCACTACCATGGAAAGGACGATTACAGTGCCCAAGCGCTTCATTGCGATCCTCCGCGAAGAGGCGAAAATTATAAGGGATCGGTTCGCTATTTCCCATACCTACATTCGGCCTAATTTTCCTCAAGGCACGAAACCTGCGAGACCAGGAAGTCGCTTACCAGTTGAGCCTCGCTATCGGGAATGGCCCTTTGGCGGGAGGTATTTCCCCGGGGGGCACGCCTACCCATTTTTTGCGGATATCAGATAAGCGGATAATGTTGGACTTACAACCTGTATGTTCTGTACTTTGGCCTTTATTTTCTTCGTGATGTTCTTGTAGTCCTGCGGCATTACTCAAATCAGGGAAAAAGCCGAGTGGCACCGTCCGAAAGCGGGCGAAGCTGCCGCAGTTGCAGGATCCCTGCTAAATGATCGAATAAATTAAGATGGAGCGGGAGACGGGGATCGAACCCGTGACATCCAGCTTGGGAAGCTGGCGTTCTACCGCTGAACTACTCCCGCTCAAACGGCCAGAACCGAATCATAACACGGGAGTTGCCATCTCCCCGCAGTCGCAGGGCCCGAAACTTACTCCTTGGCGCATCTCCGCCAAATCGGTTGCTCCGGGTTCCAGGTGTGCACCTCTCTCTGGAAGTCCACCGCCGGCTTTTCTTCGGCGCCCGAGGGCTGCCGGCATGCCTCGCCTTGTGCGTGCTCGGTCACGCATCTTTCGACCTTCTCCCGGACGTTGCTGTCCTTCATCAGGCCCAGCAGTTCCGCTCGGTGCGTTGGGTCAAGTGCCTCGAGCAAGGGACACTTCAGTAGGTCTTCAGATTTCATTGTTTCCTCGATACTCTGAGTTGCGCTTGCGTACGGTTATGCATCAGTATTATTAAGCGCACCCTCACCACGCGACAGTGACTGAAACTACCTTTGCCAGTGATCTGTATCACGTTCCTGATGCGACCTCTACCATTCGCCCGTGGCCAGGTATTCATCGATCGATTTGGCTGCCCGCCGTCCCGCTCCCATCGCCAGAATGACGGTGGC
This sequence comes from Terriglobales bacterium, assembly GCA_049582765.1. Lineage (GTDB taxonomy): Bacteria > Acidobacteriota > Terriglobia > Terriglobales > Acidobacteriaceae > JBAUUQ01. Next base: position 147,916 of record JBAUUQ010000018.1, read on the forward strand.
ACTGCCGGTCACTATGTCGCCCCCGGCGAAAACCCCCTTTCGCGAGGTGCGCTGCGTGTTCGAGTCGGCGTCGATGTATCCCCGTTGGTTCGTCTTCAGGCCGGGCGTCGTGCTTTGAACGATCGGATTGGCGCTGGTGCCAATTGCGATCACGGCCACCGACAACGGAATCTCAAATTCTGAACCGGCGATCGGCAGCGGTCTCCTGCGTCCGGAAGCGTCAGGCTCACCAAGTTCCATGCGCATGCAGCGAACCGAACTCAGCCAGCCCTTCCCATCCGCCAGGAACTCAATGGGGTTGGTCAGCACCTGCACATCAATGCCTTCCTGCTTGGCATGCTTCAGCTCTTCAATCCGGGCCGGCATTTCCGCCTCGCTGCGCCGGTAGAGGATATAGGCCTTGCGCGCACCCAGGCGTCGAGCCGAGCGTATCGCATCCAGCGCGGTATTCCCGCCGCCGATCACCGCGACATCTTGGTTGCGGAAATCCACCATGGGCTCGTCGTACCGCGGAAATTCATAAGCATGCATCAGATTGATGCGAGTCAGGAACTCATTCGCGGAATAGACGCCGTTCAGGTGCTCGCCCGGAATGTTCATAAACACCGGCAGTCCCGCGCCCGTGCCGATGAACACCGCGTCGTAACCCTCCTCCTCGAAGAGTTCGTCGATGGTCACGGTCCTGCCGACCACCACGTCCGTCTCGAACTCCACTCCCATCGCCCGCATGTAGTCCACTTGTTCGCGAATGATCTTCTTGGGAAGGCGAAATTCCGGGATGCCGTAGATCAGCACTCCGCCCACCTCGTGCAATGCCTCAAAAACGCGAACCCGATGTCCCTTCTGCACAAGATCGCCAGCCGCAGTCAGCCCCGAAGGCCCACTGCCCACGATGGCCACTTTCTTGCCGGTCGGCGCCGCTGTGCGGACCTTGCTAACGTCCAGGTGCTGCTGCTCGTAGTCGGCAACGAACCGTTCGAGATATCCAATGCCCAGCGGCTCCACTTTCTTGTGCATCAGGCAGCTGCCTTCGCAGTGATCCTCCTGAGGACAGACCCTGCCCGTGACCGCCGGCAGCACATTGTCTTCCCTGATCTTGGCCGCCGCGCCCAGAAAGTCGCCCATGACAATCAGCTCTACGAACTCCCGTACTTTCACGCCCACCGGGCAATTGTTGGTACAGGTCGGCTTGGCACATTGCAGGCAACGCATGGCTTCCTGCCGCGCCAACTCGGGCGAGTATCCCAGGTTAACTTCCATGAAATTCAGGACCCGCAGTTCCGCAGGCCGCTCCGGCATGTGCTGCCGTGGAACCTTCATGCGTTCCTTTGGGGATAGAGGATTGGCCGAGGTCTTCGTAGGATGGCCAGTCATTTTCGGAGGCGCCGCCATTACTGGCCTCCTCTGATTGGGCTCGGGTCACCTTCTCCGGCCCGCACCAGGTCCAACTGTGCCTCTGGATCCTGCCGGAATTCCTTCATCGATTTCCGCTCTGATTCGCGATACATCGAATTGCGCTGGATCAGCACATCAAAGTTCACGCGATGCGCCTCGAACTCGGGCCCGTCCACGCACGCGAACTCGCTCTTGCCATCAATCAGAACCCGGCACCCGCCGCACATGCCCGTCCCATCGATCATGATCGGATTCAGGCTCACGATTGTCCGGATATGCTCCTTACGCGTCATGTCGGCTACTGCCTTCATCATCGGAATCGGGCCGACCGCCAGCACCAGGTCGATGCGTGTGCCATTGGCGATGAGCTGGCGCAGCTTGTCCGTGACGAATCCCTTGTCGGCGTAGCTGCCGTCGTCGGTCGTGATCATCAGCGCGTCACTGACTTCGCCGATCTCCCGCTCCAGGATGACCAGCTCCTTGTTGCGGGCTCCGACAATCGAAATCACTCGATTGCCCGCCTGCTTCAGCGCCGCGGCAGTGGGATAGGCCATGGCGGTTCCAACTCCGCCGCCCATCACCACCACCGTCCCGAACATGCCAATTTCTGACGGCTTCCCGAGCGGCCCAACTACATCGAGGATGGTCTCGCCGCGGGTGAGAGCGTTCAGCAGATGGGTGGTCTTGCCCACCGATTGCACCACGATATTGATCGTGCCCCGCTCCGGGTCGGAGCGTTCGATGGTCAGCGGAATCCGCTCGCCCTGCTCGTAGAGTCGCAAGATCACGAACTGTCCGGGCTTATGTTTGCGGGCTATGCGGGGAGCTTCGATGACGAAGCGCTTGATTCCAGGGGCTATGAATTCTGCGTTAGCTATCTTGAACACGTTTGTCTCATCAGTAATCTCTACCCCGATTCTCCGGGACGACTGCACCCCCGGGCTGTGACCTTCATCACTCACGACAGGGAGCGGTATCACCGCTAAAAGACCGGGAATACAAGGCTTTACGGCCGAGCGGCGTGCTCTGGGAACGCGAAGCGAGGCGTAAGGGGGGAAATGGCCCTAAACGTCTTCCTGAGGCTTGAAAATCAGCCCCCGGCTTGTCTTACCGTTCATCACCACCGTCAGGGGAGCGCCGAATTGCAGATGGCGAACGCAGCCATGCTCCTCCACCGCCGGCTGGGAGGATAACCAGGACCAGTCGACGAAGCCCTCGCCAACGTCGGGGTTCACCGTGAAATATCCCACCTGAAATGCCGCCAGATTCTGAAAGAAGTGGCTGCCCTGTGAGGGCGTAATGCGAAAATCGCGGAATCCGGCTTCGACAATCACGCGTGCCCCGGAAATCTCGTCCCATTCCACCGGAATTCCCAGCCACGGCTCGGGTGATCCCCACCTGCCCACTCCGATCAAAAGGTAGGGAAGACCTTTTTCTGCGAGTCGCGAGTTGAGGAGCGCAACCTCCTTGGCGACTTCCTGGCTCCTTCCCCGCTCAAAGCGGTGAAAGTCCACGACGACCGCGTCACGCAGATCCCCGATCCGGCCGTTGCCCAGGACCTGGGAACTCTGACAAACGAGTCGCTCGGGGTCCACTGTTTCTAGACGAAGCTCCTCTCCTTCGCGCGACAAGACAAGCGGCCGTATCTGCAAGAATCCAAAGTCGGCAGTCTCCCCGGGACGATTCGGAAGCCGCGCCGCGAACTCGATTTCGACCGGCCGCCCGACCGCATCCTCACCGATCTTGGTCAACAGATCCAGAATCTCGGCCAGCGGAAAAATATTGTGCTTCAGGATCGGGGCGAAACTCACCACGCGAACGCCCGAGCGGCTGATCCCGTCGTACACGACATGGTTGTCCGCCGAGTAGGTTGAAGCCAACTGTTGCAGGGTTCCATCCGCCTCCGCCTCACTCAGGCCGAACCGTGCCTCTCGAAGTCCCGCGATCGGGTCTCGATCATGGGCGCCCCCGTGATTGAGTTCGAGTGCCCAGAATTCCGCCTGTGAGTTCGCCAGAATGTCTTCCACGGATGAGAACTGCAAAATGTGACGCGGATATCTTGGGCAAAATGTCAGGCACCGGCCGCCCGAAACCACCAGACGCCCCAGGCCCAGAGCTACCGCGGCGATGCCGTCTTCATACGTCATGGGCGCCACAGGATAGAAATTGTGCGACCGGACCACGCCCGAGAAGTTCGGATAAAAGCGCCTGTGATGATTGCTCCCCACTACCTGCTGAAGAATTACCGCCATCTTCTCCTCTTCCAGCCGGTAAGGGGTTGCTCTCACATACGCCTTTGCGTGCTGGCTGAAGGTGGAAGCGTAAACTCGTTTTATCGCTTCCGCTAGACGTTCCACCCGCGCCGATAGGTCGCCCCGGCGGTTGGCCAGCATGAACGTCTCATACACTCCGGTGAAAGGTTGGTATTGCGAGTCCTCGAGGAGGCTCGACGAGCGGACCGCCAGGGGGTAGTGCACCTCGGCCAGGAACTCCAGCAGACAGTCCCGCAACCACTCCGGCAGCGGAGCTGCCACAAAGCGCCGCATAATCTCGGCGTCATCGGTGCTATGAAGCGCAAAGTCGAGAAGCTCATTCTCCGCCAGGAATCGGTCAAAGATGTCCGTGGCCAGCACTACGCTCGGCGGCACGCTGATCCGGACGCCCGGAAAGCGCGTCTCGACGTGTGTCTGGTGCAGCAGATGTCGGATAAAGGCCAGGCCTCGGGCCTTTCCGCCCAGCGACCCGCTGCCAATCCTGAGGAAGTAACCGTCGCTCGACCGCAAGGTCGAGGGACTGAAATCGCCAATCAGAATGTGGCTCTGTTCGCGCCGGTATTCGGTGATCGATTCGATCAAATCCCGCCGCAAGTCCTCGTATGTCGCAAAGTCAGAGACCTTTCGCGGCCTGAGTTTCTTCGCCAGCGCAAACTCTGTGCGAGCCATCAGCCAGTGCGAGAAATGATTGCTCTGGCCGTGAAAGGCAATGCTCTCTCCCGGCACCTCCCGGAGCAATTGCTCCAGATCGCTCAGGTCACTCGCTCTTGCCACCTCGGTGTTGTCGGGCAGACGGAATACGAAGTCGCCGAAACCGAACTGCTCGGTCAGTAGCCGCCGCAGCTCCGCCAACAGCGTCGGGGAACGCTTCTGCAGGAAGGAAAAGCCCTCCGCGTAAGCGCGTTCCCGGAACGCCGTCCGGCTGGTTTGAAGCACGATGGGTATGTCTGGCACCGCACCTCGAATCATGTGCGCCAGGTCGAAGCCCGCTTCTGCGCTTAATTCGCCCCTGCGCGGGAACTCCACGTCCGATACCACCCCGAGCAAGTATTGCCGGTACCGCATCGCCTGCTCCGCTGCATCCTCGTAGTTCGAGCACAATAGGATCTTCGGTCGAGCCCGCATCCTCAGCAACTTGTGCGCCACGTTGAGCCCTTCGCTGATCAGGCGCCGCGACTGGGTGATCATCTCCGTGTAAATCACGGGCAGGAAGGACGAGTAATAACGGATGTTGTCTTCCACCACCAGGATGACCGGCACTCCGATGGCGGCGGTGTCGTGACTTACGTTGCGCTTGTCTTCCACATACTTCACAATCGCAACCAGCATACGAACGTTCCCCTGCCAGAGGAACACCCTCTCAATGTCCGAAGCCGGATTTCGCGCGACAAAGTTCTTCAGCTCGCGATAGTCATAGGCCAGCACCACCAAGGGCACATCGAGGCCCGCGTTCCTCACCTCCCCGGCGAGTTGAGCCGCATCCATATCGCCCACTTCCAGATTTGTAACAATCAGATTGAATCGCGGCTGGGTGCGCGCAAGGGCAATCGCCTCGGCGCCGGTCGAAACCTGCGTGATTCCGGGAATTTGTTGCAGATTGAGGTCGAGCGATTCCCCGATCAACAGTTCGTTGAGGCGTCCGTCTTCGCGCAGGATAAAGGAGTCGTACAGGCTGGATACCAGCAGGATGTCTTGCACCCGGAAGGGCATCAGGTTCTCGAACCCTTCGAAGAGCCGTTCGGCGTCCACGGCTACATCGGGGGCGCGCGTCGCATCCATAGACAAATCCCGGTCGGCAAAGTCTTATAAAATTGTCGCAAATATAAAGACAGGCGGGGAGGTTGTAATCCGCCCCGCCCCCAATCACCGCAAACCAACCGGCCTAGACTAGGCCCTGGTCCAGCATCGAATTGGCTACCTTCAGGAAGCCGCCAATGTTCGCGCCGTTCACCAGATTGCCGGGCGTTCCGTAAGCTTCCGCCGTCTCAAAGCAGTTCTTGTGGATGGCGATCATGATCTTGTGCAGCCGATCGTCCACCTCTTCTCTTGTCCAGGCGATGCGCTGGCTGTTCTGCGCCATCTCCAGGCCGGACGTCGCCACGCCGCCCGCGTTCGCGGCTTTGGCCGGTCCGTACAGGATGCCCGCATCCAGGAACAGCTTCGTCGCCTCCAGCGTGCTCGGCATGTTCGCGCCTTCCGCCACCACCTTGATCCCGTTCTTGACCAGGTTGGCCGCGTCCTTGGCGTTGATTTCGTTCTGCGTAGCGCTGGGGAATGCGCAATCCGCCTTGATGTTCCAAAGCGGGTTGTAATCCGCCTTGATGTCCGTCGGCAGGAAGATCGCTTTCTTGAACTTCTCGCAGTACTCGCGAATTCTGCCGCGGCGCACGTTCTTCAGCTCGATGATCCACGCCAGCTTCTCGCGATCGATTCCATCCGGATCGAAGATCACGCCGTCGGAATCGGAGACCGTAACCGGCTTCGCTCCCAGATCCAGCAGTTTCTCCACCGTGTACTGCGAAACGTTGCCGCTGCCTGAGACCAGGCAGAGCTTGCCCTCCAGCGAGTCCTTTCGACTCTTGAGCATCTCGGCCGCGAAATACACGCAGCCATAGCCGGTCGCTTCGGGACGAATCAGCGAGCCACCCCAGTTCAGGCCCTTGCCCGTCAGCACGCCGGTGAATTCATTGGCCAGCCGCTTGTATTGTCCGAACAGGAAGCCGATCTCCCGGCCGCCCACGCCGATGTCGCCCGCCGGCACGTCCGTGTCCGGCCCGATATGCCGGTATAGCTCTGTCATAAAGCTCTGGCAGAAACGCATAACCTCGTTGTCGCTTTTACCTTTGGGATCGAAATCCGATCCGCCTTTTCCGCCACCCATCGGAAGGGTCGTCAGCGAATTCTTGAATACCTGCTCGAATGCCAAAAACTTCAGGATGCCCAGCGTGACCGACGGATGGAAGCGCAGGCCGCCCTTGTAGGGGCCGATGGCGCTGTTCATCTCGATGCGGAATCCGCGATTGACCTGGATCTTCCCTTGATCATCAAACCACGGCACCCGGAACATGATGACGCGCTCGGGCTCCACAATCCGCTCAAGTATCCGGGCTTCCCGGTACTCTGAGTGCTTCTCTAGTACTAGCTTCAAGGAATCGAAGACTTCCCGAACCGCCTGATGAAATTCTGGCTCTGCGGGGTTCTTCGCTTTCACCAGGGTCATGACTTCTTCAGTGTAAGTGGCCGGAGCTTTCACTCCCGGCGGATTCAACACGCTCGTACTCATAAGCTGCCTCCAAGTTGTAGGGAATAGTTCTATGCACTGTTACCGGCTTTAACGCATTGAGCAACAGGGGACTCAACGCTTCATTTAAGGCGGGTGCATCGAGTTTGGCGGTGACTGGCATCACCCACACCCGTGACGCCTGTAGCTAGAGCCCGGGAGGACTTGTCATGTAACCAAAGAAATCATTGTAGGCACCCGTCCACTTGTACAAACCCGAGCTGCCGATCTCTTCCGCCCAGCCCGCAGCCACGGCTTTGTTCAGCGAGTGCTCCCAGATGTGGACTGAGTACCGCATTAGCACATTGAAGAGAACATTTATCCCACGCCCGAAGAGAATTGGGAAGCTGGCGTTCTACCGCTGAACTACTCCCGCTCAAACGACCAGAATCGAATCCTAACACGGGAGTTGCCTCCAGGAATCGCGCGCACCCGTTTTCCAGGAGCCATGCATTACACAGTGCCTTGCGTTCGCGCCCTTCCTCGGAGGCCTCGGCGGTTAAGGCTTTTGCGGCGGTCGCGACACAACCTTTTTACCGCAACACCCACCAAGGCCGCCTAAAGCTCTCGAAGGAACCCATTCATTCTTCGCACCCGCGGCGAGCCTGATTACCGTAGAGCAATGTACTCTTGATCTTCCGAAGCACCGGCAGTCACTGCCGAGTCCAGAGCACGACGTGATATTAAGAGAACTACCTCTTTTTGGACCCGGAGACGCCGAATGGGTGTTGGAGTTGGGCTTTGGGCAGCGATCTTCTTCCTGAGTTTCTTGTTGGTAGTCTTGCGTTTCCGCCGGCGCAATGAGCCTATTCCGTGGCTTCAGATTCTCTTTTTTTGTTCCGGATTTCCTGCCCTCATCTACCAAATCGTGTGGCAGCGTGCCCTTTTCGGAATTTATGGCGTGAACATCGAGTCGGTCACCATCGTGGTCAGTGCTTTCATGCTGGGACTGGGACTCGGGAGCCTGGCCGGCGGCGCGCTCACGCGGAGAAACAAGACCCCTCTGCTCACCCTGTTCGCTATGGCGGAGCTAGGAACAGCCGCGTTCGGCCTGGTTTCGCTGCGCATTTTTCATAGCGTGGCCGAGTACACGGCCGGGTCCCCGCCGCTCCGCACGGGGTTGCTCAGTTTCGGCCTGGTGGTGATTCCGACTGTCCTGATGGGGGCCACCTTGCCCTTGCTGGTAGAGCATATGGTCCGCAGCAGTCGGAACGTAGGCCGTGCGGTCGGGAGCCTGTATTTCGCAAATACCCTGGGCTCCGCGGTGGCGTGTTTCGTGGCAGGGAGCGTGTTAATGAGAGTGTTTGGTCAGTCTGGATCGGTACGCGTGGCGGCAACGATCAATGCTCTCATCGGAGTGACGGTGCTGATTTACAGCCTGTCTTCCCCTCGCAAATCTAATTCTTCCAGATACACGCCTTCCGAGAAAACAGGGGACCCTAAGGAGGTGGCAGCTCCTGCTGGCGACCTAGCAGGACTGCTCCCCTTTCCTCTCGCGCTGGCTTGCGCGGGTTTTGCTGGATTCATGGCGCTTGCCTATGAGATTGTCTGGTACCGTATTCTGGCTTTCGCTTCTGGTGGCATCGCTCCGGTGTTCGCATTCCTGCTGGGCAGCTATCTTATTGGGATTGCTCTCGGGTCACGATGGTTGGAGGGTTATGCCCAAAGAGACAAGCAGAACCGCGTCCAAGCTTTGAAGTTGCTGGGCTGGATATTCCTGGCATCTTCGTTCGTGAGTTTTACCGTGGGCCCGCTTTTCGCCTACGTGCTGCGCTTCTGTTCGGCCCTCATGGGGGGGGGAGAGATATTTCCCTCCTATCTACTGTTTCTCCCCATGATCGGTCTTGGAGCAGTTCTTTTTGGGGTCACCTTTCCCCTGGTTTCGCACGTCTCCATCCCTGTGGATGACAAAGCCGGCGCATCGCTCAGTTATCTGTACGTCACTAACATCCTGGGATCGACGCTGGGGAGCTTTGCGATTGGCTTCATCCTCATGAACTATCTTTCTCTGTGGCAAATCTCTTCCATATTGCTGGTTGCGGGTGTCGTTTTCGCCGCCAGTGTACTGCTTGCAAGTGGGACTCCCCGTCGGCAGCTGCGGGGTGCCTTGGCGCTAGGACTGGTTGCGACCAGCCTGTGCATAGCCGTAAGCCGCCCGGTTTTCAGAACCATTTACGACCGGCTGTTGTTCAAGGGCGAGTATCCGAGACTGCACTTTGCCCGCGTGGCGGAAACACGAAGCGGAGCCGTCGGTGAGACTCCCAATGGGACTGTTTACGGTGGGGGAGTTTATGACGGCCGGTATAACGTCGATTTAGTCCGCGATGAGAACATGATCCTAAGGGCATATGCCATAAGCGCCCTCCATCCGTCACCCCGCCAGGTGCTCATGATCGGACTCGGTTCGGGCTCCTGGGCTCAGGCCATCATTGCAAATCCCAAGGTGGAAGAGTTGACGGTAATCGAGATAAATCCTGCATATCTGCAGCTCATCCCGGAACATCCCGAGGTCGCCAGTCTCCTGAACAGTCACAAGGCAAACATCGTGATCGACGATGGACGTCGATGGTTGCTTCGAAATCGCGGAACGAAGTTCGACGCGATCGTAATGAACAGCAGTTTTTATTGGCGCGACCACAGTACCAACTTGCTCTCGAGCGATTTTCTCAGGATGGTCCGTCAACATCTCAACCCCGGCGGGCTATTTCTCTACAACACAACGGGCTCCAAGGAAGTCGTCGCCACCGGGATGGCGGTATTTCCGTTCACCATGCGTGTAGAAAATGCGCTGGTGGTAAGCGATTCTCCCCTAAGTTTTGATCGCGAACGCTGGAAATCCTCTCTTCTGTGCTTCAAGCTCGATGGAAAACCTCTCATCAACCAGAGCGATCCGTCCCAAATGGATGGACTCGATCATGTTCTACGGATTCCCGACGATCCGACGGGAAAACAGAGCGTTTCCATCGAACAAAATGACGAGCTGCGACGACGACTGCACGGCCTGCGGATCATCACGGACGACAATATGGGAGCCGAGTGGGGCGGCTAGATGGCCAACCGTTCACTGGAGTGGCTCGAGGTTTAGGTCCAGCGGAACCACTTCAGCGCCAGGGCAAAGGAAATTCCTCCCCACAGCACTAGGACCAGCACCCGCCCGGGTTGGGCCATCAGTGGCGTTCCTTCCAGGATGGTGGCCCGTAGCGCATCATTGAGCGCGGTCAGGGGAAGGGCCTTGATCAAAGGATGAATCGCCGCCGGAAAGCGTTCGTAGGAGAAGAACACGCCCGAAAAAATCCACATGGGCATCATCACCAGGTTAATCAGTCCGCTTGCGCTTTCAATTTTTTGAGCGCGGGAAGCAGTTAGCAAGCCAATTCCGGCAAATGACAGCGCTCCCAACCCGCCGATCGCGAGAATGGCCCAAACTGCCCCGAGCACGCGCATGTGAAACACCAGCGTACCGAAACCCAGCAAAAGGCCAACCTCCAAGATCATGAGCAGAAGGCGGCTGCTGGCGATCGCCAGCAGAAAATCGCTCCTGCGCATGGGGGTGGCGACGAAACGCTTGAGCAGCTTGCGCTGGCGCATGTCCACGACGGCAAACCCAATGCCCCACATGGCCGCGTTCATCACGTTCATGCCGATCAATCCCGGGATCAGAAAGTCGATATAACGAGACCCAGGCTCGCTCGAAACCACCACGGAAGTGGCGAGCGGATTCTGCCGTCCCGCTGCAGACTGCAAAGCGTTATCCACCTCGCTATGGGAAAGGACGCTCTCGGGACGCGCGGGATCATAAAAGTACTTCACACTTCCCTCGCCGCTCTCCACAACCAGGTCGTACTTTCCCAGGCTGAATTCCCTGAGCGCCAGGGTCCGGTCGAGCAAAGCCGCGCGAATGGAAGACTTCTGCGGCGAGCGTTGGATGAGGCCGAGAACCTCCTGTGCGTTCGGGCCGGCGACCACCGCAATCGAGGTCACATCGGCGGGCTTGTTGCGAAATGCGATTCCCAGCCCCAGAGCCAGCAGGATGGGGAAAACAAAGACCCAGAAAACCACCTCGGGTTCGCGCTCGAGCTCCTTCAAGCGGGCCATCAGGAGGTGCTGGTAGCCTGCCCAGCGGCGGTTCCGGAGTGGAGAAGAACCAGGCGTTGTCCGCGTTTCCGGGGTCGGGGTCTGTTGAGCAACAGTCACATTAGCTTTCTGCCGAGGTATTCTCGGTCTGACGGGCGCAGACGCCCGTCCTCCATGGTTGTTACTCTTCTCTTAAGTGCCGACCTGTCAGGCTAACGAACACGTCCTCCAGGCTAGCCTGGCGCGTCGTCAGACGTTGCAAGGCTGAGCCGTGTTTTTCTACTGCGTCGAGCAGTGCTGGAATGGTAGTGTGTGGTTCACGAACGGTGAGACACACCAGGCCATCGTCATAGCGGACCGCTTCCACTCCCGGCAGACTGCGCCAGGGATCGACGCTGGCGCCATCCTTCCCGCTTCCGCCGGCTTCGAACTCCACCACGTGGTGACCGCCCAACTTCTCGATCAACTCCGCCGGCGAGCCTTCCGCGATCACCTGTCCATGGTCGATGATGGCCAGGCGGTCGCACAGCCGTTCGGCTTCGTCCATGTAATGCGTAGTCAGCAACACCGTTCCGCCATCTTGCTGGAAGGCCCGAACTATGTCCCATAGCTGGCGGCGGCTCTGCGGGTCGAGTCCGGTGGTGGGTTCATCCAGAAAAAGAATTTTCGGATTGCCCACCAGAGCGGTCGCGACCGCCAAGCGCTGGCGCTGCCCCCCGGAAAGCTTGCCTACCCAGGCATCGGCTTTTTCCCGCAGCTGTAGTTGATCCAACACCTCTTCCGCCGGTCGAGGCTGGCTGTAAAAACTGGCAAATAATTCGATAGTCTCGCGAACCGTCAGCTTCTCCGATAACCGGGTCTCCTGCAGCGAGATGCCCAGCCACTCGCGCAGCTGCCGCGAATTCTGCTGCCAGGTGCGGCCCAGGATCGTCACCTGCCCCGAAGTCTGCGGCAGGAGACCCTCCAGAATCTCGATAGTGGTCGTCTTGCCCGCGCCATTTGGCCCCAGTAGGCCGAAGCATTCCCCAGTCCTGATTTCCAGGCTCAGACCGCGCACGGCTTCGACTTTTCCGTCGTAGGTCTTGCGCAGATCGCGACATTGGATGGCCGCAGCCATGGTGCGATTTTAGCCGAATCTCGTTTAGAATGTATGGAACCCAGGTCTGAGATCGGTTATGACGCTCCTGCCACGCGGCTTCACTTGACGACGCATTTCGCAGACGCCCGTGTGTCGTTGAAAGTCACTCTTGCCCCAGCTTCAGATTTCTGGAAAGGATCATGCCATGTCCAAGAAGGCCTGCTTGGCGTTGCCCCTGTCGCTTCTCGCGCTTGTCACGCTGTCGTCTGCACAAGCTACCCGCCACTTCACGTTTCACTATGTCTTTACCGTAAAGAACGTTCCCGCTGGAGAAAAGTTACGCATCTGGATTCCGGCCGCTCACTCCGACAATTTCCAGGAAGTGAAGGTTCTCTCGGCAACCGGCGATCTGCCTTTGAAGAAGACTCACGAATCGAAGTATGGCAACGAGATGTATTACGCGGAATCTTCGAAAGCCAAGCAAGCGGAACTGCACTTTGAAGTGGTTTATGACGTCGTCCGCCACGAACGTTTAACTCTCGGCATTTACTCGCCGCACCTGGAAGCAGTCGCGCTCAAGGAGAAAGAGAAGAAAGAATATCTTGCTCCGGATGTGTTGGTGCCGGTCACCGGACTGCCGGCAGAACTCGCTGTGAGGGTCACCGAAGGCAAGACCATGCCTCTCGACAAAGCTCGCGCCATCTATGACTACGTATTCAGCACCATGCGCTACGACAAGACCGGGACCGGCTGGGGCCGCGGTGATGTCCTCTACGCCTGCGACGCCAAGAAAGGCAACTGCACCGACTTTCACTCGCTCTTCATTGCAATGGCCCGATCGCAAGGAATTCCGGCGCGGTTCGAGATTGGATTTCCCCTGCCTCCGGATAAACATTCTTCAGAAATCGCCGGATACCATTGCTGGGCTGATTTCTTCGAGCCCCAGCACGGATGGGTTCCAGTCGACATCTCCGAGGCCTGGAAACATCAGGAAAAACGAGACTACTTTTTCGGCGCGCACGACGTCAATCGTGTGCAGTTCACCATGGGCCGAGACCTGGAGCTAAATCCCAAGCAGGAAGGCAAGCCGCTCAACTATTTCGTCTATCCGTACGTCGAAGTTGGCGGGAAAGAATACTCAAACGTTTCGGATGCGTTTTCCTTTGCAGATGTGGAGGGCGTTGTAACAGCCAGCCGGTAGGGTATACCAAGAACCGATCCGATTGTCATCCTGACCGGCCTTAGGCCGGGAAGGATCTATGCATCCCGCAGGGGAATACATGGGTCCGTCGCTTCGCTCACGATGACAACTGCAAAGTTGCAGATGTGGTGTTAGTCGTCATCAGGTTTGGGTTTGTCAGCCGGAAGCGTATGCCTCGCCAGCGGCAACGGCGCGTCCCCCTTGCGATCACGCCACAGGATGGCGTTGAGCTCTGCCGGATTCGCCCGGTCAGGACGGGAGAAATCCATCTTGGCCGATTCCTCCGCACCCTGTCCCTTCGCCGGATTCACCTGATAGATAAAACCGTCGTCACGATTGCTCCAGTCGGCAGTGAAGGGCGGCTGGTCGCCCGCACCCGAGAAAAGGCCGCCCAAGACTGGTGCGTAGGCATCGTTCTGATTCATCGGCGGCAGTCCGAGAAGCGTTTCCAGGGTGTGAATCATATTCACCGTGGTGTAGAACCCGTGCTCGATGTACGGCTTCTCGCTCGATCCGGGCGAATATTTGCTGATCACGAAAGCGATGGAGCGATGCGCGTCCACGTGGTCGGCTCCATCCTGCGCGTCGTCTTCGAGCATTAAGATCGCCGTGTCGTCCCAGTAAGGGCTATGGGAAACCGCTTCCACCACCCGTCCTACCGCCAGATCGTTGTCCGCCACCGACGCGGACGGGCGGGGCTTGCCGGGCGTTGTGCCGTGGGTGTGATCGTCGGGCAAATAGAGCAGGACAAATGCCGGCAATTGAGCTCCGTTCCCCTCCCTGCGAGCGCGCACGAATCCCTCAAACTCGTTCAGGAATTCGTCGGCGCGGAGCTGATCGGGATACTCGGTGTTGAAGTCCGGAAACTGAGGATCGAAGTGGTCGCGGAGCGTGGCCTTGGTGGGCTTGGTCAGCTTCATCATGGGAACTGCCCACGGCCATGGGCTCACGGAACCATGAGGCTGGCCAACGTTCGCCGGTAGAGCTTCCCCTTTGTTCACCACGGCCTGCGGACACTTCTGGGAGAACGGCGAAGGCGTTCCCTGCTTCGGCGACTTCGCGCCCTCCGGCCGGCACCAGACAGTCGTCAGGAACTCTCCATAGTCGCGATAGGTCACACCGTGACTGGCCATGTTGTCCCAGATATAGCCGGTCGACGGGGCGTCGACATCCGGCTGGTTATTCTCCAGAGGAAACTCATCGGCGACGTTGCCCTGGAAGTCGTACGTCCGCTCCTTGCTCCGGTAGGCGATTTGCCAGGTGTTTTCGTTGTAGTCGCTGGTGATAGCGGCTGTAGACCATTCATGGCCGTCGCCCGACACCTCTCCACTGTCGTAGAAGTTGTCGAGTACGCCAAACTGCAGCGCGAGCTTGTGTTCGTTCGGGGTGACATCGGCGCCGTACATGGTCAGGGAAGGATCGCCGTTGCCCACTTTCAGATCGCCGAGAATCTGATCATAAGTGCGATTCTCCTTCAAAATGTAGATCACGTGGCGAATCGGATTTGTACCCTGCGCGAACGAAATGCCACCAGGATCGGAGTCGAAACGGTTGCTCTGCTTCGCTTTCTCGGTAAGCTCCGGCAGCTGCTTATCAATCTCCTGGACGCTTACGCGGGAGAGAGAACCATAAAGCAAAGTCGGAATGTAGGCGGTTTCGCGATGCTTGCGTTCGTAACCGGTGGCGCCGGGAAAGTTGTTAGGGCCGGTACCCTGCCCTTTGGAAGTCGCGATCAGAAGATCGTCGCCCACCGCGGCCAAGGCGGTGGGATACCAGTCGGTCGGAATCAATCCTAGAGGGGAGAATGGTGGCATGATCGTGATCGGGCTCTTGCGAATGGCAGCTACATCAAAGACCGCGACTGCATTGATGCAGGCGTCGCCGACGAACAACTGGGTCCCGTCCGCAGACTCTGCCAGCGAACTCGGACACGAACCGGGTGATTTTTCCCCGGGCATCAAAGTGACGAGCGGAAGGTCCGGGCCGGACGCATTAGTCCGGAGAGCCATTACCCGGTCCGCGTTTGCCAGTGCTACGTAGAGCAGACTTTCATCGTGACTAAGCCGCAAGGCCGTTGGGTGGGATCCGGGAGCCAGAGGATCCTGCGGCTGCTGCACCGGAATCCAGCGGACGATCTTGCCGTTCGCCAGGTCGAGTTCAGCCAGCCGCGACGCATTCCACAAACTGCACCAGGCTCGAGCCCCGTCGCGGGTTACAACACAGGTGTAAGGAAAGGACGAGGGAATCAACTCATTCGTGCTGAGATCGAATGTCTTGAGAATGTTTCCGCTGGTGGAATCGACCAGTACCACGGCGTCAGCATAGTTCTCGGCCACCAGCAAGTTGTCGGGCTCACCCCCCGCCGTGATTACAGCCAGGCCCGCGGGGTATGGAATTGCAGTTCCAGCGGCGGTCTTTTGCAAGGCGTGCGCAATTCTCTTCCCCTCGGCAACCTTCTGTGGCGGAATCTTGATAAAACGTTCTGGGACGACTTTTCCATCGTGGAAGCCGTAGACCGCAATCCCGTTCCCGGTGTCTCCAGCTTTCCCGCCTGTCGGATCGGTGATGGAACCCACCGAGGCATAGAGGTGATTGCCGTCCGAGCTGAAAGCCAGGCCAATGAAGTAGCTCTGGTGCGCGTCTTCACCCAAACGCTGTTCGGGAAAGTCGGTGAGCTGGTTTGTGCCCAGGTCAAGAATAGAAATGGACTGATGAGCTCCCGCCCGCTGCGTCCCATAGCCGTCGTGGAGCAACGCCGCGTACCGTTTGTCGGGACTCACGGCAATCGTGGGAGTAAGCCCGTTAAGCGAGGTCAGCACTCCCGGCGATCTTCCGAGCAATTGCTTGCTCGTCGATAGATTCACATGCCGAAGCTGAACTTGAACCTGCTGAGCCAGCAGCAAGGTCAACGCAGTCGACAGAAGAAAGCCGGTAGCCAGCCAAGCCACTTTGCGCACGTGTGCCCTCCTGCAGCGCTGTCAAGCCTATCACCGCCAAAACAAAACCGGTCAGACTAGCTGACCGGATCGCCTTCATCGCATTCAACTAAAGGTTTAGCGTGTATCTGTAACCGACTGGTGCAACGGTGGCTCGGGAGCTACATTGTGCCGCACGTCAGCTCCGCGCACCCAGAAGATTACGTCTTCCGCGATATTAGTTGCATGGTCGGCCACACGCTCCAGATTGCGGGCGATGAGCAGGGCATCCAGCGCCTGGCGGGTCACATCCGGACGCTCGTTCATGGTTTTTACCAGGGAGATGAAGGCCTCATCGCGCATGCGATCCACCACGTTGTCCATCTCGAGAACGGCCTGCGCCAGCTCGGCCTTCCCTTCAATAAAGGATTCCAGCGAGCGCCGTACCATAGCCGAAACCGCTGCCGCCATGCGGGCGATGTCGACCGGGAGATCGGCCGTGGGCAACTCGACCATATCCATAACGCGTTCCGCGATATTAACCGCCTGATCGCCGACCCGTTCCAGATCGGAGTTGATTTTGGTGACCGCAAGGATGAAGCGCAGATCTACCGCCATGGGCTGTTGCATGGCGAGCAAGTCGAAAGCCAGCTCATCGATTTCGCGCTCAGCGGCGTTAATCAGCGACTCGCCCTCCAGCACCATGTGGCAGCGTGCCAGGTCGCGGTCGATATACGCCTGGCAGGCCCGGTCCACGGCCTGCTCGGCTAGTCCACCCATGCGAAGCAGCCGTGTGCGGAGTTCGTCCAGTCCCAGTTGAAAGCGGGTGCGCATTATCCAAACCTGCCTGTGATGTAGTCCTCCGTACGTTTGTCGGAGGGAGTGGTGAAAATCTTCTCGGTCTTGTCGAACTCAATCAGCTTGCCCAGCAGGAAGAAGCCCGTGAATTCGGCCACCCGGGACGCTTGCTGCATGTTGTGGGTCACGATCACGATGGTAAATCTCTCTTTGAGCTGGAAAATCAGCTCCTCGATTTTACCAGTAGAGATGGGGTCCAGCGCCGAGCAGGGCTCATCCATCAGCAGCACTTGGGGCTCGACCGCCAGAGCGCGCGCGATGCACAGCCGTTGCTGCTGTCCACCGGATAAACTCGCGCCCGACTTCTTGCGCAACGTGTCCTTTACTTCGTCCCACAGTGCGGACAGCTTCAAGGACCGCTCCACAATTTCATCCAGACGCTGCCGGTTGTGGAAGCCGTTCAGCTTAAGTCCAGCGGCAACGTTGTCATAGATCGACATGGTGGGAAACGGATTCGGCTTCTGAAAAACCATGCCGATCCGCCGACGAATGGAAACCGCCGCGGTACCGTTGTAGACGTCCAGTTCGCCCATCTTCACTTTGCCGGCGGCGCGCGCATCGGGAACCGTCTCGTGCATACGATTCAGGCAGCGGACGAAAGTGGACTTCCCGCATCCCGAGGGGCCAATCACCGCCGTGGCGCGGTTGGCGGGAACATCCATGCTGATATCGTGGAGAGCCTGAGTCTTGCCGAACCAGGCATTCAGATGTTCGACTTTGATGCCGACGCCCATAAGTCAGTTCGCTCCCTTGAGCATACCTCTACCTGCCACCAGCCGCACAGCGGTAACCGAAACCACAATCAGAATAATCAAAATCAGCGCGCCCGCCCAGGCTTGCCGGTGCCACTCGTCAAAGGGCGAAATCGCGTAAGTAAACACCTGCAACGAAAGGGCCGCTGTCGGCTGGCTGATCTTCCAATTCCAGTACTGGTTCCCGAAAGCTGTGAACAAGAGCGGCGCCGTTTCTCCCGCAACGCGTGCGAAAGCCAGCATCACCCCGGTGATAACTCCCGACGTTGCCGTTCGCAGGGTGATGGAGAGCGTCGTACGCCAGCGCGAGACTCCCAGGCCGTAAGCCGCTTCCCTTACCGCATTGGGCACGAGCAGAAGCATCTCCTCGCTGGTTCGGGTGATGGTTGGGATCATCATTATGGCCAGAGCCACCCCACCGGCCAAAGCCGAGAAGTGTCCCTGGGTGAGCACTACGATGCCGTAGGCAACAATACCAACTACGATGGACGGAACGCCGTTCAGCACGTCCGCGGTGAACCGGATCAGGTCACCTAGCCGGTTTTGGCCGTATTCCGCCAGATAAATTCCGGCGCCAATTCCGATCGGCACACCCATGGCACTGGCAATCAGCAAGATCAGCGTAGAACCGGCGATGGCATTGGCCATCCCGCCGCCAGGTTCGCCAACCGGCTTCGGCGTCTGCGTCAGGAAAGCCCAGTTTAGAGAGCTGACGCCTTTGTAAACCAGGTAAGCGAAGATTGCGCCCAAAGGAAGAAGAACTAGAATAACCGCGAGCACCGTCGCCAAGGTGACGAACGAATTCACTCCCCGCCGCCACAAACTCACCGGAGTCGCGGCAAAGTCGGACGTCGCTACCTGATCAGGCATGTCCCCTCGCAGGCGCCCCACGGGTCACCGACCAAACTAGTATCTGCGCCAGAATGTTCACGATAATCGTAACCAGAAACAGCGCCAGCCCCACCTCGACCAACGCGCTGAGATAGGTGTCCGTAGTGGCTTCGCTGAATTCATTCGCGATGACGCTGGCCATGGTATAACCGGGAGCAAACAGCGAGCGCGCAATCTCCGGGCGGTTGCCGATCACCATCGTCACCGCCATAGTCTCGCCCAAGGCGCGGCCTAGGCCCAGGATGATGCCTCCCAAAATGCCGGCCCGGGCATTTCGCAGGACTCCCGTGCGAATCATCTCCCAGCGGGTCGCCCCCAACGCCAGGACCGCTTCACGCTGCTGCTGGGGAACTGCGGTCATCACTTCCCGGGTAATCGACGAAATGATGGGCACGACCATGATCGCAAGAATCACTCCGGCGGCGAGCATTCCGATGCCGTAGAACGGTCCGTTGAACAAACCTGTCCAGCCGAAATAGCCTGCAAGAAATGGCTCTGCATATTGCCGCAGCAACGGCACAAGCACGAAGATCGCCCACAGTCCATAAATCACGCTGGGGATGGCTGCCAGCAGTTCGGTCGTGAAAGCTAACGGCCCCTTCAGCCAGCGTGGACACAATTCCGTAACAAAGATGCCAACCCCGACTGCCAATGGAACTGCCAGGAGAAGAGCCAATATCGAGGAGACCACAGTGCCGTACACAAAAGGCCAAGCCCCGAACTGCTCATTCACCGGGTCCCAGTCGCTTTGGAAGAAGAATCTCCATCCGAAAGCGTGCCAGGACAAACTCGACTTGGTGGCTAACTCATAAACAATCAGGCCGACGAGGGCGAGCACGCATAGCCCGCAACTCAGCATCGCAAAGTAGAATAACCGGTCGGCAAGGTCGCCGCTTCCGGCACTCATCATAGACTCGGGTTGAGCCCCTCTACCGGAGACAACCTCGGTCTTTACAACGGGTTGCGGTCCAGGCAAGCGTGGAGCTCCTAATGCTTGATTGGCCATCTGCCTGACCCTAGCAGAATCGTGTTACAACAGTGTTAAAATAGCGACTTGATCAACCGTAGTTCTTGACGATTCGGGTAGCGCAATCGCGTTAAGTAATGTCTTGGGTTTTCTGACAATCTCATCCTGATTTAATCGCTACATATGCCGATCGACGCAAAACGCAGTCGCCTTGCATTCCGGAATCTGGCCCGCGAACTGACGAAGCTGGAACGGAAGCCGGCCCCAGAAAACGTTCACAAGTTTCGCACCAACAGCCGCCGAGTGGAAGCCCTCCTCCTGGAAGTGGTCCGCGAACCACGCCGCAATGATGAGAAGCTCCTGAAGCGGCTGGCCCGGCTGCGCAAGAAAGCCGGACGAGTCAGAGACCTCGACGTACAGATTTCGTGCCTAAGGAATCTCAAGATTCCGCAGGGGAACGGGCACAAAACCCAATTCCTGGAAACTCTGGTGCAGGAGCGTGCTCTGCGGGAGAAAAAACTGGCCAGGGCCTTCGATCACAAGACTGCCGCCGAGATACGCAAGCGTCTAAAGCGCGCCGCAAGCGAGATGAGCATTCCCAAGAACACGGAGCCGCTCTCCTTGACCGTAAACCGGTTGGCCCAACTGGGACGGGGCCAGGAACCAATCACCGAAAAGATCCTTCACCAATACCGGATCATCGGCAAGCGGGCGCGTTATATTGCCGAACTTGCCGTCGACGATCCCGAGACCGTTCGTCTGGTCGCAGACCTCAAGAAAATGCAGGATGTGATTGGCGATTGGCATGACTGGCTCAAGCTCACCCAAAAGGCGGAAGAGCTTCTGGGGAATTCACGGGATTCTGCCTTGGTAGCTATGCTGCGCAATGTCACCCAGGCAAAGTTCCGCCAGAGCCTGGACGCGGTAGCCGAGATACGGACAGCTTTCGCAAACAACGGCTCGGGCGCCCGGCGGCGGTCGGTTACGACGGGCAAACCTTCAACAAGAGAGGCGGACGGTCCGTCTGCCGCGGTCGCTTAACTGGCAGTGCCGCTACGATACTGTTTATGCGCACGCACTCCACCATCTTCCCCTCATGATTTGGAAAGAGTAATCCAAGGAGACCGCACTGCCCCTGCGGCAGGGCTGGGTGCCGAAGATTGACTCGCCATGGAAGATCCGACCAGAATCGCCGGTCTCCTGGGATATTTTCCAAGGCGATCCCTTCTACGCGGTACACTATTGCCCTCCCGCCATGCCAACCTTTGCCGCGGTTGATATCGGATCGAATTCGGTCCGGCTGAAGATTGCCCGCCTTTCGCGTCACCATCTCAATGAAATTCACGAAGACCGCGAAGTCACGCGTCTGGGGGAGTCGGTATTCCGCAGCGGGTTTCTCTCCCCGGACGCTATCGCCAGCACGGTGAAGGTGCTCCGCCGTTTCCATCGCTCGGTGCAGAATGTCGGCGTCGATTCCGTCCGCGTGGTCGCCACCAGTGCTTTACGCGACGCCCGTAATTCGCAGGCGTTTCTGGAGTGGGTGCGATCTGCAACCGGCTGGCAGGTGGAGATCATTTCCGGCCTGGAGGAAGCCCGGCTGATTCATCTCGGCCTGGTATCCAGCCTGCGGATCAACACCTCGCCTCTGCTGATGGTCGATCTCGGAGGCGGCAGTTGCGAACTCACCATTTCGGTGGAGGGCCACATTCGCAGTACGGTGAGTTTGCCCCTGGGCGCGGTTCGCTTAACCAACGAATTCCTGCATGACGATCCACCGCGCAAATCGGATATGCAAAAGATGAGAAGCTTCATCTTGCGCGAGATCGAACGCACCGCCGACCGCATCAAGCGGGCGCGGCCAAAACTGATCATAGCCACTTCCGGCACTGCTGAGTCTCTTGCCGTAGTATGCCACGGGCTGTACAAAACCAAAGGAGCGCGTGCCAGCTCGGTTTCTCGCGTACAGATGCGGCGGATCGCCAAACTGCTTTCACGACTGCCGCTGGAAGAACGCAGAAAGCTTTCCGGCGTCGGACCCCGGCGGGCAGAGATCGTGGTGGCCGGCGCCGAAGTGTATGCCGCTCTTCTGGAACGCTGCCAGCTGCCGGGGTTCCGCTATTCTCCGCTCGGATTGCGTGACGGCCTTCTGGCGCAGATGGCGGCGGAATATGATCGCAGCACCCGGTCGGGCAAACAGATCGAGTCCGAACGTTGGGATTCGATCCGCGCTGCCGTCGAACATTACCGGGTGGACATGGATCACGCCCTGCACGTGCGCCAATCTGCCATGCACCTTTTTTCCGCGCTGCGACCGATCCACAGCCTGCCAGCAGAGTACGCCGAGTGGCTGTCGGCCGCCGCCATGCTCTACGAAGTTGGCGATTACGTAAACCGCAACGGCCGTCACCGGCACACCTACTACATCATTTCGCACTCCGAGATACTCGGTTACACGCCAGAACAGAGAAGGATCATTGCCGCCATTGCCCGCTATCTAGGGAAGTCGCGGCCGGCGCCCGGAGACGGTCCTATGAAATTGCTGCTTAACGCCGACCAGGAGTGCGTACCCAGGGCCTCTCTGCTCCTGCGGCTGGCGCGTGCCCTCAACCTCAGCCGTAGCGGAGCTATCCGCGGAGTCCGGGTGCGGGCTCGCGACGGCGAAGTGAGACTTGGTCTGGTGACCAAACCGCGTAGCTCCGCCGATCTGGAACTGTGGGCGGTAGAGAAGGAGAAGGGTTATTTTCGCGAGATATTCGGCCGTGAACTCTCGGCCGCGGCTGTGTAAAGAGAGCGCAGCAGCTTGGGCGTCAGACACCACTGCAGCACACCCGAGTTACGTCCGATATCCACCTTCGCCACCGCTCCCTTTTTCAACTCGACTGCGGCTTCGTTGCCAGGCTCGCTGATCGCTCGCCCAAGAAATTCGCTCAGGTTGGGATTGTGACCAACCAGTAGTACGGCTTCCTGCTTGGCATATTTTTCCAGCATTCGGCGAAAATCCACATAGGTCGCAGCCGGCCGAAGCCCATCCTCGAGTTGCAATTTGCCTTCGTAGCTCAGTTCGTTGCCTACCAGCGATGCCGTCTGGGCAGCGCGTTTGAGGGGGCTCGAGATAATGGCATCCACCTGAACGTCCAATGCCGCCAGGGCACGTCCAACGATTCCGCACTGTTCGATTCCGTCTTTGTCGAGCGCGCGCTTTTCATCCTTACGGGGATTGCTCAAATGCTGCCCGGCATTGGCGTGACGAAGGAAGTAAATGATCATCGCGACTCTTTCATTGTTCCGTGCAACACGCTAATTATTCCCTCCCACGGTAGTCCTCTTCCTGGGTCCCACGGCCGGAGGGATCGCCTCGAGAATCTGCTTGCCTTCCGCCAGACCGATGAGAAACTCTTGCGCATTGAAAACCGCCGCTCCCGCGGGCGGGCGGCGCTTCCCTTGTGCCTGCCAAGTCCGGATGTAGGTGCCGTCTTTCTGCAGCAGCCGGGACTTCGCGTTATCGGCAAGATAGCTCTCCAGAATCTCCTGGCGCACACGCTCGCGCAACATCTCATCCTTGAGCGGGAAGACCACTTCTACGCGCTCATAAAGATTCCGCGGCATCCAGTCGGCGCTGCCCAGGTAAACCTCTTCTTGCCCTCCATTGGCAAAGTAATAGATCCTGCTGTGCTCCAGAAACCGTCCAACAATGCTGCGCACGCGAATGCGATCGCTCACTCCGCGTACGCCGGGACGCAAAGCGCAGATCCCGCGGACGAGGAGCTCGATCTTCACCCCGGCCTGCGACGCCCGGTACAGCGCAATGATGATGTTTTTGTCCAGCAACGCATTCATCTTGGCAATAATGTGGGCCGGGCGGCCGTGGCGCGCGTGTTCGGCTTCCCGCGCGATGAGAGTCAGACAGTGCTCCGCCAGATTCAGGGGCGCCACCATCAGCGGGTCGTAGCTGGGATTTTCCGCATAGGCGGTCAGAAAACTGAACACGTCGTGAACCGCGCTGGTGATTTGCGGGTCCGCAGTCAGCAGACTCAAGTCGGTGTAGATACGAGCGGTGGTAGCGTTGTAATTGCCCGTGCCCAGGTGAGCGTAGCGCCGAGTCACCCCGTCGGGGTCGCGGCGAACCAACAACGACAATTTGCAATGCGTCTTCAGGCCTACCAGGCCGTGAAATACCTGCACCCCGGCATCTTCAAGGTCACGCGCCCAGCGAATATTGGAAGCCTCGTCGAAGCGCGCTTTCAACTCGACCACGGCTGTGACTTCCTTCTTGGCGGCGGCCGCCATCAGAGACGGAACAATCAGCGAGTGCTCGCTGGTGCGGTAGAGCGTCTGCTTGATCGAAAGCACCCGCTCGTCTTCGGCCGCTGCCTCTATGAAGGAGACCACCGCATCGTAAGAGTCATACGGGTGGTGCAGCAGAACATCGTGGCGGCGCAACTCTTCGAAAAGATCCTGGGACTTCGCCGTTAAACGAAGCTCACGGGGGATAAACGGCTTGAACTTCAGTTCCGGATATTCGGTCTGTTCGTAGATGTTAAACAACCGCGACAGATTCACCGGGCCATTCACCGGAAAAACCTGCCAGGGATCCAGTTCAAAGTTGGTCCGCAGGCGCTCGATAATCTCGGGATCGGCCTCCGACTCAATTTCCAGGCGGACCGCATCTCCTTTGCGCCGGTTGTGCAGCTCGGTGCGCACCGACTCCAGCAAATTGCGCGACTCTTCCTCTGCCAGATAAAGATTGCTGTTGCGGGTAACGCGAAATGGCGCGGACGAAACAATATCGTAGCCGTGATACATGCGCGCTGCGTGATGGGCCACCAGGTCGGCGAGAAAAATAAAGTCCACCGTCCCTTCTGAGGGCAAACGGACCAGGCGAGGCAAGGCCCTCGGCACGGTGACCACTCCGGTGTAAGTCATGGATGAACGGCGGCGGCGGCGCAATAAGAACGCAACGCACAAGGCTTTGTTGATAACCCGCGGGAAAGGGTGCGCCGGATCGACCGTGACCGGGGTCAGCAAAAGATCGAGCTCCCGTTCACAATACTCATCGACGAAGCTCTGCGCCTGGGCATCCAGTTCATGCAATCCCAGCACCCGGATACCGCTCTCCGCCAACCGGGGACGGAGTTGTTCATTCCAGCAGTGGTACTGCTCGCCCACAAAATCGTGGGTTTCGCGCGACACTGCGTCGCGCTCCTGTAGAAGGGTCAGGCCGTCGGCCCCGGCTTCGGTGTATCCATCCTCGATTTGCTGCACCAGGCCGGCCACTCTTACCTCGAAGAATTCGTCCAGGTTGCTGGCTGAAATCGAAAGAAACTTGACCCGTTCCAGTACCGGATTGTTTACATCCTGGGCTTCTTCGAGCACCCGACGATTGAAAGCCAGCCAGGAAAGCTCGCGGTTGATGTAGTAAGCCGAGTTTTCCAGCGAGTTGCGGATCATAATTCCACTTCGACGGAACCACAGGTTCGCGGAGCGCCCATCCTTCGCATCTATTGCAAAAGAAGGGCTTTCTAGAACCAGCCAACTGATAATTACTTGCCGGGAGCAGCAGGTCCCGAGGTTTTCTCCCCGGGTCTTGCAATGGTGCGCTTGGCAATCACAAAATCGACATCGCCGCCGTTCGGCCGCTTCACAAAAAGATGATGCCCATCGATTCGGGTTTCAACGGTAGCACCTGCGCTCCACTCTACCGGCAGAGTATCTTGCGTGTGGCGTGGGACATAGCGGCCGAGATAAACCATATCTTTCAGCTGCACCGAGACTTCGTAGTACGGCACGTCCTCGGTGACGGGAGTGTCTACCACGTAATAAAGAACTCGCGTATTCGTCTTCTCCTGAACTTCAACGATGGTGGCCGGCTGGTATGACTGTGCCGCCGCATAGAGCGTTGGTTGAGTCAGGGAAGTCAGTACGAGAATGGCGACGAGCGGCCTCATTTTACACGTCCAGTATAGAACACGCGCAATTCGGTTCTGCAGCACCTTTGCCCGACCGGGAGGCCATCCACATCGTTCTTCCATTGTAAAACAACAAATGGGCGCCAGCGGTGAACCGGCGCCCAAACAGAGTGAAGCGAACCCATCCCCTGGTTTCGGCCTAGGGCAGGTAATAACGGAACGACGTGAGGAATATGTTCTCCGTCGCATTCGGAGTGCCGCCTATGCCGGGAGTTGGAATTGGATTGCCTCCCAAACCCGCCCAAGTATTCTTGTCGAAGTACGAGTACTGCGGACCCCACTGCAGTGTGCCTTTCGGCCCTTTGTAGAAGCGATACCAGAACCCGATGGTGCCTTCCATGATGACTCTGGTGTCGCCCGTGCAATTCTTCAATCCGCCCGGGTTGTACCCGCCGCTGAGCGGGGTACCCACCGACCCTGGAGCGGGAACGGTGCCGGTCGTTGTGGTGACCACACCGGTGATTGGATCCTGCGTGACGCCGGTGACCACCGTGGTTGAAGTCGAGGCCGGCAGAGTCTCGGTATCGCAACCGAGGTTATTGAACAACGGCGAACCGTATCCGACTCCCTTCCCCGCAGCATTGATGTATGCAACCTTGTCCTCATACTCGGCGCCGTAGTTGGTGTACACGTCCAGCTTCTTGCCGTGGTATTCGAGTGTGCCCAGCATCTGATAATTCGTAACCGGCGTCAGCACGCCGTCTGGCCGTGCTACTACATCCGTCAGGCTGGAGGAACCGTAACGTCCAACGCCCTTGCCGCCAAGGAAGTGGATGCCAACACTGTACTTCTTGGCCAGCGTCCAGCGTGCGTTGACGCCCGCCCCTCCACCGATGGCCGAGTTATTATAAGCGTCCGCGGCCGAGGGAATAATCTGCGTTTCTCCGGGATAGATGCGGTTGCGAAAGTCCCGGATGACCCCGAACACTTCATAGTGCCCAAAGCCGGGCTCAAACACGAGTTTGCCGATGAAATCCGGGCTCGCATTGTATGAGTAGTTTGTGGTGCCGTTATAAAGCCCGCCGCCGGCACCCTGCCCGCCAACGAGAAAGTTGTTGTCGGCGCCGTGGCCACCCAGGAGAATCTGAGCATTTTCCACGGAGAAGCCAGCCCACAACTTGTTGTTGAAATTCTTGGTTACCCGGAAGCCGTATTGCCTCGCCCAACTGAAACCCACGCTATACTGCGGATCGATCGTCATGGGCAGCACTTCACTGCGGTTGTCCATGCCGGTCCTGGTCTCAGTCACCAGGCTCCACATTTGGCCGCCGGTGAAAGTCCAACCGTTCTTCAAGGCAGCCTGAGCCCACATTTGCCTCTGCCGCAGGGTGTAGCTGTTGCTCTGGTTGTTGTTCGAGGTAACGCCAGCAGAGAGGAAATCTGCCTCCACGTAACCTCGCATCGTCATATTGCTCAGCTTGCCCTCGGCGAGCATTCCGACCCGCGACTGGCGTCCTGAGCCGAAGAATTCGCTCATATGACTCTGCGCCGACCCGTCGAAAGGAATGGAGTTAAAGGGGGTGTTGATATCCCCTCCTGTCGCGTGCTGGCGCCACACCGTTTCAGCGGCCAGGAAGCCAACGGGAGTAATCGTGATGCCTTTGTAATGCAAGGCCGCCGGACTTTCCAGACTCGACTGGATGTTCTTTTGGGTTTCCTGCAGGCTCAGCGCTGCATTGGTCGCATTTTGCTTTATGTCTGAGACGTCAGTCTTGAGGTCAGAGACCGCCTGCTGTTGCTGGCTGGCCTGCGAAGCAGCCTGATCGGCTTTGGCCTGCGCCTCGGAAGCCGCGGCCTGAGCCTGCTGCATCTGCTGCTCCGCCTGCTGCAGAGCTGCATCCCGCTTTCGCATTTCCTCCCGCAGTTGTTGAATCTGCTGCTGTTGTGCCGCCAGAGCGCCTTTCAGTTCCTGCACCTCTTCGGCGGTAACCGCTGTCGTCTTGGCTGGCTTTTTCTTGGTTGCCGTTGGAGTCGCGGTCTGCGCCAACGAGCTTGCGGCGAAAAACAGAACTACGCACCACCACCTGAGAACGGACTTCATCTTCTCTCCTTTGCCTCACCCAATTGGGCCGAGTTATGAATTCTTACCGATCTATCGCTTGTACTACCGGACTTGTTTGATCTCTTGTTTGACCTTCTCCGCCACGTTTTCCGGCAGCGGCGCATAGGTCAGATCTGCCGTCATCTTTTGACCATCGCCGACCATCCAGCTCAAGAAGTCAGCGAGAATCTTGCCCTTGGCAGCGTCCTTGGATTGGGCCGGGATCAGCAACCAGGTAAAGCTGGAGATGGGGTAGGCATCTTTCCCGGGAGCATTGGTGATGGACACGCGGAAGTCCGAGGGCATACTCTTGACCGAACCAGCGGCCGCAGTCACGCTGTCCAGACTGGCTTTCACAAAATTTCCAGCCGCATTCCTTACCACGCCGTAGGGAATCTTGTTCTGCACGGCATAGATCAACTCGATATATCCGATGCCGCCTTGCATCTGGCGAATCATTCCCGCGACTCCTTCATTCCCTTTCCCACCCAGACCTACCGGCCATTTCACCGATGTGCCCTTTCCTACCTCGCTCTGCCATTCCGGGCTGACTTTGGAAAGGTAGTCCGTAAAAATGTAGGTGGTGCCGCTCCCGTCGGAACGATGGATCACAACGATGGGCTGGTTGGGTAGATTGACGCCAGGATTCGCTCCGGCGATGGCCGGATCGTTCCAAGTCGTGATCTTGCCAAGAAAAATTCCCGCTAGGCTCTCCGGCGTGAACTTCAAATCCGTGGCGACGCCGGGGACATTGTAGGCCGGAACATCCGCGCCCAACACCGTAGGAACGTGGAGGATCTTGGTCTTGGCCTGCGCCAGTTGTTCGTCGGTCATGGGTCCGTCGCTAGCGCCGAAATCAACCGTTCCGGCCAGCACTTGGCGAATTCCACCACCGCTACCGATGGATTGGTAATTGATTTCAACCTCAGGATGAGCCTTGTGGTACTCGCTAAACCACTTCGAGTACATCGGATAAGGAAACGTTGCGCCCGCGCCATTTAATGCTGTTTGCGCAAAGGCGGGTACCACTAAGACCAGACATAACAATGCCGTGCGTTTTATCACGCGATGAGTCCTCCTTGGAGTTTTTTTGTACCGTTGTTTTTACGTCGGGAATGTTACAGGTTTGTTACAACTGGGTGAATTTCTGATAAATCACTTATCAGCGCATGCACTTAGCAGCGGGGTCAGATTCAGCGCTGAGCGTCCAGGCGTCCGATTTCCCGCCCGAAAAGCGGGTTTTGAGGAAAGTCATTGCGGAGCGAAACCAGCAATTCGCGGGCTCGGGGCTTGTCTTTGTCCCGCACGTAAGCGATGGCTAGAAGTATCCGGGCAAAAGGAGCCAGATACCTGCCGTGCCCGGCCGTCAATTGCAGTTCGCTGATCCCGGCAGCCTTGTCGCCGGAAACGCCTCCCAACCGAACCAGCCAGCGTACCGGCGCGGACATGCTGCCGATGATGTACTGGCTGACGCCGGTTGCCAGGTGTGCGTCATAGCATTCCGGATCCACGGCGAGCAGTTGCGAAGCCCAACTGGTCGCCTGCTTGGTGAAATGTAGTGACGCCATATTTCGCTTTTCGATCAAGGCGGCGTAATCCGCCCGTAGACCAGACGCCATAGTCAACGCGAAAAGCGAATCACGATCTCTAGGCTTCTGAGCAAGTCGGGCTTGCGCCCGGCTTTCCGCCTCGCTTAGAGCGGCCCCGAAGCGATCCCGCACTGCCGGATCCGGGGTAAGCTTCTGGCGGCCATCAAAGGCGTGGTCATTCTCGTAGAATTGTGACTCCAACACGCCTAAGCGGCTGAATTCAGAGAACAGCAATCCCGCCGCATCGCAGACCGGCCCCAGCGGATCATCCGGATGCTCAGTCTCGTAGGAAGTAAAAACCTGGTGGGCCCGGTCAAAATCCAAGTCGTAAAGCAACCTGAACCCGTTATCCAGAGAGGGCCCTTGGCTGGGCAGGTCCGCAGCCACGCCCCTTCCAGACAGGGATACCAGCAATCCCGCCAGGAGCACGACTTCCGCCCGATATTGGAGCCCATCCCACATCTGCCTGGACAGTTTAGATGCTAAACGCCAGTTTGTTTAGCACCAACTTGCAAAAAGATTGTCAAAACGGCGTCACGCGGGGGTAGCGGGAGACTCCCTCCCGCCGCCGTTTGACGCCTCCCCGCCGCTTTGCTAGCGTTAAAAGTTTCCTCAATCACGAAAGCGAGTCCCCTATGGCCCTCAAATTCCGCGGAGTTGACTTCATCGAGTTCGACAGCTTGTTGAACAACGAGGAACTCCTGGTTCGCGACACCGCCCGCAAGTTCATCGAGGACAACCTGATCCCCATCATCGAGGAGTGCAACCGCGCCGGCCGCTTCCCCCGCGAACTGGTAAAACCGATGGCGGACCTGGGCTTCTTCGGTGCCAGTCTGCAGGGCTACGGATGCGCCGGCATGTCGAACGTGGAATATGGCCTGGTCACTCAGGAACTGGAGCGCGGCGACTCGGGAGTGCGTTCTTTCGTGAGCGTGCAATCGGCCCTGGTCATGTATCCGATCTACAAGTTTGGCAGTGAGGAACAGAAGCAAACCTGGCTGCCAGCTCTGCAGAAAGGCGAAAAGCTCGGCTGCTTTGGCCTGACTGAACCCGATTTCGGATCGAATCCCGGAGGCATGCGCACCCGCGCCCACAAATCCGGCAACGAGTATGTGCTGAACGGCGAGAAGATGTGGATCACCTCCGGCTCAATCGCCGACGTCGCTGTCATCTGGGCCAAGGTGGAGAACGAAGACAACCGTATCCGCGGGTTTCTAGTGGAGACGGACCGTCCCGGGTTCAAAGCCGAAGATATTCACGGTAAATGGTCGCTGCGCGCGTCGGTGACGTCCGGCTTGTCGCTACAGGACGTGCGCATCCCGGAATCCAACCTATTGCCGGCGAGCGGCGGACTCAAGTCGCCATTGATGTGCCTCAATCAGGCGCGCTACGGAATCGCCTGGGGAGCTTTGGGCGCCGCTATGGCCTGCTACGACTGCGCACTGCAATATTCCCTGATCCGCAAACAGTTCCACGACAAGCCCATTGCCTCTCACCAACTGGTGCAGGAAAAACTCACCTGGATGATCAACGAAATCACCAAAGGCCAGCTGCTGGTGCTCCAGGTCGGCCGTCTGAAAGATAAAAACAAGGCAGGCGCGCAGCACATCTCGATGGCCAAGCGAAATAATGTCTGGATGGCGCTGGAATGCGCCCGCATGTCGCGCGATATTTTGGGCGCAAACGGCGTCGCCGACGAATATCCGCTCATGCGGCACATGATGAACCTGGAGTCGGTCAAAACCTACGAGGGCACCCACGATATCCACACTTTGATCATTGGGCAGAGCGTGACCGGGATCGACGCGTTCTAGGTCTTGAGATTCCAGCAATGAGACCGTTCACGAACCAGCTCCGGAGGAGCGGCATATTTTAGCCCCGCACGTAAGTGCGGGGTAAAACGAAGAACTGGACGACGCCCCGCACGGGCGCGGCATCACGTCGCGTATAACAGGGCCCGGCGATTCCACGTTTCTCCCGACATATTCTTCTGATAGGCGTCACTGACCCCGTCCTGCAGCGCAACTTCTTTCTAGCCAAACTGACATTCCTGGGCTATCCTAACCGGCCAGTTGTCTTATGTCTCCGTACCGCAGAGTCGTTGCTGTCGCCGTCGTCGTTCTTCTTGTCTCTTCCTTCTCCGAAGCCAAGCATGAAACCTGGGTCGAGATTCGCAGCGCCAACTTCGTCGTGGTCAGCAATGCGGGAGAGAAGCAAGCACGGAAAGCAGCCCTGCAATTTGAGCAGATTCGAGAGGTTTTCCGCGAGTCGCTCCAAGGCGTAACCAAGTCTCCGAGCCCGGTCGTCACCATACTAGCGGTGAAGGACCAAGGCTCGATGCGAGAACTCCTCCCCGAATATTGGGCGAGCGGACATGCACACCCAGCCGGGATCTTTTTTGCTGGCTTGAATCAGTACTTCGCGGCGGTCGAACTCGATGCGCAAGGTTCAAACCCCTACGAGACCTTCTACCACGAGTACTACCATTCGATCAGCACCCCGTACCAGCCGGAGTGGCCAGTGTGGCTTTCGGAGGGTCTGGCGGAGGTTTACGGGCACACGAAAATCGACGAAAAATCTGCAATCATGGGAGAGCCCGATGCCGGTCTGCTCCAGGAGCTTCAGAGCAGTCCGTTCATCCCCTTGAACGTACTATTCAGGGTCGATCACTCTTCGCCGTATTACAACGAAGCAAGCAGGACCTCCATGTTCTATGCGGAGTCATGGGCGCTCACGCATTACTTACTGCTTGGCGATCGCATGGCGCACCGAGACATATTGGACTCTTACTTGTTAGCTCTACTTAAGGGCAAGAGCCAGGATGAAGCCCTAGCGGCATTCGGCGACCTCAACAAACTGCAAAAGGACCTGCTAGCTTACATCCGTCAATCCAAGTTCTTCGGCTTGGTGTTGCCGCCTGTGAAGATTGCGGACGAGGAACTGAAAGTTCGTACTCTTTCGGAAGCCGAGGCTGATGCCTATCGAGGAGGGTTCGCGGCGGTCCGCGGCCAAACTAAGGACGCCACCGCGATACTCCACGAAGCTCTCCAGCTCGATCCAAAGGTTGCCCTCGCCCATCAGTATCTCGCTATGGCTGAATTCCTGGGTGGGCAACGTGAAAAGGCAGTAGAGTCTGCGTCGCAAGCGGTCACACTCGATCCCAAGAATTACTATTCGCGCTACCTGCGTGCTTTCCTCGCCACCACCGCGTCAGGAATCATGTCGAGCGACCCGCACGCTGAGGAAGACCTGCGGCAGGCGATCGCGCTCGAACCGGAGTTCTCGCCGCCCTATGCTCTCCTCGCCGTATATCTGGCATTTCAGAACGAGAACCTTGAGGAAGCGTTAGGCTACGCGCGAAAAGCGGTATCGTTGCAACCAGGCAGTTCCAGCTATCAGCTGAGTCTGGCTCAGGTGTTGCTGCGCATGAACAAGTACTCCGAAGCCGGCACGGCTCTGGCTCGGGCCAGTGCGTGGGCGCGCAACCCGCAGGAAAAAGCCAACGCGGAAAGCTTTAGCTCCTATATGCAGCAGGTGCGGCAATTTCAGAGCATGGCTCAGCCTCGCTCGGCAGTCGATGATTCGGCGCATGCGGGAACGAGTGCTCCGCCGCAGCTGAGGACAAGGACCACGGGCCTGAGTCCTGTCCCCATCGGTGCCGTCCACCTCCAGATGAATGTAATGGTACTCAATGGCCCGCAGGCGTCCGGCTTGAGGTCGTATATCGGTGAGGTGTTAGGCGGTCTGCAAAGCGGCCTGCTGAATCCAGCAGCAACGGCGACGGTGAAGCAGCCGAGAAATCTTTCTGTCGAGTTCGCCATCATGAAAGATGGCACGGTCTCCAACATCAAGATCGTATCCAGTTCAGGAGATGCCGCACTCGATCAAAGCGCACGTGACGCCATCGCCAAAGCCAGCCCAGTTAAGGCAATGCCTGCCGACTGGAACGCTAAAACGCTCTCTTTGCGAATGAATCTTGCCTACAGCCAGGAGGCGGTAGACGCGCACTAAGCCGGGAACCTCACATTCCGTTCGCCCGGTTACGGATCAGCGACAGAAATTCCGTTCTGGTTTCCTGGGTGTCGCGGAAGCACCCCAGCATGGACGAGGTCACCGCGGCGGAGTGTTGCTTCTCAACTCCGCGCATCATCATGCACAAATGCCGCGCCTCGATCACCACACCCACGCCTTGCGGCGCAATCGCCTTCTGAATGGTTTCGGCAATCTGAGTCGTCAACCGTTCCTGAATCTGCAAGCGCCGGGAGAAAATTTCGATCAGCCGCGGAATCTTGCTCAGGCCGATGACTTTGCCGTTGGGGATATAGGCGACATGCACCTTGCCGAAAAACGGCAGCATGTGGTGTTCACACAAACTGAACATCTCGACGTCTTTCACGATGACCATTTCGTCGTAGGTCACGGTGAATAGAGCATTCTTGAGCAGCGCTTCGGGGTCTTCTCTGTATCCCTTCATCAAGTATTCGTAGGTGCGGTGCACTCGGTTGGGAGTACGCACCAATCCTTCGCGGGCTGGGTCCTCGCCCAGACGGACAATCATCTCGCGCACCAGGTCCTCGAAACTTGCGCTGGTTAGTGTGGGTGTTTCCACTGATGGGGTCACTGTTTGTTCCCTTCCCCGGAGACCAAGGCCAGACTCTTCTGTGGCGATGTTATTTGCGAAGCTGGCCGTCCCCTGAATACTCGAACGAATTCATCATGGTTTCTTCGAATCGTACTTTCTCCAGATGAGCGTAGCGGAATCCCCGCTGCAAAATATCGTAGATGACGATGCATAGATTCTCCGTTGTCGGCACGGAAGTGGCAAAGTCGGGCAGGGTATTCAAGTTCTGCTGGTCGAAGCGCTCCAGAATCTCGCGCAACACAAAACCGTCCAGATCCACCAGGTTGCAGACCATGCCCGTACGCTCATCCACAGGCCCGCTGACCGTCACTTCGAGGACATAATTGTGGCCATGCCCGTAGGGATTGTTGCACTTCCCGTAGGTCGCCTGATTTTCTTCGGCGGTCATGGCTTCGCTGTGCAGCCGGTGGGAAGCGGAAAACATGTAACGCCGCGTCAGGTAGGCCTTCATGCTTCCCCGTAGAAGTCGACGAACAAATCCGGCGTCTCGTACACCCGCACACGGTGCAGTTGTGCAGCTCTCAACTTCGGAGTCAACCGCTGCCAGATGGCGATCGCTAGATTTTCCGTGGTCGGGATGCGCGTCAAGAACTCCGGCACCTCTTTGTTCAGGAAACGGTGATCCATCGCATCCAGAACCTCGCGATTCAGTACCTCTTTCAGTTGTTTGAGATCGACCACAAACCCGGAGCGCGGATCAACTTCCCCTTTCACTGTAACCTCCAGCGTGTAGTTGTGACCGTGTCCGTTGGGGTTATTGCACTTACCAAAAGTGCGCTGGTTCTCTTCCGCACTGAGCTCCGGGTTGTGGTAGTAGTGCGAAGCAGAAAACTCGGCTTTTCGGGTCAGATAAACCATTCGTTCCTCAGGCGCTGAGACGCACCGGTGAGCTTCGGACCGCCTCATCCTTGGCGGAGGCTCCTCCAACCTGAGCGCGTCTTCCTTTCCAAGTCACTCTGCCCAGCTTATGAAAACGTTGGGAACGCCACAGCAGATAGGAAAACAGAGGAAGCCCAATCAGCGACAGGAGGTTGGCATCCCAGGCGAAGTGCGCGGCGCGAATTCGCTTCTGCTGAACAACGATCAGCACTACGGCCAGAATACCGCAGATAAGCGCCACCGCTGTCCGGCCTCGCGCCGCTTGAGCGAACGCCGCCGTCGCGCCGCCCGCAATCAGCGCAAACTCGGTCAGCCGCAATGCAGCGAGACGCCGGGGCGAGTGAAAAAGTAACACCAGATTCTTTGTCCAACCTTCCCGCAACTGCCCAAAGCTGCGGTACATGCGGGTTCGCACCGCATCAGCCCCATAACGAAAGAATATCTTGCGGCCTGAAGCCTTCACCAGGCGAGCCAGCGCCACGTCTTCCAACAGGCTCGGCCCCACCGCCGCGTGTCCACCTACCGCATCGTAGGCTTCGCGCGAAATCAGCAAATACTGCCCATTCGCCGCGGCGACTGGAGACGCCG
The DNA here is from genome assembly GCA_049582765.1 of Terriglobales bacterium. Taxonomy (GTDB): domain Bacteria; phylum Acidobacteriota; class Terriglobia; order Terriglobales; family Acidobacteriaceae; genus JBAUUQ01. The sequence goes on from JBAUUQ010000018.1 coordinate 183,305, forward strand.
CATTACTGACCAGCGACGGCCGGTAGGTCGCGGCCAACTCCGAAAAGATCACCGGCATCACCGCTTTCTCCCAGAACCGGTGAACTTCCTGCTCGGGAGAATAGGAAAGGAGAGCTGCGCCATGCCCCTGTGCTTCCGCAACACTCCGGGCCAGCGAACCGGGCAAATGAACCGTGTCGGCATCCGTGAACAACAACCATGCCCCTCGCGCCCGCTTCGAGCCTGTCCACACGGCATTGTTCTTGCCTGTCCAGCCCGGCGGAATGGGTTCCGCATCCACGATGCTCACTCCCGGGAAAGACTGCGCAATCTCGCGGGTACCGTCTGCAGATCCGTCATCCACGACGATGACTTCGAACTCCACACCTTGCTGACTCACCAGCGAATGCAAGCACCTGCCCAGGCAAGCTTCTTCGTTGCGCGCCGGGACGATCACCGACACCAGGGGCCGCTTCGCGATGAATTCAGAAGTCATCATGGGAGCGAATCCTTTATTATATCTTCGTGCGACGTACCTCGGTTCCCCTCGTCCCCACTCTGATCGCCTTTATTCTGACCCTCAGCGGCTGCTACGGCGGCTCCCGGCCGCCTCGCATCGGCACACCGGCGCCCGACTTTAGTGTCCAGGACTCGGATCGCAAAGTCGAAATTCGCGACTTTCGGGGCAAGATCGTTCTCTTAAACTTCTGGGCTACGTGGTGCGCCCCCTGTGTGGAAGAAATGCCGTCGCTGGTCCAGCTGCAGCAGCGTATGAAAGATAAAGGTGTAACGGTTGTCGCGGTGAGCGTGGATGTCGACGGCGATGCCTACCACAATTTTCTGAAGGATCATAAGATCGACTTTCTCACCGTCCGCGACCCCGATCAGAAGGCGAACAATCTCTACGGCACCTTCAAGTTTCCCGAAACCTACATCATCGATCGCAAGGGCATCGTCCGCCGCAAATTCATCGGCGCGGTCGACTGGAGCCAGCCTGAGATCGTGGATTTTCTGAACAAACTGTAGGGACGCAACTGACCCAACCTGCCGCGTGGCGTGGGCGCTAATTTCCCGCCGCCCGCCCGGTTACCCTAGTAACATGTTGTAACCTTAACACCTGATGAATAATGACCTTTCGCGAGAGCTGGAGGTTTCCGCCAGCCCTGTGATCTCTTGCCTACGACATGATTACTGCAGTCCAGAAAGCGAAAAATGGCGACGAACAAAGGCTTGCAACTGCCCTGCCCCTGCTTTATAAGACCGTCCTTGAGCTGATCGGCACGCAAGCCTTGCTTACCGAGATCCTGGTGTGTTTGTGCGATTTCATGGAACGGCAATTCGACGGTCTGGTCTGTTCGCTGCTGCTGGTCGATTCGGATGGAGTCACTTTGCGGCATGGCGCGGCCCCCGGTCTTTCAGCGGAATATATCAAAGCGATTGATGGAGCCAAGATCGGTCCCAGTACGGGTAGCTGCGGAACGGCCGCGTATCGCGGGAAGCCCGTAGTAGTCACCGACATCGCGACCGATCCCCTGTGGAAGGACTATCGCCAATTTGCCCTGCCCGTTGGCCTGAGGGCTTGCTGGTCAACTCCGATTCTGTCACGGGCAGGCAAGGTTCTCGGAACCTTCGCGGTTTATTACCGGGAGCCGCGCGCTCCCGACCCAGTGCACATGCAATTCGTGGATTGTGCCACTCACCTGGCCGGAATCGCGCTGGAACGGGAACGGGCCGACGTCGAACTTCACTCCGCTGAAACCCGCTATCGTGCACTGGTCGAACATCTCCCCGCCATCACTTATCTTGCCGAGGTGGGTGTACTGGGGATCTGGCACTTTGTCAGCCCTCAAATTCAATCCTTCCTCGGATTCTCCCCTGAGGAATGGCTCGCAGACTCCTCCAATTGGGTAAACCATATTCACCCCGACGACCGCGATCTGGTCTTTGCCGAAGAGACGCGCTTCTCGGAATCCGGAGGAACTTTTCACTCCGAATACCGCATGCTGGCGCGAGACGGGCGGGTCCGGTGGTTTCTCGACGAGGCCACCTATTTGCGGACCGGGGACCGTCACAAGCCTTTGATGCAAGGTGTGCTGTACGACATCAGCGAGCGCAAGCAGCTCGAAGAACAGGTTCGTCATGCCCAGAAAATGGAAGCTGTCGGCAAACTCGCGGGCGGCGTGGCCCACGACTTTAACAACCTGCTGATGATCATTCAGGGTCACAATGAGCAGTTGCTCGGTCGCCTGCCGCAGACCGATCCCGGACACGAACACGCGTCGGAGATCAAGAATGCCACCACTCGAGCCGCCTCTCTGACCAGTCAGCTACTCGCCTTCAGCCGCAAGCAGGTATTGCAGCCATCGGTCCTAGACCTGAACGAGGTGATAACCGAGGTGGGCAAAATGCTCCAACGCTTGATCGGTGAGGACATCGCAGTCCATGTGGACACGGCTGCGTCGCTCTGGCCGGTGAAGGTCGATCAAAGTCAGATCGAACAAGTATTGCTCAATCTGGCTCTCAACGCTCGCGACGCCATGCCAAACGGGGGGAAGCTGACCTTTAGCACGAAGAACGCTGAAGTGGACGCTACACGTGCCGGCAAGCATGGGTCGAAGCCCGGGCGATACGTGGTGATCGAAGTAAGCGATACTGGGGTCGGTATGGACGCCGAGACCCAGAACCATGTCTTCGAGCCCTTCTTCAGCACCAAGGAACTGGGCAAAGGCACTGGACTAGGGCTGGCCAGCGTTTATGGGATAGTGCAGCAGAGCGGCGGCTGGATCTCCTTCCGCAGCCGCGTAGGCCATGGGACCACTTTCAGCATCCATCTTCCCCAAGCAGGCGAACCTCCATCTGCGGTGAAGAAAGAAACTCCGGTTGTCGTTGCGTGCTCCAAGGGCACGGAGACTATCCTGGTGGTGGAGGATGAAGAAGAGATTCGCGATCTGGTCACCCAATACCTGGAAAGAGGCGGCTACACCGTCCTGCAAGCCACCAATGGCCGCGAAGCTCAAAATGTTGCTCGGGGCTACAAAGGCCCGATTCACCTGCTGGTTACGGATGTCGTCATGCCTCACGTAAGCGGTTACGAATTAGCGGAGCATCTTAGAAAGCTGCGCCCCGGCACGAAGGTTTTGTTCACCTCGGGCTATCCCGAACACTCGGGAGTGGACGACAAGCTAACCGATCCACATGCCTCGATTCTGCAAAAGCCCTTTTCGTTGAGCGGCCTGGCAGAAAAAATTCGGGAGATACTCGACCCGCTGGCGTCTACCAGCCTTGCCGCATCTTCAGACGTAAGTTCCAATTCCAACATCGTGCAGTCGTAGTTCGTGGCTGTACTTCCGGGATGGTTATCCCGAGGAAGAGAGGCCTTCGTGACGCGAGGGTTCCCGATTGTTGTCATTCTCGAGCAAGGCGATTGACCTGCAGGTTTCCAGCCCGCAGACAACTGCGACCGCGACCAGCGATTTTCCGCTCTGCTCGCCACGTGCTAACCTATCGACGAAGGGGCCGTAGCTCAATTGGATAGAGCGAGAGTTTCCTAAACTCTAGGTTGGCGGTTCAATTCCGCCCGGTCCCTCCAGTCTCCGTAGACGGAGGCCTGTCACCGTCGAATTCACATCGCGGAAAACAAAGGCCCGAGTCAGGAACGCTTTCCCCGGCTCGGGCCCCTTCTCAGGTAATGCTGGTTGGAGATAATAACGAATCTTTGGCAGAAAGTACAGTAAGTTAATAGACTAACATCTAATGCCGCTGGCTCCGCATCTACGACACGATGCCCAACAGGCGCAACGTGCTCAAAAGGGTCATCAGCGCGATCATCGCCATGGCTACGCATTCGGTGGCCATCTCCAGTGCGCTTTTCAATAGCGTCTTGCGTAAGTAGGTCATTCTGTCTCCCTGCCGAACTTCTCAGAATTCTTGTGGATGACACTAGACTGCACTGGCGCCGGCCGATCCACAATGGCCCCTTTGGGCGGTCTGGTGACTCTGGTAACCACCAGCGCGATTACCGTGGACGCAGCCGTCGTCGCGGCACCGCGGTAACTGGCGCTGGGCTGAAACCGCTGCCATGATTCTGCCACCAACAAGCTTGCCAGCGGGAGGGCTCGATGATCACGAAAAACCGACTGATGGGACTTATCCTTATCGCCGCCATGCCACTTTCGGCGGCGGCCGGCGATTCGGCTCCGCAAACCGCCCGGCAGGCTCTGCTCGAGATGTTTTTCAGCCCGACTCCTGGCACTCTGGAAAAGCATTTGCCTGAAGTGACGCGCGCGGCTTTCCGCAACGCGCAGGCTGGGTCTGGCGCTGCCATGGTAAACGCCTTCTCAACCCTGACCAGCACCATGCAAGCTCGCGGCCAACAAATGCAAACCTTTGAGAGCGGTTCTACTCTGGTGTCGTTTGAAGATCCTCGTCAGCACAGCAAGATGGAAATTATGGTCGAGCGTGACGACCTGCAGGGGGACGAAGACCAGATCGAACTCTCGCTCCACGCCTTTAAAGACGGAGAAGCGCAAACCGCCGGCATAAAGCCGCGTCTGACCTTCACCATGAAGCAGGAAGCCAGGGTTTGGCGGTTGCACGACATCACCGTGGCCGTGAACCTGTCCCTTACCGATCCAGAGCTGTTGAAAGCGATGAGCACCTCCATGCGGCCCACGATCTCCAATGTTGACCAAACCTCAGCTCAGCCGGCGTCAAATTGGAGCGCTATCCGCAGTAGCAATGAGGCTTCAGCAATAAATGCGCTGCGGACACTTATGACGGCACAGGTTTCTTATGCGGCCCTCTATCCGGCGCGGGGTTATACCTGTTCCCTGCCCGATCTGGGCGGTATGGGCGGTACGGACCGTAATGAGCACCAAGCGATGCTCATCGATCCCCGGCTGGCCAGCGGAAGAAAGAACGGTTACCGCTTCAACTTCTCGGGTTGCGGCGGAAGTCCAGCCGCGAGGTTCAACGCGACAGCCGTGCCCGTTGAAGGCAACTCCGGGATGCGAACCTTTTGCAGCGATCAATCCGGCGTGGTCCGGTCCTCCAGTGATCCCAATCCAGACTCCTGCCTGGCCGCGGGCAAGCCCCTGCAGTAGGAGCGGGCCAGTGGTTGGACATTTAGGACACCTGGTTTTGGATCCCAGCTATTGCGATTCAGAATCGCGTGCAAATCGCGAAAGGGAGCGTTTCCCCATCAGGTCAGGTTGCGTCTGGAACCCGATGACGGCTCTTGCCCGACCACAAGAGGTAGGCCATGTACACCACGATGGCCACATTGATAACTAGAATTATGATGTGGAACCAATTCTGCCGGTGGATCAATTTGTAGATCTCAAAGGGCAGGTAGATAGAACCGGAGACGAGGGCAATCCACTCCGCCCACGCTCTTGCATACCAGAGCCCGTAAGCCTCCACGAAACGCAGCAGCGAGTATGCGGCTGCGGCCGCCGCTACCGCCCATAGCTTGGCATCGGTGAGAGTGTCCGACCAGTCGAGGAAGGCTTGAGCGAAGTGGTGGTCCGGGCTGATGTGAAGAACCCGGAGCAGGCCATCAGCCACGTCCCAGGGATCGCGTCCTACCAGGAAAAGAACTCCGAATGCGGCAAACAACACAACCAACCCCTTGGCCATTTCAAACGAGGCAATGCTGCGGAGCACCTGAAGGGTATGACTGTGGCTCCGTGGCGCGGATTCGAGTCTGCTCTGCACGATCGAGCCCATATTCATTATCTTCCGGGCTGCAACATCAATTGTTCCTGGCGTGTAAATATTCGGTCACGAATCAGCAAGGTACTCACCAGAGACGTCAGGCCGGAGGCGGCGAAAATCATGGCCAGAACGACAAACTGGTAGATGGCAGCATACACCGGCCGCTCTCCGGAGAGCAGCATACCGGCCATCAGCCCCGGAATCCAAACGATGCCCAGCGACCGCAATGAATCAATGGCCGGAATCAGGCTGGACTCGAAGGACGCCTGCACATAAGGCGCGACGCTGCTGTTCGCCGCCGCACCCAGAGCCAGCGCGCTTTCAATTTCTCCCACGTGTGCCAGCACACCCGAACGCAGCCGGTTCAGTGCCAGACTATTTGTATTCATGGCGTTGGCGATCAACATGCTTCCCACCGGGACCAGAGAAGTTATGGCGGTGTCGATTACGCCCAGCCAAGTCATCAGGGCGATAACCGAACCCGCCCCGCAGGCAATCGCCCACGTGGACACTGGAAACGCGCCGGGCATTCCCTTGGCCCGTTTGGCCGAGGTCGCTCCCGCCGCCACAATCATCGCGGTGAGCAACAGCCCGCTTGTCCAGCGCGGTCCGCGCAGCAATAGCACCAGGATGGACCCCACTGCGACGATCTGCACCAAGCCGCGCACCATCGCAATCAGGGTTTCCGCTTCCAGGCGAATCCCCCGTCTACGCGCCAGCAAGACTACAAGTATCGCGGCCAACGCAGCCACGCCGGCCTGCGCCAGGCCGATTTGCACTTGGTTGTGGAAAAGAAGCTTAAGCACTTAGCACCTGGCTTACCGGACCGGCGCGCGCGATGCGTCCGGCCTCCACCAGCAATGCCCGCCCCGCCAACCGTCTGGCTTGCGCCGTATCATGGGTGACTATTATGCACGTCAGACGCCGTTCTTGCACAATTTCTTGAATCAGCGCTTCAGTTTCCAGCTTAGAGGATTCGTCCAGAGCGGAGGTAGGTTCGTCCAACAACAGCGCTAACGGTGAGTTGGCCAGCGTCCGGGCCAACGAAACCCGCTGCGCCTCTCCTCCGGAGAGGTTGGCTACGTCGCGAGAGGCGTAGCCTTGCAACCCTACCCGATCCAGCAGTTTTGCGGTCTCCTCGGCGGGCAAGACTTCGCCACGCTGCAGCGGGCCAAATCGCAGGTTCTCCTCTACCGTTCCGGGAAACAGGTACGGCCGCTGCATCACGATGCTCAGTTTCCTGCGCAGCTCCCGAGGCGCGATTTCCCGATAATCGACGCCTTCCACGAAAACCGTGCCGCTGGTAGGCTCGTCCAGTCGGTTCATCAGTCTAAGCAACGAACTCTTTCCCGCTCCACTGGGGCCGACGATGGCCAGCATCTCGCCGCTGCTGACCTCAAAGCTGGCATCTTCAATCAGGACCCTGCTGCCGACGACCCGTCCCAGATGGTCGCTCCGGATCACCACGGAATCGGAAGCCGGCCGCGATATTGCAAATGACATGTCCGGCTTACGGCCTCTGCGACCGCACCGCGGCCCGCAGCTCCTGTACGATTTCCTGCGCTGCCTGGCGAGCGGCTTCCTGCTGGGTGACGTCGAATGAGATAGCCCCGACCCGGGCGTGCCCGCCGCCGCCGTAGCGCTCGCAGACCTTCGCCAGGTTGACCACCGGTTCCGACGGCGCCCATGGATTGGAGCCTACGGAGACCTTCACCCGAAAACTGCTTTTGCTCAGACCCACGCTGTAGATCGTTTCGGGCTGAAGATAGTAAGGCACGAATTTGTTGTAGCCCTCAAGTTCCAGATCGGTAATGTCGAAGAAGAGTGTCCCGTCTTTCAGTTCGGTGCGTTCGCGGAGGATCGCGATGGAACGCTGATGCCTGTCCAGCAGAGGTGGCAAGAGAGTCGCGACGAACGGCTCCGTCAATATCTCCCCGAGAGGCTTAGTAGCCAGCAACGGGATGATGCGGGGAACGAAATCATGAGTCTGGGTAGACTCAATCACCATGGTCAACTTCATCGCCGGCTCTTGCATTTCGACCGCGGTGCGGGCGTCGGGATACAGCGCGCCATCGATGATGTCCGTCCATTTGATCAGATCTGCAACCGGCTGCGGATTGAAGCCAAAATTCTGTTCCGCGATGGTGGCAATGAAGCTGGTGCACGACTTGAAATCCGGATCGTAGAATTTGCGGTTGCTCTGATCGTGCTCGAAGTGGGCGGCGTCGGACGGGGTCAGAAATGCGCTCTGGTGGTGGTCGAACCACCACGTAATGCGGGGAGAACTGGAGTATTTGAAGTCCACGATCGCGTTCTCGTCGCCATCGAAGTTCTGCTCGTTAAACAGGGAGCCGGCGCGGTGCAGCAATCCGGAGAAGACAAACTGCACATCGCTGCGGATACGCTCCCGATAAAACCGGGAAAAGAGCGCGGCGGAAGATGCTCCGTCAAAGCACTTGTCGTGATAAAACACCCGAACTTTCAACTGTACCCCCTGAGCCAAGTCCACCAGACTACCGGAAATCGCCGCAGAACGAAAAGCAAATATGGGATCACATTTCGCGATGCTTGGATGCGGCAAAACAGCGGGCGTCTTCTGTTGCCTCCCGACAGCGGAGAGGTCGAAGGCGCTGGATTACGTAGACGAAGTTGCGGGAACGATTAGTCTAGGCGTTGGCCTGCTTCTCGGCCATATCGCCGATCACGGGCAACTTGAACATCTGCCCCTGGTTCGCCTTAAGCATCAGGATGATCCACACCGCAAAGATGCCCAGGCCAAAGAGCAGGTGAACCGGCAAGAGGATCAATCCGATGAAGGGAATGAGACTGAAGATGGAAAGCCCGATCGAGATGGCGATAATCGCCACACAGAAGAAGATGCACTGAAACGAGTGGAAGCGGATGAACCGGTTTTTGTTATATGGTTCGATTACCAGAAAGATGATCGCCGGAATAATGGTCACGTACGCCAGCATTCCAGCTACGTTGTCAGTGAGTCCTCCGGCTCCGGGCTGAGCAGTTGCGCTGGGGCCGGCTCCGGCAGCAGCCCCAGGGCTGCAGTTTGGACATACGGTCGATCCGGCAGGTATCTGTGCTCCACAAGAACTGCAAAATGCCATAGTGTTCTCCCAAGGCATGGGTCCTGGTCCGCAACCCAGAGTTCTACTTATTGAAAGCACGAACGGGCGCAAGTTAGCAGAATCGGCGCCTCAACGCAAACGAAATCGCAGCCGGGTTCCCATCCGCCTCATGCCCCCTCGGCGAGATTTCCGATCACCGGCAGTTTGAACAGGTCATGCTGGAACGCCTTCACGATCATAACCAGCCAGAGGATCCCGCAGGCGAGCACGACGAACATTACCATCAGCGACGCCATCAGGTAGCCAAACCTGGGGACGAGCGAGAGCAGCCAGAAAAGGAACCTTGCTGCGATGGCTACGGCCACCATGGCGAGCGTTAGAAATAGCGATTGGAACGAGTGGAACCGGACAAAGTGGTTCCGGTTGAAGGGTTTGAGGCGCAAGAGGACAATCGCCGGAATCGGGGTGAAGTAGGCCAGCGCCGCGGCGATGTTGTCCGGAAGAAAGCCTTGAGCCCCCACGGATGCCGGCGCCACAATCATCCTCCGTCCGCAGCCCGGGCAGAAGGCCGCGTCGTCCGGCATCTGGGTACCGCATTGCGGGCAGGAGATGGGCATTTTGTTAGATCAGCTGGCGCGGGCCGTTCTTCTTGCGACAATCCTCGCAAACACCGTAAATCTGAAAGGTATGCCGGGTAGTCTGGTACTGATACTTGCGCCCGATTTCCTGTTCCAGATGGTCGACTTCCGGCGAAAAGAATTCCACCGAACTGCCGCACTCGGTGCAAACCATATGATGATGGCTGCGGCGGTTGTACTGGTGCTCGTAGCGGGCGATCCCGTCGTGAAAGGCCACTTCGCTGGCCAGGCCGCATTCCGCCAACAGCTTCAGGGTGCGATACACGGTCGTGAAACCGATCCGGGCATCTTTCTTCCGCACCAACTGGTGTAGTTCGTTGATAGAAAGGTGCTCGCGAGTCTCCAGAAAGGTGCGCAGAATGGTGTCGCGCTGGGCAGTGTGTTTGAGGCCCACGCGCTTGAGGTGCTGATGCAGAATCTGCTGCGCCTCGCGCACCATTTCACGCGAGATACTAGGCTGATCGTCGATGCGCTTTTGCAGCATGCAGTTTCGGCACTTTGAATGATACTGACGTTTGGGGATTGCGCCAAGCTCTGGCGGGGAGATGTAGTTAAGCAAGACCAGCCTTTACCGGACACGATTTGCAAGGCATTGCTGCGATTTCCTGCGCTGTTTGTCTTGCAACCCCGCACGTCATAAAATCGTGACTCCGACATGGTAACGACCACTCCGGTTTATTTCCGTCCTCGTTCCCGCCTCTCGCGTCTATTGGCTTGGCTTGTGACCGTGATTCTGCTGGCCGCGCTGGCATTCTGCGCCTGGCTCTATGGGCAGGCTCGCTCCGCCCTGCCGCAGTTGGATGGCACACTGAAGGTACGGGGCGTCATCGCGGCAGTGACTGTCCGACGCGATGCCCATGGCGTGCCCACCATCGAAGCTGCCGACCTGAATGATCTGCTTTTCGCCCAGGGATACGTCACCGCTCAGGATCGGCTGTTTCAGATGGACGGAATGCGGCGTTTTGCTGCGGGAGAACTGGCGGAGGTTGTCGGCGACGGTCAGACCGAGCACGACCGCCAGCAAAGAATCCTGGGGATGAGAGTCGCAGCGCGGAAAACTGTCGAAACCATTAGCCCTGAGGACCGCCTGCATTTTGAGGCTTACGCGCGGGGCGTAAACGCCTTCATCGAGTCTCATCGCGATTGTCTGCCTGTCGAATTCCGCATCCTGCGATATTCGCCGAATCCGTGGACCCCGGAAGACTCAGCGGTCATCGGCGCCTACATGGTGGAAGACCTGAGCACAAGCCCGCGCCATGCCCTAACCCGAGAGAAGATTCTGGCCAAGCTGGGCCCGGAACTCACCGCTGATCTGTATGTGAATTCCTCCTGGCGGGATCGCCCCCCCACGGCGGCGCGGCCCAATCTCGAGAAGAACAAGAACGACGAAGAGGATGAGGACGAAGATTCGGGTCCGGACAGCTCGGTCGCAACCCGGCACAGCGGTGAGCCAACCATCCCTGCGATCCTTCACGGCGTGACCGCCTCCCGGAACAGCCTGTTTTCCTTTTTAGGCCCGAACCGGGCATTCCTTGACGACCCGCCACTGGTGTTGGGGTCGAACGATTGGGTGGTCTCAGGAGCGCATACGGTTTCGGGGAAGCCTTTGCTCTCGAACGACATGCACCTCGGCCACCAGATGCCCAATCTCTGGTACGCCGCCCATTTGCGCTGTGTGAGCGCCACCTGCGGCAACTTCGACGTGGCCGGAGTCACGCTGCCCGGCCATCCCTTTGTGATCGTCGGCCACAACCAGCGCATCGCCTGGGGATTCACCAACATCGGACCGACCGTGGAAGATGTCTACGTGGAAACTTTCAATGCCTCCGGCCAGTACCTCGCTCCGGACGGATGGAAGGAGCCTGAACATCGCCGCGAAGTCATTCGTGTGAAAGGCAAGCCCGACGAGGTGCTTGACGTAGTGCTTACCCGCCACGGCCCGGTGGTCACCGACCTGGTCCCCGGCGAGACCCGAAAACTCGCTCTGCGTTGGACGCTTTACGACGGAATTCGCAATCCATTCTTCGCCGTCGACTCGGCGCAAAACTGGAACGACTTCCAGCGGGCATTTTCCGAGTTCGACGCTCCCGGCCAGAACGTGGTTTATGCCGACGTGGATGGCAATATCGGCTATCACGCGACCGGCAAGGTTCCGATTCGGGCCTCAGGCGACGGAAGTCTGCCCGAAAATGGCAGCGACAATTCCCACGAATGGACCAGCTACATTCCGTTCGACAAGCTACCCAGCGTTTTCAACCCGCCTGGGGGAATTATCGCCACAGCCAATAGCCGGATCGCCCCCGACAAGTACTCTTACTCCATCAGCACCGAATGGGAGGCGCCCTGGCGTTCGGCGCGCATCTACCAGGTGCTGGAGTCAGGCAAGAAATTCTCTGCCGCCGATATGCTGGCACTGCAAACCGATATTCACTCCGAAGCCGATCACTTTTTCTCCGAACGGTTTGTGTATGCCGTCGACCACGCCAAGCGTTCGTCCGCCAAAGCCAGGGCTGCGGCCGACATCATGCGGCAATGGGACGGGCGCATGACCGCCGACTCGGCCGCCCCCGCCATCGCCGAACGTTCCCGCGAAGAATTAGCCCGCCTGCTGTTGGAGCCAAAGTTGGGTCCTGCTCCCGAAGACGCCAGGCAGGCGGAAGCGGTCTTGAGTTGGAAGAGCTATAGCTGGATGATGGAAACCGTGTGGCTGGACAATATTGTCCAGCATCAGCCCAAGCGCTGGCTGCCGGATGACTACTCCAACTATGACGAACTCCTGGCGACGGCGGTGGAGAGCGCAGTCAGCGGTCCCGGCGCCCCGCAAGACCTGAACACCTGGAAGTGGGGAAAATTCAATGCGGTCGAAATCCAGAACCCGGTTCTTGGGCACATTCCGCTTCTAAAGCGCTGGACCGGCCCCGGCTGGAAAGAACAATCGGGCAGCGCATACACGGTGAAGGCAGTCACGGACAAGTACGGACCTTCCGAGCGGATCACGGATGACTTGGCAAACCTGGACCAATCCACCTTGAATCTTGTGACTGGCGAGGCCGGGAACTTCCTCAGTCCGTACTACCTCGATCAGTGGGAAGCCTGGTACACAAACTCTACCTATCCCTTGGTATTTTCTCCGCAAGCGGTGCAGCACACGACCGTGCATCAACTGGTGCTCGAGCCGGGAAAGTAGATTACAACGCCACCTGCCTTGAGCGATGTCTAAGGACGCGCTGACCATCGGAGTTTTCTAATCCGGCGGGGGATCCACGATCTTCACATCTACAGCCTGCCCCACAATAACCAGAGGGATGGCTACGTTCTGCACCAAGAGTTTATCGGTGGTGGTGTCGAATATCTGGAACGCTCCTCCCTGGCAAATATAGACGATGTTGCGCCCGGGGACGGCCTGCATGCCGGTCGCATCGCCGATCTGGGGCGGAATCACAACTTTGGAGTTGGTGGTGTTGAAGATCGAGAGGCAGCCACGAACTTCACCGCCGGCAACGTTCACGTTGCTGCAGCTGTGCGAACCGATAAACAACTGGCCGTTCGAACCCATCTCCATGCGATCGTGGTACCCATCGGTAATGACGATCGGCTTCGAGTTGGTTACTTCCATCGAGCCAACGTCGAGGATGTTCAGAGTTCCACAGGTAGGCGCTGCGGTACCGGAGCCACAAGCAGTATGTGGCGGGGTGCCTGCCACGTACAGGGTCGTTCCGTTTAACAATCCGTAGGTTGCCCCACTCACCGGGGTGGTCGAACCGGGCCCTGAGTCGCCGATGGTGAAGGTAGAGATGCCGGCCGCCGTACCGCCGCACTGCTTGCCACAATTGAAGATGTAGGCCGAGCCGCTGTCGCTGAAGATCGCCCAAACCGGACGGTCGAAGTGATTCTGCGCCGTGCCTGCTACGACCGCCCGCGGGTCCTGACTAGTTCCAATGAGAACGGTGGAGATCACCGTAATCGCATCCGATTTGTCGCTGAATACCAGAACATGGTTGCCGTCGGGGCTGGGCACCACAAAGCGGGCGCCGGCCACCGGGATGGTCGCACTGATCGCCCCCGTGCCGAGGTTCATGACTACGACCGCGCCTGGAGACTGTCCGGTCACGGGTGCACTCGGCACCGCCGCGTAAACAGTCAGGTTATCTTTGGCGACGAACATGCTCTCGGTTGAACCGGGTAGCACGAAAGTTGAGGCCCCCGGTCCGCCGTTAGAAGAAGCTCCCACGCTCTCGGAGGTATTGCTGATCACCGCGATGGTGTTGTCCGCCTGACTGAAGACCAGGGTCAGCGATAGGCTGGGGGAGACCGCCATCAGCCCCGCCTGAGCGACCGTACCTGACAGGCCGATGGTTGCAGGAGAAAGCTGGTTCTGGGTCGCGTCGATAATGTTTATCACCGGCGCATTCGACACGCCGTTTGGAAACAGAGAGTTAGAAACAAATGCCCGGAACTTGAGGCCGCTCACCTGATGCTGGCTGTTGGAAGACTTATTGCTGCCGCAGGCCACAAAAGCCACACCGGCGGCTATGACCCCGACCATGGCGAAAGAGGATTTCTTCAAACCTGAGAATCTGAAGGGCATGAGGGACAGAGATTTGGATGCAAGAAAGCGGATTATAGCAGAGCCAGAACGAAGAAAACCGAGCCTGCCGGCTCGCTTCCGGCGCTCAACCTGCAAGGTTGCCCCCTTCGCGCGGAATGCAAAAGCAACACTCATCTTGTATGCTCAATTTAATGGCCAACGACGTAATCGCAAGAATCAAACAGTCGCCAGTGCTGTGCGACGGCGCCATGGGCACCCTGCTCTATGACAAGGGAATTTTCATTAACCGCTGCTATGACGAGTTGAATCTGTCCCAGCCCGACCTGATCCGGGGAATCCATCACGAATACCTGCAGGCTGGCGCCGAGATCATCGAGACCAACACCTTCGGAGCCAATTCGTTCCGCTTGGCCCGGCACAGCCTGTCTGGCCAGGCTCACGACATCAGCGTCGCCGGGGCGAAACTGGCGCGGGAGGCGGCCAAGAGCTTCAGCGCCTGGGTGGCAGGCTCGGTGGGACCGCTTGGGATCCGTATTGAACCCCTGGGCAAAACGTCGTTTGAAGAGGCCCGAAGTGCGTTCCGCGAACAAATATCCGGACTGCTGGAAGGCGGTGTGGACCTGCTGATCCTGGAGACATTCGGCTACCTGGAGGAACTTCATCAAGCCATCCTGGCAGCGCGGGAAGTAGCCCCAGGACTTCCCTTGGTGGCACAGGTCACGATCGACGAAGATGGAAACTGTCTTGACGGTTCTGCCCCGGAGACTTTTACGCCTCGGCTGGAAGAATGGGGCGCCGATGTCGTTGGCTGCAACTGCAGTGTCGGCCCGGTGGCAATGCTGGACGGTATCGAGCGCATGCGCGCCCTCACTTCTCTTCCCCTGGCGGCGCAACCGAATGCCGGCATCCCGCGGTCGGTCGAGGGACGAAGTATCTTTCTGTGCTCGCCCGAATACATGGCCAGCTATGCGCGCAAGTTCGTGAACGCCGGCGTGCGTTTGGTGGGCGGGTGCTGCGGTACGACTCCGGACCACACGCGGGTGATGAAATCTGCGTTGCGCGCGGGTGAAGCCCGCGCCCGGACGGCCTCGTCTCCCGCCGCCAGCCCGGCCAAGGTAACTGCGACCCCGGCAGTGCCACTCGAGAAGCGTTCCCGCCTGGGAGCAAAACTGGCTGCCGGCGAATTCGTCACCATGGTGGAGATCGTTCCGCCCAAGGGAATTGATATTCACAAGGAGGTGGAAGGCGCGCGGTTCGTCAAGTCCGTCGGCGTCGACGCCATCAACATTCCGGACAGTCCCCGGGCTTCGGCCCGCATGAGCAATCAGGCGTTGTCGCTGCTGATCCAGCAGGATGTCGGCATCGAGACCATCCTGCATTACACCTGCCGCGACCGCAATGTGCTGGGCATCCAATCCGACTTGCTGGGAGCTGCCGCCACCGGAATCCGTAACCTGATCTGCATCACCGGCGATCCCCCGAAGATGGGCAACTACCCGGACGCGACCGCAGTGTTCGACGTGGATGCGATCGGACTGGTGAACATCGTTCACAACCTGAATCGCGGGCGCGATCTGGGAGGCAATCCCATCGGTACCGGCACATCCTTCGTGATTGGAGTGGGCGCCAACCCTGGGTTAAATGATCTGGACGAGGAGATCCGGCGATTCGCCTACAAGGTGGAGGCCGGGGCCGAGTATGTGGTCACGCAACCGGTCTTCGACCTGAGCCTGCTGGAGAACTTCGTCCGCCGCATCGAGCATTGCCGCATCCCAGTGGTTGCCGGCATCTGGCCGCTGGTGAGCGTGCGCAACGCCGAGTTCATGAAGAACGAACTGCGCGTCTCCGTCCCTGACTCCATCCTGGAGCGCATGGCACGTGCCCAGACTCCCGAAGCAGCTCGGGAAGAGGGAGTTGCGATTGCGCGCGAAATGCTCATTGCCGCCCGCGAAATGGTTCAAGGCGCTCAGATCAGCGCGCCACTGGGCCGCTATGCCTCTGCGGTGGATGTGCTGGAGGCGCTGGGAACCTCGCGTGCCAGTTCGGCATAGACGATTGCGAATTCTCCTAAGGTCGAACTTTGAGTCCACCAGTCGGCGCCCGAATTGAATTAAAATAGAACCTGGAGTCATGCCCTTGCCAAAGTTTGAAGATTGTCTCCAGCGTCTGGAAAAGATCGTTCAGGAACTGGAAAAAGGGGAAGTCCCCCTGGAAAAGTCTCTGACGCTCTTCGAGGAAGGAATGCAGCTTTCGGCCAGTTGCCGCAAGGAACTGGAGCAGGCCGAGGGCAAGGTAGAAATCCTGCTGAAGCAGAATGGGAAGCTCCAGGCTGAGTCGTTTGAGCCGTTGACCGAGGTCCCGTCCGGCCGGAAATAGGCCGCCTCGGCTGTTCACCGCTCGCATTGTTAACGTCTGTGACAGCGCTTGCCTGTCGAGAGTTGCCACGGCATGTCGGCCGTTTGATAGCGGTAGAAGCCCGAGGGATGTTATGCCGTCGCTCCATGTTGTGCTCCTGCAGAGCGATTCGGGAGTTGCGAAATCGCTCGTTTCCGCATTATCGAATTCCTTTGATTCCGTTCATCTGAGTCGTTCGCTGGGCGAACTGCGAACCAGCATCATCCGGCACCGTGCCCGCGTCGCCATTTTGGATCTGGAGAAAGCCTCTTTCTCCGACGTGAGAACCCTGTCCGGCGATTTTCCCGGAGCTTGCATTGTATGCACGCATCGTTGTGCCGACGAAGAAATGTGGACGGCGGCGCTGAATGCCGGCGCCTCCGATGTCTGCTCTTCGTGGGACACAAGCGGCGTCGTGCGCGCAGCCCTGGAGTATGCTGGGACGCAGCCCGTGGCCGCCTAGAAATCGCTGTCATCCTGAACCCAGGGACTGCTTCGCGAATACGAAGCAATCCTGCGGTCGCACGACCCTATGACTGCGTGCCGAGATAAACGAACAAAGGAATTCTCGCCGCGGGGTGAGAACTCCCCAAATCGTCGCGAAAGATGTTGACGACGAGGGGTCCCCGGCCGCGATGTTGTCCGCTGCGCGGACGACAACTCCGCTAAGGATTACAAACCCGCCCGGGGCTTGCCAGACTGCACCAGGACCGAAACCTTTGCGGGAAAAACCGGCAATCTGCTCTTGGTATACTCACCGTCATGCTCAAAGAGACTCTGGAGCAGGGCCGAAAGCTGGCGGACGAGGCGCTGGAGCGCCTTCTCCCGGCCGCGACCCAGCATCCCGTCTCCATCCACAAAGCCATGCGCCACAGCGTGTTTGCCGGAGGCAAACGCCTTCGGCCGATTCTGTGCATGGAGGCCGGAAGAATGGTCGCCGGTTCCCTGCCTGCGGGAATCGCTGACTTGGGCGCAGCCTTGGAAATGCTGCACACTTATTCCCTGATTCACGACGACCTGCCCGCCCTGGATAACGATGACCTGCGCCGCGGCCGTCCCACTTGTCACAAGGTCTTCGGCGAGGCCATCGCCATCCTGGCTGGTGATGCCCTGCAGACTCAAGCTTACGAGGTGCTGGCGCGCCTGCAGTGTCCAGCCGAAGCCCGGGTGCAAATCATCGCGGAAATCGCTCGCGGCACCGGGACCGTGGACGGCATGATCGGCGGCCAGGTCGTGGACCTGGAGGCGGAGCACCAGAAAGCTGACGTTGCCACCCTCGAATACATTCACTGCTCCAAGACCGCCGCGCTGATCACCGCCAGCGTGGTCAGCGGGGGCCTCTATGCCTGCGGCGATGAAGACGCAGTTTGCCGGTTGAGATCTTTTGGGCAATCGATTGGCCTGGCCTTCCAGATCGTCGACGATGTGCTCGACGTCACCCAAACTTCAGAACAGCTGGGAAAAACTGCAGGCAAGGACACCGCCGCCGAGAAGGCTACGTATCCGGCCTTGTTTGGAATTGAGGAATCGCTGCAAAAGGCGGATGCGCTGGTGAGTACCGCGCTAAGCTCGCTCAATAGCTTCGGAGCACGCGCCGAAACCCTGAAGTCCCTGGCCCACTTCCTGGTCGAACGCAAGAAGTAGTCCGCGTTCAATGCAGGGGCGAGCGCACCCGTTCGCGCTCCCCCGTCGATGGTCCCCAGCAATCCCGTTTACCCAAAATCCTCTGCGCTGCTGCGCCGCAGTAGAAAAGAATTACGGCGATGGAGTTCGCCATAACCGCCTGAGCCAAACTGGTAAACGCTCACCGGCTGATGACTCCTACAAACTCTGTAGGGAGACTCCATCGTGAAAGAGCTACTGATCATATCCCTGGGCGCAATTGTCGGAGCCAACGCCCGCTACCTTATCAGCCGCCTGGCCGCCCGCATTCTGGGACCGGTCTTCCCCTACGGCACGCTCTTCATCAACATAACCGGCAGCATGATCGTCGGTTTCTTCGTAATCTGGGCCACGGAACGGGCTTGGGTTGACCCGCGATGGCGCTTGCTGGTTGTGGTCGGCTTCTGTGGCGCCTTCACCACCTTCTCCAGTTACGCCTTCGAGAGCATGGCCTACTTCGAGCAGGGACAATGGCTGCTGATGTGGACCAACATCCTGACCAACAACATTCTTTGTTTGCTCGGCGCATTAGCCGGCATGGCCATGGCACGGGTGCTGTAAAATGCAAAACGCCATGGCAGTGCAGGTCACGATGTACCTCAACGAAGGCGACCAATGGCATCACCGGCCCCTGCACATGGAAGTACTCAACTATTTGCGCCGCGAGGGTGTGTATGCCGCGACCGCCTTCCATTCCGTCGCCGGATTTCTGGGCCGGCATCGAGTGGAAACCGGACACTTGGTGGATGCTGGCGGCAAACTCCCGGTGATCATCATCTTCGTGGACACCGATGAACACGTAAACCGCGTCCTGCCTACGCTGAAAGAAATGGCTGCACACCGCTTGATCGTGCGGGAAAATGTGGTGCTGGAGCAGGGAAACCTCGACTGATATGCCCACTCCGCCATTAGACATCCTGGCCATTGCCGCGCATCGCGACGACGTGGAGCAAACCTGCGGAGGCACCCTGCTGAAGATGGCGCAGCGCGGCCACCGCACCGGCATCCTTGATCTCACGCAAGGCGAAATGGGCACCCGGGGCAGCGCCGAGGATCGCCGCCGAGAGGCGGAAGAGGCAGCGACCATCCTGCAGGTCTCATGGCGGCTGGCTCTCGATATTCCCGACGGACGCGTCGAGAACACCTGGGAGAACCGGCTGAAAGTCGCGCGCGTGCTCCGCGAACAGCGCCCGCGGGTGGTAATTCTCCCTTACTGGCAGGGCCGCCATCCTGATCATTACACCGCCTCGGTATTGGGATACGAAGCCTGTTTCCTAGCCGGGTTGGCCGAACTTGTGCTCACCAAGCAGGGTCTGAAGGATGATCCGCTGCAACCGCACCGGCCGTTCAAGATCATCTATGCCACGCTCTACTACGATATTCGTCCGAGCTTCGTCGTGGATATTACCGACCAGTTCGAGGCCCGTTTTCAGTCGCTGATGGCCTACAAGACGCAATTCAGCGATCAGGAAGCCGGCAAGGATATCTTCCCTGCCGAAGCGGAAATTCGTTCGCGGATTGAAGCCATAGCCCGCTTCTATGGAATGCTCGGCGGCGTGACGTATGCCGAACCGTTCTTGCAAAAGGAAGTGGGGCTGGTCGAGGACTTAACGGTAATTCCCGTCAAATCGATTTAGGCGCCTGACAAGCCGCTTTTTGCTCCATCCCCAAACGTAGCGATGGATCTGCGGTTCTTCACCCCCAAAAGCGCTCCAGATTCCTCGCTCGCGCTTATCGGAATGACAAGGCCCCGCGCTACATAGAGAGTGCAATCACTTCTTGACCGCCACTGCCACCCCATCCCTAATGGGCAGAATGGTGGTGTAAAAGTCCGGCGAGCTGTAGAGCAGCCGGTTGAATTCCAGAATCGCCTTGGTCGAAGCTTCCGCGTTCTTCTTATCCGCCACGCGCCCGCTCCACAGCACATTATCGGTAATGAATAAGCCGCCTGTGCGCAACCGCGACGTCGCCAGGCGCAAAACGCGAGGATAGTCTTCTTTATCGACGTCGTTGAAGATGATGTCGAATTCCTGCTTGTGCTCGGAGAGCAGCTCAAGGGCATCTCCGACCAGAACGTTAATGCGATCCGCGACCCCAGTTCGCTCAAAATACTTGCGCGCCTGATCGGCATTCTTGCGGTCGCCATCGGTATAAAAGACACGGCCGTTCTTGCCTACAGCTCGCGCCCACCAGATGGTCGAATAGCCGATAGCCGACCCCATCTCGAAAACCGTGCTGGCGTTGATCATCATCGCCAGCTGATGAAGTATGCGGCCGACCGCCGGCCCCACGATCGGAATTTCGCGCTTGGTGGCTTCCGCCTCGATCTCGGCGAGAATCTCATCGCGCGGAGGCAGTAGCGAGTAGAGATAGTCGTCTACCGCCGGGGATGTTATGTGGCCGTGGTGTTGCCAGCTAGGTTTTGCGTCTTTCTTTGAGGGCACATTCGCTCCTGAAAATCGTCGTAAGCATGGCTCGAAAAACGGGCAGCAGACGCTCGTTCTTCATTTGGCGATCAAGATACCGTCTCTCCCGGCTTCAACTCTTTGATTTCTATTCCGGGGACCAGCTTCTTCAAATCGCCCGGCCGTCCCACCAACAGAGGAAACGTGCCGAAGTGCATGGGGATGACCGTCTTCGGCTTCAGCAGATTGCAGGCGTATGCGGCTTCGCGGGGACCCATCGTGTAGTGATCGCCGATGGGCAGCATGGCAATGTCCGGTGCGTACAGTTCGCGGATGATCTGCATGTCCCCAAACACGTTGGTGTCACCAGCGTGGTAGATCTTGATCCCGTTGGAAAACTCAACCACGTAGCCGCAGGCTTCGCCGCCGTAGACGATCTCATCGCCGTCCTGGATGCCGCAGGAATGGTCGGCGTGCACCATGGTGACTTTGATGTCGTCCACGGTTTGTGTTCCTCCCTTGTTCATGGACGAGGTTTGCTTCACCCCTTTCTTTTCCAGCCACCCGCACAACTCCGGAATACCGACTACCTTGGGATTGTGCTTCTTGGCAATTTCAACCGCATCTCCGATGTGATCGAAGTGCCCGTGGGTGCAAAGCAGCACGTCAACTTTCTTGACGCTTTTCTGATTCTCCGGACACATGGGATTCCCCATGACCCAGGGATCGATAAGGATGGTCTTGCCGCCTGGGGTTTCCACACGAAAGGTGGCGTGACCCAGCCAGGTAAGTTTGATGCCGTTAAGATTCATAATGCGGATCTCCTAAGCTTTCATTATTCGCAGCGGCTAGAGAATCGTGGAGGTCCGAGCTCACCGGCTGCGGAAACACCCACTCCCTTGTTGTCATTCCTTCGAAGCGAGGGATCTGCGGTTTCCCAGGGTCGAGAGAACCTGCAGATCCCTCGTCGCTGGCGCTCTTCGGGAGGACAACAATTAAGAGAAACTACTCCGCGAACCGAACCCTCTAACCAAATGGCGGATGCGAACCCCCAGCGCTTAGTTTAATATAGCTGCCCGTGACTGAACTGAAGGTCCTCATCTCCCGCCAGCAGATCGCTGAGCGCGTCGCCGCCATGGGCGCTGATATCACTCGGGACTTCTCTGGCCAGACCATCATCTTCGTGGGCGTGTTAAAAGGTGCGGCCATTTTCCTCAGCGACCTGGCGCGCCAGGTGCAACTCGACGCAACCTTCGATTTCATTGGGGTTTCCAGCTACGGCAACCGCCCTACTCCGGCGCAGGAACTCAAGACCGGATGGGACTCCACCGGAGAGGTACGCCTTCTAAAGGACGTGGACCAGTCGATGAAAGACCGAAACGTCATCCTGGTGGAAGACATTCTGGACACCGGACTCACCCTCACGTATCTCAAGAAAATGCTACTGGCGCACCAGCCTAGAGCGTTGCGCATTGCCGCCTTGTTGGACAAACCGTCGCGCAGGAAGCTGCCGATCCAGGGAGACTACGTGGGCTTCAGCATTCCCGACGAATTCGTGGTGGGATACGGACTGGACTACGCGGAAAGATACCGCAATCTCCCAGACATCTGCGTAGTACCCAGGCAGGGATAATCGCCCCCTGCTGATATCATAGAAACAGTGGAAACAGTCGCAATCCAACCTGATCTGCAATCCAAGGTCGACCCGCTACTGCTCGAAGTGGCGGACGTGGTCAACACCACCCTCGACCTTGACACCACCCTGCGCCGGGTGGCCGAACTGGTTCGCAAAGTCATTGATTATGAGATATTTGCCATCCTTCTCTTGAATGAAAAGACCCAGGAGCTGCGGATTCGATTTCAGACCGGCTACACCCGGGAAGTAGCCGAGCGTACCCGTGTCAAGGTGGGCGAGGGCGTAACCGGGGTAGCGGCGCAGCGTCGCGAACCGATTCTGGTCGATGACGTCTCGCAAGACCCGCGCTACATTTCGGCCATTCCGAACGTTCGTTCCGAGCTGGCGGTGCCGCTGATCGTCAAGAATCGGCTGATTGGCGTAATCGACATCGAGTCGCAACAACCCCGCCACTTTACCGAGGAGCACAAGCGCCTGCTCACCTTGATCGCTTCCCGCATGGCGGTGGGGATTGAGAATGCGCGCCTCTACACGCGTACTACGCGCCAGGCACGCACCCTGGTCATACTGAACGAGATCGCGCGCGAGCTCACCTCTATTCTCAACGTCGATGAACTGCTGAAGCGCATCGGCGAATTGTTGAGCCGGCTTATCGATTACCAGATGTTCAGCATCCTCCTGCTCGACTCCACGGGAGAGAAGCTGCAGCACCGATTCTCGCTGCGTTTTCAGGAGAACGTGCAGCTCAAGCACGAAATCCCGTGGGGACGTGGCCTGGTGGGCTACGCCGCCCAGCACAAGCAAGCGGTGTTGGTGCCCGACGTGAGCAAGGACTCGCGCTATATCAAGCTTAATCCAGAAACCCGTTCCGAGCTGGCAGTGCCCCTGATTTACCAGGACAGAGTTATCGGCGTTCTGGACCTTGAGCACACACGCCGCGGCTTCTTTACCGACGATCACAAGCGAACCGTCACCACCCTTGCCGCCCAGGTGGCGATTGCGATCGAGAACGCCCAACTCTATGAACAGATCGCGATGCAGGAAAAACGCCTGGAACGCGATCTGGCAATGGCGCGCGAATTGCAATTCCGGCTCTTGCCGCCAACGTTGCCGAAACTCGCCAATCTGGATATAGCCGCCAAGTTTGTCCCGGCGCGCGCCATTGGCGGCGATCTTTACGATTTTGTAAATTACTCCCTTTCGCGCACCGCAATTGTGGTGGGCGATGTCAGCGGAAAAGGCGCTCCTGCCGCCATTTACGCCGCTCTGGTCAGCGGGATTCTTCGCTCCCATGCGCCCATGGAACCGGCGCCGGCGGAAATGCTGGCGGCGGTGAACTTCTCCCTGGGTGAACGCCGCATCGAAGCCCAGTTCGTCTCCCTCATTTACGCGGTTTGGGACGATGAGAATCGCACTTTGCGGGTGGCAAACTCCGGACTGCCCCGGCCGGTTTATTGCCACGATGGCAAGGTCCAGGTCATCGAAGCGACCGGCTTGCCTCTGGGGTTGTTCGATGACGCCGAGTACGACGAATTTGTTTTTCGGGCGAAGCCTGGCGACATGTTCGTCTTCTTTAGCGACGGCATTCTCGATGCCGGCAACGGAGCAGGCGAACTGTTTGGCCGCGGAAGGCTGGAGCAGATCGTGAACAGCGACGCCAACGCCTCGGCTGACGCGGTGGTAAAGACTATCTTCAAAGCTGTTGCGGAACATGCCGCCGGTCAGGACGCCTTCGACGATCAGACAGTGGTTGCGATTCGTGTGAAAGGCGCCCCCGGAAAACGCAAGTGAGTTCCACGCCCAGCCCCAGCTCGCAGGGCCGCCCTCCCGCATTTACATACCGCGCGACTGCGCAAAAAGGTTCCACCCTGCATTGCGATAAGGTCCCGCTTACCAGGCTGGCAGAACGCTTTGGCACCCCCCTGTACGTCTATTCCGCCTTTCTGATTCGGGAGCGTATGCGAGCCTTCGACGCTGCATTTCGTAAAGTTCCCCACACCGTCTGCTATTCCGTCAAAGCCAATTCAAATCTGAACATTATGCGCATGCTGGCCAGGATGAACTGTGGCTTCGATGTGGTCTCCGGCGGAGAGTTGGGGCGGGTTTTGCGCGTGAGCCGAGGTGCCGCGCGAAAGGTCGTTTTTTCCGGCGTCGGCAAGACCCGCGAAGAAATGCGAGCCGCCCTCAAAGCCAACATCCTGCTGTTCAACGTGGAAAGCGAGTCGGAGCTGCGAGTGCTCGCGAAATGCGCTGAGGGGATGAAAAAAAAGGCGCAGATCGCCCTGCGCGTAAATCCCGATGTTCCGGCCGACACCCATCCTTATATCTCGACCGGCCTGCAACAACACAAGTTTGGCATTCCAATCGCGGAAGCGGTCGGCCTGTACGAGCAAGCCTCGAAAATGAGAAGCCTCAGGATTGGCGGCATCAGTGTCCACATCGGCTCGCAGATCACAGATCTCAAACCGTTCACAGCGGCGATGGAGCGCGTTGCGGATCTGGTGAAAACGCTTCGTGCCGCGGGGCACACCATCAAGTACGTGGACGCCGGCGGCGGCCTCGGCATTCCTTATAGGAACGAAGCAGGATACGAGTTCGCCGACTGTGCCGCCGCCTACGCGGAAGCGCTGTTGACGCCCTTGCGGGGACTGGATCTACACTTGTTGCTCGAACCCGGCCGGTGTATTGTCGGCCCCGCCGGCGTGCTGCTCACGCGAGTGCTCTACAAAAAGACCAATGGCCGCAAGCGGTTCCTGGTGGTTGACGCCGGAATGAACGATCTCCTGAGGCCGTCTTTGTACAGCGCCTACCACGAAATTCTGCCCGTCTCTTCATGCGGCAACGCCGCACTTGAAACAGTCGACGTCGTTGGTCCGGTTTGTGAAACCGGCGACTTCTTCGCACGCGATCGTGAGTTACCCGTGATCGGCGAGGATGATCTGCTAGCCGTCCTGGACGCGGGCGCCTACGGAACGGTGTTGACCTCCAACTACAACACCCGGCCGCGTCCCGCCGAAGTACTGGTGAACGGAGCGGCCGTGACCGTAATCCGGCGGCGCGAGACGTTAGCCGACTTGGTTCGGCAAGAAGCAATGTAGGCGCGGGCGTACTCCCGTGCAGGACCATCGGGAAAATCTGGGGACACACGGGACGTTCAGTGAGTTCTTGTGTCCACTCTCTCCGCAAACCAAGAAACGTCCCATCTGTCCCCGGGCTCCCGCTCAGCCCGAACAAAGTGGAGAACACTCCCGCTTGTTCTCCACTCTTTTCTCCACTGTCTTCACAACGCACTCAAGAATGTAAAGATCTCACTCTGTTGTTGCCGGCTCAGGCCCCGGAATTGACGGATGACGTAATTTGCTTCTCCTCCGTGGCGCGAGATCGCGTCAAACGTCGAGGTGGAGCCGCCATCGTGCATGAGACGGGTGTGGGTCCGCAGCCCCCACAGCGGAGGAGTCCTCAGTTTGAAAGTCGTATCCACGGGGCCGTTCTGTTGAATCCCATCCCCAGTCCCAACGTTATGCAGCAAAAAATCACTGTAGGGCTGGATAACCATGTTTCCCAGACCAGCGGGCACGGTGTACGTGCCGCCGTTCATCACCGTGCCTACCGGAGCGGTGGTGATCGCTGGAACATGGCAGATCGCGCATCCGATCTGCGAAAACAGCTGCTGTCCCGCTTGAGCGGCTGGCGTAGCCATGATCGTCGCGTCCACTGGCGGCGTCTGAGTCGCCCGCATGAATTGCGCAAAATGGTCGATGTCGGCCATTCCGATGCTGTCCGGCCCATCCTCGGGATCGGTAGTGGTCTTGCAGACCGGCGTGGTGTCGGTCGGACTGAGCCGGTTGGTAACCCCTTGCTCATTGATATAAGCATCGCTGGCGAACGAAAGCAGGCTGCCATGCTGATCTTTCCAGCCGAAGCGGCCTACGCGAGTCTGTCCCGGAGCCTCCAGAATGGGAACTTCAATGTATTCTCCTCCGATTCTGCCGCCACTGAGCCTTGGCTCTTGCTGAGCAATCGTCTGCAGAGTGGTATCGGCGATAGCCTCGACGAATCCGTCGCCCAGAGTATTCAGGGAAAGGCGGAGGGTGCGGACGGATTCCGTCAAAGGCAGGAGCTCCTGGGCCTGCGGGCACGCCGCCCGATCGTTGATCAGAGAGCGGTTGGTGATGGTGCTCTGGCCGTCATTGATGATGATCGTGGGATTCACGAAGTGTCCAAATCGATCGTAGTGACCAGCGCGCAACTCCGTCACCTGGCCAACTCCTCCCGTCACGGGATTCTGGTGGCAGTCAACGCAGGATCGTGCGTTATACACGGGACCCACGCCCGTATCCAATCCTTCTTCCTCTTCGAAAGAGGATTGGTCCATTGCGAAGGTATCGCCCGACGGCTCCACCATGCCATTGCTGACGCTCTGCGAGCCAGGATTTTGATTGAGGGTGGGAGTGGCAAATGCCGCAGGAGCCTGCTGCGCGGAATCGCTGCGCACGGTCACCAGCGCTCCGGAAACGAAAAGTAACGAGGCGGTAGACAGACCGATACCAAGAGTATTTCTCCACTTCATCGCGAGCCTCCATGTCCGGAGCCAGACACACTCCGGCGGATTATTTTTCAGGATTGGAGGGACCGGCGCCGGTTCCCAAACACGAAACAGCATGGCCTGACGGCGAAGCAGGCGGTTGCGCCCTCAAACTGGGCGCAACGGAGTGGGCATGGCGAAGGCCCGGATGAGATCAAGCCGGCTGCTGGTTACGCAAGACTGCAAGGCAATCTAGACCGTAGTACAAGCGGCGTCAAGATGTCCGGAAGTACATGTTGGGCTGTGCAAGAAGTGCCGGTAATCGACAGAGGTGACCCGTTGTTCGCTGGCCGCGACGAAAACTAATTCCCGGTTGAGTACGCCGGCGTGCGCGAGGAAGCCCAAATCAGTCTGCCACCCACGATCGTTTTAATAACTTTCACGTCACGGATTTTGACCGGGGCTATGGAAAAAATATCGTCACTGAGCAGCACCATATCCGCCAGCTTGCCGGGCGTAATCGATCCCTTTTCTTTTTCCTGAAACTCAGCGTAGGCCGAACCCATGGTGTAAGCCTGGATCGCCTCTTTCACGGTGAGCTTCTGCTCCGGGAACCATCCGTTCGGATTTTTCCCATCCAGTGTGGCGCGGGTCACAGCGGCATAGATTCCGAGCATGGGATTTAGGGGAGCGACGTCCCAGTCGGTCCCAAAAGCCAGACGCACACCATGATCCAGAAATGTACGGAAAGCGTACGTCCGGCTCGCTCGATCATGACCAATACGTGGCTCTGCCCACCGCCCATCATCGATGGCGTGGTAAGGCTGAACCGAAGCGATCACTCCCAATTGTGCAAAACGCGCGAAGTCCTTCGCCGCCATGTGTTGCGCATGCTCGATGCGAAAGCGCCGGTCGAAAGCGGAGTGGGCCGTGGCCACATCGGTATACAGATCGAGGATGAGGGAGATCGCCTGGTCGCCGATGGCGTGGGTGCAAATCTGCAGCCCGGCGGCGTCCGCCCTCATCATGCGATCGCGCATCAAGGAAAGCGGCTGCATCTCGTCGGACAGCAAGCCGTGGTTTCCGGGTTCATCCGAAAACGGCTCGAAAAAGTACGCGGTGCGCGAACCCAGGGACCCGTCGGCGAAACCCTTGACAGCGCCGATTCGCAGGTACGGCCCCCCAAAGGCGTGGCGAATTCCAACCTTCACCTGATCGTCCACCTGTGTGATCAATGGCGCCGCGTAGATTCGCGTAGTCAGTTCCCTGGACTGGAGCAGTTCGGCATAAGCCGCGATGTCCGCGGATTCCGCAACCATATGCTGCGCGCTGGTTACTCCGACCGAAGCAGCCTCTTCCAAAGCGCGTTTGACCGCCCGTATGCGCTGATCGTGAGAGAGTGGCGGAACAACTTTATCTACCAGGCCGGTCGCTGCGTCTTTAAGATCGCCGGTCGGATTCCCCTGGCCATCACGAACGATAGTCCCGCCGGGCGGATCAGGCGTCTGGGCGGTCACACCGGCCAGCTTCAAAGCAGCGGAGTTCGCCAGCGACGAGTGGCCGTCGTAGCGGCTGACGAATACCGGATTGTCCGGCGTAACCGGATCGATCAACTCTTTGGTGGGAAGCGTCGCTCCCGGCCACTTAGTCTCATCCCAATCGCCGCCGAGAATCCACTCACCTTTCGGCGTTTTCTTTGCCTGCTCGGCGATTCGATGCACGAACTCCGCGGTGCTGGTGACATCGTTGAGTTGCACGCTATCGAGTTGTAAGCCGCCGCTGACGAAGTGCACGTGGGCATCGTCGAAGCCGGGCAACAACAACTTTCCGTCGGCGTCGATGACCTTGGTATGAGGACCGCGCCACGCTTCGACCTCAGAGTTCGATCCCACCGCGACGATGCGGTCGCCAAGCACCGCGACCGCCTGAGCATCGGGATGGTCCGCATCGACGGTCCAGACTTTGGCGTTGGTAACAACCAGGTCAGCGGCCGGTTTCGACTGCGCCGCTGCGAAGACAGCAGTCAAACCGAATACGGCCAAAAATAGCGATCGAATTTGTTTCATAGGATTTGCCGGGAGACAGAACAGGGCTCTCATTGCCCCCACTTCAACTTCGCCCGCAGCACATCGAAGAATGTTCCCTGGATGTGCAACAGCTTTACCTGGTGCTCGGACTTGCGGCAGAGCACGCGATCTCCGTCGTACATCGGCATACCGACCTGGCCGTCGACGCTCATGTAAGCCTCGTCGGCGCCGGTATTCACCACGAGTCCGATCTCCGAGGTGTCCGGGACTACGAGCGGCCGGTGCGTCAGCGAATGCGCCGAGACCGGCGTCACCACCAAGGCTTGCACTGTCGGCATCAGAATTGGTCCCCCCGCGGCCAGCGAGTAGGCAGTAGACCCGGTCGGCGTGGAGACGATCAGACTATCGGCTTTGTAACTCGACACAAAAACTCCGTCGACATACACGTCGCAGTGGTTCAACCGGGAAATCGTGCCCTTGCCAACCACAATGTCGTTGAGCGCGTCGTAGCTGGCCACAATTGAGTCCTCGCGAGTCACTTCACATCTCACCATGGAGCGCGCTTCGACATTGCAGCAGCTTTTTTCGATCCCCTCCAAAGTCGGGTACAGCTGGTCCAGGCGGACCTCCGTTAGAAACCCCAGCGAACCCAGATTCACTCCCAGCACCGGGATTCCTGCCTTGCACACGGCTCGCGCCGTGGATAGCAGCGTGCCATCACCACCCAGCACGACTACGAAACTTAGCGGACGGGCCCCCATCTCCGCACGCTCCACAACTTCCACGCCCGAGACATGAGGGGCCGTCTCGCGGTCCACCACGACCTGGTAGTGGTGCTCTCGAAACCAGCTGAGCAATTCGGGCACAAGTTTCGATAGTTCGGGTTTACCGGGTTTAGAGACGATGCCCGCAACCTTTCCTATGGGTGAGAAATTTCCGCTGAACATGAAATTGAAATTGTACAAGAACCAGCAGGTTTACCGTCTTGAGCCAGCCCTACCATTTTGTCATTCCGAGAAGCGAAGCGGCTAGGAATCTGCAGTTTCTTCAACCCGTGAAAAACTGCATCTCCCCCGCGATGCCCGGGATGACAGCCCTAACTTGGAACGGCCGATCAGAAGATGCCCTGCAGCAGAAACTCGCGGTTGCCCTCGGCCCCTAGAATCGGCGATTCGATAACGTCCGTGCGTGAGCAACCTTGCGCGATCAGCATCTGCCGCACTCTTTCCACTGCGGCCAACTGGACCGTTTCGTCCCGTACGATTCCTCCCTTGCCCACATGCTCGCGGCCCGCTTCGAATTGCGGTTTCACCAGTACGACGATTTGCCGGCCACCTCGTTCACCGGGAGACTCAGGAAAAGCTGAGGCGATCACGGGAGGAAGCACCAGTGTCGCCGAGATGAAGGAAACATCCATGGCCATGAAGTCCACGATTTCCCCGACTTGCTCACGGGCAAGATAGCGGGCATTCGTTTTTTCCAGTAGACGCACCCGCGGATCTTGACGCAGGCGGAAGTCGATCTGGCCGTGGCCGGTGTCGATGGCAATCACTCGCGACGCCCCATTTTGCAGCAGGCAATCGGTGAAACCGCCGGTCGAAGCTCCCACGTCCAGACAGGTTTTCCCCTTTACGGCGATCTGCCAATGCTCCAGCGCTCTTTCCAGCTTGAGCCCGCCACGGCTCACGTACTTAAGGTCTTCCCCAAGCAAGCGCAAGTTCACGTCTGCGGCGACGCCAGTGCCGGCTTTCTCAATTTTTTGTCCGTCCACCAGCACCTTGCCGGCCAGAATCAAGGCCTGCGCCCGCTGCCGTGACCCCACCAGGCCGCGATCAAGAATCAGTTTGTCGAGCCGCACTTTCATAATCTGGTTTGAGCAAAACGAAAGCCGCCCGCAGGCGGCTCAGCAGAACAGTTGACTTATCATTCCTAGGCGCGCAGCGACCAGGAATCTGCTACCCGGCCACTTCCTCCAGCAGCTTCTGATCAATGTCAAAGTTGGAGTGCACGTTCTGCACGTCGTCGTGCTCTTCGAGCGCTTCCATCAGACGGATCATGGTGTTGGCCGCAGCCCCTTCGAGCTTGATGTAATTCTGCGGAATCATCGCCACACTCGACGAAACCGGCTGAATGCCGGCTTTCTTTACCGCTTCGAGCACCGCCTCGTAAGAAGATGGATCACTCAGCACTTCCCAGTTGTCGCCGTCGTCCTTCAAGTCTTCCGCCCCCGCGTCGAGCACCACCGCCATCAGGTCGTCTTCCTTGGCCGCAGTCTTGGGCACGACGATGTCACCCTTCTTGTGGAACATCCAGGAGACAGCGCCGGCTTCCGCCATGTTGCCGCCATTTTTTCCGAAAACGTGGCGAATCTCGCTCACGGTGCGATTGCGATTGTCGGTATTGATGTCAATCAGAACGGCCACCCCGCCCGGGCCGTAACCCTCCAGCGAAAACTCTTCGTAAGTCGCGCCCGGCAATTCCCCGGTGCCGCGCTGAATGGCTCGTTTGATATTATCGGCCGGCATGTTCTCAGCTTTGGCGGCCACGATGGCGCCGCGCAGGCGCGGGTTGGTGTCGGGATCGCCGCCGTTCTTGGCGGCAATCGAGATTTCCTTGATCAGGCGCGTGAAAATCTTGCCTCGTTTCGCGTCGAGCGCGCCCTTCTTGTGCTTGATGGTGGCCCATTTAGAATGGCCGGACATGGATGTACCTCATTTGACCGAAGTTTGATTGCGCTGATCTTATTACGCCGATCTCAATACGTAGGATTCGCCCAGCAGAGGAGATCACAGAATTACCTCGAAATGAACACAGGCGAACAGAGATTATAGCACGGCAACCACGCTCCAACCTTCACGGTGGTGTCCTAATTTGCTTTCTGGCGCTATGCCTACTGCTATGTGGCGCAAAAGTAGGAGGCTGGAATTATCTGGGAGAACATAAAACCAGCGTATTCGTTAAAACCGCGTTCAGGAACCCAATAGATGGCACAAAAGCAGGTTTGGTGGGGCAAGTCCTTGACTGTGTCTCGGTATTCAATAGACCCGTATACGTACAGCGAGTCCTTTCTGGTCCTAATCCGCTCCAACTCGGCGGGCAAAATGTAAACGTGCATGTGCCTCAGAGTGTCGGTTGGGGTGATGATAATGTCTTGCCCTTCCAGTGTCACTACTCGCGATGCGTCATTGTATTCCGGCACCTTGGGCAATTCACCCGGCCTTCCCCAGCCAGTATCCGGAAAAGGTATGATTTTAGAAGTGACGGCAATTCTCGTGATGCGGGCTGGGGTCCTACCATTGTTAGTTATCGGAATCTCAATCCAGATCATGTGGCTATCGGGCGGCGGATCGTCAAAGTTCTTGACTTCGGCGGTGAGCCAAGCTCGTTCGCTATTGATTGCCGTCTGAGTGCCTTTCTTCATTTCCTCAGTGGCGCGAGTCATCTCTCTCGCCTGGTACCAGATCGCCCCGAGAGTCAGAGCACCAATGATAGCCAGTGCTATGTTGGGGAGGTTCTCCGGCGAAAACAGGCGACAGAGATAACTTTTCGGCTTTGTGGATTGATCTTCATCTTGCCGCTCGGATGCCTGCTGATTTACTACAGTGACCGTTTGCTGTGGCGGTTGTGTGGGTTTGTTTGTATCGGTGCTGGGTTCTTTCTTGGGTTTGCTCCCACCTATTACCAGCAGTGCCAGAACGGTAGCGGTCAAAACGATTCTCATAGCGGAGAAAGTGTACCCCAAAAATACTTGACAAGCAATAGTTATTGGGGTACATTAATACACATGGCGAACGTACTTAATACCGACAAGCAAATCGCGGTTATCGGCGCACTGACCGAAGGCTCTAGCATCCGAAGCATTGAACGGATCACCGGAGTTCACCGCGACACGATCATGCGCCTAGGCGTGAAGGTGGGTCAGGGCTGCGCGAAGATGATGGACTTATCTATGCGTAACCTCTCCTGCAATCGCCTTGAAATGGATGAAATCTGGGGCTTTGTCGGCAAGAAAGAACGCAACGTCCGCGAAGGCGACAAGGCGGTCGGTAGCGTGTGGACGTTCTGCGCGATTGATGCGGAAACGAAGCTGGTTCCCGCGTTCAAGGTTGGTGACCGTGACACGGCCACAGCCAAAGCGTTCGTGCAGGACGTGGCGAACCGCATGGCCTACCGCGTGCAGATTTCAACGGATGGGCTGCACGCTTATGTAGCCGCGATGGAAAGCGCCTTTGGTGAGTATGTCGATTACGGTCAAATCATCAAGACTTATGGCCACGAGGAAGCTAGCGATCATCGCCGTTATAGCGCCCCGAAGTTCGTTTCTTGCGAGAAAAAGGTAGTAGTGGGCAGCCCCGATGAGCGCCTAATCTCTACCAGCTATATTGAGCGCCTGAACGCCACCACGCGCCTACACATGCGCCGTCTGACCCGCCTAACCTTAGCGTTCAGCAAAAAGCGGGAAAACTTCGAGGCAGCCGTAGCCTTGCACTTCGCTTATTACAATTTCGTAAAACGTCACAGCACGCTACGTTGCACTCCGGCGATGGCTGCTGGTGTGACTGGTAGCTTCTGGACGGTAGGCGATCTACTAGAGGCTATCGCATGAGCCATATTGACGAACTGCGCGAAGTGATTCACAAGCTGCACGGCGGGACGGCCACGCACACCGAAAGCGTGCCTGTGAAGGAAGTTTTCAACGGGGAGACAGTCTGGGATGGAATTGTGGAAGTGTTTCACTTGGAAGGCCATCCCAAAGCGAATACGGCCTATGCCTGGCTCCATGACACGGGTGACCCATCCAAGCCAACCCGACACATTGCGGTGCTCCACGTTCCGCCTGTGGTATCTCCACTAACCGCTGTAAGAGCTTTCATCATTCAGGAGTTTAGAGGCAATGCCAGCGAAGCCTAAGAAGGTCGGACGCCCCACTCTGCCCAAGGGGAATGCCAAGGCAGCAACAATACGTGTACGGTCAACACCCAATGAACTACGTGCCTACGAACTGGCAGCCAAGATGGGCAAGCAATCCCTGTCTGAATGGGTACGAAAAACTCTCAATTCAGCGGTCGGAGCCTAGGCGATGGATTTCAAATTAGGACACTACCACCTTCACGTTTGCCAGCCAGAAACCGTGAACCACCAAGGACACGAGGGTTCGAGAAAGGACGTGGTCCGATGGACTTCCTTCGCGAACCTACGTGTCTTTAATGGTTAAGCCCTTTGCCTCGCTCTGTACGCATACGTCACCGCTAGCAGCGGCGGCGCCAACAGCACCCCCCAGAACGGAATCAGGATTCCCAGCACAATGGGTGCCAGGATCGATGCCCAGATCGGCACCTTGGCGGTGCGCTTCATCAGGTAAGGCTGGAGCAAGAACCCATCCACCACAGCGATGGCGGCGTACAACATCAGAACGTATACGGGGTGTTTCCAGTCGGTCCAGTGCAAGGTGGCCGCGAGTGCCGGGCCTATGACCCCCAGCGCCGGTCCCAAGTGTGGCACAAACTGCAAAACAGCAGCCAGCACAGCCCAGAGCGGTGCCCATGGAACCTTCAACGCGTAAAGACCGACCAGCCAGAGCACTCCGACCGCGAGCGAATCCTGAACCTGGGCGATGAGCCAGTTCTTGAGGGCTCCGCCCGTGAGGTGGAGGTGTTCTCCCAGGTCCATACCGTTCTTAAGATGCCACAAACGAGACCTATGGAGGACGGTCGGCCTCGCCCGTCCCCGCTCGGACTCATGCGAGTTCGCAATTTCGAATCGCTAATGGAATGACGCTTGCCTGGCCGCAAAGCGGCGCTATAAGAGAGCAGGGGACGCAAGCCCTGGCTGAAAAATGCCAAGTCCACAGCCCTGAGAAGGGCGAAAAAGTATCGCGACTGAAACTCTCAACGGCTACTCCCGACGAAGCCCGTCCTCCAGCATGCGTCGCATGCTAGACTCAAGGGGAACCCAGCGCAGCGGGAGGCACACATGAAATTTGGCGTCATCATCTTTCCTGGATCCAACTGCGATCACGATGCCTACTGGACCATTCAACAAGTGGCCAGGCAGCCGGTTAGTTTCCTGTGGCATGAGTCCCACGACCTGCAGAATTGCGACGCCATCATTGTTCCCGGAGGTTTCGCTTTCGGCGACTACCTGCGTACCGGCGCTATCGCCAAGTTCTCGCCGGTGATGGAATCGGTGCGGAAGTTCGCGGACGGAGGCGGCTTGGTGCTAGGCATTTGTAACGGCTTTCAGATTCTCTGTGAGTCTGGGCTGCTGCCCGGCGCCTTGATGCGCAACGTTGGGCTCAAATATGTCTGCAAGCCGGTCCACGTGCGGGTGGATTCCTCGGATACGCCATTCACCAACGCGTGCCGCCAGGGCGAGGTCTTGACTATTCCCATTGGCCACATGGAAGGCAACTACTTCTGCGACGAATCCACATTGGCGGAGCTCCGCCGCGACCAGCGGATCGTATTCCGCTACACCACGCCCGACGGTGAGGTAACGGCTGCGGCCAATCCCAATGGATCACTGGATAACATTGCCGCCATTTGCAGTCCGGGGCGCAACGTGCTGGGCATGATGCCACATCCCGAACGGGCGGCTGAGCCGGAGCTCGGGGGCACGGACGGATTCAAGATTTTCGAGTCGCTGGTTGGCGCTATGGCCGAGAAGTAGTTCAGCAGGCGGAGGTGCTGGCTAGCGCCTCGTAAATTTCTGCAATCGGATCGCAATGAATCCGCCCAAGTCGGCATCCAACCAACGAGCACGCAGCCAAAGCGACCTGCTATAGTAGCTGCACCTCAAGGTCAAGATTCTGATCGGAGTTCATACTTTCATAGGAATGACTATCGCGCCTGCAGGGACAGCTCGTAGCACTGCGATTCTCGCCGCCGCCTTTTCGCTTCTCCTCTTTTTACCTCCGGCCGCAAGGGCACAGCAATCTTCCCGGCTGGATGTTTTTGGGGGCTTTTCCTATATGCGGTTCGACTCTCCCTCTATCGGGTATGCGGATTACTCGAACCTTTACGGCTGGAACGCTGGGGCCACGGTAAACATCAAGCGGAACTTGGGCGTAGCAGTTGACTTGAGTGGCCACTACGGTTCACATCTGGACGTGTACAACTGGATGTTCGGTCCGCAGTACACGTGGCACCGGGAGAATTCCCGATTTTTTGTCCACGGGCTCTTCGGAAAAGACCAAACCAGGGCAAACATTCCGCAGCCCACGCGCCCTTATTTCGAGAGCGTCGGCAAGTCTTTCGGGGGAGGCGGGGGTTTTGATTGGGATTTGAGCCCGCGGATTACCATCCGAGTTGTGCAAGCCGACTATCTGCGTAGCGATACGTTTGGCAGTACGCAAAGCAATATTCGAGTATCGACAGGATTAGTCTTCCATTTTGGCCACATCGGCCACCGACCCAGGCTATGAAGTGGAATGAGGATCGCAGAACCGCAATGATTGCTCAGTCTGTCGCAACTGGTTCCCCCAAGAGTGCAATGCGCCGGGGTCGGTTTACATCTCTGTGCCTGATCGCCTTGCTGACGGCTGCGTTGGCGGGGTGCAACGCGGCATCCACCCATACGGCTTACCTGAGCCTGCCTGAATCGAATGCCGTTGGGGCGTACCGGATCAACAACCATTCGTCGAGCTTCACCACTATTGTGGGATCGCCGTACTTTGCAGGCAATTCTCCCGGGCCCCTGGTGGTCGACCCTGCAAACAAGTTTTTGTATGTCGCCAATCGCAATGACGACACCATTTCCCGGTTCACAATTGACAGCAGCATTGGCTCTCTGACCGAAGTTACTCCGCGCGTCGGCACCGGACTTACTCCTGCCGACATGGTGATGGATAGCGGAGGCAACTTTCTCTTTGTCGTGAACCAGATCTCCAGTAACATTTCGGTCTACTCCGTCGACTCTGCCAGCGGAGCTTTGAGCCAGATTCCCGGGTCGCCGTTTTCGACTACGCCCAATCCGGTGAAACTGGCGATTACGCCCTCGGGCAAGTTTCTCTATGTCGTCAACAGCAACCTGGCGCTGGTGTTTGGGTACGCCATCGGCACTTCCGGGGCTCTGCAGCCCATTCCCGGCTCGCCGTTTCCGGTGGGCACCGGCGCCTTGGCGATTGCAATCGACCCCGGTGAAAAGTTCGTTTATGTGGTGAACTCCTCCGACGACAGCGTCACCATTGATTCCATCAACTCCAGCACCGGCGCATTGAGGCCGATTCTGGGATCGCCATTCGCCGCTGGGACGACGCCCATTGCCCTCAGCGTTTCGCCTTCCGGTCAGTACCTGTACATCGTCAACCAGGGATCAAGCGACATTACCGGGTATACGGTCGATTCGACCACCGGAGTTCCGACCCTGATCACGGGATCGCCATTCAGTGGCGGCACCTCTCCAGCATTGATTGTGAGCGACCCCAACGGCGCATTCGTGTACATGGTAAGTCAGAGTTCCAGCACGGTCACGGTCTTGTCGGTAACGGCGGGCACGGGCGCCCTGGCCACGACCGGGCAATCGGCTTCGACCAGCGTTGCGCCGGTGTCAATGTTTGTGACTAAGTGAGCCGAACGTTAGAGCTATAAAGACCGGCGTTCTGTCCCGCAATTGCGGACAAGGTTTTGGAACCCTCTCCCATGATCAACTATGGCATTCTCGGCTTTGGACTGCATGCCGTGAAGCGGCTGATGCCCGGCTTCGGCCCGGCTAAGAACTGCCGGGTGAGCGCACTTTCCCGGCGGGACATGGCAAAGGCTCGGGAATCGGCGCGCCAATACAACATCCCCCAGGCGTTTGATTCGGCGGAACAGTTGTGCCGCTCTCCCCAGGTGGACGCTATATTCGTCACCACGCCGAACGCGTGCCATCTGCAGGATGTGCTTCTTGCTCTCTCCTGCGGGAAGCCGGTGCTGTGTGAGAAACCCATGGGCGTCAACGCTGACGAATGCCGTCGGATGGTCGAAGCGGCGCGCCGGGCCAAGTTGCTCCTGGGGGTGGCGCAGGTCTTCCGCTTCGAAGAGAGCACGGCCCGACTTCGCGAGCGAATCGCGTTAGGGCAGATCGGGAAGCCAGTCTTTGCCCGCTCCGAGTTTTCCTTCTCCGCTACCGGCGGACATCCTCGCACCTGGCTGAACGACCGTGCCATCGCAGGTGGAGGTCCCATCGCGGATATCGGGGTCCATAGCGTGGACGCTCTCCGCTTCATCCTGCAGGACGAAGTGGTGCGGGTCAGCGCTTGCGGTATGTCCGATCGCGAGTCGGGCGATGTAGAGGCGGCCGCAGTAATGCTTCTGGAATTCTCCCGCGGAACGCTTGGCACGGTGGCGGTTTCGTTTCGCGCCGAATATCGCACTCCGCTGGAGTTCGTCGGTCAGACTGGAGTACTGCGCGCTGACGATGCCTTCAACGTCGAAAAACCAATTCATTTGGAATTGCGTCGCGGCAGTTCGGTCGTCGAAGCAGAAGACCTTTCCAACCGACCGGCCTATACCCGGCAGGTCGAAGCATTTGCCGATGCGGTCGAAGGCAAAGCGGAATTCCCGGTGCCTGGGCAAGAAGGATGGAAAAATCAGGAAATCCTCGACGCCGCCTTCCGCAGTATGCAAAGTGGAAAAACCGAAGACGTGCGCCCGATGTAGGCTGGACACTCCTGTCTGCCACCGTTGAGGTGTTCTCAGCGCTGCCGACCCCAACTTACTGCTTTGCTTCTTCACCGATCCCCTCTAGAATTCCGCTATACATCACCACTGAGGCTCACGTTTTGACTTGGCTTGCCGTCCTGTTCGGTCTTACTACGGTTTTGAATCTGGCGCTTCTCGCCTGGGTGCTACTGGTCTTACGTCATAAGTTCAACGAATCTCTGCAACTAAAAGCCCTGGAAGAACTTGCCGCCCAGGGACAGAGCCTCCAGCAGGCCCTCTCCGGACAATTCGCCACCGCCACGGCCGACATGGCGCAGCGTTTGGAACAGACCAAAGGCGATCTTCGCCAACAGGTAGCAGACCGGCTTGGAAACGGTTTCTCGGCGATTCAAGGCGCGGTCGAGCAACAGATGCAGGCTGGCCGCCGGGAGCAGTCCGATGGGCTCAAAGACGCGCGCACCGAGCTGACCACGTCGCTCGCCTTAACCACCGCACAGCTCAAAACCGAGTTCGACGGCCTGAATCAGAAGACCGCGCAAAGCCTGGACTCGATCCGCGACCGCGTCGATGCCAGGCTGCTCGCTATCACCGATCAAGTGCAACAAAAGCTCGACCAGAACATTAAAGAAGGCTTCGCGCAGTTTGAAAAAGTTCAGCAACATCTTAAAGCGGCCGAAGAGCAATTGCGCGAGGTAGGCGCACTGGGACACTCCATCAACGACTTGAACAATTTGTTGAAGCTGCCTCACCTGCGCGGTCAGTTTGGCGAGGCCAGCCTGGAGCGCCTGCTGGCCGACTTCCTCCCCGCGCACATGTTCGAGATCCAATCATCGCTGCCCGAGTCCGGCGGACGCCCCGACGCTATCATCCATTTCCCCGACCGGCGACTGCCCATCGATGCCAAGTTCCCCCGCGAGCAGGTGCTGGCATTATTCGAGAGTGCGGACAAAGCCGAGATCGAAGAGGCCCGTCACGAGTTTGTGCGCGTGATGAAGGCGGAAGCCAAGCGCGTCAAAGCTTACATTCAACCCGAGAACGGGACCACCGACATTGCGCTGCTGTACTTGCCGAGCGAGACGCTCTACATGGAAGCCGTCCGCAACCGCGATTTGGCGGACTGGCTCAACCAGCAGCACGTATTTCCCGTATCTCCCAACACCTTGCTTATGACGCTCAAGACCATCGCTCTGGTGCACAAGTGGTACGAGATGGCCGGCCGCTTCGAGAAAAGCCGGATGGAGCTGGCGAAGGCACAAAAATCCTTCGACTTCTTCCAGAATCAATTCGAGAACGTCGGCAAGAATCTGAACAAGGCCCAGGAAGCATTCGAGACCGCGCAACGCCACTTGAAGAGCTACCGCGGCAAGGTTTCCGCCCTCAGCGGCCAGGAACAATTGGACCTGGATGCAGCCAACGCCAAGAACGGTGATGCCGAAGAACCCCTGCCCTTGCTCGACAAAGCCAGTGCGTAGATCCAGCCACAAGCAGCAGGACCGGACCGAACACTGATCGAGTTACATTCTGGTCATCGTGAAATTTCCCGACCCGGTACACCCTGACGTCAGCCCGGTTAACGTCCAGGTACCGGAGATGGTGTTGTTAGTGTCCGTCCCCTGAAGGGTCAGCACGTTACCGCTGGGTGTTCCCGACTGAATGGTCAGCTCAAAGCTTCCCGTGATCACGCCACCGCTATCCCCGGTGATCGTGAAGCCTCCGGTTTCTGTCCCGCCCGACGAGAAGTACGGCGTGTCCGTGGTGAAGCTGAGATTGGTGCCGGTGACCAGCGTGCTGTTGCTCTGGCTAAGGGCTGTGTTAAACGAAAGAGCCGGGGTTCCTTCCTGATCCATCAGCGTCGCAGTCCAGTTCCCGTTAACGTTGTTGGAGTTGCCGCTGCCACCACCACATGCGACCAGCATCAATGCCAACAGAGAAATCATCGCGATTGCACACCGTTTCATGGCTAACTCCCTCTTGGTTGGACAAACCCTCGCCTGCCCCGAAAGTTGCTACACAAGGATGCAAACCATGGCTTGGGCGATGTAAGCATCGGGGAAAACAGCCGCAGAAATCAGGTAAAGTCCGCAGCGCAAGCTCGCAGGATATTCCACTCCCACTGACCTGCTGCGGAGATACCTCACTCAGGGATAGATTTAGCGCGACAGTCCGGCTAACCCGCGTGTAGAATCCCGTGGACGCGCAAGCGCACATCAACTCTCAATCAATTTTTTTCAACAGGGGCAATGTTTCCAAAACTTCTGAAGTCCATCTCTCCGGCGCTGATTCTCGGCCTTGTCTTCGGGTACTCTTCGAGTGTGTTGGCTGGCGCCGGCTCCACCGCGCCGACTTCATCGGAAAGTCCGCAAGCGATCGACCTGCTCTGGAAGCAGGCGAGCAGCAAGTACGATTCGCAACGTGCAGCCATCCTCAAACAGGTTGACAGCGCGATTCAACAAGGGCCTTTTCGCGCCGACTGGCAATCCCTGCAAACCTACAAAGTTCCCGAGTGGTATCGGGATGCAAAGTTCGGGATCTTCATACATTGGGGCGTCTACTCGGTTCCTGCCTTCGGCAGCGAGTGGTATCCCCGCGACATGTATCGCCCTGGCTCTGAGGAATACAAACACCACCTCGCCACCTATGGTCCTCTCGATAAGTTTGGCTACAAGGACTTCATTCCAATGTTCAAGGCGGAGCACTTCGATCCCGCCGCATGGGCGCTCCTGTTTAAGGAGTCGGGCGCGAAATACGTTGTCCCCGTGTTCGAGCATCACGACGGATTCACCATGTACGCCAGCGATCTCTCGGATTGGACCGCCGCCAAGATGGGCCCGCACCGCGATTTGGTCGGCGACCTCGCCAAAGCAGTACGCGCCGAAGGCTTACACCTGGGCGCGTCTTCCCACCGCGTGGAGCATAATTTCTTCTTCGGTGTGGGCCGCGCCGTCCAGTCCGATGTCAATGATCCCGAATATGCGGCTTTCTATGGGCCTGCCCACACGCGGCTGCAGCCGAAGGAAGGTTCTCTCCTGGCAGATGACTTCACCTTCGTTTCCTCCGCTTGGACCGACGACTGGCTGGCTCGCTCCGCTGAAATCGTCGAGAAATATCATCCCGAGATCATGTGGTTCGATTGGTGGATCGGGCAGCCATCGGTTCGCGGTGCCGTTACCCGCTTCGCCGCGTTCTACTACAACACCTCCCAGAAATACTCCGGCAATCCCGGGGTGATTAATTACAAGTACTTCGCGATGGAAGAAAACTCTGCCGTTCTCGACCTGGAGCGGGGCCAACTCGCCGGCATTCGCCCTCTTCCCTGGCAGACCGATACCTCGGTTGGCAATAACTCCTGGGGATATATCCAGAACGATACATTTAAATCGCCGGAATTCATCGTTCATCAGCTGGTTGATATCGTTAGTAAGAACGGAAACCTCCTCCTGAACATCGGCCCGCGCTCCGACGGCACCATCCCCGAGGAGGTACAACACATACTTCTAGACGTGGGAGCGTGGCTAAAGCTGAATGGAGAAGCGATCTACGGAACTCGCCCCTGGAAGATCTACGGTGAAGGGCCAACTCAGGTTGCCGCAGGGGCATTTCACGATACCGACACCCAGCCGTACGGCGCGGCGGACTTTCGCTTTACGGAAAAGAACGGCACGCTGTATGCGATCGAATTGGGATGGCCACCGAATCATGAAGCGATCATTCATTCGCTCACCCCCGCGACCCTGGGCGCTGGGATGCAGATCCATTCGATTCAATTGCTGGGCTCTGAGGCCAATCTGTCTTTCGAGCAGCTCGCCGATGGTTTGCATATCCACCTTCCCGGGCAATCGGCTGGCAAATATGCCTACGCAATTCGCATCGCTATGGCGAGTGCCCATTAGCAGGCTGCCAGAGTGCCTGCTGGCGGAGAAATACCCGGGAATTATGAAGAAAGCCCGCTTCGCTTTCGTCCTTGCAATAGTCTTTCTGCTTTCATCTGTAGCTTTTGCCCGGCCGCGATGGACTGAGCAAGAGGCGAATACCTGGTACCAGCGGCAACCGTGGCTGGTCGGCAGCAACTTCGTTCCGAAGGATGCAGTCAACGAACTTGAAATGTGGCAGGCTGACTCCTTTGATCCCCAGGAGATCGATCGAGAACTGGGATGGGCTGAAGCGCTGGGGATGAACACTATGCGGGTATTTCTGCACGATTTGCTTTGGCAGCAGGATAGTGCAGGCTTTCAGGCGCGTCTCGGCCAGTTCCTCGCCATCGCCTCCAAGCACCACATCCGTCCGTTACTGGTGTTGTTCGATTCCTGCTGGAACCCGAATCCCAGGCTGGGCCCTCAGCTTCCGCCTATCCCCGGAGTACATAATTCCAGGTGGGTGCAGAGCCCCGGTGCGGCAGCATTGCAAGACTCTTCTCAATATCCGCGCCTGCGGGCATATGTCACAGGAATCGTCGGCGCATTTGCTGCTGACCAGCGGATTCTCGGGTGGGACGTATGGAATGAGCCGGACAACATCGACGAAAAGCTTGACCCCAAGAACAAGAAGGAGCTAGTCGCGGCTTTGCTCCCGCAGGTATTCGAGTGGGCTCGTTCAGTAAATCCCTCGCAGCCGCTCACCAGTGGCCTGTGGAGCGGGCACGCACCAGAATGGAGCGACTCGGCGCATTGGAGTTCAGTCGAACGTACTCAAATCGAAGAATCGGACGTGATCTCCTTTCACAATTATGCCTGGCCGGAGAGTTTCGAAGCAGACATCCTTGCACTGCAAAAGCTCACACGTCCGCTGCTTTGCACGGAGTATATGGCGCGCTCGGTGGGAAGCACTTTCGACACCATTCTCCCTTTGGCGAAGAGGTATCGCGTGGCGGCGATCAATTGGGGATTGGTGCTAGGCAAGACGCAAACTAATCTGCCTTGGGAGTCCTGGCAGCATCCCTACGTCGAGGATCCGCCCCCTATCTGGTTCCACGAAATTTTCTATCCCGATGGCCGCCCTTATCGCGAGCGTGAAGTGAAATTGATTCGCGAACTCACCGGACAGCCGTAGATTGTTCTGACTGGTTGCCCTTCAGGGCACAATCTAGCGTCGGATCGGCAAAGATTCTCTTCCGGACCGCTCGGAGCGAGGAATCACTCCTGTTTTTTCGCACCAATTCGGCCGAGCACCGCCGCAAACCGCGGACTTCCACGTAAGGAATCGAATGCCGGTTCGACCCGCAGCCAGTTGGCCTGAATATCGCCAGGCGCGGTTATTTCCAACCAATGAAAAGCCCGCTCGGAGTCTCCCAAAGCTAAATATAGGGACGCGAGCGCCGTCCCTGAACCGTTCGGCTCCACGGCGGTTGCCTCCACCTGAGCCGCGATCTTGCGTGCGTCCTGCAAGTTGCCGGACAGAGCGTAGGCCCTCCCCAGGCTGCACACGTATACCGGCACCCCTCCGGAAAGTTTCGTAGCGGTTTGCAATTCCACAATGGCATCCGGGTACTTCTTCTGTTGAAGGTCAGCCCAGCCCAACACAGCATGTGCCGCCATGAAATTGGGATTGAGCTGCAGGGCTGTGCGGGCTTGCTCGATTGCCTGATCGTATTCGCGCGCAAAATAGTACATGTATCCCAGGCCGGCGTGCACCGACGGTGACAACGGGTCCAACTTCTGCGCGTACTGCATCTGCCCTACGGCTTCCTCTACACGACCATTGCCCGCCAGATAGAGCGCGTACCACTGATGGGCCGGAACATAGTTGTCGTCGAGCTGCAACGCCCGGCGGAACTCCGGCTCCGCCGCCGTCCAGTCTCCGGCATACATGAAGTCCGTGTAGCCCAGGGCGGCATGGGCCGGCGCCAACGAGTCATCGGCTTGCAACGCCTTGTCCGCGGAAATTTTGGCCTGGCTCACCGCCTTCTGGCTGGGGTCGAATCCGTAAAATGCGATCAGGTTGTAGGAGTCCGCCAGACCGGCATATGCGGCGGCATATCCCGGATCATTGACCAGGGCTTGCTCGAAACTCTTGACG
This sequence comes from Terriglobales bacterium, assembly GCA_049582765.1. Taxonomy (GTDB): domain Bacteria; phylum Acidobacteriota; class Terriglobia; order Terriglobales; family Acidobacteriaceae; genus JBAUUQ01. The sequence continues at coordinate 227,571 of JBAUUQ010000018.1, forward strand.
CTGTTTTGCAAGCCTTCACGCGATCGCTGATTGAAGTAATAACGGCCCTTCAGGTAGAGCTGGTGGGCCTCCGGATCTACCGTCTGGGCGTGGGTCACCGGGCTGGCGGCCGCTGGCGAAGATAGATGGACATGGATCTGTGCGGCGATGTCCCCGGTAACTTCGCTTTCCAGCGGCAGGAGCTCCCGCATTTCACGATCATAATTCTCTGCCCAGAGATGCGTCTGGTCACTCGTGCGCACCAGCTGTGCCGTAATTCGTAACCGGGAGCCCTCGTGGCGAATGCTGTTCTCCAGAATGTAGTCCGCGCCCAACTCCCGCCCGATCTCGCGCGCACTCTTCTTGGTATGGAGGTATTGCATGGCCGAGGTCCGGGCGATCACCTTCAGGTCGGGGCTGATTCGGGTCAGCTGCGCAATCATTTCCTCGGTTAGCCCGTCCACCAGATACTCCTCAGGTTCGGGGCTCAGATCATCAAACGGAAGCACCGCCAGAACGATCGCCCGTTTCGGCTCTATCGCATTGGAGCGCGGCCAAATCAGGTAGACACCCGCCCCAACCAGCAACGCAATCGACGTAAACGCCAGCGCTCGGAACCAGACCGAGGATGCCGGTTTGTGAATGGCGTGGGCGGGCGGGATCTGTTCCAGAGGGGCTATAAAGCGATACCCGCGCCGCGGAATCGTCTCGAGGAAACGAGGACGGTCGGCGTCGTCCCCCAACGCGGTTCGAATCTGACGGATGGCGAAATTCAGCCCATGTTCGAAATCCACGAACGTCTCTGATCCCCATACCTGTTCGGCGAGCTCATTGCGGGTGACTACTTCCCCAGGGCGGCTAACTAACAACGCCAAGACTTTGGCGGGCTGAGGCTGGAGCTTTAGAAGCGTACCGTCGCGGCGCAGTTCCCCGCTTCCGAGATCTAGCTCAAAGCCTCTGAAACGGGCTACCGCACCGGAATTCGAGGAAGTGGCCAAGGCAGACACCACAGGGCAAGAGCCGAACAGTGGCCCGCATTATAGCCGAGATTCCCGCAAACCCCTATGGCCCCGTGCTTTGCCCCGCTCACCAAAAACTTACCCAGAACTCAGCCCCAACTCATTGACCGCACGGGGGCTTGGGGTGCATACCCGATCGGCGTCAGTCCTCGAAGCTTGGGCGCGTACACAGGAACGCTCGTTCTTCCGCCGAGTCAAGGCATCGCGGGCTCGGACGGATTTCAAAGTTCAAGTGTGAAAGGAGTCTACATGAAGCTGGTCAGATTCCTACTGCTGGTGCTGGTTGGGTTCTCGGGTTTTCCCGGTACGGCCAGCGCACAAGAACCATCACCTCAGCTGGCAGGCACATCCGTGCCGCGCCTGGTGAATTACTCCGGCCGACTCATCGATGTCCAAGGCAAGACGGTGACCGGAATGGCTGGCATCACCTTCGCCGTCTACAAAGATCAGTACGCGGGCCCTCCGCTATGGCTGGAGACACAGAATGTCCAAGTCGACGCCAGGGGCAACTACACCGTGCAACTAGGTGCGACCAAGTCCGACGGCCTGCCTCTCGAACTATTTACCTCCGGCGAGGCCCGCTGGATAGGAGCACAGGTGCAAGGCCAGGAAGAGCAGCCACGAATTCGGCTGCTTAGCGTGCCCTACGCCCTGAGGGCCGGAGACGCGCAGACCGTGGGGGGACTGCCGGCTTCGGCCTTTGTGCTGGCCCCGCCGCCCGCAACTGCCTCCGCCGCGACGGTCCCAGGCGACTCGGCCGCCAGCGCTCCGCCTCCCTCGAGTTCCGTCACCGGAACCGGCTCTGCGGGCCTTCTCCCTCTGTGGGATTCCGCGTCCGACATTATCACGTCCGTCCTTTCCCAATCCGGCAGCGGCAGCACCGCCAAAGTCGGCATTAACACCACCACCCCCGCCACCACTCTGGACGTGAAGGGCTCGGCTACCGTGCGCGGCACCTTGTCTCTTCCAGCCAACGGCACGGCGAAAGCTTCCGGCGGAAAAAACTCCGAGCCCATGACGCTGACGGCCTCGGCATTCAACAGCGACTCGGGGACGGCAGTAAAGCAAAACTTTCAGTGGCTGGCTGAGCCGGTGGGCAACGACAGTAGCACTGCGAGTGGATCGCTGAACCTGTTGTTCGGGCAAGGCTCGAACAAAGCGGCGGAGACCGGATTGCAGATCAGTAGCGCCGGCCTCTTCACCTTCGCCCCCGGCCAAACTTTTCCCGGCACCATCGCCGCAGTGACGGCGGGAACCGATCTGGTTGCCGGCGGCAGCAGCGGCAATGTCATTCTGAACCTGGACCTCACCAAGGTGCCACTGCTCGCCACTTCCAACACATTTGCCGCCACCCAGACCATCAGCAGCGGCGACCTGGCGCTCACCGCAGGAAACCTTGATTTGCCCATTACCGGGGTCATCAATCTGGGGGGCACTCCGTTCATCTCGTCTTCTGCATCCCTGACGGGGAATACCTCTGTTGGGTTCAACGGGTTGAATCCTAACACGGGTAACGTAAACACCGCCGTGGGTTTTGAGGCGCTCCATAGCAACCAAACAGGCGTGGCAAACACAGCTCTTGGTTTTCAAGCGCTGACGGCGAACACCACAGGTAGCAAAAACACGGCCGTGGGAGATGCCGCACTTATCTTCCTTAACGGCAATTCCAATACCGCGGTAGGCCATAGCGCTCTTTTCGAGAGCGCGGGATCCAGCAACACCGCGATCGGCGACAACGCCGGCAACACGACAAATACAACTGTGACGACGGGCTCGAATAATACGTTTGTAGGTGCAAATTCCACTCCTGGAACCCAGACCAGCCTGAGCAACGCTGCCGCCATCGGCGCCAACGCCCAAGTTACCGCCAGCAATGCCATGGTGCTCGGCAGCATTAACGGCGTGAACGGCGCCACCGCCGACACTTTCGTAGGTATCGGCACCACCGCTCCGACAGCCAAGCTCGATGTACACGGTACAGCGAACTTCACCGGTGCCATCACCTTCGCGGCCGGGCAGGTTTTTCCGGGCACCATCACCGGGGTCACGGCGGGCACTGACCTGCTTGGCAGTAGCAGCGCCGGCAACGTCACCTTGAACGTGGACACTACCAAAGTAGTCACGGCGGTAAACCCGGGCACCGACCTGACGGGTGGGGGCACGGGCGGCAGTGTGATGCTGAGTCTTGACACCAGCAAACTGCCGCAGCTCAGCGGGGGGAACTCGTTCATCGGCAATCAGACTGTGACGGGCAATGTGGGCGCGAGTGGAACCATCAGCAGCACGGGCCTCTCCGTCGTGTCCAACAGCCAAACCTTAACTGTTGGCAACCTTGGTTGTTCCTCAGGCTTTATCGGTATCGCATTTGGAAGTGCCCCCAGTTGCGGGACCTACTCCATGGTTGGGAACGGGACCGACACGATTCTCAACCGGCCCGCAGGCGGGTCCATGGTCTTCCGTGAAAACAATGCCACGCAAATGAGTATCGCGGCCGGCGGAGCGGTCACCATCAACGGCAGCCTGAATGTGAAAGGAGCGCTCTCGAAAGGCAGCGGCTCCTTCAAGATCGACCATCCCCTTGACCCGCTGAACAAGTATCTCTACCACTCCTTCGTCGAGTCCCCGGACATGATGAACGTGTACAACGGCAACGTCACCACCGATCGGCACGGCCTCGCCAACGTTGTTTTACCCGATTACTTCGAAGCCCTGAACCGAGACTTCCGCTATCAGTTGACCGTCATCGGACAGTTCGCCCAGGTTATTGTGGCTCGGAAAATCAGGAACAACCGCTTCGTGATCAAGACGAACCGGCCGCGAGTGGAGGTTTCCTGGCAGGTGACCGGTATTCGCCAGGATCCTTACGCTAACGCTCATCGCATTCCGGTGGAAGAAGAGAAGCCTGAAGAGGTCCGCGGCCACTACCTGCACCCGGACGCATACATGGACGAGCACGCAACCGTTGCAGCGATTCCCGCCCGGTAGCGTTTGGGCAGAAAACCAGGCTTGACATCGAATCTGGAGTTCGATCGTGAAAGGGCGTGCAACATGAAACCAGTTAGATTTCTTCTTCTGCTGCTGGTTGGATTTGCGTGTCTTCCTATTGCAACCATGGCGCAAGAACCACCGCTGCAGCTCGCGGGCACACCCGTACCGCGCCTGGTGAGTTTTTCCGGCCGGATCAGCGGGGTCCAAGGCAAGACGGTGACCGGAATGACCGGCATCACCTTCGCTATCTACAAAGATCAGTACCCGGGCGCGCCGCTATGGATGGAGACGCAGAACGTCCAAGTCGATTCCAAAGGCAACTACACCGTGCAACTAGGTGCGACCAAGTCCGACGGCCTGCCTCTCGAACTATTTACCTCCGGCGAGGCTCGCTGGATAGGAGTACAGGTGCAAGACCAGGAAGAGCAGCCACGAATTCTGCTGCTTAGCGTGCCCTACGCCCTGAAGGCCGGAGACGCGCAGACCGTGGGGGGACTGCCGGCTTCCGCCTTTGTGCTGGCCGCGCCGCCCGCAACTGCCTCCGCCGCGCCGGTCTCAAGCGACTCGGCCGCCAGCGCTCCGCCTCCCTCGAGTTCCGTCACCGGAACCGGCTCTGCGGGCCTTCTACCGCTGTGGGATTCAGCGTCCGACATCATCACTTCCGCACTCTCCCAGTCCGGTAGCGGCAGTTCCGCCAAAATCGGCATTAATACCACCACCCCCTCCACCACCCTGGACGTGAAAGGCTCCGCGACTATACGCGGCATCCTGGCCCTGCCCGCCAACGGCACGGCGAAAGCTTCCGGAGGAAAGAACTCCGAGCCCATGACGCTGACGGCCTCGGCATTCAACAGCGACTCGGGGACGGCGGTAAAGCAAAACTTTCAATGGCTGGCGGAACCGGTGGGCAACAACAGCAGCACGGAAAGTGGATCGCTGAACCTGCTGTTCGGCCAAGGCTCGAACAAAGCCGCCGAAACCGGGCTGCAGATCAGTAGCGCCGGCCTGTTCACTTTCGCGCCCGGCCAGACCTTTCCCGGTGTGGGCACAATTAGCGGGGTCACTGCGGGTAAAGATCTCGTTGGAGGAGGCAGTACCGGCAATGTCACAATCACTCTCGATCTCAGCAGAGTGCCGGAACTAGGAGCGCCCAACGTTTTCACCGCGAGCCAAACGGTGACGGGCAATGTCAACGCCACGGGGCTGGTCAGCGGGAGCCAACTGGTCTCGACGGTACCAAGCGGGACGCCCCCGTTGAACGTCTCCTCCGCAACCCAGGTACCAAACCTCAACGCGAGTTTACTGGCAGGACTGGCATCGAACAGTTTCGCTCAGCTAAGCCTCAGTAACGCGTTTTTTGCCACTCAGGGCATCCTGACCCACAGTGGGCTCATGGTCATGGGCGACATGCAGTGCAACACCGGCTTTCTCGGTATCTCGTTTGGCTCTCCTTCCTCGTGCAGTAACTACTCCCTGTTGGGCGAGGGCACAAATACCTTCATCAACCGGCGCACTGGTGGAACGATCTTCTTCCGCGAAAACAACGCAAATCAGATGACGATCGCCTCGCAAGGCGTGGTCGCCATGACGTCAACCTTGGACAAGGGCACTGGTTTGACGCTGAGTTCGTCGCAAGGCGACGGCGCGAAGATTACCGCTGGAACGGATTCGACGAAAACCGGCAGAGTAGGCCTGACCGTCAATGGTGGCACGGACACTCGCACTACCTCTTCCAGCACCGGCGGCACTGCCGTCGTGGCAACCGGAGGGATCTCGACGTTCGGTAGTTCACCGTTCGGTGGCACCGGCGGGGATGGAATCCAAGCCTTCGGCGCTGATATGACCACTTCGGGAAGCCTGGGAGGGACGGGCATCTTCGCCATGGGTGGGGACGGTAAAGCGTTCTATGGGGAGGCGATTGAGGCCTTTGCCGGCAACGGGCCCGGTACACCGCACCAATCCGCACTTTTCGGCAATGACGTGGGAATCGAGGGCAATTTGCAGGTCGATGGCACAATTACCGGTGCCGCGAAGACCTCCCGCATCGATCATCCTTTGGACCCCTCCAACAAATATCTCAACCACTCTTCTGTGGAATCTTCCGAGATGGTGAACATCTACAGTGGCAATGTCAAGCTGGACGCGGCCGGCAGCGCAGTGGTGGAACTCCCAACCTGGTTCCAGGCGGCGAATGCGGACTTCCGGTATCAACTCACTGCGATTGGCTCCGCTGCTCCCAGCCTGCACGTGGCAGAGGAGATCTCCAACAACCAGTTCCGCATCGCGGGCGGCATACCCGGCATGAAGGTCTCCTGGCAGGTAACGGGAGTTCGTCAGGACGCTTATGCCAAGGCGCATCCGCTGGTGGTCGAGGAGGACAAGCCGGCCAACCTGCGCGGCTACTATCTTCACCCCGAACTTTTTGGGCAGCCCGAGGAGAAGCAGACGGATTGGGCGCGGCGCCCGGCGGTCATGAAATACGTCAAGGAAAAGCGGATGCGGTACCAGGCGATGCCCACCCAGGCTGCAGCTACCGATCTCCGTTGAAGTCCAGTCCTCACACTATCGCTTTGGCATCCACCGCATGCACGCCGTCAAAGGTGACAAAGAAGCATTCCACGTCGATTTCCGGGAAATTCACTTTCACCAGTTCCGCCGCGCGTTGCAGTTCGTCCTTATGATGGCGCGCTTCCCGCTCCCGGTCTCCTTCGAAGGCTGCGAGACCGCCGTAAGTGGCGCAATCGGAGTGGCTCATCAGGAACACGCGCTGGGTGCGATGCAATCGAATCGACATGCGCACCTGTTCGAGGATGAAGTCGCGTTCGAAGTCATTGCGTGGCGAAGCCAGCGTCTTCGCCCCGCCCGCCACGACGATCATGTCCGGCCGGACGATGCCCTGGCGTTGCAGAAACTTATTCGTGGCCAAACGGATGCGCTGATCGAAGCAGCAAAGCACGGCAGCGTCCGCTAAGTAAGGCTCCGGCGGCGAACTAAAATGAAATATCTTTTCCATCACCGCAGGATACGCTTCCAAAGCAGCGCCATGATGAGAACGGCAATGCCAACCACCATCCCGATCAATCGCGCCCTATTGGCTTTTTCCGTCATAGTATTTCATCGACCGACCGCCCCATGTCTCGCCGACTCTGCGAGACATCGGGTCCATCCATAGTACCGAATGCAAGAACTCCCTCGCCCACGCGGGCGAGGGCGCCCAGCGCCACACAACCTATGCGCCTCTCTTCGCCTTCAACTCCACCAGCAGCTGCTCGATCTTGTCTTCTTTCTCCAGCTCGGCAAGGCGCCCTTCCATGTCGTCCGCAGCGAGCTCTGACTTGGCGTGGCTGAGCGCTTCTTCGTGAGCGACTTTGCGCTGCATTCGATCGAACGCGCCCGCACTGGAGCCGTTGCCGCCGGCGAGTTTCGCGTCACTGGCCTTGCCTACGGCGCGAGCCCGGCGATGCTGCGCGATCAGCAGATCGGCCTTGGCCTGGGCCTCGGTCAGTTTCTGCTCCAGTTGCCGCAGTGCTGTTTTCAAGTTTTCCACCTGCGCCTTCTGATCGACGACTTGTTGCGCGTAGCCTTCGCACAGCTCACGGTAGCTTTCTACGCGCTGCAAGGCAGCGCGCGCCAGGTCGTCCTGCTTCTTGTCGACGGCTAGTTCGGCCTTACGCATCCACTCCGTCACTTTATCTGCATTTTCTTTTTGTTTCTTCTCCAGCAGGTGCTGGTCGGCGATCGCAATCGCCACCTGCGTCTTCACCTGCAGAAGCTGGTTCTGCATATCGAGGATAACTTGCTTGATCATTTTTTCCGGGTGCTCGGCTTTGTCGATCAGGTCATTCAAGTTTGCCCGGACCAGTGTGGAAACTCTCTCTAGTAGTGCCATGGTTTTACTCCTTTTTTTACTTTACGTTTGTCATCCTGACCGGCGCCAGCCGGGAAGGATCTATGCATTCCGCCGGGGAGTGCACAGGTCCTTCGCTTCGCTCAGGATGACAAATCTGACATGGAGGACGGGCGTTTCCGCCCGTCTTCCACAGCCCTGTTATTTCGCCGGACTGGCCGACGGCGGAAGCGCATCCGACTTCGCTCCCTTATCCCCGATCATGCGCACTTTCGAGAACAACTCCGTCATGCTCATTCCGGAAAGCGTCTCGAACAGCGCCGGAACCTGCGCCGCCATCTTGGTGATGTCGCCGGTGATCTTGTTCATCCCGGCGTCGCCGTTGCCGGTTGAGATCACGGTGATCTTGTCCACGTTAGCGAGTGGTGCCGCCAACGCTCTCACCACCTCCGGCAAGCTGGTAAACAGCTTGTCGATGACCGCAGCCTGGTTGTACTCCTGATAAGCCTCGGCCTTCACGTTCATGGCCTTGGCTTCCGATTCACCTTTCTTAAAGATGATCTCGGCCTCGGCTTCACCTTGTGCGCGGATCGAGGAAGCGTGACCCTCGGCCTCCGCGATCAGGCGCTGCTTTTCCGCTGCGGCCAAAGTCTCGATCCGCTGACGCTCGATCTCAGCCCCCTTGAGCACGGTTGCGATCAGTTCTTTTTCGCGGCGGTTGATCTCAGCCTCTTGCACTTTCACCTGCTGCTCTTTCTCGATCTGCTGCACCTTCACCTGCTCGGCAATCACCTGCTGCTGCATGATGTTGGTCTGAATGTCGTACGCCTTGTCGGCCTGCGCCTGCTGGCGTTTGGTGACTTCCAGGTATTGCGCTTTCTTGACTTCCAGATCGCGTGTCGCCTCGGCTTGTTTGGCCATCGACAGGGTTTGCGCCAGCACAGTTTCCTGGTCCGCCTGCGCCTTGGCCACCGAGGCCTCCCGCGCCGCTACAGCGCGCTTGATCGCCGTGTCGCGATCGGCTTCGGCAGCCGCGACATCGGCGTCGCGCTTGATGCGCGCCACATCGGGCCGGCCCATATTGGTGATGTAATCGTTCTTGTCGCGCACTTCCTTAATAGTGAATGAAATCACCTCCAGCCCCATTTTGTTCATATCGTCGGCGCAGGTGGAGCGCATGCGGTCGGAGACCATCTCGGGCTGCTTGACGATCTCTTCCACCGTAAGCTGGCCGATGATGCCGCGCAGGTGCCCTTCCATCACCAGACGGATGAGGCCTTCCCGCTCCTGCGGCGCCTTGGTGAGGAATTGTTCGGACGCAGTCAGGATGGATTCCGTGTCCGACTTCACCTTGATCTGCGCCACCGCCTCAACCGTAACCGCGACGCCTTGCTTGGTGTACAGATCCTGCTGCGGCGCCACATCGAACGACATCAACTCCAGGGAAAGACCGCGGCAGTTCTCGACCATGGGAAAAATCACGGTGCCGTGACCCTTGACTACGCGAGTACCGCGAAACCCGTATACCACCAGGGCTTCGTGCGGCCCCGCTTTGCGGTACAACCTGGCCAACATGCTCATGAGGAGCATCAGGGCCAGCACCATCAGGCCCACGAAGATCCAAATTTCCACTACGGTTCCGCCAAACATATCGCCTCCTAATCAAAACCGTCTAACCACAAAAGACACGAAGGTGCACGAAGGAGCTAGCTTCGTGGGTCTTCGTGTCCTCGGGGGTCGCTCTTGATCATGTCAAGATCGCGCACAATGCGATCGGGATCGTCATGCCCCAGGAAGACTTCTCCCTGTGAGGTGGTCAGTTGTACGCCTCGATTTCCCCACACATAAGCTCGGCGATTGCCCACTCCGCGAATTCCGTACCCGCGCAGCAAATTCCACGACTGGATCCCGTATTGTTTAATCTGGTCCGCCGGAATCGACCGCAGTCGAAATCCAAGCGCGCGAATCTCCACACCACGCCGGGTAAAGAAATAATGAAAACCGCTCCACGCGGCCAGGCCGGAGACCAGCAGAAGAAGGCTAATCAGGCCAATAAACATGCGGACTGGCGCAGTGGGCGCGGTGCGGAGGAGCAGCAGCGTTCCGCCCAGCATAAGTGCAAAGAGAAATCCGAAAAGCGGTGAGCCATGCACTTCCTCGGCAATCACATCGGAGGGTGGAAGCGCCTCTCGCCGGGATGCGAACAGGTACACCGCCATGAATGCGAAAATCGCAAGCGGGAACAGAGCCATCCATGGATTCAGATCAAAAGACGGTTCGGCAAGGTTGTAACCGACGACCCTGCTGTTCACCGCGAGGACAAAGCCCACCACCACGTAAGAGAAGGTCAGCAGAGCCCACACGACGGCGTCCGCCGCCTTCTGTCTCTGCACGACCAGCAGGATAACGGTAAAGATCGCGAGCAAGAACACGGTGATGCCTAAGGCAAATTCCAAGGCCACCTCTCGCGACATCCAGCCGTTAGGCTGCCAGTTGGCGTTGAAGTGGGTCGCCATGCGCAGCGGCAGCTGGTCCCAGACGAGCCAGAAGCGCAGCGCGGTCAGTGGCAGCGCCAGCCACAACAGCCACGTCAATGTCCGAAACAGGTTGCGATTCATACTTACCTCGCGCGAAGCCAGGCTTCGCGCCTACTCCTTCTTTGCAGCGGCGTCGGGGAGGTTATCCTCGCCCGCCATCTCCGTCCACAGGCGAACGTAGGCAATTCCTTTCTCGTAGCGGGTCACCACGACCTCGCTCCCCTTGGCGACCGCGCGGCCATCCTCCGCGCGTGCGCCGCAGGTTTGCCGAGTCCCGGCTTGCGAGTAGATGATTTCTCCGGTGCCACCCTCGCGAATCGGCATCGACAGATGCCCGAGCACTCCGACCATGGAGTAGTCGGCGGGATCAAGACTTTCGCTCTCCGACATCAGCACCCGGCTGAGAAACAGGTAGATGATCCCCGCTCCAGTCACTCCGCTCAATAAAGCGATGCCCAAACCCACCACGAACCACACGGCCGAGAAGCGCGTGAGCAGATAGCCGACGCCGCCGAACCAGGCCAGAAACGCGGCCAGGGACACCGGGTTCAGCAGCGGGGCCTCCGCGCTGCCATGCCTTACATGCAGGTGCGGCCCGGCGTGTACGTGCCCGCCTCCCAGAAACTGCGGCAGATGCCAGTGGAATCCGCCCAGCAAGAAGGACAGCAGGCTGAAGATGAATCCCAGCGCGAAGCAAGTCAGATAGAAGTTCGCCCAGGTCATAGTGCGCACCTCCCTCCCGGCATGCGATTGCTACGCGACAGAACCGCCTCCGGCTTCAACGCTTCCAGCAGCCGCTCCGCCAGCCCGGGCGTATCGAGAATGGCTCCCAGCAGGATCAGGCACTGCCGCGTATCTTTCTCGCGCGCCACTTTGATCAGCACATGGCTGACCTCGGGATCGCTGGCAAACCGCTCCGAACCCTGCAACAGCCAAACATCCAGCTTTCCTTCCGTGGTTCGCAAATCGGAAACCAGGTCGGTGTGATAGCCCTCCGGATCATCGACCAGGAATCCGGGATGCACCTTGAAAAACTTCGCCAGCAGCGTCCGCGTCGATTGCGTCATGTGCGGACGGCTGCCGCCTTCCATCTGCGAGATATAGGACTGACTGATGCTCTTGCCCAGCTCTTTGCGGATGGCCCGCACCAGTTCCTGCTGGGTCATGGGGCGGCCCAGCTCGCGCAACGAGCCTTCCACCTCGCGCAGGTAGCGAATTTTTTCGCCCAAAGTCATATTGCAAATCGCTATATATATATCTCGATATGTGATTTCATGTCAAGAACTGGATTTGCCGTGTTTCGAGACGATTACGGCCGTGGATTGTGGGAATATCGGAGGCTCCGAAGACGATAGCGGAGAACGCCTCTTCAGTACCAACGGCAATGTAGGCGCCGGCGGGATCGCTCGTGCGGTGTTTGTGGCGTAGCGGAAGCACGGGCGAGGACGCCCGCGCCTACATTTCAAAAACCGAAACACCGCTGGGGCGGGCCGGATCGCACTCGTGTGGGGCGGACACTCCTGTCCGCCGCCCTTGACCCTGCTTATCGACAATACACGGTTTAGAGCACTGGCATTCCTAGGTTCCCTGCCTTTGGCACGGACAATCTAAACCAGAGTCAAAGGCGGCGGACAGGAGTGTCCGCCCCACACTCAAGGCACGAGGACCTAAAGCCCGGCTTCGATGCGGGAGCGGGGATCGAGAAAGTCGCGCAGGGCGTCACCGATAAAGTTGAACGACAGTACGGCCAGCATGACCGCAGCCGCGGGAAACAACACCAGGTGAGGAGCGTCGAACAAGTGCGCCCGGCTATCGTTCAGCATGGCGCCCCAGCTGGCCGTCGGCGGGGGAACACCGAGACCGAGAAAACTCATGGTGGCCTCGGCCAGAATCGCGCCGGCCATGCCTATCGCCGCCTGCACGATCACCGGCTGAATAATATTGGGAAGAATATGGCGGACGATCACGCGCAGGTCGCTCGCCCCCAGGGCGCGCGCCGCCTCCACAAATTCACCTTCACGGGCCGCCAGCACCTGGGCGCGGACCAGACGCGCATATCCGACCCAGCCGCCGAGCGACAGAGCAAAAACCAGATTGAAGATTCCCGGACCGCGGAAGGCGACGAAGGCAATGGCCAGCAGAATGCCAGGGAAGGAAAGGAACGCATTCATCACCACCACATTGATGAAGCGGTCGAGCCGCCCGCCGTAGTAGCCGGCAATGGATCCGACGATCAGACCTAGCCCAAGCGAAACTGCCACCACGCAACTGCCCACCAGCATGGAAATGCGCGAACCGTAAATCAGGCGGGAAAGAATGTCCCGGCCAAGTTCGTCCGTGCCGCACCAATGCGCCGCGGACGGCGGCGAGAGTCGGGCGGGCAGGTCGATATAGGCGGGATCTTGCGGGGCAATCCAGGGAGCAAAAAGGGCAAGCACTGCAAAGGTCATCACCAGCACCAGGCCGATCGTCGCCAGCGGATTGTGGCGGGCGGTGTGCGTGAGCGAAATGGAGGCACTGGACATTAGCATCTAACTGCCTTTAGCCGCAGATGACACAGAGAACGCTGATAGAACCAACTTCTTTCCAGAGACGTTCACTGCCTGATCCTCGGATTCGCCACCGAATACAGCAAATCCGTCAGAAAATTAACGGCCACGTAGGTCAGCCCAATCGCCAAAATACATCCCTGCACCAGATAGTAGTCGCGATTGCCGATGGCCTGGATGGTGAGGCGACCGATTCCTGGCCAGGAAAATATGGTCTCGGTCACGATAGCGCCCGCCAGCAGCGCGCCAAACTGCAGTCCCAGCACCGTAATGACCGGGATCATGGCATTGCGCAAGGCGTGGCGATACACCACCGTGCGCTCCGGCAAACCTTTGGCGCGGGCGGTGCGAATGTAATCCTGGCCCAGCTCTTCCAGCATGGAAGTCCGCACCATGCGGGTGAGAATCGCCGCCAGCGCGCTGCCCATGGTGACTGCGGGAAGAATCAGGTGAGCAAACGAACCAGAGCCAGACACCGGCAACCATCCCAGCTTGATGGCGAAAAGCAGGATGAGAATCGGTCCCAGGGCAAAGTTGGGGAACGACAGACCAAAGAGACTAATCACGCTGAGCAGGCGGTCGTCCCAGCGGTTTCTTCGGCGAGCTGAGTGTACTCCAGCGGGAATCGAAAGCAGGATGGCAACCAGCAACGCCGCCACTGTCAACTGCAAAGTGTAGGGATAGCGTTGCACGATGAGTTTGCCGACTCCCTGGTTAAACCGTAAAGACGGCCCCAGATCACCGTGCAGCACGCCTTTCCAATAGCGGATGTATTGTTCCCCCAGCGGCACATCCAACCCGTACGCGTGACGCGCTGCTTGCACGTCGGTGGCGGGAGCACCTTCCCCCAGCATCTGCAGGACGGGATCCCCCGGAACGAGGTGGATCAGGAGAAAGACCACCGAGACCACCAGCCAGACTACCGGCAGGGTGTACAGCACCCGGAGGGAGAGATAGCGGAACATGGAGTTCAGTGGCCAGTCGCTAGTGGTCAGTTGTCAACCCTAAGAACGCTTCGACTAAATGTAGGCGCGGGCGTCCCCGCCCGTGCGGGCCCGCGGTTGAAATCGGTGCACAATAAGAGTTCCCTAAGTGTCATTTCAGATCGTTCACATTGATCCCAATATGCTGCAGGTGGTGAATCATGTGGTCGAGGTAATCTTCAAATACAAACTTCAGGGTCAAGGGCTGCGAGTCGCCGATCGTGCAGGTGCGGGTCCAGGCAGCATCCCGCGCGGCTTCCACGGCAACCAGTAGTTGCATATTCAGCGCCCGCCACAGTGCGATGAGATCAGGCCATGGCCGGTCTTGATATCGGTGCAAAGCGACCCACTTGTCACCATCGTAACCGGGCATCTTAGGCTTATCTTCCAGTTGCGTGCGGACAATGCGCTGATGGTTGTTGGCGGCCGAATCCAGCAGGTGACCCAACTCTTCCTTGGGGGACCATTTGGAAGGCGCAGGCTTGGCATCAACTTTTTCCGTAGAGATTCGGCTCAACCGCTCCGGCACATGATCCAGCAGGTTTCGTAGTTGTTGCAAGCTCTGCATTTTGGGCGCCCGGTGAAAAATCCCTGATCTGGCGATCTCAGGTGGCTCTTACATTTTCAGTTCTCAGCACCAGGCTAGTCGCCGGCTTTTCCTACGGCTGACGGCTCCAGCTTCTCGATCTGCACTTTGGCGATGCGGTGCCCCTCCATCTCCTCAACCGTGAAGCGATGGCCTTCATAGACAAAACGATCGCCCACCACGGGAATCTTCTGCAGCCGGGCCAGTACAAACCCGGCAAGAGTTTCGAAGCCTCCATCACGCGGCAACGCCAGCTGATACTGTGACTCCAGATCACGAATTCCGAACGAGCCTTCCAGCAACAACGCCAGTTTTCCCTCGAAGACAGGCTGTTCCGGAGGAGCGACATCGAACTCGTCTTCGATTTCGCCGACTAGTTGCTCCAGGATGTCTTCGACCGTAATTACTCCCGCCGTCGAGCCAAACTCGTCGACCACCACCGCCAGATGCCGTTTGCGGTCCTTGAATTCCTCCAGCAACTCGGTCAGCACCTTGGTTTCGGGCACCACCAGCACGTCGCGCATGATCTGGCTGATTCTCATCGCCGAGACTCGGCTAGCGATGGGCTGCACGGGATTAGACCCCAAGCGCAATCGCGTCCAGCGCATCAGGTCCTTGGCATACAGCACGCCAATGATGTGCTCGGGGCCGCTCTGCGGGTCATAGATCGGGATTCGGGAATGTTGTTCCTCGACCACCCGGGAAAGCGCTTCATCCAGCGTCAGATCGCCGGGCAGCGAAACAATATCCGGCCGAGGTACCATGACTTCGCGCACGGTGATGCTTTCCAGTTCGAGGGCGTGGAGAATCATCTCTTCCTGAAACGGCGGGATCTGCCCGAACTGGCGGCTGGCGGTGACAATCAGCTTGAGTTCGTCGGGAGAGTGGACGGGCCCCTGCCGCACTTTGCGCGAACCGAACAGCCGCAGGACCGAGCCCGCGGCCGTGTTCATCACAAAGATGAAGGGCCGGGCCAGAGTGAGGAAAACATCCATGGGCGCCGCCACCGCCAGGGCTACCTGCTCTCCTCGCTGCAGCGCCAGGGACTTCGGCACCAATTCTCCCAGAATGACATGCAGACAGGTAATCAGGAGAAACGCAACCCCGATGGCTGTCCCGTGCGCGTACACGCTGGCGTGCGGAACTTGCCCAAGAAATTCTTCCACCATGTGAGCCAGCAGCGGCTCGCCCACCCAGCCGAGAGTCAGGCTAACTACCGTGATTCCCAGCTGAACGCCGTTGACCACCTCGTCGAGGTTGCGGTGCAGGCGTTGGACCGTGCGCGCGCCGATACGATGAGCCTCGATGAGTTGCTGGATGCGAGTATCGCGAATGCTCACCAGAGCGAACTCTGCGGCGGCAAAAAAAGCATTGGCCGCAACCAGCAGCAGGATCAGGAAGATCCGGACAAAGGCAATCATGGATGCGCTAATTCTAACATTCCAAAGGGCGTAGTGGTTCTTTCGGGGGACCATTGTGTAGACTGGAGATACGCTGTTGGATTGGCAGTTGGTTCCGGAACCCCTTGGTTCGTCTCCCAAAGGCTTAAATCGGATTCTCTGCTTTCATTTCACGTCCTTCCCGGTCTAAGGAGATAGCCCGTGGACAGAAGAATACTGTCAGGGAAACTGGGAACTAACTTCGCACAACATTCGTAATCATTACTAAGGGCGCGCAAAGAGCCTGTTTGCGCAGGAGGAAAAGCGGTGAACGGCAACGGCAATGGTAAGAAGAAGCGGCGCAAACGAATCATAATCATGAGCACCGTCATAGTGGTGGTCTTGCTGTTTGTGGGCGGGGTATTTGCCTTCACCCGCGGCGGCACAAAAATTGATCCCTCCAAGCTGGCGAAGGTAGAAAAAGGCGACTTGGCGAAGAGCGTGGTAGCCACCGGCAAAGTCACCCCGATCACCAAGGTGGAAGTGAAGTCGAAGGCCAGCGGCATCGTGAAAAGGCTATATGTGGAATACGGCGACAAGGTGAAAAAGGGTCAATTGCTGGCCCAGCTGGACAAAGACGAGATCCAGGCGCAGGTGGATCAGTCGCGGGCGGCTTTGCAGGCAGCCGAGGCCAATCTGACCAGCTCTCAGGCCGACTATGAGCGCGCCAAAGTAGATGCCGAGGGCCCGGATGTGCCCTTATTGAAACGGCAGTACGATCGCAACATTGAAATGGCGAAGGATGGCGTAGTCTCGGCGTCCGCTCTGGACGATGCCGACCGCAATTACAAGATGGCGTTGAACAAGCAGAATGTCGCCAAAGCCCAAGTCATGGTGCTGAAGGCGAAGATTGCCCAGGCCCAAGCCGAGATGGCGCGCGACAAGGCCAACTTGGCCCAACTGGAAGAGCAGCTCAGCTATACCGATATCGTCTCGCCTATCGACGGCATCGTGCTCTCCCGCGACGTCGAAATGGGTGACGCGGTCAGCTCCATCCTGGTGCTGGGCTCTTCCGCCACGCTAGTGATGACTCTCGGCGACACCAGCGAAGTCTACGTCAAGGGAAAAGTTGATGAGAGTGACATCGGCAAGGTTTACCTGGGCCAGCCGGCTCGTATCAAAGTCGAAGCCTTCAAGGATAAGACCTTCTACGGCAAGGTGACCAAGATTTCCCCTATGGGCGTGGAAAAGGACAACGTGACCACGTTCGAGGTACGAGTCTCCATCAATAACCCCGGCGGCGAGCTAAAGGCGGAAATGACCGCCAACGCCGAGATCATTCTGGAAGAGCACAAGAACGTGCTGCAGATTCCAGAGGGTTCGATCCTCTACGACAAAGACAAGAAAGCGTCGGTGGAAGTGCCTGATCCGCGGGCCAAAGACGGCAAAGACAAGGTCGCTGTGAACATTGGGATTTCCAACGGCGCCAAGACCGAAGTACTGAGCGGCTTGAAGGAAGGCGATCAGGTGGTGTTGCAATAAGCGGGTCCTATCTGACCAGGAACTGGGCCAGCATCGGGCACGGACCAGGATTCCGTGCCCTTCAATTTTAGCCAGCCGTTTAGGGGCGAGGCTGCTTCGATATGTCCGCACAGAGGGTCTGACAAAATCGCCCCTGACGCGTCTATTGTGAGGCACCGCAGTTGCCGGAGTTCCACTGCGGTTGCCGAAATCAAGGAGGCTTATGATTCGATCTCTCTCGCGGTTTTCAGCTGGACTCGTAATCCTGACGGTAGCAGCATCACTCACCGCCTCAGCTTCGATCCAGGGTTCATTCGAGCGGCACCTACCAGGTCACAGGCCCGGTGGAGCTGGAAGTCTTGACGCGCTCCGGCGATATTACGGTAAATAGCGGTCCGGTTGGATCAGTCGTGATTCGGGGAAAGATTCATGTGAGCGATCGCTGGTTATCCGGAAAAAGGCAGAGCGACGTCAGCGAGATTGAGAAGAATCCGCCCATCCGGCAAACCGGTAACAACATTCAAATCGATTATCTGAACTTCCATGACATCGCGGTCGACTATGAAATCACTGCACCGCCCGACACCCGGGTACGAAGCCACAGCGGGTCAGGGGACCAGAGAATGGAAGGATTGCACGGCGACCTTGACCTGGAAAGCGGTTCCGGGGACATGCGGCTCCGTGATATCAGCAGTACAATCCGCCTCCATACCGGGTCGGGAGACGTTGATGCGCACGGCATTTCCGGTCCTTTCACCGCAGAAGCGGGGAGCGGGGACGTTCGCGCCGAGGAAAAGGCCGGCGGCGACGTCTCGGTTCACACTGGATCAGGGAACATCGAACTGCGGGGTGTCAACGGTTCTTTACGGGCGGAATCGGGCAGCGGGGATGTGACCATCGACGGCATGTTGAAAGGCAATTGGGAACTGAGAACCAGTTCTGGCAACGTGGAGCTGGAACTGCCCCACGACGCTGCCTTTGATTTAGACGCATCCACGGGGTCGGGGAGTGTAGTGGTCGACCGCCCGGTCACTATGACCATCCAGGGAGATATGCAAAAGGTCCAGCGTTATGTGAAAGGCAAGGTCGGTGGCGGAGGTCCGGAGCTGATCGTTCATACCGGCTCCGGCGACGTACGCATCCAGTAAGAGTTCTTATCGGAGATGGACCCATGCGATTAAGGAACGGTTACGCGATTGCTTTGGCAACGTGCTCCATGGCGGCTATGCTTTGTCTCCTGTCGTTGCCGGCCACAGCTTCTGCCGAAGGCACGTTCCAGCGGACGTTGCAGGTCACAGGTCCGGTCAATCTCAACCTCACGACGGGATCGGGAAGCGTCAACGTGCGCACCGGAAGTTCCGGCCACGTACAGGTTACCGGTCACATCAGGGTCACAAACTGGTTTGGAGGAGATGCCGAGCAGCGAGTGAAAAGTATTGAGGATAACCCTCCGATTCAACAACGAGGCAACGATATTCTCATTGGGCATACCGGCGACAGTGAGCTGTTCCACAATGTTTCCATCAGCTACGAGGTGATTGTTCCCGCCGACACTCGCCTGGATTCTCACACCGGATCGGGAAATCAGACTGTAGAGGGCGTTCGCGGGCAGGTGGAGGTGGAATCCGGTTCGGGAAGTGTGAAGCTGTCTGACATCGGGGACAGCGTTCGCGCCGAAGCTGGTTCCGGCGATATTCACGTTGACCACGTAAAGGGCAATGTACACGCCAAAACCGGAAGCGGCTCGATCAATGCGAACGACGTGGCTGGCGGTTTTGAGGGTAGCACGGGTAGCGGCCACATCACTCTGGATCAGAGCGCGCCCGGTTCTGTGCGCGCCGAAACCGGCTCGGGCGGTTTGGATTTGCGCGGCGTGCACGGTTCGCTCGAAGCCACCGCCGGCAGCGGAACCATTTCCGCCGAAGGCGATCCGGCGGGATCGTGGGACCTGCACACCGGGTCGGGCAGTGTACACCTCAAGCTAGCCTCTGAAGCCCATTTTGACCTGGACGCGCGCACCAGTTCGGGATCGATCTCCGTCAGTCAGCCGGTCACGGTGCAGGGCACTCTGGGACGCAAGCAACTGCACGGCCAAGTTCATGGCGGCGGCGTTCCAGTTGAAGTGGAAACCGGCTCCGGAAATATTGAGATTCAGTAGACGGCAGTAAGAGGTCCCCACGATTATTCGGTCAGTCCTTAGCGCGCGCGGAGATGTTGTTTTGAACGGGCTGAAAAGGCCGCGAAAATAGTTGCGCCCATCCTTGTTGACCTCCCTCGCTCCACGAAGGATCCGCACCCTCCGGAGTCGAAAGAACTGCAGATCCCTCCGTTTCATCCCCGAATTATTTGCGCGGGAAAGATGCAATGGTCCAGGCGTTGGCGCTGGTGATGACTGGGCCAAAAGCCAGGGAGTGGCCGTCGGGCGAAGGCGCTAGCGAGAAAATATCCCAACTCGGTTGTTTGAACAGCAGTTTTGACTTCCCCGCAGGGTCCATGCGCACTAGCGATGTACCGCGCGAGGAATAGCTCGCCAGAAACAGGCTCTTGCCGTCTGCCGCCCAAGCAACCGCAACCAGCTCCGTCCACGGCATGGCAGAGAGCTTCTGCGGACTACCGCCGGCCAGCGGAACGATCTGGATATCTGAGGCCTTGTAGTCAAAAAGCGAAAGCACGACCCGGCTGCCGTCGGGCGCCAGGTCCCAACTGGTAAAGTCTGCATCGCTCGAAACTTTCACCGGCTCGGCCTTCCGCCCCTGTAAGGGATCAAACGCGGTGAAGACGACTTGCTTCTCTCCTTCTTCGGCGAGAATGCAAGTCCCGGTCCCGTGCGACGGACAGCGGAAACTGGGATATCCCCCTACGGTGTTCGTCGGATCGCCGCTGGATTGGATCCCGGGATGTCCCTTGATGTCCATAACCGCTTCCGCCGGACCGCCTGCGAGCGGCACCCGCATCAGCTTGCCTCCGCTTACCTCCGAGTCCCCGACCGCCTTGGGCCATTGCATGAAGAGCACCCACTTGCCGTCCGGACTGATTTGCGGCGCCCACTTTTCTTCCGGCCCGGTGACGATGGGTTCGGCATTGCGCTCATTCCTATCCTGCTTGTAAATATCGAAACTTCCATTGCGATCGGAATAGAGGAACACCGTTTTGCTGTCGGGGGACCAGCCACCCGGCCAATCTACCCGATCATCGAGCGTCAACCGCTGCGGAGTCTTCAGCTCGCTGCCGCCGTTCGTCAACTCGCCCAGGTAAACATCGCTTTGCCCTCTTCCATTCAGGAAGACCAGCCGGTTTCCATCTGCGGTCAATTCCGGATTGCCAAAGTAGAAGCCGGTCCAATCCGTAAGGCGTCGCGGATCCCCTTCGGGCTTTCCCGTTTTCTCGTCAAACCGCAGTTCCCAAAGGTTGGAGTCGTACTGGTTGGGCGCTGGTTCCCGAAGAGCGTAAATAAACCGCCCGCGCTGCCCCCAGCAGAAATCGGTTAATCGCAGATTGGCAAGGAGGGCAACCGGGTCCCCGCCGTTGAGATTACTGCTTTCCAGCGCGAGCGTGCTTTGGCCGTTCGCGCTGCGATACTTCCCATACAAGATTCGTTGACCGTTGGGGAACCAGGCAGGAGTGAAGAGATGGTAGCCGTCTTGCGGCTTGAGCAGGAGCCGCGCCTGTCCGCCATCGGCGTTCATCAGCCAGATATCTCGCGTGACGGCGTCGCGAAACACGATCTGTGATCCATCGGGCGAGAGCGACGCGTCAAAAGCGTCGTCGCGCAATTTTTTCAAAGTGGCCCCGATGACCGAGATCACCCAGATCGCCTGCTTCTCCTGCGCGACCGGACCGCTCACCAGCAATTTGGTCCCATCCTGGGACCATTCGATGCGCGCTCAACGGAAGCAGAACGCGTCTGGGATCGGCAGCGACTGCGTCTCTCCCGTGCTGATGAGCCTGAGGTTCAGTCCCTCGAGATCGGCATAAAGAAGATACTTCCCATCGGGTGAAATCGACGTAACCGCAACCGGATCTTCCGACGAGTTGGCCGTCAGCTGCTGCGGCTTGAGCTGCGCCTGCGAATAAGGCTGTGCCGAGGTGAACCACCCAGCAAAGTAACCGACCGCCAGCACCGCTATAACCGCTATCGCGGCGACGCCGGCCATCGCCAGCCACTTCCACGACTTGGCCTCCGGAGCCACCACCGCACTCGTCCCCGACACCGCTGCGATCTTGGACGACTGGGTGTCCCGCTTGAAGCGCTGTAAATCCGCCCGCAAATCCGAAGCCGTCTGGTAACGCAGATTACGATCTTTCTCCAGACACTTGTTAATCACGCCCTCGAGTTGCGCGGGTAGCTCAGGATTGATGCGCACCGGCGACGTAGGCGGCTTATTCAGGATGGCGTCGAAGATGATCGCCGAGGTATTCCCCGTAAACGGCTGCCGGCCCGTGGCCATTTCGTACAGCACGGCTCCGAAGGAAAACAAATCGGTGCGCGCGTCCAAATCCTCGCCGCGTGCCTGTTCCGGCGACATGTAGGCCACTGTGCCCACCGTGCTCCCGGGACTCGTGAGGTGGTTCTGATCCACCGCCATCGTAGGCAACGATCCGGCCGCCGTGGCCATCGGCGGCAGCTGCCCGGCCGCCACCTTAGCCAAACCAAAATCCAGAATCTTCGCCTGCCCGCGCTTGGTGAGGAACAGGTTCGCCGGTTTCAAGTCGCGGTGGACAATGCTCGCCGAATGCGCCACTTCGAGCGCATCCGCCACCTGTACTCCAAACTCCAGAAGCTGTTCGAAGGAGATGGGCTTCCCCTCGATCCGGTGTTTCAGCGTCGTCCCTTCCAGGCATTCCATGACGATGAAGAGCCGGTCCTGGTATTCGCCGATGTCGTAGATGGTGCAGATATTGGGGTGATTCAGAGCCGACGCCGCCCGCGCTTCCCGCTGAAAACGTTCCCGCGCCTGGGGATCCTGGGCAAGTTCTTCCGGAAGGAATTTCAAGGCTACGCGGCGCCCGAGGCGCTGGTCTTCGGCCTCGTAAACGACGCCCATTCCGCCGCCACCCAACTTTTCCACGATGCGGTAATGGGAAATTGTCTGACCCAGCATGTGACAGCCATGTTAGGCGGTGGATAGGAGCAAGTCAATTTCAGGATGGGTAGGATGTGGCGACGGGAAAATCGGCTCCACCCCCCTCCGGGAGCCCAAGCTGTGCGGCGAGCGCGGGACGGGACGGGGCGGGGCGGGGAGCGAGCCCGTGAGACCGGAACAGACAAAAGAAACTGTCTTGTTTATCTCCCAAGGGAAACCGGTGAAGGCAATCACGCTCGCAAAGGTAATCAGATTCATAAGTGAGACGGTCGGTCCCGGCGAAAACGCTACGATTGCGCCGTCCATTTATATTTCGGACCCCGAGCCGCAGCGACGTGCTGCTGTGCTCAAAGATCGTCCCGGCCATCGGGGAAATATGCGTCAAGCATTCATCGCAAGCCCACACTGGGCGTCCCTTAATCCGGTGGTGCTGGCGCTCCTGTTTACATGTTTGGCAGTACGCAATCCCGTCAGGAAATCGCTGCTCTCGAAGATGCTCAAAGCAAGCATTGTCATCGGGAAACTGACGGTTGAAATCATCAATTGTGTACCGTAAGTGCTTTGGAATCGTCTGTCTGCGGTTCATGATGTCCAAAGACTAGCAAAATACTAACGTGATGTCAAGGGATAATTACCGATAGCACAAGCTTGCGCCGTCTGTTCGCCCGTTTCGTCAACTTCCGCGAGGCCCAGTCGCACTCTCCGCTCTGATGTCGCCATTCCGTTTGGCCCGACGCGAGGAATCAAAAAAAACAAATTACGCACTCGACTTCGCGGCTGCAAACAAAAATGACGCGACTGTAGCCGCGCCGCAACCGCGACCGGGAGTAACTGAAATTTAATTTTGACGCCGCCCCGCTCGCTCCCCGCCCCGCCCCGTCCCGTCCCGCGCTCGCCGCACAGCTTGGGCTCCCGGAGGGGGGTGGAGCCGATTTTCCCGTCGCCACATCCTACCCGTCAATTTCAGGATGGGGTTAACGGAAGAAGCGGGAAAAAGTGTCCCAAAGTGCCGTCCGGCGGACGCGGCGGTCAGTAGGCTAGCCGGGCGGGATAACCGGCCCGAAAAACGGGGAGGATGGGGGACGGGGCCAGCCTGGACCAGGGCGGGACCTGACACTACTGAGTGTAATCGCCTTGGTTTCGTCAAAAATCCACATTGTCCTTCGACCACTTCTACTTGTCAGCTCGGTGAGCCAATTTCTCCCGATTTTGCGCTTATATCTATTGGAGAGGGATTCTGCCCGAAAGACCCTCTGAACTTGCCCCCAAAGAGGAGGCTTTATGTTTATGGGTTCCACTTGCCCGCTGTTCCGGCGCGTTTCCCCCATGTGCGGACTGGTTCTGTGCCTGCTGCTTTCGCTGCCCCTGTTCGCCCAGGCACCCCCCTATGCCATCGCAGACGGCAGCCGTTCCTCACCTCGTCCAGTTTAGCGGCGTGATCCGGGGCGTCGACGGAGCTCCTCGCAAGGGCCTCGTCGGCATCACCTTCGCTCTCTATAAAGAGGAACAGGGCGGCGCGCCGCTGTGGCTTGAAACCCAGAATGTGCAACTCGATGCCCAGGGCCGCTATTCCGTCTACCTCGGCGACACCAAGTCCAATGGGCTGCCGCCCGAGCTGTTTGCTTCGGGCGAGGCCCGCTGGCTGGGTGTGCGGCCGGAGAATCAAGACGAACAACCGCGCTCCCTGCTGCTGAGCGTGCCCTATGCGTTGAAAGCCGGAGATGCGGCCACTCTGGGCGGCTTGCCCGCCTCCGCCTTCCTGCTCGTGGCTGGCGCCGCACCGGTCGCAAGCCCAGCCGCCGCTGCAAGCAACGGGAACAGCGGCGCGAACCTGCCACCACCTGCACCCTGCAACGTGACCAGCGACAACACGGCAGTCGCCAATCAAGTGGCTAAGTTTTCGGCGCCCTGCAACGTCGAGCCCTCGGCGATCACAGAGACCGGAGGTCAGGTGGGCATTAACAACTCAGCCCCCAGCGCGACCCTCGATGTGAAAGGATCGACCAAATTGCGTGGCAAAACCACTCTGCCGGCGGTGAAGGCGGCAACCGCTTCCAAGGGGAGCAACTCCCAGCCGTTGGTGGTGGTGTCTTCGGCCTTCAGCAGCGGCACAACCTCGGCCGTAAGTCAGAACTTCGAATTGCAGGCAGAGCCGCTCAACAACAACACGGCCACGCCTTCCGGGACACTCAATCTGCTCTTCGCTCAAGGCTCAGGCACCTACAGCGAGACCGGCCTGAACATCGCCAGCAACGGACAAATTCACTTCGCTGCGGGCCAGACCTTCCCCGGCACCGGCAGCGGCAACGGTTCGGTGACCAGCGTGGGCAGCGGTGTGGGTTTGACAGGTGGACCGATCACGACCAGTGGCAGCTTGTCCATCGATCCGGCGGTCGTGCCTGAACTGGCGTCTAACAACATCTTCACTGGCATTCAGACGTTTAACAACAACAACATATTCAACGGCTCTAACACGTTCACCGGAGATCAGACCGTCAACGGGAGCATCATCTCGAATGTGATAATCTCGGCACCCCTAATGGTCGCGACCGGCCTGCACGTGAATGGAGATATGCGGGTCGACGGCGGATTGTCCTTGGGCAGTAGTGGCGCCGTCAAAGTCGACGCCCCATTCGTCCCTGGGGGAAGGTTCACGATCCTAACGGACGGCAGTGTGGGAATCAACAACACTGCCCCAGCGACGACCCTGGACGTCGGGGGGGACATCAACGGAAGCGGTAATCTGACTATCGCCGGGAACATCGGGTCTGGTACTCTGACTGTCGCCGGCAAGGTCAGCGGGCCGAACGGTGTTTCGCTGCCGATCGCCTACGGGATGATCAACGCGAATGGTACGGTGAGCAAAGCTACTTCGAACGTCAGCGTCAGCTGGGACGCGACAAACAAGTGGTACGCCATCACCATCGCAGGGATAAACTACAACTTCGTGAATTTTGTCACGCAGGTTACGGCGACGTTTTCCAATGCGGTACCCCAAGTGACCGCGAACGTAGGCAGCGTCTCCGGCAACCTGTTGGTGCAACTCCACGATAGCGCAGGAAATGCTATTCAGAATCCTTTTCAGTTTGTAACCTTCCAGCCGTAGGCCGCTAATGCCGGTTAGCATCGGCTCTAGAACCTCGATACTCAGCAGCACCGAATCCAGGATTCTGTGATTACCGCAAATCCGGTTGTGCAACCGCCAGGGTCTGCCTAAGATAGAGGTGACATGTTGGCCGAATTCCTGATCCGGAGGTTGTCGTGTTCAAGAACTTGGTTATCGTCTTCGCACTTCTGATGTTGCCGGTCGCTGCCTATCATTTGCAGGGCCAAACGCCTTCCAATACGCCACCCGCCCAGTCCGAGATCCCTCCTGAAGCGGCGAATCAGAGCAATCCCGTCAAGCCAAGCCCGGAGTCGCTCGCCCGAGGCAAGAAGATTTATAGCTACGATTGCGCTGTGTGTCATGGGAAGGACGGCGATGGCAAGGGTGATATGACGGACATGAAGGGAATCCCCGACTTCACCGATCCAGCAGTGCAGAAGGGCCATACGGACGGGGAATGGTTCTACATTATCCAGAAGGGCAAAGGTGAAATGCCCCCCGAGGGTGATCGCGCCAAATCGGAGGACCTCTGGAATCTCGTAAATTACGTTCGGGCGTTCGCGAAGAGTAAGTAACGCGCAGGGTCGTTTCGTGTTTAGGGCCGAATGTCCGTGCATCGGCCAAGTTATTAAAACCCGTCACCGCCAAATTAGAGCAATCTAATCAGGCACCACTATCACGTCGCCTCGCCTAACTTAGGTTTCGTTGTACCCCGGCACGTTCGGTCAATGGGGAGAACATTCTGGCCGGAAACTGAGGAATACTTGCCGTTTCCCTAGATTCTCCAGTCGATCTTTCCCGGTTTTGGCCCCCACTTGCTTCTGCCTCATGGATATTGATTCCATGCGGGGCGCAAAGGCGAATTGTGCCGCCACCAGGAGCACCGGTTGCACCCAACTCAGCTCATCCAGCCCACATACACTGAGAGCTTTCGTTGCATCGGCTCGGCTTGCGAGGACACCTGCTGCACGGGCTGGCTGGTTCCCGTTGACCAGGCGGCCCATGACAAGTTCCGAATTCTCCCACCTAGCCCGCTGCGCACGCTAATCGATTCCAATATTGTGCTTACACCCCAGGGTGACAACGGCTCCAAACCAGCCACCTTCGCCACCATTCGCATGACCGCATCTAGAACATGCCCGCTGCTCTCCGAGGATCGCCTTTGCCGCATCCAGACAGAATGCGGAGAGGCGTTTCTTCCTCACGCCTGCGCCACCTATCCTCGAATCGTCAACTCGATCGGCGAAATCGAGGAAAAGGCGCTCACGCTCTCCTGTCCAGAGGCGGCGCGGCTCGTACTTCTCCATCCGGCCTTGCTCGGCCCCAGCAATGCAGCGATCACCGAACCGCTCCACCACCAACCGCAGGGCGATGACAAGGTCGAGCGCGACCGCACACTTCGCCCCTGGTTCTGGTCCATTCGGGAGTCCATGCTTGCGTTGGTGCTGAATCGGGCCTTCCCACTTTGGCAACGAATGTTTCTGCTCGCCGTTCTCTGCCGGCAACTGGATTCCATCGCCCAAGGCGAGCTGGATTACTCTGTCCCGGCATTTCTTCGTGATTTTGAAGCCACCGTTGCCTTGGGCAACCTGCCCGCCATGGAAGCCCTCCCCTTCGACCTCGCTCAGCAATTGGATGTCGTGCTGCGGCTCGCCGGGATGCTGCTACAAACGTCCAACATCCATGCCCGCTTCGTCGACTGCGTCCAGGCCTTTACCGCGGGAATCGGCAACGGTACGGGCGCGACCTTTGAGAGCCTCACTGCCCGCTACGCCCAGGCACACGACCGATATTACAAACCCTTCTTCGACCGGCAGCCCCACATCCTGGAAAACTACCTGATCAACACTATCTTCCGCTGCCAGTTCCCCTTCGGGCGCGATGCCATACGGAACGGAACTTCGCCTTCGATGATCCGCGAACACGCCCTGCTGACAGCCCAATTCGCTTTAATGAAGGGATTCCTGATTGGCGTGGCAGGCTTTCACGGCGAAGCATTTTCCACCGACCACGTAGTGCACACAGTCCAGTCCGCATCGAAGCACTTCGAGCATCACTCTGAGTTCCTCAATCAGGCCCATGCCCTGCTGGCGGAAAGCCAGATGAACAACGAGCGCGGCGTCGCCATCCTGCTCAGGAACCACCGCTAGCGAATTACCGGTAGTGTCCTATTAGTGCGTTGATGAGTGGTGGTGGCGGCCTCGGAAAGAAAGGCCGCCAGAGTTTCACGATTCAGCCTTCGCTTTCCGCGCTAGTGCCTTAATCGTAAGTTCAATGTGGTCGCGCAGCAATTCCAGATCGTCAGGCGTGATAGTTCCTCTGAGGCTTAACTCTGCGCGGGCGTCCGGCGATAAGGCAAAGGCGTAGGTTTGCACCCCAGGTAGCGGCGGTTTCGCAGGCGGTGTAACAGCCTAAGGGTCACGCCTGCTATGGAAAGCGGCATTGCTGACCATGTGTGGACCATGGCCGAGTTGCTTGGATGAAAGAAAAATTTTTATTAGGCAGCTTGACTTTGTAAGTATTTGTAATTAAAGTAGTTGCTGTTGGTATCCGCGCGGGTCGTCACCGAAGGACGAACCCTAACGTCACATCCGACCATCTCAATATTGTGGTAGCATCTGGTTTCCTAGGGGAAATATGTCTAATAAAGTAAAAAGCGGATTCCTGTATTCTGATCCGTCTTTCCTGTCGGGGGCAGCCCGCGCGCTCGATTTGTACGGTTTGTATGATGCCTATAACATAAGCACTACACCACAAGAAGCTGATGCTCGCGCACTTGCGGCTGATTGGATTGTCACCGGCCAAGACCTCCAAGAAGCACTTGACGACTTCCAATTGCAAACTGAAAAAGTTGCCTAATCCTTAAACGTGAGCGGCAGGCGATACAGGAAACATGGCGCACCATTCAGGCAACAGGAACCTCCTGTCACGGCAATTACTCGCGTAGAAGCCTCTTATACAGGGCCTATCCCTCCGCCCGGAATGCTCATAAAGTACAACGAAGCATTTCCCGGAGCGGCGGAGCGCATTGTGGCAATGGCCGAGAAACAAAGCACCCACCGTGAGAGCATAGAGACAACCGTCGTGACTGCTGGCGTCGAGAGTCAGACACGCGGATCGTGGTTCGCTTTTATTATTGCCATGACGGCAATTCTAAGCGGTGTGTACTTAATAAAACTCGGTAAGGATACCGAGGGTCTATCGGCGATAATTGGTAGCCTAGTGGCGCTTGCTGGCGTATTCGTATATGGAAAGAAAAAAGAAAGCACAGAGTTAAAAGAAAAATCGAACGCCCTCGCGAAACGAATGAATCCGCCGCCCGCCGCATAGCAACGCACTGTTAGGACACTAGCGAATTACCTCCGTGTCTTGACTCCAGGCCCTCCGCAGGTTACTTTCGGCACACTGGGGAGTTTTCTGTCTTTCATACTGTGAGGAAATCTTGTCGAACCGGCCTATTGTCACGCTAACTACCGATTTCGGAATCAACGATCATTTCGTCGGGACGATGAAAGGGGTCATCCTCAACATTGCGCCCCAGGCAGAGATCGTGGATATTTGTCACGCCGTGCAGGCCTTCGACGTTCTGGATGGCGCTCTGGCCATCGCCCAATCGTATTCCCACTTTCCCAGCGGAACTATCCACGTGGTGGTAGTGGATCCGGGTGTGGGCTCGGCGCGCCGGCCCATTCTGATGTCGACGGAAACCCACTACTTTGTTGCGCCCGACAATGGCGTGTTGTCCCTGGTCTACAGTTGCGAAGAACGGATACGTGTGCGGCATATCACCGGAGAACACTATTTCCTGCGTCCGGTAAGCAACACCTTTCACGCCCGCGACATCTTTGCGCCAGTCGCCGGCTGGCTGGCCAAAGGAGTGGATTCGGGAAAGTTTGGCGAGGAGATTTCTGACTACGTTCGCTTGAATGCCCCTAAACCCAGGCCGGTAGATGCGAAGACGCTGCGCGGAGTAGTTCTCAAAGCGGACCGCTTCGGGAACCTGGTTACGAACTTCACGCCCAACGATGTTCCTGCGCTGTTCACTTCCGCACCGCCATCCTTCAAGATCGTGGTTGGTAAATGCGAGATCACGGATATGCACAGTAATTACGCGGAAGGCGCACCCAACGAACTTTTCGGGATTCTGGGTAGCATGGGCTACCTCGAAATCGCCGCCAACCGTGGCTCGGCGGTGCAACTGGTCGGCTCCGGCAAAGGAACGGAAGTTACGGTCGTCCTGGAAGGCGCCGTAGCCGCCGGAAACGGGCAATAACGGCGGGTTCAGACATTCTTCGCCCTGGGATGGGCATGGCGTTCCATCTCAGCGGTCCATTTCAGAAATCGCCAAAGATTGCCGCGCTCCCGCCAGGCAAATTCCCAGAACTCCAGCACTCCGATCTGATGCATCTTCACTCCGGTGTAGGTCTCGATCCGCCACAACAGGTAAGGACTGCGCCAGGGCGCCAGGTGATGGCCGCGAGTTGAATTCCACAGAAACCGCAGCATGTAGAACATCTGCAACAACATCATAACCACAGAAGACGCAGAGTGCACAGATCTTATGGATGACGGCCGTTCTCGCCCTCAGGCGGCAGCCTGATGAGACGGGCGAGGGCACCCGTCGTCCATAACCGTACTCTCTGACGATTCTCTCGCGGCCGCGAATGATGCAGGTTAGAATTTGAGTTAGATGGCCAACGACAATTCCCGCCAAAAAGCCGAAGACCACTACTACGCCGCTCTCGATCTGGTTTCCGACGGCGAACGGGAACACGCCCTCGCCGAGTACGAGAAGTCTCTGGCCGCCGATCCTACATTTACCGAAGCGATGCACGGAATGGCGCGCGCCCTGCAGGATCTGAACCGTCTGGACGAAGCCATTGCTATCGCGAAACGCATCGCCGAACTCGATCCGGACGATGTCCTCGCCCATACCAGCCTTTCAGTCTTCTACCAGAAAAAAGGCATGATTCCGGAAGCCGAAGAAGAGGGAAACAAGGCAAGGATTCTAGGATGGAAACAGCAGTTGAAGAAGAGTGGTCGTTAGTCGTTAGTCGTCAGCCGTTCGCGGCCTGGCCAAGCGTAGATTTTGCCAACGACCAACGACGGACGACCAACGACTACAATTCGTACTTCTTCATCAAATGCCGGAAGGACCGGTAAGAGATTTTCAGCAGGTCAGCGGCCCGGGTCTGTACCCCGTTCGATTGCGCCAGCGCGGATTTCAACAGGGACACTTCGATGTCCGCAACATACTTTTCCATGTCGACGCCATCCGGTAAGACACCCCCGTCGGCGACCGTGGATGTCCCGTAGCCTCCGGCTCCGGCGGCGGCGGCCCGCGCTTTGGCCTTTTCCACCGGAAGTTCAGCGTGTAGCTCTTCCCCGGTCTCCAAAGCCACAGCCCGCTCGATGGTGTTCTCCAGCTGGCGGACGTTGCCCGGCCATTCATACTCGCACAGCGCAGCCAGCGAATTCCCGTTCACCCGCACGATGCTCTTCCCTGCCGCTGGAACGTACTTTTTCAGGAAATGATTGACCAGCAGGGGGATGTCCTCGCTCCGTTGGCGCAAGGGAGGCACGACCACTGGAATCACACTCAGGCGGTAATAGAGGTCCTCACGAAAACTATTTTCTGTAACCTGCTTGTCGAGATCCCGGTTGGTGGCTGCGATTACCCGCACATCGATGGGCACCTCATCGGTGCCGCCCACCGGACGCACGCTGCGCTCCTGCAGTACGCGCAGCAGCTTGACCTGCATGGTCATGGTCATCTCGCTGATCTCGTCGAGAAAAATCGTGCCCTTGTCCGCCACTTCGAACAAGCCGCGTTTGTTCTGGTTTGCCCCGGTGAACGCCCCTTTCACGTAGCCGAAGAGTTCGCTCTCCAGCAGCGTCTCGGGAAAGGCTCCACAATTGATGGAAACAAAGGGATCGCCGGCGCGCGGCGAGCAGACGTGCACAGCTCTGGCAACCAGTTCTTTCCCAGTGCCGCTTTCGCCATAAATCAAAACTGTGCTTTGGGTGGAGGCAACGGTGCGAATCGTCTGCTTCAGCTTCTCCATTGCCGGACTGACGCCTACGATGTTGTCGAGAGAATTGCGGGTGGCGGCATCCCGCTTGAAGGCAAAGTTCTGCCGGCTCAGAGTCATCTTCTCCAGCGCGCGGTTGATGGCCAGCTTGATCTCGTCGACCAATCCGGGAGATTTGCGGATGTAGTCGGTCGCTCCCCCCGCTTTGACCGCTTGCACGGCGGCTTCATAGTCGTCCACGGCCGTAATCAGGATTACGGCGGAGTCGGGTGAAACCTGATGGGCGTGGCGCAGCACTTCGATTCCGTCGGTGCGCGGCATCTTGATGTCGGTAACGATGACGTCGTAGAGTGCGCCGTCCAGCTTCCGCTTCGCAGCTTCACCGGAATTTACCGTCTCCACCTTGTGCCCATCGCGGCGCAGGGCGATGTCCAGCATTTCGCAGATGGAGCGCTCGTCGTCGCAGACCAGAATGTTACCCATGCGCTCCTTCCCCGGCACCCACTGCCGCAGCAGCCAACGTGGGGGAGTCCGAACTGCTCTGCCCGCTCTGGGAAAGGTTTTCCGCTTGCCCGGCGATTACGCGTCGCAGCCGCAGGACGAACACCGCCCCGCGCCCCAGGCCGGACCGTGCCCACACTTTGCCCTCGTGTGCCTGCACAATCTGGTAAACGATCGCCAGACCGAGCCCAGTACCGCCTTCAAACTGCGACTGGAAGGGTTCGAAAACCTTTTCGATCAACTGCGGGCTCATGCCCGGACCAGTGTCGGCAAAGTTAATCTGCCAGTCGTCTTCCATCGGCTCTACGGAAACCGTCAGAGTTCCTCCGTCGCGCATGGCGCGGACGGCGTTCTCACAGAAATTCCAGAAGACCTGTTTGATCTTGTCCCCGTCCGCCTGCGTCCAGGCCTGCTTGCAGGAGTATCTTCTCTCCACCCGGATGCCGGCGTGCTCCGCGGCCAAGCGGTGTTCGAGCAGGGTGAGCGTGTCTTCCAGCAGCGGCAACAGATCGACTTTCTTGAACTGGTATTGCCGGCTACGGGAATAATCCAGGAACTCCGTGATGATGCCATTCAAGCGTTCGGATTCGCGGGTCACAATCTGGAGCAACTGGCGCTGCTCCCCGGTAAGGTTGGGAATACCAGAAAGCAGGCTCACGGAGCCGGCAATAGAGGTTAGGGGATTGCGGATCTCATGGGCAATCGCCGCGGCCAGACGGCCTACCGCGGCCAGACGGTCCTGCATGCGGACTTCCCGCTCCAGACGCCTGATCTTGGTCAGATCGTCAAAGGTATAGACGTATCCCACCGTGCGGGCCCCCGGCACTACCAGTGCCGACCCCAGCACGCGGAACGTCTTGCGATATCCGTTGGCCCCGAGCCAGCGCACTTCAGCGTGCGGGCGATCAGAATCCACCTGTGGCAGCGGGTCGAGAAACAAACGATGGACCGGCTGCCCCAACAGTTCTTCCTCCGGACGCTCGAGCAGCTTTTGCCCTGCGGTGTTGACCAACGTGATGTGTCCATCAAGACCGGTAGTGATCAGTCCTCCGGTGATGGACTGGACGATATTCTCGTGCAGTGCCTGCAGGCTCTCCAGGGCGCCGCTGGTATGTTTCAGCTTTACGTCCACCTGACGCAGCTTGGTGGCCAGCAGCCCGGCAAGATAGGCGACGGCAAGATAGCCGAACAGGTTGACCAGAATAATAGCCTGCAACGCCTTCACTTCGGGATGAGTAGTCGAATACGAAGGAATCACCGCGAAATAGGTCAGTTCCAGGACTGTCCCGTACAGAATGAAGGCCAGCGCTGCGGTCAAGTACGCCCAAACCCGGGGCAGCAGAATGCAGGCCACAATAATGACCAGGGGGTAAAGAAAATTGAAGGAACTGTCAACGCCCCCGGTGGCATAGACCACCAGGCTGACCATGGCCAAATCAGTAACTACCTGCAGCAGCGACTGAATGCGGTATTCCTGCCAGAAAGAAAGCAAGAGAACGTAGAAAATGGAGATGGTGTACCACAGCAAAATGGCATCGACGAACAACCGCAGCGGAAAGGCGCTGGGTGTAAGCCGGGCAATCGCCAGCTCGATCCCCAGTAAGAATGTCAGGATGATGATGCGAACCTTGACCAGCCAGGCCAGCCACAGCCGCTCATCGAACATGGATTGCATTTCTGTCCCTAATCGCGATTAGCACCAGCTGATAGATAGAGCGGCCAGATTCTGGAGGGAACGGCTTCCGGCTCCCGGCCCCTCCCTGCCGCCTTAGCCAAACGGAGTACTAGCCCGCCAGCTTGGCAATCATCGAGAACAACGGCATGTACAGCGATATCACGATGCCGCCGATGGTGACGCCCAACAAACCGATAATAAGCGGCTCCAGCATGGCCAGCATGTCCTTGGTCGCCGAGTCGACTTCCTCTTCATAGAAATCAGCAATCTTCTGCAGCATCGAATCCATGGCGCCCGTGGCCTCACCGACACCGATCATCTGCGTGACCATGTTGGGAAATACTCCGCATTCGCGCAACGGATCGACGATGGTGCGGCCTTCTTCGATCGCCTTCCGCACTTTCATCAGGGCTTCTTCCAGCACCTTGTTACCGGATGTCCGGGCGGTAATGGTCAGGCCTTCCAGGATAGGAACGCCCGAGGTGATCAGGGTGCCAAGAGTTCGCGTAAACCGCGCCACCGCGATTTTTCGCAGCAGGAGACCAAGCACCGGCAACTTCAGCAAGCCCCAGTCCATGTAGTAGGACGCCCGCGGATTCTTGCGCAGCTGCTTGACGCCGACAACCAGCCCGCCAACGCCAAACAGGAAAAACCACCAGAACTGGCCGACGAACGCGCTCAGTCCAATCACGATACGGGTGGGCAACGGCAACGCCACACCCAGACCGACAAACAGGTTGGCGAAGATTGGTACGACCCATTTCAACAGTGCTGCGACAATCAGCCCGGCCAAGCTCACAACCGACACCGGGTAGATCAGAGCGGACTTCACGGCAGCGCGCAGTTTCACGGCCTTTTCCACGTACACCGCTAGGCGCTGCAGGATGATGTCCAGAATACCGCCGGTTTCGCCGGCCTCGATCATGTTGGTGGTCAGATCATCGAAGACTTTGGGAAATTGGCGCATGGCGTTGGCCAGGGTCGCACCGCCTTCGACGGTGGTCCGGACCCCAGTGAGGGTTTTTTGGAAAGCCTGATTCTCCTGGTTCGCCGCCAGAATCTCCAGGCATTGCACCAGAGGCAGACCGGCGTCGATCATCACCGAGAATTGCCGGAAGAAGATGGCGATCTCCTTGACCTTGACACTGCCCGAGCCGAAGGTGGGCATGACAAATTCCTTGCCCTTCTCCCGAATCGCGCCCGCAGTGATGCGTTCGCGGCGCAATTGCATCGTCAAGGATTGTTTGTTGGCGGCAACCCGCTCACCGCTGACCTTCTCACCGGCCTCGTTCTTCCCCGAAAATGTAAAAACTGGCATGGTTAACCTCGCTTCGCTGCGTTGCGTTTCTTTACCAGCGCGCCGCTTGCAACGCCCCGGTTAAAGCTTTCTTGCACTCACTTGAATTTCCCCGAACAGTCTCGGCGACCCAAATCGGAGGTTCTACCTTTTGCTGGGTGCCGCGGCTTTGGCCATGGCCCCAGTTCCCGATTGATTGCGGCCCAGCAGGGTCGCACCCCGGTTGATCATCTCGGTCAACTCGTCCTGGTTGCTGGAACGGGACAGCGCCATTTCCAGGGTGATCTGCTTCTGGAAATAAACCGTGGCCAGCGCCTGGTTGAATGTCTGCATCCCAAACTTGTCCTGCCCGGACTGCATGGCCGAGTAGATCTGGTGAATCTTGTCTTCCCGAATCAGGTTGCGCACCGCGGAATTAGGCACCAGAACCTCCATGCACATGGCGCGGCCTTTGCCATCGGCCCGCGGCAGCAGGGTTTGGCACATGATGCCTTCCAGCACCAGCGACAGCTGTGCCCGAATCTGCGGCTGCTGGTGCGCTGGGAACACGTCAATGATGCGGTTGATGGTCGAGGATGCCGAGTTGGTGTGCAATGTGCCGAAAGTGAGGTGGCCGGTTTCCGCGATACGCAACGCCGATTCAATGGTTTCCAGATCGCGCATTTCGCCGATCAGCACCACATCCGGGTCCTCGCGCAGGGCGGCGCGCAAGGCATCGGCAAAACTCTTGGTATCGGCGTGCAACTCGCGCTGGTTGACCACGCAGTTCTTGTTCATGTGCACGAATTCGATGGGGTCCTCAATGGTGAGGATGTGATCATGGCGCTCGGTATTGATCTTGTCGATCATGGCGGCCAGGGTTGTGGATTTGCCCGATCCGGTTGGCCCGGTGACCAGCACCAATCCACGCGGTTTGTCGCACATCTTGCTCACCACCGCGGGTAGTCCCAACTGGTTGAAAGACTTGATCTCGAAAGGAATCAAACGAAAGACAGCCGAGGTGGCGCCACGCTGATTGAAAACGTTGGCGCGAAACCGTGCCAGGCCCTTCATACCGAAAGAGAAGTCCAGTTCGAGGTTTTCCTCGAAGCGGTGCTTCTGGGAATCGGTCATCACGCTGTAGGCCAGCTGTTTGGTCTCCGCCGGCGTCATTTGCGGCAGGTCCAGAGGCACTAAATGGCCGTGGACGCGGATTTGCGGCGGCGAGTTGGTCGTAAGGTGAAGATCGCTGCCCTGCATTTCTAACATTCTTCGCAACAGATCGCTTAACGATAGCGACATCGTTTGTCCCTTTCTTCTCAGCCGGGCGGCTAGTGAATGGTCTCCCGGGCTACTTCTTCCAAGGTCGTTTGTCCTGCGGCCACCTTAATCAGACCGCTGCGGCGCAAGGTGATCATGCCGCGCTCAATGGCTTTCTTCTTTAGTTCGACCGCCGAGGCTCCCACCAGAACCAGTTCCCTGATTTCGTCATCCACCTCCATCACCTCGTACAAGCCCACGCGTCCCTTGTAGCCGGTGCTGTTGCAAACACTGCACCCTTTGCCCTTCTGGATCTTGACAGTCTTAGCCTCTTCCGGCGAGTAGCCCTCGTCGATCAGGGTTTGCTGTGGAACATCCACAACTTCTGCGCAGTCCTTACATACCCGCCGTACCAGGCGCTGAGCACAGATGAGGTGCACCGATGTGGCCACCAGAAAGGGCTCAATGCCCATGTTCATGAGCCGGGTAATGGTCTCAGGGGCTCCGTTGGTATGCAGAGTCGAGAGCACCAGGTGTCCAGTGAGAGCGGCCTTAATCGCGATTTCCGCCGTCTCAAAGTCTCGAATTTCGCCGACCAGGATGATGTTGGGGTCTTGCCGCAGAAAAGCGCGCAAAGCCGCCGCAAAGTTCAGTCCGATCTGCTCTTTCATCTGTACCTGGTTGACTCCGCCCAACTGGAACTCGACCGGATCTTCCGCGGTCATGATGTTCGTATCCAGCGTATTCAGGCGCGAAATGGACGAGTACAGCGTGTTGGTTTTTCCCGATCCCGTGGGCCCGGTCACTAGAACCATGCCGTACGGTTTCAGAATGGCTTTCTCGAACTTGACCAAAGACTCCGGTTCGAACCCAAGTTTGGTCATGTCCAGACGCAGGTTTTCTTTGTCGAGCAAGCGAAGCACAATCTTCTCGCCCCACAGGGTGGGAAGTGTGCTTACACGGAAGTCGAGCTGCTTCTTGCGTCCGCCTATGGCCATCTTCAGCATGATGCGGCCGTCTTGCGGCAACCGCTTTTCGCTGATGTCCAGCTTGGCCATAATTTTCATGCGCGAGATGATGGCGTCCTTTAATTTCAACGGCGGTGACATGATGCTCTGCAGGATGCCGTCAATACGGAAGCGCACCCGGAACTCTTTTTCATAGGGTTCCATGTGGATGTCGCTCGCGCCCCGCTTTACCGAGTCGGTCAGGATCAGGTTGACCAGCTTGACGATCGGCGCTTCGTCCGCCGCCCGTTCCAAGTCGGCCAGCCCTACTTCTTCCTGTTCGGCCTGCAGTTCGACGTCGGCTTCGTCCATCTCCGTCATCGACTGCATTACCTGCTCGAGGTCTTCGTCCTTGGTCGTGCCGTAGGCCTTGTCGATGCCTTGAAGAATCGAGCTCTCCGACGCCACCACGGGTTCGATATTGAAGCCCGTCATGAACTTGATGTCGTCCATGGCGAAAACGTTCGTGGGATCGACCATGGCGATGGTCAGCGATGCGCCCACGCGGCTCAGCGGTAGAATCTGGTAGCGCTTGGCGGTCTCGTAAGGAATCAACTTGACGACGGAAGGATCAATTTCGAAGTAAGAAAGATTGATGGCAGGAACGCCATACTGCCGGGAGAGAAAATTGGTAACGTCCTCGTCGCTGAGGAAACCAAGCTTCACCAGGGCCGCGCCCAGGCGAACGTTGGTCTCCTTCTGGACCTTGACTGCTTGCTCCAACTGCTCTGGGGAAATGATCTTCTCTTTTACCAGAAGATCTCCCAGCCGTTGAGACATACCTCGATCTCCTATCCGTGCGGCAGAAAAATGCCAAAGCTTTCGCTTGGCGCACGCGAATCGCTACTGTTTGTAGGGGAGAAATCGCTACCTGCTTCGCGTTGACATAAATTGTCAACGCAGAGGCGTTACTTCACCAGTAACTTTAGTACTTGTCCCACGTAAGTCAGGAGCTTAATGCACTTACCACTCGCGGAGAGCACGCCAGACGCGCATTTGCGGCTCACAAGCTTCAGAAGTGCATGAACTTCGGTAAGCCCGAGTCTCGCAGATCGAACCAGCTAAGAACTGGGAAGCAACATCCGAGAACTGATTTCCAGCACATCTGCCCTGCGCCTCGCTGGAAGAGATCCATGGACTCATCGCCGCATCGGGCAAGCATCATTGACTCAGGAACCGCATATAATGAGAGCACTTACGAGTTAGTGCTGCGAAACTATCATGGAATTGCCCTCGCCAACTCCAACCCGTTTGGAGCAGAAACCTCCCAGCCGGAAAAAGGTGATTATTCCGGTGGCGGCGGGCCTTGTACTGCTCTTTGCTATCCTCTTCGCGCTCACTTCTTTTGATCTTCCTGTAAGCCCGGGCACCAACCAACAACTCTTGTTCTTCGCTTCCCTGTCCGCGCTCATTTTTGTTCTCTTTCTGGCGCTTACCTTCGTTCTGGCCCGGAACGTCCTGAAACTGTTTGCCGAAAGACGGCTGGGCGTCCTGGGATCGAAATTCCGGACTCGCTTGGTGGTCGCGAGTCTTCTGCTGTCGTTCTTGCCAGTCATCGGCATGTTCTTCTTCGCCTACGTGCTGATGAACCGCTCCATCGACAAATGGTTTTCAACTCCAGTGGAGGAGGTGCGCCAGGATACGGCGACTATGGCCTCATTGCTGGCTCAATATGCTGCCCAGAACGCGCACGCCGAAGCAGCTTCGATCGCTTCCGCTCCGGAGACGCAGCGCGCCTTCGAAAGCCACAATTTCTCCAGTGCAGTGGACGAATTCCGCCGCCATGAATCCACCCTGCAGGGCGGTTTCGCCGTCGCCATTGACAATGGGGACGCCGAAGCCAGTTTTGGCGCTCCCACAAGCTGGTCGTCGCTGAAGAGCAAGCTTCCGCCTGCGGCTTTGAAGTCAGTCGGCCCCGCATCGTTCACCTGGGAGCACACCGAATACATCCTTGGGAGCGCGCCCGTGGGTGAGCAGGGCCAGATTCTGGTTGCCATGCCGTTGCCCAAGAAGTTTTCCGAGACCGAGCAACAGGTGGAAGCCAGCCAGCAGCGCTATCTGGAACTGGCGCACGGACGCCGGCTGGTACGACGGACTTACATGGAAGTGCTGCTTCTGCTGACGGTCGTAGTGCTCTTCGCTACTACCTGGCTGGCCCTTTTCCTCTCCAAGTTGGTGACCCGCCCGGTCATCGCGCTCGCCGAAGCCACTCAGGAGATTTCCCGGGGCCGGCTTGACTATCGAGTCGAAATTCACGCTGCCGACGAGATTGGCGACCTGGTGCAATCCTTCAATCGCATGGCCGAGGAACTGGAATCCAGCCGGCGCCAAATTGAAGCTTCCAGCCGTGACCTGAGCGCTGCCAACGTTGCCCTGGAACAACGGCGGCGCCACATCGAAACCATTCTGGAGAGCATCCCGAACGGCGTGCTTTCACTGAACGCGGATCGCCAGGTCACCCACGTTAACGATGCTCTGCTGCGCCTGTTTCGTCCCAACGGGATGGATTCTGGAATGCCGAAGGTATTAATTGGGGCATCGCTTCGCGACGTCTTCGCCGCCGATGTCCTCGATAATCTGGAACCGTTGCTGCGCCGGGCGGATCGCCTGAGTACTACCACGACCCAAATGGAGATGGAGGTACAGCACGCCACTCTCAACGTCGCGGTTACGGTGGCCACGCTCAAGCATGATGGTCAGGGTCTGGGATATGTTCTCGTCTTCGAGGATCTTTCCGATCTGCTGAAGGCTCAGAAACAGGCGGCGTGGCGGGAGGTAGCGCGCAGGGTAGCGCACGAGATCAAGAACCCGCTTACCCCCATCGCCCTTTCCGCGGAGCGTATCCGGCGGCACATCAGCAGGTCATCCCATCCCGACGCGGCCACTCTGCAGGTCCTCAATAGTTGTGCGGAGACCATCGCCGGAGCGGTTGAAACTGTTCGCGCCCTGGTGGATGAGTTCTCCACTCTCGCCCGCTTCCCCACGGCTCAGCCTCATCCCGCCAATATCAACGCCATCGTGGAAACGACCCTGGCGATGTTCAACGGACGCCTGGAAAACATTCCCGTGCGCACAAGTTTGGCGCCAGATTTGCCCAGCGTAATGGCGGATGCGGAGGCGATCAAGCGCGCCCTCGCCAACCTCGTGGACAATGCTGCCGAGGCCATGCAAGACGTAGTCTTCCGCGAAATCCAGATTTCCACGGCGCTGGTGGCAAGCCGTGAAGCCGTCGAAATTGTGGTGGCCGACACCGGCCCCGGAGTCACGCAGGAGCTCAAAGAACGGCTTTTCCTTCCCTATTTCTCCACCAAAAAGCGTGGAACCGGTCTCGGACTGGCGATTGTGAGCCGTATCATCGAGGACCATCAAGGCTCCATCCGGGTCGAAGAGAACAAACCTGCGGGCACCAGGTTCGTGGTCGAACTCCCGGTCGTAACCGAAGCGGCCAACGCACCCGTTTTCGAACAACATGCATAGCATCCTCATCGTGGACGACGAATCCAGCATCCGGCAATCGCTCGCCGAAGTGCTTCAGGATGAAGGCTACGCTGCCACGCAGGCGGACAGCGGCGAAGCTTGTCTGGAGGCCTTGCGCAAAAGAGCGTTCGACTTGGTGCTGCTGGACATCTGGCTCCCCGGAATCGACGGACTGGAGACCCTGGAAAAGATACGCGAGATCGAGACCGCGCCTGAGGTCATTATGATCTCGGGGCACGGGACCATTGAAACCGCGGTGCGCGCCACCAAACTTGGCGCCTACGATTTCCTGGAAAAGCCCCTGTCGCTGGACAAGACCTTAATCCTGATTAAGAACGCGATCGATGCCAGGCGCCTGCGGGATGAGAACCGCGACCTCAAGCAGAAGCTGGTTCCCAAGAGTGTCATCGCCGGTGACAGCGTTCCCATGAAAGCGCTGCGCCAACAAATTCAGATCATGGCGCCCACCAATGGCCGAGTGCTGATCTACGGCGAGTCCGGCACGGGCAAGGAACTGGTAGCTCGTGCAATCCACATGCAAAGCCCGCGCAAGGACGGAATGTTCGTCGAAGTAAACTGCGCGGCTATCCCCGAGGATTTGATTGAAAGCGAACTTTTCGGTCACCGTCAGGGTTCATTCCCGGGGGCTGCGCTCGACAAAGAGGGCACCTTTCACAAGGCACATGGGGGCACGCTTTTTCTCGATGAGATCGGTGACATGAGTCTTAAGACCCAATCCAAGGTCCTGCGCACCCTCGATGAGCAGCGTTTTGTCCCTGTCGGCGGTGACGAGCCGATCACCATTGACACCCGGGTGATCGCGTCCACTAACAAGGATTTGGAAGAGGAAATCTCGAAAGGAAATTTTCGGGAAGATCTTTTCTACCGGCTGAACGTCATCCCGTTCTCTGTGCCGCCATTGCGCGAGCGCCGGGAGGACGTTCCGCTGTTGGCGCGCCATTTTCTTAAGGAGTTTTCTGCCGCGTATGGACGCCGTTCACGCGAACTCACCGATGATGCCATCGACGTGCTGTCGCGGTATTCCTGGCCGGGGAATGTGCGGGAGCTGCGCAATGTGATCGAGCGCATCGTCATCATGAATCCCACTACGGTGCGTTTTGAGCGCAAGCACCTGCCGCCGCTGGTTCATCGCGATGGCAGCCGGCGCGCCGCGGGCAGCGAGTTTTCAACCTTGCATGAGGCACGCGCCGCCTACGAGCGCGACTACATTTTGAAGAAGTTAGACGAGAATCACGGAAATGTAAGCCGTACCGCTGAGGTTCTGGGCCTCGAGCGCAGCCACCTTTATCGCAAAATGAAGACTCTGGCCATTGCCGCGAAGGAATAATAATGTAGGCGCGGGCGTCCCCGCCCGTGCGGATGCCGTCAGAAACCTGGGAGATCTTCGATCAAGAACGAACTTCGGTGGAGCCCCAGCACGGGGAGGGACGCCCGCGCCTACATTAACTCAGAGGTGGCCTACCTGACGCCGCCAGTCCAGCTCTTCAATAAACGTGTGCGACTCTCGCCACCCGGGACTCACCTTCACAAATAGTTCCAGGTAAACTCGCGTACCCACCATTTTTTCGATCTGGAGCCGGGCCTGGGTGCCGATTTTTTTGAGCATCTGCCCCTGCCGCCCCACCAGGATTCGCTTCTGTCCGTCTCGTTCACAATGGATGGTTGCCGCAATGCGAGTGAGCTTCTTCCCTTCCTCAAACTGGTCAATCACCACCGTCGTTGCGTAGGGGACCTCTTCGCTGGTCGCCAACAGCACCTGCTCTCGGATAATTTCCGACACCATGAAGCGCACCGGCTGGTCGGTAACTTGATCCTCGGGGAAGTGGGGCTTACCCTTCGGCAGATTCGCCACCACCTTCTCCAGGAGAATATCCAGCCCCTCCTGTTTTCGCGCCGAAAGTGGGATGATCTCGCGAAACGCGGAGAGCTTGCGGTATTCCTCAATAATCGGTAAAAGCTTGTCCTTCTGGGTGAGCAAATCGATCTTATTCAGCAAAAGAAAAACTGGCGTCCCAGTCTTTTTAGCCATCTCCAGCGAGAACTGGTCACCCTTGCCAAATCTCTGAGTTACATCCACAATCAGCAGCAGCAGGTCGCAACTTCCCAGCGCCTCGCGCACTTCCGCCATCATCTTGCGCCCCAGTGAACTATCCGGCTTGTGCACACCCGGTGTGTCGACCAGAACCACCTGCCCGCCCGGGCGATTTTTCGTCGGTGGGACTTGCACGATCCCCAAAATTCGGTTGCGGGTGGTTTGTGGCTTCGGACTTATGATGGCCAGTTTCTCGCCTACCAGCGCGTTGAGCAGCGTGGATTTCCCAGCATTTGGCCGGCCAAGAATGCACGCAAATCCGGAATGAAAGCTCATGGTGATGTGGAGGATTGAAGGGGCGCCCATTGGAGGACACGAGCGCCGGCAGCACGAGGCTAAATCAGCCGCATCTGCTTGGGCTCGACCACTGAAATCCGCACCCGCTTGACCCGTCGTTCTGTCGCTTCCAGAACCTCGAAGCGCAGGCCGTCCTCCGCCACTACTTCTCCCTTCTGCGGGATTCTCCCAGCCAATTCGCTCACAAGTCCGGCCACGGTGGCGGACTCTTTGCCCTCGGGCTTCAGTCCGAACAGTTCACTCAGACGGTCGATATCCATATTCCCCGGCACCACGTACGAATGTTCGTTCTCGCGCACCAAGTCGGCCTTGTCATGCTCATCACGAATTTCACCGACGATCTCCTCCACCAGGTCCTCGATCGTCACCAGACCAGCCACTCCGCCATATTCATCGACCACAATGGCCATGCGGATGTTGCTCTTCTGCATTTCGCGCAGCAGATCGCTGCCCAGCTTGCTCTCCGGCACAAAGTACACATCCTTGCGCATAAGCGTATCGACGGTGCGTGTACGCGCCTCCGTGTCCGGCACCTGCAGCACATCCTGGGCGTAAACGATGCCCTTGATGTTGTGAATGGTGCCCTCAAACACGGGAACGCGGGAAAAGGGCTTGTCCCGCAGCAGCTCGACGAACTGCTCGACTGTGGTATTCGTGGGCACGGCCACAATCTCCGGACGCGGCTTCATCGCCTCCCGCACCGTCTTCTCGCCGAACTCCACCACGGATTGAATCAGGTCGCGGTTGCTTTCGTCCAGGATACCTTCCTCCTGGCCGGCTTCGATCAAGGCATCCACGGCCTCAGACTGGGTTTCCGGTTGCTCCTCCGTGTGTTCTCGGGTTAGAGCCGCCACCGACTGCAGAAATCCCACAACCAGGGTGACCGGCAGGACCGCATAAATGAGCATGCGCAAAACGAACGCCCATCGCGCAAGCCATCGCCCTGTGGTCCGGGAAAAAAATACAAATGGCAGAAACCGATTGCACAGGATCACAATCAGGACCAGACTCAGAGTCGCCTGTAAGATTTCCTCGAGGCTCCAGGCGCGGTC
Source organism: Terriglobales bacterium (assembly GCA_049582765.1). Taxonomy (GTDB): domain Bacteria; phylum Acidobacteriota; class Terriglobia; order Terriglobales; family Acidobacteriaceae; genus JBAUUQ01. The sequence goes on from JBAUUQ010000018.1 coordinate 271,839, forward strand.
GCGAAAGACGGCAAAACCGATGAGCATCGCGATAGCAGCTGTGGTCAACTGGGCAAGCACCGCCATTGACAACACCGCCCGCTCCCGGCTGACTTTCAATTTTGGTTCTACATTCAGTTCGAAGGCGTCGATGTTGTCCTGAAACTCTCGCGAGAGGAACTTGCCAATTTCGGAGTAGAGACGATCCACGTAAGACACAAGAGTCAGCAACCCCAGCAGCACAACCAGCGCGAGTGCAATGGCGTAGTTCATCAAGGTTGACGGGGACTCATCGTTTCTTCTGTATTCCGCGGCGAGCGGCGGCCTTTGCCGGAGTTCGCACTCTTGCTTCGTTCCTCCCAATCAGCCCTACGGGCAATCTCAGCGCTCTGCGAATTCGCTCTTCCTTCCGGGCCATCTCGCCGTCATCTCTTTCATGGTCGTATCCGGCAAGATGCAAGATTCCGTGCAGAGCCAGGAGTTTGACTTCCGTCGCCGCCGTATGCCCGAGCTCGGCTGCATTGCGAGCCGCAATTTCTGCCGAAATGGCTACATCTCCAGCGAAGTCCGCGATTCCTCTCGCTGCCGGAAACGATAGCACGTCCGTGGGCCGATTCTTTCCGCGGAAGCGGCGGTTAAGCTGTTGCAGTTCGCCACTCGTGGTCACCAGGACATTCGCCATCTTTTTCAATCGAGCCGCCCGCCGGGCTCGGGTCACGAATCTGCCCAGTGACGCCGTGCTCAGCCCCGCAACTGGTGTTCGGAAAATGATCACGTTCAGTCGAGCCGATACCCGCTGCTAAAAGCAAACAGGAGGGCCGCCCGCTGGCACCCTCCCATTCAATTGTACGGCTTTATTCTTCGGTTTCTACAATCTCGGGAGACACAGGCTTCTGCGCCGGAATTTCCGTGCCGTTGGTCTTGCCATTGGCGCTCGTTCTTGCCTCAAGCAACGACAGTTGCTGTTCCGCAACTCTGGTCTTGTGCTCGTCGTAGGCGCGAATGATGCGCTGCACCAGGTGGTGACGCACCACATCGCTTTCGTCGAAGTAGACGAAAGTCAATCCCTCCACGCTCTTGAGCACGTCCACCGCTTCCAGCAATCCGCTGCGGCGGGCGTTCGGCAGATCGATCTGGGTTACGTCGCCGGTAATCACCGCCTTGGAATTGAAACCCAGACGGGTGACGAACATTTTCATTTGTTCCGAGGTGGTGTTCTGCGCCTCATCCAGAATCACGAAGGAATCGTTGAGTGTGCGCCCGCGCATGAACGCAATGGGCGCAATTTCGATCACATTCTTCTCCAGGTAGCGATCCACCTTCTCCGGATCGAGCATGTCGTAGAGAGCGTCATAAAGCGGCCGCAGGTAGGGATCGATTTTGTCCTGCAGCGTTCCTGGTAGGAATCCCAGGCGTTCGCCGGCCTCGACCGCCGGGCGTGCCAGAATAATCCGGTTCACCCGCTTCGACAGCAAGGCTGAAATCGCCATAGCCACGGCCAGGTAAGTCTTCCCCGTGCCCGCCGGACCGATGCCGAAGACCATGTCATGCTGTTCGATGGCTTCCACATAGCGCCGCTGGTTGAGGCTCTTGGGCTGAACCGTGCGCCGTCCGAAGGAGCGCTGCCGCCCGGCTTCCGCCAGCCCACGCAGCGTGGCTTTGGGGTCGGCCATCAGCACGCGCAACATGCTGTTCAGGTCGCCGTTGTTGAAGGTGTGTCCGGAGCGCTGCAGGTGGTCGTAATCGGCGAATACCTGTTCGGCGCGGGCTACATCGCGGGCAGCGCCTTCCAGTTCAATCGAATCAGAACGCAGGTCAATGTTGATGTTCAGGCCGTCTTCGAGCACATGTAGGTTCTCGTCGCGAGTGCCGAAGAGAGTTTCAATGTGATGGCTGATCTCAATACTCTTCTTCATTCAGTTTCGGGGATGACCTCCGGGTTTCAGCATGCGCCGACGGATGCTGGCGCGGCTCAAAGACACCGCGACCGTCTTTACACACAAATCATTCTTCAGTATGGAGGTGGAACCCGCCGGAATGCGCGCGCCCGAGGCGCAGGCAACTACCATTGAGCATAGGGTATCGCGCGGGGGGAGGCGAGTCAATGGCCACCGGTTTGTTGGTAGTGGGGTCTTAGCGTGCTAAAGCACCACTACCCGGTTTGTTCCGAAGGAGCCACTACGCCCCTTCGCTTCTCGCATTGTCAAGAGAGGCTGGAACTGCTCGGGTCCGCGCCCAATCCCGTAGTTTCTGAATTTCTTCTGCCCGGGTGATTGAAAGTGGGACAGTCGCCTTCAATGCCTGGAGAAGTGTTTGCGACGTCAACGATTGCTTGCTGGAGTAAGCAGCGTACAACGCCGTCTGGAGTGCGGCTTCAAGCTCGGCTCCGGAATAGCCTCGCGCCGCCGCCGAAACCTGATCCAAAGCAAATTCCGCAGGATTCCTCTTGCGCTTCGCCAACTGGATCGCAAAAATCTGCTTGCGCTCCGCCTGGTTCGGCAGATCAACAAAGAAAAGATCATCAAAGCGGCCTTTTCGGATCAACTCGGGCGGTAACGCCGAGACATTGTTGCAAGTCGCGGCAACAAAAACCGGCGACTTGCGATCCTGCATCCAGGAGAGAAACGCCGCGAGTAACCTCGACGAAACGCCTGCATCGACGGACGCCGAATCGGCTCCTGTCCCCGCAAAAACCTTTTCCAGTTCATCGATCCAAAGGACGCAAGGCGCCAGCTCTTCGGCGACGTGAAATACTCTCTGGATTCGCTTTTCTGTCTCTCCTATGTATTTGTCGAAGACCGCAGCGGTATCGAACTTCACCAAGGGCAATTTCCATTCGCCGGCAATCGATCGAGCGCACATGCTCTTGCCGCAACCCTGAACCCCGAGAATGATTACACCCCGTGGAGGTTCCAGACCAAAGGCTCGCGCCTGGTCTTCCCACGCACCGCGCCGCTGCGCCAGCCAGTTCTTCAGATTGTCGAGCCCTCCGACGCTGGCCAGCGAATCGGTTGCCTCGACGAAATCGAGCATCTCCGACCGGCGCAACATCTCTTTCTTAGCCAGCAGAACATCGGTTACGACCTCAGGAGTCAATCCATAGCGCGCTACAATCGCTTGCGACACGGCCCGCTCGGCCTCTTCTTCGGTAAGTCCTCGAAGGTTGTTGGTCATTGCATCGAGCCCCGACGCATCGAGCGTACGCCGCAGGGTGCGATTCTTCCCCACCCGCACGATCATTTCGTCCACGATCTGTCTCAGGCGTGTCTTGTCCGGGAGCGGAAGTTCAAGGAACTCCACTAAACTGGCCAACTCTGGCGGCATGACGATCGAGGGCGAGGTAATAACCACCGTGCGGCGGTTCTGGGAGAACTTCTGTCCCACATCTCGCAGACACCTTACCACGACCGGATCTTCCATGTGACGATGAGAATCTTTGAGAATGAAAGCCGCTTCCAGGGATATGCCTTCCATGACCCCGAGGACTTGCGCAGGTTCACGACTGTTGTAGATCGCCTGCGTGGCTACGTCGGTTGCATCGGTGCCGGTTCCGGAATGTGAGGGGAGATGTCCAAGCTCGAGAGCTGGTTCGCTGTCTCTACCGCAACGCGCCAGGCCGGTGGCAATGCTCCATTCGAAGGTGGCCAGATTGAGGGCAGCACAAGCCAGACGCACCAGGCGAACCGCCCGCATCTCCTCCACTGTCTCTAGTACGACGATGGGGGTCGAAGAGTCGATTAGAACCTTAAGGCGATCTAACGTCTCGGACATATCCGGTTTGACCGTCGGCAACTCACTCCCGTAAAATAAGCTATTCGGTAGTCACCGGAACATCTCTCTAGCTAAACGAAGGTAACGAACCACCATGGCAAATCATTTTTCCGCGCTGAAGCGCGCCCGTCAGACTGTGAAACGCACCGTCCGCAACCGCGCCAACACCTCCCGCCTGCGCACCGTGCTGCGCGAACTCCGAGAGACCCTAGCTAAAGGCGACGCGCAAGCCTCCGAGCAGGCGTTGCGGCAAACCGTCTCCGCTCTCGACAAGGCGGTGCAGAAGGGCGTGATTCACAAGAACACCGCTTCGCGCTACAAGTCCCGCTTGAGCGCGCGCCGCAATGCGGTGAAATAGCTGGGGCTTCTAGCTCTTAAAGCCAAAAGCTAACGGCTAACAGCCAAAAGCTGACTTCTCTCACACTGGCAATTCTTCCTGCGACCATCCCGCCACTTCTGGCTTGGGCTCGGCCGTCAGATCCAGTACCAGCTTTTCCAGCACCATGCGTTTGCTTGGCGGGTTTGAGCGTAACGCCAGATCCGTCTTGGCCACCAGTCGGATGGCGCGCGTCAGTTCACGCTTTGATCTATAACGACGCGCCTGACGGATAATGTCATCCGCGGCAAATGGCGGCACGCGAAATCCCTGCCACAACGCCGCCCACAGCATGCGCTGGTCGCGGACGTTGCGCTCCAGGATCACCAGCATCTGGCGGAAAGTCTTGGCCAGCATATAAAGATGGCCGATGGCGGCTTCATCGCCTTCGCCCGTTGTCAGAATTGCGTCCAGCATCTGCAAAGCCCGCACCCGGTCCCGAGCCGAGATCGCATCCGTCAGTTCATATAACGACCTCTGCTTGGCGGCCAGCACCATGGTTTCCACGTCACCCAGGGTGACGCGCTTCTTTTCACCGACATAAAGAATCAGTTTTTCCAGTTCGTTTGAAACCATCATCATGTCGCCGCCGAGCGCGTCGACCAGTTCGCGGGCAGCGTCGGCGTCCATCTTCACCTCGCGAGTGAGGCAGTATTCGCCGATCCAGCGCACTGCCTCGCTCTCTTCCACCCGCGCCAGTTCGACAATGGCGCAGTATTCGCCCATGGATTCGCGAATGCGCTCGTAACGCTCTTTGTCGGTCAACTCCATGCGGCGGGCATCGGCGGGAATACTGATATGGTCGGCAACGAAGATCAGCACCGCGTCCGGGTTGGGGCTCTTGCAGTATTCCTCGATGGCGGCCAGTTTGCCCTCGTTCGATCCGCGCCCAAAGAGGTTCTTCACCCCGCGGACAAAGAAGACCTGAAACGGGGCCATCAGCGATGGAGTGCGCGCCCGGTCGAGCACCTCCGCCAGGTCCGTGTCCCCTAGATCAAACTCGAAAAGACTGAAATCGCGCAGGTCGGGAGTTACCAGATGTTCCAGAATGGCTTCCCTGCAACGCTTGCGAAAAAACACTTCATCCCCGACGAACACATACGCCGGCCGCAGCTTGCGCGCCTGCACTTCGGAAACGAAACGATCCGCCTGGGCAAAGGCGCGCATCAGAAACCCTCCAGAATATTGGACACCAGGGTTTGGGCGAAGTCGTGCGACAGCCTTTGGAATGCCGGCGAATCCTCCTCGAAGAAACTGCTGGGATCGCGTGACACTTCGTACTGCTCGCGGAACAAATAGGACGGATTCTGATAAAGCATTTTGCCCTGTTTATCCTGCAGCGCAACCTTCATCGAAATCACCACCAGCAAACTGGCGGCCCGGCCGGACTTCGAATCATAAGTCAGAGGCGTGGTGTAAGTAGAGAGCACCGTGCCGTGCAAGGTGGCGTCGGCATCAGTGTCCGCCTGGTCCACGACGTGGTAGTGGGTTCGAGTCACCATCTCCCGCACCACCGCGGTAGTCAGCATCTGCTCGATTTTATAGGTTTGCGTCTGGTTGACGAATGCCGGAATAGCAATGGTGCGAACATTCTGGGGAATCGTCGTGGTGTGCCCGGCGGTGTGATAACCGCATCCAGCGCCAAGAAGGCACAAGAGCAGAGTAGGAAACAAGCCCCCGGTGTGCGAGAGCGGCCGGGCTCCACTGCTCATTGGATCTTGCCCCGGGGCCGGGCCGCGGTCATGGTCTCCGCGCATTCGACGGCAGTCGAAGCGGCGATTCGCAGGTTATCCGACGCCGCCCACAACCAGAAACTAGCGGGATGGCTGGCATCGGGGATGATGGAAACCTGGATATCATTCTGCCCGGCAGCGTTTACGTTGGTAGGAGCGTCGTCTGCGCTGTGCGTGATGTTCACGTGTTCGCCCGCCAGAGCTTGCGAGATCTTCTCGATATCGGCCGTCTGCCCGCCTCCGACGTGGATGGCAAACGCGTGCCCATGGAAAATTGGGGCCTGCAACAAGAGGAGAGAAGGTAGGGGCGCGCCACTCCCGGCGATCTGCCGATAGTGTCTCAGCACCCGGCTTTCGACGGTGGCCAGCCCAGGCACGGACTGCTCGCCATAGCGCGACACCATATTGAACGCTACCTGGGTGTCATAAATGCTTTTCGGCAGCGGCTGGAAAGAAAGCAGGTTCACGGTCTGCTCGTGCAGTTCGTCCATACCTTTCTGCCCGTGTTCGGACGCCGGTTCAAAAACGGTCGCCGAAGCAGTTCTCACCTGGCCAGCTTTCTGCAGCCGCAACAGAAGCAGCGCCAGAACGACCGCCGCCGGGTGCGCGACCACGACAGGACCGGGTTGTAACTCCGGGACCAGCGCCTGCCCTAACTGGCGCTCGATCCAGGGCGCGCGCACCGCCGCGTTTGCTTCATCTTCCAGGGCAAACGACAAGTCAACGATAGTACTGCCGGCGTCACGCGCCATTTTCCAGCTCTTGCTGGTGGACTTCGCATCGCATGCAAAGAAAGTGAAATCCAGATTGCGAAATTCCTCCGCCCGAACTTTCTGGATGAACGTGACTTCATCTCCCACGTTCTCCAACTGTCCCAGGGATTCATCGTCGTCTAGAAGTTTTACTTCGGTTGTGGGGAAATTACGGTCGGTCAGGACCTCAGCAACTTCCTTGCCCTTGATGCTCGCAGCCCCCACAATTGCGACACGGAAAAAGTTACTGCTGCGCACCGCTTCCGCATGAGACAGCGCAGTGGATTTCACATTCGAGTTCATGAAGTCTGCGATGCCTCCTTGTACGCCGGCGGTGGCGAGCCAGGCTTGCGCCGGACTACCCACTGCAAACGCCAGACGACGCCCGACACCATGTAAGTAAGCGCGAGAACAAACAAAACCCACTGCGAGAAGAACCAAACACCAGCAAAGAGCAATCCAAATAGAATGACGAGGCGGAAGGGCTGGCGCGAGCGAAAATCAATGTCCTTGAAGCTGTAAAAACGCCAGGTGCTGACCATCAGGTAGCCCGCTGTCACAATAATGAGCATCCAGGTAATACAACTCCATAACGACGCAATCGGATCACCGAGAGTGAAGTGCACCACCGCTGCCACCACTCCGGCGGCCGCCGGAATCGGCATGCCGACAAAGTATTTCTTCCCCGGCCGCCCGGGATTCGAGGGCTGCGGATTCGAGGTGATGTTGAAGCGGGCCAATCGGCTCGCCCCTGCCATGAGAAATAAAAAGCTGGCGATGGCGCCCAGCTGGACCATCTTGCCGGTCAGTTCCGACGATCCCAGGAACGCCGGCAGTTGCCGGAATCCCCACATCCAGGCCAACAGTGCCGGAGCCACTCCGAAGGTGATGACATCTGCCAGGGAATCGAGCTCGCGGCCAAAATCGCTGGTGGTGCGAGTCAGGCGCGCGATTCGCCCGTCAAGGCCATCGAACAGCACCGCGAACCCGATCGCCTTGGCGGCGTTGTCGAAGTGGGATGGATCCTGCGCCGAACCGTGCGTGACCTGCAGAATTGCGTAATATCCCATCGCGATATTTGCGGTGGTGAATAACGACGGCAGAATGTAGAGCCCTTTGCGCAGGCGCCGCGGCGACCTGTCTTCTTCACGCCGTTTCGGAAACCTCAGCGTTCCCGGATCCATCACCGCGCTCCTTGCCTGCCCTGCTGGGCACCGGCCGCCACCAATTCCGCTTGTGTTTGAAGGTATGCGAGTATGCTCGACCCGCCTTTGACTCTATCTCCCACTTTCACCTGCACGCTCGCAGAATGGTCCAGCAGCACATCTACACGTGAACCAAACTTGATAAGACCGACGCGCTCTCCCCGTTCCACGTGATCGGCTACTTTCCTGGTGAACACAATCCGCCGTGCCAGCAGCCCGGCAATCTGCTTGAATACCACCGTTTGGCCTTCGCCTTCCACGGTAACGACATTCTGCTCGTTCTGTTCCGCCGACGCGGGATTCATCGCATTCAGAAATTTTCCCTTCTGATAAGCAACCTTGCGAATCACGCCAGTGATCGGAGAACGGTTCACATGCACGTCGAAAACGCTAAGAAAAATGCTGATGCGGAGGCGCGGAACGCCGTTTTCCGAAACCTGCGAAACATAGGTGACCTTGCCATCGGCCGGCGAAACCAGTGCGCCCGCAGCGTTCGGGATGGTTCGTTCGGGATCGCGGAAGAACCACAGAAAAAAGCACGCCAACAGCAACGCCGGCAAACCCCAGAGCGCGCCCGCGAGCCAGCCTACCAGGGCGGCGGCAGCCACCAGCGGAACGGCGTAATAGTAGGCATCGCGAACCATGGGGGACAGTCAATTATAGTTCAGGGGGAAACTCCGCTGGCGATTGTTTGTGTTAAGTAGCAATAAAAAAAGGCGCTTACGCGCGCCCTGCCGTCGGATAAGCTACGCCCCTTGCGGTCTACAGACCGCAGCGGGAGCGGGAAGAATTATGCTACCTGGTTCGCCTGCAACTGCCGGAACTGCCGCTCGATACTTTGCATCTGATCTTTCAAGCGCAGCTTCAACTTCTTCAACCGTATTTCTTCCAATTTTTCGTCGTCTGTGAGGTACCGCTTCTGGGTGAGTGAATCAAGACGTTGTTCGTACATCGTGTGCTCCGTCGCCAGCTTGCGGAATTCATCGTGAGTGGCGAGGAGCTGGTCACTAGAAGTTAGCATCCAGCAGACCTCCTAACCGGGTTGTTTACTAGTAGGAAATTATCACAGGAAGTGGAGCGCTTCAATCCGAAATTCCACAGGTGGATGTACTGAATAATCAGTCGCTTCTGGAGGCTACCGCAGAATTGCACCGGCCCCGGTGCATCAAGATGCAGGCGCGGGCGTCCTCGCCCGTGCGGCGGTCTAGTTTGAAGCTGCTCCTCCTAGCTGAACGTGAATCGGTACGCAACCGCATCTTCCAGTGGATCGTGGTAATACCGCCGACGAACTCCGCTTTCGACAAAGGCCCACTTCTCGTAGAGCCGGCGCGCCGCCAGATTTGATTCGCGGACTTCCAGAAAAACTGCCTCTGCCCCCTGATTACGTGCCATGTCGAGAAACTCACCCAACAACCGCGTCCCGTGTCCCCGGCGTCGCGCTGGACCGGCGACTGCAAGGTTCTCAATCTCCCACTCTGGTCTTACCGCCCGGGCAATCAGAAATCCTTCGACCCGCGATTCCTGCTCGATGACCAACGCAATGCGGGAAATGCCGGGGTTGGAGAACACAGCTTGATATTGCTCCGCCGACCAGTGCGACGCGGTGACCGCACATTTCTCCAGTGCCATGAGAACGGGGATGTCGGCGGAAATCGCAGGACGGATACGCATTTTGTAAATGAAGACGGGCATCCGCCCCGTCAGAGGCTACGAGACCGGAGTCGCAAAAATCTCGGCGTCCGAGCGCCGGATGTAGTTCGCGTCCAGGGCCTCGGCGGAAGTGGTCTCGCCCGCCTGGAGTTTTTTCCACCCGATGCGTGCGATCGCATCACTCTGCGGGCGGCGCACCTCCTGCCAGCGCAACCCAGCAGCCTTCGCGTCATCGATAACCGACTTGTCCGGCGTGAGCACCACGGCTCCTTTCGCCGCGGCCAGGAACTCCTGCTTCGTCAATAGACGCTCGCTCCAAGTCAACGATGTTTCGTGGTCGAACTCACCGGCGTAGATCTGACCTCGGCCCGCGTCTAAGGCTGCGAAAACCTTCCCGTCCACCTCGACGGCCGCAGCCACAGCTTCGAGTAGTGAAACCACCGCAATCGGCTTCCCGAGCACCTCTGCCAGCGCCTTGATCGCTGCCAGGCCCACGCGCAATCCCGTGAATGACCCCGGCCCGGAGGCCACAGCAAACGCCTCGATGTCGCCCTTGCCAAACCCCTGTTTCTCGAGCAAAGCCATAATCTGTGGGACCAGTTCCGCCGAAAACGCCCCTCCGGCTAGCGGCACCACCTCGAGAATCTCGCAATCGCGCTCTGGCACGCACCGCGCTAACGCGATGCTGCCCAGCTTTCCGGAAGTGTCAGCGGCAAGCAGAACCATGAGGCACTAATAAAGACGTAGGCGCGAGCGTCCCCGCTCATGCTTTCCGTCCACCGCCCAACCAAGCAGGGGCGAGGACGCCCGCGCTTACAGTTTCAAGACCTAAACTCCTGAGGCGCGACTCATCAGCGTCTTGCTTCCACCAGTTCCAGCAGCACGCCGCCAGCGCTCGAGGGATGCACAAATATATAGCGATGCCCTCCGGCGCCAATCTTGATTTCTTCCGACACCAGCCGCACGCCGTCTTTTTTCAGCCGTTCGACTGCTACCGCCAAATCCGGCACACGCAGCGAGACATGATGCAAGCCTTCCCCGCGTTTGGCGATGAACTTGGCGATGGTTGAGTTCTCCGAAGTAGGCTCCAACAACTCCAGCCGGCTTTCCCCCACCGGCACCATAACCAGACGCACCTGCTCGGCTTCAACGGTCTCCTCCGGCGAAACGCTCAGTCCCAGTTTTTGGTAGATGCTCTTGGCCGAAGCCAGCGACTTCACTGCAATACCGAGATGATCAATGGTAAACATAGTCGACTACGCCGTTCGTGCCAGTTTCGCTACGATCTCCTCGACCAACGTATAGGGATCGCGCTTGTGCTCCGCAACGTCTGCAGCATAGCGCGCTACGCTGCCATCTGCCACTTGGTCGCGGGCTTTTTCCAGCAGCGCGTCGCGCAACATCTCCACCAGGCGCTGCTGCCAGTTTTCAACTTTATGCTGCAAAGCGAGATTTCCCTTTTGCAGATAGGCATGGTAATCGGCGATCGCGTCCGCCAGTTCGCCGATGCCGGTACCCTCACTCGCCACCGTCTTGACGATGGGAGGCGTCCAGTGGTCGCTGCGGACAGCCAGCGATTGCAGGGCGCGAATCTCGCGCTCCACCCGCTCCGCCCCATCGTGGTCACTCTTGTTAATCACGAAGATGTCGGCGATTTCCATGATGCCAGCCTTGATGCTTTGCACATCGTCACCCATCCCCGGCACCAGGATTACGATGGTGATGTCCGCCAGTCGGACAATGTCGATCTCATCCTGCCCGACGCCGACGGTTTCGATCATCACCAAATCGCGCCCGGAGGCATCGAGCACGGTGGCCACGTCGGCAGTGGCCCGAGCCAGGCCGCCCAGCGAACCTCGCGTAGCCATGCTGCGAATGTAAATCCCCGGGTCGGAAAAATGATCCTGCATGCGGATACGATCGCCAAGAATGGCGCCGCCGGTGTAGGGGCTGGTGGGATCCACCGCAATAATTCCCACCGTCCGGTTCTGCTTGCGATAGTGTTTGGCCAAGCGGTCGACCAGTGTGCTCTTGCCCGCCCCAGGCGGCCCGGTCAGCCCCAGAACGTTGGCCCGGCCGCTTTGCGGAAACAAAGCCTTCAACAGCTCCGCCCATCCCGGGCTGCGATTCTCCACTGTGCTGATGGCGCGAGCCAGGGCACGCGCGTCGCCGTTCTGCAGCTGCTGAATCAGGGGTTGGAAGTCTTGAGCCAAACTGTCAGTGTAAAGCAGGGGCACAGCGAAGGGAAAATATCGCAATCCTATCGGATCGCCTGAAGCTGCCGATAAGATTTGCCTAGCTTGCGGCTGGAACTTGCCGCGGGCGCACATACCGCATCAGCAACCCGTTCAGCAGAATCGTGATCAAGGAAGCAGCCAGAGTGGCGTTGTACACGTCCGCGCTGACCAGCTTGGCATCGCGGGCGACCTGCACCAGTACGTAGGAAAACTCCCCGATCTGCGTGAGCCCCACTCCCACCACCACCGCGGTCCAGAGCGGATAGCGGAAAGAGCGCACCACGACTGCCCAAATCACGAACTTGCCGAGCACCGTCATCGCCACGATCAGCACCAGGAGCAAGGGTCTCGAAATCAGGATCCTCGGGTTCACCAATGCTCCCATGGTGACGAAGAAGAGCGCGACGAAAGCGTCGCGAAGAGGAAACAGGCGGTCGAGAGTCTGATGCGCGTCACTGGATTCGCAAACCAGCAGACCAGCCAGAAAGGCGCCCAGAGCCAGTGAGAGCCCCACGGCCTGGGTGATGGCAGCGATCGCGAAACTCAGCGCGAGCGACACCAGCACCAAAAACTCCTGGTTGCCGGTGCCGATCACCCGGCGCATCAACGGTGGAATCAGTTTGTAGGCGACCAAGGTGACCGGGGTGAGAATAAGCAAGGCCTTCCCCAGGCCGAGAACAAGAGAAATCAGGCGGCCTCCGGTGAGGTTGCCCAGTGACGGCAGCAGGATGGTCAACACCACGACGGCCAGATCCTCGACCAGCGTAATCCCAATCATCACCTGTCCCGATTCAGAATGGAGCGCGCCGCCTTCTTTCAGGAAGCGCGAGAGCACCATGGTGCTGGCAACGGAGATGGTCGCTCCCACCGCGACACCTTGCTGCCATGTCCATCCCAGCAACCAGCCAACTCCAAGGCCCAGACCAACGGAGAGTGCAATCCCGATGGGACTGCCAACGAGCGCGACCCACTTCACTCTGAGCAGATCGTGGAAGGAGAATTCCAGGCCGATGGAATACATCAGCAAAATCACTCCGACTTCCGCCAGCACCTCGAACTGGTGAATGTCGGAGACGGTAAACCCCGGCGTAAACGGACCCACCAGAATTCCTCCCACGACGTATCCCAAAATCATGGGCTGACGCAGGGCTCGGGCCGCGCCGCCACCGATCACAGCGGCCCCAAACACATACGCCAGGTCACGATAGAAGGTGATTTCGCCAGTCATAGGAGGGGATTATGTTACCGCAAGCAGGAATGGAGATGCTCAGACTAAGTGCAGAAAGGTCACGAGTGGGAGCCCTTTAACACTGCCGAGCTTTGCTCGACCTGGACGGGCGAGGGCGCCCGTCCCCACACAAGCCAGAAGCCAATAGCTGGCAGCCCGTAGCTAATCTTTCAGCAGCTGCCGCGCAATCACCAGGCGCTGGACTTCGCTTGTCCCTTCGCCGATGGTGCACAGCTTCACGTCGCGATAGAACTTCTCCGCCGGATAATCCTTGATGAAGCCGTATCCTCCGTGAATTTGCACCCCTTCGTTGGCGCAACGCACTGCAACCTCGCTGGCGAAGAGCTTCGCCATAGAGGACTCCTGCGTAGTCTTCATGCCCGCGTCTTTCATCGCCGCGGCGCGGAAGGTGAGCAGCTTGGCAGCTTCGATCTCAGTAGCCATATCGGCCAGCTTCCACTGAATGCCCTGAAATTCGCTGATGGCCTTGCCGAATTGCTTGCGCTGCTTGGAATACTTCAAGGCCGCTTCGTAGGCGCCTTCGGCCATGCCTAGCGACAGCGCCGCAATCGAAATCCGCCCGCCGTCGAGCACCTGCATGGCGTCGATGAATCCGTCGCCTTCTTTTCCCAGCAGATTCTCAGCCGGAATCGCGCAGTCTTCAAAAATCAGCTCCGCGGTGTCGCTGGCTCGCAGCCCCAGCTTGTTTTCTTTCTTGCCGGGACGAAATCCCTTCGTCCCCTTTTCTACGACGAACGCAGAAAGCCCATGAGTGTGTGCCGCGCGGTCGGTGACCGCGATCACCACCAGCACGTCGGCGTAATGGCCATTGGTGCAAAAAGTCTTGGTGCCGTTCAGCACCCACGCATTGCCTTTGCGCACCGCGGTCATGCGCGCGCTGCCCGCATCGGAACCGGAGGACGGCTCCGTCAGTCCCCACGCTCCGATGTATTCGCCGGTCGCCAGTTTGCTGACGTACTTTTTCTTCTGATTCTCGCTGCCGACTAGGAAAATATGGTTGGAACACAGCGAAGTGTGGGCCGCGACGATGATTCCCACCGAACCGTCCACCCGCGACAACTCCTCGATGGCGGTCACGTACTCGACATAGCCCATTCCCGCGCCGCCGTATTCCGCGGGAAAAATCGTTCCCAGCAGCCCCAGCTTGCCCAACTCTTTGATGGTCGCGAGCGGGAAATCGCCGGCTTCGTCCCATGTCATCACATGGGGAAGAATCTCGCGCTCGGCGAACTCGCGCACGCTTTTCTTGAGCTGCAGCTGTTCTTCGTTCAGTTGGAAATCCAAGGCCCCTCCCGCAGATTCCTCCAGCGCAAATTGTGCAAACTGGACTTTTGATTAAAACACAGGGGTTGAAGGCTGTGGAAGTTACGAGCAGTGCGGGGGCGCCGCGGTGGCTGGGAGCCGCATGTTCATTGGCGATTTATAATATTTCGGCGCCGCCACAGACCGACCGATTGGTCGCACGAGATTTGAAACGGAAGCACAAGCGAGGACGCTCGCGGCTACATTGGTTGGGCTGATTTTTTCTCCGCGCCAAAAAGCTTGCGCGCCATCCAGACGGGTGCCATGAATACATGAGCGGGATTAGTAAGAAACGCCGGCTGGTTCCCTTCGATCAGATGTCCGAGCCAGGCCAACGCGAAGGCCCCAGGAATCAGCAACAGGGCAATGATCCAGTGAAACCAGACCACCACCAGCGAAGAGAACCCAACCGGAATGGCAATCATGTGCAAGGCGCGGTTGACGGGGTGATTGTGCGCGCCATCGTAATGCGAGTAAAGACCCATGGAGCACCTCGCAGGCCGGAAGGAACGCCGCGATTATACGCCGCTCGGCTGCGGAAGCGCGAGAAAACGTTCAAACACCTCGTTCGATAGGAGCCGGCCTCGGGGCGTGAGACGGATGACGCTTCCCTCTCGCTCCAGGAGGCCCGATGGGACCAATTCCGCAATCGGCAGCGCGAAACTCGCGAGCGACTCATCGCCGAACTTCTCCCCGACTTTGTTGAGGTCGACACCGCCGGCCAACCGCAGTCCGAGAAAAAAAGTTTCTTCCAGCGCTGCGCAACCATCGATCACAGTTCTCTTCCCTGCTCCGCCCGCAACATATTCCTCCAGCGAATCAGGGGTAGAGAAGCGCACCGCGTCGATTCCTGGAGCGATCCCGGGAAGCATGGAATGGGCGTCTACGCCAAACCCCAGATACGGTTGTCGAGTCCAATACTTGAGGTTATGGCGCGACTCAAGTCCCGGCCAGGCAAAGTTGGAGATCTCGTATTGCCGCACCCCGGCGGCTTCCAGCCGCTGGCAGGCGGTCACATATAAATCCGCCACCACATCCTCGTCCGGAACGAAGTGCGCATGATATTTCGTGCCCCCAGCCATCAGTTCACGGCCAAGACGCGAATCCTCGTCCACCTCCAGCATGTAGACGCTGACATGCGGTGCTTCGGTCGCGATCGCCTGCTCCAGGGAGAACTCCCAGCTTTCTTTTGTCTGGTGGGGCAGCCCGGCGATCAGATCGATATTGAGGTTCATAATCCCGGCAGAGCGTAGCCGGGCAACATCGTCGAGAACCGTCGCCCGCTTATGCAAACGTCCGACCGAAGCCGCTTCCTGGTCGACAAACGACTGCACGCCGAGGCTCACTCGGTTCACGCCACAGCGTCGCAAGCAGGCGATCATCTCATCCGTAAGCGTGCCGGGAGCACATTCCACGGTGATTTCCGCGTCCTTGGCCACTGCGAAATTTTGCGAAATGGTGACAAATATCCGCTGCAATTGGGCTATATCCAATACGGTAGGTGTTCCGCCACCGAGATAGATGGAATCAACACTCCGTTCGAAGCTCCCGCCCATCTGCCCGGCGGTCGTGGCCGCCAGTTCCATATCGCAGCAGGTGCGGTCAACGTATTTTTGAAACACCGCCTTGGAAAAAACGTCGGAAGCGAAGTTGCAATAGGTACACTTGGTACGACAAAAAGGGACGGAACTGTAAAGGCCGAGAAGCATGCCAGACGATTATCCCATCTGCGGTGGGTCCACGGCTGGATGTGCGGAATTTATGCTCAATTCAGGAGTAAAGTAAACCCAGCATGCTTCCACGCGTAGTGGTTACCGGAATCGGAGTGGTCAGTCCGAATGGCATTGGCAAAGAGGCTTTCTGCCGCGCACTTCTCGCTGGGAAGTCCGGGGTGAAACGTATCTCACGCTTCGACCCCTCTCCGCTGCCGGTGCACATCGCCGGTGAGATTCCAGAGTTCGACGAATTAGCCTGGGTGGACGCGCGCGAGCGCAAGCACGTTTCCCGCGTCGTACCCCTGGCCATCGCGGCCTCCACCGAGGCCATTCGCGACTCCGGTCTCGACCCTGCGGCCATGTCGATGGAGGAGAAACGTGAGATCGGCGTGATCCTCGGCACCGGGGGTGGCGCACAGGAATTTTCCGAGGAGCAATACCGGCTTTGGCACTCCGGTCATGTCAAGCAGGTCAGCCTGTTCTGCATTCCCAGCGGCACCATGGGGACCATTCCCAGCGAAATCTCCATGCGCTTCGGCTTCCGCGGTTATAGCCACGTGGTCACGGCAGGTTGCACCTCCTCCACCGACGCCATTGGCTACGCCTACCAGCACATTCAGGCCGGGGTGCTGCCTATGTTTCTGGTGGGAGGCGTAGATTCCCCGATTACTCCCGGCATCATTAAGGGCTACACTCTGCTGCGCGCCCTGACCCAGTCCTGGAATCAAGCGCCGGAGCGCGCTTCACGCCCCTTCTCCGCCGATCGCGACGGGTTCGTTCTGGCCGAGGGTTCCTGGATGTTCATCCTGGAAGACCACGACCACGCGCGGGCTCGCGGCGCCCACATCTACGCCGAAATCACAGGTTATGCATCCACTTGCGAGGCTTTTCACCGGGTGCGCATGAGCGATTCGCCGGAGGAGCCCGCCCGGGCGATTGCCTTGGCCCTCGAGGAAGCCGGCATCTCCGCCGAGGACATCCACTACGTGAACCTGCACGGCACCTCTACCGAAATGAACGATCGCGTCGAGACCCGCGCTCTGAAGCTCGCGCTCGGTAAGCGGGCCCCACGGATTCCGATGTCCGGTTTGAAATCGCAAATCGGGCACGCCCAGGGGGCCTGCGGTTCGGCCAGCCTGGCGGCGACTCTGATCGCGATGGAGCACCACAGCGTCCCGCCCACCATCAATCTCGATGTTCCCGACCCGGAATGCGACCTGGATTACGTCCCGGACATCGGCCGCAAGGCCGAGATTGAACACGCCATCTGCAACTGCGTGGGCTTCGGATCAAAGAACTCGGCACTGGTGCTGAAGAAGATTGCGTAGAGGTACCCCTGCGCCACGCTCCGACGATGGCTGCCGTACACAGGTGATTTCCGCTTTCGACCAGTCAATTGGTGAAATAGCGATTTATCGCCAACAATCGTGGAAACAGGAGGCGTCACTTTACTTCCACCTTGATGATGTCCTTGTCCACGTAGGTGATTCGGGCTTCGACGCCGTCATGGATGAAGCCCTTGTTCCACTCGGAGTTGAACGTTGTCGAACCCCAACCGCTGGCGTACTCGAAACGGACACCGTTTATCACAAAGCTCTCCGTGGCGTGACCACCCGGAGGCATCGGTACGAAATCCCTGACCACGCCTTCACTGACCGAATAGACATGGGTCGCAAAAGCTTTTTGGGCGTTGCGGTACTCCCCGTACATTGAGGCCAAGAACCCAAGTGCCGCCAATATACCCACCACACCGCCGACTTGGAAGAATGTGCCCTTAGTGACGGAAACATTGTCACCGGACGTTCTAACGGCCCAGCCGATACCCACAAACAAGGCTCCGAAAATGAAAATGAGAAGTGGAATCCACCACTGGAAACCGACTTGGGTAACGTCAAAGACGGTGCGGTAGCCCATGCTGGGCAATCATAACTGTTGTGAACAGGCGATTACACTACCTGAGACCTTGACAGAGTCGAGATTTCCGCATCAACAGCGAGATGCTCGTCCGTCAGTGGGTCGAAGGCCTCACCCACTTCCAGACGGGGGCGTCTGGGCCCACGTGAACCGTTTAGCTGCCAAACCTTTTCCATCGTGAAGGCCTCCGACCCCATCTATTTAGGGTATCTTTGACGTAGCGCATGGCCTCCCACCACGAAGAAGAAGTCCTGGGCAAAGCGTACGACAGCCGGCTGATGAAGCGGCTGCTGGTCTATTTACGCCCCTACAAGTGGCAGGTGGCGATTTCCCTGGTTGCCATTTTCATCAAAGCTGGAGCGGACGTCCTAGGCCCCTACCTGGTGGCTGTCGAAATCGACCGTTATCTAGCTCCGACCGGGAAATTCGGGTTTCTCGACTCCATCCTCAGCAAAGATCCGCTGGTAGGAATCGCTGAGCTGGCTGCCATCTATGTAGGCTTGATCAGTCTCAGCTTCCTGCTCGAGTACCTGCAGACCTACTTCATGCAGTGGACCGGGCAGATGGTGATGTTTGACCTGCGCAGCCAGATTTTCCGCCATCTGCAGCGCATGCACATTGGCTTTTACGATAAAAATCCAGTCGGCCGCCTGGTGACCCGCGTTACCACCGACGTGGATGCGCTGAACGAAATGTTTACCTCCGGCGTGGTCTCGCTCTTTGAAGACGTTTTCGTGCTGGCGGGCATTATCGGAATCATGCTGTGCATGAACTGGAAGCTGGCTCTGATCACATTTGCGGTGCTTCCCGTGATCGCCTATGCCACCAGTATTTTCCGGGACAAAGTACGCGATTCGTATCGCCGTATTCGCGTCGCCATCGCGCGCATCAACGCCTACTTGCAGGAACACGTCAGCGGGATGACGGTAGTGCAGTTGTTCAACCGCGAAGAGCGTGCCTTCGACAAGTTCTCCGACGTCAACGCCGTCCACATGGACGCCTTCAAAGACGCCATCATGGCGCACGCCGTCTACTACCCGGTGGTAGAAATTCTTTCTTCGGTAGCCATCGCCAGCGTCATCTGGTTTGGCGGGAGCCACGTGCTTCGCGGCGTAATCACCATGACGGCAGCCCTGGGCTTCTCGCACGGGAGACCGTTTGTTCACTGGTTTCCCACCCTGACCAGCCTTGGCGTGCTCGTCGCCTTTATTCAATATGCGCAGCGCTTTTTCCGCCCGATTCAGGATTTCAGCGAAAAATACAACATCCTGCAGTCGGCCATGGCGTCGAGCGAGCGCATTTTCAAGCTGCTCGATGCCCCGGTAGAGATTATGTCTCCCGCCGTAACCAAAACACCAAACGGTCCGGGCCGCATCGAATTCGATCACGTCTGGTTCGCCTATGGAGGACGGGCGTCCTCGCCCTTCTCACCAGCGCCGACTGCTTCGACGGACGGGGATGCCCGTCCTCAACAACCTGATTTTGACTGGGTGCTCCGCGATGTCAGCTTCACCATCGAACCCGGAGAGACGGTCGCCATCGTGGGCCATACCGGCGCCGGCAAGACAACGATCATCTCGCTCCTGATGCGCTTCTACGACGTGCAGAAGGGCGCGGTGAAGATCGACGGCGTCGATGTCAAAGATATGGATCTCGCCGACCTGCGCCGGAGATTTGGCGTAGTTCTGCAGGACCCATTCCTGTTCACCGGCACGGTCGGAGGAAATATTCGTCTGGGAACTGATTGGATCGAAGATGCCGACGTAGAAAAAGCCGCCGAGGACGTGAACCTGGCGGACTTCATCCGTACGCTCCCCGACGGTTTCAAGGCGGAAGTCCGCGAACGCGGCAGCACGCTCTCCACCGGACAGAAGCAGTTGATCTCGTTCGCCCGCGCCCTGGCCCACGCCCCTAAAATTCTGATTCTCGACGAAGCGACATCCAGCGTAGATACGGAAACCGAATTCCGCGTCCGCGATGCGCTGAGCCGCATGGTCGAGGGCCGAACTTCCGTCATCATCGCTCACCGGCTTTCGACCATCCAGCGTGCCGACAAGATCATCGTGATGCACAAGGGCCGGGTGCGCGAGATCGGCACCCACCAGCAACTGCTCGGCCGGCGCGGCATCTACTACAAACTCTACCAGCTGCAATATAAAGATCAGGAAGTCGCCGCCGGGTCACAAGTCACGGCCAACGCCGACGACTAACTACACGAAACCACATAGACACGGGTTCCCACCTGTGCAGCGGCTGCAGGCGACAGCCTCCCTTACAATGTCCTCCGTGCGAATTCTGATCGCCGCCGGCGAAGCTTCGGGTGAAATGTACGGCGCGCAGCTGATTCAAGCTCTGCGGACTGCGGAGCTTCGCTCCGCCGGACAGCCGGGGGCTGCTGTCCCTACCCACGCCCACGTGGAGACAGCCGCCCCCGGCTGTCCCGACTCGCAGAGTCGGCTGGAATTCTTCGGCGCAGGCGGAGAGCGCATGCGAACCGCCGGATGCGACACCGTCGTCGACGCCAAAGACCTGGCAGTCGTGGGCATCACCGAGATCCTCAGCCACCTGCCCAAAATCTGGGGCCTATTCCACAAATTGATCGCCGAAGCCGACAAACGCCGCCCCGACTTGGCCATCGTCATCGACTCCCCGGCCTTCAATTGGCGTGTGGCCCGCCAGATGCACAAGCGCGGCATTCCTGTCGTGTACTACGTCTGCCCGCAGTTCTGGGCATGGCGCCAGGGACGCGTGCGTCTGCTTCGCAAATACGTCAATAAAGCGCTGGTGATTTTCCCCTTCGAAGAGAAGTTCTATCGCGACCGAGGCGTGGACGCGACCTTCGTCGGCCACCCACTTGCCGATCTGCCACGGCCACAGATAACCCGCACTGAATACGCGGTCCAGCACTCCCTAAGTCCAGAAAGGCTCTGGATCACGCTCATGCCCGGCAGTCGCATGAAAGAAGTGCGCATGAACCTGCCCACGATTCTGGAGTCGGCTGCTCTGCTTGGGGCTGCTTACGAGTTCCTGCTCCCAGTCGCCCCCACGCTCGACCGCCTGTGGCTGCAAAGTCTGATTCCCGCCAATGTTCCCGTTCACCTCGTCTCCGAAGCCCTACCAGCCCTGGCTCACTCCCGCGCCGGAATCATTGCCAGCGGCACCGCGACGGTCGAGGCGGCGATCATGGGAACGCCCTTTGTCATGGTGTACCGCGTCTCCCCGCTGACCTATCTCTTGGGGCGTCCGCGCGTCAAAGTGCAACACTTTGCCATGGTGAATTTGATTGCCGGTAGAGAGGTCGTGCCCGAGTTGGTGCAACAGGACTTCACTGCGGAAAAAGTGGTCGCGAAGCTGCGGGAAATCCTGCCCGAGGGCACCGCTCGCGCCCGGATGATTGAAGGTTTAGCGGTAGTAAAGGATCGGCTGCGTGGTCCAGATCACGGCGAGATTCACCCTGCCAACGCAGCCGCCGACATAATTTTGCAGCTTTTGCCGGACTGAAGCGAACACCAAGGGCCGGCTGGACCATGCTTTCACCATACACAGCGGGTGCATAGGGAAGTCCGGTTCAGCACACCGTCAGTTCGGTTCTCCAGACTCAGCAACGACCGGCGGTTCAAGCAAAAGCGCTAGTGCTGCGAGCAGTGCAACCGCCAGTCCGAACGCTCCGATGTGCTTGGTTACTATAGCCCACTGGGGTCGCAATATCCTTACCGGCCACAGCAGAATGCCCGCGAACCACCCCACCATGAAAAGGCGCTCTCGCCCTCCGGTGCCGCGGACGAACCAAAATCCGAGCCAGCAAATGTAGCCGTAGACCAAAACGTTCACAGCTATCAGCGGCCAACCGTCGAACAAAGGAGCACCTAGAAACCACCCAGATCCTATGTGGCCCCGCTCCAGCGCTCGAATTTCTTGCGCTAGAATGAGTGCAGTCAAACTCAATGCCAGCGTGATTCTCAGACGGGTAGTGAGTAGTCGCGTTGGATGCGGTTGAGTCAAAACCACGTCCCTTTGATTCGCTCGGCTTAATTATCCGCCAATTGCATTCTATTGAGAACAGACTATTTCACCACCTACTCCCCGGCACTCACACTAATCGCTCTTGGAATAGGCTCCCAGTCCCCCCGAATTGTCACCAAAATGTCTAACCCTTGTCCTACCAGCATCTTTTGCGTAACAATCTTCATCATAGGTAAAGGAATCCGCGGAGACTGTTCTTTCATGTCTTGTCACCCTTGGCCCCGCCGTAGAGCTGTCGTCAACCTCATGGCTTTGCTGCTCCTGCTGGCGTCGCTGCCATCGTGGGCCGCCGAGAAGACCCGGCTACACGTGGATGACTATCAGATCGACGCGGAACTTATACCCCACATGCACAAGATCACCGCCCGGGCCAAGGTCAGGTTCACGGCTCTGGAGAACATCACCGCGGCGGTGTTCGAATTGCACAATGCCATGCGGGTGCTAAAGGTCACCGACGACAGCGGTAAGGAGGTCATGGCCGAACGCATCGCCCAGGATTCCACCGTTCGGGTGCAGTTGAACCAGGAACTTGCCAAGGACGCTTCCACTAGCCTCACCTTCGAATATGACGGAACCCTGGATTCCGTCGACGACAGTCCGGTGCAAGGTCTTAAAGTGGCCTCCGTGGGCGACGACACCAGCTACTTGCTCTACGCTGGCCGCTGGTTCCCGCTAGTGGGCTATGGCATCAATCGCTTCACCGCGACCATGAACATCACGGTTCCGGCCTATATGCTGGCGATTGGCAGCGGGAAAGAAAGCGTGAGTGACACGCCCGCCTTGAAGAAGAGCGCGGTTGCCGGAATGCCCACCAGGACTTACAGCTTCGTATGGGACAAGCCGAGTTTCCCCGGAACCATCGTCGCCGGAGCATTTCAGGAGTTCAAAAGCGACGAAGCTGGAGTTGACCTGCATGTTTTCCTCAAGCCGATTCATCAAAACCTGGGTGCCTTGTACTCCGAGACCGCAATCAAGGAATTCACTTACTTTGTGACTCTATACGGTGCGGCGCCCTCCACCACGTTGCGTGTGGTGGAGATTCCAGACGACACCTTACCCTCCGCCTGGGCCCCGGACATGGCCGCGATCGCGAGCCGGGCTATCACCGAGAAGGTCAATTACCGTCTGCTCGCCGACACCATCGCGCACCAATGGTGGGGAGCTTCGGTCAGCCCTGCCTCCATTGATGACTACTGGCTGGTCGACGGTTTCGCCCGTTATTCCGAAGCCCGCTACGTGGAGAATGCCGCCGGACAGAACGGACTTGAAGAGATGGTAAAAGACATGTCCGTCGGGGCGCTGGCCTACGACACCGTGCCGCTGGCGACCGTCGGCAAACTCGACATGTTCTCACCGGAATTCCAATCCCTGGTGACCGACAAAGGCGCCATGATCCTGCATATGTTGCGCTGGGTGGAAGGCGATCAGAAATTTGACCAGACCATGCGCACCTTCGCGTCGAAATACGCGGGCAAATCGGCTTCAGGCGACGATTTCAAAGATATCGCCGAGCAAGACTATGGCGACAAGCTCACCTGGTTTTTCTCCCAGTGGCTTGATTCCACCGGCGCTCCCGAATTCAAGACCAAGTACACCGTCTATCGATTGGGCAACAACAAAGGCTTTCGCGTGGTCGGGCAGATCAATCAGGATCTTGACCTGTTTCGCATGCCGGTAGAGTTGCGGATCGACACCGACGGCAAAACTGAAGAGAAGCGCATTGACGTAGTGGGGACCGATTCCGCCTTCACCATAGAAACCTTCGGCAAACCTCGGCGCATTGCAATTGACCCCGGGAACCACGTGCTGAGGAACTCAGCGGACATCAAGCTGCGGGCCTCGATTCAACGCGGCCAGGGACTGGTGCAACAGGGCGATCTGGCGGGCGCGCTTTCGGAATACAACAAAGCGCTCGAAGTGAACAAGAACAGTTCCCTGGCGCACTACCGAATCGCGGAAGTGTTCTTCCAGCAGAAAAATTATCAGGCTTCGGCCAATGCATATCGGGACTCACTCAACGGCGACGGCGAGCCACGCTGGACCGAAGTCTGGAGCCATATTCAGCTGGGAAAGATCTTCGACATCACCGGCCAGCGCGAACGCGCGACCAACGAATATCGTCAAGCGCTCCAGACCAACGACAACACCCAGGGGGCGCTCGACGAAGCTCGAAGATATCTCCAGAAGCCCTTCGAGCAGAAGAAGAACAAACCGGAAGCCGGAAACTAGGATCCCACTGGTTCTCATTCTTGCTTTGTCATCCTGTGCAAAGCGAAGGATGATAACTCGAATTCAGAACGCCCAGCGCAGCAGCGTGGCGCCCACGGTGAATCCCGCGCCTACGGCCGCCAGCATAACCAGGTCGCCTTTCTTGAGCTTCCCTTCCTGCCGGGCGGTTTGCATGGCCAGCGGAATCGTGCCCGCAGTGGTGTTGCCATAGCGATCGATGTTGATAATCACGCTCTCTGGCCGCAGTCCCAGCCGATCCGCCGTGGCCAGGATGATTCGGCGGTTGGCCTGATGCGGAATAAAGGCGTCAATGTCGCTGCCTTTCAGTCCGTTGCGTTGCAGAAGTTTCTCACAGATCTCGGCTTGCTTGCGCACCGCAAACTTGAAAACCGCCTGCCCGTCCTGGTGCACGTAGTGCATGTTCTGCTCGACGGTTTCGTGGGTGGAAGGATTTAGGCTGCCTCCTCCCGGCATATAGAGCGAGCATCCGCCAGAACCGTCCACTTCATGGATAAAGTCGATGATCCCCACCGAGTCGTCCTCGGCTGCCTCCAGGATCACCGCGCCCGCCCCATCCCCGAAGATTACACAGGTCGCCCGATCGGTGTAGTCGATAATCGAGGACATGACATCGGCGCCGATCACCATCACCCTTTTGTGGACTCCAGTGGCGATGAACTGGGTCCCGGTCTGCAGGGCGTACAGGAATGCCGAACAAGCGGCCGACAGATCAAAACCCCAAATACCTTTGGCTCCGAGCTTGTGTTGCACCAAGCAGGCGGTTGAAGGGAAAAACATGTCCGGAGTGACGGTGCCCACGATAATCGCTTCCATATCGTTAGGATTCAGCCCACGCTCGGCCAGGGCCTTTTTCGCCGCTTGCACCGCCAGGTCGCTGGTGGCCACTCCCTTGTCGACGATGTGGCGCTCCCGAATGCCGGTGCGCTCAAGGATCCATTGGTTGTCGGTTTCCACCATCTTTTCCAGGTCAGCGTTGGTTAGGAGTCGGGGCGGGACGTAGGTTCCAAGGGCGCTGATCTTGGCGCGCACGAGTTGGCTCACTCAGCTGTTCTCCAGAATGGAATTATGAAACGCTATTGTGACGTATATAACCGGTACGCGCAACGACAGGTCGCAGGAAAAGCCAGGCACCGGCGGCCCACTGCACACGCAAGAGCCCGTTACCGTTGCTTCCTTCCGGACCTGGCGGGGTTGGCGGGAGTGCGTCGCGCGGGACCGATGCCTGACCTTTTTGATTTTAGCATCCAAGCTTCAGAGGGCCGGCAGCAAGCATGTCACAAAATCTTTCCAGGTAGCTTCCGTACTCTTCCCTTCTGTTCCGAAATCGCCAACAATAGATGCGGGCCATGTTTCAAACCGAGAACCCCCAATCCGATGCCACCCTGCTGCCGGCGGCCATTCGGCGCTACTTTGAGGTGGCGCTGTATCTGCTTGTGCTGACCGGGTTTGGAACTCTTGCTTCGACCGGCGGGCTTGACCCGGTAACCGCTCTGTTGGTTGGCGCAGCCATTCTGTTGCGCGGTTACTGCCTGGCGACACGCCGTACTCTTCTCATTCCTGAAAACTGGACGACACTCCTGACGATCGTCTACGTTGCTTTTTACCTCGCTGACTACTTCCTGCTCTCGCGCGCCTTTCTCAATGCCACGGTCCACCTCGTACTCTTCGTTCTGGTGGTTCGCCTGTTCTCCACGCGCCGTGACCGGGACCACTATTTCCTGGCGGTCATTTCTTTCCTCATGGTGCTGGCCGCTTCGGTGCTCACCGTAGACACGACTTTCCTGCTGGCATTCGCCGCTTTCATGCTGATGGCGGTGGCCACTTTCATCCTGATGGAAATGCGGAGTGCCTCCGCCGGCGCCACCATCCATGCGCAAGCGGGCGACGGAACGGCTCCGCGAAAGATGGGCATCTCCCTAGCGGCGGCGGCCCCCCTGTTTGTGTTCTTCATCTCCATGGGAGGCGCTGCCATCTTCTTTGTCCTGCCGCGTATCTCCAGCGGCTATCTGAGCTCCTATTCACCCAGCAACGAAATTTCCACCGGCTTCAGCGACCGGGTGCGACTGGGCAGGATCGGCGAGATCCAGCAGTCGAGCGCGCTGGTCATGCACATACAGATCGATGGCGATCTGGCCGGGGCGCTGGATTTAAGGTGGCGCGGGGTGACACTCAACCTTTTTGATGGCACCGCCTGGTCGAATCCCCACGAGCAACATTTCCTTCCCCGCTCCACCGGAGGCTTCTTTCTTCTCTCGCTCCGCAATGGCAACCGGGAAGCCCCCGAGGTCCGCAAAACCGGCCATACCATCCACTACCGGGTTCTGATGGAGCCGGTATCGAGCAATGTATTCTTCCTTGCCCCCACTCCTCTGGCGCTCGAGGGCAACTACCGGGCAGTGACCATGGACGGCGGAGGAGCGGTGTTCGACCCCGATCCCGAACATCCGGTGGCGACTTACCAGGCTACCTCCAACATTGCACAACCGGCTCCCGCCGACCTGCGCTTGGCAAACGGAGCCGATCCTCCTGAGATCCTGCTGAATTATCTGCAGTTGCCAACCCTGGATCCTCGTATCCCGCGGCTGGCGGAGCAGATCACTGCGTCCGAGAGCAGCAATTACGATAAGGCTGTCGCCCTCGAACGCTATCTCCGCAGCCACTTCGGATACACCTTGCAGCTTTCCCGCTCTGCTCCCCGCGATCCCCTCGCGAATTTCCTGTTCGAGCGCAAGCGAGGACATTGCGAGTATTTTGCGTCCTCCATGGCGGTGATGCTGCGCACCCTGCAAATTCCCTCGCGGGTGGTGAACGGATTCCGCACCGGGGAGTTTAATGACCTCACTTCCCAGTATCTGATTCGTGCCCGCGATGCGCACTCCTGGGTGGAAGCCTACTTTCCGGGCTATGGATGGGTGAGTTTTGATCCCACTCCGGCGGCGCCGGCCGCGACCAACACAAGTTGGAGCCGCACCATGATGTACCTGGACGCGCTCTCCTCGTTCTGGCGCGAGTGGGTGGTCAACTATGACGTGAGCCATCAGCACACCCTGAGCCGGCAAGCTACCCGAAGCGGTCTGGAGTGGGCACGCCGCACCCAGAGTTGGGCTCGCAATCGCTATGCAGCCTGGCTGGAAGCCGCACGGCGAGCGCAGCGGACGGCTTCGAATTCACCCATTCGCTGGAGCGTTACTGGAGGACTCGTTACGCTGTTGCTGATTCTGGGCGCGAATGCTGGAAGGCTGCTACGCGCGCTTCGCCGGCATCGTTTGGCCTCGCATCCGGAGAAGTTTCCGCGTACGTCGGCGACCATCTGGTACGAAAAGACCCTGCGCATGCTGGCCCGGCGCGGAGTCAGCAAATCCCCCGCCCAAACTCCGGCAGAATTCGTTACTTCGATTCCCAATGATGGGGTTCGCGCGGCGCTGACCCGCTTTACAGACCACTACGAGCGGGCACGCTTCAGCGATTCCAGCGAAGATGCCGCGCGTTTGCCTGAACTGTTTGAGGAAGTTTCAGCCTCCACCAGTCGTTGATCTTCCCTCTGCGGGTTAAAGAGGCAGAGCTCGGGCAAGGGCACGGGCTCGGTGTCGCTGCCTGCGGCACCGCCTGAAGTCATGCCCTTCCGCTGTCCACCCCGGAGCCATCGGTAGTGGGTCAGTTTTACGAGGTATAACCACAAAGGACACAAAGTCACACAAAGGAAGACTCCGAAAACGAATACCTTCGTGGAACTTCGTGTTCTTTGTGGTTTACGGTTTTCCGGGGTCGTCTTCAAACTGACCCAACTACCGGAGCCATCGCCAACGCTGAGCGCAACCCACCATGAATGTTAAGATAGAAGGATTGCATGGCTCACGCCAACAGCACCGTAGACCTCGAGACTGAATTCGAAGCCACTCAGAAGCCGGCATCTTCGCCTGCGAAAGTCGGCTTTGTGAGCCTGGGGTGTCCCAAGAATCTGGTCGACAGCGAAGTCATGATGGGCATGCTGGCCCAGGCCGGCGCGGAGCTGACTGCGAACGCTGCCGATGCCGATGTCATTGTTGTGAACACTTGCTCTTTTATCGCCAGCGCCCAGCAGGAATCTGTGGATACGATTCTGGAGATGGCGAAGCACAAGATCGGCGGCCGCCCCCGCAAGTTGGTCGTCGCTGGCTGCCTGGTCGAAAGGTTCCGCGACGAAATTCAGAAAAACATTCCTGAAGTAGACGCGGTAGTGGGCACTGGGGAACTCGAGCGAATTCTTGCCGCCGCGGGAATTGCGCCCCCACCCGCCTCGAATTCTCCGTTCAAGATTCTGGGATCACGGCCGGAAGGCGACGCTCGCGCCGCGCAAGGGCGTTTTTCTCGCGAATCCTGGGATGGCGCTATCGCCGACCTGCCCAACTATCTCTACGATGAAGCCACCCCGCGCATCCTTGCCACACCGGGTTACACGGCATATATCAAAATCGCCGAAGGTTGCGATCATCCCTGCAGCTTCTGCATTATTCCGCAACTGCGCGGCAAGTTTCGTTCCCGCCGGTTTGAGTCGGTGGTCGCCGAAGCCGAGCGCCTCGCGCACTCCGGTGTGCGCGAGATTACGCTGATTGGACAGGACACAACCTGCTATGGCGAAGACTTCGGCCTTAAAGATGGCCTTGCCTTGCTGCTGGAAAAACTCGCAGCTGTCGACGGCCTGCGCTGGATTCGTTTCCTGTACGCTTACCCCAACAAGATTACCGGGCAACTCCTGGAAACCATCGCCGCGCACGAAAATATCTGTTCCTACGTCGATGTGCCCCTGCAGCATGCCTCTGCCGCAGTCCTGAAGCGCATGAAGCGGGGAGGCGGCGCCGACATTTTTCTGCGCTCCATCGAAAAAATGCGGCGCACCATTCCTGGCTTGACGCTGCGAACATCATTTATCGTTGGCTTCCCCGGGGAAACGGAAAGGGAATTCGAAGAATTATGCCAGTTCGTCCGCGCGGCTGAGTTCGATTGGATGGGAGCCTTTGGCTACTCAGATCAGGAGGGCGCAAACGCCTTTGCCATGGAGGAAAAGCTTTCTAACCGCGAAATCGAGCGCCGCCGCCGGCACCTGATGCAAATTCAGCGCCGCATCAGCAAGCAGAAAAAGAAAGCTCTGGTGGGAAAGGAATTCGATCTCCTTCTGGAAGGGCCATCCGAAGAAAGCGAATTCCTGTTGCAGGCGCGGACTCCGATGCACGCTCCTGAAATCGACGGCAAGGTCTACGTCAACGATGCTCCCGAGACACTTCAACCTCAAGCCGGCGAGTTTTATCGATGCCAGATCACCGAAGCTCACGACTACGATCTGGTTGCCCGCATCGTGTAAGAGAGACTTATGGCTGGTGAGCACGCTACCTTTCGTTGTCCGACATGCAAGAAGCGACTGACGAACCGGGATGACCCGGACTTCCCCTTCTGCAGCGATCGCTGTCGCCTGATCGATCTGGGGAAGTGGGCGAGCGGAGCGTACGTGATCTCGTCGCCGGTTGACGATATCAGCGACGGAGTCGAAGACAGCCGTCCCCCAGGTTCCGACGAGGAATACTGAAACAGGCAAGGACACCGCCACCACCCTAATGACATCAACCGGCGGCCAAACTTCCGAGCGCTACAGAGCGCCGCTGTGGGCGAAGCTTGTAGCTACATTCCTTGGCATCGGCCTTCTCCGGCCGGGCCCCGGAAGCTGGGGGTCGGCAGCCACAATCCTGATATGGTGGCTGGCGAGCCGCTGGGTCCCTCCGGTTTGGCAACCCGTGGCCGTCGGGATACTGGCTCTCGCGGCCGTCGCTATCGGCATTCCAGCGGCCACCCGGGTCTCCCGCGCCAGCGGCCTGAAGGACCCTCAATTCGTGGTCATTGACGAGGTTGCCGGCCAGCTTATTGCCATGATTGCAGTTCCGGTCTCATGGAAATCTGTGCTGCTCGGCTTTATACTTTTTCGAGGATTCGATATCGTAAAGCCGCCGCCGGTACGCCAGCTGGAACGCCTGCCGGATGGTTTTGGCATCGTAATAGATGACGTGGCGGCGGGACTCTTCGCGCTAGCTATCATGCAACTCTTGTTGCGCACGGGAGTCCTGTCACCGTAGGCATCGTGGATTTGAGGAAGTTGGTTCATGGGAATTTCTGAGCGGTTGCTGGGCAAGAAAAACGCCAATGGGAAACCCCATATCGTAGGGGTACAGCCGAGTGCTGCTCTGCCCGGCGGGGAAGTGCGCATTACCGGCAACGATCTGCGGCCGGCGGATCTGCGCCGTCCCTTGGTACGCTTTGGAGAGATTGAGGGCGCGGTGGTCATCAGCTCTGACGAGTTCGTGGTGGCGCGCGTGCCCCACGGGGCGTCGTCCGGACCGATCGTGGTCTCCACCAACGGTCATTCCAGCAATCCGCACCAGATCAAAGTCGCCGTCCCTATCGCCGAGAATCTGCATCCGGTATCGAATCCCGCGCTCGACGCCGAAGGCAACATTTTCGTCACTTTCTCCGGGAGCCGCGGGCAGAAGGTTCCCGTCTCCATCTTCAAGATCGATACCAATTACAACGTTAAGCCGTTCCTGGCGGAGCTGATGAATCCCACCTCGATCGCCTTTGACCGGGGCGGTCAGATGTACGTTTCCTCGCGTTACGATGGCACTGTCTATCGCGTGGCTCCGAACGGCACCATGTCCTCTTACGCCGAAGGCATGGGCGTGGCCACCGGCATCGCCTTCGATCGCGCCGGGAATCTTTACGTAGGCGACCGTAGTGGCACGATTTTCAAGATCGCGCCCGACCGGCAAATCTTTGTTTTCGCGACGCTCGAACCGAGCGTGTCCGCCTATCATCTGACCTTTGGCCCGCAGGGCGATCTCTTCGTCACCGGGCCAACCACTTCGAGTTTCGATTGCGTATATAAAATCGACTCCCAGGGCAGCGTTTCCACGTACTACCGCGGCCTGGGACGGCCTCAAGGCATGGCTTTCGATGCCGACGGCAATCTCTACGTCGCAGCTTCCCTCTCCGGCAGACGCGGCATCGTGAAGATTGCACCTGGCGGCCAAGCCGCGTTGGAGGTTGCCGGCGCCGGCCTGGTCGGCCTTGCCTTCGCTCCCGGACGCTCCGCGATTCTGGCTACAACCAATGCAGTGCACCACCTGGCCTGGAACATTCAGGGTCTTCCCCTGATCGAGTCCAACTAAACCAAGCGGTTGTTGCCTCCTCTCGCTGCTGCGTGGAGGTCGGGGATCCCCGCCCGTCAGGCCACGGCATGATTTAGACTTTTCTCGATGAATGCCGAGATCATCGCCATAGGGTCGGAGTTACTGACACCTTACCGCCAGGACACTAATTCTCTCTATCTCACCGAAAAGCTGAATCAGTTGGGCGTGGAAGTGATCTTCAAAACCATCGCCGGGGACAACCTGAAGCACCTGATCCAGGCAGCCTCTCAGGCCTTAGCGCGCGCCAATATACTCATCTTCACGGGCGGCCTTGGCCCCACGGAGGACGACCTGACGCGCGAAGCAGTGGCGGAAACACTTGGCCTCAGCCTGCGCAGAGATCCTGAAATCGTAGCCGGCATCGAACAACGATTCGCTGCCCGTGGCTGGAGGATGGCGGCGAACAATATCAAGCAGGCAGACGTAATTTCCGGCGCAACCGTTCTTCCCAACGCCAATGGCACTGCGCCGGGGCAATGGATCACCGGCAAATACGACGCCCAGGAGAAGATTATCGTGCTCCTTCCCGGCCCGCCCCACGAAATGAGAGCTCTGTTCGAACAGCAGTGCATCGACCGGCTACGCGCCAAGGTGCCGCCACAATTCATCGCCATCCGGGAACTGAGAATCGCCGGCATGGGGGAGTCCGCCTGTGACGCCCGGGTGGCGCCGATCTACAAACAATTCACCGACGTGCAGACGACCATCCTGGCAGGGGCTGGGGAGATCCAGTTGCACCTGAAGACCCGCGCAGATTCTCTCGATGCCGCTCAAATGCGCGTTGACCAACTGGCGGAACAAATCGAAACCGAGCTCGGCGACTTTGTCTTCTCCGACAACGGAGACTCTATGGAGCAAATCGTCGGCTACTATCTACAAATGCGCAACGCCACGCTGGCAGTGGCGGAGTCGTGCACCGGAGGCTTGGTGGGCGAGCGCATCACTTCAATCGGTGGCAGCTCGCGTTATTTTGTCGGCGGAGCAATCGTCTACTCGAACCAGTTGAAGACTATGCTGGCTGGAGTCCCGGCAGAGATGATCGCGAAACACGGCGCCGTCAGCCGCGAGGTAGCAGCCGCCCTCGCCGAGGGAATTCGCCAACGTTGCGGCGCGACCCTTGGACTCGGAGTCACCGGCATCGCCGGCCCCAACGGTGGCACACCCGAGAAGCCCGTCGGTCTGGTATTCCATGCCCTTGCCGCTGAAACTGGGACGGAAGTAGTGGAACGAAAATTCCCCGGTGACCGCACGCGCATCCGCTGGTTCGCCAGCCAGCAAGCCTTGGATATGGTGAGGAGAAAAATGATGTGATGTGGCATTTAGCAGTTGGCCGTTAGCTCTTAGCCAAGTCCAGCTCGAACCAGCGGAATGGGCCAATTGCTAAGTGCCAAGTGCCAAATGCGCACCTTCGTCGCTCTCGAGATCAATGACTCCATCCGCGAGCGCATTCAGCTCTTCATGGAAGGTGTACGTGGATTCGCACCCGAGGCCCGCTGGGTCCGTCACGAGTCGCTGCATGTAACCTTGAAGTTCATCGGCGAGAAATCCGCCGACCCCGTCGAACAGATCAAACAATCCCTTTCCGGAATTCGGGCTGAGCCGTTCGACCTCACCTTCCGTGGCTACGGTTTTTTCCCCACACCCAAAGCCGCCCGAGTCTTCTGGATCGGAATCGAAGCCCAGACACCCCTGGTAAAGCTGGCTGCAGCCGTAGATGAAGCGACCGCAGCACTCGGAATTCCACGAGAAGCTCACCTCTTCAATCCCCACCTTACTCTGGCCCGGGGCGGCAACCGCTCCGGCGCCCCAAGTTGGCGTAAAGGAGACGCGACCAATCAGAATTTTCGGATGCTGCAAGAGAAATTGGCCAAGCTGCCCACTCCCGAGTTTGGTACTATGGCGACCCGTGAGTTCTTTTTGTACGAAAGTCAGCTCATGCGGGGCGGTTCGCGCTACAGCAAGATCGCCCGCTTCGCACTAAACGCTGATTACACAGACTTGGGCTACGAAACGGTTGAATGTCCAAGGTGCCGAGAACACAAAGCGGTGAAACAGCAAGGGAGAGTCATCTGTATTTGTGGGTACAACGAGACCGTTGGTCGATGGGCATTAGACTTAGATAAAGCCTTTGGTGGGCCGTTTTAGACCCACCAAATCTTTTCTAAGGCCGTAACACTGGTAGTCGGTCAAGTCGTTCACAAGCGTAAGAAAATGACTGCGTTTCTCGTCACCGCCGTCGGCAGCTATCTGTTAGGCTCGATCCCTTTTGGCTACCTTCTGGTGCGCATGTTTCGCAGGCAGGACATCCGCGAGACGGGCAGCGGCAACATCGGGGCGACCAATGTTTCTCGTACCTCGCCGGCTTTGGGGGTACTCACGCTGCTGCTTGACGCAGCCAAAGGACTGGCGGCCGTAACCCTCACCCGATCCCTCTTCCCGAGGCAGACCGCCCTGCTGGCGCTCGCCGCCTTCCTCGCCATCATTGGCCATATGTTTCCGGTCTGGCTCAACTTTCGTGGTGGAAAAGGCGTGGCAACAGGGTTGGGCGCCTTCGCTGTGATTGTGCCAAAAACTATCCTGGCGATGATTGGTCTCTTCATCGCCCTCTTTCTCGTATTTCGTTACGTCTCGCTGGCCTCAATCTTGACGGCGGCCCTCTTTCCGCTGCTCGCATGGGCCCTTCAACCACACCCCACTTCGCCGGAGATGCTGATGGCGATCGCGGCCTCCTCGTTTCTCATCGTGGTGAAGCACCATGAAAACCTGCGCCGCCTGTTTGCCGGTACTGAACCACGCTTCCAGCGGAGGCGGGAGTGAGCCGTATAGCAATCATCGGCGCCGGAGCCTGGGGAACGGGGCTTTCGGTTGCGCTGGGACGCCAGAACTCCCATCGCGTGCGCCTGTGGGCCCATGAAACGGAAGTGCGTGAGTCCATCGCCGCGCGTCGAGTCAATGATATTTTTTTGCCCGGCCAAGTCATTCCCGACGCGGTTTCCGCAACTGGCAGCCTGCAAGAAGCCCTGCAGGACGCGGAAATCGTGGTGAGTGTCATGCCCTCGCCGCATTGCCGGCGTTTGTTCCAGGAGATGCGCCCTCTCCTGAATCGAGCCATGCTCATCGTCAGTGCGACCAAGGGACTGGAGGAAGGAACCCTGCTGCGCATGTCGGAAGTGATCGGCTCGGTGGTGGAATCGCATGGCGGATTTTCCCCGCGCATTGGCGCTCTCAGCGGGCCGACCTTCGCCAAGGAAGTCGCCCGCGGCGATCCTACCGCGATTACCATCGCCTCCGGGGATGGCGCGCTCGCCGAAACCGTACAGCGCGAGTTCAGCGATCCACGCTTTCGGGTTTATACCAACACCGATATCGCCGGCGTAGAGTTGGGTGGAGCCTTGAAAAACATCATCGCCATCGCCGCCGGCATTTGCGACGGGCTCGGCCTTGGACACAACTCCATCGCCGCGCTGATCACTCGCGGATTGGCCGAGATCAGCCGCCTGGTGGTTGCTTGCGGCGGCCGTCAGGAAACCATGGCAGGACTCGCGGGCCTTGGGGACCTGGTGCTTACCTGCACCGGCGGGCTGTCGCGAAATCGAAGCGTGGGAGTGGAACTTGGCCGCGGCCACAAGCTTCCCGAGATCATTGCCGGCATGCATGGCATGGTTGCCGAGGGCGTATTCACCACTCACGCCGCCGTTCAACTGGCTCACGCTCACGGCGTCGAAATGCCCATCACCGCCCAAATGGATGCCATCCTGCACCAGGGCAAGTCGCCGCGAGAGGCCATCCACGACCTGATGACCCGCAGCGGCAAGAGCGAGATAGGCGAGCTGACGATGTGACAGATCCAACGTCAGCCGGCGACGGTTCGGTTGTAGCGGCCGACTTCGCGCTCGCCTTCCGTCAAGCTCTCGCACTCCTTGTCGATCTTGCCATACTCCTCTGCGTGCCGTGCGCGGAAGGCATCGTACGCCTCTTGCGACCTCCAGAAGTCCAGCGTCAGGTAGGTTCGTGCCTCCTTCAAGTCACGGATTAACTCCGTCCCGATATATGCCTCATCCTTACGAAAGAATTGCGCCCACGCCCCGTTGACCCCATACGTCCGCTCGAAGCTCCCCTCCTGGTCTGGACGCACCTTAAACTCCCAAATGACGACGAACCGCCATTCTGCATTTTCCTGCTTCATGGGCTCTTCTCTCTAACCTGCTGGTTTTGCGTACCCACCGGCCCAAAGTACCGCTCTGCCGGGGTACTTCCGTAACGGACATGTCCTGCCGGATCAGGAGCTTGCGACTCATACTCCAAGTAAACTTTTAGAAGCCATACTTGCATCGAGCCGTGTCAAGGCACGGCTACACAAGGCCACTTTGCCACTGAGACTTCCGAAACCGTCGCGCCTGCCTATTCTCTACGTAATTCTCAGTGTCCTCATCCTGATCAGCGTGGTCCCGATGTATTTCTACTCGGCGCAGGTGGAATCGATCAACCGTGATCGACTCATTACCAACGAGCGGCTGCTGCAGAACATAGTGACCCGCTCTCTCGCCGACGATATTTCGCAACACCAGCAAGCTGTGCGTCTGATGTTGTCGAATCTGTCTTCCGCACTGCAGGTGGCCAGTGGTGGAGATTTCACCTCTGAGCATGTGGAAGCGCCCGAACTCCGCGCCCTACTGGAGAACTTCGTCTCCTCGTCCGACGATCTGGCGTACGCCACCCTGCTGAATTCCGACGGCAAAGGGATTTCCGCAGGCCGAATTGCCCCGGACGCCTTTCTGCAGCGTGAACTGGAACGAGGCTACACCGCCGCCCGAGAAGGCCGAGTTTATAACGGTCAAGCCCTGGTGGTCGGCACCGGCAAGGATGCCCACACGGTGATGCTGGTGAGCACGCCGGTGATGATGAGTGGGCGGTTTATTGGGATGATCGGATCAGTGGTCGATCTGCAATTCCTGATTCGCCGCCTGCAGGAAGTCAGCCGCGGCGGACTTATTCCTTATGTTGTCGACAGCCAGGGACGGCTGGTCGCCGGCGCCACATCCGACTATGCCACTGGCCAGGACATGACCAATCAGGAGATCGTTCGGAACTTCGTGGAACAGGGCAGCAAAGCGCAAATGGTCGCCGCCACCCGCGAGTTCAATCTCATCCAGGGCAAGACGATCAAGATGCTCGGAACCTACTGCCCGGTCACCAATCTGGATTGGGGCATCGTGGTCCAGAAGCCCCGGGCCGAAGCCTACCGCGGCGTCTATGAGATGCAACGCACCGGGCGCATTCTGGCTATCATGGCCATCGCCCTGAGCATCGCGATCAGCGTATTCGCCGCTCGCCGCATCACCAACCCCCTGGAAGTGCTGACTCTTTCCAGCCGGGCCATTGCGCACGGCGACTTCACGCAACGCGTGCATCTGAAAAGCAGCACGGAGATCGGTGAACTCGCCGATACGTTCAACGTCATGTCTCAGGAACTCGAGCACTTCGTGCATGACTTGAAACGTGCCGCCACCGAGAACCGCGATCTGTTCATGGGTTCCATCCAGATGCTCGCCGGCGCGGTCGACGAAAAGGATCCTTACACTCGAGGTCACTCCGACCGGGTCACGCGATACTCCATCATGATTGCCCGGGAAATGGGTATCTACGAAGATTACATTGAAACCGTCCGCATCTCCGCCCAGCTGCACGATGTAGGAAAGATTGGAATCGAAGACAGAATTCTCAAGAAGCCGGGCGCACTGACTCCGGAAGAATTCGAGATCATGAAGACTCATACCACCAAGGGAGCAAACATTCTGCGTCCGGTAGCGCAACTGAAAGACATGATTCCGGGCATTGAACTGCACCACGAATCGCTCGACGGCCGCGGATATCCCCATGGTTTGAGGGGGGACGATATTCCTCTGCTCCCGCGAATCATTGCTGTGGCGGACACGTTTGATGCGCTCACCACGACCCGCCCCTACCAGCATGCGTATGAGCCCAAGGAGGCGTTGCGCATCATTCATTCGCTTTCCGGCAAGCGCCTCGATCCGACCGCTGTCGCTGCATTGACCGCGATTTACGATCGCGGCGACATTCGCATTGACCCTCCGCTCGCTGCGGCAGTGGCGGTAGCAGCTTCTGCGGCCGCGAGCGCCCCTTCAACCTCGGCGATCTCCGCGGCTCAGAGTGTTGCAGCGGACCCGCAAGTTCATGCCGAGACCGCCGCCAGTGCTCAAGCTACGCGATTCTAGCTGTGCTCTGATTGCCTTTCGCCCACCAGGATGGGTGAGTCGTCTACCGCTATATAATTGAGGTTTAGCCGCGGCATTTCCGCCCCCTATGATTCAGACTCTCTTTGGCAGCCTGGACGAACAACAGAAGCCCAGCTTCTTTGAACGCATGAAAGAGGCGGTGGCGCGCACCCGGGAGAACCTGAGCGAGCGCATCGAAGAGGCCGTCTCGTTCAGCAAGGAGATCGACCGCAACACCCTTGACGAACTGGAAGCCACCCTGATCGGCGCTGATCTGGGTAGCACCACCACTCGGGAAATTCTGGGGAAGCTTCGTGAAAAGGCCGATCGCAAACAGATCAAGAACGGCGAAGAGCTGAAGCGCCTGCTGAAAGACGAGCTGCTGGCCATCCTGAATGCAGCCAACACGCCCCCAGTCGGGAAGGTCGAAGGGACGCCCGAGGTCATCCTCGTGGTCGGCGTCAATGGCACTGGAAAAACCACCACCATTGGCAAGCTGGCCCAGGTGCTTCGTGCGCAGGGGAAAACCGTGTTGCTGTGCGCAGCCGACACCTTTCGCGCCGCCGCCATCGAGCAGTTGGAAATATGGGGACAGCGTACCGGCACTGAAGTGATTCGCACCAAGGCGGGCGGCGATCCTTCAGCCGTGTTGTTCGACGCTCTGCAAGCCGCTTCCGCGCGCCATACGGACTACGTGGTGGTTGACACCGCGGGCCGGTTGCACACCAAGAGCAATTTGATGGCGGAACTGGAAAAGATGCGGCGCACGGCGCAGCGCCTGATTCCCGGAGCGCCGCATGAAACGCTGCTGGTAATGGACGCCACGACCGGTCAAAACGGCTTGCAGCAAGCCCGCCAGTTCACCGAGTCGGCAGGCGTGACCGGCATCGTGCTCACCAAGCTCGACGGCACAGCCAAAGGCGGAGTCGTAGTGGCGATTTGCCGTGAACTTGGATTGCCGGTGCGCTATGTGGGCGTGGGAGAGAAAGCCGGAGATCTGCTCCCGTTCGATCCCAAAGATTTCGTGGATTCGCTGTTTCTCTAGATTTTCCTTCGTGTCCTTTGTGGTTGAACGGCTTTCCCCAATCACGAAGGGCACCGAGGTTTTTCGCTGGTCGAGAAGACAACCCGAGATGCCCCAGGTCAACACTGACGAAATCTTCCTCCGCCGCGCCCTGGATCTGGCGCGTCAACGCATCGGTATGACTTCACCCAACCCTTGCGTCGGAGCGGTGCTGGTGGATGCTGACGATGAAGTCGTCGGAACCGGCAGCCACACCTACGATGGAGTCAAACACGCCGAGGTTCTCGCCATCGAGCACGCCGGCGAGAAAGCGCGCGGAGCGACTCTCTACATCAATCTGGAGCCCTGCTCGCATCAGGGCCGCACTCCCCCGTGCGCCGACTCCGTAATCGAGGCAGGGGTCCGGCGGGTAGTCGCATGCATGAAGGATCCGAATCCCCAGGTCGGCGGTCAAGGACTCGCGAAACTTCGCGCCGCAGGACTTGAAGTAAGCTCAGGCCTGCTTGAGCAAGAAGCCAAAACGCTGAATGAAGCTTTTGCGAAATACATTCGCCACAAGACTCCGCTGGTCACGCTAAAGGCTGCCATGACTTTGGATGGCAAAATCGCGCCGCCGCCAGGGAAGACCCACAACCCCGCCGCTTCCAGGTTGGAAGGTGCCC
The DNA here is from genome assembly GCA_049582765.1 of Terriglobales bacterium. GTDB lineage: Bacteria > Acidobacteriota > Terriglobia > Terriglobales > Acidobacteriaceae > JBAUUQ01. The sequence continues at coordinate 311,128 of JBAUUQ010000018.1, forward strand.
GCCCGAACTGGATTACCAGCGAAGCTGCCCGCGCCCACGTGCAGGAACTTCGCCATCAGAGTGACGCCATCATGGTCGGAGTAGGCACAGTCATTGAGGACGACCCGCTGTTGACAGATCGCAGCGGTCTTCCGCGCCGCCGCCCGCTCTTGCGCGTAATTCTCGACTCGCGCCTGCGTCTCCCGTTGGAGTCACGCGTCGTACAAACAGCCAAAGATGACTTGCTGGTCTTATGTTCCTTCGCGGAGGAAAAACGCAAGAAGCAGCTGCTGCGGCGAGGTGTCAAAGTCGAGCAGATTCCCCAGCCCACGCCGGAAGGACATCCCGACATGGTTGCCGTCACCCGTCATCTCGGCGCCATGGAGATTACCAGCCTGATGATCGAAGGCGGCGCCATGGTGAACTGGGCCGCTCTGGCTTCCGGCATTGTGGACAAGGTATTCCTCTATTACGCTCCCAAGATTCTGGCCGGTACCGCATCTGTCCCATTCGCAGCCGGCGCAGGTTTTGCACGCATCGGGGACGCTGCTCACGTGAACTCGATCCGTCTGCATCGTTTCGGAGAGGATTTTGCAGTGGAAGGATACTTGAAAGATCCGTACCAGAGCACTTAGCACTTGGCCATCCGTCCCTGGTTCGGCCAAATGCCATGTGCCAAATGCTAACGGCTGAGGTTTGATCCATGTTTACTGGAATCATTGAAGAGGTTGGAGAAGTCATCGGCATTGCTCACAACCAAGGCAATCGCCGCTTAACCGTTTCGTCTTCCCATCTGGTAAAAGAACTCCGGAAGGGGGACAGCATCGCGGTGAGTGGTGTGTGCCTTACCGCGGTCGACATCCACCCCAAATCGGTGAGCTTTGATCTCGCCGCGGAAACCTGGAACCGTACTTCATTCTCTCGTATTGAAGACGGCGCCCTGGTCAATCTCGAACTCCCCATGCGTGCCGACGGACGATTCGGGGGTCACATCGTCCAGGGCCACGTGGATGGCACCGGCAAGTTCCTCGCGCTCGATCCCATCCCCAACGCGGATGATTACTGGCTGCGCATCGAAATTCCCTCCGAACTCGCGCGCTACGTCATCTCCAAGGGATCGCTCTCGATCGAAGGCATCAGTCTTACAGTAGCCAGGATCGAAGGCACGGTGGTGACGGTTGCGATCATTCCGCACACGGTAGAGATGACGAATCTGAAGTCGTTGAAGCCAGGGGACCCGATCAATCTCGAAGTGGACATGATCGCCAAGTATGTGGAAAAGATGATCAAGGGTGAGCCGGGGAGCAACTCAATCACACTGGAGAAACTGGGAAGCGCCGGATTCTAGGGAGCAGTGGGCAGTGGTATGTGGGCAGTAGCCGGCCTAGACTCCCAGCTCCAGTTCATCCAACGTCAAAAACTCCTGCACGATAGGCTCCTCGGACTTCTCCATCTCCGCGTAGGTCCCGAAGAAAAGTGCCTTGGCCTCGTGCAGAAACAAGATCCGGTCGGCCAGCTTTTTCGCTAAACGCATATCGTGGGTAACGACCACGCTCGTCAGGTGCAGCTGCGCCTTGAGCCGCTTGATGAGATCGCCCAGTAACTGCGCCATCAGGGGATCCACCATGGTGGTAGGTTCGTCATAAAGCACGCAATCGGGACGCGCCGCCAGAGCCCTGGCAATGGCCACCGAACGCTTCATCCCTGTGGACAAGTCGGAGGGGAGAAGATCTTTCATCTCTCTCACTCCTACCATCTCCAGCAAGCCGTCCACCACCTGGAAGATCTGCTCTTCGCTCAAGTCTTTGTGTTCACGCAGCGGAAAGGCGACATTCTCGCCCACGGTCAGGGAATCAAACAACGCACCGTTTTGAAATACCATGGTGACTTTCTTGCGGATACGCTCCAGGTCGGCTTCGCCATAATCGGTGATGTCCTCGAACGCCACAATCACCCGGCCCGAGTCCGGCTTGAGGAAACCCATAATGTGATGAAGCGAAACCGACTTGCCGACTCCGCTTCGTCCCAGGATGCAAACCGTCTCCCCTGGCATGACACTGAAGCTGACGTTGTCCAGCACGCATTTCGTGCCGAAGGATTTCGACACATCCTTGAATTCAATATAAGGCCCAGTTTGTTCAGCGCTGCCCATAGTTGGCTAAGTCGTCCGACGTCAGGTCCTTGTGATGATAAACGATGGCAACCCCAAAATTCGATGGGTCGCCCGACACCTACATGAGCCCCCGCCGAGCCTCTTCCAGCTCTTCGGGCGTGTTCAAATTACGAAACATCTCGGACGACAATCCCCGTTGCGCCAGCTCTTGTTCCAGGAGAACACGGGTTTTGACCTTGGGGAACAAAGGGTCAATCTTGTTCTTCCCGTCGAGCAAGGACTGTTCCGCAATCGCGGCAAATTCACGCCGGTATACCGCGCATAGCGGTTGCAAGTGATTCCCGGCGCGCGGTAACGTGACCGCGACGTCGCTCTCATTCGCCTGCGAGACCAGGTAGTGCAGGAATTCCGGCTTGATCAGGGGAAGATCGACAGCCAGCATCAGATTGAGTTCCGCGGTGCTGCCGGCGAGCGCCGCATGAATTCCGCCAAGCGGTCCGCGGTCGCGGTAGACGTCCTCGACCACCGAACCCCACTCGGCAAACTTTTCCGTGTCTCCAACGATATATACGCTTGCGGCTACGTCGCCCGCTAGCTTCAAGGCGTTCGAGAGCAGGGTCTCCTCGCCCCATGAAAGAAACGCCTTGTCCTGTCCCATGCGGCTGCTCTTCCCTCCCGCCAGGATAAATGCGTGCAATCGATTCACGCCCGTGATCATACAGCAGTTCAAATGGAGGGCGGGCGTCCGCGCCCGCCTCACCAGGCCATAACGTAAGAATCTTATCGATGGTGCAGAATGAAGGGCGAGGACACCCGTCCCCCATTTGGTAGATTTGGCTGGCCTATTTGCGGGTTTGCCGCCGGTAGAGTCCTTGGAAGAGGTCTTCGATATCCTGGCGCAATTGCCGGACCTTTAGCGCCTTCTCACGCACCCGGTCGATCTCCTGCTCCTTGTTTTGCAGGTAAGCAGCATGCCTTTGGAGAAAAAGCGCCACCAGCTTGTCCTCCGCCGCTACGACGGCGCCGTTTTCATCTCGGGGCGGCATCGCCTTGGTCGCAGCCGGCGCGTGTTGCCGGGAATCGGTTCCAGCCGCCGCTGCCGGATCACTCATCACCACCGAGAGAAATTCCAAACCGAAACAAAAGCCGCTACGATTGCGCACGATGCCGGCAACGCAAACCGGGCTGGCGGTCGGGAATTCCACTGCCATCAGATCGCCCGCCTCGAGCGGAACGCCTCCGTAGAGTGCCATCCCGCCGCGGCTGATCTCAGTTGCCAGGCCGTCAATAGTAGAGACGCTTTCGCCGGTGGCAATCCGCACCGGCAGAGACACCTGATGTCGCGGCCAACGGCGAATGCTTTCTGGGCTGGTATTTTCGTTGGTTGAGCCCATGCTAAGCCTACTTCAGCACGTGAAAATACATTGCTCCGGCCACTCCCAGACTGACGATACCGGCAGCGCCCATAAGCATCTTGAACAGACGTCCACGCTGCGGAGTCGCGTTGGCTGCCGCTCGAAGTTTCTCGATCCACTCCTGTTCCGTCGTGCTCCCCAGCGTCGACCGGATAATGGTCCCCAGGCGGCGCTGATCCTGCACTGGCAGCGCAACGAATCGGAAGGGCTGCAGACTGCTGGAGAGCGGGTCTAGCATCTCTGCCGCGCCCAGCACCGAGCCGGTGCGCGTCAAAAACATAAGCTTGACTTGGGATCCCTGATCAAGCGGGTTGGGCAGCACCAGCAGCCCGCCGGTGAGAGACACTACCTGAAGCTTTCCTGAGGTGCGATGGCCATCCTGGAATCGAAGGACCGCAGGAGTGGCATCCGCCAGTTGCACCCGTGGCGAGCGCTGTTGTGAGTACAGTTGGGGAAGGCTATTCATCTACCAGCGAGTATGGAGGGTGCGGCTCAAGAGGAGGAGATTACGGAAGGTCTTGTCCGCAGGCAGGCGCTAATGCCCTTCTGGCAGGCGGTTGCGGGCCAATCACGCAAATCCGCTGTTTGCGGCGCAATTTCTCCTTATCATGCTGGAGCCCTGCCGGCTTTCGTATCGATGGACCATGTTTCTCCGTCACTGCCACGGTGAATTGAGGCGATTCTCCAGTCAACGTCGGGTGGTGACAGCGAAGGCTCGATGGATTTTCGGACATGGTTGACCACCGGCCATCAGTCCAGTCCATCTGGAATGCGGGCACGCACTTCCGTGATCTGCTAATTGCTTTCACCCCGTACCATACTCCGCCTGAGGTCATGGACTTCCCTCCCTCATCGCACGCCCAGCAACGCCCGCCGCGTATCCACCTCGCCGACCTCACCCCAGCCGTGCTCCGCTTTCTGGATGGGCGACGCACTGCAGGAAAGCTTCAGGTAGTTTCCGTCAGCGGTGGTCTGCTTTCCTTGTCCAAGCCTCTGCCCCGAGGTGCCTTGGTAAGATTGCTGTTTCTTACCGCCGCCGGACCGGTGCTTGGAACCGCGGAAATGTTGAGCCCGGTCTTCCTCGGCGCGCAGCCCTTCCGGTTTGTCGCACTCTACGACGACGACCAGAACCGGCTCTCCGCCGCCATTCAATCGTCTTTGGATTCGAATCGCCGCGACCAGCAGAATATTGAAAAGTACCGCACCTGGTGAGCGGGCTAGAACCCCGCCACTAGCGGATTCTGGACGCCCTTGTGAGCGTGGCGTACGCCGCTCTCATTGTCATCCGAGCATGGCGAGGGATGACAAGAAGGAGGATCAGTGCGAGTCTCGGTCCCGTCTGATCAGAGGTTCGTCTCGATCAGCCGCTGCAAACCGGCGCGGTATCCGCGACTGCAGGAAAGCTCCTTGCCGTCCTTTAAGACCACGATATACTCCCCGCTGTTCACCGGTTGCAGTTCCTTTATCTTGTCGACGTTTACGATCGTCGAACGATGAATGCGGATAAACTGGGCGGGGTCGAGCCGTTCCGCGACGTGACCGATCCCCTCGCGCAACAGGTAGGATTGCTTTCCCACGTTCAGACGAACATAATTTGCCGCCGCTTCCAGCCAATCGATCTCATCGAAATCCAGAAACACTACCCGTCCGCCGGCCTTGATTACGAAGCGGTTGTCCCCGTGTGATTCTTTGGTTGCCCCTTCTGCCAGGTAATGCAGGATGCGGTGCGTGGTTTCGCGGTCCTCGGTTTTGAGCAGCTCTGCCCGGGCCCGGTTGATTGCCTGGTGCAGGCGATCCTGGTCAAAGGGCTTCAGAAGATAATCCAGAGCATGCGCTTCGAACGCCCGGACGGCGTAGCGATCGTAGGCTGTAGTGAAAATAACCACCGGCATTTCCTCAGCCGGAATCCGGCCAAGAACCTCAAAACCGTCCAGATCCGGCATGTGGATATCCAGCATGAGCAGATCGGGCCGGTACGACTCCAGCGCCTTGACGGTTTGGGCGCCATCCGCGCATTCCGCCACGATCTGAATACCCGGCTCGGCGCTCAGCAGAAGCCGCAACTTTTTCAAAGCCAGGGGCTCGTCGTCCGCAATAACGGTACGCATTAGTTGAGGGTCCTTTCGTCTTCGTCCTTCACCAGATGAAACGGTATCCGCACCGACACCTCCACACCGCCTCCCGGCAGATTCCGGACCTCGAGACTTTGATCCGAACCGTAAAGAGTTTGCAGTCGTTCCCGCGTCGCTCTGAGTCCCAAACCGGCTTTCGTTCCTGATGTACCAGAGTCACCCAGTCCAGGGCCGTTGTCTCGAATGATCAGATGCAAGCTCTCGCCATCGTGGCTGGCCAGGATGCAGAGCTTCCCGTTGGCGGAGAGTCTGGCCACTCCGTGACGCACGGCGTTCTCCACCAGCGGTTGCAACAGCAGATGGGGAACGTGTGCATCCAGCGCCTCGGGGGCAATATCGAGCATGAGCTCAAGCCGGTCTCCGAATCTGACCTTCTCAATCTCCAGGTAGCCGGTTACGAACTCCAGCTCACGGCTGAGCCTGGTGACCTGGACTCCATCATTTTCCAAACTCATGCGCAGCAGGTCGCTGAGGCGCGTCATCATCCGGTCGGCCGCGCGCACATCGGTCAGCATCAGCGACGAGATGGAGTGCATGGTATTGAACAGAAAGTGCGGCTGCAGCTGGCTTTTCAGCGCCCGCAAGTGCGCCTTGGTGAGCTGGGTTTCAAGCTGAGAGGTCTGGCGCTCGCGGTCGCGCATCCTCTGATAGTACGAGATGGCATGGGCGATCAGCACGATGAGCACATAAGTCGCTGTGACGTCATCCGTGACATTGTTCCAGAATAGATTGCGAAAAATCGGCCACTGGATGAGGAACTTGTGAGTCTGTGAATTCCACACCGCCGAGGACCAGACGTGGGCTTTCCCATCCCAGAAGGCGTACGGCGAAATTCCTCTCATGGTGATGTGCGCCACCGAAAAGAGCAGGCCGCCCGCCAGATAGACCAACGAATAACGCAGCCAGTGCCGCCGTTGAAACGGGTAGCGAATGGCGAGGAAGAAAACAGGTGGAGTAATGGGAGCGTAGGCTAGGATCTGGCAGAACTCCAGGCCAAGGACTTCCCCGAAGCGCATGGGCCCGCCCATCGATCGGTACAACTCATAAATGCTGACCGTCGCGGCGAAGGCGATCAGCGACCATACCGCAAAGCTCAATACCCAAACCAGCCACGGGCCCTTGCGGGTTCCGGTTTCCCTAACCGCAGCCGCCACCGCGGGCCCGGCGCGCCGAGGCCGTCGCATCAGTTCGCCCCCACAATGCGGGCAAACCCCCAGCACTTCGGAAGCACACTCGGAGCAGTAGGTGCATTCATACGAGCATATGTACGCTTCTCCTCCCGGAGCCAGGCTGTCCCCGCACTTTTCGCACCGGGTTTTCATGTCAAGTTGCATGTTTCTGGAAAATCATCCCGGATCATGTAGGCGCCTGTGTTTTCGCCCCGTGCTGGGCTCATACGAAGCGAATGCTGAACCCATTCCCAGCGTACGCAGTCCAACGCTTCGAAAGGGCTTCCGCGGCTCCCCGAACGCCCATTTAGAATACGGGCCGCCACCCCTACTACTGAATCCAAGCCCCTCAAACCGAAGCAATCTCATTCAAACACGGACGACGGTCTGACCAGCCGATTTTCGTCACCGCCGCCTGTGCATTGGTACCGGATTCTATGTGCCTCGTCACACTTAACAGGGTTTCCGGGGCCGCTTGCGCGTTTAAAGCCCGTTCCTGGAACAACTTCGGCCAGCTTTTCGTATAAGATTACAGCCAAGCGCAGGAGGGCGGCCGGGGTGGATCACGGGAACTCCGTAATGGTCGTCTCAGAGGCTCCGTCCGGGGCCCCACACCAATTTACCGCTTCGCGAGTGGGATCCCGAATCTGGCGGAAAGTCGCCTCCTTCCGCGATCCCGCCCTGGAAGCGCTTGCCGCTTTGCGCGCCCACAAATTGCGATCCGCTCTAACCCTGCTGGGCGTGACCCTGTCGGTTTCGGTGCTGATCTTCGTAGTCTCGGTGATCTCTGGCGCCAACCTCTACATTCAGAACCGCGTGGCAAATCTTGGCTCGAACGTCTTCCTGGTGTCCCGCTTCCCCATCATTACCAACCAGCAGGATTTTTTCAAAGCCATGCACCGCAACCGCATTATCAGCTGGGATGACTTCGAGGCTCTGCGCGACAACATGAAGCTGCCAAAGGCCGTCGGCCTGGAAGCGCGCACCAACGGTAAGGTGCGCCTGGGGACAGAGACGATGGACGACGTCAACATTCGTGGGGTAACGGCCAACATAGCGGACATGGATGTCGAGGAGCCCGAAGCCGGGCGCTATATCACTGAGACCGATAACCAACAGCGAACCGACATCACCTTCATCGGACAGGGAGTGTCCAAGCGGATGTTTCCCACGGTCGATCCCATGGGGAAGACGCTCTACGTGGATGGCCGCGGCTTTCTGGTGGTGGGTGTAGCCAAACCCATCGGAACCGTCTTCGGACAGTCGCAGGATGACTTCGTGTACCTCCCGATCCGCACCTATCTGAAGATTTACGGGGAGCATAGTGAAGATATGTCCATCAACGTCCAGGCGCGCGGCCCGGAGTGGATGCGCCAGACCCAGGACGAAGCGCGCACCATCATGCGCGGCCGGCGGCACCTCGACCCGAACGCTGATGACAATTTCGGAATTTTGGCGTCTGACACCATCATGAGCTTGTGGCGAAACCTGACGGGCGCCATTGCCAAAACCATGGTGGGAGTAGTCTCGGTGTTTCTGGTGATCGGCGGCGTGGTTATCATGAACGTGATGCTCGCCAGCGTAACCGAGCGCACCCGTGAAATCGGAGTGCGCAAGTCCCTCGGAGCGCGGAGGACCGACATTCTAATGCAGTTCCTGGTGGAATCCGCTGTAATGGCAGCCATCGGAGGCGCAGCGGGAGTTGCCATCGCCTATGTGCTGTCGACGCTGGTGCGAGTGTTCACGTCCGTGCCGTCGCAAGTGCCGCTGGGCGCGGTGATCCTGGCGCTGGCAGTGTCCACGGGCGTGGGTGTGTTCTTTGGCTTGTACCCGGCAAACCGCGCCTCTAAACTAGACCCCATCGAGGCCCTGCGTTTCGAGACCTAGTGTAGACGCGGGCCGGTTCGACAGCTTCGTCTGACTCAGCTGCTCAGGGCAGGCTAAGAGCCTCGCCCGTATGGAGGAGAGGTAAGGCGACCAGCATGCGATTTGAACTCAGCGAAAACACGCGCATGGCCTTCGATTCTCTCCGCCAGCACAAGATGCGGTCGCTGCTGACCGTCCTGGGCGTGGTCATCGGAATCATGGCCATCGTTGCCGTTTCCTCGATCATGGTAGGCCTGGACCGCGATATCCGGGGCTTCCTTGATCAATACGGCACCAACACTTTGTTCGTATTCCGCTGGGACATGGGATTTCGCGGCAGACTCAGCCCGGAAGAGCGAAATCGCAAGCCGCTCACCTACGAAGACGCTATGGCCATTCGCGACGACTGCGCCGACATAAAAGATGTAACCGTGGAAGTTTCTCCGCGTTTGGAGCCCGGCCAACCCCTTACCGTGATCCCGGCGCGCTACAAAGGTCGTGAAGTCTACGGAATCCAGTTTACCGGGACAACGCCATCCTACGAATGGGTTTACAACGCCGCGCCAGAAAAAGGCCGATTTTTCACCGAGGCGGAAAGCCTGCACAACATGGACGTGGCGGTGATCGGCCACGACATTGCCACAGCCCTGTACAAAGATCAAGATCCCTTGGGCGAACCCGTCGAGGTGGGAGGGGTCAACTACCGCGTAGTCGGCGTGCTGGAAAAGCGCAAGGGCCAGTTCTTCAAGGACGAATCCGCAGATAAGGTTGTGGTAGTTCCCTACGGCTCCTATCACAAGAACAATCCCCAGGACGACGAGAACTTCATCGGGGCGCAGGCTTATCCGGGAAGGAAAGCGGCCGCCGAAGATGAAATCATCGGGTTGTTACGGCGTCGCCGGAATGTTGTTTTCGATAAGCCCAACAGCTTCGCCATCTCCAGCTCCGAGGAACTGGCCCGCCAGTTCCGCCAGATCACCGGAGCCATTGCCATCGCAGTGGTCGTGATCAGTTCCGTCGGCCTGCTAGTCGGCGGAGTCGGCGTGATGAACATCATGCTCATGTCGGTAAAGGAGCGTACCCGTGAAATCGGCGTGCGCAAAGCCATCGGAGCGCGCCGTCGTGACGTGGTCCGGCAGTTCCTGACTGAGGCCATGACCCTTACCGGCACCGGCGGAATCATAGGGGTTGCCATGGGTGCGCTGATTAGCTTTCTCATCAACAAGCTCCTCCCCAGCCTGCCCTCGGCAGTCCCACTCTGGTCGGTTATTCTCGCCGTGGTCAGCTCTATGGGCGTCGGTCTGTTCTTCGGCATTTACCCCGCTCTGAAAGCCGCACACCTTGACCCGGTCGACGCCCTCCGCTACGAATAGTAAAACTTGTCATCCTCAGCCGTGATCCGGCGCCTGCGCCTTTTTGATAAGCTGACTACTTGCTAACCGAGGAGAACCCATGACGCAGACCCTGTCTTCATCGCAGGTAAAGGAACTGACCGCGCATTACACCTATGGCACCTGGCGGCGGCAAAAAGGCTGGACCCCGCTGCACATCGTGGACGCCGAGGATTGCCACTTCGTGGATGCGGATGGCAAGAAATATCTCGATTTCTCTGCCCAACTGATGTGCGTCACCCTCGGCCACAAGAACCGCGCGGTGGTTGAAGCCATAAAAGATCAGGCGGAAAGACTTGCATACGTTGGCCCCGGGTGGGCAACGGATGTGCGCGCCCAGTTGAGCGAACTGTTGCTCGATGTACTGCCGCGCGGCCTGGAAAAATTCTTTTTCACCACCTCCGGCACCGAAGCTAACGAAGCCGCCTTCAAGATTGCCCGCATGGTAACGGGAAAAACGAAGATCATTTCACGCTACCGCTCCTACCACGGATCCACCATGGGCTCGATTGCCGCGACCGGCGACCCGCGCCGCTGGGCCATGGAACCGGCGGGCAAGATTCCGGGCGTAATCTTTGCCCCGGAAGTAAATTGTTACAAATGTCCCATCGGCCATACCTATCCCGGCTGCGGCATCGCCTGTGTGGAATATGTCGAGCACATGATCGAGAATGAGAGCGATGTCGCCGCGATGATTGTGGAACCGGTCGTCGGCACCAATGGCGTGCTTGTTCCACCAAAGGAATACATGCCGCGCCTGCGCCAGATTTGCGATGCCCACGGCGTGCTCCTGATCGCCGACGAAGTCATGACCGGCTGGTGCCGGACCGGCAAATGGTTTGCCGTCGATCACTGGAACGTCGTCCCTGACATTCTCACCACCGCCAAGGGAATCACCAACGCTGCGATCCCGCTGGGGCTATGCGCCACCTCTGCCAAGATCGCCTCGTACTTCGACGAGCATTTCTTTTCCCACGGCCACACCTACGAAGCGCATCCCCTCACCCTTGCGCCTGCCGTTGCTTCCATTCACGAAATGAAGCGGCTCAAGCTGAACGACCGGGCCACTGAAGTCGGAGCCTATCTAGGCCAGAAGCTGAATGCGCTCAAGCCGCGTCATTCGTCGATTGGGGAGGTCCGCGGGCTGGGCATGTTCTGGGCAGTGGAGCTGGTCAAGAATCAAACTATGAAGGCTCCGTTCAATACTTACGCCGACAAGGTTGCCAGCAAGCCCCTGCTGGTGGACAAAGTGGCGGCGCGCGCGATGGCTAACGGGGTTTTCATTCAGGCATGGATGAGCCACTTCATCATTGCCCCGCCTCTGATCATCTCCAAGGAAGACATTGATCACGGAGTAGCGGTGTTAGACGAGGCGCTGGCGGTGGCTGATGCCGAAGTCGACCGGAGCGCCTGAATCCACCCACGTTAATTCGTCATTCCGAGGAGCGGAAGCGACGAGGAATCTGCAGTTTCTGTCCACTCGTGGCAAAACTGCAGATCATATAATGCTTCGCCAGCTAAGGCTGCGAATAGAGCGCTCTCTTCACGAACTCTCCCGCACCCGCACGCCCCAGGAACTTGTCACCCTCCACCACCACGCGGCCGCGTGAGAGCACCGCATCCGGCATGCCCGTTACCTGTATCCCCTCAAACATCGAGTAATCGACTCGCATGTGATGGGTTTTGGCGCTGATGGTGTGTTTGCGCTGGGGATCGAAAATCACCAGGTCGGCATCGCTGCCCACGGCAATCGTCCCCTTGCGCGGGTACAGGCCAAAGAGCTTCGCCGGAGTCGTCGACACCAGCTCCACAAAGCGATTCACGCTGAATCGGCCTGCGGCGACGCCCCCGGAGTAGATCAGGCTCATGCGATGCTCAATCCCCGGCCCTCCATTGGGAATTTTCGTAAAGTCGCCGCGTCCCAGTTCTTTCTGCTCCTTAAAGCAAAACGGGCAATGATCGGTAGAAACAACCTGTAGGTGATCGCTTTTAAGCCCGTTCCAGAGTTTCTCCTGATGCCACTTTTCGCGCAAAGGAGGCGTGAAGACATATTTCGCGCCTTCAAAATCCGGCACATCAAAGTTCTCCAGCGAAAGATAGAGGTACTGCGGACAGGTTTCGGCATAAACCGGCAGCCCGCGATCCCGCGCCTCGCGCACTTTCTCGAGAGCATCATTGCAGCTTAGGTGGACGATATAGACGGGAGCCCCCGCCATCTCCGCCAGTGCGATGGCCCGCGCGGTGGCCTCCGCTTCCGCCGTAGTTGGGCGGGTCAAGGCGTGGTATTTCGGAGCTGTCTTTCCCTCTGCTAAGGCTTGCTGCACAATCACGTCAATCGCGCTGCCATTCTCCGCGTGCATACAGACCAGCCCGCCATTCTTGGCGGTCGCCCGCAGCGCTTTGAAGATGCTGCCATCATCCAGCATGAAGACCCCGGGATACGCCATGAACAGCTTGAAGCTGGTCACCCCTTCGTGCACCAGCGCGTTCATCTCCGCCAGTTGTGCGTCAGCCAATTCGGTGATGATGCAGTGAAACGCATAGTCGCAGACTGCCTTGCTCGCGGCCTTCTGCATCCAGGTATCGAAGGCTGTCCGCAGCGTCTGGCCCCTGTACTGTATGGCGAAGTCGATCAGCGTGGTCGTTCCGCCGAAAGCGGCGGCCCGCGTCCCGGTTTCGAAGTCGTCGGCGCTGTTGGTGCCTCCGAAAGGCATATCGAGGTGAGTGTGTACATCGATTCCACCCGGCAACACGTACTTTCCCGCAGCGTCGAGGATGCGTGTGGCGTTTTCGCGCGGCAAGCTTTGCCCGATCGCCGTGACCTTGCCGTTGCTGATGGCGACATCGCTTGCGTAGGTGTCGGTCGCGGTCACTACCCGGCCGTTTGTAATGATCGTGTCAAAACCCATGCCTGCGTCCTCCTGCTGGCAGCGGAACTGGCATTTTATGCTAAACTGCCCACCTTCGAGTGTCGATTCTGCGGGTGGTGGGAAGGGGATCGCATGCACTTCGGTATCACAATCAAACCCGACATGACAGTGGAGCGCATTGTGGCCCTCACGCGTCAGGCGGAAGCCGCCGGATTTGAATACGGTTGGATCTTCGATTCGCACGTGCTGTGGCTCGAGCCCTACCCACTGCTGACGCTTATGGCCGCGAACACGAAGAAGATGCGCCTCGGCCCCTGTGTCACCAATCCCGCGGTTCGCGACCTCACCGTAACTTCCAGCCTGTTTGCCACTCTGAACCTGATTTCCGGCGGACGCATGCAGCTGGGCATCGGCCGCGGCGACAGTTCACGTCGGGTGCTGGGCAAAAAGCCGGTTGGCGCAGGCGATCTGGAACGCGCCATTAAGACATTTCGCGAACTCACCGCCGGACACGAGGTCGACTACGAGGGCCAGCCCACGCGGCTTTCCTGGGCAGGCGGGACGCCTCCAGTGTGGGTTGCGGGGTACGGACCCAAAGTGCTCGACCTGGCCGGCAGGGTCGGCGACGGAGTCATTCTGCAATTCGCCGATCCCGATTTGATCGCATGGTGCCTGAGCTTCGTAAAGAAGGGTGCAGAAGCAGCGGGGCGCGATTGGCGAAAGATCGAGATCATGTCCGCCGCGCCCGTATGGATTTCCGATGATCTCGAATTTGCCCGGAAACAAGTGCGCTGGTTCCCCGCTTTAGTTTCCAATCACGTGATCGACCTCATCTCCCGTTACAAGCCGGAAGACCTCCCACCGGCGCTGACCTCGTATGTGAGCAATCGAGGTCACTACGATTATCAGGAGCATTGTGAAGTCGGCAGCGGCCACTCGAAATTCGTCTCGGACGAAGTTGTAGACCGGTTTTGTCTCGTCGGCCCGGCGGAGGCGCATCGCCAAAAGCTTCGCAAACTGGCGAGCGTTGGAGTGACGCAGTTCAACATCTACCTGATGTGCGGCGAAGAAGAAGCTACGCTGGAAGCCTACAAAAAGGAAATTTTACCCGCCTTCCACAAAATGTAGGCGCGGGCGTCCCCGCCCGTGCTTGCGCCACGTCAGCTGCGCTTCGCTCCGGTCGGGAAGACATTAGTGATTTGATTTCCACCCTCACGACGATGCTTCCATTACCGGCGTCCCCCCTGGAACTTCATCAGCCCGTAGTAGGCGACAAAGGCAACCGCAAATCCCACGAACCACGAATAGTCATACAGCGTGCGTAGTGCAGGCACAACTAACCCCACCAGTGCCGTTCCCGCCCCTGCCGCCAGCGCGGCCAGCGCCATCCAGTTGAAACCCACGGAATACTCGTAGGCGCCGTTACGCAGATACAAGTCGTCAACCAGCAGCACGCGCCGCCGCACCACAAAGTAGTCGCAGATCATGATCCCCGCCACCGGCCCCAGGAACGCCGCGTACCCGCCCAGCCATCCCAGAATGAATGTCTGGTAGTCGGCCAGCAGCTTCCACGGCATCAAAACAATCCCCATGAAACAGGTAATTACGCCACCAGTTCGGAAACTGATTTTCCGCGGCCACAAGTTGGAGAAGTCATTGGCCGGCGAAACCACATTGGCGCCAATATTCACATTCAGAGTCGCCAGCAGAATCGCTACCAGCGAAATCACCACGGCCACGGGCGAGCGAAACCGGCTGAGCAGTTGCACCGGATCCCAGATCGCAGTTCCGTAGATCACCACCGTCGCCGAAGTCACCAGAATTCCGATCAGCGAATAGAGCGTCATGGTGGTCGGCAAGGCGAGCGCCTGCCCAATCACCTGCTGCCGCTGGCTGCGCGCGAAGCGCGTAAAGTCAGGGATATTAAGAGACACCGTCGCCCAGAAGCCCACGGTAGCATTCAGCGCCGGAACCAGAAACTTGAGGAAATCCGTAAAGCTGACAAACTTCGAGGGAGCCGAGAGCATCGGCCCGAAACCACCCGCCGCGTGGTATGCCCATGCCAGCAACAGCAGGCCCACCGCCAACAGAATCGGCGCGCTGATCCCCTGCAGGAACCGGATGTATTCGATGCCCTTCAGGATTACCACCAGGTTAACCAGCCAAAAAGCCAGGAAGCAAATAGCGGTGCTGTGCGCAAAATGTGCCCAGCCGGGAGCGAGGACACCGATCAGAGTGCTGATCGCCTCTCCGCCGATCCAGGTCTGGATACCGAACCAGCCGCAGGCTACCAGCGCCCGCAAAACGGCAGCCACATTCGCTCCCAAGACTCCGAAGGACGCGCGCACCAGCACCGGAAACGGGACCCCATAGCGCGCGCCGGGATGCGAGTTCAACAGCATGGGAATCAGGACGATGGTGTTGCCCAGGAACACGGTCGCCACCGCCTGTTTCCAGTTCATCCCTCCCTGGATCAAACTTGCCGCCAGCATGTAGGTAAGAATATTGACCGACATCGATACCCACAGGGCAGCGAAGTTGTAGGTTCCCCAATGGCGGCGTTCCGGAGTGGCAGGAGCGAGATCGGGGTTGTAGAGCGGGCTGGATTCAATGCGAGAATTCATGGGACGGTTCAGTCGGCCGCCGCCGACCGTCCCGTTTGCGCCGTCAGCGGGCCATAAGTCTCGGGTCGCCGGTCGCGGAAGAACTGCCAGACCTTCCTGACTTCTTCAATCATGTCGAGATCGAGATCGGCGACCACCACTTCGTCCTTGTCGCGGCTGGCCTGGGCAACGATCTTGCCCCGCGGAGTGCAGAAATAGCTCTTCCCGTAAAACTCTCCGATATTCCAGGGCTTCTCTCTGCCCACCCGGTTGATCGCGCCCACGAAGTAGCCATTCGCCACTGCGTGCGCCGGCTGTTCGAGCTCCCACAGGTATTCGGAGAGCCCCGCGACCGTTGCGGATGGATTAAACACGATCTCTGCGCCGTTCAGCCCCAGAATGCGCGCGCCTTCGGGAAAGTGGCGGTCATAGCAGATGTAGACTCCCACACGGGCATACTTGGTTTGAAAAACCGGATAGCCCAGGTCTCCGGGCGTAAAGTAAAACTTCTCCCAGAATCCCGGATGCACGTGCGGGATGTGGTGCTTGCGATACTTGCCCAAATACTTGCCGTCGGCATCGATGACCGCGGCAGTATTGAAATAGAGGCCCGGCATCTCTTCCTCATACACCGGGACGACAATCACCATGTGATGCCTGGCGGCAATCTTCTGCATCAGCTTGACGGTCGGCCCGTCCGGCACTCGCTCCGTGAGCTCGTACCAGCGAATATCCTGCTCCGCGCAGAAATAAGGTCCGTAAAATAACTCTTGCAGGCAAAGTATTTTAACTTTCTTCCGTGCCGCCTGCTCGATCAGCTTGAGGTGCTTGTCGATCATGGCCTTCTTGATTTTTGACAACGAGTGGCTGCCGGCAAGCGCGTTACTTGCTTGAATGAGACCACAGCGCACGATCCGGGACATGTGACACCTCCGAGAGTGGCCAATAATACCAGAACCTTCGGGCCGGCAGCAGAGCGCATGTCGGCGGTTTTTGAAGGGCTCGACTTCAGGCGTGCCACAAGCGCTCGGGGGTTCGAGCACGCGCCGTTCGGGTGCAACCACCCAGGGCTTAAGGCACGAAGCTGATCAGGACAGCACGAAGCGCCCGTCTTGACGCCCTCCAGCATGGCTGTTAGATTTCGGCTCTACGCGTGAGTATCCTGAGGTCATCGCTCTGAGTCAGCCCGAGAAGACGAATCACCCCGTCAATCTTCCCCGGCGCAACTTTCTCATCCGGTGCTGTCAAGGGGCTGGAGCGACGCTGATTCCCGCGAGCCTTCGAGCTTTAGCCTTCTCTTCAGCCAGCGATCCTCGAGCAGCGGCCACTTCTGAGTTCCATCTGCATCCCCACTATCGCGCTCACAGGCCGCTCGAGGCCACGCTGCTCAAGACGCAGGCGGGTCTGGACGACTTCATCACCGAAAAGTATGCCGACCAGATCGCGGCCATCCTGGCAGAGTGGAGTTCGGGTCTGCTGCGTTCTCCGCAGGACATCCGAGCAATCGAAAAGGTTCTTACCGGCAACTTTCTCGGGATGTCCTTCCATCCCGAAGAGTCCCGGCTGCTGCGTCCTGGGACGCTCGAAGTCCGTCACAACAACTTCACCGCCGGACCTGCTCTCGGACGCGATGCTTTTCTCCAGGAATTTCGTCCCACCCTGAGCTCGCTCACACGAATCGTGACCGCTGAATTTCAGGTGACCGGTATCCATGCCACCCCCGGTCAATTGCAAACTCGCGTCCGTTACGACGTGGTCGGTTCCGGGCCAGACTTCTACCGCGAACAACGAGTGGGTTACTGGGACCTCGAATGGGAGGCATCTCCTGCCAACGAATTTCGCTTACGGAGCTGGAAAGCTACGGATGAAACGCGAAGCCGATCGGCGACTCCCATATTCGCAGATGTAACGGCGCAGGCGCTCGGGAGCAATCCCTCGTACTCCGCTCAGTTGCTTCATGGTTCGGACTACTGGCGAACGGTGCTCGACGGCGCGTCCGGCATCGATATTTATGGGCACAACGGAGTTTCGGTCGGAGACATCGACAATGATGGATTCGACGATCTCTACGTCTGCCAGCCGGCGGGCCTTCCCAATCGACTCTATCGCAACCGCGGCGATGGAATGTTCGAAGACATTACCGAGGCATCCGGAGTCGGCATTCTCGAAAACACGGCGTGCGCGCTTTTTGCCGACATCGACAACGACGGACGCCAGGATCTTATCGTCGTACGGACCACCGGCCCTTTGCTGTTTCTGAATGAAGGTGGCGGCAAGTTTCGCCAGAAGCCGGACGCGTTCCAGTTCGCCAATCCTCCGCAAGGGACGTTCACCGGTGCGGCCATCGCCGACTATGATCGCGACGGCTGGCTGGACATTTATTTCTGCCTCTACGTCTATTACCAGGGCACCGATCAGTACAAATACCCTTCCCCTTTCTATACCGCGGAGAACGGCCCTCCCAACTTTCTGATGCGCAACCAGCGCGATGGAACTTTCCGCGATGTCACAGCAGAATCGGGCCTCAACCAGAACAACACCCGCTACAGTTTTTGCTGCGGATGGAACGATTACAACCGCGACGGCTGGCCCGACCTCTATGTGGTAAATGATTTTGGCCGCAAGAACCTCTATCACAATAACGGCGATGGAACTTTCACTGACGTCGCACCGCAGGCGGGTGTGGAAGATGTCGGCGCAGGCATGAGTGTCTGCTGGTTCGATTATGACCATGACGGCGCCGAGGATCTTTACGTCGCCGACATGTGGACGGCTGCTGGTGAACGCATATCCAGCCAGGAAATCTTCCAGAAAGACGCCCGCCAGGAAGTCCGATCGCTCTACCGAAAGCACGCCATCGGCAATTCGCTGTTTCGTAACAACGGCAGCGCTTTCCAGGATGCAACCGCCGCAGCCGGAGTGAGCATGGGCCGTTGGTCATGGTCGAGCGACGCCTGGGATTTTGATCACGACGGCTTCTCCGATCTCTACATCACCAACGGCATGATTTCCGGCCCCTCTCGCCCAGGCCCGAACCAGGATCTGAACAGTTTTTTCTGGCGCCAGGTGGTGGCGAATTCACCGGCTGAAGCCAAGCCATCGCCCGATTACGAACAAGGATGGAACGCCATCAACGAACTGATCCGCGCCGACGGCACCTGGAGCGGGTACGAGCGCAATGTCTTCTATATAAACAATCGTGACGGAACATTCTCTGACGTTTCCGGCGCCATGGGTTTGGATTTTCTCGAGGACGGCAGATCGTTTGCGCTTGCCGATTTCGACCACGATGGCCGGCAGGAGCTGTTCCTGAAAAACCGTAATGCTCCGCAGTTACGCATTGTGAAGAACACGATGCGGGATCTGCCGCCATCGATCGCTTTCCGTCTCCGCGGAGTCAAGAGCAATCGAGACGCGGTTGGCGCGACCATCACGGTGGAATCCACGGCAGGCCGCCAGACCCGCTCCCTGCAGGCCGGCTCAGGATTTCTCGCGCAACACAGCAAAGAGGTTTTTTTCGGACTCGGCGACGCTAGAAGTCCAGTGGGAGCGTCGATCCGATGGCCCAGCGGCCTGGTGCAGGAACTGCGTGATCTCCCGCTCAATCACAGGATCTGGGTGGAAGAGGGATCGGAACCAACACGCATGGAACCGTTCACGACTTCGGGCAGCACCCTTCGCCTTCGCCCGGGGCAGGCTGAAGCCGTGCCCTTCCCAGGAGCAGCGCAGCCAGCCCCCGAGGCGATTCCCACGACAGTTGAAACCTGGCTGCTCGCGCCCGTCGCAGCACCGGCTTTCTCTCTTCCCGACTTGAGTGGCCAAACTCGATCTCTGGCCGCGCTCCGAGGCAAACCTGTGTTGCTTACTTTTTGGATCTCTGCCTCGGCCCAGTGCCAGCGCGACCTAGAGACCTTCAGCCGATCGCATGCCAAGTGGTCAAGCCACGGCCTTCAACTCCTCACGGTAAACGTCGATGACTCTGAAAGCGTCGCACAGGATCGCCGCTTCTCTTTCCCCATCCTGCGCGGATCGGACGAGATCGCCGGCCTCTACAACTTTCTGTATCGCTACCTGTTTGACCGGCACCGCGACCTCGGTCTGCCCACTTCGTTCTTGATCGACACCAACGGAGATATCGTCAAGGTGTATCAGGGACCAGTCAATCCGGAGCACGTCGAACATGACTTCAGCCACATTCCTCAAAGCGCGGCCGAGCGCCTGACGAAGGCCTTGCCCTTCCCCGGAATCATCGAAACCATGGATTTCGCGCGCAACTATCTTTCTTACGGCTCAGTCTTTTTTCAGCTTGGCTACTACGACCAAGCCGGCGCGTCGTTCCAGCGGGCCCTCCGCGACGACCCTTCGAGCGCCGAAGCCCTCTACGGACTGGGCAGCGTCTACCTGCAACAACAAAACGCCAGCAAAGCCAGAGAGTGTTTTGAGCGCACCCTCAAGCTGACCGCGAGCTATCCCGATACGCTGCCCAACGCGTGGAATAACCTCGGACTTCTCGCCACGCGCGAAGGGCGTACCGCGGAAGCCATCCCATACTTTCAGGAGGCGCTCAAGCTGAGCCCGGATCATTCGATCGCTCTCGACAATCTCGGTAACGCGTACCGTCAGCAGAAGCAATGGGATGACGCCCGCAAAACGTTGGAGCGAGCGGTGGCGGCCGGTCCCCGGGATGCGGAAGCCAGCTACAGCCTGGGAATGGTCTTTGCGCAACTCGACGACCCCAAGCGCGCGTACGATTATCTGCAGCGGGCCTTGACGCTTCGTCCGGTGTATCCCGAGGCACTCAATAACCTGGGCATACTCTATCTGCGCACCGAGCGCCGGGATCAGGCAGTGGCAAGTTTCGAACAATGCATCCGGGTTGCGCCGGCATTTGATCAGTCCTATCTCAATCTCGCCCGCGTCTACATTGTGGAAGGGGCCGCGGACAAAGCCCGCGCCGTTCTGCTCAGTCTTCTTGAACAACATCCCGATCACCCGCAAGCGAAACAAATGCTGGCAGAATTAGGGCAATAGTGTAGCGCGCGCGTTCTCGCCCGTGCGGGGAACCCTAACAGAGGTCGGATGTTTCGTTGATCTTCGAAATATTGAGCTGACGCGGACGCCCAGCCTCCATCACACCGACTAAGCTACAATGCCCAGCGGAGGTTTCATGTCTCAATCGCGCAGGCAATTTTTGACCGCCACATCTCTGAGCTTGCTCGGCGCAGCCGCCGCCTCCCTCAGCAAGGCACAGATCTCGGCTGACCTGCCGCCGGGATCGCCGTCCGCATTCGGCACCGGAACCCCTGTCGGACCTGAAGTCACGGTCACCACTTTCGCCGAGGCCGAGAAGCTGATGCAGGTAGAGCTGAGCGCAGCCCAGCGGGCGATGGCCGCGGCCACCTGGCGCAAGACGATGGCGTCGCTCTATGAACGCCGCACCGGCCCGCGCAAAGTGGCGTTGGAGCCCACGCTGGCTCCCGCCTCGCGCTGGAATCCGGAGCTGCCCGGCCAGAAAACCTTCCCTGCGCGTAATCGCTTTATTCGCAGCCAAAGCGATCCCGGCCCCCTGCCCGCCAGCGACGAAGACATTGCCTTTTCCCCAGTCACCAAGCTGTCCCGCTGGATCGAACAGCGCACGTTGACCTCGGAACGCCTCACCAGTATTTATCTGAAACGCTTGCAGCAGTTTGATCCCAAGCTGCGCTGCGTTATCACGCTGACTCCTGAACATGCGCTCACCCAAGCCAGGAAGGCGGATGAGGAAATCGCCGCGGGCAAGTATCGCGGGCCGCTGCACGGCATTCCGTTTGGTGTGAAGGATCTTCTCGACACCGCAGGCATCCCCACCACCTATGGCGCCGAGCCTTACCGAAACCGTGTGCCTATCGCGGATAGCGCGGTGGTGAAGCGGCTGTACGATGCCGGCGGTGTGCTCATCGCAAAGCTCAGCCTGGGCGCGCTGGCGCTCAACGATATCTGGTTTGGCGGTCAAACCATGAACCCCTGGCTGCTGGAGGAAGGGGCATCGGGATCGAGCGCCGGACCTGGCGCGGCCACAGCCGCAGGGCTGGTCGGCTTCTCCATCGGCAGCGAGACCGGCGGCAGCATCGTCAGCCCATCCATGCGTTGCGGGATTACCGGGCTGCGTCCCACTTATGGTCGAGTGCCTCGCACCGGCGCGATGACGCTCTGCTGGTCGCTCGACAAACTCGGCCCCATGGCCCGCGGCGTGGAAGACACCATGCTGGTGCTCCAAGCCATCTCCGGGCCCGACGCCGGTGACGTGGCCAGCGTGCCCAGCAAGCTTGATTTCGATTCCACCGCCAGTGTCCAAGGGCTGCGCGTCGGCTACTTCCCCGGCTGGATGAAAGAGAGGCCAGCCACGGAAGTAGACCGCGCTGCCCTGGAAGTGGTCCGAAATGCCGGCATGGTCCCGGTTGAAGTCGAGATTCCCGACTGGCCCTATGGCTCGCTCAATTTGATTCTGTTTGCCGAAGGCGCCGCCGCGTTTGAGGAACTCGGGCTCAGTGGCGGGATGAATCAGCTTAGGGCACAAGTGCCCGACGCCTGGCCCAATATTTTCCGCGAAGCGCGCTTTCTCTCCGCCGTGGACTTCGTGCAAGCCGACCGCCTGCGTCGCAAGATCGCTGAAGAAATGGCCCGCGTGTTTTCACAGGTTGACCTGCTCCTGGTCCCTTCCCTGCGCGACGAAATGCTCACCATCACCAATTTCACCGGACATCCCTCGCTCACCCTGCGCGCCGGCTTCGTCGAAGTGTCGAGGGCTCGCACCGATTGGGCGCCTGACCCGAACATGCCCCTGCCCAATTTTTCTCCGCCCCGCCGCGTACCCCACGGCCTAACCTTGATTGGGCGCCTGTTCGACGAGGGCACCCTGGCAAGCGCCGGCCTCGGGCTGGAACGCGCCTTCGGTGTGGCAGCCGAGAGACCCCCGGGGTTCTGAGGCAGGAGTGTGGTGGAGGACGGCCGTCTCGCCCATTCGACCGCGACGGGAATCGAAGTGTTCTTGACTTTACGGTTCTCGCGGCGTCCGCGCGCTCAGCAGCTCCACAAACATCTTGTAGAACTTCTCGGTATCCAGATCGACCTGGATCTCGACCGGACGCACTTCGACTTTGGGTTTATCGGCGTCCGCCCAGGTCAGGATATTCCCGTAGCCCGCACCCTGGTCGAGGTCTACATCCATGTAGCGGGTCTCCGTCTTCGTAATCACTCTGGGATCCAGCCACGCCGCCGCTGCCAACTCATCCCATAAATAGTTGTATTCGCCACGCAGACGGGAGTACGTGCCGACGTAGCGCGCCGCCGGCGAATCACTCACTTTGACGCGGTTGATCAAATCCGCCGTCAATCTCGTCTTCACCGAAATATCCACGGGCGTACAGACAATTTTCTTCCACGGCGCCCGCAGCATGATGCGCGCCGCCTCCGGATCAAACCAGATGTTGAATTCGTGCCGGGGCAGGTTAATGAACTCCGGGTCGGCAGTCTGCGGATTAAGGCTGGCGCCCATGAACACCACCTCTTTGACCAGTCCCGCAAACTCAGGATCGATGGAAATCGCCAGGGCAATGTTGGTCATCGGTCCGCCCGCATAAATCGTCACCTCATGCGGAAACTTGTGCACCATCCGAACCAGAAAATGGGCGGCGTCCTCGTCGGACGGCTTGGTAGCAGGCTTGCCTTCCGGCATCTCTCCGAGTTGATCCGCCGGATGATAGTACTTCGGAGTCCACGCCCCCAGCCACGCAATAGAGCCATAGCGTTGCTCCCAAAGCTCGGTCTCTTCTTGGCGGCGAACTAGCGGGTACTCCGCACCCGGAACCACCGGAATGTCGGTCCGTCCAATGAGTTCGAGCATGCGCAAGGTGTGCGCCACTTCCGCTTTGAGCCACTGATCGCCAGTCACCACGGTGATGCCCAGAACCTCCGTCTGTGGCGACTGGATCAGCATGAGGATGGTCTGCTGATCAGTTCCGCCGGGTCCGGCGGCGTCTTCATCGATGATGACCTTGCGTTTGGCCTGGGACCAGGAAGCGAGTGGGGTTGCGAGCAATAATACAGTTGTAAGAAGTCGACCGAATCTCATCGTTAGTCTCTATAAAATGTCGTGCCCTAATTGCAGCGGTCTTTGCGCTCTTGGCGGCGCTTCATGGCGAACTTTGCGGTAAGTCCTTTGTCTCACTCTGGAAGAATCAAATGCTTTTAACCGCAGAGTGCGCCAAGGCTGCGCAAAGCTCGCAAAGAAATTCAGCGAAAGCAGATCGAGACACCACCCTGTAGAAGTCTACTGAGAAATCGGCAAATGCGCGTGCTATAATTCGCGATCCGCTGGCAATTCAGCGATTTCGTGAGCGATTTGCGCGTTGCCGTTCTGCAATCCGGATTTCTTCCTGCTGCAACTTGGGTTCTGCCGGTAATCATACTTGCCGCCCCCTTTCTGGCTTGGGGACAATGCCAGCCTTTGGCCGGTCCGGCCAAGACCCAATCGCCCTCACAAAACTCTTCCCCAGGAAAAATGCCGTCGGGGATGCCGGAGTTTTTCGACGAACCTCAATTCATCGTCGCAGGCGTCACCGACGCCTCGACCCCCGGCGGTCACGGTTCCGATACCGTTGTGCGAACCAAAGAGGCGTTAGCCAAAGACACAGCTTCACTGAGCGGGGACAAAACTGCCTCTCATCTGCCCGCTAAGTCCAACGCGGAAGCCGAAAAGTCCCTGCGCGCGGCCTTGGAACACGAGCCCAACAGCGCGGCCTTGCATCACTCGCTGGGAGATATTGAGGAAAGACTGGGAAATCCTCTGGAGGCGGTTCGGGAGTACCAGCGGGCCGCGGCACTTAATCCAAGCGAAACCAACCTCTTCGATTGGGGAGCCGAACTCCTCTTGCATCGCGCCTTTGAGCCTGCGAGCGAAGTTTTCACCCAGGGCAACAATTTGTTCCCGCATTCTGTCCGGATGCTGGTCGGTCTGGGCGTTGCCTTGTATGATCGCGGCGCCTACGGACAGGCTGCCCAGCATCTGTGTGAAGCTTCAGACCTGAGCCCTGCCGACCCGAACCCGTACCTCTTCATAGGGAAGATTCAAGCACTTGACCTCGCGCCGCCCCAAGGAATGCAGGATAGACTCGAACGATTTGCCCGGCTTCAGCCGGAAAATGCTCTCGCCAACTACTACTACGCCGTCAGTATTTGGCAGCAGCACAGAGGCCCGGAGGACACCGAAAGCTCGACGCGGGTGGAATCTTTGCTGGAAAAAGCCGTGCATCTCGATCCCAAGCTCGCGCCCGCCTATCTGCAATTGGGCGTTCTCTACACGGAGCGCAAAGATTGGCAGCGGGCAATCCTCTCCTACCAGGAAGGGGCGCAGGCCGATCCCCAACTCGCCGAAGCGCATTATCGGCTCGCGCAAGCCTATCGCCAGACCGGGGAGAAACTGAAAGCGGAACAGGAGCTTCAGCTCCACGCTCAGATCAAGAAAGAAACGGGGGAAAAAGCCGAGCAGGATCGCCGTGAGATTCAGGAATTTGTGTACACGTTGCGGGACCAATCTCCCGCCCCGGCGCTACAGAAGCCTTGAAGAATTCTGAGTTGCCTTTATCTTGCCGCTGCCTGATCTGCCGCAGGCGTTGAAGCACTCAGCAGGCTCACAAACATTTGATAAAACTTTGCCGAATCCAAGTCCACCTGGATCTCGACCGGCCGCACCTCGAACTTCGGTTTGTCCTGCTCCGCCCAAGTCAATGTATTTCCGTAACCAGCTCCGCGGTCGAGGTCGACGGTCATGTAGCGAGTCTCTGACTTGGTGATAATTGCCGGGTCGATCCATGCTGCCGCCGCCAGTTCGTCCCACATATAGGTTCCGCCCTGACCGGCCTGGAAGAAACGGGCAACGTAATGTGCCAGGGCGGTCCCGCTCGCGTCGATCTGTTTGATCATGGCGGGTGTTAAACGGGTCTTGATGGAAATATCCACCGGAGTACAGATAATCTTCTTCCATTGCGCGCGTAACACGGCCGCCGCAGCTTCGGGATCGAACCAGAAATTGAACTCGTGCCGGGGATTGCTGATGAATTCCGGGTCGTCCGTCTGCGGACTGAGGCTTCCTCCCATAAAGACCAGCTCTTGCGCAAGTTCAGGAAACTGGGGATCGATGGAGATCGCGATTGCGAGGTTGGTCATCGGCCCACCCTCGTAGATAGTCACTTCGTGCGGATACCTGTGGACCATCCGTATCAGGAAGTGAGCTGCGTCTTCACTGGCCGGCTTGGTCGTGGGCTGGCCTTCGGGGAGAGGAGGGACCAGGAAGGGCTGGCGCCACCAGCGCTCATCCCACGCGCCGGCGAAACCCACCTTTCCGTAGCGCTCCTGCCACATTTGAGCTCCTTCGTAGGTGCGCACCAAGGGGAAGGCAGCGCCGGGCACGACCGGGATGTCGGGGCGTCCAATGATCTCGAGCAACCGCAGCGCATGGGCCACCTCTTCGTCCCGCCACTGGTTGCCACTCACGACCGTGATCCCCAGAACCTCCACCTGCGGCGACTGAATCAGCGTGAGCAGAGTCTGCATATTGCTCCCGCCAGGCCCGGAGCAATCCTGATTGATGATGATTTTGCGGCGTGGCTGGGCGAGAGCATCAGCCAGCAGGAGAGCGACAAGTAGAAACACGGCGGCGAGTTTCCCTGAGCACCTGGGCATACACCGGCGACAGCATGGAGGACGGGCGTCCTCGCCCGTCTCACCTGCCATTGGGGCTGGACGGGCGACGACGCCCGTGCTCCACTGAGTTCTAGAAGTTAAGCCTGAGCGCAAACTGAATCACGCGCGGGTTGTTCACCGTCTCGTTGACAATCCCAAAACTGGAGGGCGAATCCACGTCCTGCATCTGCGTGGCAGGAGTCCCAGCCAGGAAGAACTGAGCATGATTAAAGAGATTGAACATTTCCGCCCGGAACTGCAGGTACATGCCTTCGCGGAATGACAATGGGAAGTCCTTGATGATGGAGAAGTCCGTGTTCACGAAGCGCGGTCCGTAGAGGGGTGTACGGCCGGAGTCCCCAAGCTCTCCGAAAGGTGCGTCCATGAAAGCACAGGGATTGAACCAGTGCTCCAGCGTATGCACCGCCGAGGGACCGACACAATCCGGGTTGGCGGCGAACGACCCAGGCTGGTTAGGATTGCCGACTTCGTTGGGGCGGTTGAGGCTGGCGCCGTTCCAACTGAAGTACACTCCCGAGCCACTGAAGGGGCCGTTGGTGCTCGCCGTCATGAACAGGGGGAACCCGGAGGTCACTTTTTCAATCACATTCAGCTTCCAATTCCCGAAAATTGTGTTAACGGGGCCACTCCAGTTGCTGCCATACGCCTTGCCTTTACCGAACGGCAAGTCGTACAGAATGCTAGCCGTAAAACTGTCGTTGAGGTTGATCTGAGAAAGACCCCAGTCGGCCTTGTAGCTTCCGGGCAACGGCCAGTAGTCTGCCCCCGGCATGGTACCTGCGCCGTCCGGCATTCCAGAGTCGAAGGTGCGCGACCAGGTGTACCCGACCAACGCGTAAAGACCGTGGCGGGCGCTCTTAGTCTCAGCCTTGACTTGCAGAGAATCGTAGCGTGCACGACCAATGTCGCTGAACTGGGTAATGTTCGTGAACGGGCCGTCAAACGTGTAAGGCTGGGGGAAGGCCTTTCCGCCTGGGCCGCAACCGAAGGTGTAGCCAGGGACCACGCCACCGCACGCGCCGGGGGAACCGACGTTTTCGTTCAGGCCGTCCACCTGAATGTGCGAACTGCGAGAACCAGCGTACCCAACCGTGAGTACCACGCTTCCGGGCAACTGGTGTTCCACGTTCAAATTGAACTGCTGCACCATGCCCTGTTTGAAATTGAAGGGTTGGGTCAGAATGGTCCCCGTGAAATTGGCTGGATTTACTTGTGCAGTCAGGGGTTGAAGGCTGGGCGGCAAGAGGCCAAGTTGAAGGCCGCAGTTCACCGGGGCGGCTGAGGTAGCGTTGTTAAAGGGACAGGGGACTCCCGCAAAAAAATTAAACTGATCGTTTTCCGCGAAGTAGGGCGGGCTCTGCCAGAGTCCCTGCGCTCCCGTACTCCACGATGAATCATGGTAGATGGCATAGCCTGCGCGGATGGCAGTGTTCTGGCTACCCCGCGGTTTCCACGCCAGGCCGATGCGAGGTTCCAAAGCGGTCTTGTCGAAATGAACGCCGGCGCTTCCACCACTATGAATGCAGACGGCGCAAGCGGCCTCCGGACTGTTTCCCGCAACGTAATACTTGCCGGTCGCGAAATCGAAGTTGGCCATTCGACCCTGAGCTTCGGTCTCGGGCGTCACCAGAGCCCAGGCGAGTCCGAGGTTCAGGGTGAGATTGTTGGTTACGCGCCAATCGTCCTGGACAAACGGGCGAAACATCTTCCAGCGGCGGCCAGTGGTGGCTCCATTGAACGTCTGGTCGTGGAGCGCGCCATTGCTGACTTGGCCCAGCAGTAGGTCTGCCGCATCGTCCCCGGTATAGGACCCGCTACCGCCGAGCATAAAGAAGGCGCCGTCCTGGAAATTGTTGCTGCGCACGTTCATTTGATTAATGCGAATTCCTATGCCAACGCGCACGTCATGCTTGCCCCGGATCATGTCCAGCGTATCGGAAACGGAGAATACGTTGGTCCCGCCCTGAAAGGGAGCAAACCCGCGATCCCCGATCGGCCAGTAACCATTCAGCTGGATCGAACTGAGACCGCAACTCATGCAATCCAGCGAGGTCTGGTTCAGGCTCGCCGGATAGCCGGTTATGCTGCTGCACTGACTTGACAGGTCGGCGCCCTGAATTCCCAGGTTAGCGGCGGTGCAGGCGCGACCCCCGTAAACCCCGAAAGGAAGAATGTGATTGAAGATCCGGTTGAAGCCGACACTCGCCTGATTGATGGTGTGATCGGAAAAGATGTGGGTTTCCGATATTGCCGCATTGCGGCCGTGGTTGGTGAGGTATTCGGTGCTGCCGTAAGGATTCTGCGAGGCAAATCCCGGCGAACCGCCGGGATCGAACGTTACCGCCTGATCGTAGCTGAAGCGCGCAAACACCGAATCCTTGCTGGAAAAATTGTGATCCAGGCGGATGTCGAACTTGCCTTCGTTGAGCGACCTCACCGGCACATTGGTGTAGTTGTATCCCAAGGCGGCGTTGTTGGCATTGGTGGCTGGGTACAGCTTAATTACCTGGGCGCCGGCCTTATCAAACATGGCTTGCGGAATTACGTTACAAGTCACACCCGCCGCCTGGCTTCCATCGGCATTCACCGTCTCAGAGGTCGGGGTGGGCAGGTTCTGCGTGCCCGGCACGCACTGGAAGGTGGTGGGTTCCGTACCCGTCGCGTAAGGATTGAGAAGATTGCCGAATTGGGTGTTGCTGGGCCCGCGAGGATTGCCGAACGGATCCAGTCTGAAATCGCCGTTCATCATAGCCGCCGTCGGAATCAGCCCTACGAACGGTATCCCGTGGCGCTGCATCTTGGCTTCGTAATCGGCAAAGAAAAACGTCTTGCCTTTCCGGATTGGACCTCCCAGCGAGAAGCCGAACTGATTGAGGTTGAACTTTTCCCGCGAGGAGGCGAAATAACTGCGGGCATCCAGATCGGTGTTGCGGAAGTATTCGAACAAGGAACCATGGAATTGGTCCGATCCCGATTTGGTTGTCACCAGCACGGTTGGACCCGCGCGTGTGCCATATTCCGCCGAGTAGTTGTAGGTGAGAACCTTAAACTCCTGGATGGCATCAATCGACGGCAGAATCGCGATGCCACCGGCGGTCAGTTCGTTATTGTCGTTGTTGTCGTACAACCAATCGGTGCTTTGGACGCGCGAACCGCCCACCGAGAGCGAAAAGCTTCCGCGAGCCGATACCTCGCTGCTGGCGCCTCCACCAAAAAAGCTTTGCGGATTCGTCTCCTGGCTGGTGCCGGGGGTAAGCGTCGCCAGTTGAACAAACGAGCGGCCGTTGAGCGGAAGTTCGGCGACTTGCTGGGAGGTGATGACCTGCCCTAAAGTTGGGTTGGACGTCTCCACTGCCACTTCCGTGGCGCTCACCTCCACATTCTCACTCACCGACGCTGGCGCCAGGGTGAAATTGATCTCCAGGCTTTCGTTCACTTGCAGGCGAACATCTCTCTTTACCGCCGCCTGGAAGCCGGAAGCTTCCACCTTAAGTGTGTACTGCGCCACTGGCAACAGGGGGACAAGGTAGTGTCCCGAGACGTCGGTCTTGGATTCACGAGCGACACCTGTGCCCTGCGAAGTGATCGTCACGGTGGCACTGGGGATTACCGACCCCGTCTTATCCGACACTATGCCCGAGAAACTCCCGTTGGCCTGGCCGTACAGGAGTGGACACAAGGAAAAAGCGAACCCGCAGGCAATCGCCCGCAGCAACATCCTTTTGGTCAGCATCGAAGCCCCCTTAGGCTGTTACCTACCGAATGTTTACTGACTGTTGGTGAACTGTAATCTCAGATTTGTTGTAATCCCGTCATATAAATGGATTTGCATCCTCACTGTCAAGACTTTTGTGGATGGCTCAGAAGGAATTCTTGGATAACTGGAATACGATTTTCAGCATTCACCCGAATCGGGAACAAGAGAAATTAAGATCGCGTTCTGCGGGTCGCTGCCACCGCTGTGCAGGGGAAACGCTAGCTTCTGCCTTGGTTCCGCCACTCTGCATCAAATCGCACCCGGTCGTAGAACGACTTCTGCGTGCCCACGGTGGTGGTGGACAATCCGGCATAGAGATTGGCGCGCTGCACCGCTTCCCGTTCCGGTAGTCCTTCCCCCAGAAACGTGGCAAAGCTTCCGATAAAGGCGTCTCCCGCTCCGGTACTGTCCACGCTCTTCACGCGGAACGCTGGTATGTGCTCCATGCCTTCGCGTCCGGCCAGCAACGACCCGTTTGCACCCAGGGTGACGAGCACCCGCCGGATGCCCGAAGCCAGCAATTTCTCTGCACTCCGCTTCGAGTCGTCGAGGTCGCGCACCGGCAGTCCGGTGATGCTCTCGGCTTCGCTCTCGTTGGGAACAAAATAATCAAGGTCGCTGATGGCCTTGACGTCAACGGGTTGGGCAGGGGCGGGATTGAGGATGCACCGGATCCCGTTCTTTCGCGCAAACTGAATGGTGTAGTAGACGGTCTCCAACGGAATTTCAAATTGCAAAACGATGCAGTCGGCGTTTTTGAGAACCTCGGAAGCGGCGTCCACGTCAGCAGGCTTGAGCGCATCATTCGCGCCTTTGACCACAATGATTCGATTCTGCCCGGACGAATCCACGAAAATCGGCGCCACCCCGCTGGATACGCCTTCCACCTGCCGGACATGCGAGGTATCAATTCCCAGCCTCTGGAAGTTTTGGATGGTTGCCGGACCGAACAAATCGCTTCCCACCCGGGCCACCATGAAGACTTCCGCCCCACAAAGCTTGGCCGCCACCGCCTGATTGGCGCCCTTACCGCCAAAACCTAAATCGAACTTCTGCCCGAAAATGGTCTCGCCGGGTTTGGGGAATCGATCGATAAACGTCGTAAGGTCGGTATTGGCGCTTCCTACCACAGCAATGCGCGGACGCTTGGCCATAACTTTCGAGAATTTCCGGAGCTTTGTCCCGCGGCCTCCTGGAGCAATACTCAGGAAGACAGAGTCTATTGACCGGGCGCAAAGGGTGTCAACAATCGCCGCATGTAGGCGCGAGCGTCCCCGCCCGTGGTGCCAGATGAAACTTTAGACTTATCAGGGTTTTCTCGCGGCCACATTGAACTTCCGGGTTGACTTCACTGGCCGCAGGAAATAAATTTCGAGCCTACCCTTGAAAAAGCAAATCGTGAGTTTTCTCCGCCTTGTTCCGCCCTCTGCAGCCTGCCTGCTGCTCTTCTTCACATGTCTCTCTTCTGCCGATGAATGGAAGGCCAACCACGGGCTCGTTTCTCCGACTGGGATTCTCAACCTGGCCGCCGTTCCGCAACCGGAGGACACATTCCTGTTCGGACCGGCTTCGCCGGAAGACGTTGAGAATTGGCGTGCAGGATTAAAAGCTTGGCGAGTTGATCGCCTGAGCCACTTGCGCTACGACGGCTCCCAGTATGACCGGCCGGAGTTGGAGTGGACGCAGCATGTCCTCTCCCAGGTGCAACTGCTCATCTGGGACCGTTCGTTCTACGATCCGGAAAAGGCCGAATACACCGTGGACCGTTTCCTGGCGGAAACCGAAGGCCGCATCGGTCCGATCGATGCTGTCCTTATCTGGCACGTCTATCCCAATATCGGCGCCGACGACCGTAATCAGTTCGATCTCCTGCGGGATTTGCCGGGAGGAATTCCTGGTTTGCGGAAGATGGTGCAACAGTTCCACGATCGCGGGGTCAAAGTATTTTTCCCGACTCTAGCCTGGGACACAGGTACGCGCGAAGAAGGCACGTTCCCGTGGGTGCCGCTTTCGCAGTTGCTCAAGGAGATCGGAGCTGATGGCATAAACTTCGACACGCTCGAAAGCGTGCCCCAGCAGTTTCGCGCCGCTTCCGACGCGACCGGTCATCCAGTCGCTCTCGAGCCGCAGTTCGATTCCCGCGATGAATCGACCATGTGGAGCAATATCGCCTGGAACGACTGGGTCGCATGGGACGGAAAGGAATACCCCTTCGTGCCGATGGTGAGCCGCACCAAGTGGCTAGAACCTCGCCACACCGTGAATGTCACCGACCGCTTCACCCGCGACAAGACCGACAGCCTGCAGCATGCCTTCTTCAACGGACAAGGCTTCGCCACGCTCGAAAACCTGTGGGGCTTCTGGTACGGCGACACTGCCCACGACGCCGAGGCCATCCTCCGCTGCTCACGCATCGAGCGCACTTTCCCGGACAATCTTAGAAGCGCAAACTGGGAGCCGCACACCCCGACTGTGCAGCCCGGTGTTTTTGCCAGCAGATTTCCCACGAACACCAGTACGCTCTGGACCATCGTCAATCGGAATGAATACCACGTATCCGGTGAACAGCTCACCGTCCCTCATATTGCGGGAACGCATTACTACGATTTGTGGCGCGGAGTGGAGCTCATACCAATTCTCCGCGGCAACCAGGCAAGCCTCAGTTTCGCTATCGAAGGGCGCGGGTTTGGCGCGGTTCTCGCCGCCACAGAAGTGTCCGGCCCTCTGAAAGAACTCCTCACATTCATGGCCGAGCGCTCCAGGCGTCCGCTGGCCAGCTATTCTCGCGAGTGGAAACCTGTGCCGCAAACCATGGTCGAGAT
This sequence comes from Terriglobales bacterium, assembly GCA_049582765.1. Classification (GTDB taxonomy): domain Bacteria; phylum Acidobacteriota; class Terriglobia; order Terriglobales; family Acidobacteriaceae; genus JBAUUQ01. The sequence continues at coordinate 343,985 of JBAUUQ010000018.1, forward strand.
TCCTGCGACCAAACCCGCAGCCAGCGCTCCTTCTGGTATGGTTCGCATTCCGGAAAGTGACTACGACTTTCAAGTCCGCGGCATCGAAATCGAAGGCGGCAATGATCCCGGCGTAGATGTGCAATATCCGTGGGAGAACATCCCACGTCGAACGCACCGCCAGCGAGTGCATGTGCGCAGTTTTTATATTGATCGCACTCCCGTGACCAACGCCGACTTCAAGAAGTTTCTGGACGCGACCCGCTACCACCCCACCGACGACCACAACTTCCTGCGCGATTGGAAGAATGAAGCCTACCCCGAAGGCTGGGCCAACAAGCCAGTGACCTGGGTCTCCATTGAAGATGCCCGCGCCTACGCAGCCTGGGCTGGGAAGCGCTTGCCGCACGAGTGGGAATGGCAGTACGCAGCCCAGTCAACCGATGGCCGTCTCTATCCCTGGGGCAACGACTGGAATCCTAAAGCGCTGCCGGCGACGGATCGCGGCCACGCCCGTCGACCGCCCGCCGACGTGGATGCTTTTCCGCAGGGCGTTAGCATGTTCGGAGTACTCGATCTCGAAGGCAACGTCTCGCAGTGGACGGATGAATACCGCGACGAGCACACCCGCGCCGCCATCGTACGCGGAGGCGCATCCTACCAGCCGCTGGGCTCGCTCTGGTACTTCCCTCAAACCTACCGGCTGGATGAGCACGAGAAATACTTGCTCATGTCACGCGGACGCGACCGTGCAGGAACGATTGGGTTTCGCTGTGCGGTAGACGCACAGTAATGCGGAAGGGCGCCTTCTGGTTGTCATTCCGAGCGAGCAATCTGCAGTTTGCGAGGCCCAATACTCGCATCTGCCACGGCACAGACCAAAACGAATTCCAGGAATCCTCCAAAACACCCCAGAGCACCACTCCTCACTCCCCGTACGGCACCCAAACATTTTTCACCTGAGTCGCGTGCTCGAGGAACCAGCGCCCTTCGGCCTGCTTGGGATTGAACCAATCGATGGCGCGCCCTTCGTTCGTCCAGACCTGCTTCAGATTGCCTACAGAATGAGCCTTTGCCGCAACCGCGCTGGCTTCGTCGGTGAACGACCAGATGGCATCGACGTTGTCGTGCTCCGCCAGCGTCTTCAACAGCTGCGACGCCGGGCCGGTCACGATATTGACCGCGCCCCCCGGCACATCGCTGGTGTCGAAGAGCTGGTAGAGATCACCGGTGATGAGCGGATAAAGCTCCGAAGGAATCGCGATGACCGTATTCCCGGCGGCGAGAGCCGGCATCACCAGCGACAAGAATCCCAGCAGCGGAACTTCGTTGGGACAGATGATGCCGACGGTTCCGACGGGCTCATTCATCGCGATCGCGATGGTGCGGAACGGCGGACTGTGCACCGCGCCGTCAAATTTGTCGGCCCAGGCGGCATACGAAAAGATGCGCTCGATGCCGAGGTTCACTTCCGCCAGTGCCTGTTTCTCTCCGACAACAGCGGCTAATCGGCGAGCGATCTCATCGCGGCGCTGTGACAGATTCTCTGCGCAGTAGTACAGCACCTGGGCGCGATTATGAGCGGTAGCCTTGGCCCAGCCTTCCGCTTTCCTCGCGGCTTCCACCGCGTTGCGGATGTCTTTACGATTACCAAGCGGCGCTTCGCCTAATAGTCGCCCGTCCGCAGCACGCACTTCCATGCTGTAGCCGGAATCCGGTCGCGCCTGCTTGCCCCCGATGTAGAGCTTGACCGTGCGATCGATCGCCGGAATCTGTTCAGACTCTCCCAGTTCCTTCGCTTCTGGCTTCTTGGCCGCCGCCAACTTCGGCGCGTTCTTGAACCACGCTGGCTCCAGATATTCGCGCAGACCTTCCCGGCCGCCTTCGCGCCCGTAACCGCTCTCGCGGTATCCACCAAAACCACAAGCGGCATCGAAAAGATTCGTAGAGTTCACCCAAACAACGCCTGCTTTCAGTTGAGCTGCAATGTGCAGCGCCACATTCAAGCTCTCACTCCACACACAGGCGGCCAAGCCATAGACCGTGTTGTTGGCGAGTTCCACCGCCTCGGAAGGCGTGCGGAAAGTCATCGCCGCCAGCACTGGCCCGAAGATTTCCTGCTGCGCCACGACCGACGTCGGATGCACGTTGCTCAGAAGCGTCGGGGGATAGTAAAGGCCCCGCGACGGCAACGCGATCTGCGGCTGCCAGCAGGTCGCGCCTTCCGCGACACCTTGATCCACCAGCCGCCGGATACGTTCCAATTGCACCGGCGCGACAATGGCGCCAATGTCAATCGCCTTGTCAAGCGGCGGACCGGCGCGCAAGCTGCTCATGCGGTCGCGCACTTTGGCGAGCAGGGCTTCGCCAACGCTTTCCTGCATCAGCAGGCGCGAGCCGGCGCAACACACTTGCCCTTGGTTGAGCCAGATTCCGTCCACCAGGCCCTCGACCGCGCCGTCGAGATCGGCGTCCTCAAAAACGATGAAAGGTGACTTGCCACCCAGTTCCAGCGACAAACGCTTGTGGCTGGACGCGGTGGCCGTCCGGATGGCTCTTCCCACTTCCGTCGAGCCCGTAAAGGCGATCTTGTCGACATCAGGATGCTTGACCAAAGCCTCGCCGGTCGAGCCATCTCCCGTGACAATGTTCACCACACCCGGCGGGAGCCCAACCTCGGTGCAGATTTCGGCGAAGGCTAGCGCGGTCAGCGGCGTGAACTCCGCTGGCTTCAACACCACCGTATTTCCCGTGGCGATGGCCGGCGCGATCTTCCACGCCAGCATGAGCAGCGGGAAATTCCACGGAATGATCTGACCGACGACTCCACACGCCGTGTGATCTGGAAATTCCGAGTCGAGCAACTGCGCCCACCCCGCATGATGGTAGAAGTGCCGAGCGACCAGCGGAATATCGATGTCACGGCTTTCGCGGATGGTCTTGCCGTTGTCGATGGTTTCGAGCACAGCCAGCCGCCGCGAGTGCCGCTGCACCGCCCGGGCCAGCGCGTAGAGGTAAAGGGCACGCGCGTGCGAAGTAAGCGCCTGCCATTTCGGAAACGCTATGCGCGCAGCTTGGACGGCAACGCCGATGTCGGCGGCTGAGCCCTGTGCAATCGCCGCGATCCTCTCACCAGTGGCCGGATCGACAGAATCGAAAAACCCGCCCTCTATCGGTTGGCGCCACGCGCCATCAATGAAATGTCCGAAGCGCCGCCCATGGCGGTCCAGCCAGACCAGCGCGTCTTTGGGATCTTCCGGCGCTGGCCCGTACTCCATGGTCACGAATTTTTCAGCGATACTCAAGAATTCCCTTTCTCCGCTTTGTCATCTCACCGCTTTGTCATCTACCGCTTTGTCATCCTGACCGAAGTGGTCGTTCGCAAAGCGAACGACCACGCAGTCGAAGGACCCCATGTCCCTCGGCACTGGCACCGGCAACAGCAGGAATTCTCTTGCGTGCATCGGTGTACGAATCCCTCTACGAGTTTGTCGTCGTGCACCCGCCCGGAGCTCTTCGACTATGTGGCCGCTTCGTCACGCGAAACCGCTACCGAGCTCACGACGACAGCTACGAATCATGCCATCGGATGCCGGTAGTCCGCGGAATACCGCCCCGTGGCATAGTGTTCAAGTTGCCGCTCAATATCGTTCAACAGTCCGCTGGCCCCGATGCGGAAAAGCGCAGCTTTCATCCAGGGCACACCCAGCTCTTCTTTCATCAGCGCCAGCCAGTCGAGCGATTGCTTGGCGGTACGAATGCCTCCGGCCGGCTTGAATCCGACGGCCATGCCGGTTTCCTGCGCATATTCACGGATGGCCCGCACCATCACCAGCGAAACCGGGAGCGTGGCGTTCGTGGGCTCTTTGCCGGTTGAAGTCTTAATAAAGTCCGCGCCCGCCATCATCGCCACCAGGCTGGCTCGGGCCACATGGCGGAGGGTAAGCAGATCCCCCGTGCCGAGAATCACCTTCATGTGGACGCCGCCACAAGCTTGACGGAATTCCACGATCTCGTCGTACAGCTCCTGCCACCGTCCGCCGAAGACGTGCGCCCGCGTGATAACGGTGTCAATCTCATCCGCTCCAGCCTCAACCGAGCGGCGGATTTCGGCGATCCTCTCCTCAAACGGGTTTAGGCCCGCGGGAAATCCGGTAGAAACCGCCGCCACGGGAATGCCGCTGCCTTCGAGCGCCCGCCGCGCCGTTTCCACGAAACGGTGATACACGCAAACCGCGCCAACTTTGATTCCCAGGTCTTCAATTTCCAAACTCTTGACCAGCTCGTGCTGCAACGGCTGCCGTGCCTTGGCGCAAAGCCGGCGCACCCGCTCGTCGGTGTCGTCGCCGGAAAGTGTGGTCAGGTCCATGCAGGTAATCGCCCGCAAAAGCCACGCCGCCTGCCATTCTTTCTTGACGGTTCGCCGGGTTACGTGGGTCTGTGTGCGGCGCTCGACGGCGCTGGTGTTGACCCGCACTTCCCTCACCCAGTCAAGATTCAGTGGGATCCCGCGGTTCGGAAGCAAGGATCGTCCTGCAAACGTCGCGACGGGAGCTTCTGACACCGAAGCCGGCGGAAATTTCTCCTGTATGCCGTCCTGCGCGCGATCCGTGACCTCGAAGCGCCTTGTACTTTCGCGAGCCATTGTTCTGCATTGTACGGCACATGGCAGCCAAAATGGGACAAGGGCTCGTTTGCACCGTCTTCCAGAAAGCTCGCCGTTGTTTTCCTTCGTGTACCTGTGTGTCCTTTGTGGTTGATTCGGTTTTGCCTTTCTGCCAGATCAAAAACAATTAACCACAAAGGACACACAGGTACACGAAGGAGAACCGGGCCCATAGCCTTCCGCTCACCCCTTGACACCCTTTCCGCCGCGACGCTAGGCTCAGTTGCCACTCTATTCCGGAGGCAAGACCACTGAAGCCCGTCGAATTTCGCTCACAAATCCCGTTCGCCCTCGTCCTGATCTTGCTCACCACCACCCTGGCCACTCCCGCCTCCGCCGCGCCGAAGAAGATCATCTTCGACACCGACCCGGGTACCGACGACGCCATGGCGCTAATGCTGGCGCTGAATTCGCCGGAACTGGACGTCCGCGCCATCACCGTCGTACCGGGAAACGTGACGGCCTCGCAGGGACTGGAGAACGCACTGCGCATGGTTTCGCTCGCCAACCGCTGCGATATCCCCGTCGCGGCCGGGGCGCAGCATCCACTATTCCAGAAGCTGGTCACGGCCGAGTTCTGGCACGGCAAGAACGGACTCGCCAACATCGAACTCCCGCCCAACAAGTGCCAAGTCGATCCGCGCTTTGGCCCCGATCTGATCATCCAGATGGTGCATGCCGCGCCGCATGAGATCACACTGGTTCCGGTCGGGCCGCTGACCAACATCGCGCTCGCCGTCGAGAAAGACCCTTCGATTGTTCCGCTGGTAAAAGAGGTTATCCTCATGGGCGGCTCGATTTCTGGCGGCAACGTGAACGCTGCTGCCGAAGCCAATATCTACAACGATCCTGAAGCTGCCCAGATTGTCTTCCAGGCAGGCTGGCCACTGACTATGGTTGGACTCGACGTAGGCGACAAGACACTGTTCTCCCAGAAGTACCTCGACCAGCTCGGCAGCACCCATGGTCCGGTTAACGATTTCATTCACGGGGTGGCGAAGTTTCTGGTAGACCTTTCCGCCAAGTTCAGTTCGGCTGGCGCGCCGATGTATGATCCTCTGGCGGTCGGCGTGGCTATCGATGCCACCCTGGTCAAAGCTCCTGCCATGCACGTGGACGTCGAAACCAGAGGCGAATTTACCCGAGGCGAAACCGTCGCCAACCGTCATGGCTACGTGGAGCGGAATGTCTTGCACGGGGATCGGTACATCATCGAGGGCGTCGACTCAATCGCGCCCAATGCAAGCGTGTGCGTCGAAGTGGCTGCCGATCGTTTTTTGCAGCTGTTTGTATCGAGAATTCAAGGAAAGTAACGCGGCCTGCGAGCGGGCCACGGCAACTCTTGTCAAGGAGAGACGATGTTCACACCACAGAGTCTGGGCATTGCGCTGTTGATGATGATCACGAGCGCGGTTTGCTGGGGCTCGTGGGCCAACACCTACAAAGGCGTCAAGAATTATCGCTTTGAGCTCTTTTATTGGGACTACGCGGTTGGCATCTTTCTGATCTCGCTCATCCTGGCGCTGACCATGGGAAGCAGCGGCCACGACGCTTCCAGCTTCCTGAATAACGTCCACGCCGCTGATACTTCCAACATTGTGAATGCGCTCATTGGCGGAGCTTTTTTTAACCTTGCCAATCTCTTGCTGGTAGCGGCGATTGACATGGCCGGCCTGGCCGTCGCCTTCCCGGTTTCGATTGGTATCGCGCTGGTGGTCGGCGTGGTGTTGAGTTATGTGCAACAGCCCAAGGGCAACGCCGGATACCTGGCCATTGGCGTGGCTTGCGCCTTTATTGCTGTCGTCCTGGATGGCAAGGCTTACGGAAGTCTGGTGGCTGCCGGACGTTCGGTTTCCAAAAAAAGCATCGTGACCTGCGTGGTTTCCGGAGTTCTGATGGGTCTGTGGGCCCCTTTCATGACCCACGCCATGACCCGTGGCAATTCCCTGGGTCCATATAGCGCCGCCGTATTCTTGACCCTGGGAGCGCTACTCTCCTGTTTCATCTGGAATATCTACTTTATGAAGCACCCGCTCGTGGGAGAGCCGGTAAACTTTGGCGGATTCTTCAGCGGCCCGCCCTCGGGACATATTCTCGGACTCCTGGGCGGATGTATCTGGGGCATCGGCACGGTCTTCAACCTGGTCGCCGGGAGCTATACGGGAGTGGCTATTTCGTACGCCATCGGCCAGTCAGCCCCCATGGTCGCGGCGCTCTGGGGAATCCTCGCGTGGAAAGAATTTGAAGGCTCTGGGCCTCGTGCCAAGCTGTATCTGACACTCATGTTCGTTTTTTACGCGTTGGCGATCTTCGTAATCGCACGGGCAAACGGCTGACAACAGTCCGCGGAAAAAGCTCGCGGCGTTGGAATTTTGAAAGGGCACGGCTTCGATACCGTGCCGCATGTCGTTTGGCGAGGGCGGCGGCGCGGCTGGAAACCGCACCCCTTCAAAACCTGAACGCCGATTACGAATTGTTCCCCAGCCTCTGATAAGCCGCAACGGGAGGGCATATGGCCGAGGAGAAGGCCGCAAAGAGCAGCCACGCCAAGCTCGTCATCCGCAACATCGGACTCCTGCTGAGCGGAGAACTCAAGACTCCGATCCTCGACGCGGACACGGTAGTCGCCGTCGATGGGCGAATCTCTGCCATCGGCACAGAGAGAGATCTCGACCTTGGTGGCGCAACCTCGATTATCGATGCTAACGGAACCACACTGATCCCCGGATTGATTGACAGCCATGTGCATCCCGTGGCCGGCGACTGGACGCCGCGGCAGAACCAGCTGGGCTGGATCGATAGCTACATGCACGGCGGAGTCACGACCATGATTTCCGCGGGCGAGGTGCATACTCCGGGCCGCCCTAAGGATGTGGTCGGTCTGAAGGCCATGGCGATCTTTGCCCAGCGCGCTTTCTCTGCATTTCGCCCGGGCGGGGTAAGAATCCACGCCGGTGCTCCAGTTCTCGAGCATGGCATGGTGGAAGAAGACTTCAAAGACCTGGCTGCAGCCGGCGTAACCATGCTGGGAGAGGTTGGCCTGGGTAGCGTGAAAGACGGGACCACCGCCCGTCAGATGGTGGGATGGGCGCGCAAATACGGGCTTCAAAGCACCATTCACACCGGCGGGCCGTCGATTCCCGGATCCAGCCTGATTGACAAAGACATCGTGCTGGCCGCCGACGCCGACGTGATCGGCCACATCAACGGCGGCCACACCGCATTGCCCGACGACCAAATCATGACCTTATGCGAACAATCCTCCCGCGCCTTGGAGATTGTTCACAATGGCAACGAAAAAGCTGCCCTGCTTACGTTGCGCACCGCGAGAGAACTCAAACAACTTCCTCGCGTGATTCTGGGGACTGACTCGCCCGCCGGCTCCGGTGTCCAACCGCTCGGCATCTTGCGAATGATTTCGATGTTGTGCGCGCTCGGCGATGTCCCCGCAGAAGTCGCCGTCTGTTTTGCCACCGGCAACACCGCGAAGATTCGCCAGCTGGACTGCGGCTTGATCGAAGTCGGCCGCGCCGCCACCTTCGTCCTGATCGACAAGGCGCAGCACTCCCCTGGCAAAACCGTGCTCGAAAGCATCCAGCGTGGCGATCTGCCCGGCATCGGAATGGTGATCGTCGACGGAGTAGTGAGTGCCCAAAGAAGCCGCAACACCCCGCCTGCAACAAAGACCCCTGAATTCCACGCACGCCAAGGTCTTTGATTTGGGACCGTCTATACCGTGGTTACGTTACTAACGTTATGTCGGCCCGGCCTCTTCGTGATGGCCTTCCCATAAACTTATACACATCCGCGTCGTGCTAAGAACTCCAGGCCCCTTGCGATCGTTCCACCTGGGCAAGGCCATCGGTTCCCACGACGAATCTCTCCATTTAAGGGGAGTCGGGCACAAGAATGTTAACCAAGCCGTCAGAACGCCTGATTGTCCGCCACACCCTTTTTTCTGTCGCTTTCGTTTCGGTGTATCTCCTGCTGAATCGGCCTGAAGTCATTTTCTTATCCCATCTGGGTTTTACTGCCTGGTATCCGGCAACCGGATTAGTCCTGGCCGTTTTGCTGGGAATCAGCCCTTGGTACGCTTTTCTGGTCTGTTTGGCCGATAGTCTTGCCGGCGCATGGATTTACCACCAGCCTATTGCCGGTTTCGGAGGCACGCTTGGATCGTTGGCGGTCGCTGTTTGTTACGGTACCGCGGCACTCATTCTGCGTGGCCCGCTGCGCATTGATCCAGGGCTAAGAAGGCGTCAGGACGTGGTCCTTTACGTATTTGTCACGACCGGGGCGGCAGTGGTGGCTACCGCGATTGGAGTGACGTGCCTAGTCGCGGACCACTCGATCCCTTGGAGTCAGTTTTGGTCGTCGGCATTGGGATGGTTCTACGGAGATTCCGTCGGCATCCTGGGAGTCGCACCATTTCTCTTGGTTCATGTACTTCCGCTGGTCCGGAGACAATTGTCTTCTCCCGACGCCAGCGCCACCCTTGCGATCGATCGTACCCAGAAAAAGGCGAGCGCGAACGCCACAGTCTGGCTGGAAGCCGCGGCTCAAGCCGGCGCTTTGGCTGGCGTGCTGTGGATTATGTTTGGACATTCCAATGAACCGCTCTACCTGAGCTTTATCCCGATCATATGGATCGCCATGAGGCAGGGAATCCGGCGAGCCGTAACCGGCGTGTTGGCGTTCAACTGCGGAATCGTAGTTGCGATGCACGTCTTTCCACCCACAGGCCTGCTGCTGGCCAAGATCGGCCTGCTCATGCTGGTGGTTTCTGCGGTAGGGCTCATCGTGGGTTCAGCGGTCACCGAGCGGCATCGTATGGGACTTGAATTGTACGAGCGCACTTTCTACCTGAATTCGCTGATCGAAAACAGCCCCCTCGGAATTGCTGTGCTGAACCGCCGGGGCCGCGTCGAGCTCACCAACATGGCGCTGGAGAAGCTGTTTCTTTACGATCGCGGCGAGTTTGCGGGCAGCGACCTCGATCGCTTGTTGTCGCCCGACGGAGCACTTGAAGACGCCATCCCTTCAACTTTTCTCGCGCTGTCTGGACAAACTCTTCATGAGAACGCAAAACGCCGGCGAAAGGATGGAGCGGTCCTGGACGTGGAAATGCACGCCGTTCCCCTGGTCGTAAATGGCCGGGTACAGGGCGCGTACACCATCTATAAAGACATTTCGGAGCAGATCAAATCGGTTGAAGCCGAGCGCAGGCATGCGGAATCGCTGAACCTTCTGGTAACGGAGTTGAAACTTCGCACCAATCAGATGACCCTCTTGAACGAAATGGGCAGCATGCTGGAGTGTTGCGCAACCACGAAAGAAGCCTGTACCGTAGTCTCCCAGTGCGTTCAAAAGCTGTTTCCGGAGGCGCTTTCCGGCACGCTTTACCTGTTCAAGGCCTCGCGCAACCTCGTTGAAGCTGCGGCGCGATGGGGTGCCCCCACCGTATCGGAGTCGCTATTCGCGCCGGATGAGTGCTGGGCGCTTCGACGCGGTTTGAGCCATTGGAGCGAGTCTCCCCAGGCTGGCATCTGCTGCCCCCACCTGACGGAGAGTTACTCCGGTAAATGCTTGTGCGTGCCCATGGTAGGACAGGGGGACACACTGGGCGTGTTGCTCCTTGAGTTCCAGCCGGCACAGAGGGAAACTCGGCCCGAAACCGAGGGTTGGGAAGCCTCTACCCAGCGGCTAGCCCTCACTGCAGCCGGACAGGTTGCGCTCTCTTTGGCTAGCCTCCGTTTGCGGGAAACGCTTCGCGACCAGTCTATCCGCGATTCCTTGACCGGGTTGTTTAACCGGCGGTTCGTTGAAGAGTCTTTGGAAAGAGAGCTCCAGCGTGCCTCGCGTAAGAAGCATCTGGTATCCGTACTCTTCCTCGACCTCGATCATTTCAAGAAGTTTAACGATACGTTCGGTCACGACGCCGGGGATCTGGTGCTCCGGTCCGCGGCGGATTTGTTCCGCAACTTCTTCCGGTCCGACGATGTGATCTGCCGCTACGGCGGTGAGGAATTCGCCATCATTCTCCCGGAATCATCAGGCGAAAACGCTGCCAATCGGGCCAATTCGCTGCGCGAGGAAGTAAAGAAAATGAAATTGCGTTACAAGGGCCAACCCTTGGGCACAATTACTCTGTCTATCGGCATCGCCACTTTCCCCGACCACGGCACGAGCTGCGAACAGTTGCTCAAAGTCGCCGACCAGTGCCTGTATCAATCGAAAAATTCGGGCCGCGATACGGTGACCGTCGCCATGAACCACCAGCGAGTCTGACCGCTCAGTCGCGTATAGCCCGGATTACGGCATTCCCAGCGACGCCGCGATGGCCCTCCTGTACTCGCGGGCCTTCCCTATAGCGGCTTCTTCGTTGACCGTGAACAGCTTGTGGTCGCGCATGACCACCCGTCCGCCGATTACAACAGTTTCCACATCACTGGCCTTCAATGCGTACGCCAGTTGAGCATAGATGTCATACATGGGCACGGCGTTCGGCTCATCCAGGCTGATCAAGATCAAGTCCGCCTTCTTGCCTTTTTCGAGCGATCCGGCCTCGTTCTCCAGGTGCAGCGCCTTGGCGCCGTCGATCGTCGCCATTTCTACAACTGCCTGCGCGTTCAAGGCCAGAGGATTCATCTCGGTGATCTTTGCCAGCTTCGCCGCTAGATCCATTTCTTCCATGATGTCGAGATCGTTGTTGCTGCCCGCGGGCCCATCGGTGCCAAGCCCCACCGCCACTCCGGCCGCGCGCATCTCGCGCACAGGAGACACGCCGCTGGCCAGCATCATGTTGCTCGAAGGGTTATGCACGCAGCCCACCTGCCGCTGCGCCAGAATCTTGCGGTCCGTCTCGTCCACAAAAATACAGTGCGCGGCAACAATGTCAGGTCCGAGCACGCCGATCTTGTCGAGATACTGTACCGGTGACATGCCGTTCTGTTTCTCGCTGTCCTCCCATTCTTTCTTCATCTCCGCAACATGAATCAAAATCGGCGCATGATACTTGCGGGCCAGGGCTGAAGAATCTTGCAGGGTTTTCTGGGAACACGTGTAGATCGAATGGGGCGCCGCGGCGGCGTGAATCAACGGATCCCCCTGCCACCTCTTCAGGAATTTCTCTGTGTACGCCAGCATCTCGGCTTCGCTTTTGTTGTCCGGCGCCGGAAAATCAATGAACGTTTCCCCGAGCACCCCCCGCATTCCCGCCGCCTTGGTTTCCTCGGCAACCGCATCCTCGAAGTAATACATGTCGGCAAACGTTGTGACTCCGGAACGAATTTGCTCGGCCGCCGCCAGCCGCGTTCCCCAGCGGACAAACTCCTCGTTTACGTTCTTCGCTTCCGCAGGAAAAATGTATTTGTAGAGCCAGTCGTTCAGAGTCACGTCATCGTGAATGCCGCGGAACAGAGTCATGGGGACATGCGTGTGGCCATTGATGAATCCGGGAAGGATGAGCTTTCCTTTCCCTTCGATCATGTGCGGAGCCTGGTACTTGGCTTCGATATCCGCCCGCGGGCCGATGGCGACAATCATGTCGCCTTTGACGACCACGTCACCGTCGTCGTATACCGTCCGCGCAGCGTCCATGGTGACAACCGTCCCACCACTGACAATCAGGTCCGCCTGCTCTTTGGGCGGTTGAGACCACAGCTCGGCTGGCACAAGCGCAAGTAACAAGAACAAACAACGCAAAAGAGTCATCTGCTACCTCAAGCCGTCCTCGCCTTTAATCTGACCCTTGGTTAATCCACCCACCCGGGCCAGCGGCCGTCCGCTGTCGGTGACCGCAATCGCCACCATGATCTCATTAGCGCGCGGCGCGTCGTTGAGGCGCACTTCCATGCCGTCAAAGTGGCTACGGACAAAGGCGGCATCCTTGTGACCAAGAGGAATATCCAGAACCACACCCATACCGCCGCGCTTCTTGGAAGAAGGGATGAGCGCCGCGCCCTTACCGAGAACCCGGCGCACGGGTGCACCGAGCTTCGGATGCAGAATGGCCGCAGCGTGCTCAAGCTCGCCGTTCTCTCCCACAGCAGCGGCCTTGCCGTAGCTCTCGGCCGACGGACCCGGTATCCCGAGCGCTGCAACAGCGCGCTGCGTAAGCAGTTCGCCCAGCTCTTCACCAATCGCCATCAGCTCCGACAGGTCTTCGACATACTTGCCCGCGCAAGGATTGTCAATTACCGCAACCGCCGCGGCACGCCGGGTGGGGGGATCGACGGGCTGTCCCATCTCGTTACTGGTTTCTTCCACGAAAGTTGCCAGCTTGCGAATTCGTGCTTTCATCGCAGTCCATCTTCTCCTTTAATCTCCGAGGCCTTCAACCCGCCGACGCGGGCATGGACTCGAGGCCCCGTGGTCATCACCAGCGCCAGCAGAATTTCGTCGGCCCGTGGAGCATCGGCGATGCCCACTTCCATGGCGTCAAAATGACTGCGCACGTACGACGCGTTGATATGGGTAATGGGCACATCAAGGCGCGTCCCCGGTCCCCCAACTTTCTTGGTCGAGGCCACAATCGCTTTCGCGCCGCCCAGAACCTCCCGCATGGCATAGCCACCGGGCACGTGCCACATGGCGCCGTGCTCGATCTCGCCCGCGGATCCTACGATGGCGCCCTTGCCGTAACCCTCAATCATTTTGGGGTCGCCTCCCAGGGCGCCGACCAGGGATTTCGCCATTTCCAAACCTAGCGGTTTAAGGTCATCCATGAAAGCGGAAATCTCTGCCACATACTTTCCCGCAAACGGATTATGAATGACGGCCAAGGCCGCGGCGCGACGCAGCGGCACCGCGGACACAGGTCCCCCCTCGTGGAAAATCTCCTCGACTGCGGTTACCTTCTTTCGAACCCGCACTTCCGGCATCAACAACTCTCCCTGAACAGTTTGTTGTCATCGCGAGCGAAGCGAGGGAACTGCAGTCGTCCGTGCCAGCAACACTGCAGCTTCCTCGTCACTGTCGTTCCCAGGAATGACAAAGGGTTGGCGTGCTCTAACAAATTCAGCCGGCCTCCAACCATTCGTCGGACTCACAATTCTCGTTTTTTCTCTTAGCCGCAATGCCGCACAATGGATGAGCCCCTCGCGCGCCAGCGATTCGGCGACAACCACACCCGCATGGAGCGCGTCAGAGACTTCGTCATCGGAAAGCTCTCCAACGCCCTGCGTGACCATCTGCTCTCTCAAATCGCTGTCGGGAGCAAGACTACGCGCAGCCACGCGAATAATGTTCGGGTGTCCGGGAATATCCACCGCATTGGCGATGATGGTTGCTGCCGCATCGGCTGCGGCAGCGCCATCAGCCAGTACCGTCACCGCATCGGCGATGCCCAACGAGAAACTGCGACCGCGCCAGCCACTGGTAGCAATCCCACGAACCGGCTGCGCTGCGTCAAGAGTCACCGTGCCGAACAGTGATGGCCGATCCGGCCGTTCGACCATGCCGACGACGAAACTCTCTCCCCGTGTCAACTGCAGCGCAATGTCACCGCCGTCGTTGACATACGCCTTCGCCAGCGACGCGGCGGATGTCATGGTTTCCAATATCTCCTCCGCGACTGCGCCCGCCACCGCCGCCATGGGGGTAATAAATGTTCGCCCGGCGTAGGGCGCGACGGCTCCGTACATCTGCCTGGCGACTCTTCCCGCCGGCTGCCCGCCTCCCATTCGCGCTTGCGCTCGCAACAACGGAAGCTCGGCACACAGTTCGTCGAGCACGCCCACAAAGCGCCGCGCGGCTGCCTGATACGCCGCCTCGATCTCTCTTGCAGCTCCAAATGCTTCCACGATCAGATCGATCGGCCCATCGTGCATGTGCAACCGCCGGCCGTCCGGCAAAAGACTTATCTGGGCGCGCGCGCTCATGGCTCACGCCTCGATTTGGCTGAGGCCAGCGGCCAGGGATTATTCTCGTGCGCGGAAAGATGCCGCCGGCGCTCATCCGATATGATCGAGTCCAGTGAGCGCACCTGATCGACGTATCCGCCAAGGGCAGCGTAATCGGAAAGCTTCAAAGTGAATTCGATCGGCGCGACCAGAGCTGGTGTCGGAACGTAGCCAAACGCATTCTCCGGCATACGAGTAACATCGACCATGAAGGTGATGCCGCCGCCGGGCCAAACGTACACCGGCGCGCCGCCACAGGTGACGCGGGTCAGCGCATCCCGCACCGAGTGTGTCAGCCTGACGGGATTTTCGGTGACGCCGGCCCGCAGCGATCCTCCCGCGCCGCCCATGAAGAGAACCGTGCACAGCGCCGGCTCACAATTCTCTTTGATTCGCGCCACAGATTCTTTCAGCGAAACCGGCAGATCTTTTTCTACCGGCTTGAGAGCCTCGTCCAATTCAAAATAGGCATAGTGCTCGCCCGTGGTGCTGACCATGAGCAGCCGCAGCCCAGGCCGGGCTTTCTTGGGATTGAAGCTCTT
This sequence comes from Terriglobales bacterium, assembly GCA_049582765.1. Lineage (GTDB taxonomy): Bacteria > Acidobacteriota > Terriglobia > Terriglobales > Acidobacteriaceae > JBAUUQ01. Next base: position 359,074 of record JBAUUQ010000018.1, read on the forward strand.
GAGAATGGAGAGTGGATCTTCGACATTGGTCCCTCCCCAGGCCGTTCCCGGCTCGGCCACCTGAAAATAACGCCCTGGCGTGGAACGGCGTCCCCTCATCTTGATGCCGGTCTCGGGAACTCCCAGCAATTTGCCCGCCTGGTGCTCCGACAGCACGCCGGTAATGTGATCATCCACCACCACAACTTCATCCACTTTGTTGAACCACTGTTTGGCGAACATGCCGATCGTCGCCGAACCGCAGCCCACGCGCATCCGTTCTTCCTGCACGCCGTCTACGACCGGCGCCTTCCCGGCCTGAACGATGACGGTGGCGCCCTCGTCTATCGTCAACTCCGCAGCTTTCCCGTTGCACAGGTTAAGCAGCGTGTCGCAAGTGACGGTCCCCTCTTTGCGGCTCCCTCCGGTAAGATGATGAACTCCACCCAGCGACAGCATTTGTGAACCGTACTCGCTGGTGGTCACGTGTCCGACCGGCTCCCCCTGGGCGCGCACCAGATTCGTCTCGGGTCCGAGATGCCGGTCGGTATCGATCTTCACCTTGACTCCGCAATAGCTGAAGATCCCTTCGGTGACGACCGTGACCATGTTCACGGCTTGCACTTCCGACGAGATAATGAAGGGAGCTGGTTTGTAGTCGGGATAGGTGGTGCCCGCGCCGATCGCAGTGACAAAGTTCTCCGGCCCACTCACCAGGGTGCCATCCCATTCCCGCTGGTGGTCAAGGAACGGAACGACCGAATCGCCACGCGACACCGCCCGATCGAGCACAATATGCGGATCAAGCCGCACCAGTTGGCCGTCGTGATTTCCGTAGCGATCACACGCGCCCGTCCGCCCCGGTTTGATGTAGCACAAAACCGGGCAGGCATCGCAGCGGATGGCGTCGTCTTCAGGCACCAGATCCTCCGGCGTGAGGTTGCTGGTTGCGACTCGCTAGAATTGCCGCGCGAATGCGGTCCGGAGTCGCGGGCACGCGCCGTATCCGCACCCCGACGGCGTCGTGGATGGCGTTCAGGATGGCGGGCGCAGTGGGAATCACAGCCTGCTCCCCAATTCCCTTCGCGCCAAAGGGACCGATGGACGAGGGATCCTCGATGAGGATGGATTCGACCGGAGGCATATCACCGGCCGACGGAATCAGATAGTCATGCAGGTTCTCGCCCTTGCCGGGGAAGAATTCCTCCATAAGCGCGTGCCCCAACCCCTGCGCCGCACCTCCTTCAATCTGTCCCTCAATGAGTGTCGGATTGATCGCCCGACCGACGTCGTGCGCAGCGACGATCTTCAGTACCCGCACGGTACCCAGTTCAACATCAACTTCGATCTCCGCCAGGTGCGCACCAAATCCGAAAACAGCGTAGGGAATTCCCTGACCGTTCTCGTCGAGCGGGCTGGTCGGAGGATCGAAGGTAGCTTCGCGAGTAAGAACATAACCATACTTGTCCATTGGCAGGTCCTGCAGTCTTACAACGTGCCGCTTCTCACCCTCGTGAACAACGATGCGACCATCTTCCAGTGTAATCGCCGCGCACTCGCAGGCATCCGTCAACTTCAGGATCGCGCGACGCAATTCGGAGCCGGCGTGATGAGCCGCCTTCCCGGTAACAAAAGTCTGGCGCGAAGCCGACGTTTTTCCGCAATCCGGCGTGATCGACGTATCCCCAGAAACCAGATCGAAGCGATCGATCGCCACTCCCATAGCATCAGCGCAGATCTGCGTAACAATCGTATTTGAGCCTTGTCCGATATCCACCGCGCCCTGATGCAGCGCGATCCGGCCGTCAGGTTTCAAGCCCACGCGAATCGTCGATGGATTGGGCAGCGACGTGTTGCCGCAGCCGTACCACATGCCGGCAACACCGACACCGCGCCGAAGCGATCGATCAGCGCTGCCGTTGAAGGCAGCGGCTTCGGCACGAGCCGACTTCCACTTGGGCCGCAGAGCTTCGAAGCAGGCGCGGATTCCCACCCCTTCGCCGAGCACCTGGCCGGTCACCGTGGGGGTGTCATCGTCCAGTGCATTGAGAATACGAAACTCCAGCCGGTCAATACTTAGCCGATCGGCCAGGTCGTCATAGAGTTGTTCTTGCGCAATCGCAGTTTGTGGCACGCCGAACCCGCGGAAAGCTCCGGCGGGAACCAGATGAGTATGAACCGCTCTGGTCAGCGCGCGATAGTTCGGAACCAGGTAGGGCCCCGACGCATGCACCGGCACTCGCGCCGCCACAGTCGGACCCCACGACGAATATGCTCCCGTGTTGAAATCTGCCGTGAAATCCACTCCCACCAGCTTGCCCTGCCGGTTGGCTCCGGCCCGCATGTGGATGCGGGAGGGGTGACGCTTGGTGGTCGAGCGAATCGATTCCACTCGCGAATAAACCATGCGTACCGGCTGCCGCAGATGCCAGGCCGCCAGCGCCACAAAAGGCTGCACCGACAAATCGAGTTTGGAGCCGAATCCGCCTCCCACGGCCGTTGGAATAATTCGCACCGCCTCCGGCGGAATCGCGAGGATCTTCGCCATGTCGGCGCGATCCATGTAAGGAGATTGGGTGCAGGCTTGGATCTCGATCTGATCTCCCACCCGCCGCGCAAAACCGGCTTCCGGCTCTATGTATGCATGCTCGACAAAGCCGGTTTCATAGCTGTCCTCGACCACCACGTCGGCTTCCGCAAGTGCCTGGTCCACATCGCCGCGAACCACGCGGCCGCGGACCAATATGTTCCCTTCGCGGTTAGCGTGAACCAGAGGCGCATCCTCTGCCAACGCCGCGTCGAGGGTGCGCAGCGCGGGTAACTCCTCCCAACTGACCGGAAAGCTTGCCAGATCGAGCGCTTCGACCGCCTCGGCCTCACCCACTACGGCGGCGACAGCTTCACCTCGAAAGCGGGCCTCGCTCTCGGCAAATACCGGCTGATCCGCAAATCGCGGGATCACTCCGTAGCAATTCACTCCCGGAATGTCCCTGGCAGTGAGCACGCGGTGGATTCCCGGATAATCAGCGGCGAAGGCGTCGAGATCGCCAAAGCGAAAGCGCGCGCGATCATAGGGACAGCGGATGGCGCGGACCACCAGCGCTCCCGCCGGAATCTCGTCGGCTCCGAAGATTTCCGTGCCTTCAACTTTTCCCTTTCCGTCGAGGCGAACTAGCCTCTTTCCGACGGCCTCGCCAGCAGCGGGTGAAACTTCCGCGCGTTCGCCGGAGCCAGCCTGCACAACTGCGGTGATGATCTTGCGATAACCGGTGCACCGGCACAACACTCCGCCGATCGCATCCATCACCTCGTTCTCGCTGGGAGTGGGGTTACGTTCCAGCAGGGCAGTCGCTGCCACCAGCATGCCGGGTGTGCAGATACCGCACTGCGCCGCTCCATGACAGAGAAATGAATTCTGCAAACGTCCAAATAATGGCGCTCGCCCGGGCAGTCCTTCGACAGTGGTCACGTCGTGCCCGTCCGCCTGGGCGGCTGAAACCAGACAGGAGCAGACCGGTTGTCCGTCCAGCAGGACCGTGCAGGCGCCACAATCGCCGGCATCGCAACCGACTTTAGTGCCAGTCAAGCTCAAGCTCTCCCGCAAAACTCGCGACAGCCGCTCCGCCGGAGAAGCTGAGACCGACACGCTGCGCCCGTTGACCACGAAACTGAGGTCCGTTTGCGCGCTCGGTTTAGGCAAACTGATCACGCTCATCTCAGCTCCCACCCACGCAAGCGTCGAGCGCCCGCGAAACCAGGGTCAGAGCCGCGTCAGCGCGATAGCTCGCGGTGGCGCGCACGTCGGTGATCGGCGAAAGCGTTGACAAGTGTTGCTGGGTAGCGACCGCACCCAGCCCAATCCGCGCAGGTGCGCCGGCCAGCGCCTGCTCCAAGGCATGCAGCCGTTGGGCGGTAGCCGAGCAGGACCCAACAGCTACCCGCGCCTCGCTGACCATCCCGTTACCGTCCACCTGGACCATCGCCGCCACCATGGCGATCGAGATTACGAGGTACCGCCTGGCTCCGAGCTTCAGAAAAACCGACGCGGCATCGTCCAGCGCGCGCGGCACTATCACCGCCGCCAGAATCTCATCAGCGCGCCGCAATGTTTTCCGATTGCCTACGATAAACCTGGATAACGGGACTCGCCGGGTTCCCGCCGCGGACACCAGCTCTACTTCAGCGTCAAGCGCCAACAGCGGAGGCACGCCGTCGGCGGCGGGAGAAGCATTACAAAGGTTCCCAGCAACAGTTCCGCGATTCTGAATCTGAATTCCGCCGATCTCGCGAGCTGCACACTTCAAAGCGTTCAAGCAGCGAGGCAAGGGAGCGGCAACGACCTCACTCCAGGTCGTCAATCCGCCAATTCGAATCTCTGCGGGCGTCGCAATAATGCCCTTGATCTCGCGAACGCCGGAAATGTCGATCACCGTCCCGCTAACGGGCCGGTCTCCCAACGCTGGGAAAAAATCGGTGCCTCCGGAAAGAATGGTTCCACCCTGCCCGGCGATGATCTGCGCGGCGTCTGTGAGGGTCTGAGGACGCAGGTAGACGCTCATTCGCACCTCGGCTTAGGAATGACCCGATAGCCCATTGACACGTACCCCACGAGCGTCCGGAGGTAATTTGAACACGAATTCTTATGGTTTGGAAAGGTTCGGATGTAGCGAACCAGCAGTCCGTTTATCGCTGACGTCCTCGCCCGCCGTTGGCCGGAAAGGGATGCAATTATGCTAAAGTCTTCGCAATCCAATCCAGGCAGGAGGCAAGTCATTCCGTGGCGATCCAGTCAGAAACGGTTCTTTGGGAGGTGGACACCCAACGCGACTTCATGCTTCCCGGGGGCGCTCTGTACGTTCCCGGAGCGGAGCGACTCATCCCCAACCTGCGAAAGCTCGTGGACCTGGCTCGTGCCGGACGGGCGTTCTTGATCTCCAGCGCCTGCCAGCACACACCGGACGATCCTGAGTTCAGCGTTTTCCCGCCACACTGCGTCCGTGGCACTCTCGGAGCCCAACTTATTCCCGAGGCCCGGACCGACAAACTTTTCACGGTTCCGAATGATCCGCAATTCGTTCTTCCGAGCGACTTCCGTGGCTACGAACAGGTACTGCTCGAAAAACAAACTCTCGACGTCTTCGAGAACCCCAACACGGCGAGGATCGTCGACCGATTTCCCAGCACCACCGAGTTCGTCATCTTCGGTGTAGTGACGGAATACTGCGTCCGCTGCGCGGCGAATGGCTTACTGGCAAGGGGACGCCGGGCCGCGATTGTGGTGGATGCCATCGAGACACTCAAGAAAGAAGTCGGGCAAGAGACAACCTCCGAGCTTGTCGCGAAGGGCGTCCGCCTGGTTTCGACCGAAGAAGTGCTGGCGCAGATGCAGTAGTCTCCACGCTAGCGGCAATCGAAGGACTTTTGTCACTCCGAGGAGCGAGAGCGACGAGGAATCTACATTTTTCATGGGATGGCAAATCACTGCGGATCCCTCGCTTCGCGCGGGATGAGATTAGGATCTTTCCAACGACTTGCTGAGGGCGAGCACAGAATGCGCCAGCTCCGCGAAATCTATTCCCGGGTGCTGCGCTTTCATTACAATAGAAACATGTCGGACTCATTGAATATTGCAGGCCGCCAGTTTCGTTCCCGCCTCATCGTGGGCACTGGAAAATACAAGTCCTTTCAGGAGACGGCACGTGCGCTCGAGGCCAGCGGAGCGGAGATGGTCACGGTGGCCGTGCGCCGGGTGAATCTTGACCGCAGCAAGGAATCGCTGCTCGACTATATCGATCTCAAGAAATACTTCCTGCTGCCGAATACCGCCGGTTGCTACACCGCGGACGAAGCTATTCGGGCGGCGCGCCTGGGCCGCGAGGTCGGACTCTCCGATTGGGTCAAGCTCGAAGTCATCGGCGATCAGGCCACACTTTATCCCGATGTGCAGGCCACGCTGGAAGCCACCCGCGTGCTGGTCAAAGAAGGCTTCACGGTTCTTCCTTACACCTCGGACGACATCGTGGTTGCCAAGCGCCTGCTGGATGCCGGCGCCAGCGCCGTGATGCCGCTGGGTGCGCCGATTGGCAGCGGCTTGGGCATTCAGAATGCCGCGAATATCCGCATTTTGCGGGAGATGATCACCGGCGTGCCTCTGATTCTCGACGCCGGAGTTGGCACGGCTTCGGACGCCGTCATCGCCATGGAACTGGGGGCCGACGCAGTGCTCATGAATACCGGAATTGCGGGAGCGCAGGACGCGGTGCTCATGGCCGACGCCATGAAGCACGCCGTAATCGCTGGACGCGAAGCTTATCTGGCCGGCCGCATGCCGAAGAAGCTGTACGCGACCGCAAGTTCCCCGATGGAAGGCGCGGTAAGGTAGGTTTCTCCTCCGCTCCGGCGAGACTAGCGGTTCGCCAGCAACACCTTCAGGCAATCTGGATTGTCCAGAAAAGCAAACGCCTCGATTCCCTGCTCCAGCGGAAATACCTTCGAGATCATGGGCTGTACCTGGATTGCGCCCTGCTTCAGCAGATCGAGGGCGGTCTGGAAGTTGCCGCAGCGCGAACCCAGCAACGTGATCTCATCCACCACGACTTTCGCCGTATCGAAATGCGCCGGCTGATGAAACGTGGATTTCATCACCACCGTGCCGCGAGGTTCCACCAGCCGGAGTGCTGTGTCCAAACCCTGAGGTGAGCCAGTCGCCTCGACGACGAGAGGAAAGCTTTTGGGCCGAAGCCCAGCGTCGTTGGCAAGCCCTGTATCTAATCCCAACGATCGGGCCAGCCCCAATTTCGCGGCGCCGCGGCCGATCACGCTCACTTGCGCCCCGGCGTTATGAAGTACCTGAGCCACCAGCAGCCCCAACCGGCCGGCGCCGAGCACCGCCGCACTCGTGCCGCGGGGTACAGGCATCTGCTCAAGGATCTCAGCGGCCGCGGCCAGAGGTTCGATGAATACCGCCGCTTGATCGGGAATATTCTCAGGAACCTCGTGAAGATTGCCCACCGGAAGAGTCACAAATTCAGCAAAGGCACCTTGATGATGGATAATGCCCATCACCGCGCGGTAGGAACAATGCCGCTTGAGGCCGCGGCGGCACCACTCGCAACTTCCACAGCCGATGTTAATCTCGCCTACAACCCGCTTGTCGAGCCACTCCGGTTGGTCGCACTCCACTACCTCGCCCACAAACTCATGCCCGGGGATTCCATGAAAACCGGAGTATCCTTTCAGAATCTGGCGGTCAGTACCGCAGATTCCGGCCAGCAGGACGCGGATGAGCGCTGACCCGGGCGTGACTCGAGGAGTTTGGATCTCCTGGAGGGAAAGCTGGCCATCGAAGGAGAGCGCTTTCATGGCTACAGAATACTCTGCCCGGGCGACGTCCGTTTAGCGTGTGACCGATACGAATGCAAAACAAAAGGGCGGCCATTGGCGGCCGCCCCAGATTTCAGAACTTCATCTTCAGAGCATCTTCACGCTGTCGATGTGAATGGAGTCGCCTGTCACCGTTCCGGTGGCGGCGACGTGATGTGCCTCGTGCCCTTTGAGCACATCAGGGTTGTCTACCGTGAGCACCTTCTGGTCACCATCGGTTATGATGACGACCTTGGCGCCTTTGGCAATGCACTTCTTCATGCAATCGGCGTGATTCATATTGGCGCCTTTAGCGCCGCACTGCGAATCACTGACGTATCCGTTGACGGTTGTGTCCGCGGCGACTGCCAGACCCACCATCACCAACACCATACAAAGCGCAAGACAGACTAACAGGAGTTTTTTCATCACAAGCCTCGATTTTGCGGCTAAGCCGCGGATATATGGATTTCGCGCTAAAGCTGATCCCCACAAGCTTCCCCGCTGCAGGTGCACGCCCGCACGAGTTCAGCGTCAGCAGTCAACTTACAAAAGACCGTGCCCACAGAAAGTTTTGCAAACTATATCACAAATGCCTGGGAGTCTCACGCCGAAATGACAGCTACTTGCGGGCAGAATTGATTGCAGGCCGCTGCGGATTTACCGGCTCCGGGGCAACGTACACGATTTCACCCGGACGCGCATAGCGTAACTGCTCACGGGCCGCCTTCTCGATCGTCCCAGGATCACTCTGCAGTGACTTGATCTGTTGGGTAGTACGATCATTCTCTCTCTGCAACCGGCCGATCTCCGTCTGCAAGCTTTGATATTCAACCTTTTTTTGTCGGTACACTATCATGCCATTCGCGCCAAACATAACGTGCACAAACACCCATATCGCGATCCCCGCCACAACGCCGGTCGCCAACCGCCTGTGGATCCCATAAAGCGCCGCCAAGGTTGGTTGCAGCCTTTCCATAACACGGTCTGCCCAGGCTTCGGCCTGGGGAGCACGCTCGACCAGACTGCGCAAACCTTCCTCAGGACTTGGCAGAACCCGGTTCCTGGGACGCATTACTCGAAAATCCATTGTTTGGCCGCCGCGCTTAGCTTTTCCAGGTCCAACTCGCTCCCAGCTTCGGAGTAAACCCGAACCACCGGTTCAGTTCCCGAAAGCCGATAGCAAACCCATGACCCATCCTGGAAGACCAACTTGAGGCCGTCGGTGCGAACCACTTGCTTTACCTTGCGGCCGAAAAAGTCGTGAGGAGCATGCTCCAGTTTCTCAGTGAACTTCGCTTGCACCTCCGGCGTCAAGCGAAAGTTTTCCCGCTGGGGGTAAAAGGAACCAACTTTGCCAAATAGGTCCTGCAATTGGCGTCCCAGAGGCTTGCCACGGCGAGCCACCATCTCGCAACAAAGCAACCCGGTCAGGATGCCGTCTTTCTCCGGCACATGGTGGCGGATGGAAAGTCCGGCGCTTTCTTCGCCGCCAATCACAATCTTGTCCTCCTTGATGAGTTCGCCGATGTACTTGAAGCCGACCGGGGTTTCGTGCAGCTCGATCTGGTGGTATCCAGCTAGAGCGTTGACCAGGTTGGTCGTGGCCACCGATTTCCCTACACCGTTTTTCCAGCCCCGGCTTTCGACCAGATAGTCGAAGAGCAAAGCGATGATGTAGTTGGGCTGAAAGAAGGTGCCATCTGCATCCAGAATGCCGAAACGATCGGCATCACCGTCCGTGGCAATGCCGATGTGAGCCTTCATCTCCCGCATCTTGAGCCGCGCATCTTTCAGGAGATGGTCGTCAGGCTCGGGGGCATGACCTCCGAAGAGCACATCACGATAGTCGTGAACCGTGGCCACTTCGACTCCGAAGTCGCGCAGCAGCACGTCCGGATAGCTGCGCCCTGCCCCCCAGAATGGATCAAAAACGACGCGCAGGTTAGCTTGTTTGATGACTTTGAAATCGACGATCTCCCGCAACCGTTCCAGGTACGCGCCCCGCGGGTCCAAAGATTCGGATGTGCCTGTCGACCGTGATTGCGGAGCAACCTCGCCGCCGTCCAGCGCAGCGATTTCCGCTTCAATCTTCTGCGTGACTTCGGGCAGCGCCGGGGCTCCGTCGGGAGTGGAGAACTTGATGCCGTTGTACTCGGGAGGATTGTGGGAAGCGGTGAAGTTGATGGCTCCGTCGCCATGCTCACGAATCACAGCGTAGGAAATTGCGGGAGTCGGGGCAGCTTCGGCGATGACCAGCGGGGTAATGCCGCTGGCCGAAAGAATGTCTGCCGCCATCGAACAAAAAGTCTCGCCCAGGAATCGCGGATCACGGGCGACGATCACGCGCGCTCCCGACGGCTTCCGCGAAACGACGTAACGCGCAATGCCGCCCACGGCGCGGCGAACGTTGGCATAGGTAAACTCCTGCGCCATGACCGCCCGCCAACCCGAAGTACCAAATCTGATGTGAGTCGCCACTTGCCGCTGCCTCCCCTCGAAGTGCTAATCTTTGATGCCGTACGCCCAGGCGAGTTGAAAGCTGATTCTATATGACCGATAAGAGACTCGTGTTGACCACTGCCGGATCCGTGGACGAGGCGCGCCGAATCGCGGAAGCTCTGGTAGACCGTAAATTGGCGGCATGCGTGAATATCGTTCCCAAAGTCGTATCCATCTACCACTGGAAGGGAAAAACGGAAGAGGCCGAAGAGTGGCTGCTGTGGATCAAAACCACGGCCCAGGCATTCGCCGGAGTATGCGAGACCATCAAACAACTGCACTCTTACGAACTGCCGGAGTGTGTGGGTTTGATTGTGGAAGATGGCAGCGCCGAGTATCTGAAGTGGATCGACGACTCGATGCGGTGAGCGGTGGCCGCGCGGCTGAAGGCACCTGTCACGGCAGGACGGAAGTGAAACTTTATTTCGGTGTCCTCGCGCTCAAGTTCAGCCGCCAGTAATCCAGCGAAAACGGAGGATCGTCGTTCGCAGCCTGACCCGCGATTTCGGCGACAAACCCGATGCGCAATTCGGCATCCGGAATCCGCTCCAGATGCTGGCGCAGAATAACCGTACGCACAAACTCTGAATACTTCGCTAAGTCTTCCAGGACAGTCAGGGCAGGCTCCAGGCTGCTCTCGACTTCGACGAACCCCGCGCGTCGCAAGATGGCCGCAGCGGTTTCCGCATCGTTGTAAGTCCAGGGCTCGCGAAAATCTGCGAAATACCGCGCATACCTTACGCTGCCGGCAAGCTCGTCTGCCCGTTGGCGTAGCCGGGCCAGATTCGGTCCGCCGCCGCACTGTGCTTGCAACCATCCCCCGGGCCGTAACGCCCGGAACAGGCTTTGAAAGAGCCGGTTGTGGTCCAAAACCCAGTGAAAGGCCGCCGTACTGAAAATGCCGTCGAACACCTGCTCGAACGGAAGGTCTTGCAAATCGGCTGCCACCAGCCAGAACTTGCCACCGTAATCGGACGCCAGGTGGTCTCGCGCACCCGCCAGCATGTTTTGGGACAGGTCGACACCCACCACACGTCCCTGCGGCAGGCCCTGCAGCAGTTCCACGGTCAGACGCCCGGTGCCACAACCTGCGTCCATGAGCATCTCGTCACCATGCAGTTGCACTCTGGCCAGTACCTTCTTACCCCAGCTGACTTGCGGTCCCGAAACACGATGGTAGTCAGCAGCGTTCCATTCACGCATTTGGGAGGAATTCGACATCGGGAAGCAAGTCGAGATCAGCGCCTTTCTGCGTAATCAGCCGCTCAGATCGCCGCCAGCGCCTGATCAAGGTCGGCAATGACATCTTCCACATTTTCGATCCCCACGGAGATGCGCACCATGCCGTCAGTTATTCCAATCTCTTTTCTTCCCTTTTCGCCGAGCCCGGCGTGGGTCATGGTCGCCGGATGCGAAATCAGCGTTTCCACTCCGCCCAACGATTCCGCCAGTGCGCAGACGCGAACTTTCCTCAGCATCTTGTTGGCATTTCCCAGAGAACCCGTCTCAAAGCTGATCATGGAACCGAAGCCCGTCATCTGATGCTGCGCCAGTTCGTACTGAGGATGATCGGGTAATCCCGGATAGAAAACCTTTTTCACCTTCTTGTGACGCGCCAGAAACTCAGCCACGATCCGCCCGCTGCGATCATGCTGCTCCATGCGCACCGCCAGCGTCTTGACTCCGCGCAGCACCAGCCAGCACTCGAACGGCGAAAGAATCGCTCCCACCGTCTTCTGCACAAAACTTAGCTGCTCGACTTGCTCCGCCTTGGTGCACACGACCACGCCTCCCAGACCATCGCTGTGGCCATTGAGGAACTTGGTGGTAGAGTGCACCACCATATCCGCGCCGAAAGCGATCGGCTGCTGAAAGTAGGGCGACAGAAAAGTATTGTCCACCACCAGTTCGACGTTCTTACGGCGGCAAATCTTGCTGGTCGCCTCCAGGTCGGTAAGGGCCATGAGCGGATTCGTTGGCGTCTCCATGTACACCATGCGAGTCCGCTTGCGAATGGCGCGCTCCACATTTGTTGGGTCGGATGTATCCACGTAGGTGAATTCCATCCCGTATCTCGTCAGCACCTGGTTAAAAAGCCGCGGTACACCGCCATACAGATTGTGACCGCACACCACGTGGTCGCCGGATTTGTACATGGTGCAAAGTGCACTAATCGCCGCCATGCCGCTGGCGAACACTCGCGACGCGGTCCCGCCCTCGAGCGCAGCCAGGTTCTCCTCCAGCCGGGTTCGCGTCGGATTCGAAACCCGGGCGTATTCGTAACCTTTGTTCTTACCGATCTCCTGCTGCACGTAAGTGGAGGTGGGATGGATGGGCGGGGAGATTGCGCCGCTTTCCATATCCGGTTCTTGCCCGGTGTGAATAGCGCGAGTAGCGAAACCGAAACGATGATTCCCTGTCATAGATTTATTTTGGAATGTCATCCTGACCAGCCTTCAGACCGGCAAGAAGCTATGCATTTTCCTTTGCAGTACCAGCGCCTGAAGCGAATGCAGAGATCCTTCGCTTTGCTCAGGACAACAACTCTGAACTTCCCGAGCGATCCTAAATCCCGCCCTCGAAAATCTTCTTTGACAAATAACGTTCCGCCGAGTCGGGAATGATGGTAACCACCCGCTTCCCCGGCCCCAAACGTTTGGCCACCAGTAGGGACGCTGAGACATTGGCGCCACCGCTGGAGCCGGCCAGAACACCCTCGCGTGCGGCCAACTGCTTCACCATGCCGAACGAGTCTGCGTCGCTGACAGTAATGACTTCGTCACATACAGAACGATCGAAATTCTTCGGGATGAAGCTGGCGCCGATTCCTTCCACCTTGTGCTTACCCGGCTTGCCGCCTCCGAGAATCGAGCCCTCGGGTTCGACCGCGAAAGCCAAAACTTTGGGGAGACGCTCTTTCATATAGCGGGCTATGCCCGTAAATGTTCCAGCAGTGCCCGAGCCGATCACCACCGCGTCGAGTTGCCCATTCATCTGCTCAAAGATTTCCGCGGCGGTGGTCTCGTAGTGATAGTCAGGGTTGGCGGGATTGTCGAACTGGCCGGCCATAAATGCCTTGGGATCGCGAGCGGTAAGCTCTTGCGCGCGCTTAATCGCCCCTTGCATGCCCTCGTCATCCGGGGTACGCGTCACCTCGGCGCCGAGGGCCCGCATGATCATGACTTTTTCCTCGGAGAAACGTTCGGGAACAAACAGAGCGACCTTGTAGCCGCGATTCACCCCGACCAGCGCCAGGCCAATGCCGGTATTTCCGGCAGTGGCTTCGACGATCGTCCCACCCGGTTTGAGCTGTCCGTCGGCCTCCGCCCGCAGTATGATGCCGATCGCCGCCCGATCTTTTATGCTTCCGCCGGGATTCATATACTCCAGCTTGGCGAAGACCTCGGCCGAACCGGCTGGTACGACTCGCTTCAATTGCAAAATAGGTGTTTCGCCGACGAGTTGGGTGATGTCGTCGGTCACTCTCGGGCAGGTCCGCTCAACCGTCTTTTGCACCTTACAGGGTACGGAAGTAAAGGCGAAGGCGTCAATGCACCAAAGGGTGAGGGCTGTCGCACCTCAACGAACCACAAACGACAAAAGAGAACACAGGTTCCCTGCGTGCCCCTTTGTGTCCTTTGTGGTTGATTGACTTCTCGGACACCAGCGGCAGCTATCGGCTATTGCGAGGATTCCTGCCCTGGGTAATACCCGCTACGAGTCCTGACCGTGAGTTGCTTGTATCCCTTGGCACGGGCCTCCACATGGATGGTGCGATATCCTCCGACGCTTTTCGGCGTGCTGGGCTTGTAGCCAATCGTGTATTGACTGCGGATATCGTGAGCCACGCTGCGGCTGATCTCGTCCACCTCGTCCAGTGTCTTTGGCAGGAAGACCATTCCACCGGTTCTCTCGGCAAGCGTCTCCAGCGCCCTCCGCGCACGACGCGCCTTCTCTTCACCCAGTAACCCAATGGCATAAACCGTCGGCCCGTTCTCTTCTTGCAGCCGGCGAACCGCTTTCTCTAGCGTCTCCTGGCTGGCGTTATCTTCCCCATCGGTCACCACGAACAGAACTTTCTTCTGCAGCCGGGCCTGTTTCTTTTCATAATCAGCCGAGGCCACAATCGCGTCGTAGAGAGCCGTGCCCCCGCGGGCTTCGACTTTCTCCAGGGCCTCCCGCAGCAGGTTAAGGTTGCTGGTAAAGGGCTGGTCGAGATAGTACTCGTCGTTGAAGTTCACTACGAACACCTGGTCCTGCGGATTGCTGGAACGCACCAGATTCAAAGCAGCCTTGTTCACCTTGTCACGCTTCTCCCGCATGGAACCGGAATTATCGATCACGATACCCATGGCAACCGGGATGTCCTCATGACGGAAGGAAGTGATGGTCTGCACCTGGTTATTCTCCACCACTGTGAAGGCGCCCTTGTCCAGATTCATGATCAGGTGGTTCTTGTTGTCGGCGACGGTAAGGTGCAGGACAACTTCCTCAACTTCCTTCTTGAAAACGAAGACGCTGTTGTCTGCGGTCGGTGTCTGCTCCTGCGAAGGTTGCTGCGGACGAGCAGCCGGCGGGGCTGCGGTTTGCGAATCCGGGGGTGCGGCGGTTTGCGCCGGCGATGGAGCCGGTGCCTGCTCCGCCTGCGTACGCCGGGTCATTGCGCCGCTGACCGCCACCCAGGCCGGCCACGAAGTCGACGCCTCGGAACTAACAACGTTGGTTGCTAAAGTAATGAAAAGGCAAGCACAAAGCAGGTTCAGAACACGTTCATTCCGAAGGTGCATAGTATCCCGTCTTAGCGTATACCCGGAGCGGCGGCAATCCTTTGGGCGGAAGCAGCTTCACTTTTATCTTACGCCATTTGCCGTCATGCCCCGGACTCTTTGGACGGTACCCAAGCACGTATTGGTTGCGTAGTTCGATTCCAATCTTGGTGGCCACATCGGCCAGGTCGTTAGGATTGTCGATGGTGAAGGCGCGCCCTCCAGTCAACTCCGCCACATCGCTGAGCAGCCCGGGTCCCAAACGCTCTTCGTCGGTGGGGAAATAGTGGTCGTAAATGCCGATGGCGTAGATCATTACGTCCGCTTCCTTCACCGTAGACTTGATTTCGCCCTCGGTGTAGCGGCTATGGTTGTCTCCCCCGTCGGAAATGATCAGTAGAGCTTTCTTCGTATACTTGGCCTGGTGCATTTTGTTGACCCCCAAGTAGATGGCGTCGAGCAGCGCTGTCCTTCCCTTGGGAACCGTGTACACCAGCTTGCCCTGAATGTCCTCGACCGATGAAGTGAAATCGGCAACCTCCTCCGGCTTGTCGGCGAAGGCAATCATGAAAAACTCATCCTGCGGATTGGCTGTCTTGAAGAATTCGATCACGGCTTCGCGGGCGCGCTCGATCTTGCTGCTCATGCTCCCGCTCATGTCGAAGATCACCCCAATTGATACTGGGGCATCCTCGCTGGAAAAGGTCCTGAGCTCCTGCTCCTGCTTATTCTCGTAAACCTCGAAATTCTCCTTGTCGAGTCCAGTCACCAGCCGGTTCATGGGGTCGGTGATGGTAACCGGAACCAGCACCAGGCTCACATCTACTTTCACCGGCTTGGTGTGGGTCTTGAGCGAGGGGTCAAGGCTATCCATGGCATCAGCTTTGGGCGGCTCGATCCGCGGGGTGACGTGCACATCGTCCACGGAGACCTGTGCCCAAAGGCTCGGAGAAACGCACAAAAGGACAGCTGTAATCAGGGTAAGAACGAAGATCACAGAGGCATGTTCGTCGCGAGACATAGCCTGACTCAAAGTCCGGGGAAGGCCGGGAAATCTGCCGAATTGGACCAGGGGGCGAGATGACCCGCGCCCATGATGGCGGGCCATAAGTACCTCTCTGGCGCTGATCGTACCATAGCTCGCCAGCCGGCGTGCCAGCTTTTTTGCTGCCATCAAGATGATCGGCATGCGCAAAAGTTTGCCCATCCCAGCATCTCCCCGGTTCTGTCCAATTTAACCACCTCCGCCAACATTCCGCTGTCAAGATGTTGTCAAATCTTGACGCTCTTTCCTTCGTGTACCTTTGTGTCCTTTGTGGTTTATCGAGTTTTCACACTCCACCTTTAGTACAATTTCCAATTCCGCATATGGCCTACATTGCACCCTTCCGTGCCCTACGTTACGATCCGGCCCGGGTCGACTTGTCCCAGGTCGTAACCCAGCCCTACGACAAGATCACGCCCGACCTGCAACAGCACTATTACGAGGCCAGCCCCTTCAACCTGGTGCGCATCATTCTGGGAAAGAGGGAAGCGACGGACCATGACGGTGAGAACCCCTACAGTCGTGCTGCCCATTTCTTCGAAGATTGGCGACGGCAGCGGATCCTCCTCCAGGACGACCAGCTCTCCATCTACACCTACGCGGAGAGCTTCACCGTTCCCGGCGAAAAGGCCCCCAGGGAGCGCAAAGGTTTCATTGCCCTCGGCAAGATTGAGGACTACTCCGGAAATGTGGTTTTTCGCCACGAGCAGACCCTGGCCAAACCCAAGGCCGACCGCCTGGAACTTCTGCGCGCCACCCACGCCCATTTTGGCCAGCTCTTCATGCTCTACAGCGATCCTGCTGGAGAAGTGGATACTCTCCTGAACACTGAGGTGACAGCGCCAGACATCTCCGTGGACGACGAGTATGGCGTGCGGCATCAAGTAACGAAAATCTCCGATCCCAGCCTGATTGAGTTGGTTCGGGTCAAGATGCGCGACAAGCAGCTGATCATCGCTGACGGTCACCATCGTTACGAAACCGCTTTGAACTATCGGAACGAACGCCGGGCGCAGGCTGCCTCGGGCAGCAGCGATCCGCAGCCGCCCTCGCGCTCCGACCCGCAGCGGCAGGCTTCGGCCGAGATAGCGCCTTACGAGATGGTCATGATGACCTTCATCAATATGGACAGTCCAGGGCTGGTGATTCTACCCACCCACCGCGTGGTCCACGGATTGGCCGGGTTTTCCCCCGACTCTCTCCGCGCTCGAGCCCGCCAGTACTTCAGCGTGGAAGAAGCCGATCCTTCGATCGATGCGGCTCGGGCCCTGGGCATTCTGCGCGAGGCTGGACACGCCGGCACAGCTCTGCTGGCGGTTACCGCGGACCGTGCCTTTCTGTTCGACACGCCCAAGACGATCGGCTCCGATTTTTTTGGCAGTCTCTCGCTGCGGCAGCAGTCGCTCGACGTGATCCAACTGCACAAATGCCTGCTGGAGGGCGTACTGGGAATTTCCGAGGAAGCCATCCGCGAGCAGCAAAACATCAGCTACATCCGCGATGCCGGCGAAGCCATGACGCGCGTGCGTGACGGCAAAGCCGACGTTGCATTCCTGATGAACCCGGTAAAAATGCGCCAGATGCGCAACGTCGCCTTAGCCGGCGAAGTCCTACCGCAAAAGTCGACGGACTTCTACCCCAAGCTCCTCAGCGGACTAACGATCTACGCCATGTAGGCGCGCCTGTCCCCGCGCGTGCAGGGCGCAAGTTGAAATTGTGCTCAAGTATTCTTTGCCGGGGCCGCTTCAATTGCGCCGCCACGAGTACTCTAGTGGGACCCCATACAGCCTTCCAGTAGAATAGGAGGCGCGGCACGCCTCATGGATTCCGCGAATCCCTGCGAAGGAAGTTCTGATAAGGAAGTTCTGATTAAGCACGAATCTTCAGCTCGGCACGACACGGGCGAGGACACCCGCGCCTACATTGGAAGTGCCCGGGCGATGCTGATTGCTGTGTTGGCCCTCGGGTTCACACTTCTGTCCTCCGGTTCGCCCGACGAAAAGCGCGTTTCCATCTATTCCAACGTCGCGAACTATTCACTCCCGGTTTCGCAACACAAGGGAGTCGAATACGTCGGACTGCTCGAACTTCTCGAACCCTTGGGCACGGTCACCGCCAGAACCAACAAGGATCACTGGCGGATTCGGTACAACGACGTCGACAGCGAGTTCATCTCCGGCAAAGCTCACGCCAACATCCGGGGAAGCGACCTCGGCTTGACCGCAGCCTTCGCGCTGGTGAATGGCCGGGGATTAGTTCCACTATCCTGCTTGAGCACGCTCCTTCCCCGTATTCTGGGCGGACCAGTTACCTTCAATCAAGCTGCCGGCCGCTTGTTCATCGGCAATGTCGCGGTCCACTTCACCGCGCAAGTCAGCCAGACTACTCCTCCCAGGCTGGTGATGAACTTCTCTTCCCCGGTAAATCCCACCATCTCCACCGAGCCCGGGAAGTTGCTCATGCTCTTCACCCACGAACCGCTGGTTGCACCCGGATCGCGAGCCCTTACTTTCGACAGCAAAATGATCCCTTCCGCCAGTTTTCAGGAAGGAAACGGCGCCGCCGAAGTGATCGTAACCGGTACCGTTCCGCTCATGGCCAGCTTCAGCAACGACGGACGCACCATCACCATCTCGCCTCCACAAGTAGCGCAAGCCCAGTCTCCGGGTCAGCCAATTCCTCCGGCACCGCCGGCCTCTGCGGCACCAACCGCTCCCGCAGCAACCGCGCCAGCCCCGCCGGTAGCATCCGCCGCCCGCCCATACTTTGCGGTCGTGGATGCAAGCCATGGAGGCGACGAGAGCGGAGCTGCACTTTCCGATCAAATGGCGGAAAAGGACATCACTCTTGCTTTCGCCCGCCGGTTAGGGCAGGAACTCGAAGCTCGAGACATCCCCACCCTCCTGCTGCGCAACGCCGATGTCACACTCACCCTGGACCAGCGGGCAAGTGCTGCAAATGCCAGTGGTGCCGCAATCTACATTTCGATCCACGCCACCTCGCAAGGAAGCGGAGTCCGCCTCTACACCTCCCTGACCCCGCCCGTGGCCCAGGACCATCCCCCTTTTCTCGATTGGGATTCGGCCCAGACTTCGTTTGTGCCAAGCAGCCAGGCCGCCGCGACCGCAGTGGCCGCAGAACTGCGGAACCAGCAGGTTCCAGTCCGAATTTTGGTCGCGCCCTTGCGGCCGTTGAATAACCTCATCACGCCCGCCATCGCCATCGAGATTGCGCCACCCGGTAACGACGTGACCCAGCTCAATGCCGCGGCCTACCAGAGTCTGATCACGAGTGCGGTCGCCCTCGGTCTGGCGGACATTCGCAGCCAACTGCAGGTAAAGGCAAAATGATCCCTCGCCACCTCATCATCGGCATTGTGGTCATGCTGGTCATTGCTCTGGGCATGAGCCTGTACGTTATGCGCATGCGCGGAAACGCCGGCCGCCAGGAGACCGCAGCTGCAGGCACACAGCCGGTAGCGCCTCCGGTTTCCGGTCCCACCGAGCAAGTTACCCTCTACGTTGCCTACGACCAGGATGGATCGTTGCGCGCCCAATCGACCCGCATCCCGCTTCCCGCAGGCCGCCAGGAACGTGCCGAGGAACTGCTCCGCGCTTTGGTGAACATCTATCTCGGAAATCCGTCTCCTCATCCTTTGGGCCCGGGCTCGGAGGTGCGCGATGTCTACCTTGTCGATCCCGGCTTGGCCGTGATCGATCTCAATGGCGCCTTTGCTCAGGGGCATCGTTCCGGAGTCCTGGTAGAAGAGTTGACCCTGGCCTCTCTGATCCAAACTCTCTCTGCGAACATTCCCGGCGTCACCCGTGTCAAGATTCTGGTGGAAGGTAAGGAGCGCGAGAGCCTGGCCGGACACGCCGCCCTCACGAATTTCTACGACACCGCAGCCATGGGCCAGGCAGTCCGCGAGATGCAAGCTGGGCAATAAAAATAAAGATGTAGGCGCGTGCGTCCCCGCACCTGCGGCGCCTGCCCGGACCGGTCAATCATTTACAATCGCCGCTTATGGTTTATCGCTCCGACAACCGTACGCCCGAACAGATGAGACCGGTAAACCTCGTACCCGGCTACATCGCCACTGCCGAGGGATCCGTGCTGGTCGAACTCGGCAGCACCCGTGTTATCTGCACTGCCTCCATCGAATCGACCGTACCCCAGTTCCTGCGCAACACCGGCAAAGGCTGGATTACGGCCGAATACGGCATGTTGCCGCGCGCCACCCTGACCCGTACCCCACGCGAAGTGACCAAGGGCCGTCCCAGCGGCCGTACCCACGAAATCCAGCGCCTCATCGGTCGCTCCCTACGGGCGGTGACGGATCTTGATCGCCTCGGCGAACGCACAGTATGGATCGATTGCGATGTAATCCAGGCCGACGGCGGAACTCGCACGGCCTCGATCACCGGCGCCTTCGTAGCTCTGGGATTAGCGCTGGAAAAGCTGGTCGAAGCGGGAACACTGACTTCGGTTCCCCTGCACGATTTCATCGCCGCCGTGAGTATCGGAATTGTCGATGGCGAAATTCTCCTCGATCTCTGCTACGAAGAAGACTCCCGCGCCGACGTGGATATGAACTTCGTGATGACTGCCGGCCGCAAGCTGATCGAAGTGCAAGCCACCGCCGAACGCCAACCGTTCGACGAACAACAATTGGACAAAATGCTTGCTCTGGCTGCACAAGGGGTGCACTCGCTGATCGCCAAACAACAAGCGATCCTAGCAACGCTCACGTTGCGCCAGTGAGCCTGCCTGGGGACAGCCGCCATCGGCCTACTTTCTGAGGAAAGGAGGAAAGCTGTGGTAGAATGGTAGAGTTATAGGGTAGAATATCTACCAAAGTATGAGCCTGAACATCAAGAACAAAGAAGCCCACAAGCTCGCCCAACAGCTAGCCCGCCTCACCGGAGAGAGCTTAACCGAAGCCGTCACCGAAGCCGTCCGCGAACGCCTTAAGCGGGTGCAGAGCAAACATGCTGCCAAGCTCTCCGACCGACTGCTCGAAATTGGCAGGGACTGCGCAACGCGTCTGAAGGAACCGTTTCGCTCCGCCGATCATGGCGACCTTCTCTATGACGAGAAAGGGCTGCCGAAATGATTCTGGACACTTCAGCCCTGATCGTCATTCTTCGCTTTGAAGCAGAAGCGCCCGAGTTTGCCAGAATCATCGAGCGTGCCGCGCAGCCTCGTATTTCGGCCGTGAGCTATGTGGAAGCCGGGGCGGTGATTGATGGCAGCAAAGATCCGGTCGCCAGCCGCCGTTTCGATGAATTGATCGAGGAGGCGCAAATCGCGATTGAGCCGGTCACTGAGGGGCAAGCTCGCTTAGCGCGCCAGGCCTATCGCGACTTCGGGAAAACCAGCGGCCATCCCGCCAAATTGAATTTTGGAGATTGCTTCTCCTACGCACTGGCGAAATCTAAAGGAGAGCCGCTTTTATTTAAAGGGCAAGACTTCTCGCGGACAGATGTGAGGTCGGCGCGGGCGTGAGTTGGCTGCGGGACAAACGAGGGAACGTTTCTGCGTGTTTAATAACCCACAAAGACTCGTTGTTTCGATCATAAGCGGTTGCGTTGTGTTCCAGCTCAACGGGTACGAAACGAGCGATCGGCCTTCCCTGGCTCGTGACCACCTAACTATTCCCTTCTGGACTTCTCTGCAGTAGCTCCTGAAATCTCCGCCTTGCGTCAAAGGCTGAAATTGCTTTTTCCATGGGGCTGTCTGAAGCCACAATGTTAATTGCTTTTTCGGCGCTCTGTGGTCCTAAGTTTCCATTTACAATGGTTTCTTTCAAGCACTCATATCCTGGAGGAACTTATGAAACTTACCCCTGGAAAACTTGCCGGTATGAAACGAGTCTCGAATGACCGCGGCGTGATCGCTGCTGCGGCCATGGACCAGCGTGGTTCATTGCAGAAATCACTGGCTAAGGAAAAAGGAGGCCAGGTCAGCGACGCCATGATGGAAGAGTTCAAGTCGCTGGTCACCGAGGTTCTCACTCCGCATGCCAGTGCCATCCTGCTCGATCCCGAGTGGGGGTTGCCTGCTTCCAAGCGGCGCGCCAAAAATGCTGGCCTTCTGCTGGCGTACGAAAAAACCGGATACGACAAGACCGGCCCGGGACGATTGGGCGATCTGCTCGATCACTGGTCGGTGCGCCGCTTGAAAGAAGCCGGTGCCGACTGCCTCAAGATTCTGCTCTACTACACGCCCTTTGATCCCAAAGACGTCAACGATAAGAAGCATGCCTGGGTCGAGCGCATCGGCGACGAGTGCCGCGCCAACGACATTCCCTATTTCCTGGAATTCGTCGGCTACGAGGAAGGGGCGGACGAAAAAGGTTTCGACTACGCCAAGAAGAAGCCGGAAATCGTCATGGCCAGCATGCAAGAGTTCAGCAAGGATCGTTACGGCGTAGACGTTCTCAAAGTCGAAGTGCCGGTGAACATGAAATTCGTGGAAGGCGCCAAAGCCTATGCCGGCCAGAAAGCATATTCCAAGAAAGAAGCCATGGACCTGTTCCGCAAGGCGGCGGGCGTGGCCGCGAAGCCCTTTATCTATCTCTCCGCTGGTGTGAGCAATGCCGAGTTTACCGAATCGCTCGAACTGGCGGCGGAAGCCGGCGTGAGATTTAACGGCGTTCTTTGCGGCCGCGCAACCTGGAAAGAAGGCATCCCGGTTTACGCCAAGCACGGCGCTGACGCCTTCCGCAAATGGCTGCAAGACGAAGGCGTAAAGAACATCAACAACGTCAACGACCGCCTGAAAGCGGCGACGTCGTGGTTCTCAATCTACCAGGTCGAGCCGGCTATGGCCGGCGTTTAGGTTTTATCGTCTGTGTGGGCGCGGGCGACTCGCCCGCGTCCTGTTTCCTTCGTGTCCTTTGTGTCCTTAGTGGTTTAAGATTTTCTTGGCCGAAGCGACAGCCCTCGCACCTCCAAGAATCGAAATGCCTCTGCAAAGTCAAACGGCTCCCATCACCGGCGCTTCTGGTGGCATCGGATACGAACTCGCCAAGCTCTTCGCCCGCGATCATTACAACCTGGTTCTGGTCGCCCGCAGCGCAGCCAAGCTCGCCCAATTTGCCGACGAACTGCAGCGCGAGTTCGGCGTATCGGTGAGGCCAATTGCCCTCGATCTCACCGCAGCTCCCGCGCCGCAATTCCTCTTCGACCAGTTGCAACGTGAAGGCATCGTGATCGACATTCTGGTAAACAATGCCGGATACGGCGTTCTCGGTGAGTTCGCCAACGTTCCGCTGGAAGAGAACCTGGGACAAATTCAGCTCAACGTCACCGCGCTGACCCATCTCACCAGGATCTTCCTCAGCCCCATGCTGGAGCGGCGCAGTGGCAAGATTCTGAACGTCGCATCCACTGCGGGATTCCAGCCCGGCCCGCGCATGGCGGTCTACTACGCGACCAAAGCCTACGTGATCTCATTCTCGGAGGCGCTAGCCAATGAGTTGCAGGGAACGGGCGTTACCGTTACCTGCCTCTGCCCCGGCGCCACCGACACCGGCTTCGCCAGCCGCGCAGGCAACGACCAGACCCGTTTGTTCAAGCAGGTGCGCCCTATGGACGCAGAAACCGTCGCCCAGGATGGGTATCAAGGTCTCCTGGCTGGAAAGACGCTGGTGATTTCGGGATTCCGGAACTGGATGGTCGCCCAGTCGGTTCGCTTCGCCCCCAGAAAGCTGGTGACCGCCATCTCGCGCAAGGCGCTCGATAAGACCGAGTGAGACCTCGTTACGGAGCTTTACAAAACACTACCCAGCTTTGCACAGCTTCACCAATCAAGACATCCATTCTTCCCGGACGCGAGTCCAACGTCAGCAGGTGCAAATTTCCTCCGGTTGCACCTCATGGGCCGACAACATGCTGTTAAGGCTTCCGCAAAGGGGGTAGTACGATGTCACGAAGCGAGCGCTTCTGTCGAATCGTCTCTCAATTTTCCTTCTTGTCTTCTTCCCCAAACACCTTGGCATCGAGCATCTTGACTCTTTTTCTCGCCGGCTTCCCCTGCCTCGCGCAGGAACAATCCCAAACCAGCCAACCGCAGGCGGCGCCAAACGCCACCGTAACCATTCCTGCCGGAACCCGGATTGCGCTCGTGCTGACGCATCCCATCCAGAGCAGGCACATCCATCGCGGAGACGACATCTACGCGCAAATCACTTCCCCCATCACTTCTGGCCATGAAGTGGTCATCCCGCCCGGCGCATTTGTTCAGGGCAAAGTGGACAAGCTCGACCGCAAACGCGGACGCGGGGAACTGCATCTTCAATCGCTGTCGATAACCTTCCCCGACGGCTATGTGGCGCCTGTCGCCGGACCTTTACTGCTCGAGAGCGATGAGGGCTACGCCTTGACGGATCCCGGCAAAGGCCGAGTGATCGCCATGTTTGCCCTGCCCGGCGCAGGCCTTGGCCTCGGCGCCTTGATCGGACACGCGGCAGGGGGGAAAGGAACCGACGTCAACGGGATGAATTTCAATTCCGGCGGCCTGAAGAGCACCGCTATCGGCAGCATCGTCGGCCTGGCCGTAGGCGGCGTCGCATCGCTGGCGCTGCTCGCCGGTTCCCACAACTTCTACCTCGACGTTGGATCGCCTGTCGATATGGTCCTGCAACAGCCACTATCTTTACAGCAACACCAAAGCGCCGGCGCAGGCAGTCCGATGAATACCTATCCAGTAGAGCCCATCGCCCCTCGTCCACAGCCGCAGTTTCCCACATCGACGGGAACATGTTTTACGCCGGGCACGCCCGGCACGCCTCCGGCGGTTATTCCAGGTACGCCACCGATCGGCGGATCGCCGGGTACCCCGGACATCGTGATTCCGGGCACGCCGGCGATTCCCGGCACGCCGATTCCGTGTCCCTAGGGAACACACGCTATGCGAGAAGAACACATGGAGGACGGGCGTCCTCGCCCGTCACGGAATTCCCGCCAAGCTGCCGATCGTACGGGACGGGTTACCCGCTCACCGCAATCGCATCGTATGGCAGCGCGTGCCCCAACGTTGCCGACTCTGCTTGGAGTTCCTGCCTCCAGCGGTCTACCCTGGTGATCGCCCTCTGGCCGCAGGCCGACCTGTTTCCGATGTAATTTGTATTGATGCAGATTTTCCATGATTACCGATCCTGATGACGATTTCTTAGAAGGATGATCCAATAGCTTAGAGGACCACAACATGGCAATTCCCTATTACCACGTTGATGCATTTACGGGTGAGCTCTTTGCAGGTAACCCGGCGGGGGTCTCCATCCTTTCCGCTTTTCTCCCGGATAGCATCATGCAGAAAATTGCGGTTGAGAACAGGCACAGCAACACCGCTTTTGTGGTTCCTCGCGCGGATGGTGATTTCGACTTGCGCTGGTTTACACCCAAAATCGAGGACGACCTCTGCGGGCATGCGACCTTGGCATCCGCCTATGTGCTCGCGCTGCGGAAGCACAACGTGTGGCCGGTTCGATTCCATACCCGCAGCGGGATCTTGACCGTTGCCCAGAACGGAGACAGCTTGGAAATGGACTTCCCCGCCAGGCCACCCCAACCATGTGAGACGCCGGTGGGCCTGCTACCAGCCCTGGGTTTGAAAACGGCGTTAGTAACGAAATCGCGCGATTACCTCGTGGTAGTCGATCAGGCTGAGCAAGTGCGAGCGCTCTCGCCCGACATTGCCGCGCTTGCCAAACTAGACATCGGGATTAGCGGAGCCATCGTTACCGCTTCAGGCGAGGGTGACGTGGACTACGTGTGCCGATTTTTTGCCCCATCGGTCGGCATCGCTGAGGACCCCGCCACTGGCTCGATACACTGCACACTGGCTCCATACTGGGCGGAGCGGCTGGGTAAGGACAGGTTGCGTGCGCAACAACTCAGCGCCCGCGGGGGATACATGCGGTGCACAATCGTCGGCGATCGCGTGAAGATCGCCGGCCGGGCACGTCTATACCTGCAGGGCACGATCGAACTCTAAAACGTCGGCCTCCAGAGCGAGAGCCTGGCACTGCTGTCAACGAATTCGTATTCTTCAATGGGGCGCCTGTCACCACGTTTTCCTGCCAGGGGCCATCGACCGGCGACCGTTCATTCCCACTCAATCGTCCCCGGCGGCTTCGAGGTAACGTCATAAACCACGCGGTTCACACCCTTCACTTCATTCACAATCCGGCTGGAGATTGTCTTCAAGACTTCGTGGGGCAGCGGAACCCAGTCCGCTGTCATGCCGTCTTCGGAGTGTACGGCGCGAACGGCACAGGTGTAAGCGTAGGTTCTCTGGTCGCCCATAACTCCCACCGACATCACCGGCAACAAAACCGCAAACGATTGCCAGATCTTCGAGTACAATCCGGCCCGTTTGATCTCACTGACCACGATGTCGTCGCACTCGCGGAGAATCTCCAGCCGCGGGTTGGTGACTTCGCCCAGGATCCGCACCGCCAGCCCCGGCCCGGGAAACGGCTGGCGTTGCAGCAGTTCTTCCGGCATCCCCAGATCGCGGCCGATCTTGCGGACTTCATCTTTGAATAACTCTTTCAGCGGTTCGATAAGTTTGAGCTTCATCTTCTCCGGCAAGCCACCGACATTGTGGTGCGACTTGATGATCTGCGAAGGCCCCCGCACCGAGCGCGATTCAATCACATCGGGATAAAGCGTCCCCTGCACCAGCCATTTGACCTTGCCTTCTTTTTTCTCCAGACGACGGGCTTCCTGCTCAAACACTTTGATGAATTCGTTGCCGATGATCTTGCGCTTCTTTTCGGGATCGGTCACACCCGCCAGCTTTTTCAGGAAACGATCGCTTGCGTCCACCGCGTCCAAACGTAGCCCCAGCTTGTCCCGCAGATTTTGCTGCACTTTTTGAAACTCGTCTTTGCGCAACACTCCGTTATCCACAAAAATGCAAGTCAAATGAGACTGGCCCTTGGCGTCGCGCCGATCATCCCGCAAAGCTCGGTCGACCAGCGTGGCCGCCACCGCGGAATCCACGCCCCCGGAAAGCGCACAAATAGCGCGGCCGCTACCCACGGTTTGGCGGACTCCGGCAATGGTCGCATCGATAAAACGCTGCGGAGTCCAGGTCGGCTTTGCGCCGCAAATCTTCAAAGCGAAGTTGCGCAGAATATCAGTGCCATGCTGGGTGTGGTGTACTTCCGGATGAAATTGCACCGCCCACATCTTTCGCTCGAGATTCTCGATGGCGGCCATGGCGTGGGGGGAACTGGCCGTCAAACGAAATCCGGCTGGCAATTCCACCGCTTCGTCGCCGTGTGACATCCAGACATTGAGCGTCTTAGGCAAACCATCCAACAGGTGCGAGCCGTCTTTGATCTCGACCTGGGCGTGCCCATACTCACGTTTATCCGCAGGCCGCACTTTCCCGCCCAGCGCGTGAACCATCAACTGCAACCCGTAGCAGATGCCAAGCACCGGAACTCCCAAATCGAAAATTCGCCGGTCCGCTTCGGGCGCATCCGTGTCATAAACCGAGCAGGGCCCGCCGGACAGAACAATGCCCACGGGAGAGTGGCTGCGGATTTCACTCAGTTTGGCGGTGCAGGGTAGCACCACGGAGAAGACGTTTTGTTCGCGGATGCGGCGCGCAATCAGTTGTGAGTATTGCGCCCCAAAGTCGAGGACAACGATGGATTGGGTTTCCACGGACGAGTGTCTCAAATTGGAGAGTCAGTGTAAAGAGGAAGCGCAGATTCCCGGCTCTGGTCTCCTGAGCTGGGTACGCTACCCTGGTGCCGGAAGGTCGCTCAAAATCAATTCATCCGCATCAACGGCGCTGAGCGCCAAACGCTGGTTGCTGTCAGGCGGAGGTTCCGCAGCGTCAGCTGCCACAGGCATCTTGGGCCACTCGAGGATTGCCACGTACGCCGCCAGTCTCCCAACGTACAAGTAGTCCGCCACCGCGAGATAAAGCCCGCTGACCAGCAAAACTCCACCCAGAATCAGCTCCGGCGGGAGCAGTCGAGCTAATCCCAGAACTACGCCTACGGCGATGCTCGCTGCCCAGAAGGCTGCCACATGAGACAGACCAAACCAGGTTCCTACCAGGAACACGGGCCCCGGCCGCTGGCGGCACAAATCCACCGCCGCTGCGACCGACCCAAACGTATCTCGGTCGTCAGCCGCCACAAAAACGTAGGCCAGCGTAAGCAGCCATTGCAGCATCGACCACGCCAGCCAAACCAGCATTACGACCGCGACAAACACAAGGAATGCGGCGCCCGGCAAAGGTTCCGCACTCGGCGACGCGAATCCGGCCAGCACAAAAGCGGCCAAACATCCCAGCGCGGCCGCAACCGTGAGTGCAACCCTTAGAAAGTTAAGTCCGAAAAGTGAGCCCAACCGCATCTTCGCGGTCCCACCATCAAACGAAGGTGCCCGCGAGTCGCGAAAGTAGGCGAGTAGTGCCGTCATGGTTGCTGCGCGTCCCAATCCGGCAACCACAATCCAACCTGCCGCCACAGCCACTACCAACACGAAGCCGGATTCTATGGCGCGAAAACCACTGCCCCGAAAAATATGCCGCATTACTTGCGAAATCAGCACCGGCTGCCTGGTCTTCAGCAGCAACATTTCTCCGTGGGTAATCGCCAGAGTGTTGAGATATTCGAGCAGTGACAAGACCAGCAGAGCCGCGACCGCTGCGCCAAAACTCCATCGCCAAGCGATCTCCGCTAATCCGATCGAGGGCTGTCGCGCCAGCGCTCGAAATCCTTCGACTGTGGGACGGTACGCCGTCATCTGCGCTCAGAATAACTCAATCTTCGTGCTGGCATGGGCTCATCTCGCTCGGAATGCGGGCGCGTTCTCATCTTAAGACCGATTAGCAAGGGCCACAAATGACGTAACCAATCGCGATTGCCTCGCATCTTAATCAGTAACTCGTATTTCTCGACTCCCGTTCATCCGCGCAGCGGTGCGGTGTCTTTGAACTGCGATACTTAGGAGGAAAGTCAATGAGGTGTGGTAAGTATCTAACTTTTTTCGCAGCGGTTGTCATGTTTTTGCCCCTCAGTGCGTTCGCCCGGCAGAAAAACGAACACACTATTACATTGTTTGATCCGGCGACATTTGGTTCGGTCCGTCTCGAACCAGGTTCCTACCAGGTGGAATGGACAGGCGCCGGGTCCGACGTTCAGGTGAGCGTGCTGCAACACAAGAAGACGGTCGCCACCACCACCGCCCAGCTCATCACCAATGACCCTGGAGTCACGCAGGATGCGGTTGTACTAAAGACGGTAGCCACCAACTCGCCAAAGCAAATTGCCGAAATCGATTTCGGCAGCCGGAAAGAAGCCCTGGTGCTCAGCTCCAACCAAATGAACCCAGGCCAGGGACAGTAGAAAACCGAAACTTGCAGTCACACAAACGCCTGCTCCCAAGAACAAAGTGGAGCAGGCGTTTTCTAGCGTACGACGATATTTACGAGTTTCCCCGGAACAACAATCTTTTTCAGAACTTGCTTTCCGACAATCATTGCCTTGATCTTTTCATCGGACAAGGCGCGGTCGAGGATAAAGTCTTCCACGGAACCAGCGGGCACGACCACCAGGCTGCGCAATTTGCCGTTGATCTGCACCGGGATCTCAATCTCTTCCTCCTTGGCCAGTTCGGGGTCGTACTTTGGCCAAGCCGCCTTCAGCAGATTTCCCTTTTCGCCCAATACCTCCCACAACTCGTGCGCCAGGTAAGGGGCAAATGGAGCGAGCAGCAGCACCAGCACCCTCTTGGCCTCCGCCAAATCCTCCGGAGAAACGTTGCCGGCGGAAATATCCTCCCCCATGCCTACGAGAAGGTTGTTCAACTCCATCAGAGCCGCAATGGAGGTGTTGAAGTGCCAGCGCCCTTCGAAGTCGTGGGAGACTCTTCTAATCGTCTGATGCAGCTTTCGCTGAAGAGTCCGGGCAGCCGGCCCGCGCCCGTTCTTGGCCGATCCATCGGTTGGGCGGACAGATGGCTCCGTCCGGTCCGTCACAACCCGATATAGCCTGCCCAAAAACCTCTGGATGCCTTCGATCCCCGTATCCTGCCAATCCAGATCGCGATCCGGAGGCGCGGCAAACAAACTGTACAAACGGGCGCTGTCGGCCCCATAACGAGCCACCATCTCATCCGGCGACACCACGTTGCCCAGACTCTTCGACATCTTGGCGCCTTCTTTGATCACCATTCCCTGGGTGAACAAGCGCTCGACGGGTTCGTCGTTCTTCACCAGTCCCATATCGCGCATGAACTTGGTCCAGAAGCGCGAATAGATCAGATGCAGAATAGCGTGCTCCACCCCCCCGATGTATTGATCGATGGGAAACCAGTACTCGGCGATCTTGGAATCGAATGGCGCCTGATCGTCGCGGGCATCGGTGTAACGATAGAAATACCAGGACGAATCGACGAACGTGTCCATGGTGTCGGTCTCGCGCCGCGCCGGACCGCCGCACTTCGGACAGCTGGTATTCACGAATTCAGGCACTCGGCTGAGCGGCGAACCGCCGGTGAGCGTGATCTCAACATTCTCCGGCAAGATTATCGGCAAGTCCTTTTCCGGCACCGGTACGATCCCGTCCTTCTCGCAATAAAGCATCGGGATCGGCGTTCCCCAGTAGCGCTGGCGCGAGATGCCCCAGTCTTTCAAGCGATAAGTAACGGTCGCCTTGCCAAAACCGTTTTTCTCGGCGTAGGCCGACATTTCCCGGATGGCTTCCTGGCAATCGAGCCCGCTGAATGCGCCGGAGTTCACCACCATCCCGTCCATTGTCGTAAAAGGCAGCGGCGGCTCGGTGACGGTCTCCTCCGGATCATCCGACCGCGGCATAATGACCACGCGGATTTCCAGTTTGTATTTCTTGGCGAATTCGTAATCGCGCTCGTCGTGCGCCGGCACACTCATAATCGCGCCCGTGCCGTAGTCCATCAGAATGTAGTTCGCCACCCAGATTGGAATGCGCTGGCCGTTGTAGGGGTTCACCGCATAACGATGGGTATTGACGCCATGCTTCTCGATCGCACCAATGTCCCCCACCTCCTTGGCTTTGCGCTGCTCCGCCATCAACTGCTCCACCTGGGCGCGCAAGGGATCGTTGTACTTGGCCAGGCGCGCCACCAGAGGATGCTGAGGCGCCAGTTGGACCGAGGTCGCGCCGTAGATCGTGTCCACGCGGGTGGTGAAGACGGGAATCGTCGAATCAGACGAGTCGTCACCCCCGTCGAGCTTGAAATCCACCAGTGTGCCCTCGCTGCGCCCGATCCAGTTGCGCTGCATGGTGCGCACTTTTTCCGGCCAGCCCTCAAGCTTATCCAGATCGCGCAGCAACTCCTCGGAGTATTGCGTCGTACGCAGGAACCACTGTTCCAGTTCGCGCTGCCCTACCACCGTATTTTCGTGCCGCCAGCAACACCCATTCACCACCTGCTCATTCGCCAGCACCGTGGCGCATTCGGGACACCAGTTCACCTTGCTCTTCTTGCGGTAGGCGAGACCTTTCTCGAAGAGCTTCAGGAAGAACCATTGGTTCCAGCGGTAGTATTCGGGCAGACAGGTCGTGACTTCGCGCGACCAGTCGTAGGCAAATCCCAGCCGCTTCATCTGCGCCTTCATGTTGGCGATGTTGCGCAGAGTCCATTCGCGTGGCGGGGTTTTGGCGGAAATCGCCGCATTCTCCGCTGGCAGCCCAAAAGAATCCCAGCCCATGGGATGCAGCACGTTGTAGCCGTTCATCCACATGTAGCGCGCCAGCGCGTCGCCAATCGAATAATTCCGCACGTGGCCCATGTGCAAAGCCCCGGACGGATAAGGCAGCATCTCCAGCACATAATACTTGGGCTTGGTCGACTTGCTCTCGGCGGCGTAAAGAGACGCATCCTGCTGCCAGCGCTCAGCCCATTTGGTCTCGATGCGCTGCGCGTCGTAACGATCCTCAGCTCGGGGCACCACGGCGGTCTTGTCTTCCTGCGGCATAGAAGGAACGCGAGTTTACAGGATAATCCCTAGATTTTACAACGAAGAGCCCGGTGTGGCGCGGACACTCTTGTCCGCGAACGGGTTCGCCCCAATGCCCGCGTGGGGACAGCGGTCCCGGCTGTCCCCACGGTGCTACTCTGCTACCAGCCTCTTTAACGCTGCAACGTTCCTCTTATCATCCCCCGGCACATCAATCGGCGTCTCGCAGATAAACGCCGCGTGGGCCAGCCGCGGATCATTCAGCAACCGCCGAAACGGCTCCAGCCCAATGCTTCCTTTCCCGATGTGCTGATGCCGATCCAGCTTCGACCCGCGTACAGCTTTGGCATCATTGCAATGCCATACCCTGACGTTTTTCAAGCCCACGGTCTCATCCAGGTGCGTCAACGTCTCGCACCAGCCGTTTTGACTCACCATATCGTACCCAGCCACATGCGTGTGACAGGTGTCGATGCACGCCCCCATCGGAACCAGTCCGCGCAGCCGTTCCAGAACCTCGGCCACCTGCTCAAAGCTCACACCCAGCGAGAATTCCGCCCCGGCCGTGTTCTCGATCAGAATGGTCAGACCACCCTTGGCCAAATCGAGCCCTTGTGTGGCTGCCGCAATTGCAGCTGCCGTCTGCAGCAGACCGGCCTCCCGATCAGAGCCGCGAAACGACCCCGGGTGCAACACCAGATAGTCGGCTCGTAAAGCCAGTCCTCGCTCTACCTCTCCACGAAACGCCGCTATCGACTTCCGCAGGAATAGCTCATTGGTAGCCGCCAGATTGACCAGGTAATTGGTGTGGATTGCGAGCGGCTTCAAGTCGTAGATCTCGCGCAGGCGATTCATCTCGTCACATTGCGGCCGGCTCAGTTCGTACGGTGCCCACTGCCGCGGGCTGGAAGAGAAAATCTGGAAGGTGTTGCATCCCAGGCGGTATGCCCGCTCTGCCGCATTCTGCACACCTCCAGCGCTCGAGGTATGAATGCCAATCCGACGCGCGGTCGTCGCCGGTGACCGCTTGGGACGCGGCAGCTTGAGAATGTCCTGCTCAAGAGCCATGGAACGGGGCATAAGGACCAGTATAGTTTTGGCGGAACGCTCCGGTCTTGTTTGCCGATCAAACCGGGATGTCTTCTGTTCCCTCTCCGCCTGGTTGCCACCTGGTTCGCGAGCGTCGACTTCAGTATGAAAACGAAGGAGGCCCGCCATGGGACTCCTTATTCCGGGTTCAGCCCTTTGCTCCGTCTCTAACGATGAGATACAGTCTCGTAAATTACCCACGCGAAAAAAGCAATTGTACCCAGGAGAACAACCACAAAAATAATTGCCAGAGGCCAGAAAACCCACGACCATGATTGTCTTTTTCTGATCTGTTGTATGGCGTTGCGCAATGAGAAAGCGGTCGCTACTGCGCCCCACGGCCCGAGAAAGAAGGCAGGCATAAAACCATCCAGCTCCGGTCCCCTGCACCCATGCCGGAGACAGTAAATGGAAGGCAACAGAATCGACAAGATGTAAACGATGGCAACGAAATACGAGATTCCGAGGCCTATTTTGCGTAACATCGACCTATCCTCAAATCTTGTTCTCGTTGGCGTACAAATAGCCACGTTAGCACAGAGGGCCTTGGCAGTTCTGTGAACCGGACCGGTGCCCCATTCTAAATTTCGCGTCCTTTGCGAAATTTAGAGTGGGGTTGTTGCAGGCTGGCGCACTATGCAAGACTGTGAAGGACGGCCGGTGGCACCTTGCTAGGCCAATCTCTTCGAAATCAGTCGTCGCAGAACATGGCCTTTCCACATCCACAATCCCGAAAGGACCATTACAGGAAAGAAGACGTACCGAGTTCTGGGAGCATAGGCTGGAAGTTTTTCAAACGAACTATAAATATAGCCGAGTATCGGAATGCTAAAGATAATGTGAATCCAGCGCACGATCGAACGTTTGGTGGCATCTTTCATGATGCAATTTGTCCTCTCGCTATCGGTATGCTTCGAAGGGGTGAGGTCCAAGTGACAACACGCTCGAGGCAATAGGCTGCCCACCTGTACCACATGGGATTGTTCCCGCTAGACCTTTAGCGAGCCACGGAACGCCCTGCCGGCGTAGTAAGATTCCGCACCGTTGTGATACAGGAAAACTTTGTTGAAGCGGCGATCACAAAAGAGAGCGCCCCCGAGTTCTCTGATATCAGAAGGCGTTTTTACCCAGCTCGACGTCTTCGAATCGAAGGTTCCAAGTTTTTGCAACTCTCGATATTGCTCTTCCGTTAAAAGCTCAATACCCATGGCACGTGCCATATCAACAGCGCTATCTTTTGGCTTATGTTCTTTTCTTGACTCCAGCGCCTCACGGTCGTAGCAAAGACTTCTGCGGCCGTCAGGGCTTTCGGCTGAACAATCATAGAAAATGTATTCGCCCGTCTTCTTGTCATGACCAACAACGTCCGGTTCACCGCCAGTTCTTTCCATTTCATGGAGGGACCACAGTTTTGGGGCATCCGCTTCCAGCTTTGCTTGCACTTCAGCCCATTCAAGACCTTTGTGGCGGTTCATGTTTTTCTCGAAACGGGCCTGCAATGCTCTGAGCAGTTCTTCACGTTGTTCCGGTGAAAACTCCTTCTTACTCCTCTTAAGTGTTTGGTGCATGGTTTGTGATCTCCTCGATTTCATGACTTTTGAGCCGCCTTGGGCGGCCAGTCGGGCGCTTCAACGCCGAACTGCTTGGCGTACTCGGCGTGCAAGCGCTGCCAGTCGAACTTCAAGGCGTCGGGGCCGACGATGCGGCCGATGGGAGTTTCGCTGAGCAGGTGATCCAGTACATCGAAACAAATGTGCCACCCGGCAGCCCCCATTGCGATAAAGCGGTGACCGATGTTGGTCCACAGCGTCAGGCGCGTGCCGCCACCTAAAGCTTCGAGCTCCCACCGCATATCAAAGCCACCCCAGTTGTATTCAAGCAGCTCAGGAGCGTCGGCTCGCGTCACGGTTGTTTCGGTTATACGCAGCGTGGGCGCTGCTACCGTGGTGAGCTTCACCGTGGTTCCAGCCGTACCCAGGCTCCCATCGGCGTCGAAGGGCGCCCACTCGCGCAGATGCGCCGGGTCAGTAAGCGCCTGCCAGACTTTTTCCGGCGAGTGGCGCAGTTCTCTGACCAGAATGAGCGTCCACTTCTCTTCACCGTTTTTCCCCCGGTCCTTTCTTACTTGCGCCCCGCTGGCCGGACCCGGTATGTACTGCGCGCGCTCGGTCATCTTCTTTCCTCTTTCCTCTACGGCTGTCCCTACCAGCGCATCAGCTGCGTAACCTGAATCAGGTTGCCGCAGGTGTCGTTCAGCATGGCGATCTTGGAGGCCGTCACGTCCGTTGGCGGCATGGTGAACGCGGCGCCGCGTGCTTTCATGCGGTCGTAATCGGCCTGCAAGTCGTCGGTGAAGAACATGGCCGCGGGTTGGCTTTGCTGGAACAGAGCCTGCTGGTAGGCTTTGGCCGCTGGGTTGCCGTTCAGCGCCAGCTGCAGCTCGGTGCCATCCGGCTCCTCGGGCGAGGCCACGGTCAGCCACCGATATGGGCCCTGGCTGAAATCGGTCTTCTTCACGAAGCCCAGCACTTGGGTATAAAAGCGCAGGGCCTTGTCCTGGTCGTCCACGTATACGCTGGTCACTTTGATTTTCATTTCGTTTCTCCTGTACCACGTTCGCGCTTTGGGCCGCGACGTCTTCTCCTAGCCTTCATTTTCGTTGGTGTCGATCCAGACTCTTGAGGATCCATGCGGTCGTGATTCATGCGGTCGAGGTGGCGTTCAAGAGCATCCACGTGAGCGGACCAGAATCGGCGGAACTGAGCCAGCCAGGAATCCAGCTCCTGAAGCGGTTCTGGCTTCAGCCGGTAGAGACGGCGCTGTGCGTCCACCGTGGATTCCACGAAACCGGCCTCGCGCAGCACTCGCAGGTGCTTTGACACGGTCGGCTGCGGCATACGAAGCTGGCGCTCGATCTCCCCCACCGACTGTTGTGACGAAACCAGCAGGCTCAATATCGCGCGGCGGTTCGGCTCCGCAATGATCTCGAAAACGGATTCCACCCTCTTTGTATACCTCACATAGCATATACGTGTCAAGGTATATAAAGGCTAGAGGGGCCAGGCAGCGGTTCTTCAGTCGAGGCGCGCAAATGCACCGTAGTGACGCAACCAGTCCACGATCGGCCCAGAGCATCGGGCTGCGCACGCCGGCGATTTTTCGGTCACCTTGTCACAGTGCGGCCCCTCAAACGCAAAACAAAACGTCCCAGACTCTAACGAGTCGTGGGACGTCAGTCGAACAGCCCTCCCCCGAAAACTGCTCAACCCCAATGTAACGATTCCCGGGGATTGTGTGAATGGCCCAATCGGGCCACCGGTCTGGTCTCCCCTGATCGCTCCCCAAGCCGTGCTCTCCCCTGTTACCTCAGTACCGTGACAGGTAACCGCCTCGTGTGTTCTCATCGAATCCAGCCCATCTTGCTGAAAGACGTGCAGTTTCCGGGAGGATGCTCGTGTCTTGGTTCTTCGTCTTCTTTCTTGTGTCGGGTTTCTGCAGCATCCTTTATGAGATCGTCTGGCTGAGACTCGCCATGGCGCAGTTTGGAGTGACCAGCGCCCTGGTTTCCATTGTGCTTTCGATGTTCATGGCCGGATTAGGCCTGGGATCCTGGCTGAGCGGGCGTTTGGTTCGCAAGTACGGAGACAACGTCAATTTCCCCGCTCTGCGCCTATACGCTCTCACCGAACTTCTGATCGGCGCTTCGGCGTTGCTCGTCCCCGTGGAATTGGCTTGGGGACGCCATCTCCTCGAACAGGCGAGACTCTCTTCTTCGTTCGCTTACTACCTTGCCTCGGGTATTTGTGTCGCCCTCACCCTAATTCCCTGGTGTACGTGCATGGGCGCGACCATCCCGATCGCGATGCTGGCACTCAAGCGCCGCTTTCAGCAGGAATCGTCAAGGTCCTTCAGTTATCTGTACCTGTCGAATGTTTCGGGTGCGGTTGTGGGCGCAGTCGTGCCACCTCTCCTGATCGAGCTCTATGGATTTCATGGCACGCTCAAGGTTGGAGCCATCTTGAACTGCCTTCTGGCTGTGCTGGTGATAGGAATCTCCATACTTCAACCGCGCGGCGCAATCACCGTCGCTGCGACCGACTCTTCCAGGCCGCCGGTCTCAACCGCGCGCACCGGGAACCGGTGGACCCTCGCTCTTCTTTTCGCTACCGGATTGACCAGTATGGGCATGGAGGTCGTCTGGATACGGCAATTCACCCCTTATCTGGGGACGATGGTGTATGCCTTCGCTTCCATTCTGGGCTTGTACCTGGCTTCGACGTTTGTGGGTTCGCAGATTTACCGCTCCTGGAGTCGCAAACACCAATACGAACAGAAGTTTACTTGGGCATGTCTGGGCGTATTCGCCCTCTTGCCGCTGCTGACCGCCGACCCCCGTGTCGATTGGAATCCGGCGATGCGCCTGATTCTGGGGATCGCGCCTTTTTCCGGCGTGTTGGGATTTGTAACCCCCATGCTGGTGGACCGCTGGTCCGGCGGCGATCCGGATCAAGCTGGCAGCGCCTATGCAATGAATGTTCTGGGCTGCATTCTTGGGCCGCTGCTTGCCGGCTTCGTACTGCTTCCGTTGATGAGCGAGCACTGGGTGCTGACCGCGTTCTCTCTACCGTGGCTGGTTCTCGGAGCCTATCCGGGCTGGTCGTCCGCGCAGTCCGAGGAGTCAGCCCCCCGAAAAAACAGGCCGGCGTTTGCGCTGGCGGTTCTGGCTCTGATACTGGTAGTCTTCACCAGAGATTTCAAGGAAATCTACCCGCAAAGCCGTATTCTTCGCGACAGTACCGCCACCGTGATTGCAACCGGCGAAGGCATGCGCAAGCATCTGCTGGTCAACGGAATCGGGATGACCGGACTCAGCCCGGCAACCAAGATCATGGCTCATCTTCCGTTGGCGTTTCTTGACCACCCTCCGCAGAAAGCACTGGCGATCTGTTTCGGGATGGGTACGACCTACCGCTCTCTGCTCTCCTGGAATATCTCAGCCACGGCGGTAGAGCTGGTTCCGAGTGTTCCGAAAATGTTTTCATATTTCCATTCCGACGCACAGCAGGTTCTGAGCTCTCCCCTGTCTCACGTCGTGGTGGATGATGGACGCCGCTATCTTGAGCGCTCCTCCGACCAATACGACGTAATCACGGTTGATCCGCCGCCGCCGGTGGAAGCCGCAGGGTCCAGTCTGCTTTACACCAAGGAGTTTTACTCCATTGTCCGTCAGCATTTGCGCCCGGACGGTATTCTGCAGCAGTGGCTTCCAGACGGCGATGCGGAAGTTCGCGCTTCGGTGACGCGAGCCTTGGTCGAATCCTTCCCCTATGTACGGTTGTTTGGCTACACACCCTACTGGGGCTACCACTTCCTCGCCAGCCAAAAGCCCATTCCCGACCGGACGGCGGCCCAACTGGTTCAGCGCATGCCCCCGGACGCAGTGCGAGACCTTATGGAATGGAATCCGCCCGCCGGCCCTGAACATATCTTCGCAGCTGTGCTCTCCTTGGAACGGTCACCAGCTCAAGTCATCGCCGCCCGTCCCCAAACTCCCGCCATGCAGGATGATCGTCCGGTGAACGAATATTTCCTGCTGCGAGCGCTGCGCCGGGGCGACAACGTCGCCATTGACGCCTTGCTGCTGCGCCCCTGATGGCGGTCCCCGGAAGTCACGCTGCATTTGCGGTGCAGTGTCTAACAACGATAAACTCAATCAACTTGGCCGACGCGGACGACTGCGTCTCTGCCGGCTACTTCCAGTACCGAAGGAAATCTCATGTTAGTTGTAATGCAGGCGCACGCCACCCCAGAGCAGGTGCGGGCGGTCTGCCAGAAAATCGAATCGCTCGGATATCGCGCCCACGCCATCCCCGGGGCCGAACGCACCGCGATTGGCATCACCGGCAACCAGGGCGAGGTGGAACCCGGCACCCTGGACGAGATGTCGGGCGTTCAGGAAGTCATCCGTGTCACCAAACCTTACAAATTGGTCAGCCGCGATATTAAAGAAGACAACACCGTCATCCGTTTCCCCGGCACCGATGTCACCATTGGCGGTCCGACGCTCGCCATCATGGCCGGGCCTTGCGCCATCGAGAATCGGGAGCAGGCATTTGCCATAGCGGAGCGCGTGCATCGAGCAGGAGCGCAGTTCTTCCGCGGCGGCGCTTACAAGCCGCGCACCTCTCCCTATTCCTTTCAAGGCCTCGGCGAGGACGGTCTGCGCATCATGGCCGAAGTGCGCCAGCAGTTCGGAATGAGAATCGTGACCGAAGCCATTGATCACGAGTCTCTCGAACTGGTGGAAGAATACGCCGACGTTATCCAGATTGGCGCTCGCAACATGCAGAATTTTTCGCTGCTCAAACGGGCCGGCCGATCAAAGAAGCCAGTAATGGTTAAGCGCGGCATGTCGGCGACGCTCGAAGAATTACTGATGGCCGCCGAGTACGTAATGAGTGAAGGCAATTACAATGTCATCCTGTGCGAACGTGGCGTGCGCACCTTTGCCGACCACACCCGCAACACTCTCGACCTGAGCATCGTTCCAGCGGTGCAGCGTCTCAGCCATCTTCCCATTGTGGTCGATCCCAGCCATGGCACTGGCAAGCGCAATAAAGTCACGCCGTTGTCCCGCGCCGCGGTTGCAGTCGGCGCCGACGGCCTTATCGTCGAAGTTCACCACCAGCCAGATAAAGCCCTATCTGACGGCATGCAATCGCTCTATCCCGATCAATTCGATGAACTGATGGAGCAGGTGCGGCAGATCGCGCCGGTGGTTGGGAGGGCAGTAGCGCCGCATGCTGCGGCGAGAGTACTCTCGCCAGCCGTAAGCTAGCGGAGTTCCGCAGACTTCGCGTCGTGTCTGGTAGTCTTGCCTATTCCGTTGCTGCCGCTACTTGCCGTGAGAAAACTCCTCCTCATCATTGTGCTGCTGCCGATTCTCGGCGGCCTCGGCTGGTGGTACTTCCACGAACGCGAACTCACCGACTACAGCCCCGCCTACCGCGAGTACGCTTACATCACCAACGGCAAGAGCAACACGGTGAGCGTCATCGATCTGCGTATCTTCGCCTTGGCCAAGACGATCAAAGTGGGGAGCGAACCAACTGGCATCGCGGCTAACGGCACGAAAAATGAAATCTACGTGGTCAACACTGGCTCAAACAACGTCAGCATAATCGACGCCGAACACAACGCAGTCGTAGCGACGATCGGAGTCCACGGCAAACCCTACTTCCTCGATGTCTCCGCGGACGGTACCCGCGCCTATGTCGCCAACTCCGGCTCAAACAATGTTTCGGTCATCGATCTGGGAAAGCGCATCCTTCTCGGAAACATCCGCGTCGGCATTTCCCCTGGACTCGCCCGCGTCTCACCCGACGGCAAGACCGTGGTGGTGAGTAATCGCGGGGATAACACGGTTTCGACAATTGATGCGCAACATCTAACGATGCGCAGCACGATCCCTGTGTGCCAGCAACCGGAAGATATCGCGATCCTCCCCGACAATAGCAAGGCCTTCGTGGCCTGCACCGGGTCCGCCCAGGTCGCCTCGATTGATTTGAAAAGTGACAAACTCCTGGCGCTGCTTGACGTAGGCAAGACTCCTGTTCATCTGGCGCTCAAACCCGATGGCGGCGAGCTCATGGTAAGCAACTTTGATTCCGACGACATCGCCATCATTGAAACCACCACCAACGAAGTCGGCGGCAGCTATTTGATTGGAAGTCATCCCGCGCGGGGGTTAGTCACTTCCGACAACTCACGCCTCTACGTCAGCAATTTCGGATCGAACACCGTCGCCGTCTACGATATTGATCAGGGGAAAATCATCGCGCCCCCCATGGCGGTGGGCAGCCACCCTGACGCCTTGGCGCTATCGCAAAGCCAGAACTACTTGCTGGTTCTGGATTCTGGATCGGGAGACGTCACAGTGATTCAGAAACGTACGTCAAGAAAGAAATTCGAACCAGGAGAGTATTCTTTGCTGACTCTGATCCCCGTGGGGATTCAGCCCAACAACATTGTGGTAAAGGCATTCACTGTAACGAAGCCTACGCAATAAAAGAGACACCGAGAGACACAGAAGTTTAGTACTTAGTTCTTCCTTCGTGTACCTTCGTGTCCTTTGTGGTTGAAAGCCTTTTGCCTTACCCACCCGCCCCGCAGCACCTCTTGTACTTCTTCCCCGAACCGCAGGGGCAGAGTTCGTTGCGCCCGATCTTGGCCGCGCCCCGCACCACCTGCTGCACCGGCTGGGCATCCCCCGCCCCGGCCATCCGCGCCTGTTCCAGTTCGCGGCGCTTCCGGCGCTGGAAAGCTTCTTCGATCTCATCCACGGAGGTGGAAATATTTCGCGGCCGCCCGTGGCCGTTGCCGCCCACGCCGGCTTCCTGGCCCTCGACCTCAGGACGCGCAGCCGGCGCCTGCAGGATTTGCATCAGGTAGAGATACCGGGCCGTCTCCTCCTGGAAGCGCTGCATCATGGCTTCGAACATGTCGAACGACTCGCGTTTGTACTCGACCAGCGGGTCATGCTGTCCGTAGCCGCGCAGCCCGATTCCTTCCTTCAGGTGATCCATGTCGCGCAAGTGGTCTTTCCACTGCGCGTCGATCACGCTCAACATGATCATGCGCTCGTGATAGCGCATGGCATCGGGGCCAATCAGTTTCTCTTTGGCGTCGTAGCGCGCCTTCAGTGTGTCAAAGATGGCATCGCCCAGTTCCTGCCGGTTGAGCGTTTCCGGCTTTACCCCTTCGGCCAGAATATCCACGCCAAAACGAGTGAAGATGGCGTCTTTCAAACCCTTCGTATCCCAGTCCGCGGGATGCACCTTTACCGCACAGAACTGGTCCATCAAGTCGCTCAGAATTCCCGACACATAATCTTCGAGAATCAACTCCTTCTGATCGACACCTTCAAGCAACTGATGGCGGAGGCCGTAAACCGCCGTGCGCTGCTTGTTCATCACATCGTCATATTCGAGCAGATGTTTGCGGGCTTCGAAGTTCTGCGCTTCGACGGCTTCCTGCGCCTT
Organism: Terriglobales bacterium; assembly: GCA_049582765.1. Lineage (GTDB taxonomy): Bacteria > Acidobacteriota > Terriglobia > Terriglobales > Acidobacteriaceae > JBAUUQ01. Next base: position 400,833 of record JBAUUQ010000018.1, read on the forward strand.
CTCGATCCGGCGTGAAATCAGCCGCGATTCGATCGGAACACCTTCTTCCATTCCGAGTCTTTGCAGCAGGTTCGAGACCCATTCTTTGGCGAAGATGCGCATCAGGTCATCTTCCAGCGAAAGATAGAAACGCGACGACCCGGGATCGCCCTGGCGCCCGGCGCGCCCGCGCAACTGGTTATCAATGCGTCGGGACTCGTGGCGTTCTGTCCCAAAGATGTGCAGGCCGCCAGCCGCAATCACTTCGTCGTGTTCTTTGTCAGTCTGCTGCTTGTAACGCTCCAGAATCTCGGTCCACTGATCGGTCGGCGCTACATACTCGTTGCCTCCGTAGTACCAGACGGTGCTTTTGCTGTCGTCGACGACGGCCTGCACCTTGCCCTGGGCCACGCGCAGCGGCTGCGCGACTCCCTTCTTCACACACTCCTGCTTGGCCACGAATTCGGAATTGCCGCCGAGCAGAATATCGGTGCCGCGGCCGGCCATGTTGGTCGCAATCGTGACCATCCCCTTGCGCCCGGCCTGCGCCACGATTTCCGCTTCTCTCTCGTGCTGCTTGGCATTCAGTACCCAGTGCTTGACGCCCTTTTTCTTCAGCAACTCGGAAAGCCGCTCTGATTTTTCAATGGAGGTAGTACCCACCAGAACCGGCTGTCCAGTCGCGTGTAGTCTCTGGATTTCGTCCGCCGCCGCGAAGTATTTCTCCTTCTCCGTGCGATAGACAACATCCGGGTATTCAATCCGCAGCAACGTCCGGTTGGTCGGGATCACCATCACTTCCAGCCGGTATATTTTTTCGAATTCGGTAGCTTCGGTTTCCGCGGTACCGGTCATGCCCGCCAGTTTCTTGTACATGCGGAAATAATTCTGGAAGGTAATGGTGGCCAGCGTCTGGTTTTCGCGCTCCACCTTGACGTTTTCCTTGGCTTCCACGGACTGGTGCAAGCCATCCGACCAGCGCCGCCCCGGCATCAACCGGCCGGTGAATTCGTCAACAATGATGACTTCGCCATCTTTCACCACGTATTCCACGTCGCGGTGATAAAGCGCATGCGCCTTGATGGCGGTTTCCACGTGGTGTTTGAGGTCCCAGTTCTCCGGGTCGGCGATGTTGCCGATACCGAGCAACTGCTCGACCTTCACCCAGCCCTCATCCGTAACCGTGATGTTGCGGTGCTTTTCGTCGACCACGTAATCGCCGGTAAGTTCCGCCGGCTCGCCCGGCGGACCCTCAATCTCTTCGCCCTTTTCGAGCTTGGGGATAATGCGATTCACGCGCGCATATTTGTCGGTGGATTCCTCGCTCGCGCCGGAAATGATCAACGGCGTCCGCGCTTCGTCGATCAGGATGGAATCGACCTCGTCGACAATGGCGAAATTGTGCCCGCGCTGCACGCAGTCCTTGAGATCGAACTTCATGTTGTCGCGGAGATAGTCGAAGCCGAACTCGTTGTTGGTACCGTAAGTGACGTCGGCGGAATAGGCCTCGCGCCGCTGCTGATCGTCCAGATCATGCACGATCACGCCCACGGTCAGGCCCAGAAAGGTGTAGAGCTTTCCCATCCATTCCGAGTCGCGCTTGGCCAGATAGTCGTTAACGGTTATGACATGAACTCCGCGCCCGCTCAGAGCATTCAAGTACACCGGCAGCGTCGCAACCAGCGTCTTGCCTTCGCCGGTCTTCATTTCGGCAATTTTGCCCTGGTGCAGGACCATGCCGCCGATGAGTTGCACATCGAAATGCCGCATGTTCAGGACGCGCCGCCCAGCCTCACGAACCACCGCAAAGGCCCCGACGAGAATCTCATCCAGGACCTCATTGATGGCCTTGGTCCGCTCCTCCTCGATTGCTTTCAGGCGATCGAAATCGGCATCGGGCTCCTCCGCAATGCTCTTCAAACGATCCTGGATGCGCCGCCGAAACTCTTCCGTCTTGGCCCGCAGCCCCTCATCGCTGAGCTTTTGCATGGCGGGCTCAAGCTCGCTGATGGCCGCAACTCTGGGCATCAGGCGCTTGATTTCGCGCTCATTCTTGGTCCCGAAAACCTTGCCTAACAACCTGTTAATCAATCAGCAGTCCTTTGCGGGCACACTTACCCACCATCTAGAAGCCTAGCATATTAGATGCGACCCCAAAAGCTAAGTCGCGGATTGGGAGCGCCCTGGCCAAGTTCCTTTGTGCTCCTCTGTGTCCTTTGGGGTTTTCTGGGATTCGATTTTGCCCTACTTCGCGATTTCGGCGGTTAATCAGATTTTCATGTATATTTTCCCGCTGGCCCATGGAGACTTTCTACGATCGTTTTCGCGAGTGCACCGACCGCTGGCCGGGCAACATCGCAGTGGAAATTCAGCGGCGCGACCGCCTCGAGAGCTATACCTACGCCGAGCTTCGCCGCATGGCGGAGTCGCTGGGATGTTGGCTCGCCGGAAAGGGCTTGCAGCCGGGCGCGCGTATCGCCATTCTCGCTGACAATCATCCGCGCTGGATTGCAGCTTACCTTGGCGTTATTGCCGCCCGATGCACAGCCGTTCCCCTGGATACAGCTTTCCACGCCGGCCAGGTCGCGAAACTGCTCAAAGACAGCGGAAGTTCCCTGCTGATCTGCGACTACAAGCATCTGGCGATCGCCAATGATGCAATCAACGAATCGGCAATCGGAATTCTGCTGCTCGATGCCACACCGACTTCCGGGCTCCGCTCCACTGGACACCGAGGGACGCTGGTCCCGGCGCGACCGTTGGCGGATCTGGACAGTATCTTCGCCGCAGGTCCCGGGACATTCGTCCCTTTGGCAGCGGAGGCGGATAGCCTCGCTTCCCTGCTCTACACTTCCGGCACCACCGCTGACCCCAAGGGCGTCATGCTCACCCACGCCAATCTGATGGGGGAAGTGGATGCCGTCTCGGGATGGGCCGATCTGGGTCCGGACGATGCCGTGCTGGGGGTGCTTCCGCTTTTCCATGTGCTGTCACAGATGGCTAACCTTCTGCTGCCGCTGGTGAATGGTGCACGGACCGTGTTTTTGGAGACCCTGAACACGACCGAACTGCTGCGCGCCCTCGCAGAGAGAAAGGTCACGGCATTCGCCGTCGTACCGCAGTTCTTCTACCTGATCCACGAGCGCATCTTTAAGGAAGTTGCACAGCGGGGCAACTTGGCACAGTGGGCCTTTCGCGGCATGAGGGCCGTCACTCGCTCCAGCCGAAGACTCGGCTGGAATACCGGAAAGATTTTCTTCGCCAAAGTTCACAACCTCTTCGGCCCGAATATGCGCTATCTGGTCACCGGTGGATCTCGGTTCGACCCCCAAATCGCCGAGGATTTCTACTCTCTGGGAATCGATGTTCTCCAGGCCTACGGTCTCACCGAAACCACCGGTGGTGCGTTTGCCGGCATCCCCGGCCGGAACGTGATTGGCTCCGTGGGTCCGCCAATGCGGGGCGTGGAAGCCAGAATCCTCGATCCCCAGCCGCAGGAAGGTTCTGGCCAGCCCGTCGGGGAGATCCTGATTCGTGGCACCATTGTCATGAAAGGTTACTGGAACCGGCCCGAGGCCACGGCTGACGTTCTCCGCGACGGGTGGCTCTATACCGGAGATCTCGGTTATTTCGATGCGGCCGGGAACCTGTTCATCACCGGGCGCAAGAAAGAAGTCATCATTCTCAGCAACGGGAAGAACATCTACCCCGAAGAAGTCGAATCTCACTACCTGAAGTCGCAATACATCAAGGAGATCGCAGTACTCGGGCTGGAAGGGCGCCCGGGTGATCCCGCCTCGGACCGCCTGCACGCGGTGCTTGTGCCCAATTTTGAAACGTTGAAGCAGCGCCGGATCGTCAATGCCAAGGAGGTCATCCGCTATGACGTCGAGGGATTGTCGGCCGAACTCCCATCCACGAAACGCATCGGCAGCTACGAAATCTGGCAGGAGGACTTGCCCCGCACTACTACCCGTAAGCTGAAACGCTTTGAAATAAAGCGGCGGGTGCAAGAGAACCAGAGAAAAGGGTTGGTGAACTCCAACATTGGTCCGGAAAAACCACTGAGTGCGGAGGATGCGGCCTGGCTGGAGCAGGCTGAGGTTGGGCGAGCTCTGGCGGTCATTCGCGAGGCGTCCAGCACCAGGCCGCCGGTCATCCGCCCGGACCACAATCTGGAACTCGACCTGGGCCTGGATTCGATGCAACGAGTTGAACTACTGGTGGCGCTCGAACAGGAGCTCGGCGGAAACGTGGAAGAATCGCGCCTGGCCGAAATCTATACGGTCCGAGAGTTGGCCGATGCCATACTCGCCAGTTCGGCCCGCGGAGACTCAGCCCCGGCCCGCGCCCAGGTCGCCGGCTGGCACGGTGTCCTCGAAGAGCAGCCTGACGATCCTGAGGTTCTCGCGCTCGCGCGGCCGCAACCCATCCGGGAAGCAAGTCTGTATCTCCTGACCAGGCTGGTGGCGCTGTTTTCCTACGACCGCTTTCAATTGCGGGTGAGCGGACTCGAGAAACTGCCGCCGCATGGTCCTTTCCTGATTTGCCCCAACCACCAGAGTTTCATCGACGGCGTTATTATGAGCGGCGTTCTGCCCTGGAACGTTTTTCACGATCTGTTCTTCGTAGGCACGAGCGAAATTTTTGGCACCGGGCTCATGCGCGCTCTGGCCCGCTGGCTGCGGGTGATGGTCGTGGATCCGGACGCCAACCTGATTCCCGCCATGCGCGCCGGCCTGTTCGGCCTGCGTCATGGACGTGTCCTGGTCCTCTATCCCGAAGGTGAGCGCTCGATCGATGGCACACCCAGGATCTTCAAGAAAGGCGCCGCAATTCTTTCGATTCACGCGCAGGTCCCAATCGTGCCTGTCGCCATCGAGGGCTTTTACGAGGTCTGGCCGCGCGGCAAATCCTTCCAGAAATTCGTGCCACTGCAAATCAAGTTCGGCGATCCCATCCTCCCCCCGCCGGAAGAGCAAGGCTCCGAAGCCACCTACGAAAAGCTGACGGCGGAATTGAAGACGCACGTGGTCTGGATGTGGGAAGAGTTGCGCCGCACCCGCCTCGGCGGAACCACTCCTTAATCTTGTCATTCTCGAGAAGCGCAAGCGGCGAGGAATCTGCTATTTCGCCCGTGGGTGGGTTTCGTCGTAGACCTGCATCACGTGCCGCATCGAAAGCTGTGTATAGCGCTGCGTAGTCGAAAGCCGCTCGTGCCCCAGCATCTCTTGAATTGCGCGCAAATCCGCGCCTTCTTCCAGCATGTGCGTGCCGAACGCATGCCGCAGCGTGTGCGGATGGACATCCGGCGGAAGCCCTTTGGCCACGGCAATCTTCTTGATAATCCGCCCCACGCTGCGGGTAGTGAGCCGTCCGCCACGATGGTTAATCAGCAGAGCGTTCGTATTCTTCTTGCACGCGGCCAGTGCCCGTTGCCGGACCGGCAAGTAGATACCCAGAGCCCTTTTCACCGAATCTCCGAAGGGCACGTACCGCTCTTTTTTCCCTTTGCCCCGGATGAGGATCGCCTCGTTGCTGACGCGAATGTCGTCGAGATTAATTCCAATCAGCTCCGAATTACGAATACCGCAGCCGTACAGCAGTTCAAACATGATCTGTTCGCGCTCGGGAAACGCCGCCACTTCCGGCATCTGCCCATCGAGCACGCCGTTCATCTCCTCAATGGTGGGCACCCGCGGCAATTTCTTAGGCAGCTTCGGCGTGGAGACCAACGCCGCCGGATTCTGCTCCACCACTCCTTCCTGCGCCAGCCAGCGATACAAAGAACGCACCGCCGCCAGCGAGCGCGCTACCGAAGTCTTGCCCAGCCCCTTTTCATACAAATGGGAGAGAAACCCGCGGATGGTCACATGATCGATATCGTGCCAATCCCGCGCACCAAGGTAAGCAGCAAAGTTATCCAAATCTCCGGTGTAGGCTTTGATCGTATGTGGCGAAGCATTGCGTTCCCGCAGCGAGCGCAAGAACTGATCCACCGCTTTCTCAACCGTCGAGCGCGAGCTTTCTGCTCTTCTGTTCATCCTACCGACCCGATCTCTTTGCATACTCCTCTGCGGTTGTCATTCCGGGGAGCGCCAGCGACGAGGAATCTGTAGTTTCCCCTAAACTGGCGGCGAACTACCGATCCTAGGGATGACAATGCAAACTCACGCCGTGACCAGACAGCGTGAGGACGCGACGGAAGATTCATCTCGCCTTCGCCCTGGGATGATGCTTCTGATACACGTTCTTCAGCCGGTCGAGCGCCAGATGCGTATACACCTGCGTTGTGGAAATATCCGCGTGCCCTAGTATGGTCTGCACCGTGCGCAGATCTGCCCCATTTTCCACCATGTGCGTAGCACAACTGTGACGCAGCATGTGCGGGCTGGTATGACGTCCCACGTCCGACGAAGCAGCACCCACAATCTGCCAGACCCGCTGACGGGTCAACTTGCGCGCTGCGCGCCCCAGAAATAGCAACGGCGAAGTCTTACTTCCCGCCAACACCGTACGCGATTGTTTCATGTAATCCGACAGAATCGTCTGCGCCGACTTTCCCAGGGGTACGATCCGCTCTTTGTCTCCCTTACCCCGCACTACCATATATCCCAGATCGAGTTTCAAGTCCTCGAGTCGGACGCCAATCATTTCAGAGACCCGCAGTGCCCCGGCGTAAAACACTTCCAGCATGGCGCGATCGCGAAGCGCAATCGCTTGAGCCTGTGCTCGGACGGAACTGGCTTGCGGACTGCGCAGCAACGCCTCCATTTCGTCGCGTGCCAGCGCTTTGGGAAGCACCTTCCACTGTTTCGGCGAGTCGATGTTCAGGGTGGGATCGTGCTCGATCCGCTTGTCCAGCAGGAGATACCGATATAAATGCCGCAGCGCGGAAAGCTTGCGTCCCACCGACCGTCCATCCACCGCGTTAGCGAAAAGCTCCTGAATAAAATCGCGCACTTGGTTGCGGCGCGCGTTCAGCAGAGTACGTTCTTGCTTGGCGAGGAAAGCCGAGAACTGTCCGATGTCGGTGGCGTACGCGGAGACGGTGAGCGGAGCCAGCCCCTTTTCGACTTTCAGATAGTCGAGAAACCCATCCACCACACCAGAATTGTCTTGAGACACCACACTCTTAGTATGCGCGTTATCGGACGTTGGAGAAAAGTATCGGCAGGGGTACGCAGGTTTGCTACTTGGCGAACTCCTTCAGCATCTCGACCGCGTACATTGCGCCCTCGGGTGTTTCCTCATGCTTGAAGTAAGCGAACACGTTTCTACCCGCCGCCAGATGCTCCTGAATCCGGCCGATCATCGCGCTGCGTTCTTCCGGCGAATAAGAGGGCTTGCGGTAGCGGTAGTAGCAGAAGTCGGCAGTCACCACGTCCGGAGTGGTACGCTCTTCAGTCTCAGCTACGCAGAGCGCAAGATTACGATTCTCTAACAGCCCGAAAACTTCGTCCGTGAACCAGGACACATGCCGGAACTCGAACGCAGACGGCACTCCGCGCGGCAGCACGGTCAGAAATTCCTCCAGTAAAGCAACATCCACTTTCAGATTCGGCGGCAACTGGATAAGCAGCGGTCCCAGCTTCTCCGCCCGCGCCAGCGGCTCGATCGTCCCCAGAAAGCGTGGAATGAAGTCTTCGGTCTTCTTCAACCGCTTGATGTGAGTAATCACCTGATGAGCTTTCACGCTCATGCGGAATCCAGCCGGCGTTTCCGCAATCCATTTCTGCGCCGTAGTCTCTTTCAGCAGTTGCCGGAAGGTGAAGTTGACTTCAACCGCGTTCAGTTGGGTGGAGTAGTACCCCAGAAATTTAGCCTGCGCCAGCTTGGCAGGATAGAAATCAGGCTTCCAACTAGGATACGCCCATCCGGAGGTTCCGGCATAGAGTTTTGCCATGGCCGTCGATGGCAGAAATTATACCTTTCGCCGCGGCTTCTTCGACCGCTTGGCCGCCGGTGCCGCAGTCTTCTTGGTGCGGTTTCGGTTTCTTCCGTCCGCTTGGGCGGCAAATTCGAGTCCCGGCTCACTCTCCTCCGCTCGCACCTCGCCCAGACCTTCCAACTTTGGCAGCTTCTGCTTCAGCTTGAGCACCGGCTCGAAAAGATCCCCCATCTTTGCCACTCGCTCCAACACCTGCGGCGCCTCGAATACCAGCAGTCCGGCATCCTTTTTCTTTAAGGCCTGCTCGACTTCCTCCCATCTCACGGGAGTCGACACCGTCGGATGCTCGCGCGCGCGCAAGGAATAGACGCCAATCGTCGTCTTGTGCTCATCGTTCTGACTCCAGTCCACCAGCACTTTCCCGACGCGCAATTCCTTCTTCATGTCCGAGACCACCAGATCCTCGTGGTCGCTCTCCAGCAGCCGGGCCAGGGCATGGGCAAAGGGTTTGGTGCTGTCGTAGCTGGTGGGGGTATTGAGCGGAACGTAAACCTGGAGCCCTTTCGAGCCGGAGGTCTTGGGAAAGCTTTGCATTCCAAAATGCTCAAATATCTCGCGCAGCCACAAGCCGACTTGGCAGCATTGCACGATATTCGCCGGCGGCCCGGGATCGAGATCGAAGGCAATCACCGTCGGCGACATGATGTCTTTCGCCAGCGAGAGCGACGGATGCAGCTCAATCGAAGCCAGGTTTGCCACCCAGATCAGCGTCGCTAGGTCATTGGCCAGAATGTAATTCACATTGCGGTGGTTGCCTTCACTCCAGATGGGCGCGGTCTTCACCCAATCGGGACGGTATTGGGTGGCGTTCTTCTCAAAGAAATACTGCTTATCGACGCCCTCGGGATAGCGCTTCAACGTCAGCGGCCGGCCGGAGAAATGAGGCACCAGAATCGGAGCAATGCGAGCGTAATAGTCGATGACCTGCCCCTTGGTGAATCCCGTGGCGGGATATAGAACCTTGTCCAGGTTGGTCAGTTTGAGGTGTTTGCCCTCAATTTCGACGCTTTGCGAAGCGCTCATGCTCGACCAAGCCCCCAAAGACCGCCACAATTGCTGAAACTTGAGATCCGGTCCAATGTCCTATTCTCGGGCACTCTTTGCGTGCTTCGCGGCCTCCCTCAGCGCCCTTCGCGGTTAAAGGGTTTGATTTCCGTGCCAACAGGCAAAAGGCTTAACCGCCAAGCTCGCCAAGAAAACCGCAAAGCAAACAAGCAACTGCAAAGGCAAATTGGGACATTACCAAGATGCCCCAGGGTTTGACAACGCCCCCTTCTGCCACGTAGTTTCAAACTTCTAGCCTTCACGTGCGTCCAACCGGTTGGAGGTTCCATGAAACGCCGTTTTCTGTCCTTGCTGACCATCATCCTTGCGCTTGCCGCCTTGGCCGCCGCGCAGGACGTGGCCTCGTTCGAAAAGCGCATCACCGTCAAGAAATTGGACAACGGGTTGACCGCTCTCATCTGCGAACGCCCGGAAGCGCCAGTATTTTCCTTCTATACCCTTGTAGACGCGGGTTCCTCCCAGGATCCGCTCTCCAAGACCGGCCTCGCCCATATGTTCGAACACATGGCCTTCAAAGGCACGGACACCATCGGCACCAAGGATTACGCCGCCGAAAAGATTGCGCTGCAGAAAGTAGAGACCGCTTACGCAGCCTACATCGCATATAGAGACCTGCCCGCCGGCCGGGACGAACAAAAACTCAAGCAATTGGAAGCTGCCTGGCAAGATGCCGTAAAAGACGCGAATCAGTATGTCATTCCCAATCAGTTCACCGAGATCGTGGAGCGCAACGGCGGGGAGGGCGTCAACGCGTCCACCAACTATGACGAGACTGACTACTACTACTCGTTGCCTGAAAACCGCCTGGAGCTATGGGCCTACCTCGAGTCCGAGCGCTTCATGCATCCCGTTATGCGGGAGTTCTACAAAGAGCGCAACGTCGTAATTGAAGAACGCCGCTTGCGCACCGACAGCAACCCCATCGGACGCTTGCTCGAGCAGTTCACCACCGCCGCCTTCCAGGCCAGCCAGTATCATCGTCCGACCATCGGCTGGATGTCGGACCTGAATTCCTTCTCCGCTACCGACGCCAAGAATTTCTTTGATGAGTACTACGTTCCGTCGAATATGGTGGTTGTAATTGTCGGCGACGTGAAGGCCTCCCAAGCTGTGCCTATTATAGAAAAATACTTCAGCCGGATTCCCTCGCGTCCCAAGCCGGACGAGCGCATCACCACCGAACCCCCGCAGAACTCCGAGCGGACCGTTGTGCTGCACGATCCCTCGCAACCCCTCTACCTCGAAGGCTATCACCGGCCGGATTACCGCAGCCCGGATGATGCGGTCTACGACGCCATCGCAGACCTGATGTCGGAGGGTAGAACTTCCCGCCTGTATCGCGCCCTGGTTCGCGACAAGAAAATCGCCTCCTACTCGGCCGGTTTCACCGGTCTACCGGGAATCAAGTACCCTCATCTTTTTGCCTTCTACGCCTTTCCTCTTCCGGGCCACAAGCCCGAAGAGATGGCACCCGCTATCCACGAGGAAATTGAACGTTTGAAAAAGGAAGACATCAGCGATGACGAATTAAAGATGATCAAGACCCGCGCCAAAGCCAACTTGATCCGCAGTCTTGACAGCAACTCCGGCCTCGCTTTCGAACTCGGCCTCAACCAGGCGCGCTACGACGATTGGCGAGAACTGTTCCACGAAGTGGACCGCATCGATAAAATCACCAAAGCGGACCTTCGTCGCGTCGCCAACCAGACCTTTACCGAGACCAATCGCACGGTAGGAATCATCGAGACTGCCGCACCCGCCTCCGCCGACGCCGGCAAAGGAGGCGCGCAATGAAGAGACAACTGCTGGCAATTCTCATATTCACGATCGCTTCAGGAGTTTTCGCAGCATCGCGTTCGGAGGCTCAGGCCACAGACTGGAAGCAAATCCCCATCCCTCCCCTCACTGCCTTTCATCCCCAGCAGCCCAAGCGCATCGAGCTTCCCAACGGGATGATCGTCTTCCTGCAGGAAGATCACGAACTGCCATTGATCGACGGAACCGCCCGCATTCGCGGCGGCTCTCGTTCTGAACCTGCGGATAAAGCCGGCATGCTCGATCTGTACGGCGAAGTGTGGCGCACCGGCGGCACCAAGTCGCAGACCGGCGATCAGCTTGACGACTTTCTCGAAATCCGCGCCGCCAAAGTCGAAACCGGCTCCAACGCAGATTCGACCTCTATTTCGTGGTCCTGCCTCAAGGGCGACATCGACGACGTGTTCAAAGTTTTCAACGATCTGTTGCGTGAACCGGAATTTCGCGCCGACAAACTGGAACTGGCTCAGAAAGAGGCGGACGACTCCATCTCCCGCCGCAACGACGATGTCGGCGAAATCGCCGCCCGCGAATCTACCAAGCTGGCCTACGGCAGGGACAATCCCTACACCCGCGAACCGGAGTACGCCACTGTGGACGCCGTTACCCGTCAGGATCTCGTCAACTGGCATCACAGCCACGTTTACCCCAACAACATCATTCTGGGCATCACCGGCGACTTTGACTCGGCCGTCATGGAAGCCAGGTTGCGCCAGGCATTCGGAGATTGGAAGAAAGGTCCTGCCGTCAAAGAGCCCGAAATCAGCTTCACCCCGGCCAGGCCCGGCTACTACTTGATCCCGAAAACCGACGTCAATCAGAGCAACATCCGCATGGTCGAGCTGGGCATTCGCCGTGACAATCCCGACTACTACGCCACGCAGGTCTTCAACGAGGTATTTGGCGGCGGCTTCTCCTCCCGCCTGGTGCAGAGCATCCGCACCGCCAAAGGACTTGCTTACGGCGTCGGAGGCGGAATCGGAAGCGCCTTCGACCATCTGGGCATCGTGCGGCTCTCGATGGGAACCAAAAGTGCCAGCACGGTGGAAGCCATCCAGGCGCTCGACGAGGAAATCGACAAGCTGAAGACGGATCCCATCTCCGACGATGAATTAAAGCGGGCCAAGGATTCCATCCTCAATTCCTTCGTCTTCAATTTCGATTCGCCGGGAAAAGTCTTGCGCGAACGCATGGCTTATGAGTTTTACGGCTATCCCGCCGATTATCTGGAGCGCTACCGCGCCGGCATCGAAAAAGTACAGACCTCGGATGTCGCCCGCGTGGCCGAGAAGTATCTACACAAAGACCAACTGGCCGTATTGGTGGTCGGCAACACCGAGGAATTCGGCAAGCCGCTCTCTTCGCTGGGCCCGGTGACGACTGTGGATATTGCGATTCCTCCGCCCCCGGGCGAGAAAGAGGAAGCATCCGCCGCCAAACCGACTGCCTCCAATGCCGAGGGCAAGGCTCTCGCCGCCAAGGTGGTGGAAACCATGGGTGGGCTGGCCAGGCTGAAAACGGTGAAGGCTCTGCGCGCCGATTTGACGGAAAAAGAATCAGAGGGCGGTCCAGCCACGCTTGTGCAAATCACCATCGTCTTCCCCGATCGCATGCATGTTAACCTGCAGACCCCGCAAGGACAGATCGCCATCGTGGTCACGCCGCAAGCGGGCTTCATGGCTGCCGCCGGTATGGGAACACGCGACATGCCCCCCGGACAAAAGACCGAATCCATGCAGCAAATCCACCGTGACATGGTGTACATCGGGCAGCACCTGGATGACCCCGCGTTTATCTTCTCCGCGGCAGGTACGGAGAAAATCGGCAACGCGGAAACACGCATCCTCGACGTTAGCGCCGGAGACATGGCTATCCGCTGGTTCGTCGATCCCAACAGCGGCCACATCGTAAGCGAATCCTACGAAGCCGTGGGCCGCTCCGGCCCGTTTCATGGCCAGACCGACCTCAGCGACTGGAAGACGACGGACGGGATCACCCTCCCCACGATGCACAAGAACAAAGAAAACGGAAAAGACTCGAGCATCGTCGAGTTCACCAGCGTGCAATTCAACCCCAGTGTGGACCCGAAGCTCTTCGAAAGGCCGCCGGCCGAAACCAAGTAGCATCTCGATTTAGTGGAGGACGGGCGTCCTCGCCCGTCTTTGTAACTTCTTTGCTGACCATTTCAAGAAACACCTTGACTCTGGAACCTATTCCAAGGTTGATACTTCCATGGTGCAAATTGACCGTTCCAAAGCTCTTCGTTCCGGAACTCTGGCTCAGGCGGCTGGGGTCAGTCCAGACACGATTCGCCACTATGAAAGGATCGGCGTTCTCCCTCCAGCCTCGCGAACCGAGTCTGGCTACAGAATCTATCCCGCAAGTTCGCTGGAGAGAGTGCTGGTTATACGGCGGGCGCTTCGGATCGGATTCACTCTGGCGGAACTGGCTGAAGTGCTGAATTCTCGTGACGCCGGCGGAGTTCCATGGCGCCGTGTCTATCAGCTTGCACAGGCAAAGCTCGATGGTATCGAACAGGACATTGAGGCCCTGAAGCGCACGCGACGCTATCTCAGGAAGATGTTGTCCGATTGGGAAGATCGAATTCGCCGGGCAGGTCCAGGGCAAAAATCGCACCTGCTGCACTCGCTCGGTGACGCGCTAAAGAAGTCTGTCGTCCCGGCAAATCGATTTAGGAGGAAAAGCAGATCATGAAGACTTTAGTCGCATTAGTTCTCCTTTGCGGACTGCAATTGTCAGCACAGGACATGCAGTCTTGCCCCATGCATAAAGAGCATGTGAAGAGCGCTTCGCAGCATGCCGCCGACGTGGAAAAACACGGCGACGAGGCAATGGGATTCCCGCAGGACCAAACCACTCACCATTTTCGTCTCTATTCGGACGGCGGGGCCATCGAAGTCACCGCCAATGACAGCAAAGATTCCGGAAACATCCAGGCAATCCGCTCGCATCTGACGCACGTTGTCACCCTGTTCTCGAACGGCGACTTTTCCCTACCCATGTTCGTCCATGACCAGGTGCCGCCCGGCGTTCCCATGATGAAGGAAAAACGCGCTCAGATTTCCTACACCATCGAAGAGTTGCCCGCGGGCGGCGGGGTACGAATTAAGTCCACAGATCCCGAAGCATTGAAAGCGATCCACGACTTTCTTCGTTTTCAGATCGAGGAACATCACACCGGGGACACAAGCGACGTAAGTTCCTCGGCCGCGAAACCATAACAGCGTGGTAGCTACGGTTTAGTGTTCTACTTCCCCGGGTGAAGCCACGGCCTGTTGGACGCGTAACTTTTATTTGCTGTCCTTCAACTGCTGCAAGGTTTTCGCATATGCCGGAACGTCTGACCTGGCATTCGCCGGAACATTCAGGAGCGCAATCTCCCAGTTGTGGATCGCATTCTCTTTGTCGCCTACTGCGGTATAGCCCTGCGCCAGACCCAGGTACGTCCAGAATTTTTCTTCAGGATGGTGCTGCACATTGGCTTTGAAAATCTCCAGCGCCTTGTCGTTTCTACCAGTGTTGAGAAGATTGGCTGCATAAACATAAATACGGACAACGTCCGTTTCCGGTAAGCGAAGCGCTTTGTCAATGGTTGCATCGGCCTCGGCATCACGTCCCATCGCCTGCAGCACTGCGGCTTTCGTGGCCAGCGTGGAGGAGTCCTCGTGCCCCCGGGACGGTCCCTTGAAGGGTTCGGTAATCGCTTTGTCCGCCCACATCAATGCCTCGTCCAAATTAATCTTGTGGCTGGCACAAAACTGAGCCGCAATCTGCCAATTTTGGTACTTGAACCCTGGCCAGCCCTCAAGTTCCTTCCGCATTTCTGCCACGTAAAGCTCGTTCACGTTGGGCACTTCAATCTTGAAAGGGATGCGTTTGTTTTCCCATTGCAGAAACGCCAGGGCAGAATCCGGGCGACGCTCATCGAATCCAAAGGTCAGGAATTCGGTGTAGGGAGCCGCCTGAGGATTTACCGGAACCCGCAGTGCATCATCTTTGGGATCGTATTGGTAGCTACCCCACCCGGTCGAATTGTTGGAGAAAATCCAAACCCACGGTCCGGTTTGCTCCAGCTCCAAGAACAGCCCGTAGGTACCCGCCTTGAGCTCCTTCCCTTCGACTTTCACATCGTGCGAAAAGGTGATGGTAGTGGTTTCATTGGCGCCCGCCCTCCAAGGTGTCGCCCGCGACGGGCCCAACCCTTCATCAAAGAAACCGTACTTCACCAGTTCGCCCCAGATATGCCCGGTCCGGTCCGCTCCCGTCCCTCCATGAACGTTAGGGCTGTGATAGGCAATGGTGATCTTTACCAAACCAATCCATTGAGAAACTTCTGCCCTCTGGTTTGCTCCATTGGGAGGCAGCGACAGCTCCGACAGCACCTGCCCCTGGACCGATCGCACCAGCCAGAAGAAACTTAGAAAGACGATTACGGCGTAGATTGTTTTCATCCCGCTCTCTCCATGCCAACAACCCGGATTATTCCTTTGGCGCGGGCAGCATCGCTATCAGGAAATTGCCCGGTTGCTGCCGCGCATCGGCATGCCGATTTGGACGTATTCCTCAGGCCGTGGTCACTGCTGAAACTCAGGATAGAAGTGGGAGGGTGCGGCACAGCACTTGGCCCGTGGTCTCGGTCGAGCCAGGGATCTCTCCCGGCTTTGGGCTATCATTGCAATCTGCTCCAGGCATATCTCGCAGAAAACGCGGGAACTTAATACGAGGAGACTTTCTATGTACTGTCTGCTGAGGTTTGGGCTCTGCAGCACTGTGGCCATGTTGCTGATCGCACCTGCATTCGCCGCGGAAAAGTCGGACGCGACACAACTCACGGAGCTTGCCAAGTCGAACAGTCGCGGTCTGCAGGAGGCGATTACCAGCAGTCTCGATGCCAAGTCTCTGCAGGACGGAACGGCCTGGATCTCCCGTGGGCCAGACTTTTTCTTTGCCACCGAAGCACCTTCGAAGCCAGAACTGGTCATTGATGGAGTTACCGGGCCGCAAATGCAAAATCTCTCCGGCTCCGCTCTGTGGTACGCGCCCGCCCGCATCCAGCCGGTGGGAAGGTTGCATTCGTTCTACTACCTTGTTCAGGGCGCGAAGTTCGGAGGGCGCCTGGACCTGCCGGCATTCAGCCCTTCATCCTACCGGCAATCTGGAGTTCCATCCGGTACGCTCTCGCCGAAGATCGTACACACCAGCAAAATCTGCGATGGCATGAAGAGCGAGTATTGGATTTACGTGCCTGCACAATACGACCCGCGGACGCCCGCAGCGCTCATGGTCTTCCAGGACGGCGAAGGCTACCTCGATCGGGACGGCAAGAATCCGGCGCTTAACGTCATCGACAATTTGATTGCGCAAAAGAAGATCCCGGTGATGATCTGCGTTTTCATCAACCCTGGCAACATTGAAGGCTCGCCGGGCACGCCCACGTTTAATTTTGTGAAAGCATATTCAGACAAATGGCAGCGCTCTCTCAAGGATTCCATGCGCAGCACCCTCTACGACACGGTAAGCGACCGCTACGCACGTTTTCTGCGGGACGAAGTGCTCGCCGACGTGGAAGCGAAATACAACATTCGCAAAGACGCATACAGCCGGGCGATCACGGGGCTCTCGTCGGGCGCCATCTGCGCGTTCAATGTGGCGTGGCAGATGCCCGATCGGTTCAGCCGGGTAATTTCCTGGATAGGCAGCTTCACCGGCATTCAATGGAAGGAAGATCCCACGGTGGCGGATGGCGGGCAGGATTATCCCGAGAAGGTCTTGCGCGAATCACACCGCAACATTCGCGTCTGGCTGCAGGACGGCGCGGAGGATGTGGAGGCCATGTACGGTAGCTGGCCGCTGGCCAACCTTCGTCTCGCCAACGCCCTCAAGTTCAAGGATTATGACTTTCACTTCAGCTTTGGCAAAGGCACCCACAATTCCGGCCAGGGGGCGGCAGAATTCCCCGAGGAGATGGTGTGGCTCTGGCGAGATTACGACCCCGGCAAAATCACGCAGACCTATGAGATGGAACCGTCCGAGAAGTCCAAACCGCCCTTTCGGGTATCGATTAACAACCGTGAGACTGAGTAGGGCATGAAGCTCGCAAGAGGCAGCGATTGGCAGCTGTTGTTGGAGTCTCAAAGCAGAAAACCGGATAACTGCCCCTAACATCCAGTTTCACTCATAACGCAACTCGATGAGGCAACCAGGAAAAACCAAGTTTCTGATTTTGTTGGGCGGCGCGACGACTGGGGTTGTAAGGTGTATTGGTCCAAGGCCAAGGGAGGAAGCATGCAGAAAATTGCGACTTTTGTCCTATTGTTCTCGGCGCTCTGCTGGGCACAATCAAACACGGATGAATACCCCATAAATGTCCATGTTACGTCGTCACAATGGGACGTCGTGCCGACTACAATCGGCCCTCAAGGCGTGCAAAGGCTAAACGTCATCATCGACGGAAAGAAATACGAACTGGAGGCAGAAGCGAAGGGGCGCATTGCGCTACTGGAGCTGGGTGATTACAAGGCGAAGCTGATTGAGGACATTCACAAGAATACTTACGAATTCACTCAGACCTACGAGTTGCAATTTTCCGACAAGAAGACAAGAAAGTTCTTTGTGATCGGTCGAAGCGAGTGACCCGGAATCGGGCGTTTGGGGTCACTTGGCGTAATTGCGATTGATCGCCAATTGGATAGTCCGTTCGGATGTCCTCGCCCATTCCGTATTCTCAAGTCTGGGCAGAACTGCACCGTTGCGATCAAAAAAGCGGTTAGGTGTATATTTCCAGCTGCCTGAGAACACGAGAAGGGGGAAACATGCCAATTGCTACCTTTTCCAGTTTCACCGACGGCCTGGACAGTTCACAAAGAAGCCGCGACCATTTCATCACCAACGTCAAGCTGGAAGATGACCGGCTATGGGTTCCTTACGCGGAGGGCGTCTGGTTCCAACCCTGTCACTTTAATGTTACGACCGGGGGATTCACCGTCGTGGTCAAAGGCCTCCCCGGTTCTAAGATAGGAACTCACTACCACATTGGCACTGTCCACGGCTACACCCTGCGCGGGCACTGGCGATACCTGGAACATGACTGGGTTGCAAGGCCTGGGACTTTCATCTACGAGCCCGCAGGCGAGGCCCACACGCTGGTCATCACCGACGACTCGCCGGAGCCGATGGTAACCCTCTTCATAGTTGGAGGCGGCCTGATCTATCTGGACAAGCCGGAGAATGGCGCCTTCGCTGCCTACGAGGACGGATTCAGCATCCTGGAACTGTGTCGGAAGCACTATCGGCAAGCTGGTCTGGATGTGCACCAGCTAGACCTGCTGGTTCGCTAATCCGACGTGCACCGGAAATCGACTGATTGCTCCTGAAACCCGGGCGTTTTTGCACTAAGAGCCGCGCGCTGCAACAGCGCTGATCGCCAAGTCACCTACTGCATTACGTATTCAACGTTCACGAGAGAGCAAAGGTGATGCCGGCGAGGCCCTTGCGGGGAACCCCGTCAGTGTCTTTGATCACGCCGCTGAACTGGACGAGCTGAGGAACAGGGGCCACTTGCGGTGGCGTGGGCGGTGCCTGGGAGAACATGGACAAGGAAAGCAGCAGGCACAGAACTGGTCCGCAAACGGCCGGAGGGCGCCGGATCACAGCGCGAGTGCAACGCATAGAGACTCCTCTTCGGTGCAAGTTCAGAAGTTTTTCGCGCAGAAATTCCTCTGCTAAAGCTGGAAACGCAAAATCGGAGGAAATTGGCTCAGGGAGCTGACAAAGGAGGCCGGTCGAAGAAGCTGGATTTGTGACGAATACAGGTCGGGGAGCCTCTAAAAGGCCCGCCCGTCTCGCACCGAAAGCGAGAAGGGCGGGGCATCCACTTTGTGCCGAGGGAAGTCTCAGCCAGGCTGTGACGATCTATTTGCGCGTGATCGTACCAAACAATCCGTGGGCTTCGGCGAAGTAGCCTGCTGCGAAGAACAGCGTGCTGCTTGGACCAGCACCGGCGTCATTGCCAAATCCCAACCCCCATAGGCCGTCGATGCGGATGGGCAGGCCCGAAGTATCGCGCATGGGGCCGAGAAAGGTGTTGCTGGCCAAGTCGAACGCCATGATCCCTCCGCTGCCGAACTGGCCAACCAGCAGTTTGCCGCTGGTGGCTCCCCAACCTGAGGATGGCGCCATCACGATTCCCCAGGGTGAATTCAGCTCGGGCACGTGCGGCAGCTTCTGCAGACGCTTTCCGTGACTATCGAAAACACGCAGGAATCCGTGACCCTGTCCGGCAACGTCATCGTGCTTCTCATCGTCTTGCTTGGCATAGGCCACGACAATTTTGCCGTCGATATTGGCAACATTGAAGGGAGCATATCCGGCCGGAATGCTGTTGTCGATAAAAGCGTTCGCGTCGAACGAGTGCGGCTGGAAGGTGGCGTCAAAAACGTCCACCGTGCCCTGCCGGAAGTTGGCCGCATAGATATAGTGTGCGCCATTGGCCGATCCCAGGGCCAAGCCCTTGTACACCGCATTGGGCCAGCCATTGACCAGGATGGTCGTGGCCGTGCCGCCGTTCCATCCCTGGATTGTGCCGTCCTCGGTGGCAAAGAGAAACAGCGCCGGCCTTCCATTCAGCTGAAAATCCGGTGTGCCGTTGAAGACAATGCCGTCCGGATTGCCGCCCGGCGTCCCATCCCATTGCGGTACGTTGACGACCAGGCCCAGTTTCGCGCCCGTGCCGTCGTAAATTGTGGAAAGTCCGCTGCCATTGTCGGCGGCCCACCAGGGGCTGGTTGGGCTGTGCGCCAGGCCCCACGCGTTCACAAGGTCGCTGTCGGTAGGTTGCGTGCCGACACTTGATATGTCGGAAACGAAGTTGGTTACCTGGAAAATCTGGGCGGTTGCGGTAAGACTGAACAGCGCGATGACCAGCGCCAGGTTGGAAAGGCATCGAATGGCGAGAGGGTTCTTGTGGCTGGGCATTGTTCCTCCGTGTCGTTGCAGAAATGCGAAGCCATCCTACGCCCGGCCGCCCCCTTGAGATGTCAAAGGATTGTCAAATCACGCAAGCCTGTTTGCACGATCTTCCGAGCGCCCGGGTGCGCGACTGAGCAGCAGGCGAGTAGCCAATTCGTTGACGGAAGATCGCAATCGCGCTCGTTCGGGATTTTGAGCGCTAACGCCTGATTTCAACAGTTGGGCACCGAACTATTGAAGAGTGAGAGTCATTGCCTTGAAATCGAAAGTTGTCTGGTGTGCCTGTTGCAGGAGGTCTATCCCGAGATTTCCCGCGAAAAATTTGCTAGCATCAGTTGTGGGCTTGAGCAGCACCCCCACCGATTTGAGTGTAGCCGGAAATCCACCAATGCTGAACTTCAATGATTCAAGGGTGGCGGCCTCCATGTACTTGGCACCGCCGACACCTTCCATTTTGTACGAATCCGTCTTTGTCGCGGAGCGGATGAGTTCTGGAAATGCCGCCGCAAACGGAGGATAAAGGTCGGTATTGGTAGCCCCCGTATCTAAGACGAACGGCAAAGGTCGATTCTCGTATGCGACCTGTACGAGTGGACGGCTTCCATCAAAGCAGAGCCGTGCGTGAGGCACTTCCTTGTGCAAGGATTCTGGTCCGATCTCAAAAGTCCTATCAGCTCCCCACGCAAATGTCTTTAAGGCTAGCAACACGGGTATTCCGCTGAGTCCACGCGAGCCGGGACTTTGTTCGTTAAACGGGGGCTGGGAGTCTGGCAAGACTAGAAAGGCCACATGCCTTATACGGATGGAGCCGATTGAAAGTTCGGCCGCGACCGCAATCCCTGTGTTGACCTGAGTCCCGTTCACGTCGCCGACTTGGACAGACGTTGGATGTGCCTGTAGTCCGAAGCGTTTGGCTTCTGATTCGGTTAGTACAGAAAGCTCTGCTCCCGTGTCGAACCAGTATGTCGCGTGCACCCCGTTAATTGAGAACGGCAAGCCCCCATCCTCGAGTTGTACGGTAGTGTGTCTCCCCGCAATCTGCTGGTCGGGAGTGTCGGCAAGGGCAGCGAGCACAGGACGACCGCCCAAGGCGTCTTCGTCAGTTGGCCTAAGCGCGAGGATGGCGTCCACCTGCGCCAACGCCTTCCTGTATTCACCATGGGCGAAATAGGCAGAAGCCAGAATTCTGTGTGCCTCGACCGCTTCGTCCGACCTCGGTGTGGAATTAAACACATCTCTGAACCTCTTTTCACACCGACGCTCATCATTGAATGCGCACGCGACAGCCCCCTGATAGAAAGCCGGGGCCCCGCCTTTCCCGATCGAATCGCGAAGCTCGAACCATCGATGGCTGTCGTAGAGGGACCTTAGGTTGGTGTCGTCCCGCTGCGCACCGAAGCACAACGAGGCGAGAAGAACCCAGCACGCTACAATCGCCGAAGGTTTACGAAGATGAGCCACTTACGAGGCACTGATTTTACAGGATCAACAGCGTAACACCCCGATAGCACGATGTTCGTCGCGCACAGGGCGAACAGACGACGCAAGCTTGTGCAAATGCCTGATAACAGCAGCTACGTTGCAGCCAACCATCTACGCTCCTGTAGACTAAGGTCCTGACAGCCGTGAAAGCGAAAACTGTGCAAACCGTGGCAGTGGCGACCTCAGCCTTGCTTGTCCCGATCTCCATGGGCGGAAACAGCCTAATCTGGGGGCATAGATTTCTAGGCGTCTCTTTCCTCGTGGTGCTGTACGCATCTGTACTCGCCGTCCTATTGAGCACGTTTGTGCGCTACCGAAGCGAGCAGCAGAGTTCTCTCGCACGATGGCGTCGCACGCTGTACATAACCGGAATGGCTCTTTTACTCGCGTTGTGTTCATGTCCTATCGCGACTTGGCCAATCGCACAGAGTGGCGTAACTCTGCACCTCCGCCCAGCCGTCTTGTGCTTACTCGGCGTGAATGCGGTGGCGGCGATATTAGTCTGGTTTGGAAGAGGCTGGTCACGGCTCGGATTGACGCTTGCAGCCTACTGGATTTGTTTTCTGTGGCTCTTCCCTCTGGCACTACGAGAGTAGTGAGCCGTCTAGCCCACACCGGCCAATTGACGTAATATCGCCGTTACGCTCATTGACCAGTCAAAACGTGTAAACGCCTGATTGCAGCAATCGGGCCGTCGGGCACTCCAGATTGCACCGAATGAAATAAAGCAGGTCTCTGTTTCACTTCTCTGGCAGGACCATGACAAAGATGTTCGAAGCGCCGCCCCAGCAGGCCTCCCTAACCTCTTTGCTCAGTGTGTTCCATGCTTTCACTAAACTTTGCTCCCTTGATGCATCGTAGGCGAACAGGCAAGCATACTCGTAATCCCACGCTGGATGCGTCTCCGTCGGCGGGAATTTTGGATGGGAAAGGTAGTAGAAGCACTGATATATCCCGCTTACTAATTCCGTGCGGGCAGCGTCTATTCCACCCTTGCGAAAAAGCTTTCCTTCAAAAACCGTATGAGGGCAAGGGTCGCGAAAAGCCCAATCGGGGCAACTCTGACATGTTTGCCCCTTCTTGGAATCCCCCCACCACGATTTCACAACACTCTTGGGATTGGCCCCAAAGACCTTCGTGAACAGATACTTGTTTGCACTCCTTGGCGAATCCGAAGTCCAACCCTGTTTCTTTGCAAGTTTGGACTCAGCAAGGAAGGCTTTGCGAACACGCTCATCGGTTGGGGACAAGCCGAGCGCCTTTCCCAAGTATTTAGAGACTGCAGGCAAGACTAACTCGTCGGTGAACAGAAGCTCGTACTGCACGCCTTTGCCTGTCGGACGAAAATCTTCTTTTTTCTGAATCCACTCCCTGACATCCGGCAGAGAAATGCTGCTGTTCAGATGCTCCTTCAACCCTTTAAGGAACTTTCGGGCAGCGTTTTCGTCAGGTTCTACATCGACTACTGTCTGCATTTGTCTCTCCGTTGGACCCATTTTGGGAATCGAAGCAAGTGGGTTCGGCTGTCCCAGCCAATCAGTCAGACCACCAGAAATGCTTCCCCCAGCAAATCATGGCGGTCACGTCACGTCAGTGACGCGGCTCACATCGTAATCTGAACGCCAAGGGCCGCAGAGCGGATAGTCAACTGTTGCAATATCGCCATAGCACTCAAAATACCCCGGAAGGGGCGAACAGACGGCGCAAAGTTGTGAGAACGCCTGGTAGTGTCTTAAACACTGTGTTAACTGACCACATTTGGAGCGTTGCGGAGCGACTTTTCCAGCAACACGTTATTTAAGACACCGCCGAACGCCTGCTTACAGTAGTTACCCATCGTGCCTTGGCGTAAAATGCTGACGACCTTATCGTAGGGGCGAACTCGTGACGGGCCCTGACACTCGAGGCGCTACTTTGCAAAGGCGTGTGAAGTCGCATCGGGGCTGCCGATATAGGGATTCGCTGCCGTCGGAACTGCAAGATGAGTTCTGCCCCGTTCAGGCCAGTCAATCGTAACCAGTACAGATGGGTCGATGCTTATGACACGAACGACAACGCAGGCAATTTCACCGTTCTTCATCGTCAGCAACGTCGCTCGAACCATCGCATTTTACCGCGACAAACTTGGCTTTGAGATGAGATTCCAGCAGCCGGATCGAAACCCTTTTTTCGCCATTGTCGGCCGCGACGGAGCGCAGATCTTCGTCAAGTCCGATAAAGACACGTCACCCCTCCCGAATCCGAAGCGGAATCCCTCCATGAGGTGGGATGCCTACGTCTATGCACCAGACCCCGATGCACTCGCCGTTGAATTTGCCGATCATGGCGCAGCATTTAGCGTACCGCTTAAGGATACCCACGACGGTCTTCGCGGCTTCGAGATTTGCGACCCTGACGGCTACGTCTTGTTCTTCGGCAGACCGAGGAGCACAGTCCACACTAGGAACGATGTACTCGCCGAAACTCCTTCCCAACCGACACTTCTTGCGCCGAACCTCAGCTCTTTGTCACCGACGTTGGAGCTTCGTGTGAGTTCTACACGAGAAAGCTGGGGTTTACAGTGGCCTTCATCTATGGCGAACCGCCATTCTATGGACAAGTGTTCCGGGATGGAGCCAGGTTAAATATCCGACATCTGGACGAACCCGCAATCACTCCGCATCTTCGGGACAGAGAACACCTGCTCTCAGCATCCATCACAGTCGATGATGCAAAGCCACTCTTCCTCGAGTTTCAAACGGCAGAGTGCTATTTCATCAGACACTCAAGACAGAACCATGGGGCGCTCGTACATTCATCGTTCGTGATCCCGACGGCAATCTCATCCTTTTTTCAGGTGGAGGGCGGTAGCCACATAGATTAGGCTCTCATCCTGCTATCGTCCCTCAGATACATCAAACGCGGTTGTTGGCCTAACATTCCTATTTCACTCGTTGACCGGGTTCTGAGTGCTATCGCCTGTGGCTGTTGAAAAACTCCTTTTCCGTGCCAAACGGTCAAAAATTGGGGGATGCAAAATGTCTTGGAATCCAAGAACATCGCTTATAACGCATCCTGATGCAATTCTGTTTTCGGCAATT
>JBAUUQ010000019.1:0-11192 GCA_049582765.1 Terriglobales bacterium
TCGTTACCAGGGCTTCCGGCATTCTTCCCCGGACCACCTGGGTGCGTTCGCCACGCAGGAGTCCTTGCTTCTCGGCGATAACCATCACGTCCCGTAACTTGGTGGAGCGCATGGGGCTACCCGACCCCTTGCCTGCTGGACTCCTTCTTCGTGAGGAACTGGATCGGCCGCCACGCTTCACGACTCACCTCCCCGGAAATGGTTTGCATCACGCTTGCCATGTAGCACAATGTTGCTAATATTGTAGCACACTGGGCGGCGGCGGTGGTGTTGTGCTGCGAATTCGTTGCGGATTTGGCGCGGATTGCCATCTGCGGCCTTAACATCCTTTACGTTCTGCCGAGGCTAACCGGGCGGCCTGTCCCCTCGATGGAACCTGAGAGAGGGGCGCGCGCCTAGCGGACAGCACCGAATATCCGTCGTCATCGACAGGGATATAATCTCCGACCATGGCTGACGTTCGAGAGCGAGTCGAGGTATTGCGGCGCGAGATTGCCGAACTCCAGAGGTTGAACCTGGTGTATTCGCAAAATCCCAGGCCCGACCATCTCGCGAAGTCCGATCACGAGAGACGCGAACTCAGGCTGAGGGAAATAATGGATGAGTTGAATTCCATGACTGACTGGAAGAAGGTGTAGCGGGGCGTCCAACACCGAGTCGGCTTAGTCCTAGCGGTCTAATCCTAGCGGGCTAATCCTGGCGGGCTAATACCGGCTACCTGGTTCGTGCTCTCCACCCTAGCAGCAGAAGTCCGCCGCCGGTGACGAATAGGATGGCGGAAGTGGCACACGTGATCCCGCTCAGATGGCGGTGGTGGGCGCAGCGTTGAAGTCCAAATCACCAGCGGCTAGGCACAGAAAAGACTGCCACTTTCCTGGATGGGCTACTTACCGGCGAAACCAGGGCTTTTCGCTCAGCCGCGAGACCCTGCGTCGCCTGCTGGGACTTTTCACGTTGCTACAACAGACTGGTACGAAGTATGAGAAGACAATGATCAATACGGTCGCCTGAATATCTGTAGCCGCAAAGGATTGCGATCGATGCCGCTTTACACTGGCGCCAGTCTTTTTGCATACTTACGCTTTACGTAACGCGTAACTACAGCTATACTGAATCATGATCGTCAGCTATCGGGACAAGCGGACCAGGGACTTCGGCGCCGGTAAACGGGTAAAGGCATTCTTTGGAATCGAACGGGCCGCGCGCCTGAAGCTAGACCGGCTGGAGGCCGCCCTCGTGCTTAAAGACCTTGCCGTATTGCCCGGCAACCGTTTTGAAGCGCTGCGAGGGGACCGAAAGGGCCAATACAGTATCCGCATCAACGACCAATGGCGGGTTTGCTTTGAATGGATCGAAGGAGCGCCTGGTCCGTCGAAGGTGGAGATTGTCGATTATCATTAGGAGAACTATTATGGGGCTCACCGCTATTCACGCCGGCGAACATCTGGCCGAAGAACTGAAGGAACTCGGCATGAGCGCCGCGGAGCTTGCGCGGCAGATCAAGGTTCCGACTAACCGCATCACCGAGATCCTGCATGGAAGGCGCGCCATTACTGGCGACACAGCCTTGCGTCTCGCTCACTTCTTCGGTACGACCGCCGAGTTCTGGCTTAACCTGCAAAGTCTCTATGAGATACGCCTCGCGCAGAAGAAGGTTGGCAAATCGATTCGCGAGTTACCAACCCTAAAGCGGTTTGAACAGGCGCACGCATAAAGCATGGCTGCCGTGCAGCGGCGGACCAATGGTCGGACGATGATCGGTGTATGCGCCGATGCCGCGCGGGCGGATTACCTGATTACGGGGTAACTAGCGGCATTTTCCGGAATTCTGGAAGTGTCCCGCGAATAGGGCAACTCGATTCCAGAAGGGCGGTAGCTACATCCGGAATTTCTTGCTGTCGGGCCTGAACCGACTGAAAAACGCTATGGAGCGAACGGAGGTTTACCAAGGCGAATTCACTATTTCGAAGGTCGAGGCGGGACGCAAAGCGCTTCTGGTTCTCCCGGAGGCGGCGGCCAATCGTTTCATGCGTTACGAAAATCACCTCCTCACCAAATTGAATAACGCTGAAAACAGTCTCGAACGTAAGCAGCGACTTCGCCGTGGGGAAGAAGTGCCTCCACCACCCGCGCGTATCACTTAAAGCGATCGGTCGGTCGGGAGACAACAACTCTAATCAAGCTGTACGCCAGGTTGGTCTTCGGCCTGTTGGCGGATCGGCAAATAATACATCGTTACACGATGTATGGTGGGCAATCAAGACCTGCGAGTCGAAAGGAATACCTTGGGATTTAATTTGCTGAGTTTCTTGGCTGCTACCACGGGTGTCGTGATCCCCCTCTCACAAATTC
This sequence comes from Terriglobales bacterium, assembly GCA_049582765.1. Lineage (GTDB taxonomy): Bacteria > Acidobacteriota > Terriglobia > Terriglobales > Acidobacteriaceae > JBAUUQ01. The sequence continues at coordinate 2,353 of JBAUUQ010000019.1, forward strand.
CGAATGTGCAGAAGGAAAACTTTCTAGGATGAAAGATGAAATAAATGCGTTAGAAGGCGAGAACAACGTCAACTTTGCGGGCAACGCTGCTCCGCACTCGACAAAATAATGATTTCACCCTCGGCGTCGAAAGTCAAACCGTTGTACTCGTCCAGCAGATCAGTGGCCACGTTTCATTCCTTTCTCTGAGATGAGGCCCGCGGCTCCCTGCAGATGAAAAAGCTCAGTGGCGAACTGCGCCATTGGGAGAAGATCTACAACACCGTGCGTCCGCAGTCGCTCGGCTACCTCTACCCCGCAGCGGTTCCAAATCGAAGAATAACGAGAAAGTTGAAAGCTGGGTGGTTCCCGTTCTGGAACTAGCTTGTTTGAATTTAGCTTGTCTCTGGTAGTGGTGGGTTGTAGAACTTCGCTTTGGCGTCGCGTTTGTGTCAAGCTGTAGGTATGGCAAAGAAACGCACCAAAGCCGACAGATTAGAGCGTCAAACTGAACAACTGGAAAAAAAGACAGATCGCCATCCAGATGACATCGAGAAAAAGAAGACTACCCGCGACGACGTGAACCAAACCCCTGCCCAGACCGTGAGAGAAGTGGCACAAGGCCGTTGATTTGGCTGTTGTTTTTTCGATCTTCATTCTCTGGACTCGTGACTGACTAGACCCTCCGCTGTCCATATTGCATCGCGCGGGAATCGACTTCAGGCCGATGATCGCCTTTAGGGGCGGCGGTTCGACTGCCGCGACTGCGCTCACACGGTGCAGTGCGGCGGGCCCGACTACCGATACTACTGACGCACGTGCTTGAGGATATTACGAGCAAAGCAAGAGAATATGACCCTAGTCGGGAAGTCGCTGGCGCGTTGTTAGCCAATCCGTGCGCGCCTTGCAGGAATTCGGCGGTCAGACTAATTGCTCGCGTTCCTTCAGCCATGCAGCGGCCGTTGCCAACATCGAAAGGGTGACTCACATCACTGACAAGAAGCCGATTGTGGGCGAGCCTAATGGGTGGGAGGCATTCACATGAAACCAAAGCCATCAACACTCGCGCCGAAGTCGGACGAGCCGACCGTCCTTATTCCGATTGAGCAGCAGATTCAGCAACGCGCCTACGAACTTTACGAGCAACGCGGAAGGACAGACGGCCACGACTGGGACGATTGGCTTCAAGCCGAGTGCGAGATAAAGGGCACGCAGGCCAACGCAGCAACCGCATAGCTTCCGGCAGTCCTCAAGAGCGGTTGGTGTGGGTCGGCGGGATCGTCGCAAGGTCCTCGGAGTATCGACGCGGACCCAAGGGATCGATGTGAAATTCCTTTCTCAGCGCCTTTGCCTCCTGACTTGCCGCAAGACCACCGCAAATCGCCGAGTTGTCGGACCTGCCATTTTTCTCCAAGCAACCTGGTGCGCGAGGTAGCAGCTGGTTGTTTTGAAGCCGCGGTCGGGTAGGCGGGGTTTTTTTGTTCATTGGAAAAGCACGAGCATGGCGGCCCAAATTAAACCCCAACTTCTCCGAGACTTTGCAGAAGAAATAAGAAGGAAGTTGCGACCGAACTCAGCACCGTGAGGCCCCAATGTCCCAAATGCGCAAAGATATCTTTACTGGCAGCTGGGTAATCGTGGCCGAGACCAACACCGTGCGGCCCTCAGATTTTCACTTCAAGAGATTCGTGCGGGAGACGATGTTCTGCCCATTCTGCGAAACCAACGAGGCTGCTACCCCGCCGGAAGTCTTTGCCATCCGAAGTCCGGGCTCATCGCCTAACGGGCCAGGGTGGTCTGTGCGGGTAATCTCCAATTCCAATCCACTATTGCGGATCGAAGGGGAATTGGGACGACGCGCTGAAGGGTTCCACGATCTGATGAACGGTGTGGGCGCCCACGAGATCATCGTGGAAACACCCCGACACGACCGCAGCCTACACGAACTCGAGGCCCATGAACTCTCTGACGTCATCAGAGCTTACGTGGCTCGCATCATCGACCTGGAGGGCGATAAGCGGATGCGCTACGTGCTCATCTTCAAGAATCATGGCGAAGGAGCCGGCGCACACACAATTAGTCATTCCATCTCTCAATTGATGGCCCTTTCGGTAACACCGCGCTCACTTAAAACAAAGCTGATGGTCGCTCGCGATTACTTTGCCTTGAAGGAACGGTGCATCTACTGCGACGTACTCCAACAAGAGCTCACGGGCCGGCGGCTCGTCGCGGAAAATGCCGATTTTGTGGTGTTTGCGCCATTCGCCTCGCGCTTTCCGTTCGAGATGGGAGTATTACGAACGCTTCCCGATATGGTGATGAGTGCTTCTGAGACGAGGGGATGTTGTTCCGCCAGCGAGTCAAGACGGTCACTCACGTTGTAGAGTTGCTGAACTTCGTGCAGGATCGCATTCGGATGCATGGGGTACACGGCTTTCTCGAGAGCCTAAACAGCCCGTGGCGGAACTTGCCGAAAGTTCGTGGGCGACGAGTTAGGTACTTGTCACTCGGAAAGACGGAGTTAACCGCCCTCCCGTGCGACATGTTTACAGATCTCTACGCTGCTACGGCGACTTTCTGGAAGGTCGAAGTAACGGCCTCAAACGTTTGAACCCTGGGCGTTCCATCGATCATTCTTGCCAAGTTTTTCAAGACTTCCGGGTAGGTATTGGTGTTGTAAGCTTCTGCATCGGCCCTGTTCTCCCACAGACTGATTGCGATCGCATCTAGGCTACTTGGATTTGACAGTGTGATCTCATCCCTAAAGCCCTTCTGTTTTCGAAGTAAAGGAAGAATGTCCTTCTCAAATGTTCGGTTGTAATCAGAAAGCATGTTCGATTTCAGATGAATAGAAACGGTGCGTGCAAACATATCAACCTCCTAAAGGTTGTTCACGCTAAGAGGAGATAACTTCAGATGGGCTGACTTAGTTCAGGGAACCTGAAAGAGGAGAAGGTGGAAACCAGCTCAACTACATTATATCACTTGATGGGATGTGCGGGCGCACGTTTGATCCGCTCAAACGATCGGAGGAGAGGACTTCTGCTCAATTGCTGCGGAAGACCGGATTCAGACGAAACTCCCCGTTGAAATGGGGGGAATGCGATTTCCCAGTAAGATAGAAGCGAGCTAAACTCACAACGAGGTTTGGAATGGGGAGAATGCGACGTCGCGAGGCGTTGTCTGTGAGAGCTTTCGCCATCATCCTGGCGCTGGTCCTGTGTTTGGGCTGGCCAAACGAGTCCGCGGCCTATGCCGTCCTTGCGCATGAAGCGATCATTGACAGTGTCTGGGACACTAACATACGCCCCTTACTGTTGAAGCGTTTTCCCGATGCCACGGCAGAAGAACTCAAAGAAGCACACGGCTATGCGTACGGCGGGGCGATTATCCAGGACATGGGCTATTATCCGCACGGAAGCTTTTTCTTCAGCGACTTGACGCACTATGTGCGGAGCGGAGACTTTGTCCTGGCTCTTCTCCACGACTCCAAGGATCTTGACGGCTACGCCTTTGCGCTGGGAGCCCTCGCTCACTACGCTTCGGACAACGAAGGTCACCCCATGGGAACGAATCGCGCGGTTCCGCTCCTGTACCCCAAGTTGAAAACGAAATACGGCGACTCCGTGACGTATGAAGAAGACAAGCTGGCGCACGTGAAGACGGAATTTGGATTCGACGTTCTGGAAGTAGCACGGGGACGTTACGCTCCCGATACGTACCACGACTTCATCGGCTTTGGAGTTTCGGTTCCTCTGCTGGAACAAGCCTTTCAGGAAACCTACGGTTTGGATTTAAAAACCGTTCTTACTAACGAAGACGAGGTCCTCGGTTCCTACCGTCACGCTGTCAGCCAACTTCTTCCCAAAGCCACGCGCATTGCCTGGAGCCTGAAGAAAGACGAGATCTTGAAAGATCAGCCCGGCATGACGAAAAGGAAGTTTCTCTATAATCTTTCTCGCGCGAGCTACCAAAAGAACTGGGGCAAGAACTTTAAGCCGCCGACCTTTTGGGAAAGGTTTTTCGCTTTCCTTACTCGGATTCTCCCCAAGGTCGGCCCCCTAAAAGTGCTGCAACTCAAAACACCTACGCCTGCGGCGGAAAAACTATTCGAGGCGAGCTTCAACGCGACGCTGGATCGCTATCGGCAGTTGCTAAGCCAGGTAGGCGCCGGCCAGCCGGACTTGCCCAACGACAATTTTGACACCGGTGCAATAACGGGGCCGGGAAAATATCGGCTCAACGATGAGACGCATGCAAAGTTGCTCGATGCGCTGGCGAAGCAGAATTTCAGTGGTGCTTCGCTGGAGGTTCGGGCTGAGCTTCTGGAATTCTATGGACATCCGGATGCTCCTTACGCGACGAAGCGAAAACCAAAGGACTGGGCAAAAGTTCAGGTCGAACTTGAACAATTGAAGAAAGCAGCTCCGCCAGTGGTTCCGACGGCCGCCGATGGTCCCGCCCAGCCGGGCCTCTCGTCCGAGTAAGGGGAACGTCTTCTGTATTTTCTCAGCCGTGGAGGTTGAGGCTGTATGTGGGAGATACGGCATGCAACCAAGTCCGGCCAGATTCTCGGCCCGCGCCATAAAGGCCTCCTGGTTGTTGGGGACGGCCTCGCTGGCTCTTGGCCTTTTTATCAAGATCACTTCTGAACTGCTGGAGCACGAGGTGTCCGGCGTGGATCGTACGATCCTGGTTGGTTTCGCGAAGGCACGAACTCTCTGGCTCACGGTGGTGGCCGTGGATTTGACGGCATTGGGATCGGTCACACTCGTGGTGCTTATTTCCACCATAGCATTGTGTGTACTGCTCCTCTTGAAGGACCGGATGGGAGCGCTGCAACTGGTGGCAGCTTCCTTGGGTGCAGGAATTCTAACGACCACAATAAAGGACTATATTGACCGGGCTCGCCCTGAGGTCGTTACACAACTCGTCGAGGTTTCGGGCTTGTCCTATCCCAGCGGCCACTCACTGGCAGCCGCATCGCTCTATTTGACCGTAGCCATTCTTGTGTGCCGACATCTTCAAAGAACCGGGCATCAAGTCGCGATTCTGGCGATGACGGTTGGGATCATACTGCTCGTGGGAATGACTCGCATCTACCTCGGAGTGCATTACCCAAGCGACGTCGCCAGTGGCATATCGCTTGGGGCGGCCTGGGCGCTTTTGCTGGCCGGGTGCTTTTCGTTTTTCCCCGTTCCCAAGGTCACCGGCCGCGGGCAATAGTCCTTTTGAATCGATGAGTGCCGGTTCTATCGCGACTCCTGAACATGAGTACGGCATTAGATGGATTAGGCGCAGCTGCGAAGGCATCACAACCCTTGTCTTCATCGCGCCCCCGGCGGCTCTTGGGTGCTGGGAATTCCGGCCAGGTGGCGATAGAACGCAACAGCCCTATTGATGGAGGAAGACTCATTTCCCGCGATCAGCCCGTTGGCGTTCTTTCCGGTGCGCACGATGCTGTAGTAGCGCCAGACGTGATCCGATTCGCGATCCAGGAAATACATCGACTGCAAGTCACCCGGGTGAAGGATCCCGATCAGTCGAACCAATGTGTGCCAGTGTGGACTTTGTCGATCGCCATGCTGACATCCACTGGGCGCAACCCTGTTACACAATGGAATGTCCTAGCGAGTCCGCAGCAAGTCTATTTTGGGCGCGTGTTCAGTTTGTCGAGTACCCGCTTCAACTCTTCAAGCTTTTGCCCGGCCTCGCCGAGCTTGCCCTCCGCCGTCAGGCGTTGGTAGTCGGCAAGATCTTTAGCGGCTTCGGCAATGAGCGCTTTGAGATCGTCTGCGGGCTGGGGCGAAAAAGCGGAGGCCGGTGTGCCTCGCATATTTTCCGCCAGGACTGCACCTGCGCTTGTCGAGGGGGCGGTCAGTGACGAGGCCACTCCGCCAAAAAGCGACGCCATCGCCGATTCGAAAGTTGGCCCGTAGGCGAGCCGATCCTGAAGTGCCAGCACAACCAGGCGCAACTCCGGCATCGGGCTCTGCTGCGCTTGCAAGTAAATCGGTTCGGCATACAACAGGGCCTTTCCCGTCGGAATTACCAGCAGCGCCCCGCGTCGCACATGTGAGCCTTGCTGATTCCACAGTGTCAACTGTCCGGAGAGCTGCGCGTTCTGATCGATTCGCGCCTCGATTTGCAGCGGACCATCGACCAGCTTCGTCTTGGGGAAGTTGTAGACCACTGAGGTGCCGTAATGCTCGCTGTCACTGCGTCCGGCAATCCAGCCAATCAGATTGTTCCGGTTGGCTGGGGTGAAAGGCAGAATTTCTACGAACTCTTCCCCATCTTCGCCCGGGAGTTTCATCAACACGAAATTCGGCTGCATGACCTGGGTCGTTTGCTCGCCTGTCTCGCTCATCCCAACTTCGGTCGCGACCGTCCACAGATCCTCGCGGTTATAAAACGCCTCCGCGTCGGTCATGTGGTAGAGGCCATAGACCTCAGCTTGCAGCTTGAGCAGCAGCTCGGGGTAGCGCACATGCTTGCGCAGGCCGGGTGGCATGGTCGACGCATCCTTGAACAAGCTCGGAAAAATCCGACGGTACGCCGCGATGATCGGATCTTCCGAGTCGAAGACATAAAACGTCGTCGTGCCGTCGTACGCGTCGATGACTGCCTTCACGCTGTTCCGCATGTAATTGATGGAGTTGTTGCCAAGCGGATAATGAGTCGAATAGGGATAGCTGTCCGAGATCGTGAACGCATCCATGGTCCACGACAGCCGGCCATCGTCCCCAATAACGATGTAGGGATCGGAATCGAAGGTGAGGAACGGGGCCAAGGTCGAGACGCGATCGCGTATATTCCGCAGCATCAGAAGCCGGCTATTTTTGTTCACGTCATCGCTGAACGGCAGCTTGCCAAGATCGTCTCGGTCAAAGGCAATAAGGCATCGGCGCAGGAAACTGCCGAAGACGATACCTCCGTCGCCTTCGTAGAAATTAAGATTGTTGCTTTCGCCCTGCGGATAGTTGAATTCCTTCTGCCGCGTTTTCACATAGACGTCGGTATCGGTCAACTCGCCGAAATAAATCTCCGGACGCGTCACCTTGAGACTGCTGACGGTGCTTTGGACTGGCATGTTGCTCAAGATCAAAGTGGGCAATCCTTCCGGCGTGAATCCATTGACGGGATTCATCGTAATGCCATAGCCGTGGGTGTAGATAAGCTTTTCGTTGATCCAGTTGCGGCTGCTCTCGGGGAGTCGGTCTACGTTCAACTCGCGCGCCGCCAGCATGACCTCACGGGTCGTGCCATCGATGTTATAGCGATCAATATCGATGTCAGGGAAGTCGTAATACGTGCGGATTTCCTGAATCTGGCGCAGCGTGTCCTGAAGCGCGCGCCAGTCCCACAGGCGAATGTTCTGAAGCGTAGCTTGATTATTAGCGGGATCCGCCGCCTCGACCGTGGTCTCAGCGGGGAACTCGCGCTGCGTGACCCGGTCCAATCCATAGGCGTGCCGCGTCAGATCGGTGTTGTAGACAATATAAGGTTTCTCGCGTACCAGTTGGTTGGGTTTAACGATAAAGTTGCTGACGTACCAGGCGACGAGTTGAACCGCCGCATAGCACAGGATCGCCGGCACCACCGAGGCCACGAGCCAACTGGCGCGTCGCGTCCGCACGGCGTTGGTAAACGAGATAAGTGCGCCGAGAATAAGGGCTGCACAGACTACAAGCATCCCGGTGAGGACGACGTGCGCATCGGTGTAGGTGACGCCGGAGAAGATCGTATGATCCTCGAGCAGTCGCTCGAACCGGCCTACATACGCGTTCATTGCGAGGATCAGCAACAGAAACCCGAAAGTGACGGAGAACGAGCGCCAGGGCAGTGTCACGTGGCGGCTCAGACTTCCGGTCAGCACACGCGCTCCGCCCGTGATGAGAACGAACGCTGCGGCGAGGATGCAGATCATGACCGCGAGAGTGATCAACCAGCCGAGAATCACCTGCCATGCTGGGAGCGTGAACAGAAAGAAGTTTAGCGGCCTGCCAAATATCGGGTCTAGGATCTCGCCTTTAGAGGTGGGCGCGTACCAAAACAACGCGAGAGTGGGCCACTCGGCCGTCATCGCGGCGCCGGTGGCAACACTTATCACGAGCGATGCGCCGAGCGCGATAAGCCGCAGAACAGGTTCTATCGGCAGCTTCACGGGCTGCCGCCCAATAAAGATGGTATGCCCGTCAGGCAAATCCGGGAGATGCGCCCGTTTCAGCGCCAGAAAGGATCCGTAGAGAATCAGAAACGTGGCTGCCGCAAATCCGGCGAAGACTCCCCACTCGAGATCCAGTGTTTTCCAGAAGACGTCCCCATAGCCGAGCGACCTAAACCAGAGCAACTGCACGTAATAGGACAACGCCGCTCGACTGGCGAAGAAGATGACACCAAGAATGATGAGAATGAGAAGAAAGCGGCGGAAACGAGGACGGCGCCCCGGGATCACCGGCGGCCAGTCGATGGAGTCGGGCATTGCTCTCCTTATTTATGCATCACTGATGCAGTCATCCGCATGATACTCCCTCCGTTCCCGCAGGTTGCCTTATTGCCTGCCCCTCTCCGCAACTTTGCACGATGAGAGCGATGAGACCATTGTCATTGGCGGAAGGAGTCGTTGCGAGAAGAGGTGATCTGTTTCGCGGCCGATTCAGGCGCTTCCTTGGTTGCGCTTCGGTAACGGGCGATCCGGAAGTTAGCACAGATTTCGTCCCAACTTCCGGTTAGCCGACAAGGACTAAGCCGCTGGCGCGGCGGACGCTACCGCGTGGGTGGACCGAGAGAGTTCAGGAGCTGCTGACATAGTGTGGGTCATAGGGAAAGGAGATTCCTGTGACCCGTTTACGCAAAAT
>JBAUUQ010000020.1:0-188285 GCA_049582765.1 Terriglobales bacterium
CCGAACCGGCGGGCAATAACACCAGCACACCCTCGGGGACGTTGAATCTGCTGTTTGGCTCTGGCACGACCAAACCGTCAGAAACCGGGCTGGACATCGCCAGCAATGGGCAAATCACGTTTGCCACGGGGCAGACTTTCCCCGGCACAGGAACGGGCGATGGCACGGTGACCAGCGTGGCCACCGGCCTGGGACTGAAGGGGGGACTGATCACGACCAGCGGTACGTTGACCATCGACACCACCAAGGTACCGCTGCTGGCGGCGGCCAACACCTTCACCGGGAATCAGACGGTGACCGGCACGTTGTCGGTCTCGTCGAGCGGCAACACCATCATCGGCTCCACAAGTGCCGCAGCCGACAGCGGCGTAACAGGCACCGGGTCAAGTACCTCCGGCACGGGCGTATTGGGGATCGGTGCGAACGGCGTGGCAGGCCAGTCGGCCTACGTTAATGGCGACGGCGTATTCGGCTCAGCTAGCTCCACAAGCGGACTTGCGACGGGTGTGCTCGGAACGACGCTGTCGCCGACCGGCTATGGCGTGCAGGGCCAAAATAACGCCACCACTGGGACTGCAGTGGGTGTCAGCGGCACCACCGCATCGGCAGCTGGTTATGGAGTGGAGGGTACCAGCCCCTATATCGGCATCTTTGGGCAAGGGACCACTGCGGGTGTGTCCGGCCAGACCACCACGATAGGAGGCTATGGAGTCAAAGGCACCAGCCCCAGTATCGGCGTGTACGGGACGGGTCTCGCAGGAGTGGACGGGGTAACGACTTCGACCAGTGGCTACGGCGTGGAAGGCTATGCGAATGCCACGACGGGGACTAGCACTGGCGTCTATGGCGCGAACTCGTCGACTTCGGGAGGCGCGGGTGTAATGGGCAGCTCGCTTGCCGCGACAGGGGCCTCGGTGGGTGTATACGGCGGTGTGAATTCACCCACCGGCTATGGCGTGGAGGGCGCGGCTGGCGGCGGCACGGCCGGGTTTTTCCAAGTGCAATCCAGCTCTGGCACCATTCTCCAAGGAAACAGCGGCAGTAACGTCGAATTCAAGGTGGACGCCGCCGGCGACGTAATCGCGGCGGGTGCGGTCAACGCAACGGGGGCGGTGTCAGGCAGCAGCTTCCAGATCGCAGGCCAACCCTTTGATTACGGCTACGGGAATTCGAATGTGTTCCTCGGGGCCGCCGGTAATACGACGATGACGGGTGGAAGCAACGTCGCCGCTGGCCCTCAGGCGCTCCTCTCCAATACCACGGGCGGCGGGAACACCGCCATTGGCGTGACCGCGCTTGAGAGCAATTGCCCTGCCGGGACGTGTAGCAACGTGCAGGGCTATTTCAACACGGCAGCCGGCTGGGAGGCGCTCTACTCCAACAGTACTGGTTCCGGCAACACAGCAGTAGGCAGCACGGCGGGAACAACCTTCGACAGCAGTAACTTGACCGGAGACTTTGACACCGCTCTGGGGTACGGGGCAACCTTCAGCACGGGAACGCTGAGCAATGCCACGGCCATCGGCGCCTACGCTGAGGTAAGCGAGAGCAATGCCCTGGTATTGGGCAGCATTACCGGAGTGAACGGGGGCACCAGCGTAAACGTTGGCATCGGCACGTCTGCGCCCACGGCGGCGTTGGATGTGGTCGGGAACAATTTACAAGCGCTCATCGGTGATGCGGGCTGCGGGTCGGGTTTTGCGGGTGTTGGATTCGTGAACAAGGGCGGATTCAATGGTTGCAGAAATTATGCCCTCCTCGGAGACGTCCCGGGCAACCTCTACCTCAACAGCTCCCTGACCGGCACGATTTATTTCCGCAACAACAACGGCACCCTCATGACGATTGACACCTCCGGGGACGTCAACATCAAGGGCAATCTCAGCAAGGGCGGCGGTTCGTTCAAGATCGACGATCCCCTCGACCCCGCCAACAAGTATCTCTACCACTCGTTTGTCGAATCGCCCGACATGATGAACGTCTACAACGGGAATATCACGACCAACCAGGCCGGTCTCGCGACGGTGGTGCTGCCTGATTATTTCGAGGCGCTGAATCGCGACTTCCGCTATCAGCTAACGGTGATTGGGCAATTCGCGCAGGCCATCGTCGCCAAAGAGGTCAGCAAAGGCCGTTTCACGATTAAGACGAACCGGCCCGGAGTAAAGGTCTCCTGGCAGGTGACTGGCATTCGCCAGGATGCTTATGCCAATGCCCACCGTATTCCGACTGAAGTGGAAAAGCCGTCGCAGGAACAAGGACACTACCTGCACCCGGAACTGTTCGGCGCCGGGCCGGAGCAAGCAGTCGGTTACGACGGGTCGCAATCCCCAGCGGCGGCTCCTGGGGAGCCTGCTTCGACGAACGGCGCAAGACTGTGAGCGGCAGCTTCAAACAGCAATAGACTCTGCTTCGTGCGGAGAGCGCAGCGATGCGGAACCTGGGGGCGGAGGTCCGCGAGACTCGCGAGACCTTACGGAAGGTGAAAGCGCAGGTCAGCGCCGCTCCGCCGGCGTTGGTGAAGATGAAGTAGGCGCAGGGTAAGAAACAAGGCCGTCCCGCCGAACTAATATCTCCGCGGGACGGAACTTCCGAAACTGTTCTTAATAAGGAGAGCTCCCATGAAGCTCCGCATCGGTAGTGTGGTATTTGGATTCGTGCTGCTTGTTCTTTCCGTAGCAGCTCAAACGGCGAGCAGCGAGTCGACGTCGTCGCGGGTGCCGCCGCTGATCCCGTTCTCCAGCGTTGCCAGCGATGAGGGCGGCAGTTCTCTAAGCGGCACGGTGAGCATCACCTTCTCGCTCTACAGTGGGCAGGAAGGCGGCACGGCGCTGTGGACTGAGACGCAGAATGGCCGTGACCGCCACTAGGAAATCGCACGCCACTATCGCGTCGGCGTGATTGCGCACGAATGTGGCCCAGCCTTGGGCCGAGACGCTTTTCCGGCCACGATCCTTCGGATCCAAAGGCCAGTACTTCCCGACAGTTCGGGGCGAGACACAGATGCCCAGCTTGAGCAAGAGTTCGTCCGCCACTCGTTCTTCTCCCCAGGTCGGGTTCTCCCGCGCCATGCGGTCGATCAATTTGCGAATCTCGCGCGGCAGAGCCGGTCTGCCTGGTCGGGACTTCCACCGCCAGAACAGCTTGAAACCTCTGCGATGCCAACCGATTAGGGTCTCTGGTTTGACGATCATCAACGCGTCTTTCCACTCTAGTAATCGCGACCAGAAAACCAGACTCAGCCGGGCAGCGTCGGTCAGCGGTCTATGTTTGATCTTGCGCTCACAATAAAACGCGAGCTGCTTCCGTAGGAACAGGTTCTCGGCCGCCAAAGCGGTGCGCGACCGAAGCGTCAGCCTCATGAACCGCATTAGGTCAGAAACCATCCCAAGGAGGAGCGTGGGGAGAGATGTTAACCGCCGCATGGCAGCGTGATTTTACCCGAAGAGTGATGATATTTGGAACGAAACCCGTATGACCTTGCGGCTCTCCTAAAATCAGACTGACGGTCCGCTTTTCCTGCAGCTTGCAGGCCGCTGATTGATTTCTGCGGAGCACAACGGCCTTGAGATGAGTCGCGGTTACTAGCCTGTGGTGTGCACCACAGATTCCGAATAAAGATCCTCGCCAACGGCACGCCCTCCGGTTCGTCCCGGATTTTCCGCCTCGAAAGCGGCCTTCTTGGTATGTGGGCGGCTCAGAGTGGCAATGGAACAGCGAGTTTTGATTTCTGCCGTTTGCTTTCGGCGACGGTAGAGCCTACAGTTAATGAGTCTATTGTCCATCTCTCCGTCGCATTCTGGCCGTTCTCAACCTCACGACGACGGTCCCCTGCGCAACCGACAGAAAAAGAGAGGCTGCCATGGAACCTACCCTGTTCCATCGTATACTGCACTCCGTCATTACTCGTCGGCTGAGGCAGGTCACCTCATTAATGCGCTCTACTAAAGTACATCCTCAGATCGCGGGTTACGGATCACAAAGGATGTGCCGGTCGTGCGGGGCGATCACGGCCCGCTCAAAACCACTTTGCTTGGAGTGTGGCGAGTTGCTGCCAGCAGTCTAACGAGAGGAAGTGCGTGCGGAGAAACGCGTGCACCATGTCAGCATCAGCCCGCAGGAAGATCGCAGCCGCACAGCGGGCACGATGAGCAGAGGTCCGTGCGAAGAAAGCGGCCTAGGATCTTCGGACTCGGGGAGAAAAAATGATTCCTCCCACCTATAAACCGAAGAAAAAGTTTATGCAGCTTGCGATCGCGGAGGCAAAGCGAGCCCGCGACCGGGGCGACTATGCCATCGGTGCCGTCATCACGCGCCTTGTGGGGAAACGGGAAGTGGTTATCGCCTCTGCCGGCAACCGGGTAAAAACCTCGGGTTCATCCATCAAGCATGTGGAGCTTGAAACCTTGAAATATGTTTCCTCCGGCTACGGTCGGTATCTACCGGATTTCGTGTTGTATTCCACGCACGAACCTTGTGCTATGTGCGCGGGTGCTTGCGTCTGGTCCAAAATAGGAGCAGTGGTATTTGGCGTTTCCCAAGAAGATATCACCGCTTACGGCAAGAAACACGGTACCGAGGAATTCAAATGGCGCGCCTGTCTCATTTCATGCAAATTCGTCCTTGAAAAGGGCGACCTTCACATTCCCGTCTTCGACAAGTTTTTGAGACTGGAGTGTCGAAAGTTATTCGGATATCGAGCCTCCTGACGCGTCTCGCCCCGCCCCCGCGCGAAGCCCGAACCCGAATCGCAAGACCCCAAAGCCTTGAGACGCGCTCGGGGCTTTTTCCATTTTCCTTGACTTCCATCTCTCACAGGACAAGAATCCGGCCAGACCTGCCTTCGCTACGGAAGTGTGCCAGTTTCGGCAGTGTGGGATGTACCAGCCACCACCACTTCGTCGCTCAGTTTTCGATGACAAGAAAGTTCTCCTCATCGATCCCCACCAGTGCACTCGCGACGTGCGCGCGAGCGTCCTGCGGAGTCACGGCATAAAGGTCGATGCGACTGACAGTGTCCAGGCGGCGCGATCTCTGTGGCGACCCACGCTCTACGATCTGATATTGCTTGCTGCTCGTGGACATCTCCCTGGAGAGGCTCTCGACTTCTATGTCGAGATCAAGCACGCGAGCTCCGGCGAGCGCGTGGTCCTTCTCGTCGGTCCTCCGACTTTCCTGTCGCTGACTTGGCCGACCGAGGTCATGGGTACAGAAAGGGAACCTCAACAATGGGCGGAGACGGTGAGGCGCTTCGTCACCGCGGCTTGAAGAGTTCTTCTTTGCAACTAGAGACGTCCAAGCTATGGTGGGGTTCTGGTCCCCGACCTAGGACATTTCCGCCTTGACAACACTGGGATTCGGTATAGTGTGTTAAACAGAGCGAATTGCGTCTTCTCCTCTTTCAGATCCCCTGAACTAAGGCAGCCCATCTGAAGTTCTCTCCTCTTAGTCGCAAAACCCAGGAGGTTGACATGTTTGCTCGTCACGTTTCCATGCACCTGAAGCCCAATACCCGTGCGGAGTTTACCCAGACAATCGAGAACGAGATTCTTCCCCTCCTTAAGAAACAGCACGGCTTCCAAGACGAAATCGTATTCGTCGCCCCCGGATCGGGAACGGAAGGGGTCGCTATCAGTTTTTGGGACAAGAAAGAGGACGCGGAAGCCTATCTCCGCGGCAGCTATCCAGAAGTGCTGAAGGCCTTGGCGAAAGTGGTAGACGGTGCTCCGGAGGTTCGAAACTTTGAGGTGGCCCACTCGACCTTGCAAAAGACCGCTGTTCTCGTAGCAGCCTGAGGCAAGCAGGCAGGCTTTCGCGTTCGTTGGGGGCGGGTCGATCCCCGCCTCCCTTACGACAGAGAGAGGTCTAGATCTTTCTGGTCACGCCCGCTTCTCAAAGGTAACTGCTTTCCGAAACGCCCGCCTCCAGAAGACAGTGAGGTGTTCTGTGCCCCAGCAATCGCCGATTTCCTTTCAAATGGGCACGAAAAACGTGCTCATCATCGATGGCAACGAAGCGATGCAGCAGTTGCGCGCCCGTGTGCTGAGAAGCCGCGGAGTTCACGTGCACACGGCCAAAAGCGTCACCGAAGCAGAGTTGCTCTGGGTGCCTGATTTTTTCGATTTGGTACTGCTGGACGTGCGCCAGAGATCCAAAGAAGCAGTGGAGTTCTGGAGAACGATTCGGCGCCAGCATCCAGGGCAGCGGATCAGGTTCCTGGTTGGACCCCCAACGTACCTGTCTCCCACCTGCGCCGACGAAGTCATCGCCCGCGACAGGGTTCCTGAAGACGGGGTGCACGGGCCAGGACTCCTGCATGTCGCATAAGGCCTTACAGACCGATAGCAGCCAGATGGAGACAATAAATCTAAAGAGACAATTCCATGAAACAGGAGCTCTTGACCAATAGAGACGCAGCTATCACGACTCAGGATGAGGAGAACGTGCGCGCTCGCGCGTACGAGCTGTATGAGGTGCGCGGCAGAATAAATGGCCATGCGGAAGAAGACTGGCTTCAGGCAGAAGGCGAAGTAGCAGGAAGCAACGAACGAAAAGCCGTCCATGCCCCAACCTCAAAGATCACTGTGAAAATCGTCGGTGAAGCCTGACGGGTTGGACGATCACATACTGCAGAGCGATGCTCAAACCACCGGAGGTAAGCCATGACTAACATCTACGTCGGTAACTTGGATTTCGCCACTCACGAAGACCAGCTTCAGACATTATTCGCGGCCTATGGAGCAGTTAAAACCGTCACGACCGTCAATGATCGCGACACAGGTCAACCGCGGGGATTTGCGTTTGTCGAGATGACTAATGGTCGGGAGGCGCGAGATGCTATTCGCACCCTGAACGGTTCGGTCCACGGCGGGCGCGCCCTGATTGTCAATGAAGCTCGTCCCAAACTCTACCCCAGTGGTGAACACGAGTCACTTGCCGTTAGGGATCACCGGCGGCATCGTGTCTAATGGTTGGGGAGACGATGATGCCGGTCGTTTCATCTCCGGTGTAGCAGACATCGTCTCTCTGCTCACAGAACGTAATCATAGGTTTCCCTACTTCGATGGCAATCGCCACCTCTGTGGCGTAATGCCGCTGGACCAGCAGGTTCACGGGCTGCCGAAAATTTCCGGCCGTGTCGACGAAATGGACTAGCGGGATGCCGTTATTAGCCTTGTCAACCCATGTTGCGTGCCCGCGATACACCGATGGCACTTGGCGCGGATCGCGATCACGGGTTGTAAGATACTTGCGGATATGCTCCACAATCAGCTCTCGCTGATGCTGTCGAGCTCGTGCCGCCCATCGTTCCACTCGGCGAACGTTCTCGTCGCCGGCGTCGACAGTAGCGAGTACGCAGCCAGCCTGGGGACCCTGATAGACACCCATGGCTTCGTCTTCTGCCGAAGAGAGCGCCTCTCGCGGTTCCGGCTGTTCCCGCTCCAACTCCATCGCGCAATTGACCTCAAGGGGGTTAGTCGTCGTTTCTACGATTGTTCCCCCAATGGATCAGCCATCAAAAGGTAACGTTTCTTGTGCGGTTGTTGCCCATGGTATCGGGGAAGGTGACCGGCGGGTCGGTAATCGCAGGGATTTGCGTGCGACGTGATCACTCAGGATAGAAACCGTCGGTACAGTAGCGGATGTCACATAATCGGGGACAGCTCTGACTATGTCTGCGAACTCGGCGGCGGGGCAATTTGACAGATTTACCAGAAGAATCTGCTTCTTTTTATGGGTTACAAACTGGATTCGAGCAGTTGGCACAAGGTGATTGAAGCGATCTCCCCGTCGCATAACACTTTGAGGTGTAGGTTGTTACGAAAACCGGACAAGCTCTCAATTCACTGCGAAAATCTCTACGGAGTACGCCCAAAATAAATGCCGTTAACGCCATCTGGCATTGTGGCTTCCGCAGTTATCTGTCGAGACATACCAACACCGCTGAATGCATTTCTATACCTGTACCAGTCCTTTACTTAGCAGGACCCACTTTGTGCTCCGCCAGACGGCATTCATGGAGAATAAAGGCAGCGTAGAAATCCCGTGTCGCTTTCTCACGATCGGCCATCGCGTCCGAGGGTGTCCTGAAGGGTTGATGGCATTGGGCGCACTGCCCAAATGTGGGAACGGCTTGTGTGTAAATGATGTCCTTCAACGTCCTGCTTGCCATAGTTGAACCTGCTACTGTCAAATCTCGACGATGTGAGCACCGTCCGCGTACCCCACAAAGTTTCGTCTATGTCCCCACGGGTATCAGGCAACTCCAGAACTCTTCGACGCGAGAAACATCAGCAGTTCGGGGATGCCGATTCCAGAATCCAACAGCGAGATCATGTCTTCGGGAGTCACGCCGACTTGCTCACCGAAACGAACCAACTTCTCAACGGCTCGTTCCAATACTTTCACGTCGTTCTCGTTCCACTGATCCTGCTGGTTCAAGGCTCCCATCCCAACGTCGGTGAATCTTGAGGTGTTGGTCGATCTTGGTGGGATCATGACACCACTACGACCCACTGGCAGTGATCTGGATCACACCCCGAGTTCCGGTAAAACCAATACCCAAAAACCACGATTAGACCGGCTTTCATTCCCTCCTTAACACCACCGTGGCACCCTCTGGCTTGCCGTTGGGGTGACCTTCACTCGCGCATCAGAGGCTTACCCATTCCCCAAGGACTTGGTTAGGAAACGATCTACGAGAGCTCCCGGATTGCTAGAGATGTCGTGGAACCGTAAAACACCTCTCTTGGGTGTTTCCCAAACCGGAAACAAAGGTGACGCAGCCCAGAAACGGGCTTCGAGGAAATTACTCCCTGCTGAAATCGGTTGTCGAAAGTGATGCTGATGTCCGCAGTCTCTAAGAGCAGCTGGTGTAACCCCAGGTGGTCGGCCGCAAGGGCCTCAAAGTTAGCATTTGCAGATCAATGACTTCCAAGGTCTGGCGGAACGCCATTTGGCACTGTAGACGATTTTGTAGCTGTGGAAAGCCTCAAGGATCAAAAGAGTTCAACAATTTTCAATAAGTAGGTATTTTCGTTGTGTTGAATCTAAAAGACTTCCGAGAGATAAAAACTGGTCGAGCACCTGGTCCCGAACCAGATTCTAAGCCTTTTATTGAATTCTGTAGATCGCAACTAATTGCTGTTGAATGTGTTGCGGCCTCTGTGTTGAAAGCTATGGAGCTCGATTGAATCTGGGTGCTTTGACCGTCTCAAATTCGTCTACAGTTCGGCATCATCCCGACAGAAATCTCTTCCTTCTGTCTGGCGCAGACCTTTGTACTTAGAGCGAGTTCAAGAAGGTTCGGAGTTGGCTCTTTTCGATCAGCGTCAGGCGTTCGTAGTTCTCGCGAACTTTCGCGGCCTCCACGCCATGGCGCATGATTGCTTGATGGTAAGTAATCGACTTGCCGTCGTGCATCATCCATGATCGAAAGCGAACTCCCCAGAGCGGAGCTGTACGGAACTTGTTGGCCGTGGATGGGTCGAGAGAGTCGGCCTTTGCGGCCTGAGGGATGCCGTCCCCCGTGCCAATGTCGTGCAAAAGGAAATCGCTGTACGGATGAATTGTTTTGCTGCCGATAAAATCGGGAACCCTATAGGTTCCACCGTTGATCGGCGTTCCAGCCAGAAGAGTCTTGTAAGTCGCCACGTGGCAGATCGCACATCCGATCTGCTCGAAGATAGTCTCTCCTGAAACCGAATCCGGACTTAGAGCAAGGTCTTCGTCGCGAGAAGGCGGGGTCGTGTGGCGCAACTGGTCAACTAAGCGCTCCAGTTCGGTCTCCCCGGTCTTAGCGTCCGCCACATCGAATGGGGTTGAGCCAGCCGTCGCCATGTAGTTCGCGTATTCGTCGGGGTAAAGTTGGTTGCGAATCCCCAACTCGTTTCGCAGGGAGTCGGCACAAGCGGACAGCAAGCTACTGTGCTGGCTCTTCCAACCAAAGCGCCCGCCTTGCGTCTTTGGATCACAAGAAGAAAGGTCGGAAAAATGTCACTCACAAAACGCGCTAAGACCTGGCACACACATTTCTTCGTTGACGGCCAGCGGTTCCGGCAGTCCCTTGAAACTAGCGACTGGCGCGAGGCACAGGCCAAGGAAAAGGAACTCATCGCACGTGCTTCGCAGGGGAAGCTTGCGCCTTTGTCTCAACAGTTTTCCAAGCTGACTTTCAAGGAAGCGGGGGAGAAAAATCTGGCAGAGCGCATCGCTCATCTTGCTCCGCGAAGCGTGCAGACCGAGCGCGAGAGGCTGAGGCCGCTTTGTTCAGTGTTCGGACTAACCAAGGTGCATCGCATCACTGTCGAAATGGTGCGGACCTATGTGGCAGACCGGAAGGCTGTCAACGTCGCGAACAAGACGATTAACTTGGAACTCGGGGTCCTGCGAGGCGTTATGAAACGCGCAAGGCTCTGGCACCACTTCTCAGACGAAATCAAGCCCCTGCCGGTTCACACCCAGATTGGCCGTGCAATGACACTGGATGAAAAGCTCCGCCTTGCCAAGACTGCCGCGATCAAGCCCGAGTGGCAGAGCGCGCGATTGGCGATGGTTCTTGCCCTCAACACCACCATGCGTGCGTGTGAAATCAAGGCGCTTAGGTGGTATGACGTGGATTTCCTGGCTGGCACGGTCACGATTCGGAAGAGCAAGACCGAGGCAGGGCAGCGCGTGATTCCACTCAATGAAGACGCCTTAAGCGCGATGCGGGAGCTATTTCGCAGGGCTTCTGCGGTAGGGGGCACGCAGCCGGATCACTACGTCTTCCCTGCCTGTGAGAATGGGCGGTTTGATCCTTCGACTCCGCAGAAGAGCTGGCGTTCGGCATGGCGGAGTTTGCGGAAGGCGGCAGGGATCGGTACGCTACGCTTCCACGACCTCCGGCACCACGCAATTACGGAGTTGGCTGAGTCTCAGGCCAGCGATGCGACCATCATGGCAATTGCCGGTCACGTCTCGCGACAGATGCTGGAGCACTACTCCCATGTTCGTCTTGATCTCAAGCGGAAAGCATTGGACGGGCTTGCGACTCGCAGGGGCAATTCGGAGAGCAAACCGAGAGGTTACGACACAAACAACGACACAAAGCCTCTTTCGGCGGAAGGCGACCACGATGTAAGTTACGGGAAAGATTGGTCGGGGAGAGAGGATTTGAACCTCCGACCCCCTGGTCCCGAACCAGGTGCTCTACCAGGCTGAGCCACTCCCCGACAAAGGCGGACTGCCTGCGCACAAAGGCGAACACACAGGCTTCTTGCGGCGCTGACGATCGCAGCGGAATTCAATTATAACATCCAGCCGCGGCACATTTTCCCGCCGGGCGTTGTCTCCGCAATGGTTGCAATCAGGGTGTGAAAAGCAAACGCTCGGGGAGGAAATGTCGTATAACTTAGTTTGCCCGCCGAGGATGAATCGGTCGCTTCGGCGTTCGGAAACTCTGCGAAATCCTGTAAGATTAACGTTTCAATAGATGATTGCCGTCACTGCAAAACGCCTTTACACCCCTCTGCAATGCGTGGAAGCTCCGCTGCTCCTGCTCGAAGAACAGACCATTGTGGAAGTCAGTTCACGGGCAGCCCGACCGGTTCCGGAAGCGGTGCGCGTAGTGGATTTCGGCGACGCCATCCTGGCTCCGGGATTGGTCGACATTCACATTCACGGCGGCGCCGGGTATGACGTTATGAGTGCTGGGCCTGCGGGCTTGGCAGCCCTGGAGCAACTGCTAGCCTCGCACGGAGTCGCCAGCTATTTTCCGACCACTGTAACCGCCCCGCTTGATCAGACTCTGTCTGCGCTGGACCGCCTGGCCGCGGAAATCGAGAGAGTGGAGCGTGACAGCAGCCCGCAGGGAAATCGAGCGCGGCCGCTGGGCATCCATCTCGAGGGCCCGTTCATCAGCCACATCCGGCGCGGGGTGCATCCCCCGGAAAACTTGCTTCCGCCCACGGTCGCCATGTTCGATCGCTTCTGGCAGGCCGCCCGCGGGCGTATTCGCGTGATGACGATTGCACCGGAGCTGGAGGGCGCCCAGGAAGTGATCGCCGAGGCGGCCAACCGCAAGGTTTGTGTCAGCCTGGGGCATTCGGATGCGGACCTGAATACCACACGCGCCGCCGTGGCTGCGGGCGCCCGCCACGCCACCCACACCTTCAATGCCATGCGTCCGCTGGACCATCGCGAACCGGGCATTATCGGCGAGGTGCTTACTGATCCGCGGCTTTCTGCCGACATTATCGCCGACGGAATTCACCTGGATCCCGCCATTGTGCAGCTTTTTCTGAAAGCCAAAGGAGCGGACGGGGCTGTCTTGATCTCCGATGCGACCGCAGCCACTGGGATGCCGGATGGACGCTACCGCCTGGGCTCGCTGGAGGTTGAGGTGAAAAACGGTCGATGCACGGCAGAGGACAGATTGGCAGGAAGTGTGTTGACGCTGGATCGCGCGGTGCGCAACGTGATGCAGTTCGCGCATTGGGATCTGCAGGCGGCGCTGCGTCTTGCCTCGCTCAACCCGGCGAGAGTGGGTGGACTCCCCGAGAGGGGCAAGATCGAAGCCGGCGGTCCCGCCGATATTGTGGTGTTGACGCCGGCGGGTGAAGTGAAGGCGACCATTGTGGGTGGCGCAGTGCCTGCAGCATGAGTTGTCATCCCGAGCGTAGCGAGGGATCTGCGAGTTTTTCAGGAGAAAAGATGCCAGACAAGGGCGGATTTCCGCACTACATGCTGAAGGAGATCTTTGAGCAGCCACAGGGATTGCGTGACACCATCGCTCCCCGCATATCGCTCGAAGAGGGACTGATCCGGTTGCCGGAGGTGCGCATTGGTGTCGACGAGCTGCGAGCGGTGCGCCGTATCAACATTGTCGCGTCCGGAACCAGCCGTCACGCCGGGATGGCCGGCCAGTACATGATGCAGGAGCTGGCGAATCTGCCGGCCGATGTGGATTATGCCAGCGAGTTCGAATATCGCAATCCGATGATCGGGCGTGGGGAACTCACCATTGTAATCACGCAATCCGGCGAGACCGCCGACACGACAGCGGCACAGCGAGAAGCCAAATTCAAAGGCTCCCGCACGGTGGCCATCTCGAACGTGGTCGGTTCCACCATCGCCCGCGAGGCCGACGGCGTGCTGTATACCTATGCCGGCCCGGAAATCAGCATCGCGTCCACCAAGGCTTTCACTGCACAGATGGCGGTCTTGTTTCTGTTTGCGGCGTATCTGGGACAGGTGCGCGGCAATCTGAGCAGCGAGCAGGTGCGGGAGTATATCAGTGAACTGCTGGAACTCCCGGGCAAGATCGAAGCCGTCTTGCAATGCGCGCCCGACTGCCAGCGGCTGGCCGCGCAGTATCACGCGGTGCAGGATTTCCTGTTTCTGGGACGCGCCATTCACTATCCCATCGCCATGGACGGCGCTCTCAAACTGAAGGAAGTGTCCTACATCCACGCTGAAGGCTATCCCACCGGCGAAGTCAAGCACGGCCCCAACGCGCTGATCGACGAGAATCTGCCCATCGTGATCATCGCAACTTGCGACCGCAATGATGCCGGGTCGGTGGTGCGCTATGAGAAGAACGTTGCCAACATCCGGGGATTCAAGGAACAAAGGGCGCGGGTAATCGCCATCGCCACCGAAGGCGACGAGGAACTGGCCGGACTCGCCGACCACATCATCTTTGTGCCGCGCGCCTCCGAATTGCTTTCGCCCATCCTGGAGATGGTTCCGCTGCAGCTGTTCGCCTACTACGTAGCCGTGGCCAAGGGGCTGGATGTGGACCGGCCAAGGAATCTGGTGAAGTCGGTGATGTTGGAATAGGCGCCGGTTCGTCAGAAGAAGCCAAGAGTATTTGAGTGAAAAAATGAAGGCCGCGTAGTTTTCCCCCGACGCGGCCTTCGATTGCAACTACTGGACAGACATAACCGCGGCGACCGTGCCCACACAATCCGATCCGCCACCACCATAGCTCACTAACGCCCACGTGTCATTCGCCAGAAACGCATTGCTGACGTCATGACCGGTGTCGTCCCAGAGCTGCGGGAGCGGCCCGCCGATGCTGCCATCCCAGTCGCTATTCCCGGTTTCCCCACCTGGTCCCGCAACCAGAATGTTGTTGGTCAGGCTTGGCCAACCTTCTATATTGGTGGTCTCGTTCGAAGTCGTAGCAAGACGGCTATTGCCGATCTGCCCGTCATAGCCGATGTTATCCAACAAGACCTGGCTTCCAAAAGAACCGATTGTCGCCGGAAGCTGGTAGAAGTTCTGATATCCAGCATCGGCGATGAAAGTAGTCCCAGCCTGGCCATCGAGCAGGCCAACTGTGGCACCGCCTGTGCCAACGATGACGAGCGAAGCACCCTCAAGCAGCGGGAATACTACATTGCCATCCCAAGGATCCTCGCCATCGCTCAGACCGCTGACCGGCGTACCAAAGCTAACCTTGTAAAGACCGCTGCCATTGGCAACCGAGGTGGGTACTGACGCACGATACACCCAAGTCCCGATGCTAGCCCAGCAAGGATCGCCACCTACTGCCAGCAGTGTACCCGTCACGGTTGCCGAGGTAGTACCGCCGGTAGGAAATTGACGAGCCACAGTTACCGTCGAAATGCTTTTCAGCTTGGACTTTCCAGGCTTGGTGTTTAGCAGCACTGCCCAGTAGACGTAAGCCGCCTTAGTCGGAGCGGTAACACCGCCGACGTTGAGCGATCCCACCCTTCGGTTCCGCAGCGCCACGCCACCGGTGCCATAGGATGCGTTAGTCCAAGATGTGGTGAGGAAAATATCGACCGTTGGCCGATTTACAGCCGCGGGAAGAAAGCCGGATTCGGCACTCCCCAGAGTACGCGCTTTCTCCGCACTCACACTCTGTGCGCCAGCGATACTTCCCAACGTCAGCAGCAACCCCATGATCGAGAACACCAAACTAATTCTTCTAAACATAGTCATCATCCCTCCCTCTGTCTAACTGTCTAAAGACAGTGAAAAAACAGGCTAGGGTGTACACCTGTTTTGCCTAGTTGCAAGGCGTGAAAAGATTTGCATCTGTAACGTGTTGAAAGTGGATTACTGGGAGGTAGGCAGCGACTTTTGCCGCTAGAGATTGCAACCCCATACGCATGACCGTGCGCTGAGGAATGTTTTCATCAGGCCGCGAAAGAATCGTCATCCGGATCGGGTAGGGACGAAGGAGGATCGCTGGCCGGGAAGGTGTCGGCGATGGTCTTATCCATCATCTTGTCCTTCTTCTCGACTTGGCTGGTCTCGTCGATCAGCCGATCTTCGGGGTCGCGCCGGTTTTCATCCGCAGTTGGCATTGGTCGCCCTCTGATAGATAAATGCCCGATTTCTCCCGAGGAAACAAGTCCCTCCACCCGCTCCGGCCGGGATCAGCGACTTTGCGTATTGGATGCGCGCCCATCCTCAGTGGGTGAACGTAAAGTTCAAACCGGTGGTCAGCTGGATGTCGTTTTGCTTCGGCCGCAAGAGCGTTGTGGGATCAGCAGGGGGGTTGGTAACGTAGATGTCGCCGAAGGCGTTCTGCCATCCCAGCCATTTGCTGATCTTGGTGATAGTGCCGAAGTTGAAGGCGCCGCGATAGTTTCCCGTCTGGCTGAGGTCGGGGAAAAAGTACAGCTTTTCGCTGAGCACAGTCGACGCGCCCAGCTTGTACATTAACTCCTGGCCCAGGGTGAGGGCGGCGAAGTTGCGGCTGAGGCCCACATAGTTCTCCCGGGTGTAGTTCAGACCACCTAGGAAATCCAGAGTCGCGCGACTGGTGTTGATGGCGTGAAACCCCAAGCCGCCGCCCAGGACAGAGCGCAGATTCAGCGTTTGTAAGGCATCGGTCTGGAAGTCAGCGCTGCCATAACCGAACACACGTTTGGTAAGGTTGCGGTTGTAACGAGCTCCGCCTTGCGTGGCGTTCGCGGTCACGTGGGGCACCGCGGTACTGACATCGTTGGTGGCGTACACCGTGTTGGTGTACAGCGCGATCTCGTCGTGTGAGGTCTTGCGGTCGCCGGTGAAGGCGATGGCTAGGTTCTTAGTTTCACTATTGCCGCGGGTTAAGGCAAAGCCGACATTGGCTCCTGCTACCCAACCCTGCCACACGGTGGGATGGAGTGACTTTTCGTAGGCCGCCTGCTCGGAGTCGCTACGCAATGCGGTGACATTGGCTCTGGGAACGTCCACCGTCCCGTTGGCCGGGGTGCGAATGGCGAGCGTGCCATCGGTCGTGGTAACCGGCCCGACGACGGTCTTCCCATCCTGGGTCGCGACATGCAGCGGCTGGGTGGAAGTGATGTCCTGGACGGCCGGCCACTGTACCGTAACATCGCCGGCGAACTCGGTCTTGATGATCAGAGCCTTGTCGTCGGACTTGGTGATGGTTCCGGTGAGGCGATCACCGTTCTTGAGCACGATTTGATCGGCGAAAAGCTGCGCAGAAAAAGCCAGGAGCAAGAACAATACCAGCCAATGCAGCTTGTGCATATTAGTCCTCCGGAGAGAGCAGAATTTATGGGTGACGCGAGAAATACTTAGCTTTAACAGCTTGGAAAAAACATTATCCCACTGGACTGCACGAAGAGGTGTCTGACTTAGCTCTTGATTTCGGGGCTTTTCGCTTCCGTGCTGGCAGTCTTCGGTTGTTCAGGAGGATTGTCCTTCATACCCTCCTTCAGCGCTCGAATGCCTTCGCCGATCCCCTTGCCGAGTTCCGGCAGTTTCTTGGGTCCGAAGACGAGTAAAGCGATAAAGAAGATCACCAGAAGGTGCATCGGCTGAAACAGGCCTTCAAACATACAAACCTCCACAAACACACACTTGCACTATTAACGTTACTGAACCAGGGTTATTCCGTCAACCGCTGGGCAGGCTAAGCTCTCGCTGAACTATGAATTTCAGTTAGCCACACCGCTTCCATGTCCATGCTGGTGAGACGTGCTTCCGGCCATGCACTCCCGTGTCTCGGCAGCGGGAACCCCCGATCCTACAATTGCCTCAGGGCGCGGATTCTGAAGGTGGTCGGGTCGCCCAAGGAGCGCAAAATGAGCTCTACACCATCGCTGGCAGAGGAAAGCGCATTGCCTGTCGGTCAGGGCACGGTTCGGTTGAACCTGGGAACCGCCAAGCCTTGGCAAGCTCCGAGCAAACCGGCCGGATACGGCCTGCCTTGCTCCGGATGTCGGACGTACTACACTACCGACCTCACCGCGTGTCCCGTCTGCAAAAACACGGAGCGAATTTCAGCGGCCGCGGTAAGCGCTCCGAAAACTACAGCCGATGAAGTCTGTCCCGATCCGGCTTTGCTGGAACTGGAGCGGGAACGCTTTCTGCGCGAGTTCAATGCGCAGCTACTGGCTTCCAAGATGCAGCCACTCTCGGCAAACCCCCGCTGCACCCGGTCGGAGACTCATCCGTCAGGTTCGGAGACGGCCGCAGTCTGCCAGAGTTGTTACGACCACTTGCAGGAACGGGTCGATGTTCTGGAGGCTGCTCTGCACATGGACATCAAGGAAGCGGCACAGATCGTGTACGACGCGGTCTGGGCGGATTCCTCGGATTCTGACAAAAGCTACGAGAATGCAGCCACGGCTTTGCTCAGCGAACTGCGGAGACGGTCGGGAGTCACACCCACGTTCGGGTTGATGAAGCCGCTCGCCGACTAGCCTTTCCGCCGCAGGCCCTGTCGCGCTATTGCACCTTGAGGCTAACCCACTTCTTGCCGGCGTAGAGCCGGTATGATCCTTGATCGGCCACGATTGTCAGGGGTACCGCCCGGTGCAGATTCGCGTCGGTGTGGAATGAGACCGAGAGTAAGTCGTGGGCGCCCACATCCATGACTATGAACTTGCCATCCTTCCCGAATCCGAAACCGTACGCGCCGGCCGGTAAATCCGAGCCTTCGATGCTCAGCTTCTGTTCGGCAATCAGGAAGCCCTGATACTTCTGCTGAATATCGGACGCGTATCCACTCGTGTCCACCAGGCCCGCCACCGTGAACATGCCATCGGCGGTACGGAATCCTGCTGAATTGCGAAGCTGCACCGGGGCGCTTTGACCGCGGAAGAAGTATGACGACGGCACCACTTTCTTGAGGGCCTCCGCGTTTAGCGTTCCAGCGCCTTCCTGTTGGGCGGAGGCGGAAAGCACGGCCAGCAGCACGAACAACAACATCAAGACACCTGCACGATGAGAGCGATTCATTTTGGTTTCTCCATTCACGTTAGAGATCGAACGCGCCCCAACTCTATCCCGCGGCATCAGGTCGATGCAATACCGCACCCATCACCGGACCGGCGCCGGTTCGAAACGCAGCGTCGCGAAGGCGCTGGGCACGTGAAAGTCGGGCTCTGGCGTGTGTGTGGGTTGCCAGGCCAGATAAGCACGCGGCTCCTTCGTTCCTTCAATACGGTAGAAGTTGGCGTGCCAGATCATGGTGGGATCGAAATGCGGCGTCAGCGCGGCCAAAGGAATGGCCAGCTCCGCTGCCCAGGTGTGCGCTTCCTGGTTCAGAAACGCTGAGTGTTGCAGGCCGCTCTTCAGGTCGGCCAGCCCTCCGGGAAAGATGTCGAGATCGATCCACATGCCGTTCGGGCTGATCTCAAACTCCCGGTAGTAGCGTTCCGGGGAGGGGTGCGGCTGCAGAAACGCCTCGGCCACATCGCGGTCCCACAGATGGTCGCGGCGACGGTTCGCATCCGAGTCCTCGAAAAGAAACAGTTCGCGGTACCGGCACTCATATCGCAAATAGAGAGTGTGGTCGGACCAGAGAAGGCGCACTGTGGTTTCGCGTCCGGGATCGGGATTCTTTCCCTGCCAATCCGAGCAAAAGGAAACGGCACTGGCGCGCTGCCACTCCGGAGCCGGGTGTGCCGCATCCAGCTTGAGATCATGGGCGATGTAGGTGGCCACGACTTCTCCGGCGGTGGGGCCACACTGCGGCGCATTGGTCTGGCCGGTCATGAGCGGCGTAGCAAGCAGTATGGTAGCCGAAATGAGCAGGGCAGCAATAGCTCGATGATCAGTCCGCGATGTGCACCAACCCTGGGAAGATGGCATGAGCTTCGTATCATAACTCCGGCATGATCGAAGGTGAGTAATTTGCTTTAACCGCAAGAATCGGATGGTTCGTCTGAGCCGGGTGTCCTATGGTTTTCTCATCATGACGAGCAATGCGATACTCAATCTGACGCAGCCAATGACGACGGCCAACAACCACGAGAGCCAATGGTGGGATGCGGTCCAGGCCCACGACGCGAGCCAGGATGGCCAGTTTGTGTTTGCCGTTTCCTCGACGGGCGTATACTGCCGACCTTCGTGTCCGAGCAGGCGGCCACGCCGCGAGAACGTGTCTTTTTTCCACCGTCCGGAGCAGGCGGAGAAAGCGGGCTATCGCGCCTGTTTGCGTTGCCGGCCCCGGTCAGCCAGTAGCAACGGTCAGGCGGAGATGGTGCGGACGATTTGCCGCTTCATCGAGCAGCACCTCGATGAACCAGTCACCCTGGCGCGACTGGGGGCTGAATTCCGTCAGAGCCCTTTTCATCTGCAGCGGAAGTTCAAGGCGGTTCTGGGAATCACGCCGCGAGCCTATGCCGATTCCTGCCGCATGAACCAGTTGAAGAGCAATCTGCGCGCTGGCCACTCGGTCACGCGCGCAATGTATGACGCCGGCTACAGCTCCAGCAGCCGCCTCTATGAGAGGACCGCCTCCCAATTGGGGATGACGCCGGACAAGTACCGGCGCGGGGCCATCGCCGCGCCAATCCGCTACACCTTCGCCGATTCCCCTCTGGGCCGCATGTTGATTGCGGCGACCGATAAGGGAATTTGTGCGATCCAGTTCGCCGACTCTGACGAAGAGCTGGAACAGGGATTGAAGCACGAGTTCCCCTTCGCCATCCGCCGACGCGCCGACGCTGGCATGAAGAACTGGAAGGAAAACTTGCTGCGCCAGATGCGCGGGGAAAATTTGAAATCGGCCCTTCCCCTCGATATCCAGGCAACCGCCTTCCAGCGCCGGGTGTGGTCGTATTTGCAGACTATTCCATCCGGAGAAACTCGATCGTATGCCGCGGTAGCGAAAGGCATCGGGCGACCGGCCGCGGTACGCGCCGTGGCTCGGGCCTGCGCTACCAATCCAGTGGCAGTGGCGATTCCCTGCCATCGCGTCGTCCGCAAAGGTGGAGAGATGGGCGGGTATCGTTGGGGCGTGGAGCGGAAGGAAGCTCTGTTGGAAATGGAGCACGCCGGCAAGGAGATGTGAAGACGACTTGTTCGAACGCTGCAGGGCATCCGTCCTGTCGCGCCGTCCTGCACCGGATTCAGATTCCTTCGCTAGCGGCGCAGCTTAAGCCGTACCTTCCACATCTTGCAGGCGGGGCCTCGAATCCGAGCCGGCAGTTTAGTGCTGCTTCGCGACATAGACCTGGCGCGCTTTTTCCAGCATGTCGAGTACGGATGTTTTCTCAGCTTCTGTATTCCAATTGCGGTTTGCTTTGGTCGCCTCCGTGAGCCGGTCAATCCACGCGATGAAGTAGGCCAGGTCAGCAGGCGACTTCAGAGCTGACCCAGCGACATTCACATACACGGGACTCGTGGTTGCATAAGGATAGATGTCCAGGATCGGGTGTTCAGCGCGGTCACTCCAGGCACGCAGCAGGCACCAGCCGCTGCGCGAGATCGGGAGAGTATCTTCCACATTGGCCTCTTCGTGGTTACCGCTCAGTTTCAGATCGCGCGCCACCTCGCCATCGCAAAACACTTCCAGATGATCCACCGGAACGATGGACCGAAGTGTAGCTGTGAACTTGACTTTGCTTTCGCCGGGGGGAAGTCGCAGTTCGCCGCCAAGTTGTTGGCCACCCAGGGTGAAGCGTAGCAACGGTCCGTTGGTCGCAAAAGTGTGGCCTGCTTTCAGCGAGTCGAGCCAGGAAGAGATCGCAAGCGAGCCCTTCGGAACGCGAGCATAGACGCGGGTGAGGCCGACCGGCCCACGCAGTGATGCGTAATTGGCCATGGTGTCCGATCCCGCGCCTGTCGGTAAACGAAAGCCGCAGTTCAGCAGTCGATACCACACCTCCGCGGTGGACTTGTGATCACTGAAGCCCGCGGCCTCGATGTAATCGACCTTACCCAGAGCGATGTCGGCAGGCAGCTCCAAAGCAACGTCCAGCGGCTGGTCGTGAGTGAGCGACGGATCCCCCACGGGGTCTGGAACGAAATCGAAGGGATGCACATATCCCACTAATGCGTGCTGTGCGTGGGCCATATCCGCGACGTTGGCGTTGGTAGGAACCAGGCTGGCGGCAGCAGTATTTGCGTAGGTGGCGTAGCCGGGGAGCAGGAAGTTGTGCGTCAGATGAAGCAATCCGAGATGTCCCCAGTAGCTGGTGTGAAATTCCTGCCCGTGAAATAGCAAGTGGTTCGGTGTGGAAGCCGGGTCCATCTCGGGGCTGAAGTAGGCGATATCCGGAATCCGCTGCTCTTTGTTGACGATCAAGTCCTCGATCAGGGAAAGATTCTCGGCCGTCTCCTGAAGAACCAAATGTTTTGGGGTATTGCGGTAGGCGCCGCCATAGTTCATATGCACGTGCAGATCGGCGCTGGCCCACTGCGAGTCTGGGTCCTCCGGAAGAATGAGCGGCTGCAGGCGGACGCTGAGGCTTGCCTGCTGGCCAGCCGCGATGTGCACACTTTTTTTCTCCACCCGGTACTCAAAGCCCTTCATCACCTCCACCTCGACTGTCCCGACGGGCACAGTCAACTTGGCGATGCCTGCGGTGTGGAAGTAATGGGATTCGAACCTGCGCTCGGAGCGAACGAAGTCATCCTCGGCGTGCATCCAGGCATCGTCAGGGGCGTAGGTACGGCCATCCTCTCCAGTGGCGAAGATCCGCGCCGGTGTTGGCTTTCCTGACGGATCCAAGACCGTAATGGAGAGATGTCCCATTGGTTTCGAGTAATTCTTCTCTTTGGCAACCATCTGCCTTTGCGCTCCGCCGAGAGCATCCTGCATCCACAGCGAAGTATTTCCACTGCGATTGGAGATGAAGGCAATCTCGGCTCCGTCCGGCGACCAGCGCGGATCCGTGTTTTCGAAATCGCCGTAAGACAACGGAAACGCATCGCCGCCGCGCGATGGGATCACCCACAGCTGGTGCCACTGGCGCCCTAGATACGACGCATAGACGATTCGCTTTCCATCGGGAGAAAAATCCGGGCGAGCCTTCCAGGTAGTCTCTTCGCTGTGAATCTCGCGGGCAGCGGCCCCGGCCTCGGAATTCATCCGCCAGATTCCGCCGGTTCCATAAATGTGTCCTCGATTGGAGACGAAGATCAAGTCGGATCCGTCTGGTGACCACGCCGGGCTGATCTCGTGATCGAACTCGCTGTAGTAAAAGCGGGGCAGGTCACTGCGAGTTTCTCCGGTCAGGCGCTGCACGTCGGTCAGTTCGCCATTGCTGAAATTGCCGGCGAAGATGTGAAACCGGCCATGGTACGAAGTCGAGACGAAAGCGATCCGCTTGCCGTCAGGGGAGAAGCGAGGCTCGACGTTGACTGCGCCACCCGAGGTGAGCGGCCTGGTCTGCCTGGTTTCCAGATTCAAGGCCCGGAGTTCGATCGCGTCATTGTCGTAGGCGGCATACACCACCCAGCGCCCGTCGGGAGAGCAATCGGGTTGGTAGTCGTAGCCGGGACCGGCGGTCAGTTGGCTGGCTTCGTTCGAGTCCAGATTCTGCTTCCACAGAGATCCAGCCATCGAGTACACCAGCGATCGCGAATCCGGCGACCACGCCGCCGAGCTTGGACCGGTGGTGAGTTGGGGCAGATACATTTCACGATAGTAATAACTATGAGGCAGATCGATCTGTTTAAGCACCGGTTCGCGCTGCCCGGCCAACGGCAGGCAGATCAAGAGCAGGACGACCAGCGGCCGAAGGTGGTGAGTGGACAAAGGCCCCCCTTAACTGAACGCGGATTATATCGAAGCTCGCGGCCAAAATGCGGCTCACCGGCATGACAATGAGTGGTTGAGAAACGCGGGGCGCTACCCACTACTTCTTCACCACCGGCAACAGAATCCGCGACGGGTGTTCGTGATCGACATAAATCGAGACGTTGGCTTTCTGCATCTTTGCCGACACGGCTTCGGATTCGCCCGTCTGCAGGTTGCGCGAGAAGTTGGGGAAGAACGTGGTCGAAAGCTGCACTCGCACACGATGCCCTTTCTGAAAAACGTTGCTGGTGATCAGGTGATCGAGTTCGATTCTGTAAACCCGGCCCGGCGCCAACAGCTGCCGGCCGCGTGCCATATCGCGATAGCTGGCCCGCTGGACGTCCAAACCTGGGCTCATCAGGTTGAGCGCGCTTCCGTCCGGAGCAACATCGAGCAGGCGCACCCAGAGGTCGGTGTCGCGGCAATCGCAGGAGAAATAAATCTCCGCACGGATAGGCCCGGTTACTTCCAAGCCGGCGTTAAGCAGCGCGGAGTCGAAGGTGAGAACATCGGTGCGCCGGGAGAGCTCCCGATAGTCGTGCGCGCCGGAATTCTTATACGGATTGAGGACCGGGTTCGCGGGATCCGAGACAAAGGAAATGGGCTTCGAAGTTCCCTCGGGAGCCTGGGTGGACAGGCTACCGGCTGATCCGTCTCTTCCCGATGCATACAAATAGTAGGAGCTCGACTCTGCCGCGGGAGGCCAAATGTTGGCATCGCGCCACTGATTGTCTCCCATGACAAAGTAGCGAACGGGCGGCTCTTTTTCCACTCCGTTGGAGATCCCGCGCAAGT
Source organism: Terriglobales bacterium (assembly GCA_049582765.1). Lineage (GTDB taxonomy): Bacteria > Acidobacteriota > Terriglobia > Terriglobales > Acidobacteriaceae > JBAUUQ01. Next base: position 23,801 of record JBAUUQ010000020.1, read on the forward strand.
AGTGGTCCATCCAGCGCAGAATCACTTCGTCGTAGTCGATCACAGCGGAGGGACCAAATTCGCGCTCCCCGGCATGAGTGTGGTGGGTTGAACCGACTCCGTGTACCCAGGGTCCAAGCAGCAAATGCGTACGAGGGTCGCCGTCCCCGGAACGAGACTTCAGCAAGCCCAGAAAGTTTGTGGTGGCGCCCTCCGGGCCGTAGTTATCGTCGTACCACGCCGACAAATTCAGCACGGCTGCATGCACGCGGTCATACTTGTTGCGCAGTTCGGCCCAGTCCCACCACGGATCCTCCGGCGGATGGCTGAGCCAGTCATAGTAATAAGGTGCGATACCGCGCAGTTCCTCGAGCTGGTTTAAAGGGAGCGTGCGCTGCATCTTCGCAGCAACTTGATCCCAGGCAGCGCTGGCCTCTTCATCGGTCTTCGGGCCAGGCAGGTTCTTCTGAGCACGGACATCGGCGGAGATGTCGTCCCAGATCCATTCCATCCACGACATGTCCCACAGTCCCCAGGCGTAGAAAAAATTCTGCGGGGTGGAAAACGTCATAGCGGGAACCATGGCTTTGAGGTGAGGCGGGCTCTCCACCGCCGCCAACCATTGCACCGCGCCGGGATAGGAGAGGCCGAAAGTCCCGACGTCGCCGGTTGACCACGGTTGCCGCGCCGCCCACTCGATGGTGTCGTAACCGTCCTGGCCCTCGTTCTCATAAGGCCGGAACTCGCCAGCCGAGGCGTAGCGCCCGCGGACATCCTGAACCACCACCGCATAAGCGCGTTCAACGGCGTGCTGGAACGTGGTGTAGTCCTTGAGGGCGAATTCTTTCCCGTAGGGAGTCCGATAGACCAAGACTGGAAAGCGGCCTTCTGTGGCGGGCCGCAAAATATCCGCGCGAAGCACAACACCGTCGCGCATGGGGATCGCAACATTCTTCTCGACAACGGCAGCCTTTGTGCTCGGCTGAGCCACGGCGCCAAGAGCAATCAGGAATGTCCCCAGGAACGGCAGGAGAGCTTTCATAAGAATGCGTAGGCTACCACCTTGCTTATGGCGACAACAAGACGGTCAGGACGTGGAAATAGGGGCCGGGCGCTTGCGGACCCATATCCAGTTGAGGAGACCAACCAGAACCGTTGCCAGAAGAATCAGTAAGCTGCTGACTCCGACCTGCGTAAGCAGAAGCAGGCAGATGAATACGCCCAATCCGGCGAAGAGCCGCCCGGCGGGCAAGCGAAAGGCCGAAGCCTCGGGGCGCCGTTTGCGCAACACGGGCAGGGCTCCGCACACCAGGGCGTAGCAGGACAGGCGCGCCAGGGAAGAAAGGGCTACGTTCCAGCTGAAGGTGCCCAGAATCGCAAACAGCCAGGTCAGCACGGCAAATACGAGAATCGAGAAATATGGGGTGCGAAAGCGGGGGTGGATGGCGGCGAATATCGACGGAAAATCCCCGCGTTCGGCCAGGGCAAAAGTGATCCGCGGAACTGTCAGCATGTTTGCGCTGAGATAGCCATAGACCGCGACCAGGGCGCCTACCGCCACCAGCGCAGCGCCCCCGTGGCCAAGCACGACTCGGGCGACCTCGGAGAGCGGCCGCTCGCTGTGTCCCGGGTTCGGCAAGATGCCGACGACCACCCACTGCAGCACGGTGTAGAGCAAGGTGCAGGTAAGGAGGGCGACGAACAAACCGAAAGCGGCATCGCGGCGGGGATCTTTGGCCTCGCTCATGGGAGTGACCGCACCTTCGAAGCCGCCGTAGGCGAAAATCAGGAGCAAGATCGATTTGAGCCAGGCGTGACCGCCGCCAGCAACGGGCATCGCCGGCGAAATCTTGTAACCCGCAAGTAAATAGAAGGCACCAGCGATTGCCACCAGAAACAATGGAGCCAGCTTGGCCACTGTGAAAATGTTGCTGACCTGCGCCCCGGCCCGCACGCCGCGGATATTGATCATAGCCAGCGTCCCAATCAACAGAGTCAGGATGCAGAAGCGGATCAAGGGTGCCTTTGCCTGCGGAAAGAACTCTCCCAGATAGAGGACGAACAGATCGGCGTTCGCCGCCGGCGCAGTCAGCCGCGTCAACCAGAGCATCCAGCCCACTTGAATTCCCAGCAAGCGTCCGAAAACTACCCGAGCATACAAATAAGGGCCGCCTGCCTGAGGGAATTGCGACGCCACTTCGCCGAAGCACCCCATCACGACCCCCACTGCGGCCCCGGCCAGCAACACAGCCCATGGGCTGGCTTTTCCCAGGGTTCCTGCAATCACCCCCGGCAGCCCAAACAGACCGCTCCCAATGATCGAGTTGACGATCAGGGCGGCCAAGCTCCAACGTCCGATGGCGCGGACTAATCCGGCTTGGGTGGGTGGAGGCATCGGGCGTTTGTACCATAAAGGGGTTTAGGCCGCTATTAGCTCGAAAAGGAGTTGGTGTCCTGGTCCAGCGTTCTTTGAGGTCCTCCTTGGCGAGCTTTGCGGTTAAGGGCTTCGCACCGACTGCACAGCAGGATCAGACCCCTTAACCGCGAAGGGCGCCAAGACGACGCAAAGTTCGCGAAGCAACCTGGCGAAAGCAAACTAGGGTGCTACGTTCTTGGGCCGGGACACCGTTGGCCGTACCTGCTGTTACCAGCGTACTGGCTGATGGAGCGGCTGCCCTCCACTCGCGAGGGTGCCCGGCGCCTGGGACTGGTGACGCTGGAACCGATGAAATGGGCTTTGGTGCACGCTGTGGAGCATCTTCATGAAGGCGTCCGCATCGTCGAAGTCCCCGAAATCCGCGGCTCTCGCCCAACCCCGCCTGTTGACGAAGCACCCCTCTAAAACCCGCGCCCAGAGCCTTCTTCATACCAAAGTAATGCAGAATTACGAAAGCGCATGCACATGGGACATCTATTCGCAACGGATTGCGGGTGAGATGGTGACTACTCCGGAGAAAGCTGCGGCCCATGCAAAGCGACGAGATACTCGACGATCTGCACATCCGAATTCTGCGCGTGACCGAAGACTTACGCTTCATCCAACAGCAGCTTAACTGCGCCGCCATGCAGGCGCCCACCGATCCGGAGTTGATGGAAGCGCTTTGCCAGATCTCAGAAATCGAGTCGTTAAAAGTGCTGAAATCCTCCCTCGACCAGATGCGCCATTTCCTGTGGTTCTATGTGCAGGTGATGACCAACGGGTCGGAGGCTGGCGAGAAGTTGCGGGAGACCATTCGGCAAGTGCCCCTTGCCGATGCGTCGCTCAGCCCGCGCGTGGCGGCGGCCGAGAAGTTCAAGTATGCGGCGGATGCGGCGCTCATGCAGTTCCTCTCTGACGGCAAAGCCCGGAAACCCAACTAATGTAGGCACGGGCGTCCCAGCCCGTGCCGAGTCGCCTTCCCAGACATCCGTGTGATCATGGGGCTGCCCCGACAAACGCTCAAACTGGCGCCTGCACCGGTGGGCACGCGCCCCTGCATTGGTCGATCGGCTCGAGCCGCATGCACCTTCGATACTTGGGCGGGCGCTGCAAACAACGCATTCTGATGGAACGCCAGCAGAGGTGCCAAAACCGTCATGAATGCCAAAGCTGACCTTATCCGAATCCAAGGTAATGCGGGGTTTCGCGCATTCTTCCTTTTGCTCTTAACTCTGGAGTTTACTGCTTGCGCCGGCACGACCGGTTCCCCGCCCCTCAACCCGCCACCCCCTCCCGGTTCGTCCGGAACCGCTTCTTCGATTTCAAAAGATGGCATCACCTGGACCTTCAGCAAACCGGTTCCGGTGGGCCAGTTTGTTACTGGCGATTATTACGTTGTCGGCCCAGTAACTGTTACTGCCATCGATCCGGCCCCAACGACTTCTTCGCCCTACGAGAACGGATCGGTGATGAACCTGCCCACCGCCAATAACAAGAGCGGCTTCGATTCGAGGCTCAACGACGGAACCGACGAATCGTGGTGGTTTGATGCCTCCTTGCGGTCCTATCCGCCCATTACCCTGAAGGCGGGAGATGCGCTGGTTTCTTCCATCAGCCTGGCCCAGATTCACTCCCTCCCCGAGGTAATGCGGGCCACTGATATGAGCGCCAGCCCGGTGAAAACTGTTTCCGTACTCACAGTGCTATCTGCGGCTCCGTCGGCGGACGCGTTCCGGCCCTCTTATTGCGACCGGAAGCAAACGCTCTACCACGCCGACTCGTTGCAGCGAAACTTGCTGCCGTCGCTTGTCCCACCCTACCCCTCGGCCACGCCAACGCTGGCACAATTCGAAACCTACTACCGCCGGCCCTGGATCGACACCAATCCGTTCCTCTTCGATGCGCCGGCGGAGTACATGCCTAGCTACGGCCAGCACATCGCTTTCGCTGACTCCTATGCGTCGCTGCTTCTTATGTTGAACTTCCCGGCCGATCAGAAAGTCAATCTGACGAACTACCTTGTGCAATACGGTATCGATCTCTATGGCTGTGTGCAGGCCGGTTACGGATGGCCAGCCTTCGGAGGGCACCGCAGCGGCAGAAAATTGCCCATCCTCATGGCTGGAATCCTGCTGAACGACGACGGAATGAAGAATGTGTCGACGGCGTATCCCAATCAGTTCGGCGAGGACATGCAAACCGTTTACGTCAACCAGCTTCCTCCCGCTGGCACCTATCAGCAGGCCTGGCAAGGCGCGAAGGTGATCTATGGCGGCCACTATGGCGTCAATGCCGATGGGACTGTCGTCAGCGCCGGGCTCTACGGCCCTTACGAGCAGCTGCAACCGGCGAATTGGCCCTTGATCAGCCCCACCGAACAGCTAGGCGAAGCCTATCGCAGGTGTTGCACCTCGGTCTCGTGGGTGGGGGAAGCGCTGGCGATGCACATCCTGCAGGCGGAGGCCACCTGGAATCACCAGGCGTTCTTCGATTACGTGGATCGCTGGATGACCGAGGACGATTCCCAGGCCGTCGCAGACATCAAGGCCCAGAGCGGCTTTGACTACAGCGCAGACTGGGAGCGACAGGGACAGACGCGTTTCTGGCTGCAGGGAGAATTTCCTCAGTATTCGTTCATCGATGACATGTGGGCCGCCTACCGGCAGTAGTCCCAGAACCGGTATCGTTCTCCAAAATTCGAGAAACCTTGCCCTGGTGAGTCCCCAGGCACCAAGAAAGGTACCCCCTTGAGGGTTGCGACTCGGCCTATCATTCCCTCATAGGGGTTAGTTTGCGGAACTCAGGAGGTACTCCGATGGCGGCGAGTCAGGTGGTGGTTTACTTCGAAAAGCAGGAAGACGCTCTGCTTTTTACTCTGGCTGCCAGTTCAGCGATTTCAGCTGAGGAACCACTCGGTGCCAGCGAAGCTGGACTCAAAATGGCCAAGGAGATCTCCAAGGCTACGCGGATCACCACCGAGGGCACTCTGAGCGCCGAAGAGTCGTCGACTTCGAATCTTCCCGAACAGCGGTGCGCCTAGCACTCTGCGGAAAAACCCTAGCGGCGAAGAAGCGTTGAAAGGGCATGGCTTCCAGCCATGCCGTAAGTCTGCCCACAATTGTCATTTCGAGCGTAGCGAGAGATCTGCTTTTTCCCGGTAGCCGGCAAACAACAGATTCCTCGTCGCGGCGCTTCTTGGAAGGAAGAAATCGAAGCATCAGTGCTGGTGCGTCCCTCCATCAATCCGACCAGGGCTGCGGCTTGCGATCCCAGCGGTGCGCTTTCAACTTCTGAAGAAGCTCTGGCGGCAACGGGCCGGCATCGCTGGTGGCGATGTTACTTCTTACATGGTCCGGCTTTCGCATCCCAATGATGGTTGTATGCGCGGTTGGGTTCGAGAGAATGAAGCGCAGCGCCATTTCCGGCAGGGTCATATCCTTCAGCACTACGGGTTTTAGCTTGTCGACCCGCGCAATCGTGTTCTTAAGATTCTCCGGTCCGAAGTAGAGGGAGCGCCAGTCGTCCTTGGGAAACTTGGTTTGCGCGGTCATCTTTCCACCCAGGCTGCCCTCGTCGAGAGGTACGCGGGCGATCACGCCAATGTTCAACTCGCGGCAAAGCGGAAAGAGCTTGTCTTCGGGCGACTGATCGAAAATGTTGTAGATTACTTGCACAACGTCCACCAGTCCGGTGTGCATGGCCTTGATACCGTTTTCGGGTTCCCAGCGGTTCAGGCTCAGGCCGAAGAACCGGATCAAGCCGTCGGCCTTCAATTTTTCGACGGTTTCGCGAAATTCCGGCTCGGAGGTCCAACTGTCATCCCACACATGGAATTGCAGCACGTCGATCGATTCTGTCCCGAGTTTCTCGCGGATGAGCTTGGCATACTTGAAAACATGTTCGGCCGGAAAAACATCGCCATACTTGTCCTTCGCCGAAGCGGGCCACTTATCGTTCATCGGCGGGATTTTAGAGGCGGCATAGAGCCGTTTGCCCGGATTGCGGGCCATGATTTGGCCGAGCAGGCCGTCGCTCTTGCCCGCGCCATATGCCCAGGCGGTATCGAAAAAATTGCAGCCGAGATCAATCCCCACCTGCAAAGCCTCCAGTGACTGACGATCCTCCGAGCCACTCCATCCACTCATCCCCCACAATCCGTGGGCGATGTCGCTGACTTCAAAACCAGTACGGCCGAGTGTGCGGTATTTCATTCGCGCTCCTGGGCGGAAATTCGGGCGGCAAAGGGTTTGACATAATTACCGCGCACTTTTTAACATATAGCTTAACCTCGGAACTGTTCAAGGATGGATCGTTTCACGATGTTTGGTTTACACACCTCTTCTGCAAGAAAACTCTTATGATCACAGTGAAAGAGCTTACCAAGAGGTATGCGCATAACACTGCCGTCGATCGCATCTCCTTCGAGGTGCAAAAGGGCCAGATTGTTGGTTTTCTGGGGCCAAACGGGGCTGGCAAGACGACCACCATGCGCATGCTTACCTGTTTTCTGCCGCCCACATCGGGCGGCGCGATCGTGGCCGGGTTCGATGTGCTGGAGCAGCCTCTGGAAGTCAAGAAGCGCATCGGATACCTTCCGGAAACGCCTCCGCTCTATCCTGAGATGGAAACCGGGGAATACCTGGCCTTCGTCGGTAAGCTGAAGGGGCTTTCCGGCGCCAATCTCAACAAACAAGTGGATTATGTCTGTGAGCGCTGTGCCGTCGCAGACGTGAAGAACAAACTCCTGGGCAAGCTTTCGAAGGGCTACCGTCAGCGCGTGGGCCTGGCGCAGGCTATTATTCACAACCCGGATGTGCTGATCCTGGACGAGCCGACCGCGGGACTCGATCCCAAGCAAATCAACGAGACCCGGGACCTGATCAAGAGTCTGGCCGGCGATCACACCATTATTCTCAGCACCCATATCCTGCCCGAAGTGGAGCAGACCTGCGAGCAAGTCATCATTATTAACAAAGGAAAGTTGGTGGCCACGGATTCGGTGCACAACCTGCAAAACCGGGCGCGGGGCGCCGAATCCATTCTGCTCGAACTCGCGGGAAGAAACGGCGATTTGGACCACACGGCGGTAGAGCGGAGGCTGGGGCAGATAGCCGGCGTCAGCCGGGTGCAGTTCAAAACCAGCCACGGAAACCAGAATGTTTTCGAGATTGAGAGTCAAAAAGGTTTTGTTCGCGGCGATCTGGCCCGCGCCGTAGTGGACGCTGGATGGGACCTGAACGAACTGAAGCCCTCCGCCATGAGCCTGGAGGAAATTTTTCTGCAGCTCACGGGCACGCCGGCCTCAACTCCAGCCGCCGAGCTGGCCAGCAAGGGGGCACAGTAATGCGAAATATCTGGATTATCTGGCGCAAGGAGCTGAACAGCTACTTCGTTTCGCCGATTGCCTACTTGTTGCTGACCATGTTCGCGCTAATCTTCGGGTTCTTCTTCTGGAATGCCCTGGGCTATTTCGTGCTGATGGGAATGGAAGAACAGATGCGCGGGCAGGCGATGCCCATGAATCTCAACGAACAAATCATACGGCCTCTGCTCTCTAATGCCAGCGTGATCGGCCTTTTCTTCATCCCCATGATTACCATGCGTTTGTTTGCGGAGGAGAAGCGGACAGGCACCATCGAGTTGCTGGCAACGTCTCCTATTCGCGACGTTGAAATCATTCTCGGTAAGTGGCTGGCTGCGCTGACCCTCTATGCCAGCATGCTACTCTTCACCGCCCTGAACTTCGCGTTCCTCTTCAAGTATGGCAATCCGGATTGGAAGCCGCTGGCAATCGGTTATCTGGGATTGCTGCTACAGGCGGGTGGACTGCTGGCTATCGGCACCTTCATTTCGACGTTGACCAAGAATCAAATCATTGCCGGCGCGGCGACATTCGGAGTTTGTCTGCTGCTCTGGGTCCTGGAGTGGGTCAGCGGTTATGAAACCGCAACCTGGGCGCAGGTGCTGGCCTACATGTCGGTGATCACGCACTTCGAATCCTTTGCCAAAGGCGTTCTCGACGGCAAAGACGCAATCTTTTACGTCACGGTGATTTTCCTGGGCCTGTTTCTTACCACTCGCTCCATGGAATCCCTGCGGTGGAGGTCGTAAGTGAATACCGGGTTACTCAAAGCCAGACAAACCAAGTATGCCGCGTACGCGGTGGTCTACACATTGGTGGTGCTGACCGCGGTGGTGATCGTCAACTTTCTTGCCAACCGCTACAACAAGTCCTACGACGCGACTTCGAACAAACGTTACAGCTTGTCCGAGCAGACGGCAAAGATCGTCAAGGGCCTCAAGCAGGACGCGACCATAACCTACTATGACCAGGGCACGCGCTTTCAGCATGCCCGGGACCTGCTCGGGGAGTACAAGAATCTGTCCCCGAAGATTCGCGTCGACTATGTTGACCCGGACAAAAACCCGCAACAGGCTCGCGAGGCCGGTATTACCAATTACGGAACCGCGGTGGTGCAGATTGGCATGAAGAAAGAAGAAGCCAAGAGCATGACCGAAGAGGGCATCACCGGGGCCATCATCCGCGACCTGAAGAACAATACGAAAACCGTCTGCTTCGTCGCCGGCAGTGGGGAACACCAGATCGATGATTCGGAACGAAATGGCTTTTCGCACTTTAAGGAGTTGCTGGGTAAAGATAACTACGAGGCCAAGTCGATCGATCTGCTGCAGAAAGCCGAGGTCCCGGCTGATTGCACGGTTCTGGTGGTCGGCGGTCCGACTCACGATTACCAGCAGCCTGAAGTCGACGCTATCAAGAAATACGTAGAGGATGGCGGGCGGGCATTCTTCATGGTCGATCCGCCGCTGAAGATGGGCCGCTCCGAGATTGCCGATAACGATGCCCTGACCAATCTGCTACAGACCTGGGGCGTGAGCCTGGATAAGGACTTGATTCTCGACCTGAACCCCATCGGTCAGCTGTTGGGCGTGGGGCCGCAAGTTGCCCTGGTGAGAAGCTACGACTCGCACGCCATCGTCGATGGAATGAAAGGCACGGCGACTGGGTTTCCGCTTTCCCGTTCGCTCGAGATCAACAATGGCGATAAGACCACGATACAGAAACTCTTCAGCTCGTCGGACACCAGCCTGGCGACCAGCAACCTGAGTTCTCCGAAAGTCGATACCGGTGATCCCAAGAATCGCAAAGGTCCGCTGACCATCGCGGCAGCCGGCTCCTACAACACCGGGAAGCAGGATTCGCAAGGGCGATTTGTGGTGGTGGGAAGTTCGTCCTGGGCGGCAAACTCGTTTATCAACTTTAACGGCAATAGTGACCTGGCGTTGAATACGATTGACTGGCTGGGGTCGGACGAAGACCTGATTTCCATTCGCCCGAAGGAGCGGGAAGACCGCCGCATCACCATGACGCGCGCGCAGCTGACCCTGGTGCGTAGCACAAGCCAGTTCCTGTTACCCCTACTCATCATTGTGGTGGGAACGTCGGTTTGGTGGAAGAGGAGATAGGCGGTTGAAATTACGCGGCCTCATCGTTGCAACCGTAGTTCTGGCAGGGCTCACCGGGGCTCTCTACTGGTCGAACCATCACAAGCCAGCGGAAACTACCGAGGCTTCAGCGGATGTCCCGCCGAAAATTCTCACGCTCAAAGAAGATGACATCACAAAAATCGACCTCAAGAAAAAGGGCACGGACGAGATGGTACTTGCCAGGAATAGTTCTGGTAAGTGGCAGATGACTGTCCCGCAAACGCTTGGGGTCGAGCAGCCGGTCGTTTCCGGAATGCTGGCCACTTTGTCATCGCTCAGTTCGGATCGTCTGGTGGAAGACAAAGCCGGCAATCTCAGCCAGTACGGACTGGCGGAGCCGACACTTGAGGCTGACCTCACCGCGAAGGACAATAAGACTTACAAGCTGCTGATCGGCGATAAAACACCCACCGGTAATGCCCTCTATGCCAAGCTGGGCGGCGATCCGCGAGTGTTTACCATGGCCGGCTATGCGCGCAACAGCATCGACAAGAGTGTGAACGATGTGCGCGACAAGCGCCTGCTCACCATCGAGCAGGACAAGATCAGCCAGGTGGAACTGACGGCGAAAAAGCAGGACGTCGTCTTTGGACGCAATAAAGACGAATGGCAGATTATTAAGCCCAAGCCGCAGCGAGCGGATGGCTCCAAGGTCGATGAGCTCATTCGCACGCTGGTCGACGCCAAAATGGATCTCACTGGGAGCGAGCAAGACTCCAAGAAGATCGCAGCTGCGTTTGCTTCCGCCACCCCGGTTGCAACCGCCAAGGTGACCGGCGAAGCGGGCACGCAGGAGCTGCAGGTCCGCAAGAATAAAGACGACTACTACGCCCAGTCGACCGCGGTTCCCGGCATCTACAAAGTGGCGAGTAGCGTGGGCACGGGCCTGGACAAGGATCCCGAAGATTTTCGCAACAAGAAGCTGTTCGATTTTGGCTTCGACGACCCTGACAAGATTGAGGTCCACGACGGAGCGAAAGCTTATTTCCTGACCAGAAGCGGCGAAGACTGGTGGAACGGAAGCAGCAAGAAAATGGATGCCAGCGGCGTGCAGTCGCTGATCGACAAGCTGCGCGACCTTTCCGCAACGAAGTTCGTCGATTCAGGATTCAGTACTCCGGCGCTGGAGCTGACGGTTATATCCAACGATGGCAAGCGCATGGACAAAGTGCTGATTTCGAAGAGTGGCGAGAGCTATGTGGCCAAGCGCGAGAACGAACCGGCGCTTTATCAGCTGGACGCGAAAGCGGTCAGCGACCTGCAGAAATCAGCCTCGGATATGAAGCCGGTTGCGGCGCCGGCAGGAAAATGATACCCAACCTCTTACCTGCTAGGCGTTGCCGCTTTGTTCCGACTTCTCTGCCTGCTCGGCCGCATCCAGAAAAGCCTGCAATTCGTCCCGGTCCTCGGGAAGCATCCTGGTGAACTGAATCCCATTTCCCACCTGGGGATCACAGGTGACCACGGTCGCGGCAACCAGCAAGGTGTTTTCCAGCTGCAGCTTCATATCCAGGACGGTCTTGGGTGGAAACGGAAACATAGTCTCGATGTAGCAACCTCCGGCGCTGAGATCCGAGGTCGCCCCTCGAATTGGGATCTCGCTGCCTTCCAGGTTCAGCTCTACGGGAACGCTTACCTTCAGACGCCGGTACCCGCGCCGCTCCGGCCGTTGGCCTTCAGAAGAGACGGTTTGATCGCTCATGGTTTCGCAGCCGCATCGGCTGCTGCCTTTTAAAGCCCTGGGAGGCAATGTTATTGCGGATGGGTTCGATCAAGCAAGTGAAGATCGGCGCAAGGGGCTTCTAGTCCATTCGGGAATCATGGTGCGACCAGCCGACGGCAGAGCAACGTCCAATAATGCTACATTTAAAACGTTCATGTCTGCCCCCGAATCCCGCTTTGTTAAAGCCTGCAAGGCCGAGCCCGTGGACCGCACGCCGGTCTGGTTCATGCGCCAGGCTGGCCGGTATATGGCGGAATACCGCGCCATACGCAAGCAGTATTCGCTGATCGAGATCTGCAAGAAACCGGAGATCGCCGCTGAGGTAACCATTACCGCCGCCGAGATCCTGGGCGTCGATGCCGCCATCATTTTTGCCGACCTGCTGCTTCCGCTTGAGGTTATGGGCCTGCCATTTCACTTTTCGGCGGGGGAGGGGCCGGTGATCGAGAAGCCGGTGCGCACCAAGGAAGATGTAGCGCGCCTCAGCGCGGACCACGCAGCTGATCTGGGTTACGTATCCGAGGTGGTCCGTCTGGTATCCCGGCACTTCGGTGTGCGTCTGCCCGTGATCGGCTTTTGCGGCGCTCCCTTTACCCTGGCCAGCTACATGATTGAAGGTGGCGGCTCGCGAAATTATATTCACACCAAAAAAATGATGTATTCGTCGCCCGAGATGTGGAATTCTCTCATGCACAAGCTGGTGACGGTCACATCCGCCTACGCGGCAGAGCAAGTGATGGCTGGCGCCGATGTGATCCAGATCTTCGACAGCTGGGTGGGCTGCCTGAGCGTCGAAGACTATCGCCGCTCGGTGCTGCCCCACACCACCCAGTTGGTGAAGGCGCTGCAAAAGACCCGGGCTCCCGTGATTTATTTCGGCACCGACAGCGCCACCCTGTTGCCGTCGATGCAGGAAACCGGCGCGGAAGTAATCGGCCTTGACTGGCGGATTCCACTCGATGAAGGATGGCAGCGTTTAGGAAACAAAGGAGCCGTGCAGGGCAACCTCGATCCGGTTCTGCTGTTCGCCGAGTGGCCGGAGTTAAAGGCGCGAGCAGAGGGTATTCTGTGTCGTGCTGGTGGCCGTGCGGGACATATTTTTAATCTCGGCCACGGCATTCTCCCGGAAACTCCAGTGGAGAATGTGAAGGCATTGGCCAAGTTCGTGCAGGAACACTCCACCAAGACAACCTCGTGACCACGTCCTCCAATCCGTCCAAAACTGCAGTCCTCTTGCTGGCTCACGGCAGTCCGGATGCAGTAGAGGAAGTGCCGGAATTCCTTCTCCAGGTCACCGGTGGACGGCCGCTTCCGCCGCCGGTCGTCGAGGAAGTAAGACATCGTTACAGTCTGATCGGCCGGTCCCCGCTCACCACGCTGACTCGTAAGCAGGGCGAGCTTCTGGCCCGCGAACTTGGAGTGCCTGTGTATGTCGGCATGCGCAACTGGAAGCCGTTCATCGCAGATGCACTACGCGCCATGACTTCTGATGGCGTCACCCGAGCCGCCGTAATTTGTCTGGCTCCGCAGAACTCGCGCACCAGCGTTGGCTTGTACCGGTCTGCACTCGCCAGCAACAATGGCACTCCTTTCAGCATCGATTTCGTGGAGTCATGGCATGATCATCCGCTGCTTGTTCAAGCCTTCGCGGAAAAGCTGACTGAGGGATGGCAACGGGCGTGCGGCGAATTGGGAGCGAAAGCCCCAATCATCTTCACCGCCCATAGCGTTCCAGAGCGCACCATCGTGGAGGGTGATCCGTACGAAAGCCAGGCTAAGGAAACAGCATTGCTCGTCGCCAGCCAAGCGTCGTTTGCATCCGCGGATTGGGACTTTGCCTTTCAGAGCCAGGGCATGTCCGGGGGAGAATGGCTGGGGCCAACGGTGGAAAGCACAATCTTGCGCTTGAAAGAAAAAGGCCATCGTGGAATCTTTGTTCAACCGATAGGATTCCTGTGCGATCACGTGGAGGTTCTCTACGACATCGATATTGGCTTCCGGCAGTTCGCCGGGAAAGAAGGCTTGCGCTTGTGGCGCGCCGATTCCCTGAACGATTCGCCACTGCTGGCGAAGGCGCTGGCTGATATTGCACGATCGAGATTGGCGACGTTTTCCAAGATTTAGTTGTTGTCATCCCGAGCGCAGCGAGGGATCCGAAGTCCGCCGGGGAAACTGCAGATTCCTCCCCGCTATCGCTCCTCGGAATGGCAAATCGGAAAAGAGATGAAGCGGATTGCGATAGTCGGCGGCGGTATCTCAGGGCTGGCGGCAGCGTTCGCGCTGGAGAAGCACCGCGCTCACGGCGCTCCGCTCGAGTATGTGCTGTTCGAATCCAATTCGCGGTTCGGCGGTGTACTGGTTACCGAACACGTGGATGGCTGCCTGATCGAAGCCGGCCCCGACTCATTCCTCACCGAAAAACCATGGGCCGCCGGCTTGTGCCGCGAGATCGGACTCGACGATCAACTCATCGGCTCCAACGATCCTGATCGCAAGACCTACATTCTGGTAAAAGGCCGGCTGGTAGCCATTCCCGATGGCCTGATGTTCATGGTGCCTACCAAAATCCTGCCTGCGGTCCTGTCGCCACTTTTTTCGACGAGCACCAAGCTGCGGATGGCGCAAGAGTGGTTTCATCCGCCGCGCAAAGCCGGACACGACGAGAGTGTTGCCGATATGGTGGAACGGCACTATGGGCCGGAGATGGTCGATCGTCTCGCCGATCCGTTGCTCTCCGGCGTGTATGGAGGAGAAGCGAGCCAACTGAGTGTGCGGGCCGTTCTGCCGCGTTTCGCCGAGATGGAAGCGAATTATGGGAGTCTGGGACGCGGCATGCTGGCCGCCCACAAGAAGATGGCGCAAGCGGCCAAGGCTCCGGCCAGGCCTCTGTTTACCTCTTTGAGAGATGGCATGCAGCAGATGGTCGATGCAGCCGTTTCCAGGCTGGCAGCGTCCTCGCTTCGCTCCGGAACTGCGGTACAAGGTCTGCAGAGACAGGATGGCGGCTGGGTAATTTCGGCGGGCTACGCCTCGGATCAGTTCGACGCGGTGATTGTGGCGGCTCCGGCGCAGGTGGCCGCTCAACTTCTGCACCCCTCCAGCGTGGAGCTTGCCGGGGAGCTGGCTGGCATCCAGTACACATCCTCCATCACGGTGAATCTTGGCTACGATCAGAAGATTCGATCCCATCTGCCTCCGGGTTTTGGCTTCCTGGTTCCCCGCAGTGAGGGCAACCGCATGTTGGCCGCTACGTTCGTGCACAACAAGTTTCCCCATCGCGCTCCGCAGGATCGGGCTCTGCTGCGGTGTTTCATCGGCGGGGCGGGCAATGACCAGGTGCTGCAGCTTCCTGATGATGAGATTCTGCGTACGGTGCGCGAAGAGCTACGGCAAATCCTCGGACTCACGGCAGAGCCGCTGTTCACCCGCATCTATCGATGGGAAGGCGCAATGGCGCAATATGGCGTCGGCCACCTCGAGCGCCTGCAGCGTATCGAGAATCACCTCGCCCAGCTTCCCGGCTTGGCGCTGGCCGGCAACGGTTATCGCGGGATCGGCGTTCCGGATTGTGTCCGTTCGGGAAGCGAAGCCGCTGGTCGAGTGGCGGCGGCGGTGGGATGGGCGGAGGCCAAACTTCCCACCAGCGCCTGACAACAGAAACCTTCACGGTACCGGGGTCTTGAAAGGGCGCGGCTTCGACAGGTGCGGAAAAACTCCCAGATCGGCGTTTAGAGTTGTGAGAGGGCGCGGCTTCAGCCGCGCCGCCACGATTTCCCAAGGACTTACGGCACGGCTCGGAACCGTGCCTTTTCCAAGACGCAACGCCGATTCCCGAGCTTTTCCGCGGCCTGTTGCGCGTTACCAGAAATTACTCCTGTAACCGTCAGTAACTGCCATCGTGTTGCAGAAACAACTGGCATCGTTCAGGGTTAGTAAAACGTGAGGCCTTGATATGGGAACCCGAACTCTGTGTGTTCTGTCTACGATGATTTGCGCCGCCTCGGCGCTTCTTGCCCAGGAGCAAAAACCACAAACTGATAGTCCAGGCCACGACATGTCCAAGATGAGCGCGTCCGACATGCACGACATGCCGGGTATGGGTAACGAGGGCAGCGCCCACGCCATGCACGCCATGGAAGGCCATCACATGGATATGGGTCCGCACATGAAAATGACTTCACTGCGCGAGCTCAAGCCGGGCGATCAGGAAAAAGCGGACGCTGTCGTGCAGGCGGCGCGCAAAGTGGCGGAGAAGTATGCCGATCACAAAGTTGCCCTCGCCGATGGTTTCAAGATCTTCATGCCGAACGTCCCGCAGAAGCAATATCACTTCACCAACTACTGGTATGGGTTCGAGGCGAGCCGGCATTTCAATCCCGACCATCCCACGTCGCTTCTGTACGAGAAGCAAGGTGAGGGTTACAAGCTGATTGGCGTCATGTACACCGCGCCTAAATACGCCACGGAAGATGAACTCGATTCCCGCATCCCGCTCAGCATCGCGCAGTGGCACGCCCACGTGAACTTGTGCATTGCGCCGCCAGAGAAGCGACGGGACGCCTGGGGACCGAACCCACAATTCGGTCTGAAGGGATCCATTGCGACCAAAGACGCCTGCGATGCCGCCGGCGGCAAGTTCATTCCGCAGATTTTCGGCTGGATGGTACACGTCTATCCCTTTGAGCAGACGCCGGAAGATGTTTGGTCGGTGGAGCGCCAGGCCCACCAGCACATGGACTGAGCTCGAAGGCATCTGAACAATCCTCGGGTGCAGTGCGTCTGCGAATCGACTTCGCAAAGAATCCGCACGCTCGCCGACTTCGGTAGAATCTATTTCGTATTCAAGCAGAGTGATTGGAGACTCTGCCTAGCCAGAGGACTCCTCTTTCATGCCGGTAGACCCACTTCGTCGTAGTTCTTCCTGGCTTTGGCTGATGTTTGCAGCGTCCGGCCTGGTGACGATCGCGCTATTCTTCTTTCCCGCCGTCGTCATCCGGCCTTTTGCCTATCAGGCGCCACGGGCGCTGTGGTGGGCTATGGCCATTCGCCAGCGCGCTCCCTTGCCAACGCTTCTCACCGGCCTTCTATGCCTGGCGCTAGGGCTCGTGCTTTGGCGCAGCGCCGGCATGTGGCGCAGGATCGCACTTACGATCACCATGTTGCTGGTGACTTTTTCGGCAGTCATGGCGCGGATCAACTACTTCGAGTGGATGTTCCATCCAGTGGACGACTTGCGTTTCCAGGTTGAAGAGCAGAGCAAGCTCGAGGCCGGCGAAATGATCATGGCGGTGCGCTTGGGAAACGACGCACGCGCTTATCCCATTAGCGAAATGGCCTACCACCACATCGTGAACGACGTGGTCGGTGGCGTGCCGGTGACGGTTACTTATTGAACGCTCTGTCACACCGGTCTGGTGTGGACACGTACGGCGAGTGGGAGGGTGCTGCATTTTTATCTTGCAGGCATCAACAACCAGAATTTTCTGATGCGCGACAAGGAGACAGGCACCTGGTGGCAGCAGATCACCGGCAAAGCCATTTATGGGCCGCTCCAGGGGGCGGCACTCGAACTGGTCCCCAGCGACGAACTGACTTTTGGAGAGTGGAAAGCGGAAGTTTCAGGCGGCAAGGTGCTCGCGCCGGTGGCGAAATACACCAAAGAATACGACAGCAAATGGGAGCCGGAAGTGGCCAAGCTGCCGGTCGTCATCAGTTTCCCAGGAACTGCATTGAAGTCGCGAGACGTGGTTGTAGGGCTTGAGATCGAGGCCGCTGCCCGCGCTTATCCTTGGGACGTTGCCGTGAAGCAGTCGCCGATTGTCGATCACCTTCACGGAACCCCGCTTCTGCTGGCGGTTGGACCAGACGGAAAGTCGTTTCGTGTGTTCATCAGCCGCGTGGATGGTCAGGAGACAGAATTCTTTCTCAAAAGCGAGACCAAAGGCTGGATACTGCTGGATACCGCTACCGCCAGCGAATGGAATTTTCAGGGTTGTGCGACTTCAGGACCTTCACAGGGGAAATGCCTGGATCGGATTCCGGCCCTGAAGGATTATTGGTTCGATTGGCGGAATTATCACCATGACACGACGATCTATAAACACTAGTCGCGCTCGATAATCGCTTCCCTCAACTTGATGACATGCCGGGCAATGTATGCCGGCCACTACTGCGGAGTTGAACTCTTATGCGCAAGATCATTTCGATATCATCCGTCTTCCTCCTTTTACTCGCGCCCTTCGCTTGGCCGCAGGCCACCAAAACGCCGGTCAGCCCGCGGGGACCGAGTGTCGCCGCCGGCAGCCATGGCGTGGTTGTTTCCGGTAAGCCTGCCGCGACTGCGGCCGGCATCAGGATTCTGGAACAGGGCGGAAACGCCGCCGATGCAGCCGCCGCCACTCTGCTGGCACTGTCCGTAACTTATGTAGGCGCGTTCTGCGTGGGAGGAGAGATTCCCATTCTGGTTTACAGCGCCGACCAGAAAAACGTGAAGCTGCTGGAGGGACAAGGGGAGGCCCCTCGCGACCCCGAAGCCATCGCATGGTATATGGAACACGGAATCCCGGACGGTGACGTCAAGGCAGCCGCCGTGCCCAGCACCATAGATGCGATCGTTACTCTACTGAAACTTTATGGAACCAAGAGCTTCGAGGAGGTCGTGCAGCCGACGCTGGCCATTCTGGATACCGGCGGCCCCAGTTGGTATATCGATACCGGCAGCGGGAAGAGGATCGAAACCGGCGTGAACTGGCAGGCGGACATGGCGGTGACTTTCCGCAAATTGGTGGAGTCGGAAAAGACAGCGAGAGGTACGCGGCAGCAGAAACTGCAAGCTGTCTCTGACCGCTTTTATCGCGGCGACATCGCCGACGCCCTGGAAGCCTGGTATATCGAAAAGGGCGGTTTCCTTCGCAAGGCGGATTTGGCCGCGCACAAAACTCCCGTGGTGGATCCGCTCAAAACCACCTACCGCGGCTACACCGTCTATAAGGCCGGTCCGTTGACGCAGGGTCCTTATCTCTCACAGACGCTGCGCCTGCTGGAAGGCTTCGACCTGAAAAAGATGGGCTTCAATTCGGCGGGTTACATCCACACGGTGATTGAAGCGGAGAAACTGGCGCTGGCAGATCGCGACGAGTATTACGGCGATCCGAATTTTGTGAAGGTGCCGATGCAGCAGTTGCTATCCGATCAGTACACCGAAATGCGGCGCAAGCTGATCGATCCGAAAAAGGCATCTCTCGAGCTGCGGCCAGGCGATCCCTACAACATGAAACCAACCAAGCCGCCCACCATCACCGGACCCTGGCATGGCGGAACCACCGTCATGTGTGTGACGGATAAGTTTGGGAACGTCATCGCGGCCACTCCCAGCGGACTGTCGAGCACGGCTGGCGTGGCCGGACGCACCGGCATTATTCACGGAAGCCGGCTCAGCAGCTTGAACACGTTTGCGGGAACTCCGGACGTCATCCAGCCCGGTAAGTGGCCGCGAATCACGCTGAGCCCCACGCTGCTTTTCCGTAACACCCAACCCGTGATGGCGATCTCGGTAGCGGGAGGCGACCAGCAGGACCAGGCAGCCATCCAGGTCATCCTCAACTACGTGGAATTCGGCATGAGTCCCGAGGAGGCATTTAAGGCGCCGCGTTTCTCCACCAGCCATTTCATCAGCTCCTTTGGCCAGGAGCGTGCCGAGCTGGGCAGCTTGTCTGTGCCCAACACGCTGCCTGAAAAAGTGCTGGCCGACCTGAGGGCTCGCGGCCACGTGGTTACTGCCAGCCGCAGCGGAGTGGGCGGAGTGGCGCTGATCGGCATTGACCCCAAGACCAAGCAGGCCACCGGCGTGGGTCCGGACGCCGGCAAAATGGAATAGACCCCGGGCACCACGGTCGGTTACCTGGTAGAATGCACCCTGGAAAAGTGGCGTGATCACCTGATTACAGAAGTTGTGCTGTTACGCAGATTGAGCGCTATTATGTGGCGGGGAGCGTTTTCCGCAAGAGTCGCAGGATGATTCGGCAAAAGCGAACCATTTCTCAGAGGTTTAGGAACGCTGCGCTGGTCGTAGTTATGCTCCCGTTCGTCCTGCCTCTTGCATTGCTCGCTATCACCCTTCATGTGCTTTACCGAATTGTCCTGTACTTGCTTGTCTGGGCGCTGTGGGTGCCGAGAGGACGAGACATTCTCTTCGTGTCGTCCGACAGTCCTATATGGCAGGACTACATGGCGACTCAGGTGTTGCCAATCGTGCAAGACCGTGCCGTGGTACTGAACTGGTCAGCCCGAAAGACGTGGGACAGGTGGACGCTTACTGTCGCTGTATTTCGGCACTTCGGTGGTTGGCGCGAGTTCAACCCTATGGTTCTGTTATTTCGACCGCTCCACCGTGCGCGAGTATTCCGTTTCTTCCCGGCGTTCCAGGATTGGAAGCGGGGCCATCGAGAACCCGTCGATAGGCTTCGCCAAGACTTGCTATCTGCACTCTAATGACAAATTCGTATCCCTTCTCAACCCCCGCTTTAATCGAGTTGTTGGCGTGATGTCGCGATGACACTCGCGACTGGGGTTCTGATAAAAATCGCCTCAATAGCGAGAATCATTTCTGAGCTGTTGCTTCTTCAATCGCTTCCCTCAACTGCTCCACCGCCCAATCAATCTGCTCAGCCGTGATGACCGCAGGCGGCGCGAGCAGCAGGTGGTCGCCCGAGATTCCGTCGACGCATCCTTGCATGGGGTAGACGAATAGCCCGCGCGCAGCTGCCGCCTGGCCAACTCGACCCGCAAAATTCAACTCGGGCGGAAATGGTCTCTTGCTGGCCTTGTCGGCCACGAATTCTACTCCCCACAGCAATCCGATACCACGTACCTCGCCGACCTTGTCCAAGGCGTTCAGGCTTTTCAGCGCTTGTGCCAGGTGCGACGCCGTCGATCCCTGGCGCCATGAATCGGCTGCCTGCACCAACTTCTCCCGTTGCAGACGCTCGAGCACGGCCCGGCCTGCGGCCAGCGAAATGGGATGGGAGTTATAAGTAAAGCCATGGAGAAACGCGCCCGAGCCGTTGGCAATTGCGTCGGTTACATTTCTGGTGGCAATCACTGCTCCGAGAGGCGCATAGCCGCTGGACAGTCCCTTGGCCGTGACCAGGATGTCTGGCGCCACGTCCCAATGTTCGACTGCAAAATTGCGCCCGGTTCGGCCCATGCCGGTCATCACCTCGTCGGCGATGAGCAAAACACCGTGCCTTCGGCAAATTTCGGCTACGCTCTGCAGATATCCCGGCGGAGGCACCACCGCTCCCAAGGTCGCGCCGCTCACCGGCTCGAAGATAAACGCAGCCGCCTGGCCGTTCGTCGCTTCGATTGCCTTTTCTAGATCCGCCGCATACTCCTGACCGCAATTCCGGCAGCCGTCGGTGCAGTCGTAGGCACAGCGATAACAATAAGGAAACGCGACATGCGCGAACTCCCGCACCATGGGCAGGTACATTTCCCGGCGCCGCTTGTTGGCGGAGACAGATAAAGCTCCAAGCGTCGAACCGTGGTAGCTCTGTCCCCGGCTGAGGACCTGGTAGCGCTTCGCCTGCCCGATCTCCACCTGATATTGCCGCGCCAGCTTCAGCGCGGTTTCAACCGATTCGGAACCGCCGCAGGTAAAGTAGACGCTCCCGCCTCTAAAATTCTCCCCGGCAAACTCCAGCAGTTCCTGGGCGTATTCCTCGGCCACCGCAGTTACGAACTGGCTGCTATGTACAAACTCCAGTTGCTGAGCCTGCGCAGCCATGGCAGCCGAAATCTCGGCCACGCCATGCCCGATGAAATTTACCGCCGCCGAACCGGAAAAATCCAGATACCGCTTGCCGCTCGCATCCCAGAGATACACACCTTCCCCGCGCACGGCGACAGGGAACGTCTTGCGAAAAGATCGCGTCAGCAAGCCAGGCACGCCAAGATTATACGTGGCCGCTGATCTGCGCAGATAATCGCTGATTGAGGATAATCAAAAGCCCGAGAGTTAGACAGATCTGCGTCCACCTGCGTAGATCTGCGGCCACGTTACGGTTCTGATAACCTCAAACAGTGCTGAACCGACTTCTGCGTTTACTGCGGCCTTCGCACCAGCATAGCGCCTACTCGGCCACGTTGTTGCTGATGACGGCGGTCATGCTCTCGCGGGTGATTGGGTACGTCCGCGAGGCCTACATTGCATGGGCCTTCGGTGCGGGGCCGCAAACCGACGCTTACGTCGCCGGGTTCACCATTCCTGACTGGCTGAACTATCTTGTCGCCGGGGGAACTGCCTCCATCGTCTTCGTCTCCATCTACACGCGATTCCTCGCGCAGAACAAAGAAGAGGACGCACAGAAGACGTTCTCCATCATCATCACCGTGATGACGGTGGTACTGAGCATCGGAACCATCCTGGCCGAGATTTTCACTCCGCAGATCGAACGTCACATGTTCAGCGGCTTCAGCACATCACAACTGGAACTCTGCGTGCACCTGACGCGCATTCTGCTTCCGGCCCAACTTTTCTTCTATGTGGGCGGCGTGGTCTCCGCCGTGTTGCTTTCCCGGCGGCTATTTCTGTTTCCCGCCTTCGGACCGCTGCTCTATAACGTCGCAATTATTGCCGGCGGAATTCTGCTTTCCCACCGCATCGGGATTTCTTCCCTGGCCTATGGCGCGCTCGCCGGCAGTTTTGTGGGGCCATTTCTGGTGAACGCCATTGGCGCGGCACGCATTGGGACGGGTTACCGCGTATCTTTCGACATTCGCAATCCGGCATTCCGCGAGTGGGTGCGGCTTTCCATTCCCCTGATGCTCGGGGTGTCGCTGGTGACGGCCGACGATTGGATCCTGCGCTACTTTGCTTCGGGGAACGTCGGCGACATCACGCGGCTCAACTACGCCAAACGTTTGTTTGCTGTCCCGATTGCGGTTCTAGGGCAGGCAACCGGCCAGGCTTCGCTGCCATTTTTCGCTCGCTTGTTTGGCGAGAAGCGGATGCGGGAGTTTGCCGACACAGTAAATGGTTCGGTGTACCGTATCGTGGCGGCCTCGCTGCTGGCGACCAGCCTGATGGCCGTTGCCGCCCTGCCCCTTATCGATCTGGTGTATCGTCGCGGACACTTCCAATTCTCCGACTCGCTCACCACAGCCGCTTATTTCTCCTGGTTCTCGCTATCGCTCGCGTTCTGGTCGGCCCAATCCCTGTACGCTCGCGCCTTTTACGCCGCCGGAAACACGCTGACCCCGATGGTGGCCAGCAGCATCGTTACGCTGGCGTCGATCCCCATGTACTCCGCTCTCTTTCACGCCTATTCGACGATCGGACTCGCCATCGCATCCGACCTTGGCATTCTGGCGAATACCGCGGCGATTGCCATCCTGCTGCACCGGCAAAACCTGGTGCGCGCCAACGAACTGCCGTGGGGAGAGTTGGGCAAGGCTGCGATTACTGCGCTGGGCGCGGGGGCGCTGAGCTATTGGGTGGCGAGCAGCGTCATGGTCCGCGGCAACCGCATGGCGGACGTGAAGGCAATCGCTCTGACCACCATCACCTGGGCCGGAGCGGTCGCGGCAGGATTGTGGCTGACCCGATCAGGGCTGCTGAACAATCTGCGGGACCGCAAAGGCACCGTCTATCCGCGAGTAGCGGAACGGCAGGCGGAGGAATTGAGTAAGGGAATCGAACCGTAGGAAAACTTCAGGTCCCGGGTGGCGGAATTCAACCCGAGACCTGACTTCGGATTATGCGCGTGCGGCAACGGCCTCGGTTACGGCGCTGGAGGGCTTCACTTCTTCGCCGTTCGGTTTCTGGCCAGCCTTGCGAATGTCGATACCGCCCTTGAAGAAAGCTCCATCTTCGATGGAGATGCGCGCCGCTACCACATCCCCGGTTAAGGAACCATCGCTGCGGATGTCCACCCGGTCGCTGGCGGTGAGATTGCCGCGCACTTTTCCCAGCACCACGATTTCGCGCGCATTGATGTTCGCGGAAACCACGCCATTCCGGCCTACCGTAACCCGGTTGCCCGCCAGATTGATGGAACCTTCCACCCGACCGTCAATGTAGAGCGACTCCGATCCAGTCACCTCGCCTTTGACCACAAGCGATTTGCCAATGGTCGCCTGATCCGCGGTGCTCGCAGCCACGGGACGCTGAGCCACCGTGGGTTCACTGGGGGCTGAAGTCATCGGGGTGGGCGTTGCCGGACGTTCTGGTTCAAGAGGCCGGTTAGGAGTCGCAGAAGGCTGAGTCGTGGGTTTCCACATTGCTAGGATTCCTTTCCTGGATGATCAAAGGGTCTACTCCGCATTTCGGTAGCCAACTGGAATTTTACTCCGGACTGGGGTCGGCGTGTGTGGAAATTCTGTGTTTCCCGCACTTTCATTGCCTTTCCCGGTGCCTCTCGATCCAGCTCCCATGTCCCGTCCAGCGTGTAATTCCTCCCGACCCTATGGCACTTCTTATACCCGGGCCAGGATCGCTGGAGTCGAGTATCCTGAAATCGAAGGGTTACCTCCGAGAGCTATGTTGGCCGATTCCGCCATCCTGAAAAAGATCGAAAAGCAGCCCAAACGCAGCGCTGGATTCAAGCAGCTGGTGAAAGAGCTGGGACTGCACGGGGAAGCCCGAAAAGAACTTGCCGAGCGCCTGCGGCAGCTGGTGACCAGCGGCCATCTTCTGCAAGTGGACTCCGGACGTTATGCCATTCCGCAGCCCGCCTCGGGCAAGAACATGGTGGTGGGACGCCTGAGTATGCATCGCGACGGCTTTGGCTTCGTCATCCCCGATCCCAACTCTCTCCAGGGCCCTCTGAAAGGACGTCTCTCCGGAGACATTTTCATTCCGCCACCTTTTGTTGGCTCTGCTATGCACGGGGATCGTGTTCTGGTTGAGATTGGCGCCGTTCGTCCCGACGGCCGCGCCGAAGGACGAATCGTGCGCCCTGTGGATCGTGCCCACGCCACTGTGGTTGGAATTTTTCACTATGGCAATCGCCACAACTACGTCGTGCCGATCGACCAGAAGATTACCCAGGAAATTGTGATCCCGCCGGGCATGGAACATCCGGGAAGTCAGAGTCTCGATCGTGCCACCTCGGTGCCGTCCGGGGCCGGGTCTCTAGAAGACCAACCGCAGAGACAAAGTAAGAAAAGCAAGGCTATTCGATCGGTGGACCGTGTCCTGGGCCAGGAAGCTGCCCGCCGTGCGAGCTGGGAGGATCTCGAAAAGCTGGTGGTCGATGTTGAGATCACCGACTGGCCGAGCGCGACCCAGAATCCACGCGGCAGAGTGGTGGAGATTCTGGGCTATGAAGACGATTTCGGGGTGGATGTCGAAGTCATGATTCGCAAGTTCCACCTGCCACATCGCTTTCCGCCTGAGGTGCTCAAGGAGGCCCAGGATGTGGAGCCGGTTATTTCCTCGATTGAACTAAGCCAGCGGCGTGACTTCCGGGGCTTGCCGATCGTTACCATCGACGGCGAGACCGCGCGCGACTTCGATGACGCGGTCACCGTCCGCCGGCTGGAAAACGGCAACTACGAACTGCAGGTACATATCGCCGATGTTGCTCACTACGTTACCGCCGGTTCGGCGCTCGATCAGGAGGCCCGACTGCGCGGCACCAGCGTGTATTTCCCGGATCGCGCTGTGCCTATGTTGCCTCTGGAATTGTCGACCGACATCTGCAGCCTGCGTCCCCAGGTGGACCGGCTGGTTCTGTCTTGCGTTATGGAAATTGACCACGCTGGCGAAATTGTCGGTTACGACTTGTGTGAAGGCGTCATCCGTTCGGCGGAGCGCATGACCTACACGGCTGTAAACGCAGTTCTGGAAGGCGATGCCGCGACCCGGGAACGTTATGCCAGCCTGATCCCTGCATTCGAGATGATGCGCGATCTGGCGCTGATCCTGAATCGCAAACGCGAGCGCCGGGGGTCGATTGATTTCGATCTGCCGGAACCGGTCATCGAATTCGACGAATTTGGATTGATGAAAAGTATCACCCGCTCCGAGCGGAATATGGCGAATCGGCTGATCGAAGAATTCATGCTCTCGGCCAACGAATGCGTGGCCGGATTCCTGGAGAACAAGCGGATCGCATCGCTCTATCGGGTCCACGAAAAACCGGACGCCAAGCGGGTTTACGACTTTGAAGTCATAGCCGCTACTTTTGGTTACTCCCTCGGGATCGGCGCGTTGCCCATCCAGCGTATGCAATTCAAAACCGACCGCCGCGCGAATTATGGCAGCGGCAAGCGAGCGCGGGAGATCGAGGTTCCGAAAGAAGTTCACATCACGCCGCGCATGTACCAGAAATTGACGGAAAAGATTGCGGGCAAGCCGGAAGAACGAATTCTTTCCTACCTGATGCTGCGGTCGTTGAAGCAGGCTCGCTATTCGGAAGAAAACCTCGGCCACTTCGCCCTGGCTGCGACGACCTACACGCACTTCACTTCGCCGATCCGCCGTTATCCCGATCTGATTGTGCACCGCATATTAAAGGAGGTGCTGAAAGATCGTGTGGCGCGGGCGCCTACGCCCGCGAGCGACACTGCCACTCCCTGGTCCAAACGCCGCGATCACGCCGCGCACCGCGAATCACTCGCACCACTCGGGGGCCCGATCGCCCTGGAAGAACTTCACGAGATTGCCGAGGAATGCAGCCAATCGGAGCGCCGCGCGGACGAAGCGGAGCGCGACCTCATGGAATGGAAGAAAGTGAAATTCATGCAGAACCGCGTGGGGGACGATTTCGATGGCCTGATTATCAGCGTCACCAAGTTCGGATTCTTTGTCGAGTTGACGGATTTGTTCATCGAAGGCCTGGTGCCGCTCGCGTCTTTAACCGACGACCGCTACACCTATCACGAAAACACTCGTGAGATCATCGGTCAGCGCAACCGCAAGATCTACCGGATGGGGCAAAAAGTGCACGTTCTGGTCGATCGCATCGATCCGGTGGAGAAGAAAATACAGTTTGCGGTGTTGGAAGAAAAGAAAATTCCGGGCAGGGGCGGGCGCCCCCGCTGGCCCAGCCGCGCATAAATGGGAGATACTGCTGGTTCGCTTCGCGAACTTTGCGTCCTCTTGGCGTACTTCGCGGTTAAAGGGTTTGATCCTGCCTTAATCGGGACAAAGTTCTTAACCGCCAAGGTCGCCAAGGAAGGCCGCAAAGAACGCGAACAAATTCTTTCCCCACGCAACATTGCTAGAGGTCTGATGTAGAATTGATTGGTCAACCCCGCCGCCACGCCTTGAGCGCAGCGGCTTTCCCGTCGGGACGTGGCTCAGCCTGGTAGAGCACTCGCTTGGGGTGCGAGGGGTCGGCAGTTCAAATCTGCCCGTCCCGACCATTCTTCAGTCTTTCAGCGCAGCACGGGCCCGCGCCCGCATTGCGAACCACGCTTTGCCTTAGCAGGGCAGGCTCGGAGCGGGCGGAGAGGCATTCCGCAAGGTGGCCTGGATAACCTGCAACAGCTCGTGGTTGTCTGCCGGCTTCTGGAAGAAGGCGGCTGCGCCCGCACCCAGGCTGCGGTCCTCGTTGGCCTGAGGATCGCGCGCCGTCAATACGATCACGGGAATATCGGAGAGAGTGTCGCTGTCCTGCAGCCTCTTCAGCACCACATAACCGTCTCCAGCGGGCAGGCCGAGGTCCAGCAGAATCAGGTTGGGATGCTCCTTCTGGGCCAGGGCAATGGCGGAATAGCCGTCGCAGGCGCTGACCGTGTCATAGTGGTGGGCCCGCAAACGCAACTTCAGGGCCAGTCGAAGCTCAGGGTCGTCGTCCACGATCATGATCTTGGCGCGGTTCATAGTTTTATTCTCCATTTAGCCTCCATCGGCAGTTTTGTGATTCTCTTCAGTGCGGAAGTTCTGCTTGCAGCCCAAATCGTGCATGATTCTGTCGGTGACGCAATCGGCGACTTGTTGGACTTGTTGTTCCAGGCTAACTGTTTCTGCCGCCGGGGAAAGCCGCAGAGGCTCAGCCGTCACTCGCACTCCGCCTGCGGTTTTCAATTCGGTGAAGGAGTCGAGCTGCCCACGAATGCGGTCCAGCATGATGTTCACCCGCTCCATATCGGTGGAAGCAACCACGAACAGGTTTTCCTCCGACCCGCTGCTTCCCATGGGCGGAAGCACCAGATCTTTATCCACGTAAACGCAACGCGGCAGCAGCTGAAGAACCTGCTGACAGATCCCTCTCCAGTTGCCGCGAGGGGGCTGGGTCAGGGGAGTCAGCGCCACCCGCACCAGAACGAATGAATCGCGTAGACGTTCGCGCTGGGTGATCACCGGCAGCAGCAGCTTGGCCAGGGAATACAGCGGCAAGGTGAAAGAGAAGGTGCTGCCCTCGCCGGGCTGGCTGGTAACCCAGATGCGCCCACCGTGCAAACTAACCAGCTCCTGCGCAATGTAGAGTCCGAGACCCAGACCGTTACGGTTGCCGTCGATCTGGTCGGGATCCTGGTAAAGACGTTCGAAGATCAGCGGCAGTGCCTCGGGACTGATCCCGGAGCCGGTATCGGCGACCGAGATGTAGACAAACGCCGGGTCGGCGTCGGCCAGGCAAGCCTTGACCACAACGGCTCCGTCGGGCGGGGTGAACTTGATAGCGTTGTCGATGAGATTGAGCAGCACTTCGAGGACCCGGTCGGGATCCGCGAAGGCCATGGGGAGGCGCTGGTCGAAAGCGATTTCCAGGCCCACGTGTTTCTGCTGAGCGGCCGCCTGCATCATGACCACCGCCTGCTGCAGCAGATCGCCCAGGGCCACGCAACGCTGCTCAATGCGGATTTTTCCGGCCTCTGCCCGCGTCGCCTCCAGCAGGTCCCGGATCATGGCGTGCAGCTGGTTGACGCTTTTCAGAATAGTGCGCAGGTGGTCGCGCTGCTCGGGGCTCACCGCGCCCGACAAGCCGTCGTACAAAAGCGACACGTACTGGTGGATGCAGGTGAGCGGTGTGCGCAGCTCGTGCGAGACGTGGGAAAGGAAGCGGTTCTTAAACTCCAGTTGTTGTTTGCGGCTGATTTCGAGCGAGCGCAGCAGCCCCTGGCGCTCCACGGCGTAGCGCATCGCCCGCTCCAGGTGCCTGCTGGTGATCTCACCCTTGACCAGGTAATCCTGTACTCCCTGGTGGACGGCCCGGATCGCCAGGGCTTCGTCTTCCTGGCCGGAGAGAATGACGATGGGCACATCGGGCGCTTTTTCCAGAATCTTGCGAAAGGTTTCCGAGCCGTGGCTGTCGGGAAGGTTGAGATCGAGCAGGATAAGCGAGGGGGTCTCTGCGCTCAGGGATGCGATCCCGTCGGCCAGCCGGTTTACGCAAAAGACATTTACCGGAGTCTTGCCTTCGACCAGCCGCAGCCGGACCAAGTCGGCGTCTCCCGGGTTGTCCTCGATCAGCAGCACGTTGGTAGCTTGATCGTTCACGGTTTCTCCTTAGTGAGGCAGGCTGGCAAAGTCGAACCAGAATTCTTCGATGGACCGTACCGCCGCGAAAAAATCCCCCAGATTCCCCGGTTTGGTGACGTAGCAGTTTGCTCCCAGTTCATAACTGCGAACAACATCCAGGCCGGAGCTCGAGGTGGTGAAGACGATGATGGGCAGCCTATGCAAGTCCGGGTCGGCCTTGACTTCCGCCAGCACCGCGCGTCCATCTTTGCGGGGGAGATTCAGGTCAAGCACGACCAGATCCGGGCGCACCGCATGGGCATGCTTGCCCAGGCGGTGAAGAAAAGCCATGGCTTCCTCGCCGTCCGTGACGCCGTGGATGTGACTGCCGCGCGGGCTCAAAGCCAGGGCCTGGCACACCAGACTGGCATCCGCCGGGCTGTCATCCACCAACAGGATTTCGGGCGCAGGTTTCATGCTTGTCTGCTTTCCTGGTCGGGGGATTGGAGCGGAATCGTGAAGCGAAAAATGGAGCCACGCCCCACTTCGGAGTCAACCCGGATCTGCCCGCCATGCTGTTCCACGATCTTCTTGCAGATCGCCAGCCCGATACCGTTGCCGGAGTATTCCTCTCGCGTGTGCAGGCGCTGGAAGATGATGAAAATGTTCTCCCGGTGGTCGGGGGCGATGCCGATGCCGTTATCGGCCACGGCGAACGTCCAGGCATCGGCCTGCTTTTCGGCGGAAATAGAAATGGCCGGCGCTTCACTCCCCCGGAACTTGATGGCGTTGCCGATCAGGTTCTGAAAAAGCTGCACCAGCTGTGAGCGGTCGGCGGTGACGACCGGAAGTGGATTATGGCGGATGGACGCATGGCTTTCCTCGATTGCAGCCTGCAAGTTCTGCACCGCCAGGTCATAAATCAGATTGCAATCGATGAGAGTACGGCACTGTCCGTTGCGCCCTACGCGGGAAAAAGCCAGGAGATCCTGGATGAGCGTCTGCATGCGCACGGCGCCCTCGACGGCGTAGCCGATGTACTTGTCGGCATTTTCGTCCAGTTTGCCGCGATAGCGTTCCGCCAGCAGCTGGGTGTAGCTGGCCACCATTCGCAGTGGCTCCTGCAGGTCGTGGGATGCCACATAGGCGAACTGCTCCAGGTCGCGATTAGAGCGGGCGAGATCGGCGGCCTTCTTGGCCAGCTGATCTTGCGACCGCTTGCGCTCGGTCACATCCATGAACGACGTCGCGAAGTGTCCCGGCCGGGGCCGGTATGCGCTGCCCTCGTAGTAGCGGTGGAGAGAGCGCGAATATTGTTCGAAGGTGGCTGGTTCGCCAGTGGTCACCACCTCGCCGAACATCTCCAGCCAATAGTGCTCCAGATCGGGAAGTAGTTTCAGCACAGGACGGTCCACGACCTGGTCATGGACTAACCCCGTCATCTGCTCGAAAGCCGGGTTGACCTCCAGGTAACGAAAATTACAAGGCACCCCCTGGGCATCGAACTCCATTTTGCAAACCGCGATGGCGCTGGCGGAACGCTCGAACAACTGGCGGTGGCGCTCCTCACTCGCCTGCAGTTCCAGCTCCACCTGCCGGCGTTCGGTGATGTCGCGCACGATAGCGGTGTAGAGTTTGCTGTTTCCCAGTTTCACCTGCGAGATGGAGACTTCTGCGGGGAATTCGGTGCCGTCAGCGCGCAGCCCGTAAAGAATGCCCAGGTCGTCCATTTTGCGCCGGGTGCTGTTACTGAGCCCAAAGTCGCGAACTTGC
Organism: Terriglobales bacterium; assembly: GCA_049582765.1. Lineage (GTDB taxonomy): Bacteria > Acidobacteriota > Terriglobia > Terriglobales > Acidobacteriaceae > JBAUUQ01. Next base: position 54,611 of record JBAUUQ010000020.1, read on the forward strand.
TGGCGATGTTCCTCACGAAAACGGCTGGGGATGAAGCGGTCAAGCGGTTGGCCCACTGCATCGGCCGCGCTGCAACCAAACATTCTCTCCGCCGATGGATTGAACAGCACAATCCGCTGTTGCTCGTCGATGGTGATAATGGCGTCCAGCGCTGACTGAATAATGGCGTGCAACTGATTCCGGCTCTCCTGCATGGCGGTTTCCGCCTGCTTCTTCTGCTGGCGCACATGCTTTTCCTGCAACGCCCGGCGCAGGGACACGGGTAGCCGGGCCAGATTGTCTTTGAGGATGTAATCAGTAATGCCCTGATTCATGCATTCGACCGCCCTGGCTTCGCCCAGGGAACCGGTGACCAGAATGAACGGGATGTCCAACCCGAGCTGGCGCACCATCTCCAACGCTTCCATTCCCCGCCACTGCGGCAAGTTGTAATCGGCGAGGATTACGTCGTATGGTCCGGTCGTGATGCATTGCCGGAACTCCGCCTCGGTCTGCGTCCGGTCGCTCGATACCTCGCAGCCGGCGCGCTCCAGTTCGCGTAACATAAGCTCGGCGTCGAGCGCGTTGTCCTCCACCAGCAACGCCCGCAGCTTGCTTGGATACCCATCGTCCTGAGTGACGTCGCTCATCCCACCTTCGTCCCGGCAGCGGCAACGCCGTCGCCGACCGGCTGTTGATTCATGACCAGCCAGTACAGGCCGGTCTGCTTGACGGTGTTGCGGAACTGCTCGAAATCCACCGGCTTTTGGATAAAGCTGTTGGCGCCGAGGTCGTAACTGCGCACCAGGTCCTGTTCTTCCCGCGACGAGGTCAGAATCACTACCGGGATGGACTTGGTACGCGGATCCTGTTTTAGCCGCGTGAGCACCTCGAGCCCGTTGATCTTCGGCAGCTTGAGGTCAAGCAACACCAGCTTGGGAGGATGAGAGACCGAACGATCGGCAAAACCGCCGCTGCAGAACAGAAAATCCAATGCTTCCTCACCATCCCGGACGACGAAGATGTTGTTCGCCAGATTCTCTTTCTTCAGGGCATGCAGAGCGAGTTCCAAGTCGTCCGGATTGTCTTCCACCAGCAGAATGTCCACTTCGCTGTAATTCATGATTGTCCCCCCGCGGTGATGGCCTGCGCCTCAGGCTCGGCTGCTCCGACCGCGCCCAAGGTGAAATAGAAGGTTGCGCCTTTGTCCACTTCTGCCTCCGCCCAAATGTTTCCGCCATGCTTTTGCACAATCCTCTGCACCACCGCCAGACCGACGCCGGTGCCTTCGAAGTCTTCCTCGCGGTGCAGCCGCTGAAATACCCCGAACAGCTTGTCCCGGTATTTCATGCTGAAGCCCACCCCGTTATCGCGCACAAAGACGACTGGAGTTCCGTTGGGCTGCACTTGACCAATTTCGATCACGGCTGAGGAACGTGGGCGCGAATACTTGAGCGCATTCGAAAGCAGATTTTGAAACACCTGCTTGAGCAGGGAAGGATCGGCCTCGAGGTAAGGCAGGCTGCCGACTTTCCACTCCACGGTGCGGCCTACGGCGTCGGGTTGGAGATCGGCGATCACGTCGTTGACCACCGAGTCCAGGCCGGTGAGTTGGCGGTGCAGCTGCTGGCGGCCGATGCGGGCCAGATTCAGCAGATCGTCGACCAACATGCCCATGCGCCGGGTGCCGTCCTGAATGCGTTGCAGATAACGCTGAGCCTCGGGTTCGAGCTTGCTGGCGTATTCCTCCAGGAGCATGCCGGAGAAACCGGCGATATGCCGCAACGGAGCGCGCAGATCGTGCGACACCGAGTAAGTGAAGCCTTCCAGGTCCTTGTTGGCGGCTTCCAGTTCGGCGGTGCGTTGTTGCACGCGCTGCTCGAGGTCGTCGTTGAGCTGGCGGATTTGCTGTTCCGAAGCGGTCAGTTCTTGTGCCTGCCTGGAGAGTTCCTTGGCCTGTAACGCCAATTGCATTTCGGCGCGCCTGCGGGCGGTGATGTCGGTATTGGTTTCCAGGACGCGCAGCGGTTGCCCTTGGGCGTTGCGATGCAACACCCACACACTGGTCACCGCCAGGATACTGCTGTCCTTGCGGAGATGGATGAGTTCTCCTTCCCAAGTCCCGCTACGCAGCAATTGCGCCTCGATCTGCCAAATGGGCTGGGAGAATTCGGTTTGCAGCAGCTCGTAGGAGATTTGGTTGAGGGCTTCCTCCCGGCTGTAACCGAAGAGTTTCTCCGCCCCCGCATTCCAGAGCACGATGCGGCTCTCCATGTCACGCCCCAGAACCGGGGCTAGGTCAAGCAAGCGGGATTGCTCGCGCAGAGCTTCTTCCGCCCTCTTGGCTTCCGACACATCGCGAAGAATCACCGTAAACAGCCTTTTCCCTGCGGCTTCGATCTGGGAAATGGAGGCTTCGATTTGGAACTCTTGGCCGTCCGCGCGCAGCGCCCAAAGCGCCCCCATGGCGCCCATCGCCCGGTTAGTGGTCCCGGTCTCTTCGAACCTGCGGATGTGGCCCCCATGGGCTGCGCGGAAGCGCTCCGGAATAAAACGCGCCAGGGGATCTCCCAGCGCCTCCGCCGCGGGACAGCCGAACATCTTTTCCGCCGCGGTATTAAAGAGCACGATGCGCTGCTGGCGGTCTATGGTGATGATGGCGTCCATCGCCGAGGCAATGATTCCGGTCATCCGAGCCTGGGTTTCGCGCAGGTCCCGCTCCACTTGGACGCGTTCGGTGACATCCCGCAAAATGACCGTGAACATCTTCTGGCCTGCGGCTTCGATTTGCGAGATGGAGGCTTCGATCTGAAACTCTTCGCCGTCGGCCCGCGTCGCCCACAGAGCGCCCATCGCCCCCATTGCCCGGGTGGTGACTCCGTTTTCACCGAAGCGCTGGATGTGCCCGCTGTGCGCCGCATGAAAACGCTGCGGAATGAACCGCTCAATCGGCTGTCCCAGCACGTCCGCCGCTGGACAGCGGAACATCCTCTCGGCAGCCGCGTTGAACAGCACAATGCGCCGCTGCGCATCCACCGTAATGATGGAGTCCATGGCCGACTGAATGACACCCGCCAGCCGGTTTTCACTTTCTCCCAGCGACGCCGTACGCTGCGCCACCCGCAGTTCCAGCTCGGCATTGAGAGCGTTAACCTCGGCCCGCGCCCGCGCGCTGCGGTTCATGGCGAACCCCGCCATGATCAGGAAGGCTAGATCCAGAAGCGACCCCGTGAGCATGACCAGGATTGTGGAACGCTGCGCGGCGCGGCTTTTGTGGATGCGCTGTTCCAGCAGTTGCACTTCCTCGGAATGCATTTGCTGGATCGTGGTGCGCACCGCGTCCATGAGTTGCTGGGCTTGCTCTAACTGACGCACCGTGGGGGTTGCGCCAGTCTGCCGCCGCGCGGCCACCAGACTGGCGGCGTATTCGATTTGGGCGGTCACTTGCGACGCCATCACGTCCAAGCGCCGTTGCCCGCTCGAATTGTCGGGCCTCGAGTGACGCAATGCATCCAGATCCTGGACGACAGCAAGTTTGCCTGTCCCATAAGTCTCCAGGAATGGTTCGTGTCCGGTCAGGGCAAAACCACGCCCGCTGGAATCCACATCTAGCAAATGCCGGAGCGTGACCTCGAGGGTTTCCATGACAGCATGGCTATAGGTAACCGCATCGGCGTCTGCCGCGGTCTGCCGGGCATTCCGCCAGGAGAAGTAGCCCAGCAGACTTGTCAAGAGTCCGGCGATAACGAATCCGGCCGCTCCTTTGCGGCGCAGCAGGGCATCGACCCGGAATTCTCGGGATCGCTTCCGTGGAGTGCAATCTGTGATTTGTGAGCTGTCAGCCAAGAGCAGACGCGGAGCCACCGCGCGGCTCCCCTCTAAAAGGGACCATCGTCGGAACTTCGCCGAACTTCAGTGCAAAAAGCCGCCAGACCAGCCGATAAGGGCTAGAGCAAGGTCGTCCAGACAGCCCTGTTCTTCGGTGCGGAATTCGGGTTCGAAAAACCCTTCGTAACGCTGGGCGATATCGACTCGCGGAAATGGATTGTGGAAAGTCCGGGCCACATCTGGACTTCACCGCGGTGGATGGTGGAAGCGGAATGCTGTGTCTGCGTATGGTTCGCATCGAATCTCCTTGGGCCTCCGCCTGCATCGCACGTTGACTTCAAAAGACCATTTCAACAGAACAATTAATCATTGATATGTAGACATAACATCACAGCCGCAATTTGACTGGTCTGCTCCGTACTTCCCAATTCCCATATGCGGCGCGCACTGCGGTGTACTGTTTCAAGTAGAAACAAAGGTGCAACGGCAGGGTGCTGTTCTGGATTCATCCCGGTGACAACATTCGTTCATCGAATCCATCACGCACTTCATCACTCTCCGGCGGCTACTGGTACCAGTGGTTTGTCCATGATGTTTTGTTGGCGAGCCGCATGCTCCGCTCTACTCCGCCGTTCGCAGCGCCGTGAGCCCACAAACGGGTTTGCGGCCACATCTGGAAAGAGATTCCGAAGACAGTGAACAAGTGTTGTTCCCAAGTAACCGAGCCACTGTGGGGCGCGCTTCGCACGCCTCAGGAATTTCCGCCAGATCAGCTCAGGATTGAAGGAGAGAATCGCATGAATCAGATCCTAAGAAACTGTAGATTGATCCCATCCTTGTGTCTTTTCGTGGCTTTCTTCCTGATTGCCGCATCCGCCCAGGAGACAACTGGCGGCCTGCAGGGAAGCGTGAAAGATCCCAGCGGGGCGGTCGTTTCGAAAGCCAAAATCGAACTGACTGGCACCTCGCTGGTCGGTTCCAAGACGCTGGAGACAGACGGCAGCGGCTATTACCGCTTTGCCAACTTACCGCCCGGCACTTACGCGATCACGGTGAGCGCATCCGGATTCACGCAGCTGAAGCGCCAGGGCATCACCATTGAAGTCGGGCACCTTCCTACTCTCGACCTGCAATTGCAAGTCGGCTCCAGCACCACGGTGGTGGAAGTGAGCGGCGAGGCTCCCATTATTGACGTAGCTACCACGCGGACGGTCACCAACATCACCCCAGACGTAGTGGCGGATGTTCCGCACGGTATCTCTTACCAGTCAGTGATTCAATTTGCACCCGCAGCCCGCAATGAACCTTTGATGGGCAACAACTCACCGGGTGGCACAGGGCCTGGGGCCATGGTCCGGCCCGGAACTGGCGGCGGCTCCGCCGGCAGCACTTCGAACGGCGGTGGCTTCGGTTACCAGGTTGGGGGCGGCGCCGATTCAGAAAATCGCTACCTCGTCGAAGGGCAAGACACCTCGAACGTGATTGGCGGTTATTCGCACTCCGACGTGCCGTTTGACTTCATCGACCAGGTCGAAGTGAAGAGTTCCGGAATCGAAGCGGAACACGGCGGCGCGATGGGTGGCGTGGTCAACGTCATCATGAAGCACGGCAGCAATTCCTGGCACGGCTCCTTCGGCGCCGACTTCCAGTCGGACGCTATGAACGCGAATCAAAACAATCCCTTCATCTATTACAATTTCCAGGACCCGGGAGATCCGAACACCGGCCGCGATCCTCAGCCCATCACCTACACCCAACGCCCGGACCACACCCGCTACCTCCAGCCGGAATTTACCATCGGTGGTCCAATTCTCAAGGATCGTTTGTGGTTCTTCCTGGGATTTGATCCCAAGTACACTTCGCTGGACCGGACGATTAACTTCGGGCTCAACGACAATGGCGCCGGAGTGCAAACCTTTAATCAGGATACCCAGACGTACTTCACGACGGCGCGGCTGGATGCCACGCTGACCCAGGAAGTGCGAGTGTTTGCTTCCTGGCTGTATCAACTGCAACGCCAAAGCGGCACGGTGCTGCCGTTGGGCGATGCCACGATCCCAGGACAGGGCTATGCCAATCCTTCAGCTTCTCAGCCCTTGTTCGAATTCGAACACGGCTTTGGTTTCAGCGCTCCTAACGCAACCTACAACTTTGGCGCTGATGTCACCATCACTCCGAAGCTGATCGCAACCACCCGTTTTGGATATTTCTTCGAGAACTACCACGACTTCGGTTATCCGCAGGGCGGCACGCTGTTCGGCTGGAGCATTCCCGGCACCACCGGTGTTGCTCCCGGCGCCGGCGGAGTTTTCCAGAACTGCGCCCCCGCTCCCTGTACGCCAAGCGTTACTCTGCCGATCTCCCTGCAACAGCCCGGAGGTTTCTTCTCCGAGGGGTTCGATCAAAGCTTCACTCTCTTTAACGCCAACAAGCACCGCCAATTTGATCAGGACATCGCCTGGTTCAAGGGCACCCGCTTCGGCACCCACAACTTCAAGTTCGGGTACCAATACAATCAGGTGTCCAACGGGGTTAACCAACGCTATAGTGCGCCGTATCTCCAGATCTTCCCGGGATCGGGTAGTGCCTTCAGTCCGGGAGGTTCAACTGGTGCTGCCAACTGCGCGCAGTTTGTGACTCTATACGGCCACTGCGCTGGGTTGTATGGCTATGTCAACGCATACGATTACGGCTCCGCTGGTTACGCATCCAGTGTTAACCACAGTTTCTTCTTGCAAGATGCGTGGACGATTGGCCGAGGCATCACGGTCAATGCCGGATTGCGCATCGAAAAAGAATATCTGCCGGGCGAAACCACGGCCGGCGGCTTTCCGGCCCGACCCATCAACTTCGGCTGGGGTGACAAAATCGCTCCTCGCATCGGAGCTGCCTGGGACGTCTTCCGCGACGGCAGGATGAAGGTGTTCGGCAGCTATGGCGTGTTCAACGATTTGATGAAGCTGAACCTGGCTATCAGTTCTTTCGGTGGCCAATTCTGGCAGAACTGCTTCTACGCTCTGGACACACCGGACGTTACCTCGCTGCAGCTGGCCTTTAATTCCTCCGGACGCTACTGCAGCGGCAGCAGCTCAGGCGGTGCCAGCTGGGCAGGGGGAGCGGTGCCGGCTGGGCTTACCTTCCTCGAAAATCAGAACTTCCGCGGAACCGAAGGCGTGGTTCCGGGATTGAAACCCTACCGGCAGCACGAGTCTGTGTTCGGCGTGGACTACGCTCTGCGCAAGAACCTGGCACTCGAAGCTCGCTGGGACCGTCGTCGTTTGGACCGTGCCATCGAAGACGCAGCCCTGTTTGATCCGACGGGCAGCGAAATCTTCGAAATCGTCAATCCAGGCTACGGGCAAAACGCCACTAACACATTCTGTGGCGCGTTGTGCCCACCGAACGTCCCGGCCGCCCGCAGCTACGACGGCCTGGAAATCCGCCTGACCAAAACGGCCAGCAATCACTGGTTCGGGATGTTCTCCTACACCTACAGCAACCTCCGCGGGAACTACTCCGGGCTGACCAGCAGTGACCTCGCCGATGGCGGCGGCGGACGAAACGCCCCCAACAACAGCCGCGCGTTTGACGAGACCTTCTTCCAATATGACGCCTACGGCCGCTCCTCCAGCGGACCGCTGGCCACAGACCGTCCCAACGCCCTCAAGGGGTATGGTTATTACCAAATTCCCTGGAAGGGCGGTTGGACGACCACCAACATCGGATGGTTCCAGACCATGTACCAAGGATCTCCGATGAGCACCTACGTCGACGTGGGTTTCTCCTTCGACCAACCCCCGTTCTCCGGAGGCTTCCCGATCTATCCCGAGGGCCGGGGCAAGTTCGCCAACATCACGGTGGCTCCCAATGGCGCCGGCTTCCTCACTCCCACGGTGACCAGCGTCTGCAGTTGCCGGACCCCGTGGTTCAACCAATCGGATGCGAGCTTCGCGCAGGAATTCAAGTTGAGCAGGAACAACGAAGCTCAGATTCTCCGCTTTGAAGCCAACTTCACCAACCTGCTGAATGAACGGACGCCGACGGCGTTTATCTCGCAAGTCGACACCCAGCAGTTCCAAAGCTTCCTCACACCGGGCAACACCGTTATCGGAACGGCGCAGGCTTATTCCGCATACGAACATGCCTACCCGTGGAAGAGTCTTATCCAGACACCCAACGACTTCGGCGTGCCCTTCGTCGCCAACAGCATGTATGGCAAGCCGGCTTATTATCAAAACGCACGCGGCATCCGTTTGTCGGTGCGCTACACCTTCTAGATTGAATCTTGGGTTACTCGGGGGCCGGGAAACCGGCCCCTTTCTTTTGTCTGAATTCCATCCGTGTCCAAGGCCAACAAGCAAAGTTAGTGGAGACGAACACGCAGTCAACTATCACACTATCGAGCGACGTCTTGGCCAGGATTGACCGCCTGGCCGGATCAAATTCCCGCTCCGCCTTCATCGAGCGAGTGCTGCGAAAATACCTGCAGGAGCGGACGCGGGCGGCGGTCGAAGCCCGTGATCTGGCGCGGATCAACGCTGCTTCCGATCGCCTCAATGCCGAAGCTTCGGACGTGCTCGACTACCAGGTCGCGGGAGAATAAATGGGTGTCTCAGGCCTGGCGTGACACCAGGCTAACGTGAAACGAGGCGAGCTATACCGCGTGTACAAGCCTGGCGGCGATCCTAAGCAGCACAGGGCTTTCGTGGTCATGAGTCGACAGGTGCTGATCGACTCGAAATTCTCGACCGTTATTTGCGCGCCAGTGTTTACCAGCGGCGAGTCCACGCAAGTCGCGGTTCGCCCCGACGAAGGTTTGAAGCATCCCAGCTGGATTATGTGCGACAACCTGGTGAGTCTGCGCAAATCGGACCTCACCCAGTACATCGGATTCCTGTCTCCGCCGAAGATCGCAGAGGTGGAGCGCGCAGTGAAGATGGCCCTAGAGCTGGATTAACCCATCCCTTACGGCAAGGCCAGCACAACCTTCTCCCCGCCCAGCTTGTATTCGAGCTGGACAGCGTTTTTCTTCTGCGAGGAAAGGGGGAAGTACACGTAGCCGGAAACCGGAGTGGCCGCCGCACCTTCAGGCAGTCCCTTCTCGCTGAGTTCGGCCTCCATGGCGCTACGGTCTTTGTCGGTCGATGCCGGATTGGGGCCGGGGTGGCCAACTCCGACCAATACGCCGGCGGTGTGGGTTACTCCGCTGCCCGAGGTGCCAGTCACGGGATCGTACCCGCGGCCGCTCTGATAGGTGACGCCGTAGCTGGGCGACACGGTCACATCGCGATCGTCGCGGGCTTTCTTCTGCAGGCTGCTGGCGATGACTTTGGCGCTTGAAGGTTTCGCCGCGACACCTGTGTCCTTGATGCGCAATACGAAATCATTCAATGAAACACTGAGCGGCTTGTCCTTGGGCGGGTAGACTGCCACCTCGACCACCAGACAGCAGCGGTTGACGTCGGAAACGAAATTGCGCCGCGCCTGGTCGGCGGAAAGAAGCGAGGCTCCGACGGCGACGCCAGCTATCTCGGTGTGGGCGGGATAACCGGCTGCGGCGGGACGGGGTTCGGTGCCTTTCGGTCCGTCGGCCACCAGAAACGTCGCCGAGCCCAGGATCATTGCTGTACAAAACTTCCAGTTCATGGCTTGTCCTTCATTTCGCCGGGCTTCGGTTCGGCAACCAGCTTGGCTGTGATCTTCAGTGACTTGCCGCTGAGCACGTAGATACGCTGGCGAAAAGCTTCGTGGCCCGCCGCGGCCAAGGATAGATCGTAGGCGCCGGGCTCCAGCCATATGTTTTTTAGGTGGTCCGCGGTGCCGGCATAGGCGTGATCGAGATAGACTTCTGCGGTCTTGGGTTCGGCGGACAACCTTACCTTTCCTTTGGCAGATCCGTAACCGAAATAACCGGGAGCCAAGAAAGGATAAGGTCCCCAGTAGGGAAACCAGAAGGCTGAGTACTCCGCCCCCAACGGGTAGAAGTCATAGGGATAATATCCGGGTCCGGAGACGCGAGAATAACCGGCGCCGAGGAAGATCGTCCCCAACCGCAAATGGAGCCTGTGCTCGCCGGAGCCGCTATCTTCCGTTTCTTTCTTCGAACCGGAGGATGCCGGCTGGTTCGCCTGCGTTTGGCCAGTCGCAGAATCGGTCTCAGATGCAGAACTTGCCGGCGCCGGAGCAGTTTGAGCGACGGTCTGATAGCTGGGACCGGCCAAGGTAAGGAAGAGGAAGCCGAGCAAGAATCCGACGGTTCGCATAAATGGCTCCTCTGGGGTGCGATTCGGCGGCGGCGGCGATGGTTGCCTGATCATGCCGGCTAACTGATGATGCGATTGTGCGATTGGCGCGGCTCGAAGTCAAGCCAAACCGGCGTTCGCAGATGGCAGTGTCCGCGCCGCACGTACAGCCTTTGTGACCGGCGTCACAGTCTGGCTGTGATCTCGACCGCTACTCTAGCGGTGCTATTTCTATGTCTTCTGGTCGCCTCACCCACGGTACGGTTCGGGCCCTCGACTGGCTCGCCCTGCGAATTCTGCCCCCGGAGACAACCGCTCCCCACCAGCGCATCGGACGTCGCGGAGAAGAAGATGCTTACTTCCACCTACGTCAACGCGGCTACCTGATGGTAGCCCGCAATTTTCGCTCGCCACATTCACGCGGAGAAATCGACCTCATCGGCTGGCAAAACGAAGTGCTGTGCTTTATTGAAGTAAAGACCCGCACCACGCACGATGTGAAACCAGCCGAAGCCGCTGTGGATCGCGACAAACAGCGGGCCCTGACCCGCGTCGCCCGCGATTACCTCCGGCATCTGGCACTTCCGTGCCAGTGGCGTTTTGATGTAGTCACCGTATATTATGAAGGCGACCCCAGCCAGCCCCGCTTCGAGTTATTTCAGAATGCCTTCTCGTTGGCGTAAAATACAAGTTTTGGCTTTAGCTCTCATATTGAAAGGATTCAATCCTTGCCCGAGCTTCGAAAAGATCCGATTGTAGGCCGGTGGGTCATTATTTCGACCGACCGCGCCAAGCGCCCTACTGATTTCGCCCGCGAGGCAGTCAAGATCAAAGGCGGTTTTTGTCCGTTTTGTTACGGGAATGAGAGTAAGACACCTCCCGAAATTCAGGCCTATCGCCCCAACCCCAACGGGGGCCCTCCACCGCAGCGCGACGGGCCGGGCTGGACCGTGCGGGTGGTGCCCAACAAGTTTCCTGCCTTAGGAATTGAAGGTGGGCTGAACCGCCAGGCGGAGGGCATGTTTGACCGTATGAATGGCATCGGCGCCCACGAGGTCATCATTGAAACGCCGGATCACAGCAAAACCCTGGCGACCCTGTCCTCCAAGCGGATTGAGGACGTGCTTTGGACCTTCCGCGACCGTATCCTCGACCTCAAGAAAGATCGCCGCTTCAAGTTCATCCTGATTTTCAAGAATCATGGCGAAGCCGCGGGCGCCTCGCTCGAGCACGCCCACTCGCAACTGATCGCGCTGCCTATGCTGCCGATCTACTTGACCGAAGAAATCGAAGGCGCGAAGCAGTATTACATCTATAAAGAGCGCTGCGTTTTTTGCGACATCATCCGGCAGGAGACGGAGACGGGGATTCGCGTGGTTTCCGAGAACGAGGACTTCCTGACCTTGGCGCCCTACGCACCGCGTTTCCCGTTCGAGACCTGGATTCTGCCCAAACAGCACGAATCGGCGTTTGAGAACTCTTCTTCGCACATGTTCGAGAACCTGGCCAAGGCGCTGAAGACCTTGCTCATCAAAGCCGACCGCGTTCTCGACAACCCTCCCTATAACCTGGTGGTTCACACCTCTCCGGTGCAGGACCCGACCAATGACCACTACCACTGGCACATCGAGTTCATGCCGAAGCTCACCAAGACGGCGGGATTCGAATGGGGTACGGGCTTTTATATTAATCCGACTCCACCCGAGGAAGCGGCGAAGTTCCTGCGCGAAGCCAGCGTGGAAGAGCCGGTTCCGGCGACGGCAGGCTAGAAGACCGGCAGAAGGGCGACCAAAATAACGGTGATCAGCTCTCGTCCCGGCCAAGTCGTGTCAGCCGTGGAATCAGGATCAAGATCAGACCGTAGAACAAAAGCGACGCCACCAGCGACGCGGCGTTGCCGAAACGAAGGTCCTCGAACAGAAGCTTGAGCGTACCGAATAGAATGGCGACATAAGCAACCCACGACAACTCTGGGCGTTTCAAATGCGAGCCGCCGAAGCCGAGGAGGAGAGCGGCCGAGCAAATCACCACGGTCCGGACAACCGAGAGACGCGAAGCATTCAGCATCCCACTCGCCGAACCTAGTCTCACACTTACCATCACCGCCAGCGCCGCACCCACTCCAGCCACCAGCAGGCAGGGGACAATCCACAGCAGCCGCTGCCTCCGTTGATCGTTCGAAGCAAAGGATCCGATGGAGTAGCACAGAACGCACGAAACTGTAACCACCCATGCGCCGGCATTTAGGGCGGGCGGAACGGTTCCGGCCAGAGCTCTCCCCGCGAATTGCAGCAGGCCCGAGAGGAGCGCCGCTGCTGCCAAGTAGAAGGACACGTGCATACCAAGGCTGAGCTTGCCGGTACGCAGGTACAAGTAAGCCGCCGTCACGGCAGCCGCGCACAGGAACAGCGTCTGAAAGCTAGCCGGAAAAAGCAGCAGGCTTCCCGCCAAGAGGAATGCGACGGCGTAGGTCGAGCACACTCGGCGATTTCGAGTCTGTTCGCCGCCTGTGAACCGCGACAGCGCGCCCCAGTAGCACACCGCCGCAGCCAGCAGGAAAAGAATGCCGAGCTCCGCGGCTGAGCCAGGCCTTGCGCGCAGCGTCCCAAAGGTCGCAAGCGCAAACGCCACAACGCCCTGCACGATTTCAAAGATGGTCAGCCGGTGGCGCAACCCAAAGCCGCGCAGGCCAATGCTGCCAGCGTAGATCGCAAGCAGCGTCAGACACAGCACTGTGATCGTAGTTGCACCGACAACGCGATAGTCTGGCGGAACGCCCTCGGGAGACGTCATCACGAAAACCAGCAACCACACGGCGAAATCCGCTGCCATCGCCGGGACCGCTCTCACACTGAGTTTGTGCCCGAGGCAGACAACCACTTCGGCAGCCAGGGCCACGGCCAGCAATCCCGCGGTGAACGGTACCAGGTCGCGGGTTGCGATAATGAGCGCAAGAGCCGTGGCCACGGCCGCCAGAGTCGCCACCCACGGAATCGCCTGCAGGTTTTGCCGCCATGCCAGTGCTAAGGCGAGCGCAACGAATGCCAGCAGCACCGCCGCCGCGAAAAACGGACTCAGAAAGTGAAAACGTACGGTGCATTCCCACAGCAGAGGCGAGAGGATCAATGCCGCCGTGGTTGCGTAGGTGACGCTGGCAAAGGGATTGGTGGCGTGAGTTCTGACCGCCCAGATCAGCCACATTCCCGCGTACACGATGGCGACCATCAGCACAGGTAACTGCGGGAGAGTTCCCGACTCAGCGACCGCGCGCAGGAGATACGCCCCCGAAATTCCCAGGACGGCTTTGCCGACCACGGCCACCCCTGCCGGCACGTTCGGAGGCGGGAAGCCGCGCAGCGTCTCGGGAGGCCGCGATTTTAGCCGCGCAACGCTCCCGGATGCAAGATGTGCGGGAGTCTCAACCTCTCGGTGCCCCTCTAATGCGGAAACACGCCGTTCCAGTTCCCGCACTCGTTCGCTGAGATGGTCGGCATCCGATGCGATTCCGTCGATAGCTTGTGCCATTCGCTTCTCTGCATCTGCCCCACGCGGCGGGGCCTCGCTGGTTCCGTCGGCCGGACGCACGGATGCGTTTTGTGCAAACGACTTACGTCATTGAGCTCTAACTTTCTATCTTCTTGATGTACAACCGCAGCCCAACCAGCGCCAGCGCGATGGCGATGAGGGATATTCCCAGTCCGGCACGGCGATGATTGCGTTCCACCATCGCATTCTTTCCGGCTTGCAGGTTCTGGGCAGCGATTTTCAGGCCGGCTTGAATATCCTGATCTACCAAGTCCGTCCGAAAGCTATGGATTGTGACTCGAGCCTTGGTCAGCGAATCCCTTGCCTGATCTTGCCCTAGCCGGGCCTCACTCACCTCCATCCCGGAGGACTCGGCGATACCGAGGACCTGGTCTGCGCTTCTAATGGCCTGGTTCAACCCGCTTAAGCTGCTCAGTAGTCCTGCCCTTGCCTGATCACAGACATCACCTGGGGTATGACACCGCATACAGACGCCGTCCGAACCAGTGCCAAGCATCGCGTCCGTGGGATGGCGGATGCCATGATTGCTGTGACACACTACGCATCCTGGAAGAGAAGCTGCTTCAAAAGCTTTTTTATGCGAACTTTTGTCGTACATCTGCGCCTGGAAGGTATGACAGTTCGAACAGACGTTCTGAACCTTGTCCACTCCTGGCGGCGCGGCGCCATGGTTTCCGTGGCAAGTTGTACAGGTTGGCGCACTTAGATCGCCTCGCACGGTCAGTGCCTCGTGGTGCACGCTCGTGCTGTACTTTGCGAACTGATCCGTGGGAATGGAATATCCCTTCATGTACTCCGCGTCGGCATGGCAGCGAGCGCACGTGTTCGCGACATTGACCGGGTTAACCGTGGAGCGGGGATCGCTCGGAGCCCTCAAATCGTGCACACTATGACAATCCGTGCACACCGCGACCTTGGTATCTCCTGCCGCGAAGCGCTTGCCGTGCACACTGGTGTGGTACTGGTCCAACTGGTCGGTGCGCAAGCTGGGGTTGAACTGCCGAATATAGGACGGATCCGAATGGCAAGTTCCACACAACTGCGGGATCTGCTTCCGCTCTATCTTGCCCTTCCACCCCGCCTTTGGGCTCATGGCTTTGTCTGGATCGTCGCTCGACGGGTCGCCGCCGTGGCAACTGGCGCAAGTCAAACCCTTTTGTGCGTGAATATCCTGGCTGAACTTCTCCTGGCTTACTCCCAGCGGATCAGGCAAGGCGGAGTGACAATCCAGGCAGGAGTTCGTCGTTTGCCCGTAACCCAGGCACACAGTGAATATGACGAAGCCAGCCAGCCCGATGCAGCAGGCTGCGCTGAAGCGCCAGAGCTTATTTCGCAAGATGGCCATAAACACTCATCCCTGCCACGTACGCAAGAGCAAAGACTGCCAGCCCGGTGATCCAACGTTTGGTGCGTGAAGGTTGGCCGCTCTCAAAGAAAGGCAGCAAAATCCAGAACAAGCCGATTAGTCCGAAAGCAACCACACCCAGAACATCCCCGTCGATGAACCAGACTTTGGACGGGATGATCTTGAGCGTCTGGAACATAAAGAGGAAGTACCACTCGGGCTTGATTCCCGCGGGCGCCGGCACAAAAGGATCGGCCTTGACGCCGAGGTTCCAGGGGAAGACCGCAGCCAGCGCGCCCAAAACTCCCAGGGCCACGTACCAAGCCATCATTTCCCGTAGCATGAAGTTAGGAAAAAACTTCATTTCCCGCTTTGCAGACGGATTCGCGGTCCATCGTTCTTCCAGTTTCGGGGGAATGCTGATGCCGAGATGCTGCACGAGCAACAAGTGCAGCACAATCAGTACGGTCACCAACCCGGGCAGAACGGCGACGTGGAATCCAAAGAATCTGGTGAGCGTCGCACCCGTTACCTCTTCGCCACCGCGGAGAAAAATCATCATGGGTTTACCAATAAAGGGAACCTGCCCGGTGATTTCGGTGCCGACCTTGGTGGCAAAGAAAGCCAGCGTATTCCACGGCAGTAAGTAACCGCTGAAGCCGAACCCCATGACAAGAAATAGCAGGACCACTCCGCTGACCCAGGTGAGTTCACGCGGTTTACGGTAGGCCTTCAGGAACAACACGCTGAACATGTGCGCAAAGGCAGTAAAGATCATTAAGTTGGCCGACCAGGAATGGATCGACCGGATCAGCCAGCCGAATTGAACCTGGGTCATGATGTACTGCACGCTCTCGAAGGCCTCGCTCGCTCCAGGCCGGTAGTACAGCAGCAGCAGGATCCCGGTTGCCACCTGGATGCCGAACAGGAACAGAGTGATCCCCCCCAGGAAGTACCAGTAAGAAAGCCGGTGGCGAGGAACAGTTTTCTTGCGCAACGGGGCGACCAAATCACTCCAGCCAAGCCGCTCGTCCAGCCACTTCAGCGCGTTGCGTAAGGGACTCATCTCACGCCTCCCGGCGCCGCCTTACGAATATTTCGTCCGCCCGCACCTGCACCTCGTAGGTTTCCAAGGGACGCGGTGGAGGGCCCGAAATATTCCGGCCGTTGAGGTCGTACTTGCCGTTGTGGCAGGCGCACCAGACTTGGCGCAAATCGTCGCGGTACTGCACCGTGCAGGACAGATGGGTGCAAGTGGCCGACATGGCCCGGTATTCTCCACTGACGGTACGGATCAGCAGACCGGGGCGGTTACCGAAGCGGAAGATCTTTCCAGTGCCGGGCTTGAGCTCTCCGACCCGCCCGGCTACGACTGCGTCGCTGCCAAGATCGGAAGCTTTCGGTGGGACCAGGTAGCGTAAAACGGGGTAGACGAATGCAACCGCCGTTGCCAAAAACCCGCCACCCAGCAGCACTTCGACGAATCTCCGACGGGGCACCGTAGTGGTTCGCGGGTCGTTGGGGTTCGCCGTGCCCTGATTACTTGTGGCCATAGTAGCTCTCGGATCGAGTTACTTCTTGCTCGGCTCGCGTATGTGAGCCGCCACAACCGCCCGCAGGATCACAAATGCCGCCCAAGACTGTAGCGATGATGGCAGTCCAACCGAACGACTTGTCCGACATCCTTAAATACGGTCCCATCCCTGAGCCAGATCGACCGGCGCCATCGGTGCCCAAAGTGACACAGTGTACCTTGATAATCAAGATCTTTCTCGGAAGCGATGATCGAAATCACAGGACGCTGTGATGGCTGTCACTTTCGATTAACGGTTCTCAGTGATTTTCGTGGTATTGCCCAATGGCGGCTACGCGAGTGGCCCGATCCGCGGTCATGAAGTTTTGTGGGGTAGTTGCGCAGCGGATGATGTACCGCAAGGGAAGGTTCGCCGGTAAAACCGGAGATTTGGGAACCCGGCCTTGCTGCCGCTCATTTCCGACGACTGGCTACGGGTCGACTCACTCTGGCAAGGTCGAGTTCAAACCATTGCAGATAACTTGCCCGTTAGCCTTGCGTACGATCCAAAACCTCGTCGTGCCACGCCATCTGAATGGCTTCCAGCTTGCCTTCAGTAGACTTCTTGGGATCATCTTTGAACTCGGAGAGTTCGATCACGTAACGATGCAGATCGGTGAATCGCACTGCCAGCGGATCGAGTTCGGGGTGCTTCTCGGAAAGCAGAATCCCGACGTCCATTGCGTCATCCCAGGTGAGATCTTTGGCCATGAAAGTTGTCCTTCGTTGGAGCCCTTGGCTGATCGTCTAGTGTTCTTCCGAAACGTAATTCCGATTCCACGCGGGAATCTCCACCACCATCTTGCCGGGCTTGGTGATGACCGCCTGGCAGCCGAGACGCGAATTTAACTGAAGATCGGCCGCCATGTCCAGTCGGTCGGCCTCATCGTCGTCCATATCGGTCAAGTTCTCTGCGCCTTCCTTCACCCAGACATGGCAGGTGGTGCAGGCGCAGTTGCCGCCGCAGGCGTGATCCAGGCGGACGCCGTAGTTCAAGGCCACATCCAGGATCGACTGTTCTTTGCCGTGATCTTTATAGGGCAGCTTGCCGTGCTCGAACTCCACGGTTTTACCCTCGGGCAGGAACGTGATCTGCACCGTGTTCTCTCCCGGCGAATCGACGGTGGCCGTGCTACCGCTCTGGTCTTTTTCGTGCGCCATATTCA
Source organism: Terriglobales bacterium (assembly GCA_049582765.1). Classification (GTDB taxonomy): domain Bacteria; phylum Acidobacteriota; class Terriglobia; order Terriglobales; family Acidobacteriaceae; genus JBAUUQ01. Next base: position 72,290 of record JBAUUQ010000020.1, read on the forward strand.
ATCCCTCAGCGGCTGAAGCCGCTTCTCCGAGTAGTGCATGCGGCACGGCTGAAGCCGTGCTCCTCCCGGCCCTCTGTAATTACGCGAGGTTCTTCAAAGACCTTGTCATTCCGAAAAGCCGAAGGCGACGAGGAATCTGCAGTTTCAATGCGTCCGCCAAACTGCAGATCTCTCGTTGCGCTCGGGACGACAATTGGTTCATAACTTACTCAAAATCCGCTTTCGCCACCGGATGACCTGCAGTTGGTCCCTCCCCCAGGTCCGCTTCGTCCATGGTCTTGCCCTTCAGCGCCGTGCTGACGGCTGTATCCATCATCAGTTCGGCCAGCCGCATGGTGCCCTGGTTCAACGCGTCGATGGCTTGGCGAATCGCGGCATAGTCGTCTTCAGCGTTCACCTGACCCAAAGCTTTCTCGAGTTTGGCGATCCGCCTTTTTTCCTCGGTGGTGAGCTGACCCCAAGCGGGGCTCTGTTTGCCTTTCTCCAGTGCGGAGAGAATAGTTTGCGCCTCGTTGCGGGCCTCGATCACCTGCCGCCGGCGAAAATCCTCTTCGGCGTAGTCGAAGGAATCGAGAATCATACTCTCGACCTGATCGTCGGTTAGACCGTAGCTGGGCTGCACTTCGATCTCGGTTTCCTTGCCGCTGCGCTGCTCACGTGCAGAAACATGCAGAATGCCGTTGGCGTCGATCAGAAACTTCACCTCGATGCGCGGCATGCCTGCGCTCATCGGGGGGATTCCCTTGAGATCGAAGCGCGCCAGCGAGCGGCAATCACTGGCCAGTTCACGCTCGCCCTGCACAACATGGATGGCAACGTTGGCCTGGCCGTCGATTTGCGTGGTGTAGTGCTGGGTGGCCGATGCCGGGATGGTCGAATTGCGCAGAATAATCTTGTCAGTTACGCCGCCAGCCACTTCGATTCCCAGTGACAGCGGCGTCACATCCAGCAACAGCATGTCCTGCGTGGCCTCGGAGCCACCTCCCAGAATAACGGCCTGCACCGCCGCACCCAGCGCGACCACTTCGTCGGGATTCAGACCGGTGTGCGGTTTGCGCCTGAATAGTTCCTCCACCAGCGCCTGCACCTTGGGAATGCGAGTCGAACCGCCCACCAGCACCGCTTCCTCGATCTGCTCCGGCTTCAGTTTGGCGTCTTTCAGAGCCTGCTTACAGGGACCGACGGTGCGATCGATGATGGGTTGGATCAATTGTTCGAACTGTTCGCGGCTGATTTCGCGCTGATACCTCTTGTCACCCGGCAACCCAATGTCCAGAAGAGTTTTCGCTTGCGAAGACAAAGCAATCTTGGCCTCGATCACCGCTTTACGGATGGTGGCGACGGCTTCCCCGTTGCGCGACAAATCAACGCCCAGGTCGCCGCGAATGTCGTCGAGCGCAATTCGGATGAGCAGGTTGTCGATATCGTCACCGCCCAGATGGGTATCGCCATTGGTGGCGATGACTTCGAAAATCCCGTCGTGCAGCTTGAGGATGGAAATGTCGAAGGTGCCACCACCCAGGTCATACACGGCGACGATGCCATTTTGTTTCTTGTCGAGCCCGTAAGCCAGAGACGCGGCCGTGGGCTCGTTGACCAGTCGCAGAACTTCCAGCCCCGCGATGCGGCCCGCATCTTTGGTGGCCTGGCGTTGGGCGTCGTTAAAATACGCCGGAACCGTGATTACCGCCTTCGTCACCGGCGCGTTAAAGAAGCGCTCGGCGTTGCGTTTGAGCTGGCGCAGAATAAAGGCCGAAATCTCGGGCGGAGTAAACGTCCTGTCCCCCAGCTTGATGCGCAGCACTTCCCCGGGCTGGAGGTCGCCGGCCAGACGAAACGGAAAAAGCTTCAACTCGTCCTTAACATCCTCCACTCCGCGGCCCATGAGGCGTTTTATGGAATAGACGGACCGCTCCGGAGTTTCGATCAGATACTTGCGTGCCGCATTTCCCACGATGATCTGATCACGTTCATCCAGCGCGACAACCGAGGGCACCAGATTCAACCCATCCTCGCCTGGTATTACGACAGGACTCTCCCCCTGCATAAAGGCCACGAGTGAGTTCGTGGTTCCCAGGTCGATCCCGACAATGCGATCAGAGGCCATAGCAAATGCAAAAGTGAGAAGTGAGAATGCAGATGGTTTCATTCTGCGTTCTTACTTCTAAATTCCTACCTCACTCTCCCAGAACTTCATTCGCATCCCGAACCAAATTCCGCAGGTAGTTCCGCCGATTCAGCAGGTCCACCATTTTGTCGCGGACGCGGCGCCGCTCTTCTTCGTTTCCTTCGTCCACTAACTTGTCCCATTGCTTCCAGCAGCCTTTCAGCTCCTCCACCAGCGCGTCATCTTTTGTTCCGAGGGTGAGCTTCGCTTTGCCGATTTCCTCGAGCAGCGCCGGATCGTCCTCTCCCAACTTTTTCTGTGCGCGCAGCTCTTCGATATGCATATTCAGTTCGAACACTTCCTCGAGCAGGTCGGGAGGCACAACCTGTTTCTTGATTTCTCCGGTGGCGCGCGCTTTCTCGGTGGCGGCTTTCGATTGCTCCTCGAACTCCACCCCTTCCAGCCGCAGCAGATATTGGGTGCGCAGAATGGGATCCTTCAAGGTGCGGTAGGCGTCGTTCAGCAAAGAGCTCTGTTCCAGGCTCCACGCCTGTTCCCGCGGGTCAGCGCGGGCATAGACATCAGGATGCAGCTTGCGGCTCAATTCGTAGAACTCGCGTTCCAGCGCCGAGACGTCCAAATCCAGCTTTCGCGGAAAGGCGAAAAAGGTGAAGTAGTCTACTGGCACTGGGGGCTGAACCTTGCCGCAAGCACTGCAGAAGTGTTCCGCCCGCATGGTGCCGCAGGACCAGCAGCTCGAAGTAGCCTCGCCCGGCATGATGACTAACGAACTCGAGTTGCTTTCTGGATTTGGCATAAGACACATTCGCCACGGCTGCTGAACTTCTCGGGTCGCCCGGAAACCAATTGACGGAGCCGCCGTGGTGAGAACTTCCGCGGACAAGAGTGTCCGCGCCACACATTTCACCCCGAGAACGAAGTGCCGCAACCGCACGACTTCGTCGAATTCGGGTTCACGAAAACGAAACCCTGCTGCATCAGCGTTTCCTGGTAATCCAGGGTCATGCCGTGCAAGTAAATGAACGATTTAGGATCCACGAAGACGCGCACGTCCCCAAACTGAAAGATGCGGTCACGCTCGCGCGCCTGGGTATCGAAGCGGATGTTGTAGCTCAACCCGGAGCAGCCACCGCCCTGCACGCCCAGACGCAACCCGCCCTCTTCGGGCGAGATGCCCTCCTTCACGATGGCGGTGCGAATTCGGGCCAAAGCCTTCTCGGTCACGTGGATGCCTTTGGCCGGGGTCGCAGTTGTAGTGAGAGTGGTCATAGGAGGCCCAATGAGGACGCGGCGTCCGCGTCCGTGCGGAACCCTACTTCGCCTCTACTGCCACGGGCTTCGATGCTTCCTGCTTCTTCTTCCAGTCGTGGATCGCAGCCCGGATGGCATCTTCCGCCAGCACCGAGCAGTGAATCTTTACCGGAGGCAGCGAGAGTTCCTTCACAATCTCCGTGTTCTTGATCTGCAAGGCCTCGTCCACGGTCTTGCCCTTCACCCACTCGGTGGCGAGTGAAGAAGAGGCAATTGCCGATCCGCAACCGAACGTCTTGAACTTGGCTTCTTCAATGACGCTGGTCTGGGGGTTGACCCTGATCTGCAGCTTCATGACGTCGCCGCACTCCGGAGCGCCGACCAGGCCAGTTCCGACTTCCGGACTGCTCTTGTCCATGGAGCCGACGTTGCGCGGGTTGTTGTAATGATCAATTACTTTATCGCTGTATGCCATGATTCGTGCTCTCCTTAAAAGTCTGTCATCCTGAGCGCAGCTTGATCGGTTGCGAAGCAACCGGTCAACGGAGTCGAAGGACCCCGCAAGCCCAACCTGACCGAGAACGTCGTAAGGCGTTCCCGGCAGGGACTATTCCGCCGCCCACTTCACCTGCTTCAAATCGACGCCCTCTTTCGCCATCTCGTAAAGCGGCGACAGTTCACGCAGACGAGCTACCGTCTCCACAACCCGGTCAGCCACGTAGTCGACCTCCGCTTCGGTGTTGAAGCGGCCGATGCCGAAGCGAATCGAGCTATGCGCCAGTTCATCGCCTGCGCCCAGAGCCTTCAATACATAGGATGGCTCCAGCGTCGCGGAGGTGCATGCCGATCCGCTCGAAACCGCGATGTCGTTGATCCCCATCAAAAGAGATTCGCCCTCGACATAGGCAAAACTGATGTTGAGGTTCCCCGGCAGCCGGTGCTCCATCGAACCGTTGATATAGGTTTCATCCAGCCGGCTCATGATGCTGTCCCGGAGCCGATTGCGCATTCCCGCCAGGTGACAGGCTTCCTTGGCCATCTCTTCGGTCGCGATGGCACAGGCTTTGCCCAGACCTACGATCCCCGGCACGTTCAGAGTTCCCGAACGCATACCGCGCTCGTGGCCGCCGCCGTCAATGATGGCGGAAATCTGCACCCGTGGATTCTTGCGGCGCACGTACAGCGCGCCTACACCTTTCGGCCCATACATCTTGTGAGCCGAAATCGAAGCCAGATCAATGTTCTGTTTGATCACATCGACGGGAACCTTGCCTACGGCCTGGGTCGCATCGGTGTGGAAGATCACGCCACGCTCGTGACAGAGCTTGCCGATTTCCGCCACCGGCTGCAGTATGCCAATTTCATTGTTGGCGAACATGATCGTCACCAGGATGGTCTTGTCATCCATGGCGCGCTTGAGATCGTCGAGATCGATCAGGCCATCCTTCTGCACCGGCAGATAGGTGACACGATAGCCATACTTTTCCAGGCGCTTGCAGGTATCGAGCACGGCCTTGTGCTCGGTGACTGCCGTGATGATGTGGTTGCCTTTCTCTTTGTACATCTCGGCCACGCCCTTGATGGCCAGGTTGTCGCTCTCGGTGGCGCCGGAGGTGAAAATGATTTCTTTGGTGGTGGCGCCGACCAGCTTGGCAATCCGCTCACGCGCGGTCTCCACGCCTTCCTCGGCGGCCCACCCGAAGGAGTGGTTCCGGCTGGCGGCGTTGCCGAACTTCTCCATGAAATACGGCAGCATCTCTTCCAGCACCCGTGGATCCATGGGGGTGGTGGCGTGGTTGTCCATATAGACAGGCAGCTTGATTCCGTTCGGTCCGGTGAGCTGCTCCCGGGGGATCGTCTTTACATCCGTGCTCATGATGGCTCTCCTGCGTAATTTTCTCGGCGCGTCTGCGCGCTGGCTACCTGATACTCACAAACTCCGGCTTCTTCACTTCCAAGGTTTCGTCCGGCGACGCTTCTTCTTTCATCTGTGAAATCTTGATGCGCCGCAGCACCTGTTCGATGCTCTCATTCACCCGCCGCAAGGGCTCGCGGATGGTGCAGCGTTCGGTTTGCCCGCATTCGCCTCGTACGGTTACACAGGACGTGATGAACAACGGACCATCAATCGCCCGGATCACCTCGAATGCGCTGATCTGACCCGGCTCGCGCGCCAGCGTGTAGCCGCCATTCATCCCATGCTGCGAATGCAGCAGTCCGGCCTTCACCAGGCGCTGCAGAATCTTGGCCAATGCTTCCTGCGGAATGCCGTAAGCTTCGGCAACGTCCTTGGCGCTACAGGCAACGCCATGCCCACGCTCGGCCAGGTGTTTCATGGCCATCAGACCGTAATCCGCTTTCTTGGTCAGTTTGAGCATTCAAATAGAGCTTCCCTGAAATCCGACCATTTCAGTCGGACATGTTTATTCTATGCAGGATCAACCCCAAAATGCAAGCCGAAGCAGGTAACGGTGGAAAACTCCCACTCAACGGTAACTCAATAAGGTTGAGCAGCTTAGCCTATTACGACTGATTTGGTCGTGTTTTCCGCACGGTAGGCTTTGCCGCGCCCGCGAGGCGATTTACGCCGGGCTCCGCAAACTCGGTCAACGCATGGGCTCGCAGGCAGAGCGTTTGCGACGAAAAGGACTTGACAAGTCGACGGTGAAAGCTAAAAAATACGCCAAATTTCTAGCTCTTTGCCCCGGCCCAGCAAGTCGAAAGGCAATAATCCACCGGTTTATGACTCCAACCACGCCGCCGCAATCTCCAGATAAGAGGACTCCGACCAATCCGTGCAAGCACCCGCGGGTTCAGATCGTCTCCCGTGATGAGGACTCCGAGTACGTCGAATGCCTCGAATGCCGCGACATCTTTGAGGCCAGCGAATTCAAAGACATGAACATCGAAGACACCAAGCTCAACAGCGAATCCTGAAAGCTCCGGAAGCTGCCTCTGACGGCGGATGACCAACGTAACCTTCCGTGCGACTGCCTGCCTGTTGCATAGTTAACGGATTGTTGATGACAGCGCGGGAACGATTCCCGTTCGGGAAAACTCATGCCATTTGTAGCACTAGTGGTGGACGACTCCATGCTCATCCGGCACACCGTGTGCCGCTTTCTTGAGGAACGCGGCTTCTCGGTGGAGTCGGCGACCAATGGCTTGGAGGCGCTCGAAGTGCTCAAGAGAATCCAGCCCGACATCATCGTCACCGACATGCAGATGCCGAAGATGAACGGTAGTGAGCTGATTACCGCTCTCAAAAGCCAGGCCTCCACCGCGAACATCCCGATCGTCATCGTTGCCGGGAAGCAGAGCGGCTTCGACCGGACCGAAAAGCGCGCCAACTTTGCCATCTTCAAGGACATCGACATCGAGGAGCAGCTGGCGAAAGCGCTGAAGGCGCTGCTGGGAGTGCAAGCGGCGCAGGCTGGGAAGTAAGAGTAGCCGGTCGCTGCTTTCGTGTCCCATCTGCAGTGGTTAGCTCTCTCCCATTTGTGAGCTAGTTGGTGAGACGGCGGGCTGCCTTTACCTCAGCACCAAACCTGCTTCCGCGGAAAAATCCATAGCCGCAAAATCCTGTGCCAGAAACTTGGGGTAAGCCGCGGCGGCAATCATGGCTGCGTTGTCGGTTGAAAGTGGACGCGAGGGAAAGAAGACAGGCACCCCTTCAGCCACAGCTGCGCTTTCAAACCGCCGCCGCAACTCGTCGTTCGCCGCCACTCCTCCCGTCACAAACAGTGTAGCGACCTGGTACTCGCGGGCTGCAGCCAGCGTCTTTCCCACCAAGTCTTCCACCATGGCTCGCTGAAACGAAGCCACCAGGTCGAGCGTCTGTTGGTCACACTGGGAAAGGTAGTCTTCCGGCTTGGGTTTGGTAATGCCCAGGATCGCCGCTCGCCGTGCGGCGATCGACTCGCGAAGGTTATGAGTCTCCACGTATCGCAAGACCGCCGTCTTGATCCCGCTGTAGGAAAAGTCAAAACGAAGCCCGTCCTGCTCCAGCTTGGCTTTTTGGTTGCGGTCAGGATGCTTCATCTGCGACAGGGGAAACTTCACCGCAGTAGCGCCCCCATGGCGCGCAAGTTTATCGATAATTGGACCGCCTGGGTATCCCAGGCCCAGAACCTTCGCCACCTTGTCGAAGGCCTCACCGGCGGCGTCATCGCGGGTGTGACCTATGTTCCGGTAGGACCATGTGTCTCCGCGCTGCTCTGCCAGGTAAAGATGGGTGTGACCGCCTGAGACGACCAGCGCCAGCAGGGGAAACTTCAGCTCATGACCGGAATGCGAAAACCCGCCCTTCTCCCGCTCCTCCAGAAGAACCGCGTGGATGTGGCCTTCCAGGTGGTTGACCGCGATCAGGGGTTTGTCCAGCGCAAACGCCAGCGCCTTGGCATAACTGATGCCGACCAAAAGCGCCCCCACTAGTCCGGGCCCTTGGGTCACGGCCAGCGCATCGAGCGACTGGTAGGTTTGTCCAGCGTCCGCGAGCGCCTTGCGAACCACCAGCACAATCGCCCGCAGATGCTCCCGCGAGGCCAATTCCGGTACCACGCCGCCGTAGGGCTGATGGGTGACGATCTGCGAAAGAACCGCGTTGGACACGATCTTTTCGCCAGAGCGCACCACCGCCGCAGCGGTCTCATCGCAGGAGGTCTCGATGCCGAGGATGTGGACGCCGGGCATGAATTCAGTCTAAATCACAGGAATGAATGCCGTAGCAGCGGACCGGCCCTTGAAGATGTAGGCGCGCGTCCTCGCCCGTGCTGGGTTGCGGTGGAGCGGAAGCACGAGCGGGGAGCTCGCGCCTACACTACTGCGCCGCTTTACGTCACCTACCCCTCGCCAGCAGTGTCTGGTTGGGATCGACCACAATTTTCCGCGTCCCCGCAGGTGCAGATAGACGGAATGGCGTCTCCGCCCCATCTGCGAAGATGCGGCCGAGGAATAGCAGCTTCCCTCCAACTGACGCATATAGCGGCACGGGAGTGACCAGATCCTCAGGTGCGTCCTTTTGCAGGAGAGTTCCGCTGACAGAGGTTTCCCCTGGCTTATCCGTGTATTTCACCGCTCGCACTTCAAAGCGGGGAACTGCCGTGCCGCTGATCCAGCCGTCATAGAACCAGTCGAGAGACTTGTGCCCCTCAAACCAAAGGGAGCGCGGCAGATCTTCCTCGAACACCTGTAACAACTCGTGACTGGTGATGGCCCTCCCTTGATAGCGCTCCCGCACCCGACGCAAAGCTCGCACGAAGGGCTCATCGTCAATGTGATCCGCACTCTCACCGTGCCCGCCTGTTTTCCGCTCCGCATCCCGCAGCATGTAGCGCAGCATGTGCAGGAGCCAGGTGCCGCGTCCATAGCTGATAGCTTCGTAGCCGTTGGGAAATTCGGAACAGGAGAGCCGCATACCGAGCGTGACCGCGCCATCCTCCATGAGCGGTTGCCCGGCTTTATTCTTCTGCAACAGATCATCGCGGTATTTGTCCATCAACAAGTGAAACTCGTGAGAATCCTCAGCCTCAAACAACATCAGCGAGCTGTAGTTTGCCAACGCTTCCGAAATCCATTGATCGCGATAACTGCTCCACAAAACCAGATCTCCCCACCACTGGTGCGCCGTCTCGTGGGGAATCACCAGCTTGAGAATGGTCTTCTCCACCGGATCCATGTGCAGCCTTGATTTCTCCTCGTCGGTGAGGAATGTAAGGCTGGACAGAAAGATCAGCGCCGGCCAGCCCTGGCTGACGGTACCGGGCATCTGCGTCAGCGAGAGTTCGCTATAGGGATAAGGTCCGAAGCGCCGCGAAAAAGATTCAATCGCATGCGCCGATGCATTCGCCACCATCTGAGCGTTCCGCGCGGGAGATGGCTGGATGGGCTCGATGACCTGCGGCGGCGGCCGGGGAGCGCCGATGATCTGAGCCGGGTCGGGAAGAATCACTTGCGGACCAGGACTGGGAAAGTCGCGCTCCACACCCCCGGTGGCATAGGTGGCAACGGTTACATCGCCGGCGTGAGCGATCACCCGCTGAAACCTCCCCAGATTGAATCCCGCAATCGGAATGGGGCGCTCCGAAGCCCACCAGCTCACTTGTTCTCCGGGTACACCGACGGCCGGAGTACTGGGACTCGATGCGGGTGCCGTGCTGAGCCGTTTTCCCGTCGCCACCAGAGTCCACCCGGGCGGGTAGTGAAATTCCATCTCGAAGTTGGACATGCTGAGCCCGCGGTTGGGATACCAGGTTCCACGCGCTCCCACATACAGCAGTCCCGTCCCGGCTTCGGATAGTACGTCGCCACCATAGACAAAGCGCAATTCGATGCGCTGCCCGTCCCGCAAGGGCTGCGGAAAAATCACCGCCACCAGGTCGTTGCCGCGCCTCGCCAATTGCGTGCCTTCCATGGCCGGGTTGTGAATGAACTCCACCGGATGACCGTTTGCCTCGACTTGCTTTAGCAGGAGCGATCGAGCCAGTTCGAAGACGACGGCCCTCCGTCCTCCGCGCAGAACCTGCAGCTGCAACACGGCTTCGGCGTCGATAGTTGTGGGCGGCTTCACCTCGGCGCGAATTCTGTACTGCGATACTTCAATTCCTGCCGCCCGGCTTGCCTCCGTTGCCATGCGGCTGGGGGATGTTGCCTCATTCTTTCTCGGCAAGGAGAACGACGTCCAAACGTCGTAATAGCTGACGCCATCCACGGTTCTTAACTGACCGGCCCAGACTGGTTCCGGTATGGTCGAGTCGAAGTAAACGTCGAAGTTTCCCTTCGTCCGGCCTTCCATCCGCGCATGAAAGAACTCATCGTCGTTGTTTTCGGACTTGCTCTCGGAGGTGGCAGGCTCGACGCGTGTTTCAACCCCCTGACTCCCCGCGGGAAGATACTGGCTGAAACTGACGAGCAGGCGCAAAGCATCTTCATCACAGAGGTTGTGGACGCTGGGATTCCACTGGGCAACGTATTCTTCGCCGTGTTCAGCCGCCACCAGCGATGGCAGCAGCTCCCTATAGGTATTGTCGTTGAAACGGAAGAACGCGGTGTGAAAGCTCTCCTCGAGGATTGCTGCGCCCGTCTGCAAGGCCATCGAACCGCGTTCCACCTGATTCGGGGGACTCAGGAGGATCTCCCCCTCTCCCTCGAAGAAAGCGCCGGTCACCTGTCCGGCAACTTCTTCAGTAAAACCAATCACGCCATCGTTCAGCGAGATGGAGAAGCCCCCGCGATCGATGGAGACGTTGCGCACGCGATAGATCTGTGACTTATCCAGCCCGACGCGGCCCAGGCGCAAGAACAGGTCCTCGGCCGGGCTCATTTGCCTGGTTAGGGTGGTGAGCGCTGGTACGGTCGCCGAAGAGGGGTTCGGTAAAGCCTGGCCGACCAGGTGACCTGCGAGAACCAGCACGCACGCCGCAATCCGGTAGATTCCGCGCATCTGCACGATTACCTCAGTCACCTACGCCGGGCCTTCCCCATCCTCTAGAATGCGCCTCAGTGCGGCCACCTGTCATCCTTCTGCTGCTGTCCGGGCTGGCGCTGGCTGCAGTCAGCGCATCGGCCGAAGTCATCCATCTCAAGAACGGTCGAACCATCTGGGCCGATCATGTAAGGGAAAACGGATCTCATCTGGAATACGATCTCGGCGACAACACCTTCGCCATCCCCAAATCACTGGTTGACCGGATTGACAATAACGGGGCCCCTCCGGTTTCTTCAGAAGAGAGTGAGAAAGATCTGCGGGACCTGCCGGCGTTTGCTCCTCCGGAGGTTCTGACCCGCAACTCGTCGCTTAACGACAAAATCATCCACGACGGCCATGTCGATGAAGACCAACTATCCGCTCTGGAACAGAGCGGCAACGCCCAGGCAATCGCAGCCGGCTACCTATTCGCCGGTAAGTACGAATTTGAACGCGGAAATTTCCCCAAGGCGCGCACTTATTTAGACACCGCGCTGCGCTTCGACGATCAGAATCCAACTCTTTTAAACTACTACTCCGCCTTACTCGTAAGGACGGGCAATGCGTCCGAGGCTTTGTCCTACGCCGAACATGCTGTCCGTCTGGCTCCGGATTCCCCCGATACGCTTACCATCCTCGGTTACGCGCAGTTTGCCGCCGACCGCGACCAGGATGCGATTCGTACCTGGAAGAAGTCTCTCGCGCTCAGGCCGGACGCTACTGTGCAGAATCTGCTGGCGAAAGCGGAGCGCGATGCCGCGGCCCAAGCCAACTATACACAGCGCGAGAGTGGTCATTTCACGTTGTTGTACGAAGGTAAGGGCACTTCGGACGCCCTCCGCGGTCAGCTGCTGGACACGCTGGAGTCAGAATACGAGGATCTCGCCCGTGAATTCGGAATCGCCCCGAAGAGCTCCATCCCCGTGGTTCTCTACACCGACAAGACCTACTTCGACGTTACCCAGGCGCCTTCCTGGACTGGGGCAGTCAACGATGGCAAGCTGCGGATTCCAGTGCAGGGCGTAAGCTCAGTTACCCCGGACTTGGCTCGCGTCCTCAAACACGAACTGGCCCACTCCTTCATCAACCAGCTGTCCGCCGGGCGCTGTCCCCAGTGGCTCAACGAGGGACTGGCGCAGGTCGTGGAACCAAAGCAGCTCGCCAACGGCAGCCGCCTGGCCGAGCTGTTTCGCGGGCAGCACGAGATTCCCTTGAACACGCTGGAAGGCAACTTTATGCGCTTCTCCCCGATCGAGGCGGCGCTGGCCTACGACGAATCACTCGCGGCCGTCCAGTACATCAATGAAACCTATGGAATGAGTGACTTGCAGAGCGTACTCGAGCGGCTCGGCGAGGGCAGTTCGACCGAAGCCGCACTGCGCAATGTCATTCACTCCGATTACGGCCAGCTGGAAGCGGAAGTTGGGAAGTACCTCGTCGGCAAGTTCGGCGACTAACCCGGTGGACTCCGCTGGAAATTCCCCATTAGACCCATTGCCGTCACCGCAGCTTGTATGTTAACTTCTCGGGTCAAATCGAATGCGTGCTCTTCTTAATCTCGCCCGGCGCCGGCCGCTTCCGGTGCGTGACCCAGTGCAAGCTACCGTCCCGGATATTAAGGGCGCGAACCTCTCGGCTATCTACTACGGCCATCGCATGGGGGGTGATTTCTACGATTTCCTGCGCGTCAGTCCGACCAGGGTGCTCTTCGGATTGCTGGATGTGGCGGGTCGCCTGGAAGAAAATCACGAGATCGTCTCCGCCGCCCAGGAAACATTCCGCACCGTTGGAGCCCAGTTGTTCGCGGGCGACGACATCAATGAATCCGAGGCCATGGTCGAAGTCTGCCTGCAGCTGAACCGCACCATCCTGCGGACCGCGGGCAAAGTCCACTCCAGTCCGGCGTTCGCCGGCTGCTACGATGAAAGCCTGGGAACAGTTTGCTACTTCAATGCCGGTCACACTCCGGGACTGGTACGCGACAATACCGGGGTTTCGGAACTGCCCGCCACAGGCCTGCCCCTCGGACTTTTCTCCCACAGCACCTGCGATTGTTCCACGGTGGTGCTGCAACCTGGCGCCGTTTTACTGCTGGTTTCCCGGGGGATTGTCGAAGCCAAGTGTGCTGGCGAAGAGCTGGGATTGGCGCAGGTGAAAACCTGCTTCGAACGTTCGGACGTGGGAAACTCGAAGGATATCTGTCTGGGCGTACTCCACCAGGTGCAGGAGTTTATGTGCGCGCCCCCCACTCACAACGATGTGACCGCACTTGCCCTGCTTCGTAGCGATATCAGTCGAGCTGTGGCCTCTGCCTAGGCTCCTGGCGTAGCCCCGGAAATTGCGCGTCCTAACCAGTAGCTCCCAGCACCGTTCGAAGTTGTGGCCATGGCAGATTAGGCCAGCCGCTTGGTGGCGCGGCGGGTTGCCGCCCGCTTGGTTCTCGAACGAGCTGTAAGATCGGATACTTCCAATTTCCTGGCGGACTTCCACAATCGCTCCAGATCGTAAAAACGCCGGGCCTTTTCCGAGAAAACGTGCACCACGAAGTCCACGTAGTCAAGCAGCACCCATTCGGCCTGCCTGTACCCTTCCACGTGTGCCGGATGCACCCCGGTTTGTTTCAGACGCTCGTCCACTTCATCGGAGATCGCCTGGATTTGGCGGGGATTGCCTCCGCTGCAGATGACAAAATAGTCGGTAAATGCGCCGGACCCCTGTTCCAGCTCGAGAATCACAATCTCTTCGGCTTTCTTATCGTGACAGGCGGCGATGGCTTCGGATACTTGTCGCTTCAGATCGTTTTTTTTCATGAAATAAGTGTGGCCCGTGGAGAGCGGCCAGCGGTGCGCCTCCATTGTAAATGGTTGTGTCGTATATCACCCTGGAAGGGAGCACGCTACGATCACTGGGCCTCAATCACTTCTGGTACAAACCCATTTTCTTGATGTATTCCGCCACTGCGGGGTCCACGAATCTGGTGAGAGGCCGCTTGGCCGCCGCCGCTTCCCGGATCGCGGTCGCCGACACATTTTTGTGCACATCGTCCAGCAGATGCACGGTGGCTCCGGGTAGAACCAGATCGCCCTGGGCTGGCTGTTTGGCGAAGGGCTTAGTGACCGCAGCTTTGGGACGCAGGCGTGCGGGCAGGGCGTTGGCAACGTCGGCGAGGGAGTATCCCGGGCGGCTGGCCACAATGAATTCGCATTCGGCGAAGAGCGCTTCCGTCTCGTGCCAGTCGGCGATTTCATGGAAGGCATCCATCCCGATCAGAAAAAATACCCGATCGGACCTCCGCAAGGTCTGCTTCAGACTCCGTACAGTATCGATGCTGTAGTTCGCCTTCGAAGCCGCGTGAGCCGTCTTCTTCCCGATGCCCCCGTCTGTGGGAGTTGCCTCCGGTGCCTCCAGCAGAGATGGCACGAAGACCTTCTCCGGCATCGTCGCCAGCACCACCATCGCATAGCGGTGCAGGTAGGCAGCCAAAGGATGGCGTTGTTTATGTGGCGGAACATTCGCCGGCACGAACAGGACGCGACCGAGTTCAAAACGCTCCTGCGCTGCCCGTGCCAGCGCCATGTGGCCCTGGTGAATAGGATCAAAAGTTCCGCCGAAGAGTCCGATGTTCATAGTTGTCTGCTAAAGCAATTCAGCGTTACGGCGACCGGGGTGTGTCCCTGTGAGCTCACGCGCAAGACGAGTGTCCCGGCCCATCATTGCGCTAGTGCACGGGTTGGTTCTGTCCCGCATAAATTACGGATTCGGAGAAATCCACAACCATGCCCGTTGTACATTCAGGACACGCACTCCGTCTTGGGTCAGTTGTCCTCATGGCCAGCGCCCATCTAGAAGTAACCGCGTGAACTCCCGTAACTCGCGGAGTTCCCATTATGGAACTAGAGTTTGTCCTATGCGAGTGAAGCTCCCCCTTCTCCGCAAGCGCTCCATTCCCCCGGCTCGGGCTCCCATTCTCCGATACGGCGTCGCCGTCCTTAGCATCACCCTGGCGTTGATCCCGGCGTTGATGCTTTCCGACCTGGTCGAAAGCCGTCTGGTCGTGTTCGCCGTCGCCATCATGGTCAGCGCCTGGTACGGCGGCTGGAAACCGGGACTGGTCGCGACCTCGTTCGCCCTCACCGTCAGCGCCTACTTCTCCCTGGGCGCGGGACATTCCCCCTCCGAGTACCGCAAAGCCATCATACATCTGGTTCTGTTCGTCTTCGTGGCGCTCTTGATCTGCTCATTCAACGCTGCTTTACGCGCGGCCCAGGAGGGTTTGCGGCGCTCCGAAGTGAACTTCCGGTCGCTGGTGACCAACGCTCCCTACGGGATTTTTCGCTGCGACGCCAACGGCACGCTGCTCAGTGCAAACCCGGCTCTGGTTGGCATGCTGGGTTACTCCTCCACCACCGAGCTCGTCGACCGCAATTTGGCGACCTTGTATGCCGATGGTCAGCAGTGGTTTACCGCGGCCGATTATTTTCGCTCCGCGCAGGGCTTCGACGGGCTGATTGCGGACTGGATTCGACAGGATCACCAACCGCTTACTGTTCGCCTATACGGACACCCGATTCGCGACGAGGATAAAGCCGTTTTGTTTGAGCTCTTCGCCGAAGACGTCACCGAATATCGCGCGCTGGAGCAGCAGCTTCGGCACGCGCAGAAGATGGAAGCCGTGGGGCGGCTGGCCGGCGGCATTGCCCATGACTTTAACAATCTGTTGATGGTGATCTCGGGCTACTGTGAGTTCCTGCTGGAGCGAATCGGGCAAGACCCCGCCCTTCGTGGACCAGCGCAGGAGATTGCCAAGGCCGCCAATCGAGCGACGGCTCTGACCCGGCAACTCCTTGCCTTCAGCCGCAAGCAGATGCTGACCCCCAAGGTCCTGGATCTCAACGCCATCGTCACCGACAACCTGAGGATGCTGACCCGGTTGATCGGAGAAGATATCGATCTGGTAATGATTCCGGGCGGCAGTCTGGGCATGGTCAAGGCTGATCCCGGCCAGGTGGAGCAGGTCATCATGAACCTGGCGGTGAATGCCCGGGACGCCATGCCCCGAGGCGGCAAATTGACCATCGAAACCGGCAACGTATCGCTCGATGAGAACTACGCCCGCGGCCACGCCCCCGCAGCACCCGGGGAGTACGTCATGCTGGCGGTCAGCGATACCGGCATGGGCATGGATGCCGACACCCAGACTCATATCTTCGAACCTTTCTTCACCACCAAGGGTCCGAAGGGCACTGGACTGGGACTTTCGACCGTGTACGGCATCGTCAAGCAGAGCGGCGGTTACATATGGGTCCACAGCGAACCGGGTCGAGGAACAACGTTCAAGGTTTATCTGCCGCGTATCGCCGCCACGGAAGAAGTCGTTTGGCCGCAGCCGCCCGCGGTCGTCACGGAAGTTGCCCGCGGCAATGAGACCATCCTGCTGGTCGAAGATGAAGCTACGGTGCGTCACCTGACCCGCGATTACTTGCGCACGCAGGGATACAACGTGCTGGAAGCCCCCGACCCCGCGGTGGCCCTGCAGATGACAATCGCTCATTCCGGCCCGATCCAGCTGCTCCTTACCGATGTCATCATGCCCGGAATGAACGGCCGCGAACTGGCCCAGCAGGTGTGCTCGGTGCGGCCGGAAACCCGTGTGCTCTATATGTCGGGGTACACCGAGAATGCCATTGGGCACAATGGCACGCTCGAACCCGGAATCAATCTGCTGCAAAAGCCTTTTACACTCCCCTCGCTGAAAGCAAAAGTGCGCGAGGCGCTCGATACCTCGATTCCGCAGGAGGCTGCCATGTCCGCTCATTCCGCTCGACCCACCTATGTCAAAGCCAGATTGTCGCCGTCCCGTGCACAACGTTTTCAGCTGCAGTTGCCGCTGAAATACCGGCAGATTGGAGAGCAGGGCTGGCGCGCCGGAACGACCGAGAATATCAGCAGATCGGGGATGCTTTTCCGGGCGGAGGAATTACTCTTGCCCAATGTGCAGCTGGAAATCAATCTGGTGCTACCGCCGGAAATTGCGGGATTGGCGGCTGCCGAGGTGATCTGCCGTGGCGAAGTCGTACGCACGATCGACGCCGAGACTCCCACCATGAGTCCGGCGCTCGCCGCCAAGATTCTGCAATACCACTTCCACCACGGTTCCCAAATGGGAGAGGCTTAGCGATGTAGGCGCGAGCGTCCTCGCTCCTGCTTCGCCGCAGAGCAACCCCGCACGGGCGCGGACGCCCGCGCCTGCACTTTTCCGTGTAATCACCGGTCTACGATGATTCGTCCACGGCGCCAACTTCCACGGGCTGACGCCTGACCTCGTTCACCTTCGCAGCCATGGCGTATTTCAGAGGCTCAATTCCCTTGCCGGTCACCGCGGAGACGGGGAACAACTCCAGATCTTGCCGCTTGCAATACCGCTTCAACTGGGCCAGCTTGTCTTTGTTGGCAACATCAATTTTCGACGCCACCATGATCATCGGTTTTTCTTCCAGCCCGGCTCCGAAACTCTTCAACTCACCCATAATCACTTCCACGTCTTTGACTGGGTCCGGGCGCCCGCTGGCGTCGGAAATGTCCACCATGTGAACCAGCAGCCTCGTGCGCTCGATGTGCCGCAGAAACTGTGTCCCCAGGCCCGCCCCATCATGGGCTCCTTCGATGAGCCCGGGAATGTCGGCGACCACAAAGCTCTGCTCTGCCGCCCCCTGCCCCACCAACACTACTCCGAGATTCGGCTGCAGAGTGGTAAAGGGATAGTCGGCGATCTTTGGCCTGGCCGCTGAAATGCGGGAAATCAAGGTGGACTTGCCGACGTTCGGATACCCCACCAGCCCGACATCGGCCAGCAGCTTCAGCTCCAGCCGAAACACGCGCTCTTCGCCGGGCTTCCCATCCTCATGCTCGCGCGGCGCCTGATGGGTCGAAGTAGCAAAGCGGGCGTTGCCGCGTCCGCCGCGCCCGCCGTGTGCGATCACCATCCGCTCATCGGCGTGGGCAAAGTCATACACCTTCTCGCCGGTTTCGACGTCGTACACCAGAGTTCCTACCGGCACCTTCAGGAGCACACCTTCGCCGTCGCGGCCCGTCTTGTTTGATCCTTCTCCATGCCGCCCACGCTGCGCTTTGTATTCAGGATTGAAGCGGAAATGAACCAGAGTGTTATGGCGCTCGCTCGACTCCATCACCACGTCGCCGCCTTTGCCGCCATCACCGCCCGACGGCCCGCCGCGCGGGACAAACTTTTCCCGCCGGAAGGCCATGCAGCCGTTGCCGCCGTCCCCAGCTTTGACCCGAATTGTGGCTTCATCGATAAACATCAGTCTGCTCATCAACTGCCGAGCTTCGCTCGGCCCGGACAGCCGGGGGCGGCTGTCCCCACGCGACCCCATAAAAAAAGCCCCGGCCCGAAGGCGAGGCTGTGTGGTCGCGGGCGCCTCGCCCGCGGCTATTTCGCTTCCACCGGCTCGATCATCACAAACTTGCCCATCTGACCCCGGTCCTTGAACTTGATGCGGCCGGTGATTTTCGCAAACAACGTGTCGTCCTTGCCGCGCCCCACGTTGAGCCCCGGTTTTACCCGCGTCCCGCGCTGCCGCACGATGATAGTTCCGCCGGGAACCAGCTGTCCGCCAAAAGCCTTAAAACCCAGTCGCTGTGAATTCGAATCGCGGCCGTTGCGTGATGTGCCTTGCCCTTTTTTATGTGCCATAAGTTTCCAGTGTGCTGTCAGCTATGCGCCGTCAGCTATTTCTTTTTCTTCGGAGCGGCCTTCTTGGCCGCCGGCTTCTTGGCTGCCTTCTTCTTCGCGGGTGCCTTGGCCTCCGCCTTTACTTCTTCGGTTTCAACCGGAGCAGCCTTCTTCGGCTTGGCCACTTTCTTGGGAAGCTCGGGAGCGGTGAACTTCTGCCCGTCAAAAGCGATCTCGGTAATCCTCACCGCGGTGAATCCCTGGCGATGGCCGCGCAGCTTCTTGTACTGCTTCTTGCGCTTGTAGTGGAAAACGAGGATCTTCTTTTCCCGTCCCTGCTCCATGACCTCGCCGACCACGCGTGCTTCGGACTGCGGCTTGCCGATCTGGCCTTCGCCGCCCGAAACCGCCAGCACGTCGCTGAACTCGATCTTGCCGTCGGTGCCAGTAGCCTGGCTCTCCACCCGAATCACATCGCCGGGCGCCACCCGGTACTGTTTGCCACCGGCGCGGATGACCGCGTACATAGCTATGCCTCCATCAAACTGCTCCCGTCGCAAGCTGCCGCGATCAGGGGAACTGGCTGATTTTCCTTGCTTGCTGCTTCCGCGTCGGCGCTCTCGGCAACGAATGCGGACGGCTCCAGAACGGAACCGCGAGTACAGGCAAACTCAAGTATTCTAGCGTGTAGCGTAGGCAAGGGTCAAACGACAGGTCCCGATCGCGGCAGAAGACCATAAACCCAATGGACAGGCAGGCACACAAAGAACATGGCTCCGGGTTTCCTTCGTGTACCTTCGTGTCCTTCGTGGTTGATGGTCTTTCGCTTTTCGGCAACAGAAGCCCTGTGCGCCTTTGCAGTTTTGCATACCCTGTGCGAGAATTCTCCCCGCTTGGAGGCGTACACAAATGATCAAGCGCTCACTCACTCTCTCGATCTGCATTCTCGCCCTTACCCTCACCACTTTCGCCCAGAAAGCCTCAAAGAAGATGGCGGACTCCGGCACGCCGGACAAAGCGCTCATGCAGAAAATATGGGATGGCTGGGCCACGCTCGACCCCGCCAACGTCGCCCAGTTTTACGCCAAGGGCGATCATGTCTTTTTCGACATTGAGCCTTTGAAATACAACAGTTGGGATGAATACCAGAAGACGGTAGCTGGAGTACTAGCGGGCTATAAGACGGCAACTCTTACGGTCAACGACGACGCCCAGATCCACAATGCCGGCCAGGTGGTCTGGGGCACGGCCACCATCAAGACCGACATGACGGAGAAAAGCGGCAAGCGCGACATGGGTGCCTTCCGCTGGACCGTGATCTGGCAAAAAGAGGATGGCAAGTGGCTCATCGTGCACGAGCACGTTTCGGCGCCGCTGTCGTAAGGGCCGGGTCGCTTCGCGTCTTTCGCTGTTTGTCAGGTCAATTCAGGACTTACCTGCAGCTTGCCCCTTCGCCTTGGCCCACTTGAGCGTCACCTGTGCCACTTCTTCTGGAGTGAGCCCCTGGTTGTTCTTCCACACCATGTAACGCATGTAGGCGTCTTCCATTTCGTGGACCACCTCGCTCGCGTCTACCGGCTTGATCCCTGAAGATTTTCTTTGCGCCAGGTGTTGCGGATAGAGGCGCTCGGTCGGAGTGTTTCTGTCAGCGCGAACCGTGCGCACAAATGGCGGAGGTTTGATTCCCTGGTCCGGCAGGGTTGTCAGAAAGTCGCTGCTGCCGTCCATGTAGCGGGTGGCAAACTCCGTCCAGCTGCCGCTCTTGGGATGCTCGCAGATCTGCGCGGATACATAGGTCTGCGGCTGAAACAAGATGCGGAGCAACACACCGGGCATCTTGTCAATCGTGGATGAGCCCAGATCACCCCCGCCGAGACTATGTGTGGATATTGCAGCAGAGATGAAGAAGGCGGAGGAAGCTTACGAAGGTAATGGGGGTAGTTCCACCTCGCATCGGGGGCAGAGCCGAAGAAGCAGAAGAGATGCGCGGCGTCGGTAGGGCTAACTTAGATTCGCGGGATCCTATTGCGACGCCACTAGTGAAATGCCGTGGATACCCAGTTCTTGGCTCTTTGCGGTCCATTCCTCCGCGGTGATCTGGCCGTCGGAGAGTCGATGTATCAACAAAAATGGATTAATGCGTTGGCCCTCGCATTCGATGTAAAGTTCGCCTGGTCGAGAATGCAACACCCAGCCGCGCTGAATCAATGCGGTTCCCAAGGCCGTGGCCAACAACGAGCGTGCTCGTTCCAGGCGTTGCTCAGGCGACAGGAGCATACCTTTGGGGTCCCGAATCCCCGTAGCGATTTGGGGAATCTTACCGAGCGATTCAAAAAGATTCTGCACGGTAACCCCTGCCAGAAGTGCGCCGTACTCGCCGACGAAGGCTGTCCAGGCAGGAATCAACACTGCAGTTGCGTGCTCCTCCCAGGGAACACGCTTCAGAGCGTTGTTGGGCATCTCCGCATTGAATGTACGAAGGAATGCGAGATCCCAGGCAGCTCCGTCGTTCAGCAAACCCCAGGCAGGCTGCGAATTGCAAGGCAAAGACTGCGTAGGTAAGGCCTGGGCTGCCGCGATTCGATCACGGAGCCTTGGGTGACTATCGAATACGTGCTCCTTTCCGGTTTGGATCTCGGCTTCGATCTGCTTTTTCACTTGCGTGGAGACAAATGGCGCAGCCATAAACTGAGTAAAGCCGACCGCTATCGATGGCAAAAACCCGGCGTTAAGCATCGGAACTATTTCTTGGTTCCAGTAGGCTGGCCATGCCAGAGTTGCACCGTGAACGATTTGTAATCCGCGGACGAGCGACTCCGGTCCGGCCACAATGCACGCCAATTCGTCGGCGCGAAATTCCTGGCGGCGCGAGACGAAGTTTATGGCACGGAGGAACAACAGCCAATACCACTTGAGGATTCCGAACACGACTATGTGGAGAACCTGCATGATGGCGACCCGCATTGCTCTGCCTGCAGATCCCATGGTCTGAAAGGTGCGGATCATGGCCATTTGGGCCCGGCGCAACCATGGGCCCAGGCGCGTGTCGCCTCCGTAGTAATGTGCAAACTCGTGGGCTAGGATGGCCCGGAATTGCGAAACATTCATTGCCGAGAGCAGCGGCAGACCGAGGCCCATGATCCGCCAACTCCCGATTCCCAAAACGCCGCCTCAATCCGCAACCCACGCATTAGGCTCAGCGATCAAATACACTTCGCGTGGGAGTGGCTCCCGCAATGTGGATGCGATATCGTCAATTTCGGAAAACAGGCGCGGATGAACGGAGCGATCAAGTAGCAGTCCCGGTGGAACAAACTTATTACGGCGAGGAACCAGTGACCAAAGCATCGAGGCGGAGACAATCACACCTGCAATAAGAAGCGCCAGCGTCTGAAAGTTCGCCGAATTTCCAATCACCAACCAAGGAATGTATACGCATGCGACCGCCAGTATGAGAATGAGGACGTACGAAGCGACAACCATCAACATCGCCAGTGCTGCAAAAAGAGCCAGCGATCGACGCGGCGGAATGATTGGGGCAGAAGCCGACATAGAGGCTCAAGTGATAATGGTCCCCAACATCTACAGCCCATGTTTATAGCCAGGCCCAGCCACTCGCCAATACTACTGAATCAGTCCCCCGTTCGGCTCCTCTGCCAGCGGAATCACCACTGCCGCAGCCACCCGGTCTCCCGGCTCGAGTTGCAGCAGCCGCACCCCCTGCGCGGCGCGGCCGGATTCGCGGATGGTGCTGGAGTCCATGCGGATGATTTTGCCGTACTGGCTGATCAGCATGACTTCGGAGTCTTCCGTCACTTGGGCAATGCCGGACACTTTGCCGTTGCGCTCGGTGGTCTTGACGTTGATTACGCCGGAGCCGCCGCGTCCCTGCAGACGGTATTCGTCGGCGGGAGTGCGCTTGCCGTAGCCATTTTCGGTGATGGAGAGAATGAGCGAGCCTTTGATGGGAATGGTCTCGTCGGTCGCGGTCACTTCGGCGATTCCGGCTTTTTCGATGGCCTTCTGCGCGTCGGCTTCCGCTTTCTTCAAGTCTTTCGGCGTCGTGGCCATGCCCACGATGTAGTCGCCCTTGTCGAGGTTCATGCCTCGCACCCCGAACGCCGGACGTCCCATGGAGCGAACGTCAGCTTCGTCGAAGCGGATGGCTTGGCCGTCGTGTGAAGCCAGAAAGACGATCTGGTTGCCGTCGGTCAAAGTGACGCCAACCAGTTCATCGCCTTTGTCGATGCCGATAGCGATGATGCCGCGCGACATTACGTGCGAAAAATCTTTCAGGTCAGTCTTCTTCACCGTGCCGTTGCGGGTAGCGAAGAGGATGTAGCGGCCTTCTTCTTCCAGGTTGCGCACCGCCAGCATGGTGCGCACCGTCTCGCCGGGCTGTAAGGACACCAGGTTGCCAACGTGTTTGCCCTTGCCGGCGGCGCTGACGTCGGGAATTTCGTACACCTTTAGCCAGTAGACACGCCCGGTGTTGGTGAAGATAAGAATGTAGGCATGGGTGGACGCGATGAACAGATGCTCGACGAAATCCTCGTCGCGCGTCTTCATGCCGGTGCGGCCCGTGCCTCCGCGGCGCTGCATGCGGTAAGTAGAGATCGGCGTGCGCTTGAGATAGCCGCCGTGGCTCACCGTCACCGCGACCTGCTCGTCGGCGATCAAGTCTTCCAGCATGATCTCCGCGGCTTCGTCTTCGATGCGGGTGCGGCGGTCATCTCCGTATAGCTTCTTAACTTCCTCTAGCTCTTTGACGATGACGCCGCGCAGTTTCTTTTCCGAACCCAGAATCGATTCGAACTCGGCGATGTTCTCGCGGGTAGTCTTCAGTTCTTTGGAGATTTCGTCGATCGAGAGCCGCGTCAAGCGGTGCAACTGCAATTCCAGAATGGCTTCCGCCTGGATAGAAGTGAACGGCTTTTCGGGATCGAGCTTGGGCGCGCGGCCAGTGACATTGATGTCGATCTTCTTGCCGGCAAAGTAGGTGACCAGGTTTTCACGGGCATCGGCGCGGTTGGCGCTGGCGCGAATGATGGTGATCACGTTGTCGAGATGATCGAGCGCGGTGATGTAGCCTTCGAGAATGTGCTCGCGGTCTTTGGCCTTCTGCAACAGGAAGGCAGTGCGGCGCCGCACCACGTCAACGCGATGATCGATGAAGAGCTGGATAGCCTGGATCAGTCCCAGTTCCTTAGGCTGCCCATTGACCACGGCGAGGAAGATCATGCTGAAACCTTCCTGCATCGAGGTGTGCTTAAAGAGCTGGTTGAGCACCAGTTGCGGTTCGCCGCCGCGCTTCAGTTCGACCACAATTCGCATGCCGTCGCGGTCGCTCTCGTCGCGAATATCGGAAACATCATCGATGATCTTGTTGTTCACCAGTTCGGCCATGCGCTCGATCAGCCGCGCCTTGTTCACCTGGTAGGGAATTTCCGTAACGATGATGGCTTGGCGTTCTTTGGTGATGTTCTCAATCGCCGCTTTGGCGCGCATCATGAAGCGGCCGCGGCCGTTTTCGTACGCCGCTGTAATCCCACTCTTGCCGTGAATGATGCCAGCGGTGGGGAAGTCCGGGCCCTTTACGATTTTCAGAATCTCGGCCAACGGAGTGTGCGGATTGTTCACCAGCATAATTGTGGCGTCGACGATTTCAGTCAGGTTGTGCGGCGGAATCTTCGTCGCCATGCCCACCGCAATTCCGTCCGATCCGTTCACCAGTAAGTTTGGAATGCGGGTGGGAAGAACGTCGGGCTCAATTTCGTTGCCGTCGTAATTGGGGCGGAAGTCGACGGTCTCTTTATCCAGATCCTCGAGCAGAGCGGAGGCCACGCGGGTCAGCCGGGCTTCAGTGTACCGGTCGGCTGCCGGCGGATCCCCATCCACCGAGCCGAAGTTGCCTTGTCCATCCACCAGCGGATAACGCATGGCGAAGGGCTGCGCCAGCCGCACCAACGCGTCGTACACCGCCAGGTTGCCGTGCGGATGGTATTTGCCCATGACCTCGCCGACGATTCTGGCGCACTTGCGCGTCGACCGGTTGGGCAGAAGGCCCATCTGCTGCATGGTGTACAGAATTCGCCGATGTACCGGCTTCAATCCGTCGCGCACATCGGGCAGGGCGCGCCCGATGATCACCGACATGGAATAGTCGAGATACGACCGCCGCATTTCTTCTTCAATGTTGACGGGTTGAATGTTGGCGGCGCCGGGTATGCCGGTGCCATCTCCGCCGCCGGGCGGAGTCAGGGGGAGTTCGGGGTTTTGGGGATCGTCAGGCATAAAACGCTTCTAGCTCCTGGCTTCTAGCTTGGGACCTCTTGCACCTTAAATAACTGCAATTACAGTCACTTAGCGGATAATTGAGTATGGAAAATTATATCACGTCCGGGCGGCCGCGGTCCGGTTAAGCGACACAGTTCAAATTCATGAACCACAAAGGACACAAAGGTACACAAAGGGAACCCTGAGTGATTCCTTTGTGTCCTTTGTGGTTGAGACTACGGCCGGGTTACAACTTCATTCGGGCCGGAGGGCAGCACGAACTTCACCCCATGATTCTGGTTGGCGTTCAAGGTTGCGGGGATGTCGAGGGCAGAGAGCTGGACATCTTTTCTCCAGGATCCGCTTTGCCAATAATTCCCGCTGGCATAGAGCACCCCGCCGGCGATGACGTAGTCCCGCACTTGTTCTTGGTGTCCGTCGCGAAAGATCAGAACCGCGGGCGGAAGTTCAAGTGCGCTAATCGCCGGACCGGGCGACGAGCTTGCCGGGACGCGAGCGGAACGCAGCCTGGCTGATCCCGGGGAGTCTCCGGTTGCTTCGACTTGCTGGTTGTCACCGAAGCGCACGTAGCGATCGCCTTGCAACTCGATCAACAACGGTTCGCGAGGTGGCTCAGGCGCGGCGGCGACCGGAGACGGCGCCTGCAGTACAAAGACAGGCCGAGAAGCTATTTCGGGGGGCAGCGATCCCGAAGTGTAATCGGCGTAAAGAAACGGGTCGCCGAAGAAAACCGGATTCCTGCCGAACCCTTGACCGGCATGTCCCGCGAACCCGGTCCCACGTCCCAACCCGGCGAACCCAGGTCTGAAACCTCCACCGCGCATTTGAGCCGCCACGCCGGGAGCCAAAACCGCACCCAGGACCACGCAGATCAGCTTGTCGTACTTCATGAGAGTTACTGAGGAACCGAAGGCACCCGAAAGTCAATGCCGCGATCATCGTTCTGTTTGGTAGTAGCCACCAGGTCCAGCTCCGAGAGACCAATACGGCGGCGGTGACCTTCTGTCAGATAGTAGAGTGTGGGACCAACGATGGCGTAGTTTTCAACCTCTAACTGGTGGCCATCTTTAAACACCAGTACAGTCTCGGCCTGCGGCGGTTCAGGGGACGAGTCCGGAGGGGATGTTACCGTCGCAGTCTCTGTCGGCTGGCGGTCTGCGTAGTCTTCGGACGGTGGGCGCGCAATGTGGCCCGGGCCGCGGCGGTCGAAGATCGTTGGACCCCCGTTGTACTGGTCGTCCTCGGCATCGTCAGCCGGTTGGTCTCCATTTCCATCCTCGTAATACCCGTAATAGGGTACCGCGTAAACTCCACCCCCATATCCACCGTCACGGTGATGAGGGTGATGATTATTCGACGGTACATTCGGTCTCGCGCCTCCGATTACTCTGCTGTTGGGAAAAGCAGGGTTCCATCCCGGAGTATAGCCGCGGGGGCCAAGTGAGGTTACGCTCGGGGAGACGCCGCTGAAGGGATGGCCGCCAAATCCCATCGAAGTTACCGAAGGCGGCGCGGCGTTGATTTGTGCTCCCGAGGTAACAGCCGCGAACACACAGCAGATAAGCGCGAAACCCGCTATAGAAGCTCGTTTCACACGCTTATAATACTCCAGTTTGTGGAACATGGCGCCCCCTTTTCCGGCGAGGCAAAGGCTCCTCCCAAATTAGAGCTTCGAAGTCAACCTGGAGTTGCGCAAAAAGATCTGCAACCAGATTTGCCAATGATTTGGGGGTATCTCATCCTCGGCCAACACGGGCGAGTTGCATCACATTCCACAGGGCATTCGCGGCCAGCAGTCCCCAGACGCAGACGGCAACGATGGTGCGATGCTGCGTCTCCAGCAGGTCAGCCGCCATGCCCGACACAAAGACGAGCAGAAACGGAATCGCTATGAGCTGGAATCCTGCTCCCCGATAGTGAGGCGTAGCCAACGCGATTGCCAGGAACAATGCCGCGACCAGGAGCGGTGCGCTGTTGCCAAAATACCTGGCTCGCGGCCATGCGAAATAAACAAGCAGCACCACCGGCAACATCACCAGCAAGGACGGCCCGGCTTGCCCAAGCTCGTCCCACACCCGGCGGTAGGCACTTGGCATCCTGAACGCCTGCCAGACCGTTCCGAAAAAACGTGCGTGCCGGATTCCCTCCCACAACGCAGCAGGATGGAAGGCATAGGCGGCCAGCAGCAGGATCGCGCCTACGACGCATGCGGCTGCCCAAATGGTCAGAGCTGCCAGCCGACGGGTGGGGGCGACGTACAGCATGAAGCCCAGCGCAACGGGAACCAGGACAACCAGCGAAAACTGGCA
This sequence comes from Terriglobales bacterium, assembly GCA_049582765.1. Classification (GTDB taxonomy): domain Bacteria; phylum Acidobacteriota; class Terriglobia; order Terriglobales; family Acidobacteriaceae; genus JBAUUQ01. Next base: position 99,433 of record JBAUUQ010000020.1, read on the forward strand.
TCCAATGGCCAGCGCGAGCGAAAGTCCAAGCAACAGAATGCGCCGCCAGTTCCACAGAATGACTTCGCGCGGGGCATACAGCGTGTGGGCCACCGCGATCGCGGTGAAAATCGCGCCAAACGTTCCCAACGCCGCTCCCATCTCCGGCTCGGCAAACCATAGGGTGCTGTGTCGCAAAATCGCCGGCGAGAAACAATACAACGTCAGCGCGATATACCCACCGGCGTTCCCGTACAGCCGGCGCACTACGTACCAGAGAGAGGCCCCTAGCAAGACTCCGAAGACGATGTACGGCAGCCGCGCCAGCCAAGCCCAGTAAGGCACCGGGTTCGCCGCCGCCGGACCCTGCCACTGTATCAGCGCCGCCGAGGCCAGCAGATACCACAAAGGAGAATGATCGGGATCGTAACCCTGGTTTTGTTCGATCTCCGGGGGCGGCGGCGCAGCGGCTTCGAGGCGCTCGGGCGAAGGCGTTCCCGCCACCCCTTCGCCCCGCCACTGGCGGGAGCCTTCCTGCACCCGGAACAACTCAGATGAGTCCACATCCAAAGGCCGTGTGCCTCGCAGCAAGAGCCAGAAACACTGCCCCGCAAAGATCAAAAGTAGTAACCCTGCCAAGACCTGGGGTTGCCCGAAACGTTCGCGGGTGAAAAATCCTGTCATAAGCGCAAGGCGAGTGTTTTACCATTTTCGGGGCTGGTTGGGAAATCTGGCAGGGGACGGACTAGGCAAGCTGCCGACGTCTGAATTCCGCATAAGCGTGCAGCCCGAGTTCTTTCGCGGGCTCCCGTGCCGGAAAGAACCATTAGGTTGAAGGATGGCACTCCGGTTCCTCCCGTCGAGAGGAATGACTGGGCCAGGGTCGGCCCAATCTCAATCGTGTCCGTGATAATTCAGACGGTAGATGGTCTGGAACGAGGAGAAGAGGTCGAGATAGTGTTCCACAGACCGGCTCAGCAGAAAATGCTCACGCACTGTTTCCTTGGCTTTGTGACCCAGCCTCTGATGCAGCGTATGATCGGTCAACAATTGCACGATTCGATCTGCCGCTTCATTGACTGACGAAACCAGGAACCCATTGACCCCGTCCTGTATCTGATAACGGATTCCGCCGACATTGCCGCCGATCACAGGGGTGCCTTTCCACATGGCTTCCGCTACCGTCAATCCAAAACCCTCCCGGAGGGATTTCTGCAGGACTACAGACGCCCGGCGCTGCAGGGCATTAACCAGCACAGCGTCCTGGCAACTCAATATCATGATGCGCTCTTCCCGGCTGTGCAAAAGAGATTCAAAAATGGTATCGCCTTCCGGATCATCAGTGGCAACGTTGCCTACGAGGACCAGGGTGCAGTCAACTTTTTTCCTGGCGATGCGAAAAGCCTCAATCACTCCCTGGGGATCTTTCCAGGGATCGAAGCGGGAAACCTGAACCACCAGCGGCAAGTCGGTCGGAATCCCGTATTGTTTCAGGCGGCTGTCAATCTCGTCCTCGCCCATTTCCCGATTCTGGGCGGCAAAGGGATCGATCGCGGGCGTAAAGAACACTTGCGGAACACGAAGCTTCTGCATGTATTCCTGCACGCTGAGGATGACCGCATCATACATCTCCACGAATGTAGACAGATACTCCCACGATTCTTGGTGAGGACTGGAAAGGTCGATGTGGCAACGCCAGATCCAGGGGCCCTTTTTGCGGTAGTGTCGAATCATGGGCAGCGGCTGGGGATCGTGGACAATCACGATATCGTGATTATCCAGATGGGTCCGGTACGCGTTCTCGTAGACAACATCTTCGTAAATTCGTTTCTCTTCCTCCGAAAAGCTGACGTCCGCCCCTTGCAGCGCGTTGTGCATCTTCTTGGTGACGGGAAAAAACTCCGGGGCTCCCTGCAGCACACGCCATCCAGTCTTGATCCCCAGGCTGTTCATCAGCAGGGTCAACGAGGACAGAATTTGCGCCACTCCTCCTCCGTAATATGTCGAATTGACATTTACCACGTGCAAATCCTGAACCGGTTTGGCTTTGCGGCAAATGCGCTCGACCGTCTCGGCACCGATGATGGACTGATAGTCCTCAATCGAGGCGACGGACGAAAATCGAGGTTCGTGATTTGTCGTGGTTTGTTCCAACGTCCTCATGTTCTTGCTCCTTCTCTTGCTTCTTACCGAGTAAGTCCCGTCTTTTGTCGTGCCCGTCCCGAATTACTCCAATGTCAGCGGGTCACGCGGTTGCTCTCCCGATAAGCTCGACCTGAACCGGCTGAATGCCCAGGGCGGAGAAAAGGCGGACCATTGCCTCACCGCAGCGGCAGAATGAGTCGCGCCAGCGGAAGATATTTTCGCGGCGAATGCGAGCTCTCAATTCACGCATTCTCCTTCGCTGCTCAGGTAAGGGCATCTCGCAAGCGCTGCGGATGGCCTCGGCCACGGCGCGAGTGTGATACGGATTGACCAGCAAGGCGCCTTGATGGAGCTGGAATGCGGCTCCGGCGAACTCGCTGAGGATGAGCACTCCGTCGTTGTTCACGCGCGCCGCACAATACTCCTTGGCAACCAGATTCATCCCGTCCTTCAAGGGCGTGACCAGAGCGATGTCGGCTGCGCGGTAGTAGGCCAGCAATTCCGGCCGGTCCAGGGAGCGATGGATGTAGTGCACTGGAACCCACCCAGGTTCGCCATAGTGGCCGTTGATTTCGCTCACCAGTCGTTCGATCTGCGCCTTCAACTCGCCATATTCGCGAATGTCTTCCCGGCTCGGCACCACCACTTGCGCCAAAATGACTTTCCGGTGCACTTCGGGATGAAACTTGAGCAAGTGACGAAATGCCGCCAGCCGCTCGGGGATGCCTTTGGTGTAGTCGAGGCGGTCGACGCCCAGAATAATGCGGCAATCGCCTGCGCTGCGGACGATTTCGGCTGCCCTTGTCCCCACGTCTTCGTTGGCGGCGCCTTGCGCAAACTCTTCGAAATCAATGCTGATGGGGAAAGCCCCGATGAAAGTATTGCGGTCGGGCTCTTCCACGATCAGGTGATCATCCTGATTTCTGATCTCGACCGCCTTGACGAAATGGCGCAGGCAGGCCACAAAATTTCTGCGATCCCGCAGGGTTTGGAAGCCGACCACGTCAAAATCGAGAAGCGCCGTCAGGATTTCCTCCCTCCAGGGCAATTTCTCGAAGATGTCCGGGCTGGGAAACGGGATGTGATGAAAATAGGCCAGCGGTTCATGGACTCCTAACTGCCGCATGCTGGCCGCGACTGACATCAAGTGATAGTCGTGCACCCAGATCAGGTCGCCGGGTTGCGCTTCAGCGGCGGCCTTTTCCGCGAATCGGCGGTTTATAGTGAGATGCGTGTCCCAATAGGTGGGATCGAAATTGCATCGTGATTGCAAGTCGTGGAACAGCGGCCACAAGACCTCATTGGAAAAGCCGCAGTAAAAGCGAGACCGCTCCTCGGGACTCATAAATACTGGCTTCAACGCGAAATTACTCTGCCGGGAATGATCCTCCAAAACGCGCTCGATCTCTGGCGACTCATCGGTGCCGGTCCAGCCAATCCACACCCCCGCGCAATCGTTAAGCAATGGCCGCAAGGCCGTAACCAGGCCCCCGGAACTCGCTTCGACGCGAAACCCATCCGGGCGGCGCTCAATGGTGACCGGCAGACGATTGGAAACGACCACCATTCGGTGTTTGGGTGCTGTCATACTGCACCTCCGCAAGCGGTGACCCAATTGGCGAGGAAGGCCATGACCCCGTGCGGCGGCTGGATCCACGCATCCGCCATGCTGGGACGATTGTCCTGGCGTACGAGGACGCTCAAGCCGCGCCCCTGCAGCACTGCAAAGGCGTCTTCGTCGGTTTGATCGTCTCCCAGGTAGGCAACGGCGGGATGGCCTCCCATCTCAGTCAACAGCGTACGCACCGCGTCGCCTTTGTTTCTTCCGGCGACACGAATCTCCATCCCTCCATCGAACTCCAGCAACTCCAAACCTTCCTTGCCGCGTAGCATCGACCATACGTTCTGTACCCTGCGGGCTACTTGGTTGGCTGCGGCTTCGATGCCACGCCAGTGGATGGCGGTTGCCGCCGGTTTGAACTCCAGCAGATCGAAGAGCCCTTCCAGGCGGAGAAGTTCGTTGGCCTCTGAAATCTTGCCTACGGTCTTCTCATCCAGATTTGGCAGTTCATACCTGCCATCGGCATAGAGCCGCGACAGTCCGTGACACCCCCAGACTTCGATTTTCTTCAGGCCAAGGAGCGTCGCGACTTCAGGGGCGCGACGCCCCGAGACCACCACCAGACGGGTATTGGTGGAGTTCCGAATCTGATCGAGCAATGTGGGGATTTCAGGATAAGGCGCAGCCCGGTGACGATCTGCGGAGAATGGGGCGAGGGTACCGTCGTAGTCCAGAAGAAGCGCCCGGGAAGACGCGCGTGCGACCTGCGCAAAAAAGCCGGTGAGCTTGCTTTGCGTCTCTTGGGAAATAGATTGTGTTTCAACTTGAAGCATTTATCCTCCATCGATTGCGTGGCCAGTACCAACTTCCCCGGGAAAAGTCAGGTGCATAGGCGGACGTTCAAGGATGAGCCTAGGAAGTGGAAACAGGACGAAGAGTGGCTAGCAAAGACGAGTACAATTCAGATCGACGAGGTCGGGCGCGGGCAAAAGAGCGCATTCGCGCTCAAAAGTTGATGCGACAGGCGAGATCGGGACGTCGAAACGGGCGGTCAGTACGGTTCCAGCCAGAGCCAACAGTGCGAACAGCAGGTTCGCCAGATTTGCAGCCCGCAACGCGGTGGGCTCAAGGTCAACAGCCGGGGAGATGAAAATAGCTATCATGCTCAAAAGCAACAAGATAACCATCCCGAGTTTGACCCAGTCCTTCACTGGGTTTAACTTTTTATCATATAGTTATAGCGACTTCAAGCGGAATCGGAGCAATAATATACTTGAGAAAATAGACTCGTCACAAGATTCGGGCATGGAACCGAAGAGCCTACAGCAAGCGGTCATCTACCTCGCCGATCCTGTAAACTGCCGCGAATACCTTGTGGCCGGTCGCTGGTCGGATGGCATTCTCTGCCCTCGCCGTGGCAGCAAGAACGTGCTGTTCGAGAATCCGCCGTGATGACCGGAGATGCCAATTACATCAATAAGACTACAAGTCTGGGGCGTGCTGGATCGCCAGCAACGTAAGGTCCGAGCTACCATCGTTCCGAAGGTGAACCGCGAGGCTTTGCACAACACCGCCGTGATGAATCAGGTTGAGCACGGCTCGAAAATCTACACTGACGAAGCAAAGGTATACCGCGCACTACCGAAGGAATATACCCATGAGTTTGTGAACCATGTGGAGCGATGACGGTCGTGTACATACAAATGGGCTGGAGAACTTCTGGAGTTTGCTAAAGCGGACAGCCGGCGGTACCTACGTTGCCGTTGAGCCGTTCCACTTGCATCGCTATCTCGACGAGTACATGTTTCGTTACAACAATCGCGCGACGAAAGACAACCCGTTAAACGATTCTGACCGCTTCGATCTTGCCGTGCGGCAAATCGTTGGCAAGCGGCTGACCTATACCGAACTGACAGGGAAAAATGGGGAGCAAGGCGCAGTTTAGCCCGTTCCGTCGCAAGCGCGGAGCTAAACAGAAGCAGCCGATATCGGTTCTAGCTTCTCCAAGAAATAAGTGACAAGCTCTTCATCCGTTGCGTACTTTGTTTCGGTTGTCTTGCGGATAATTGCTGAGTATTTGTGGGGCACTTCCGCAACTTGGGACTCGCTAATAGCGTCGCTAAAAGCACCCCGAAGATCATCGTCATCATCGGTTACAAAGTGAAACCTGTGAGACTTAATATCGGCCCCCACGAGTGTTCCTCTTGGGGCAATCATCAATTCTCGCCGGTCGGCGATGTTATCGAGGGCTTCTGAAAGAGCCGTGAATTCCGGTGCCTGAATAAGCACCTCTGCACGCACTTTCTCGCTTCTTCGCCATTCGATGGCAGTTCCCATTCTGTGCTGCGAATTAGCCTTGGCCCATTGGTAGACCGCAGTGACGGTGGCTCTCCCGAATTTCAGTTCAGCGTCGGCAATTGTTGCCTTGCTGTCATGCGCCTTCCCAAGGTCTAGGACGGTCTGCATAGCTTGATCGAAGCGCGACATCATATCAGGCAGCAGCATCCGCTCGGTGGGGACGGTAAAAACAACTCCAAAGGAGCCAGGGTAGGAGTAAGCGACTTGAAGCGAAGTCTCTGACATGATCACAGGTGAAACCGAACGGCGTCTCTTAGGGCCGGACAGCAGCGCATCGTAGGCGACAGTGATAGCGTCTTGAAAAGTGCCGACACTGCTTGAGAGTGCCTTCGCGGTTGGTCGCGTTTCCAGCAACCTATAATGCATTACGTCTAGTCCAAGTTCATCGGCAGCGTGAGCAAATTCGTCTTGGAGATTCGCGTGCAACTTGCGAAGTGACCGCATGTTCGCGACGAGCCCAAGCGAATCGGGATGACGCACTACCTCCATCTCCAACCGGCCAATTGATGCACCGACGTTTTGGAGTTTGTCCTGTAAGTGAAGTAGTTGGCTCATTGCTCTAGTTTCCCGCAAGTTTCACAACAACAATGCCGCGTTCACGCTTCACGACGACGCTCGTGGAATAGAACCCCAGCCACCAAGAACGATCAGAGATCCCCTCGAACCAGACTGGATCGCCCTGCTTATAGTTGATGCATAAATAGCAGTCACAGAGATGCGTCGTCTTGATCGTCTTGTCATCGCCAATCCAGTCCAGCACCTTGCGCTGTTGCGCTGTACAGGTCTCATAAAACTCTGGCCTTACCACAACCGCGAAATCAACGTCGTCTGGTTCAATTTCCTCAGTTATAAAGCTGCCGTCTATCAATAGTTCACACGGAATCCGCTCTGTCTCCAGCATCACAGCAATTTTCAGAAAGCCATCCATGATGACTCTCCGGGTCGTCGAAAGCGGAAACTTACGCACGCACAATTCCCGAATTTCTTCGATGCTTCTGACGTGCTCACCGGGTTCCAGTAGCGGCGGGCAATCAGAAATTCTGTTAGACATAGTATGCGGGGGAGGGATGGTCTTGCCCCACGCACACTTCCGTGTTAGCGTCTATTTGAGTGTGCGACGCAAGACCTGCGAACAGTCTTCGACTAGAAGCCTCGACTGACATCGAGGCTTTTAGCACTTTAGATTAAAGCACATTTGTCAAGACAATGAAGCCTTTACCAGTCCCACACGTTCCCAGGCAAGACTGAGTTTGAAAGGTTCGACAATGCGATGTGCCAAGTGCTCACGGTATCCAAGAAAGAACTACTCAAGCGAGAGGAATGCGAGAACAGTAAACCGAAAGTGAAGCGGCCTAAAAAGTGACCACGCAACGAGGGAGGTTGCGGCAATGAAAATAACGCGGGGCTGGCTAGTTTCCTCCGGACTCATTGTACCGGCACGAGATAAGCCTAGGCCATCAGCCGGGACAAGTGCAGGAGAGGCAGCAAGGCTGCGGTCAGAGAAAGAGGTTGCGGCTAGGCAAGAATTGTCGCTTAGAAAGATGCGCGCCCAAGATGGAATAAGCGATGAGGGGCCAACCAAGAGCCAGAAAATAAGGAAGAAGCAAAGTAAACGCCGGGAACAGCTTCGGACCAACCTAGACTGGCACATCATCAACAACGATAGGTAGTAACGCCCCGCCATCATTTTGCCAAGTATATTATTGCCGGAATCGGAGAGGGTGAATGGCGGTCAGACTCAGAGTGCGATTACGCCAGAATCGGAAGCGCCCTGATTCGTTTCTTGGTTGCGGCGTAGATTGCGTTGCATAACGCGGGCGCCAGCGGCGGTACCGGTGGCTCTCCAGCGCCGGTTGGGGCTTCCGCGCTGGGCACGGAATAGGCCTCGACGACGGGAGCTTCGTTCATGCGGATGGGCGCGTAGTCGTCGAAATTGCCCTGCACCACCCGGCCTTTGTCGATGGTAATCTGGCCGCGCAGGGCATTGGTCAAGGCGAAAATTACGCCGCCGTGAATCTGCTGCTCCAGAATGTTCGGATTGACCACCTGGCCACAATCGATGACCGCAACCACGCGGTGTACTCGCGGCTGGTCATTCTCCATGGAAATCTCAACCACCTCCGCCATGTAAGAGTTGAAGCAGCCGAAACACGCGATGCCCTGGTAATGCCCGGCAGGCAGTGACTTGCCCCAGCCAGCTTTGTCCGCGGCCAATTGCAGGGCGCCGCGCATGCGCGAGGTGCGCCATACGCTATCGAAGTACTTGATGTCTTCATCCTTGGCCAGCAGGTGTAGACGGTAGTCCAAAGAGTTCTTCCCCGCCGCCGCTGCCAGTTCATCGATAAAGGATTCGCTGGCGAAGCCTGCCTGCAAAGCATAGACCGAACGCATCCAGCCCAAAGGCACCGGAGTGGTAGTGTCCACATACTCGACCAACGCATTGGGAAAGGAATAAATCAGCGAAGCTTCGTCTTTGAGATCAGGATCGACTCCGCCGTCTCCGGGAGAACCCTTCTGCGCGCTAATGGACGGCGAAACGATGCGATGAGAGAACGCTACCGGCCACCCCGCGCCGTCCAGCGTGGCGCTTAACTCGTGATAGCTCGCCGGACGATATGTCGAGTTCCGCATATCATCTTCCCGCGTCCAGATCACCTTGATCGGAACGTTCGCCGCTTTCGAGACCAATGCAGCTTCTACTCCATAGTCGTGCTCCAGCCGCCGTCCAAATCCGCCTCCCATAAGGGTTACGTTGACTTTGACTTGATCAGCCTTGAGACCGGTTGCCTGCGCGACCGAATCACGAACGTCCTGTGGCACCTGCGTCGGTGCCCACAACTCACAACTTGATCCGCGGAAATCAGCGGCACAGTTTCCCGGTTCCATGGGAGCGTGCGCCATCAACGGAAGTTGGTACGATGCTTGAATCTGGCGGCCGGAAGCCTTTGAGACATCCCCGGTCGAATAAAGAGTCGCCGATTTACCTTTCGCCGCGTCCTTGAGCGAAGCAAAAATTGCAGCGGAATTCAGATCTTTATTGGGCCCGTCATCCCATTGAATGTTCAATACGCGACGGCCCTCCATCGCGCCCCAAACGCTCTCGGCTACGACAGCTACGGCCGAATCGCTGATCTTGCCCACGTAGCTCACGCCAGAAATTTTGCGTGACTCTTTGTCGTCGAAGCTGGCAACCCGGCCTCCGAAAACCGGGCAGCGCGCCAGTACGGCATATTTCATGCCCGGAAGACGAACATCGATGCCAAACTCCGCCGTGCCTGCGACCTTGGACGGCGTGTCGAGGCGGGGAAGCGATTCCCCGACGATCTGGTAATCCTTGGCTTCCTTGAGAGGAGGGTCGGGTGGAATCGGTAAGGTGGACGCCTTGGCCGCCAAGTCTCCGTAACTCAAGCGCCGGTTCGAGCTGGTATGGACCACAGTGCTGTTTTCTGCCTTGCAGTCCGTCCGCGGAACTCCCCACTTGAGTGCAGCGGCACTGATTAACATTTCGCGCGCTGCCGCCCCTGCCTTGCGCATCGGGTCCCAGGTGGTGCGAACACTGGCGCTGCCCCCGGTCGTCTGATCTCCAAACAAAGTGCTGGCGCCCGCCTGTTCGATGGCAATCTGTTTCCAGTCGGCTTCCAGTTCTTCCGCCAGAATCATGGGTAACGAAGTGCGCACACCCTGGCCCATCTCCGAGCGCGCCACCACCACTGTGATTTTTCCATCGGTGGCTATTTTCAAATAAGCATTGGGTGCAAACGCCCCGCCTGCATCGGAATGCGATTGGTGACGATAGTGGAAGGCGATCACCAGCCCGGCACCGGCGGCGACTCCAGTCGCCAGAAATGCGCGTCTCGACACCGGACTCATTGCCCACCGCCCGCGGCGCGATGAATCGCCCGCCGAATCCGGTCATAGGTTCCGCAGCGGCAAAGGTTTCCGGTCATGCTCTGCGTAATCTGCTCATCCGAAGGGCGGGGAACCTTGGCTAGGAGAGCCGCAGCCGCCATGATTTGTCCGGTCTGGCAATACCCGCATTGCGGCACTTGTTCCGCGATCCAGGCCTGCTGCAAAGGGTGCAGCCCGTTCGCGGACAGTCCTTCAATAGTGGTGACGCTCTTTCCCGCCGCCTGCGAAACCGGGGTCGAACAGGAGCGAACGGCAGTTCCATCAAGATGGACGGTGCACGCTCCACAGAGCCCGGCGCCGCATCCGAACTTCGTTCCGGTGAGTTGCAAAGTGTCGCGCAGCACCCAGAGCAACGGCGTCTCCGGAGAGACATCCACTTTGCGATCGCTGCCGTTGATACGAAGAGTGAGGTCAGCCATATTTTTGGAATCGTGGTATGGACAGACATCGTACTCAACCGACAGGTAAAAGTGAAATGAGATAGTGAGGCGGGTGGAGGAGCGGAGGAATGGTTTCGGCTCCTACCAGATTGTTCTTAGCAACGTACTGTTGCGGATTTTTTCGTCCTGGGTGACCAGGGCAATCCCCTCCGCACGGGCAGTTGCACCGATAATTCGGTCCACTGGATCATGGGGGTAGGCGTTTGGAAATTGCATGGCCAGGGCCGCGATCTCCACGGTGAGAGGCTTCACAATTGCCCCGAGGGCATCCAGTACCTGGCGGACTGACGCCTCCACCGTGCCGTACTTTCGATACGGCCGCGCGCAAAGAGCGAGGCGGTTTCCCACAAAGTGATGGAGGCCACGGCCATCCCGTCGGTCGCCCGGGCACGGCGCAACGCGGAGACTGCGGCTCGCGAAAGGCGCTTCGGCTCGATGGCCGCCCAGATGAGAACGTGGGTGTCGAGAAGAATCACCGCAGCGCATCCCAGACGCCCGCTTCTTCCACGGGTTGGGTCACATCGCCCACAATCTTCATCAACCCTGCCAGCTTGCCGAGGAAGTCGTCCGATGGCGATCCTGCCGGCACTAGCTTTGCCACGGGACGCCCCTTCTTGGTGATGACCACCGCCTCGCGAGTCAGTTGCACATCGTCCATCACTCTGAGACAACGGGCCTTGAATTCGCCCGCCGGCATGGTCTTCATGACTCCTCCAGATGACTATGGTCATTGTATCATGACCGAAAACTTAATCTGGAGTTGTCTGAGTGAGAGCGCTGCTACACTGTTTTCCTATGCTTCCCGGACGCGCAACTGCCGAAGGCACCGCCCAGTACCGCGCCCGCTTTCCGCAGCTGGGAGAAGCGGGACACTTCCGCCAGCCCGACCAGGTGCCGGAGGTTGGAAAGCTCTGTCTGTCGTCGATAGGACTGGGTACCTATCTCGGCGAGCCCGACGACTCCGCCGACCTCGAATACACGGACGCGATTACGACCGCTGTCCGCTCCGGCATCAATGTGCTCGACACCGCCATCAACTACCGCCACCAGCGCTCGGAGCGGAACCTGGGCGCAGCTCTCAAGCAAGCCGTCGAATCCGGAAACCTGCAGCGCAGTGAAGTTCTGGTTTGCACCAAGGCTGGATACCTCTCCTTCGATGGCAACCCTCCCGCCGATCCGCGCGCTTACTTCCAGCGTGAGTACATCGAGCCCGGCATTTTAGATCCGGAGCAACTGGCCGGAGGCATGCACTGTATGGTTCCTGCCTATCTAGAGAACCAGATCGAGCGCTCCCGCCGCAATCTGGGACTGGAAACCATCGACGTTTTCTACATTCACAATCCGGAAACGCAATTGGGAGATGTCTCCCGCGAACTCTTTCACCAGCGGCTGCGGGACGCCTTCGTGATGCTGGAGAAGCTGGTCAAGTCGGGCAAGATTGCCTTCTACGGCCTGGCGACCTGGAGCGCCTTCCGTTTGCCGGACGGCGCGCGCGATTCCATCAACCTGTGGGAGAAGGTGAAGCTGGCGCGTGAAGTGGGCGGGGAGCAGCATCACTTCCGCTTTGTCCAGTTGCCTTTCAATCTGGCTATGTCGGAGGCCTATGGTCTGCAGAATCAGAGGTCGGGGAATCGCAAGACCTCTCTGCTTACCGCCGCCCGGGAGTCCGGGATTGCCGTCGTCGGCAGCGCGACTCTCTATCAAGGACAGTTAACCCACGGCCTGCCTGATCCCGTGAGAAAGATGCTTGGTCTCAAGAGTGACGCCGAGAATGCCATCCAGTTCTCGCGCTCGGCCCCGGGAATTGCGACCGCCCTGGTAGGCATGGGCCACAAGGAACACGTCGCGGCGAATTTGAGAGTTGCACTGGTGCCGCCTACCCCGGCGGAGGAATGGGTCAAACTGTTCGGTAAAGCTTAAGTTCTCCCACCCGCGCAGACGCCCGCCGAGGAGCCACTCTTAGCATGGTGGCGCAACCGGGCTACAGTGCGATTGATTTCCATTCACTGGTGAGATGGTCTGCGGTACGCCATGCGAGGGCTTGGACGGTCAGGGTTGGATTTCTTGCCCCACTCGTTCCCATGACGGAAGCGCCCAGAATGCCGAGGTTCGGAGCCTCGTGAGAAAATCCCCAACGGTCGACGACGTTGGTCTCTGGATTATCGCCCATCCGCGTGCCTCCGTAAGCATGAGTGGACAATCCGATGGGGCCCAGCGGTAATTTCTCGATGGCGATGGCGCCCGCTTCACGCAACCATTGCTCGGCCTTTTCCTGCATGAACAGGATGGCGCGCTTCTCGCTTTCCTTAAGACCTACCGTGAGGCGACAAACCGGATAACCCAGGGGATCTTTCACTTCGGGATCCAGATCCAGGAAATGGTCTTCGAAAGGCAGCGTCGAGATTTGCGCCCAAACCGGTGACCACCGTCCTGCGTTCTCCTTCACAAATGCTTTCCAGCTGGCGCCCCAGCGTGGAACCTTCCCGAAAGTCGGCATGCTGGCTGCTTCGATCGGTTTCGCTTCCATGGGAACCAGCAAATTGCCGCCGCCGATAAAGCCGAGCCCGCTGTGATCAAAATTGTCATCCGACCAATCGTCCACCGATGTGCCTTGGGCCGGCGTACCGTACCAGCGATTCAAATCAAAAGGGAAGAGACCCATTACCCCGTTCCTGGTGTGAGACATGTAGTGCAAACCCACTTGACCGTGCGTATTGGAGAGGCCTCTGGGGTACGCTTTCGATTTCGACAGCAGGAGTAAGCGCGTATTTTCGTAGGTGTAGCTCGCCAGCAAAACGACTGACGCGGGCTGGAAATATTCCTTCTTGTCCACCAGGTAGCGAACGCCGGTTACCCTGCCGCGGTCATCGGAATCTATGGCGGTGACTTGGGCGTAGGGAACGACCTTCAGATTTCCTGTCGCCACCGCTTGAGGAATCGTGGTCACCGCGGTCGAGTTCTTGGCGTCGATAGGGCAGCCGCCACTCCCGCAGAAGCCATGATAAAAGCAGGCAGCCCGGTCACCGTACGGTACGGAGTTGATGGCCGCGGGTGGAGGATAACTGTGCCAGCCTAATTGTTTTGCGGCCCCGGCCATGTGATCGGCGAAGCCGGCATGGCGCAGGGGCGGCATGGGATATTCTCGCTGCCGCGGACTCTCAAAGATGTTGCCCGCCTGATCCAGAGTCCCTCGAATATTTCCGGCCTTGCCGGCAACACCGATGGCGTATTCCACCTTGTCGTAATACGGCTCCAGTTCCTGGTAAGAGACTGGCCAGTCTTCGACTGTGGAACCCGGCGGGATGGCGGAAGGTCCATAGCGCCGAACAGTCTCACTCCGTAGTTTGAAGTCCCACTCCGTCAGACGCCAACTTTGCCCCCAGTAGTGGAGCGATGTGCCGCCGACACCATTCATCATCGGATGGTAAAGCGGACGTGGCAGAGCGGGACCGTCCCGGCCATTGCGCGCGGTCGGTACCTCATGGTTCGCTTTCTGGACGGCGTGCGGCCAGTGCCGGACGTTGTTCCGAATCTCGTCAGGGAGGTGATCCGAAGTCTTGAACCAGCCGCCTGCCTCGAGTCCCACGATTTTCAATCCGGCGCGCGCCAGCGGAAGTACGGCGAGCCCTCCCGCCGCGCCCAAACCGATCACGACCACATCGGTCTTGGGTAGCTTAACGGGAGCCATGCACCAGCTGCTTTGCGGATTTCCGGGAGCGTGGAATTTTCGCGTCCATTTTCTGCATCTCTGGGCTCGCGTACATTCTGGGACCGGGATACCCGATCAGATCCCAGCCCGCGAAGTTCACGTTGCCACCATAGGAAGGGTCGCCGAACATGCCTTCCAAAGTATGCCGTCGAACCAGTTCGAAAAAAGCCGCGCTATCGCCATAATCGCCGACTTTTGAGTTCTTTTCGAAGTCAGACAGAATCTTGTCTTGTTCGGCTACGCCTAATGCCACAAAGGACTTTCCCCCATTCGACATCGCATATGAGTTCAGTGCAGCCAGACCTGCGCTGTACGTGCTTCTTAGAGATTGATAAGCATCTCCCAAAGATGTCTCGATGTAGCGGGCGCAACCTGCCTCGACCGCACCTGGCCCGTCTGCACCTGCGGGGATGATTCGAGAAACCATGGCCTGCAGGGATTGTCGCTCCGTGGCGGTCAGAACTTCTGTAGATGTTGGTGCTCGCGCGAATCCGAGAGAGGCGGCTGGAACAAGGGCGCAGGCGATGGTGGCTGCAGTACCGGCCAGCAGATCACGGCGGCTCACGGACTGAGGCAGTTGCAAACCCGGGCTATGTTTCTTGGGTTCTCCCCGTCCGCTTCCCATACTCTTCACCGTTTCGAGAGTAGCTACTTCAGCGCCTGCAACTTCGTCGAAGCCATCTGTCCGACCTCACTGGCCGGATTTTCTTTCTGAATCTGCTCGTAGATCCGCTTGGCTTCGAGCGGCTGATTCGCGGCCCGGTAGGTGGCCGCCAATTCCATTTGCGCCGTTACTTTGCTGACCGTCACAGTCGGTTTGGCGATGAGCTGCTGGTAGGTATCGATGGCCTGCTTGTCGCGCTTGGTATTGCGGTACACCGAGGCCAGGGCGAATTTCGCCAGCGCTGAGAGATCGGCATTGTGGTACGAAGCGACCTTCTGCAGTTCGCGCTCCGCGGCCGCGTTGTCGCCCAGGTCGCCGGAGGTCAGTCCGAGAAAGTAGTGGGAGAAGTCAGCTGCATGGGTGTGAGGGTACTTGTCCGCGATCTCTTGGAACTGTTTGTGGGCTGCAGCGGCACGCTCCCTGGAACTGGCGAAGCTGGGGCTCTCGGGTTGCGGCGGCATGTTCGGAGGACGCACCGGCGTATCCAGCGTGCGGATGGCCCGGCTGAAATCGACGCTGGCCTTTTGATCCTGCTGGCTGAGGTAATACCAGCCGCCGCCTACGATTCCAGCCAGCGCCAGCACGATTGCGGCGATGACGATGACCCTGCCCTGATGCTCTGCCGACCAATGGACGGTTCTCTCAGCGGCGTCAATGGTGACCTGGCTAAACCGGTCCTGTTTCAGTTGATGGCGGGTTTCTGCGCGCACGAACTTCCCTTCTGTCGGTTAGCAGCTTGGGCTGACGAACCACCAGTCTAGCAGGCGAAAATCCGCAGCGTCAAAGAGTGTGTGGTCCTAAATTCGATCAACCACCGCGGACACAAAGTACACAAAGGAGAGCGTACGGTGGTCCTCAGTGCGGCAATCACCAGCGCTTGAAGATGACGGCAACCGCAGCTACGATCATTCCGAACCCGACTAAATAGTTCCACCTGAGCGGCTCCTTCAGGTAGAGCACGGAAAAAACAGAGAACACAGTGAGAGTAATGACCTCCTGGATGGTTTTAAGCTGAGCTACGGTGAACTCGTAGGAGCCGATGCGGTTGGCAGGCACCTGAAAACAGTATTCGGCGAAGGCGATCAACCAGCTGATCATGATGACTTTGAACAAAGGCGCGTGCCGGTATTTCAAGTGCCCGTACCACGCGAAGGTCATGAAAATGTTCGAGCAGGTCAGAAGCAGGATGGTTCTCATAGCCCTCAGATGTTGCCAGAATCAGGAGAGTTTTCCAATGGCGGCTGGTCAGCCAGCCATCTGTGATGCGGTGCGAATAAACGTGGCCCGAAGGAAGACGGGGTCCTTCGGCTACGCTCAGGATGAGAAGGTTGGGTAAACACCATCCACCACAAAGGACACGAAGTTCCACGAAGGTCTAGTTTCAACGGCTTTCCTTTGTGTACCTTCGTGTCCTCTGTGGTTAACCCTCGGCAAATTGAGCCACTACCGAAGGTTGGGGCAGCGACGATCTTCGGAGCGACGCTGCTATAATCAAAAATTGCGCTCATGCCTAGAAAGCGTTTAGTCCGCTCGACCACGGTTCTTTCTGTCCGCCGCGATGGCAGGGTGGTGATGGCCGGAGACGGCCAAGTCACCCTGGGGGAAGCGGTGATCAAGCACACCGCCAAGAAGATACGCCGCCTGTATCAGGACAAAATTCTGGCTGGATTTGCCGGTTCCACGGCGGATGCGTTCACTCTTTTCAGCCGCTTTGAAGCCAAGCTCGAGCAGTATCACGGCAATTTGGGACGCGCGGCGGTGGAGCTGGCCAAAGACTGGCGCACCGACAAGTTCCTGCGCCACCTCGAAGCCTTGCTGCTGGTTTCCGACAAAGAGCAAACATTTCTGCTCAGCGGCCAGGGAGACGTGATTGAGCCGGACGGCGGTATTGCCGCGATTGGTAGCGGCGGCCCTTACGCCCAGTCGGCGGCGCAGGCCCTGGCCGGCCACACCGAGCTCTCGGCGCGTCAGATTGCCGAAGAAGCAATGAAGATTGCGGGCCAGATGTGCATCTATACGAATGATAGGGTGACGATCGAAGAGTTATAACAGCGTCGTTAGTCGCTCGCCGTTGGCCGTTGGCTAAGAGCCCACACCGCACGGCCAACGACAAACGACCAAAGGCTAATGACCGATTTTATGGCCATCTATCTACCTGGAACCGTGGACGAAGAACAAATCGCCCTCGACGAACTCACTCCCCGTGAGATCGTCGCCGAGCTCGATAAACATGTCGTTGGACAAAAAGAAGCCAAGCGGGCTGTGGCCATCGCCCTGCGCAACCGCATGCGGCGGCAGAAGCTGCCACCCGATCTCGCCGAAGAAGTGATTCCCAAGAACATCATCATGATTGGGCCGACCGGCGTGGGAAAAACGGAAATTGCCCGGCGTCTGGCCAAGCTCGCCAACTCGCCATTTCTCAAAGTGGAAGCGTCGAAGTTCACCGAAGTGGGTTACGTGGGACGTGATGTCGAATCCATGATCCGCGACCTGGTGGAAATTGCCATCGAGATGGTGCGGGAAGAGAAGCTGGAAGACGTCGCCGACAAAGCCGAACTCAACGCCGAAGAACGCCTGCTCGACATTCTTTTGCCTCCGGTTGTGCCAGCCCGGTCCGAGCCACCGCAGGCGGGTTTCATCCTGGAAGGAACCACCACGTCCGGAGATTCACAGTCCCGCACTCGCGAAAAATTGCGGCAGCAACTGCGCGAAGGCAAACTCGACGACCGGATGGTAGAGATCGATGTCCGTGAGCGCAATTTCCCGTCCTTCGAAATCATCTCCAACCAGGGTGTGGAGGAGATGGACGTCAACATCAAGGACATGCTGCCCAACATCTTCGGCCAACGCACCAAAAAGCGGAAGATGAAGGTCAACGAAGCTCTGGAGTATCTCATCCAGGAAGAAGAGCAGCGCCTGATCGACATGGATCAGGTGACGCGCACCGCCATCGATCGCGTCGAGGACGCAGGCATCATTTTTCTCGATGAGATCGACAAGATTGCCGGCCGCGAGAGTGGCCACGGTCCCGACGTCTCTCGCGAAGGAGTGCAGCGCGACATTCTGCCGATCGTAGAAGGCACGACCGTCAATACCCGCTACGGCATGGTACGCACCGATCACATTCTTTTTATTGCCGCCGGAGCGTTCCACGTTTCGAAGCCCAGCGACTTGATCCCCGAACTGCAGGGGCGTTTCCCCATCCGCGTGGAGCTGAAGTCGCTCACCATGGACGATTTCATCCGTATCCTGACCGAACCTAAATCATCGCTGGTCCGGCAGTACACGGCACTGCTCGAAACCGAAGGCGTGAAGCTGGAATTTACCAAGGATTCGCTGGACGAGATCGCCCGCTTTGCATTTCGCGTAAACGAAGGCACTGAGAACATCGGCGCCCGTCGCCTGCACACCATCATGGAGCGTGTGCTCGACCAGATCAGCTTCGACGCTCCTGACAAAAAAGGCGAGCACATCAAGATCGACGCCGACTACGTCCGCGGGATGCTGGCCGATATCGTGAAAGATCAGGACCTGTCGCGCTACATCCTGTAAAACTGTGGAGGACGGGCGTCCTCGCCCGTCTCGCCTCGAACCCAAACTAACCTGGCTTTTCCCTGTGGTTGGCCGATGCCAATCAGGGACCGTTGTGCTCTGAAAACACACCGGGTGGAGAGACCCTCACACAGACAGACGTCTTCTCGATCTGTTTCTTGCTACACTCTTTCCACAAATTCCATGAGCATCGACCGCACCCGCCTGAATTCCCTCATGCAGCGCGAGCAGGAGCGCTTTATCCACGACCACCCGAAGTCCAAAGCTTTGTTTGAGCGGGCCGGCAGGTCGCTGCTGGCAGGCGTGCCGATGAACTGGATGCGCAAGTGGGCGGGTGCCTTCCCTCCGTTTGTACGCGAAGCGCAGGGGGCACATTTCTTCGACGTCGACGGCAACCGCTACATCGATCTTTGCCTCGGTGACACTGGCGCCATGACCGGCCACTCCCCGTTTGCGACGGTAAAGGCGGTCGAAGAACAGGCCCGGCGCGGCATTACCTTTATGTTGCCGGTCGAGGACGCCATCTTCGTTGCGGAAGAATTGCAGAAGCGCTTCGGTCTGCAATACTGGCAATTCGCGCTGACAGCGACTGATGCCAATCGTTTCTCCATTCGTTTGGCTCGCAAAATTACCAAACGCTCGAAGATTCTGGTTTTCAATTGGTGCTATCACGGCACGGTGGACGAGACTTTCATTACGCTGCATGCGGATGGCACGGCGAGCGCGCGGCGCGGGAACGTGGGGCCGCCTGTCGACCCATCAGTCACCACGAAGGTGGTCGAGTTCAACGATCTTCCCGCGGTTGAGCGCGCCCTCGCGCCTGGCGATGTGGCCTGTGTGCTGGCCGAGCCTGCCATGACCAACGTGGGGATCGTTCATCCCGAGGCGGGATTTCATTCCGCCCTGCGCGATCTTACCCGTAAGCATGGAACGTTGCTGATCATCGACGAAACCCACACCATCTGTGCCGGCCCGGGAGGCTACACTCGCGCCGAAAAGCTCGACCCGGATGTAGTGGTCTTCGGTAAACCCATCGGCGGAGGAGTTCCGGGCGCGGCCTACGGATTCACCGCCGATGTGGCCAGCCGCATTTCCGCCAACGACAACCTGGAAGACTGTGATGTCGGCGGCATCGGCGGCACTCTGGCAGGAAACGCGCTGTCTTTGGCCGCGATGCGAGCCACGCTGGGCAACGTGCTTACGCAAGAGGCATTTGACCACATGATCCCGATGGCGGAGCGCTGGACCACCGGGGTACAGCAGACCATCGTGGAATTTAGCTTGCCCTGGCATGTCACCCGCCTGGGATGCCGTGCCGAATATCTGTTTGCGTCGAAGGCTCCGAAAAATGGCACCGAAGCTCACGACGCCATGGATTTCGAACTGGAGCGCTTTCTGCATCTTTATTGCATGAACCGTGGCATTCTGCTCACGCCCTTCCACAACATGGCACTCATGTCCCCTGCAACCAGCAAAGAAGATATCGAACACCACTCCCGTGTCTTCCGCGAGGCGGCAAAGGAACTGGCTGGATAGCTGCGCGGCGTGGCCGGGGCTTACTGCGCGTGTTAGGCTGGCATTCTCGCTCCATGAAGCTGGAACGTTACCTCGGCTGCGCGCGCTGTATCGTCCTCGTGGCGGGCCTCACGGCCTGCGGCGTGCCCGGCATTCCCAAGCCGCCCTCGTTGGACCTGCCGCAGCCGGTCAGCGATCTGCGCGCCATCCGCAAGGGTGACAGTGTGTATCTCGGATGGTCGGTTCCGGCCAAGACTACGGACTTCCTGGCGATTCGTCGCCCCGGCATCACCCGTATCTGCCGGAGCACAAGCCCGGCAATGACCGACTGCGCTGCTCCTGCAGGAGAAGTCGCCGCGCCTTCACTTGCTGCGGCAGGAGCGAAGCAGATAGGCTCGTCAAAAGCGCTTCCCAAGCTGCAATCGACATATAAAGACTCAGTTCCTCAATCGCTTCTCAGCGCTGATCCGTCGGCGCAACTGTTCTATGCCGTTTCCGTACTCAACCAAAATGGGCGCACCGCCGGATTGTCCAATGTTGTCACTGTGCCCGCGATTGTCGCTCCTCCGCCCCCTTCTGGTTTTCAAGCCCATATTGTGCCGGAAGGAGTGTTGCTGACTTGGACGCCGATTCCGCACCCTGCAGAAATCTCGGGAATAGGTTACGCCTATCGCGCGTATCGCCGCCCGGAAGGCGGCGATGCCGACACCATCGTCGGGGAACTACCGCTGGACACCACATCTCCGACTCAGCTTCTCGATCACAGCTTCGAATGGGAGAAGGCGTATTCCTATCGTGTAACCGTGGTTACTTTTCTGAACGGCAGCGGAAAGCCAGAGTCGCAGTTTGAAAGCGATGACAGCACTTCGGCTACGGTTCTTGCCCACGACATCTTTGCGCCTTCTGTCCCCAGTGGTTTGCAGGCGGTGTTCTCCGGCGTCGGGCAGCAGCCCTTCATTGACTTGATCTGGGCTCCGGATACAGACGCCGATCTGGCAGGATACAACGTCTACCGTCGCGAAGAGAGCGGCGAGAGCCGCAAGATGAACACGGAACTGGTCAAGCCGCCGGCGTTTCGCGATCTAAACGTCACTGCGGGGCACACGTATTTCTATTCGGTGACGGCTGTCGACGCTCGCGGCAACGAGAGTGCGCGCTCCGGGGAAGAGAGCGAGAGGGTGCCATAAGCGGGCTGCGGGGAAACTCATATCCTTGGTGGTGGTCTCCGCTGTCTTGTTGCCACTCCCGCTGCCTTTATTGCCACCCCGCTTCCTTGTTGTCATCCCGAGCGTAGCGAGGGATCCGCAGTTCGCCGTTGAAGCTCCACATCCCTTGTCGCTATCGCTCCTCGAGATGAGGACGAAGAAAATCGACAGGGTGATCAATTTCTCACGCGCACCTGGACTTGAGTTCCCTCGGGCAGTTGGCCGTCCAGTAACTCAATCTTTCCTCCGCGCACCACGCCGTTGAATTCCTGGCGTTGGTTCGAGATGGCCGCAGCACGGGCGGGGACGCCCCCGCCTACATTTTCTGAGCGTCGTCCCATGCCTTTGTCCATAGCAGCGTTGGCCAGCCGATCAGCCTCCTGATTGTGTCCGCGGAGAACGTGACCGATGGAAAACCATTCCAGTTTGGCGATCAACTCTTTGGCGCGAGCGTGCAGGTCCTGCAGAGTGGCGTTCTTGACCTTGTAGATCCCTTTGATCTGGCGTACCAACAGTTCCGAGTCGCTGATTACCTTGAGCGCTTTGTGATCGTGCGTGACGGCATACTCCAGAGCTGCAATCAGTCCCTGGTATTCGGCGACGTTGTTCGTCTGGTGGCCGAGATACTCGCTGAGGCCGGCGACCTTGTGTCCAGTTTCATCCTGAATCACAACACCGAAACCGGAAGGCCCGGGGTTGCCGCGCGCTCCGCCATCGCTGTACGCAATTAGGTAGTGACGAGGCGTCGGGGAATCCGGAGGCATGGTCAAAGTTTATACTGGCTGAAGCTTTTATCGGGAAGTGCAGTTCCCAGTCAGTTCTCGGTTCTCAGTGAGGGTTCTCCGGTTTCAGGTAGTGATCGAACCAGTGAGTCAACCGCGTCATCACATCGCGCTCATGGTCGGCCTGGTTAAAGACATGGCCTTCGCCGGGATAGATCACCAGCTCGGTCTCCACGCCCAGAGTTTTGAGCGCATGCCAGAACTCCCGTGATTGCGGCGCGGGACATTCGCCGTCCCGCTCGCCCACCAGAAGCAGAGTCGGTGTTTTGACATTCTTGATGAAAGTCATGGGCGCGCTCCTGGCGTAGACTGCGGGATCGTCGTAGACCGATGCGCCGAAGTAAGGGATCATCCACTCGTCAATATCGTTTTCACCATAGTAGCTCTGCCAATTCGCCAGTCCCGCCCCGGCCACCGCTGCCCGAAAACGATTGGTTTGCGTGACCGCCCACATGGTCATGTAACCGCCATAACTCCAGCCGGTGATGCCAATGCGGTTGCCATCGACCGGAAGAGTTTTTACAACTTCATCCACGCCCGCCATAATGTCGCGAAAATCTCCGTAGCCAAAATCTTTCACATTGCCTTGAGTGAACTTCTCGCCCAGCCCGAAGCTGCCCCGCGGGTTGGGGTAGAACACGAAATATCCGTGAGCCGAGAGTTCGAAGGTGTCGAAGAAATCTTCCGGCCACCCGGTATGCGCGGCTCCCGCGGGCCCGCCATGCGCTTCCACAACCATGGGGTAGCGGCGCGCCGGATCGTAGTCTCTGGGATACAGAAGCCAGCCCTGAATGGTCATGCCGTCGCTCGTCCAGTGCAGGCTCTTCATCTCTCCCCACGCCGGGTGGATCCCCGAGTTAGCGCGGGTGATCGGCTTCCACTCGCCGACAGGGCCCGCCCAGATTTCAGGAGGGCGTTCCCAGGAGTCGCGGATGGCAGCTGCAGTGCTTGCATCGGCGGAGAGCGATATCGCGGTTCCTCCCCAAAATCCGTCAGTAATCACGCCGGGGCCAGCCCAGAGGGGCGAGATTTTGCCAGTCGCAAGTTCAACCGTAGCGATTCCCGCCTGTCCATCGACGTCCTCGGTGAAGTGAATCGTCCCTGGCAACCGCCAATAGATCGCTGCTGGCGAGGCGGCGAGGCCCGGCGTCACATCGCGCGCTTCTCCTCCCGCTTTGGAGACCACGTAGATGTCACCCCCTGTGAATCCCTCATCGCTCATCAAGCCTTCGATAAAGGCCACGGATTGGCCGTCCGGGGACCAGCGTGGCACCGCGATCTGCAGCTTCGGCTTATAAACCGGCTGCAACGCTCCACCCTCGGCGCCGAGCGTATAGAGTTGGGCGATGTACCAGTTGGCATCGCCGGCGCCGTGAGCGGCGATCGCGGCAAACCTCCTTCCGTCCGGAGACCAGTCGTATTCGTACACGTACATATCGGGGGGTGAGACCTGGCGAACTTTGTCCGAAGCCACATCCACAACTGCCAGGCGCTGCTCATAAACCTTGTCCGCGATTACGCCAGTTTCTTCGGACATAGGCATCAGGGGGTTAGCCCGGGGCGCATTCTCGGTGAAGAGGAAGGCCAGCGCCTTGCCGTCTGGAGACCACGCGGGAGCAGCGAGAGAGCCCGTGAGGCTCGTAAGTCTGTTCGTGCCTCGCCCATCCACATCGGCGACGTAAAACTGCGATTGCTCCCGGTTTCCAGTATCGGAAAGAAAGGCCAGATGCTTACTGTCGGGCGCCCAGGCGATGGTGTCTTCGCTGGCCGATGCGCCGTCCTTAGCCGCAGATATGCGGTGCGGTTTGGAGTCGAGAGGTCTTAGAGACTGGACGAAAATTGCCGAGCCGGTCGATACTCCTGCGGCAGTCTGCGTCTCTTCAACCCACGCTACTCGAGTGCCGTCGGGAGAGATCGCTGTTTGCAGAAAAGAACGAACACGCGCAGGGCTGTCCTGCGCTATGGCACCGGTGGCAACCAAGCCTCCGGTAAAAATCAACGTCGCCATGAACATCCGGCGGGTATGTTTCATCACGGTTTCCCCTGGAGTAGAGGATGTCAAGACGAAGAATTGAGAGTGCCCGAATTCAAAGCATGATTTCAAAAGCGACATCCGGCGGGTCTGCCAGACTGCGCCACCCCCGCTTATCTTCCGGCCGCCAGACGGGTGGCCAAGCGTTGGGGAAGGTTGGCAGCGATGATGCGGTCCTGCGCAGACTTCAGATTGTAGGGCACGCGGCAAAAGGTGACGACCTGATTCTCGGTATCGAAAACGGCGAACGCTGCCCGCCAATCTCCGTCGCGAGGCTGGCCTACCGAACCGGGATTGATCAGATAACGCAAATCCTCTTTCAACTGGAATTCCAGGACTTCATTCTGTCCTACAGTTTTATAGTCAGGATGAAAAGATTCGATATGCACATTGTTGGTCTCAAACGAGCCCTGCAGATGAGTGTGGCCGAAAAATGTCGCCGCTACGGAACTTGCCACCAGGGGCTCGACCGCGTCGCGTACCGTGACCAGGTAGTCGTCCTCATCGAGCGGCGAACCGTGCACAAACTGCAGGCCCACCAACTCGTCGATCTGAACCGGGCCGTGGGGGAGCCCGCGTAACCACTCCAGGTTGTCGGGCGTGAGTTCGTTCCGGGTCCACTCCGCCGCTAGGGCCGCCACCGGATTGAAGTCCTTCAGGTCCATAAGGCCGCACACGGCTTTATCGTGGTTGCCGCGCACAAAAACCTTGCCCAGTTCCTGCGCTCGTTCGATGACCTCGTTTGGGCTGGCGCCGTAACCCACAACATCGCCCAGGTTGACCACCATGTCGTGCGGTGGGGCAACCGCCAGGCAGGCCTCGAGAGCCTCCAGGTTACTGTGTATATCGCTGATCAGAAGAACGCGCACGAGTCACCAGGCAAATTGCCGATTATAGACTGTCACTGCAGCTTTCAGTAAAGAATGCAGTGGGAGTGAAGTGGTTAGTTGGGCATAGTCATCCGTCGTGTCATCCTCAGCGAAGTGGTCCTCTGTGACCCGAACCCTCCGCTCAAGATAACGGGCGGCTGAGATAGCACCCTGCCGATGGGAGCTAGCAGGCCGCGTTAAGCACCGGGCACCTCGCCCAATGACCCGGGCTGACTTCCTCTAGCGGAGGCAGGCTGCGGGCGCACTCAGTGACACGAAAGCTGCAGCGCGGCTCAAACGGACATCCTGGCGGGACCGCGTGCAACGGAGGCACGGTTCCTTCGATCGTCGGCAAGGGGCGGGAGCGATCGGTTTGCAGCGTAGGGACTGCATTCAAAAGCCCGCGAGTGTAGGGATGAGCGGGAGCAGAAAAGATGTCGTGCTTCGATCCCAGCTCGACCAGGTTGCCGGTGTACATAACGCCAACCCGATCCGCAAACTTCGAGACTACTGCCAGATCATGCGAGATAAGAATCATGGCCAGGCCGAGCTTCTTCTGCAGACCGGCGAGAAGATCCAGGATCTGAGCCTGGATGGTGACGTCGAGCGCCGTGGTGGGCTCGTCGGCAATTAACAGCTGCGGGCGATTCACAATCGCCATGGCAATCATAATGCGCTGGCGCATGCCGCCCGAAAGCTGGTGTGGGTAGTCGCGGGCGCGGCGTGCCGCGTCTGCAATGGAGACCTCCTGCATTGCCCCGACCGCCTGCTCCCACGCGTCTTTTCTTGTGACTTGCCGATGCGCAGTGATGGCCTCGGAGATTTGATCGCCAACCCGCATCACCGGATTGAGGGCAGTCATCGGCTCTTGAAAGATCATCGCCATGCGCGAACCGCGCAGGGCGCGTATTTCCAGCTCCGGAATCTGCAATAAGTCCCGATTGGATTTGCCGTTGGCCAGCCATATCTCCCCACCAACGCGAGCCTGTGGAGGAAGCAACCGCATCAGAGCCAGCGCAGTCAGGGATTTTCCTGAGCCTGACTCGCCGACTAACGCCACGACTTCGCCCGGAGCCAGGCTGAAACTGAGATCACGGACGGCGGTGAGAGACTGTGCGCCCCCCAGGTTTCTGCCGGCAAACTCCACAGTCAGATGTCGAACGTCGAGCAGCGGAGGCACGAAATTATGGTATCAGTGGTTTCGAGCCGAAGGGCGGGGACATTCGCCGAAATCTCTCGTGCATCGGCGTGCAGGTATCGAAAATGTAGGCGCAGGCGTCCTCGCCCGTGCTGGGTTGCGCGGGCAATCGCGAGCGAGGAATCTCGCGCCTACATCGGGAACATATGCGAGGCTGGCTCTACTGTCCCAGAATCAGCGGTAGACCATTCTTGCTGTTCCCAATCACTACAATTTTGGTATTCGGGCTTTTCGACAGGTTTTCGGTGGCCTCGATGCCTTTCCATTCCAGCAACTGCGGACTGATCCCCTGGGCCACGATCTGCTGGAAATCGCGGATGCCCTGCGCTTCGATACGCTTGCGCTGCGCTTCTTGCGTCTCTTTTTGTAGTTTGAAGTTCATGGCGAGAGCATCCTGCTCCGCCTGTTGCTTGGCCTCGATCGAGGCCTTCAAGGTGAGGGGCAGCTGGATATCGCGCAACAGAATGCTTTCCACCAGGAAGCCGCGCGCCCCCAGCAGGGAAGTCAACTGATCGCGGATTTGCTTAGCCACCATTTCCCGTTCCCCGGTATACAACGCGTTGGCGCTATGGGACGCGGTAGCCTCGCGGATCGCTGCCCGCAAATTGGGTTCAATCAATACTGTTTCGTAACCCGGGCCGATTTTCTGATACACGTCGGCGGCCTTGGATGGGTCAAGGTGATAGATCAGCGAAGTATCGAGGTTCATGACCAGACCTTCGCTGGAAGGTACGCTGGCGGATTCCTTGATCTCCTGGGTGCGGATCAGCATCTCGTTGTTGGTCTTGAAGGGATTGATCAGGTGCATGCCCTCCGGCAGGACCTCGCCCGTAACCCGGCCAAACAAAGTGAGCACCCCCACATGGCCGGATTCGACCCGGGTAACGGAGGCCAATAGCAGCATCAGCGCTACGAAGGCAATCGCCCCAATCACAATCGCCCGGATCAGCGGATTCGGGTTGACGTCGATGACCCTTCCACCGGCATTAAACGTTGTCATGGCTTCTCTCCGCAGCCATTGTAGTAAGCCGGCTGCTCACTGCGAAGTGACTAACCAAGACACCTGTGGCCGCGAAAGGGAGTTGCTCACGGCAAACGGAATCCGCACCCATTGCGGATTGCGGCGAATTTTCCACAGTAGCGATGGAAGAACGGAAGGTGTGCCCTGATAGTCAGCACATGCAGATTCCCACCGTGACGCCGTATGTTCTTGGGCCCGCGAGGAGGGGATGCACAAAATCCGGTCACCCGCTTGTGGAGTGGCTGCACTCGACTGCATTCACTACAGATACGCGGGCGCGTTTTTGATTGACGGAAAAAATAGAAAGAGTAAAACCATAATCGTTCTTTGACACGTTCTAAGTTTTCCCGGTTGGTGCGGCGTCCGGGGCTCAAGCAAAGTCACTCTGCGGCATCGCAAGATGAAATGTGGAGAGGGTGAGCGAGGGTCTATAGCCAAGTGCTGGTCGAGGCGAACGAGAACATCATGTCGAAGGCAAGATAGAGTCCCGAGGCGTTGAACTGGTTTATCCGGTTGGCGGTTAGCCCGGAGCCCGAGTGACAATCGCAACTGACGCGAGCCGCAAGGTGAGCGACGACCGCAGGTTGGCAAGGGTCTAAAGCGAGCTACTGGCCGAGACGAATAAGCTCAACACCACCTCGGGACTCTTATTTTTTGTGCAAGTCCACGTGGGGACAGCCACCATCGACTGTCCAGCCGAGCAAAGCTCGGCAGGTTCTAAGGCCGCGCAGAGCACACGGGCCAGATTTTCTTTGTCCAAGTACCCTACCTCTTTGTCCCTCTCTACCTCGCGTTTGATGGAGTACGCGGCCGTCCCGGCACTTGGATCATAACCACGACTCTACCCCCGTCGACGTACATCGGTCGTTCGCCAGCGACCTCCTTGTCAGATGGAGAAGGCGCGGACAGCGGAGGGCGCCAATAAATATGGGAGCCGCTGCGCCAAACGGAGATTACGGGGCCGCGCGCCGGGTGATTCCACGAGTATCCCATCATCAAGCAGATCGACGTGAAAACAATGACCGACACAAGACCTCCGTCGAGGAGTGCCCGAGGGCGTGGCTTGAAGCCTTCGATGAGATGGAACACAGGCACTCCATCGGGAGCAGCCAAGGGGACCGGTTCCTCCCAAAACGCGGGACGCAACACCCACTGCCGGAGCAGGGACAAAATCCCGTCAGCGAGCAGTGTGGCAACCGCCAGGAATCCCTTCTCCTGATCGAAGATCGACAGCATTTCCTGGGAGAAGCGGCGCCGGAAATACGGTGGATGCAGGCGAAGCAGACAGCGGTAGGCGAACCGGAGCATCACGCCCTCCTTGGTCTGGCGACATGCAGGCGCGCTTTGGCTTCACGAACCACGCCCTCAAGTCGCGACGTCTCAGCCGCAAGCACAGCGCGGCCCAGCGAGCCCAGACGGTAGTAACGCCGGCGCGGATCGTCGTCTCCCGGGCGCTGCCCGACCTCTTGCACCAGACGCCTGTCGATCAGCTTCTGCAGGTTGTCGTAGAGCGTGCCCGGCCCCAGCTTGTATTGCCCCTCCGACTGGCGTGCCACTTCCTGCATAATCCCGTAGCCGTGCAAGTCCCCGCCGGCGAGCGAAAGCAGAATGTGCAAGGTCGCCGGCGATAGCGGAAGAAATTCGCTGAGATCTTCTTCTTTCATAGCTCGGATATCGTTATATCGGATTCCGAGTCATGTGTCAAGATTTTTCTTTGATGGCAGACGACGGCCGCGAGCTTGGCATGGGGAGTGTGGTGACGGGCGCCCCCGCCCGTCAGGCCGAGCAAAGCTCGGCAGGCTCTCGCCGGGGCATCACGACAGCTGAACCAACCCCGGTGATCCCCTCCCAAACTCTTCGGCAAACGCAATGCATCGAGCTTTCTCAGGAATAGGTGCCGCCATTCGTTTGGGATATTCGTCGTACGTGCGGCCGTCGAGCTCTCGGCCATTCTTGGCCTTTCTAACGCCGCCCCATTGTTTGAAGAAGAACGGTACTCGTTGCTCACGGCACTGATCACGAATTGAGATCACCCATTTTTCTTTCATCGGCCGGGCGCCGGGTCCGCTCTCACCGCCGACAATGACCCAGGTAATCCCCGCCAAGTCGATTTTGCCAAGGTCTTCCAGCAAGGGCTCGACAGACAGGAATCGCACTCTGGCAGGAGCATCCCGTAGGTGATCGATCCTGGGTAAGCCATATTTGCGATCTTCAACGCTGACACCCCACCAGATGTTTTCCTGCTCCGCGGCAAAACGGAGGTTCCGGTGCAACATGTCCTTCAGCCTCTCTGAACGCTTGGTGAGCACCTGGTAGGTGTGCCAGTTGGCGGTAGCCATGACCCGCGCGACGGTATCGACGTAAGCATCTGGAACGCCGGGTTGGAACAAGTCGCTCATCGAATTGACGAAAACCAGCTTGGGCGATCTCCAAGTAAACGGTTCCGCCAGCTTTTCCGGCACAAGCCGCAGATCGAAACCCTGCTCGTACGGATGGCCCTTTACCCCGCGAAACCGCTCGGCAAAGGTCTCGGCATAGCAATGCTTGCATCCGGGGCTGATCTTGGTGCAGCCGCGGACCGGGTTCCAGGTGGCGTCGGTCCATTCGATGGAGGAATTAAGAGACACTAATCTTCTCCTATGTCCATATACTTCCTGAAAATGTCTTTGACAATGTGCTCCGCCACGTCAACCTGCGAAGCGAAGAATAGGTAGTAGACTGTCCTACCGATGCTGTTTCTCATTGGCAGCGGATCTGGGACTCGCTTGAACCCTGCAACCTCTATCAACCGTTTCTGGAACGCTGTCACGACAGCTTCGTTCGTCGCCTTTTCGGGTATTCCGAACAGGTTATCCGTTGTTGAATACGCAGCTTGCTCCCAAGACCCGTCGCCCCAGAATTCGTTAAACCGGGAGATCCGCTTCGGGTCAACGCGCTCAGGATTTCTCCAAAGAACGTTGCGGTTCATACCCATGACTGGAAAGTTCAGGAACATGTCTATCGTACCCAACTGCCCCGCTTGAAGGATAACTTGCCACTTAAGGTTCAATCCGTAGGGGTCCAACAGGCACAAGGCCCGACGATAACTCTCAAAGTGCAAGGTCGGAAAGATACGGTCGATTAGTACTCGATTGCAGTCGCCTTCGTAGATGGTTACGTCTCGTCGCGTTCCGACCAACTTCTGGAGGTGATCTAGCTTTGCCGCGTTTAAGTCAATAAAGTGGTATTCCCGGAACGGAGACCGGACATTGAGGGCATTGGCAGGGCTGCCAGGGACGAACCCACCGGTACTCTTTGCTATGTGCGTTCCTGCCCCGGCGAAGGCATCCACGTAGATGTGAGGCAGCTTCTTCGAGGTCAGTATCCTGGAATAAGCGGACGCGTAATTGCGAATGATTTCGAGCTTGACCTCCGACCAATAACCGATCTCGTCGAACTCAGCGAATGTGGATGACATGGTTTCGCTTTTTGTTCGTTTACGACTGCAGTGTCAAGTTTCACATACAACGCGCAGTATTAGCAATAGCTGACCCGCTCCGGTCTTTCGGATCCATCACATTGATCCATCACAAACTTGCCCGTCGAATAGCATCAAATGAGATACGAATATAATGCTATAATCGCATCATGATTGATGTGACCCAGGACATCCACTCCCTCACCATGTTCAAGCGCAACTCCTCCGGACTGATGAAGCGCATGAAGAAAACCGGGCGTCCGCTGGTGCTTACCGTGAATGGCAAAGCTGAAGCCGTGCTGCTGGACGCCGCGATTTATCAGGAAGTGGCTGGTCAACTGGACGCCGTGGCCAGTATCCGCCGAGGTCTTGCACAAGCACGCAAAGGCGCAGGACGACCGGCTGACGAGGTGTTTGACGAACTGGAACGCGAAGACTCGATCCGGTAAATGACTTACAAAGTCATCGTTACTCCCGAGGCCGAGAACGATCTAAGGACAGCTTACTGGTACATTCGGAGTCAGGCTCCTGATGCGGCGCGCGACTGGGTCCGGCGCGCCCGGCAAAGTGCCAGAAGTCTTGCCCGACGCCCGGAGCGTTATCCGCTTGCTCCCGAAAGCGTCTCTTTTAATGAACCCATCCGCGAGCTCTTTTTCGGCGAAGGGAACCGGGGAACCTATCGTTTCCTGTTTGTTGTGCTCGATAAGTCGGTCTACATACTGCATGTTCGGCATGGGTCCATGCTGCCGCTGTCACCGGAAGAATGAGGTTGTCCGAACTGAATGATCGCGATCAAAGAAGACCCTACAGCGGTATATTCCCGTGCTTCTTGGGTGGGTTCTTGTCGCGCTTGGTGTCCAGCATTCCCAGCGCCTGGATCAGCTTCTTGCGGGTTTCGCGGGGTTGGATGACGGCGTCCACAAAGCCGCGGTCGGCGGCTACGTAGGGGTTGGCAAAGCGTTCGCGGAATTCTTCGATCTTCTTCCGGCGATCGGCTTCGCGATTTTCGGCCCGGTCGAGCTCTCGCTTGTAAACGATGTCGACGGCGCCTTCCGGGCCCATGACGGCAATCTCCGCCGTTGGCCAGGCATAGTTTACGTCAGTGCGAATATGCTTGGATGCCATGACGCAGTACGCTCCACCGTAGGCCTTGCGCGTAATCACCGTGACTTTGGGCACGGTCGCCTCGGCGAAGGCAAACAGCAGCTTCGCGCCGTGTTTGATAATTCCGCCGTACTCCTGATTGGTGCCGGGCAGAAACCCGGGCACGTCTTCGAAAGTCACCAGCGGAATATTGAAGCAGTCGCAGAAGCGCACGAAGCGGGCGCCTTTGATCGAAGCATTGATGTCCAGCGTGCCGGCGAGAAAAGCCGGCTGGTTGGCCACGATTCCTACCGGACGTCCATTCAGGCGCGCGAAACCTACCACAATGTTTTTCGCGTAGCGTTCCTGGACCTCGAAAAAGTAGCCGTCGTCCACCACGGCGTGAATGACGGCTTTTATGTCGTAGGGTTGGTTGGATTGGTCGGGGACGATGGTGTCCAGTGCCGCGTCGGCGCGATCGATGGGGTCAGTGCAGGCCTTGCGCGGCGGGTCGTCGACGTTGTTTGAGGGCAGGAAGCTAAGCAGTTCGCGCACAATGGACAGGCATTCCGCGTCATCATGCGCCTGAAAATGCGCTACGCCCGAAGTTTCGTTGTGCGTGTTCGCTCCGCCCAGCTGATCTTTGCTGACTTCTTCATGGGTGACGGTCTTGATCACGTCCGGCCCGGTGATGAACATGTAGGAACTTTTGTCCACCATCAGAATGAAGTCCGTGATGGCCGGGGAATATACGGCCCCGCCCGCGCACGGGCCCATGATGGCGGAAATCTGCGGTACCACGCCGCTGTACAGTGTGTTGCGCAGGAAGATATCCGCGTAGCCGGCCAGCGACATTACGCCTTCCTGAATGCGTGCTCCGCCGGAGTCATTCAACCCGATCAGCGGCGCTCCCATCTTGGCCGCCAGATCCATGATCTTCACGATCTTTCCCGCATTGGCTTCCGAGAGCGACCCGCCAAAAACCGTAAAATCCTGGGCAAAGACGAAGACCAGCCGGCCCTCGATGCGGCCGTATCCGGTGATGAAACCATCGCCGTAGAATTTCTGCTCGGCCATGCCGAAATCGTTGCAGCGGTGCGTGACCAGCTTGTCGGTCTCTTCGAATGTGCCTTCATCGAGCAAGAACTCGATGCGCTCGCGGGCCGACATCTTGCCTTCCTTATGCTGTCGCTCGCGACGCTGCAGACCACCCCCGTCTTCGGCGAGCTGGTCACGCTTCTTCAGTTCAGCCAGCTTTTGTTCGAGGTTCATGGCGAGAGAATTATAGCGGGTGGAAGAAACAAGAGATGTGACGGGAAAGGGAACTCAAGCCACCCAGATTGCAGAGGAGAGCGTTTTGCTGTGACGGGCGAGGCCCCCGTCCTCCATCCGGGCCGATTTACTCCAAGGTTGAGCCCATGGGCTGGTAGCGGTATTTCTTGCCGTCCCACACCAGAACCGACGTCATGGCACCGGCGCCGGTTTCTTCCACGTAGATAGCCATGCGGTCCTTCTTCTTAACCACCAGCTTCTTCACGTAGACGTCCTTGAAGGGAAGATTCACGATCATGAACTTCGCCTTGGGAACGGTGGAATGCCAGGCGTCCAGCCCGGCTCCGTGGATCACCAGCAGGGAGAAACCGCGCCGGTCGGGATCATCAGAGGCAAACTGGGTCGTGACCTGGGGATTGCCATAGCCAAAGAATGTGTTGTAGGGATCGACCACGAGATAGTTCTCTTCCGCCTGATCCATCATCGGGTTGGTGCAACGGGCAGGAATGACGATGTCTTCCACTCCGTCACCATCCAGGTCCGCCTTGATTGCCGGCATTCCGATCGGCTTGCAGTTCGACCCGAACTGCTTCTGGACGAAATCGCTGTTCACTAAAGGCTCGGGGGTCGCCTGGGCCTGCATTCCGGAGTTCAGCAAGCTGCCACAGGAGACAAGCAAGAGAAGAAGTCGGGGAAACGACATACAAATACTCTAGACCGACTAGCGCCGTCCAGATTAAAAAGAAACGGTTGGTTCAGCACCAAAGTCACTGGGGAAAATCTCGATTCTTTAGGTCTAAGCTTGGCCGCCGCGTTTGAAATGCTCCCAGCCCCCTGGTCGTAGTTCGACTGGCTTGCCTTTTCGATCCACGAGGACAACGTGTCTGCCCCGCTTAACCTGGCCGATTTGACTGATAGCGACGCCCGCGATCCGGGCTGGGATCCGCTTGCCCGCACGCGCGGTAAACAGTAATTCATAGTCCTCGCCGCCGTGCAAGGCGAGCGGCAAGTCCACCTCGCAGGCCGGCTTGCCGATACTCGCCCGCGGGATTGCCTCGGCGCGGATTTCCGCGCCTACACCGCTCTCCTCGCAGAGGTGAGCAAGGTCGGTAGAAAGTCCGTCGCTAAGGTCAATCATGGCGGAGGCGAAGTCCTCTTCACGCAGCGTCCGTCCCACCTCAACCCGCGGGGTGGGACGGAAATGCCAGGGAAAGTTTGCCGGACGCAGTTTTCGTCCGGCGAACAGCAAGTTGAGCGCTGCCGTCGATCCGCCCAACTGGCCGGTCACGTAGATACGATCTCCTTGACGCGCTCCCGAGCGCCGGATTGCCTTGCCTTTGGGCGCTGAACCAACTACCACAATATCCGCCAGAATTCCGGTCGGGGATTCGGAAGTATCCCCGCCGGCGAGGGCCACGTGGAACGCGTCTGCCAGCTTCAGCAAGCCCTTCAGGAAGCGATCAATCCAAGATTGCGGAAGATTCCGGGGTAATGCAAGCGAGAGGAACGCAGCGATTGGCTGGCCTCCCATCGCCGCAATGTCGCTGAGTCCACGCGTCAGGCAACGGTGGCCGACCACTTCCGGGTCATGCCACTCCCGGCGGAAGTGAATCCCTTCCAGGGTGAAGTCAGTCGTAACCAGGGTTTCATGTCCTCGGGGAATACGGAGAATTGCACAATCATCCCCAATGCCCGTGATGACGTAGCGGTTGTTACTGGTTTGCCCGCGGATGCGGGCAATCAACGATTTTTCGACCAGCGGCAAGCGAATTCACTATATAGGATTGCCTCGGCCCCTGGCAGGCGGCGCAAAACTGGAAGCCGGGAACTATCCAAACTGGCTAGTAACCTTAGGGAAGGTTACCAGGGGTCCGGCGGCCAAGTTGCCGGGATACTGGTCAGCCTTCCGTAACCGGGAAGGGTGATTTGGGTCGTTGACATATGGGGCTGCGTTTGGTACCGTGACGAAGCTGAATCCATATACCTTTGGCCGCTAAGTGTCCCAAGCTGTTAGGATTGTGGGCACTAGGATATCGAGCCTTACCTGGTTCCGGTAGGTGCTTTACGATGTAGCCAGCCTCATTCCCAAACTGGGAACGCACGGCGGGATCAGGACGTACCTTCGATTCGAGCGGTGAACCAGCCGCCGGTATTCGATCCTGATCACAGAGGAAAGGAACTATTGCGGAAACGGTTCTACATTCTTTTCGTGGCGCGCGGTGAAGATGGCCAACTGCGCAAGATTCCCATCCCCGTCCACTACCTGTACGTGTTGCTGGTGGGTGCGGCGATTGGAGGCTTGAGCCTTACCGGGATTGCCAGTTCTTACCTGCGGATGCTTCTGAAGGTGTCGCACTTCAATGAACTGCGCACGCAGAAGGAAGAGCTAAAGAATCGCTATACCCGTCTGGAGCAGGTAGCCCAGGAAAGGGATATTCAAGTAGCTTCGTTAGGGTCGCTCGCCAGTGAAGTTTCGTCCCTCTACGGCTTGAAGACGGACCCCATCCTGACCCCAACCACGGACACGGTTCAAGACGCGCAAGTGAGTTCCTCCCTCGACCGGCTCTATACCCTGAAAGACACGGCTCTGAGCGGCGCAGCCTCGACTGGTATCTCGCTGGGGCTTACCCGAAACGTGACCCCGGCCGACTGGCTGCGGGCGAACTCGGCACCGAGCCTCTGGCCGGTGGAGGGCCCGGTCACGGGATCTTTCGGGGAGCGCACCGACCCTTTCAACGGTGAGGGCGCGTTCCACTGCGGAGTGGATATTTCCGCTAACGTTGGCCAGGCAGTGATTGCGCCAGCCGACGGGGTCGTCATTTTTGCCGATTTCATGGGTGGCTACGGACGGGCGATCGCCATTGACCATGGCCATGGCATCACCACTCGTTACGGGCATCTGGCTAGTTTCGCGGTTGCCTTTGGCCAGTACGTTCATCGCGGGGACACCATCGGATACATCGGCCTCAGCGGCCGCAGCACCGGTCCCCACCTGCACTACGAAGTTCGCATCAACGATACCCCGGTTAATCCCCACAAATACCTGCGCACCACCCTGGCACACGCCGGCGGCTTCGCCGCAGGCAGCTAATCTTCTCTTCCGCTTTGATAGCTCGCGTTCCTCGGCATGACAATTTATGGGGAAGGCGACGCCCGGACAGGAAGCTACTCCTCAAATCTGCCGCATCCACTGCTGGAAGGGACCAAGCTAAAAGCTGACAGCTTACTGCCTCAACCCCATCCACCGCTCCGACACCACCAAGGAATTGCCGGGATTCTGCGGATCGTAGCGCACCGATGTCGGCAACCCCAGGCGGCAGGAATGCAGATTGATGAACTGCCGCAGGTAGGTCACGTCCTGGGAGGCTTCGTAGGATACACCGGCGACGTCATACTGGTAGATCAGCATCGTTGACACCCGTTGATCCGCAATCTGCAACTCCTGGACGTCAATGACAGTGCCGTCTGTAATTCTCCCAACTCGATCCAGCCATTGGCGGCGATCCCGTTCGATTTCCTCCGCGCTCCTGGGTTTGCGGCGCAAGAGAAGATATGCGGCGAAGAGGGCGCCGGATCCGGCCAAGACCAGAGTATAGAGGCGGAGTGGATTCATGACTGCCAGGAAAGTCTGTCTAGTGAAGCAACAGTGTCCACTACCAGCAT
Source organism: Terriglobales bacterium (assembly GCA_049582765.1). Lineage (GTDB taxonomy): Bacteria > Acidobacteriota > Terriglobia > Terriglobales > Acidobacteriaceae > JBAUUQ01. The sequence goes on from JBAUUQ010000020.1 coordinate 135,847, forward strand.
AAGGCCAGACGCCCTATCGGGGAAGAGGGCAGCGTTCGGCGGTGTGAGCTTCTCCTGAAAAAGGAGCACAGATTGGCCAATTACCGCAGCAATACAGGCACCCATTCTCCGGCAGGTATGCTTTCGCGATCCGGCGGAACCACCAGGTAGCAGTTGGCCCGAGCCGTGGCGGCGATGTCGCCTGATCCCTGCCAGCGAACCGGTTCCACCTCGGCTTGCTCAAACTCTCCGGACAGAATTGCCGGCAAGAACCTTTTCAAGCCTGTCTTGGTCTTGATTTCCGACCTCAACCGGGCGTGGAGGAATATCAGTTTGCGTGGCGTCAGGCCTGCTAAAGCCTCCAAGACCGGCCGGGCAAACAGTTCGAAGGTAACCATGGTGGAAATGGGATTTCCCGGCAAACCCAAGAAATACCGGTGGGTTTTTTCCGCGGAAGCAACAAGGCCCGCGGCCCAGGGTACCCGTCCGAAAACCACCGGACGCCCCGGCTGAATTTGTGCGCCGGTGAAGAAAAACTCAGCTTTCAAATCTCGCAACACCTCCTTGACCAGATCGTACTTTCCCATCGAAACCCCGCCGGTAAGCAGCAACAGGTCGGCTTCCAAGCCATCGGCAACCAGTTCGCGCAGGCGTTCCGGCTCGTCGGGAGCAATCGGCAGCAGCACCGGCTCACCTCCGGCAGCCTGGATTTGCGCAGCCAGGGAATAGGTGTTGGAGTTACGGATCTGGTAGGTGGCGGGACTCAAATCGATATCGACGAGCTCATCCCCCGTAGACAGCACCGCAACTCGCGGCTTGGAATAGACAAGAAGACGCGATTTCCCCACCGACGCAGCCACGGCGATTGCCGCATGGTCCAGCCTCGTGCCCGGAGTCAGCAGACGCTCCCCGCGCTTCGCCTCTGAACCTACGGGTACGATGTTATCGCCCGTGCTGAGTCCCTTGCTGATTTCGACCTGGTCGCCCTCCCGGGTTGTGTACTCCACCATTACCACAGAATCGGAACCCGCTGGCGCCGGCGCACCGGTCATGATGGCCGCGGCCTGACCCGCTTGTACCTGGAGCTTAACGTCACCTCCGGCTTTGATTTCGCCAATCACACGCAGCCGGGCTGGAACCTGCCCCAAGTCAGCCGCACGTACGGCGTAGCCATCACGGGTGGCTCGGGGAAAAGGCGGAAAATTGCGATCGGCCACAAGTGGTTCCGCCAGAACCTGGCCCACACCATCCAGCAGTTCCACCAGCTCCTTGCCACAAGCCCGCAACTGTGCGGCGTGCTCCTCCACCACGTGGCGCGCTGCTTCGAAGCTGAGGATATTGGGTGAGGGGTCAGGCGGCATGGAGGAGATGATACGAGGGTGGGTGAGAAAAATCTAACCTGCTTGTTGCGCCGGTCAGTTCTCTGGCTGGAAATCTTGAAGAGCCTGGCGCAAGTGCTGGGGATCGGTGGCATAGGTCATCGCAGTCTTGAGATCCACGATATTCGCGCGCACCAGCTTTTCGATCTCTCCGTCGAAATACTGCATGCCTTCGGACGAGCCGCCTTTTAGAGTCTGCAATAAAGTCTGACCGGAAAATTCATTCCCGTCGGTGAACTCCACGGTCCCAGGATTAATTTTCAGAATCTCTACGGCTGGAACGCGCTGTCGGCCGTCCTTCCGGGGAAGCAGTCTCTGCGAGATAAAGTAGCGGGCTGCTTTGGCCAGCCGGCTGCGTGCGCCCGGCTGTTCTGTCGCGGAGAATAATCCCGCAACACGTTTCCACGTCTGTGCCACATCCAGGGTGTTCAGACTGGAAAGTACCAGATGTCCCGTCTCCGCCGCCTCCAACGCCATTTCTGCCGTGTCGCGGTCATGCAACTCGCTCACCAGAATCACGTTCGGAGACTGCCGCAGTGCAGCCCGCAATGCCATGGGCATGCTGGGGGTGTCGCTGTGCAGTTCCCGCTGGTGGATGGTGGCGCGCTTATGATTGTGCAGGAACTCGATGGGATCCTCGATGGTGATGATGTGGCAGACCTGCTCCCGGTTAATGAGGTCAAGCAGCGCCGCCAGAGTCGAAGACTTCCCCGAACCTCTGGGACCGGTGACCAGCACGATCCCGTCACGGAGAGTAGCGATTTCCGCCAATTGTGGCGGAAGCCCGAGAGATGCCAGATCAGGGACCGTAGTCGGAATCACACGCATCACCACGGCACAGCTGCCGCGCTGAATAAAGACGTTTACCCGAAAGCGGGCCAGTCCTGGAAGAGCGAACGAGACATCGCAGGAGCCTTGCTCTCGCAGCGTGGCGATGGCCTGCTTGTTACTCCCGATGAGATCGGAGGCGATGCGGCGCGTATCATCGGCGGTCAATGGCGATAGCCCGGGGCCTTGCACTGCAATCAGTTGGCCGTGAATTTCGACTTGCGGCAAGCGGCCGGGAGAGAAAATGAGATCGCTTACCTGCTGATGGGAGCGCAGCATCGCGGTCAGCAGTGAATCGGTCGCGACCGTGCTCGAACCCCTCGCGGATTCGAGAGAAATAGAGATTGGAGCGGTGCCTGGTGAGGCCATAGCTTCTCAGAAAGATCGGCGAGGGAGGAAACTGCGGTCCAATTTCGGACCCTGACAACTCTTTAACTGTAGTCAAAACTGCCACTGGATTCCATGAAGAACGTCAAGTTCAGCGACCTTCGTAACGGGCCGGCGGGAATTCGCCCGGCAAACCTCGAATCAAGTAAAAAAGGGCGGCCGAAGCCGCCCAACTCTGCCACGCAGTGAAATTGAGGTCTACTTCTTGGTGGGTTTTGGCTTCTTGGTGCCGAAGCTGGTTTCGACCGGGGCCCCCAGGCTCGCCAGCATGGCTTTTGCTTCCTCAGCATGTGGGCCGGTGGGCTGTAGCTCGAGATACTTCTGGAATCCTTCGGCTGTGCCCGGAGGTGCAACCATCTTGTCTCCCTGCAACGTTGCTGCGCCAATCAGATTAGTTGACTTCCAATAATAAGCATCGGCTTTATTGGGGTCGGCGGCGATGGCCTTATCAAAGGCATCCACGGCAGCCTGGCGCATCTTGGCATCGTTGGCGACATTGGCGTTGGTCAAGATGGCGCCCATGTTGAAGTAATACTGGCCGGCGTCGGGAGGATCCAGCTGCGCTGCTTGCTGGTAGGACTTGGCCGCGTCATCGGTCTTTCCCAACTTCGCTTGCGCCTGCCCCATGTTGTTGAAATACGTCGCCAGTACCTTGGGCGCGTCCGGCGCCTTCTTGGGATCAGTGTCTACTACCTTCTGCTTCAGCTCCACTGCCTTTTGATAATCGGCAACGGCGTCCTCATAGGACTTCGTTTTAGCTGTCGCATCGGTTTGCTTGTTGGCCGCGGTCAGGGTGTAGTCACCCAGCTTTGCCCACAACAGGTCGCGGGTGGGGTCCATTTGCGTCGCATCGCTCATGGTACTGACCGCGGTCGCATAGTCGCCCGCATCGGCCGCCTGCTTGGCTGCGGACAGCTTATCGTTCAAGGCTTTAACGGTGTTGTTTTCTTTGAGGGCCTTCTCGCGCTGCTCCTGCTGCTGCTTCAACTGCTCAGGTGTCAGGCCTGCTCCCTGGGCAGCCGCCGCCTGCTCCTTTTTCAAATCAAAGTCCAGCGTTGTCTCGTCCAGGCCTACCGTCACTCCACTGAAGTGAAAAATCTCGGTCGTCCCCTGGGTGAGTCTCACGTTGTATTTTCCAGGGGTGATTCCCAGCGAAAAGTACTCACCTTTGTTGTTCGTCTTCAGGCTATACTTGCGGCCGTTATCCAGATTCGACCATTCCACCTGCGCCCCGGCTATGGGCTTTCCTTCCACATCCTTACAAACGCCCTTGACCGTTCCCGACGCCTGAGCGAATGCGGCAGGCAGAGACAACACCGCCAGCAAGCCTGTAAGAACCAGCACCACGAAACGCTGTTTCATTTCCTTTGCCTCCGGCAAAACTGAGATTTGCGATTTCCGACTCTCAATCCGCGATGTTTGGAACCGCACTAGACAAAACGCAATTGACCGTTGGAAATGGAAAACCATTTAGCGCTACTTTTCTACCGTCGTCTCCGCATACGGAATCGGATCGGCAATCCCAACCTCCCGGAAGGCCCGCAAACGGAGCACACAACTATCGCACACTCCGCAAGCCCGATCCTCCCGGCTGTAACAAGACCACGTTAAATCGAACGGAGCGCGCAATTCAAGGCCGAGCGTCACAATCTCTGCTTTTCGCAGGTGAATGAGCGGGGTCACGATCTCAATGCGCCCTTCTTTGGTTCCCTGCTTGACCACTTCGTTGAACGCCCGGTAATAACTCGGGCGACAATCCGGATATCCGGAACTGTCCGGCTCCACGGCGCCGATGTAAACCTTTTCCGCACCTAGAACTTCCGCCCAGCTCACGGCAACCGCCAGAAAGTGCGCGTTGCGAAACGGAACATACGTCACCGGGATTTGCTGTCCTACCGCGTGAGATTCCGGAACCGCGATTCGCTCGTCCGTAAGGGCTGAGCCGCCGATCGCGCGCAACGCCTCGTTCCGCACCACAATCCTCTGCCGAATGCCCAAACGATCGCAGATATCCAGGAAGGATCGGCGCTCACGCTCCTCGGTGCGCTGCCCGTAGCTGATGTGAACCGCCGCGGCCTCGAAGTCGCGCGCCGCCAACGCCGCACAGACACAGGAATCCATGCCGCCGCTCAGCAGCACAACTGCACGGGATTTGGGATCGAATGCCACAGCACTAAATTCGGAATGCAGAAGTAAACCTGCTGCCATACTTCTTCATTCTCGCTTCTTACTTCTGCCTTCCTCAAACTCCCTTCATCGCCGGGTCCCAGATGAACTTGTGCATTTGCAGCCCGAGGCGTGCCGGCACGTTGTCGGCCAGCATCCATTCCGCCAGTTCCCGCGGATCCAGCAAGCAATGGGACGTGTCCCGGCTGCCCCGGGCGTCCTTGCTGAAAGCGGGCGAGAACAGAACGGCGTTCACCCGGCCGGCCAGATGATGGCTGGCCACGAAGTTGCGCGCAAACTCGTAGTCTTCGCGGTCGCTGAGGACGAACTTGATCTCATCTCCTCGCTCCAGAATCTCCAGATTGTCCATGTGGAAGGTGTCCGGCTCACCCGAATTCGGACACTTCACGTCCACGATTTTCACCACACCCTTGGGAACCCGGTGGAGCGGCCGTTCGCCGCTGGTTTCGATCAGCACTGTGAAGCCCTGATCCAGCAAGTGCTGCATCAAAGGCACCACCTCACGCTCCTGCAGCATGGGCTCACCGCCGGTAATCTCGACCAGGCCACGCGCCGGGCTTAAATGCTCCGCCTCTTCAATGACCTCTTCGAGGCTCATCCGGTGGCCGCCGGTGAAGGTATACTCACTGTCGCACCAGGAGCAGCGCAGATTGCATCCGGTGAGGCGTACGAACACGCACGGCATACCCGCATACGTGGACTCACCCTGGATCGACTTGAATATTTCGGTGATCTGCATCTGGGAACTGAGAACCAGGAACTCCAAACTGAAAGTTTCTACTCGCTGTAGGTTGCCGTGGTCGTGTCCGTTTCGAAAATGGTGATGTCCTTCACACGCACACGGCCGTCAGTAACGCGCCCCAGCCGGGAATTCGTCTCATCATAGAAATATTTGGCCAGGTTTTCCGCCGAGGGATTCATCACCGTGAAAGGCTCCAGATCGTTGATCATTTGGTGGTCGAGCCGGTCGATGACCTGCTTCATGACCTCGCGCAAGTCCTTGAAGTCGAGCAGCAGCCCGGCCTTGTCCAGTTCTTTGCCCGCCAACGTAACCCGCACCTTGTAGTTGTGCCCGTGCGGATTCTCGCACTTGCCTTTGTAGTTGCGCAGGTAATGCCCCGCGGCAAACGAATCTTCTACCGTAACTTCGAACATGAACCCTCTGAGTGTCGTTCCTCAATAAGCGCCGGTAAACGGCGCATCGACCAACTGTTTATTGTACAGCGAGGGTGAGGGCAAGCTGGCCGGCGGATCTTCAAACCCGAAAAGTCGACGCAGGGGCAGACGACCTTCGTCTGCCCAGCCGGGCAACGCCCGGCTGGCCTTTCGACCGGGCCGAGTCCCCGCCGAGCTGGCGCTCGTCTGCCCAGACGAGGGCGTCTGGGCCTACGGGTTCGGTGGCAATTCTGGCCTTCGAATCTTTGATAATAGGCGCGGCGGTACGATTTGACTTCTCGGCCACTCCTTACTATAATGTAAGGAAGTTAGGGGAGCAGAAAGGACTACTGATTTGGCCGCCGCGACCGTAACTTCCAAGGGGCAGATCACCATTCCCGCGCAGGTCCGCACCGCGCTCGGGGTTGACGCTGGAGATCGCATCGAGTTCGTCGAAGTCGAGAAGGGCCAATTTGCCATCGTTGCAGCCACTCGCTCAGTGCAGGAACTGAAAGGGCTGTTTCAAGGCAAGCGAAGCAAGCCGGTATCGATTGATGAGATGAACGCCGCCATCGCGAGGCGCGCATCCGGGTCCCGATGATCGGACTATAGATGATCGGCCTCGACACGAATATTGTTGTCCGCTATCTTACTCACGACGATCCCGCCCAAGCGGCCGCGGCAGTAATAGTGGTGGACGCACTCTCCTCGGATTCACCCGGATTTCTTTCCCTGATCGTCATCGCGGAACTGGTTTGGGTGTTGGAGGCTTCCTACCGTTTCAAGAAGAACGAAATTGAGCAGGTCCTGGAGACCTTACTGCGGAGCAAGGAACTGGTGATTGAGCGCGCCGAAATCGTCTGGCAGGCGTTGCGGAAGTTCAGCGCCAGCCGCGCCGACTTTGCCGACTGCCTCATCGAGCGCTCCGCCCACGCTGCCGAGTGCCAGTACACCGTCACCTTCGACCGAAATGCCGCTAGCGGTGCGGGCATGAAGCTGCTCAGCTGATGATTTACAATTTCGCCCGTCGTCTCGCGAACGGGTCTAGCGGAGGCAAGAATGTCTCACCGGAAGCTGAACATTCGCTGCGACACGGTTTACCCAGTGATGGTCATCGAGAAACGCCGCTCCTTGGAAAATATTGCGGGGACAGCTAGAAAGGAGACTGCTCGCGGCCTTTCATCAGGAGTACGGGGCCCTACCTTGCTACAACAAGCAGGGCGAAAAGTATGAACTTGGGCAGGTCCTCAAGTACTTCTCCCCAACCCGGCTGAAAACAGTTATAGACGATCTGTCGTGACGACTTATTGCCCCGCCCCAAAGAACTCCTCCACCTGTTTAATGTCGGTCGTCTTCTTGTAATTCGGCAGGCTCTCCACGAACACCCGCCCGTATTGCAGCTTCTGAATCCGGTTGTCCAGCAGCACCAAGAGGCCGCGGTCGTGGAGGGAGCGAATCAGGCGTCCAAAGCCTTGTTTTAAGGTGATGACCGCTGCCGGCACCTGATACTGAAAGAATGCGTTGCCGCCCTCGGCATCGATCGACTTTACCCGCGCGGCGACGACCGGATCAGTTGGCACCGCAAACGGCAGGCGATCGATGATCACGCAGCTCAGTTGTTCGCCTTGTACATCCACGCCTTGCCAGAACGACGAAGTGGCAAACAGAACGGCATTCGGGGTCAGACGGAATTCTTCGAGCAGCGCGCTCTTGGGCGCGTCGCCCTGCAACAGCATGGGGAATTCGACTGCTCCCAGCAATCGATGGTAGACGTCATTCATCTGCGCGTAGCTGGTGAACAGAACGAAAGCCCGTCCACGGGTGATTTCCAGCAACCGGCGAATGCGGTCCGCCGCTTTGGCCGCGAACTGCGGGGTGCGGGGATCGGGCAAGTCCGGAGGCACGTAGAGCAATGCCTGGGTTTCGTAATCGAAGTGTGAAGCCAGGACAACCTGGCGCGCATGCTCGAAGCCAAGCCGCCGGGTGACGTACTCAAACCCTCCGCCTACGGCGAGGGTCGCCGAGGTAAGCACAGCGCACTCCAGCTTGTCGAAGAGGCAGGTTTTCAGAATGGGAGCAACATCGATGGGCGTAGCCTGAAGATAGACGTTCATCCGGTCGTGGCCGCCACGCCGCCGTTCGATCCAGAACACGGTATTGCGTTCTTCCGACTCCATCAGGAAACCCAGCTGCACCTGCAACTCCTGCGCCCGGCGGGCAAAGTTGAAGACCTCCTCCGGCTTCGAGGGCAAATTCTCCAACTCCGACCCCAAACGCGAGAGCGATTGCTGCAACGCCAGAAACTCGTCTCCGTTTTCTTCCAGAAACTCGCGCCGGTTTTCAAAAGCAAAACGGCCCTGACCCTGGGGCAGCAGCGCAAAGAAAAACAGAGCCCGCTCACGCAGGCTTTTCACGGCTCCGGACAGCGCAGCCGATAAAGCATGGTTCCGCTGCAGTGAGGCTTCCACATCGCGGCATAACTCTTCCACTCGCGCATTGCTCACCGATACGCCAAAGTAGCTGCCAGCCACGTCCTCCAACTCATGGGCTTCGTCGAAGATGACGGCGCCGACCTCGGGCAGGATACCGGCATCGGGCGCGTACTCCGTCTGCTGCTTGATGGCGAGGTCGGCGAAGAACAGATGATGGTTGACGATGATGATGTCACTCTCCATCGCCCGGCGATGCATCTCCGTGATGAAGCACTTGTCCCAGGCACTGCACTTCTGCCCCAGACAGGTGTCGGAGCGAGCATCCAGCTTGTGCCAGAGGGCGCTGGCTTCGGGAAGCGACGCCAGCTCTGCCCGGTCGCCGGTCTGCGTAGCCTTCTCCCAGGCTGCGATGGCGCGGTAGTGTTCAATCTCCTCCAGGCCGCTCAGCACCGGCTGGTCCGTTAGGTCGTAGAGTTTTTTCCGGCAGAGGTAGTTGCTTCGTCCCTTCATGTAGCAGACGTTCAGCTTGCCCTCGCCGTTGGGAAAGAGCGCTTGTTCGAGAAAGGGGATATCCTTATAGAAGAGCTGCTCCTGCAGGTTCTTCGTGCCGGTGGAGAGGATGACACGTTTGCCGGAACGAATCACCGGAACCAGATACGCCAGAGTCTTGCCTGTGCCCGTGCCGGCTTCGACAATCAGGTGCCGGTGCTCTTCAAGCGCTTGCTCAACCGCCTGTGCCATCTGCAGCTGTCCGCGGCGAAATTCGTAGGCAGGATGGGTCCGCGAAAGCACACCGCCCGGGGCGAAGAATTGGTATAGGGAAACGTCATGTTTTCGCGCGCCGGGAGTGGCGGCGGACGCGGGCTGGGAGGTCGGAGCCACGGAGTCTCTATAATACTCAGTTCATGCGCAGGTGGGGACAGCCGCCCTCGGCTGTCCCGGACTCGAAGAGTCCGTTTCTCAGATCGCTGGCGCAAGACATGGATCGCCGGGTCTTCGACCCGGCTGGACACCCGAGGGCGGCTGCCCGCACGCAATCTTTGACCCGAATCAACGCCAATTCGATGAGCGGCCTGGCCACGGCCGGGGTTCCCACCATCGCCATCGTGGGACGCCCCAACGTAGGCAAATCCACGCTTTTCAACCGCATCGTGGGCTCCCGTCGCGCCATTGTCGGCGACGAGCCCGGCATTACTCGCGACCGTCTTTACGGCGAGGCGGAGTGGCGTGGGCATACTTTGCGCATTGTCGACACCGGCGGAATTATTCCTGAAGAAAAAGATTTCATTCCCGCCGAAATCTTCCGCCAGGCCAAGGTTGCGCTGGAAGAAGCAGACGCCGTGGTGATGGTGGTGGATGGCCGCAGCGAAATCGCCGCGCCTGATCTCGAACTGGCGCGCCTGCTGAACCGCACCGGCAAGCCCCTGTTTCTCGCCATCAACAAGATTGACACCGACAAGCAACAAGCGCTGGTGGGTGAATTCCATCGCCTGGGGATCAGGAAAGTGTTTCCGGTGGCCGCGGAAAATGGAAACGGCGTGGACGACTTGCTGGATGCGGTTCTGCAAGGGCTCCCGCAGCAAGAGCCAACCACGGAGGTCGTAGAAGTCGCTGAGGACGCAGAGAAGCCACAAGAGGCAGTGGAGACCAAAGTTGCCATCATTGGCCATCCCAACGTGGGTAAGTCCACGCTCTTGAACCGGCTCACCGGCACTTCGCGGGCCATCGTCTCGCCGATTCCCGGCACTACCCGCGACGCCGTGGATGAGCTCATCGAGCGCGATGGCCAACTTTTCCGCTTCATCGACACGGCGGGCATTCGCCGCAAAGGGAAGACTCACCTAATGGCGGAAAAGCTGTCGGTCGTGATGGCTCGCAAGCATCTCGAGGCGGCTGACATCGCGCTGTTGGTGATTGACGCGACCGAAGGCGTGAGCGCGCTGGACGCGACCATCGCCGGCTACGCCCATGAGAGCGGCCGGTCCGTCATCGTCATCGTGAACAAATGGGACCTGATCACGAGTGGTGCGAAAAAAGCCGGGAGAGAGTCGAAAGCGTCCCGCATCCAGGCCAGCAAACGACCCGCGGATCGCGAGGCCTACGAGCAGCGCCTGCGTTACGCACTTAAGTTCCTTAACTATGCTCCGGTGCTTTTCGTCTCTGCAGCGAGCGGCAAGGGAGTCGATAAGATTTTCCCGACGCTTGCCGAAGTCGCCGCCGAGCGCCGCAAGCGCATCCCTACCGCCGAAATGAACCGCTTCCTGAAATACGTGGATTTCGAGCGCGCCTCGGTTCCGCTCAGCCACCGGATCAGGATCTACTACATGACGCAGGCCTCGGTTTCGCCGCCAACGTTCGTGCTCTTCACTAACCGCAAAGTGAAGTTGCATTTCTCCTATGAGCGATTTCTGGAAAACCAGCTGCGAAAAGCCTTCGGATTCGTGGGGACCCCGATCTGGATCAAGAACCGGGCGCGAGACTAGAAATCGGACGAGAGGTGCATCTTAGTGCCAGACCACACTGCGCGAGTCTCCGACGCAACGCCTACAGGGACCAGACGTTCTCGTAGGCATCTTTTGCAAGCAGCATCGTCCGATCTTTAATCTCCTTAGCACCCCAATTTTGAGCACTCAGAATGATTGGATCTACCCACACGTTGGCGTTCTTCAGCAGCTGCACCTTCTCAGAAAAGCTCTTGTTTGCCAGTTCGTTATTTAATGTCTGATCCACCAGTATCAGGTTTCCGATAGACGCGACCTGCTCTGGAGGCAACCAAGTGTTGTTCGCCGGCTTCTCAGGCGCAAGGTGCTCGATTGTTGCCTGATCAGGGTCAATCGGCAGCCCTTTAGAATTCTTCTGGTATATTTTCGTCAAGATGTACTTAACCAGATTCTTCTGTTTCGTCATCTGGCTCGAATACCTCAATTCCATAAAACTCGGTTCGAACTCGGCGTACTGCGGGCGCTTGGATGAGAGCTTTTTCTTCTGAAAAGTCTGCAGACACTTTACTTTCGCCTGAAGATTCTTTGCCTGGTAAAGCTCGCGAGCAGCCAATGCATACATGAAGGAAATGCCACCCGAGGACCGCTGAGAAGCAATCGCAGTGAACGTAAAATGGAAATTCTCAATTGCAGCGAGAATAGATCGGCCGTGTTTCGTCTTCAGTGCTTGATCTTCGTAATGTCGCATGACACTGAGAACCAGCGGAAGTTGTTGCTTGATACGAAAGAGGTTCATCGCACGAAGAGCATCACGGATCTCAAACTCATCCTTCTTCCACGCCTTAAACGATGGCTCGTGTATATATCGGTAGATCTCGCTTTCCTTGACCAGATCGTCCAAAAAGGGGCCCGCTTCTTCCTTCTTGATACGCCTTCTTAACGCCTTATAGAGCTTTTTCTCAGTGATGTACTCGTACCGCGACAGCCAGAAGTGGTGAATGAATGTCGAGACGCTCAGCTCGGCCTGGGATGCTTCAAAAACGGTGTGAATCTTGTTCCACTTGTCTTTGGCCAAATCGACACCACTATTGGTCGGCTTCAACAACCGAGCCAGGTGACTTTTCACGAGGTCTGAGAGCGTAAGGTCTTTCCCTCTGGTGTTTAGGGTCTCAAAAATGATGTACGCATCATCATCGTTGTCCAAGGCCGTAAAAATGAGCTTGAGGCTCAAAACCTTGTCCCGTATCTTGGACAGCTCCTCCTGAATTCTCGCCTTCTTCTTCGAGTCTGAGAGATTTGGTAGGCCCCTAATCCCAGTCGCGACCTCATTCACATTGTTCTGGAAATACTCGAACGCCTGCTTGATCAGTTGCTCTTCGGGGCCTGCCTCAGCGGGCACGCCCGGCTTCCCGCCGAATTTCTGGATGTGTTCTTGGAGGTATGGGTATGACGTTTCTGTCTGGAGGACATAGAAGAGTTGGTCCGATATATCAGCGCGTTCAACGAGACCATGAATACCCTTCGCGAGATTTGGAGAGCCCTCTTTCTGGAAGGCGTTTCGAAGAGCGCATAAAAGAAGTGTGATCGTCGTGAGCCGTTGTTGTCCGTCCACCACCCCCATTGCGGTCTTGTCGTCGTACACGACGAAGTTGCCGATGAAGTACTGCGCTTCGTTCTCTACCACAGCATCGTTCCAGAATTCTTCAATATTCGTGCGGTCCCACGAGTATGGCCGCTGAAATCTTGGAATGCGGTAGAAAGATTCTTTGAGGAACTGGCCAACCTGCTTGTCTAGACAGGTTATCTTCATGGTTGAAATTGCCCTTCGTAAGGAATCCCGGGAACGACTGCCCAAGCCAAGGGCAGCCGAGGGGATCGGTCGCAACAGCCGCGATGGTTATAACCATTTCCTGTGCTGCCGGCCCTCTTGGGTGTTTTGGACACGAGTGGGGAGCACCCAGACCAAATTGCCGCTATAGAACGGCGCTTGCTCAGCCAGTGCAGGCGCGAGCGATGAGTGAGAGGTCTAAGGGAGCCTTACGGCCCATCACGCTCGCTCCGGGCCCATATTCATGATCGTGGCCAACATGATCGCCACTACCTTCTCTTCTCTGCCGTTTACGGCAAATGCGTCGGCGGTGCATATCGTGAGCTTCTTGCCTGCCCGCTTGACCGAGGCACGCGCAACAAAGAAATCCCCGACCGCGGGCGCTAGCAAATTGACTTTGAACTCCACGCTCAGAACCTCGGCGTGCTCTGAGGCCACGCTCAGAGCTGCATAGCCACAAGCAGAATCCAAGATACTGGTGATGGCTCCAGCGTGCAGGAAGCTGTTTTGCTGCGTGAGCTTCAGGTCGAAGGGCATCTTGATCTCGACGGCACCGCGCTTGACTGTGGTCAGTTCCGCGCCAATCGTAGCCATGAAACGCTGCTGCCCAAAGCTCTCCCGTACTTTCTTCTCGAATGCTTCCATGCCACCCCCGGATTCGTCGCCAGCATTATTGGGGGAAACCGCGTAAGCATGCAAGCGGCGCTACAGGCCCTTGGTCAACAATCCCACACGATCGACTCCGGCGGTTCGTGCGATGTCGATCACGTCAGCCACATACTGAAAATCGACATCACCGTCGCCTTGTACAAAAGCTATGCGCTCCGCGCGCAGCTTGAAGATGTCATGGAGCCGGCTTTGCAGATCCTCCCACTGCACGGCGTCCTGATTGATCTTCAGAATCGGGGGCTGGTTCTGTGCGCCCCAGACCACCTGGATCACAATCGTCCGGTCAACCGGGACAGGCTGGTTTGGGCTGTCCGGGGCGGGCTGTGGAATCTGCGCACGCAACCCCGTTTTTTGTGACATTGCCACCACCATGAACACGATAATCAGCACCAGCAGCACATCGATCAGTGGAGTGACGTTGATTTGTGGACGAGACGGACCACCGCCTGCCGTGGAGAACGCCATGGGGATTGCTCCTCTCAGGCACGCGTGTCTGAGAACATTGGACACCTACACCGCGGCACAGGTTCCCGCGCTTGCGTCAGTCTGCTCAACCGTGCATTATGAAAAGACCAGCGGCGATCACAGACTTCGATTCGGCGTGTGATGAATCCTCGGCATCTCTTGCTTCTTGTACCCGCGGTGGTCGCTTTTTTGGCGACGGCTCCACTCCGCGCCCAGGACAACTACGAAATTCAGGTCTATTCCTACGACACGGTTCTGCCCGGCCACACCATGGTGGAACTGCATTCCAACTTCACCGTGGAAGGCAGCAAGACCGCTGTAGACGGCGTTCTCCCGACCAACCACGCTGAACATGAGACGCTCGAGATTACCCAGGGATGGAACAGCTGGTTCGAAACTGGTTTCTATATATTCACCAGCATTCAGTCCGATGGCGGATGGCAGTGGGTAGGAGATCATATTCGTCCGCGGGTTCGCATTCCCGAGTCGTGGCACTGGCCGGTCGGAGTGAGCCTATCGAACGAAATCGGCTACCAGCGCCACGATTTTTCCGCCGACACGTGGACCTGGGAGATTCGCCCTATCGTGGACAAGAAACTCGGCCCCTGGTACCTGAGTTTCAATCCCGCGCTCGACCGCTCCTGGCATGGCCCGAGCGTGAACAGAGGCGTGGAATTCTCTCCCAATGCGAAGGTGAGTTACGACTTCACCAAACGGATTGCAGGCGGCCTGGAGTATTACGCTTCTTATGGGCCGATCACCGGTTTCGATCCTCTACGAGAGCAACAACAGCAGATCGTGCCTGCGATCGACGTCGACTTCGGACCCGATTGGGAGTTCAATTTCGGAGTGGGCGTGGGAACGACGGCCTCGACCGACCATTTGATCATCAAATGCATCATCGGGCGGCGTTTTTCCTGGGGGCACGAGCGTAACTCCCATCCCTCCAATTGAAGGTTTACCCAGTGGTCTGCGGTTCCGGTGGCAGCGGTGGCGCCTCGGGCGGCGGTGGCACGATCGTTACCGGAGCGGGATGCAGCAAGGCGCCCAGCGCCGGATAGCGCCCCGCGAAAAAGTAGATGGAATACGCCGGGAAGAACACGATTGCGGGGACCGAGATCAAAGAGATTATGTAGAGAATCAGCGCCAGCAGAATGCAGCCGATTACGACTGCGACACTGATGGTGTATAGGTCCCAGTGCAGCCCAGCCGCCTTTCCGCCCAGCACAGCAATCGCTCCCAGCCCGCCCACGGGAATCAACACCAACAGAATGATGATGAAAGTTATGATTCCGACAACTACGGCAACTCCCAGCGTCATCACAATCTTCATCGCGATGTAGCCCAAATAGCCGCCCTTTTCTGACTTCAGTTGAGGCAACAACCGTCGCCAACCTTCGAATGCACTGATGTCCTCGAGCGCCATCTGGGGAACGACGAAGTCCTTGGTCAGAACGTACACCAGCAGCCAGACAATCAGAGCGGCGAAGAAAACGAAGAACAATGCCATTCCACCCAGAATCAATCCCACCAAGTGCTCTTTAGGCTCCTTGAACCAACCCAGGGCGAAGCCGAGCAAGGCGGGAATCCCGATCAGGAATGCCATGCCTGCAGGAAACGCGATGAAGAACAGAAGTTGCCACAGGAAATAGCGTTGCCCCGGCCGTTGACGGAGGTTCCAGCCGCGTCGAATCTGACAGTCTTTGGAGATTATGCTGTCGAAGAGAATGAACCGCATCACACTGTTGAGGTAGATCCACAAGAACCAGAGCAGGATGCCGAACACGATCAAAAATGCAATCAGCCCCGCAAGCGTCCCCGGATCGATATTGGGAAGCGAGGGACCCGCAAAGCGATGCGTCCCGGACGTATTGACAGGGAGCTGAATGCCGTTGCAGCTACCGCCCGAGGTCAATTCTCCAGCCAGGAATCCTACCAGCGCAATTTTCGCCCACTGTCCGAAGCGGAAGGGCTGAGAGAGTTGCTGCCGAGTGTGTTGGAAGGCGGGACTAATGGCGTCAATTGCGGAAATCGGCACGCGCACCTCGCAGCGGAAGCAGAGACTGGCAACTTACTGCGAAGCGACGCTGGCGTCAATTGGAAATTGGCAGGGCAGATAAATAACCTTCATGGGTTGAAGGTCCGTGAAAATCAAGCGGGTGTCTATCCGCGCGAATCCGGCAGCTGCATTATTCGTATCTCAGGGCTTCCACCGGATCCAGCTTCGAGGCTCGCAAGGCCGGCACCAGCCCACTAATCACGCCCACGATCAGCAGCACCACCGCTGACAAGGTTACGGTCATCAGGGAAATCTGCAGATGAATATCGCCCTTGCCGGATTCATCTTCAAACAAAGGCCCCATCAGCGGCACTGTGCCGACAGCGGCGGCGATCGCGTAAGAAAGCAACACACCGATCGCTCCGCCCAAAAGCATGATGAGCAGGGTCTCCGCCAGGAACTGAAACTGAATGTGCCGTTTTCTTGCTCCTAAGGCGCGGCGCAGGCCGATTTCGCGGATGCGTTCGTCGACCGAGACCAGCATGATGTTCATCACGCCCACGCCCCCGATGCCCAGCGTCAGGGTCCCTACAAACGTCAGCAATACTTGCAAGCCGATAGTCAGAGCGTCGATTACCGGACGAAACTCGTCTCGTCCGAACATCTGAATGGCTTTCTTGTCCGTGGGTGAGAATTGCTGCCGGGTGGCAATGGCGGCAAGCACCTGCGCCATGGCCGGTTTCTCGAATTGCGGGGCGACTGGCTCAAACAGTAGGACCGGAGCGTAGCGGGTATTCCACAAATCGCCGGCAGTAGAAAACGGAATCCAGGAGGAGTCATCGTCGCTGCTGAAGTAATTGCTGAGCTGGATCTTGCGTGCCATTACCCCGATCACGGTGAAACGTACTCCTCCAACCAGAACCGTCTCGCCCACCGCCGGACGTCCGCTGAACAATTGCTCCCGAACGCGCCCGCCCAGAAACACGACCCGCCGGCGCTCCAGTTCGTCGCTGGCGTTCAACCAGCGGCCCTCGGAGGGCACTTCGTTACGCATCTCGCCATACTCGGGGCACACGCCGCGAATGGCGGCGGTTCCCACCAAGCGGTCGCCGTAGGCGATTCCGGGCCGGTTCACCGCTTCACGGCACACGTGCCTGACCAGCGGTGCGGTTTCCTTCACCATGTCGACATCCGCCTGCTCGAACACGACTTTCTTGCCGGCCCGCTGTCCGCCCGGCTGCTCGCTGGTTTGCTGCGCCCAGCAGATCACCACGCTCTTCCCGAATGCGTTGAACCCGCCTACCAGAATGCTGCGAAAGCTGTTGCCGTAGGCGATCAAGAGCGTGACCGTGGCGATGCCCCATACGATGCCCAGCATGGTCAGGAGGCTGCGCGTGTAATTCCGCTTCAGCGCGATCCAGGCTTCGCGAATGATTTCAGTCAGCATGGACTTTTCCTGGGTGAAATCCAAAGGCGATCACCACAAAGGACACAAAGGTGCACAAAAAGTTGCCCTTCCTTCGTGGACCTTTGTATCCTTTGTGGTTCATGCCTTTCTATCCCCCCGCCTCGAACCTCAAGGCCTCGATCGGATCCACTGACGCAGCTTTCCGCGCTGGATACAGCGCCGACAGCACCGCAATGCTTCCCAGCAATCCGCAAGCGAGGACTCCAGATGACCATGTGGGCAGCAAGCCAGCAAAGAAATCAGGCATCGGCAGGAGATTCACCAGAAAGCAAATGCCGTAGGCTACGCCCAGGCCGACAGCGCCGCTCAGGAACGCGATTAACAGCGCTTCGAAGAAAAACTGCTTCAGAATGGTATGGGCCGGCGCGCCCAGGGCCTTGCGCACTCCGATTTCACGGGTCCGCTCGCGTACCGCCACCATCATGACGTTCATCACTCCCAAGCCCCCGAGCAGGAGCGTAACGATGCCCACCGCGCCCAGAAAATATTTCATGCCGTCGGTCATTTGCCGGAACGCCTTAGCCTCCTGCACCGTGTCCCAGATGGGGCAGGCTTCTTTATCGCTGGGATCAAAGTTGTGCATCCGTCCTAGCGCCGTCCTCACCTCGTGCTTGCAAAGCTCGTGCTGCTCCACCGACTTTGGCGTGACCAGCAGCTGATCGAATGTGGTCGGCGTTCCCGGAGGCTTGTCCGGAAAATCACGCCGCATGGCGGCGAAGGGAACGAAGATCTTGTTGGCATCCCAGCCGTCGTAGCTCGAATCCTGTTTTTTGGGAGCCATCACCCCGATCACAACGTAGGGAAAGTCGTTCAAGTAAAGGTTCTCTCCCACCGGATTGCGGCCGGGGAAGAGCTGCTTGGAGGCATCGCTGCCCAGAAATGCCACGCGGCGCGATTCCCGCTGATCGTCCCAGTTATAAAAACGGCCCTGGCCGACATCCAGGCTGCGGATGATCGCAAATGCAGGCAGTGAGCCGGTGACCAGGAACGCGGCATTGTTGTAATTGCTGTGAATCTGGACATCGTTCTGTTCCAATTCCGGCAGGGCGTACTCGCAATCCGGCGAATCGGCCTGCACCGCCGGCACGTCCGGATCCTCCCAGTGAACGCTTCGCCCGGCGCGGGCGCCCCCGACCTGCAGGCTGGTGCGTCCGTGGAAGACGATCATGACATCT
This sequence comes from Terriglobales bacterium, assembly GCA_049582765.1. Classification (GTDB taxonomy): domain Bacteria; phylum Acidobacteriota; class Terriglobia; order Terriglobales; family Acidobacteriaceae; genus JBAUUQ01. The sequence goes on from JBAUUQ010000020.1 coordinate 154,239, forward strand.
TTGCCCAGCGTTTGCGCAACTTTAGCCTGACCGACGCGCAGCCCTTCCCCGGCGCCTACCATCAGGACAATGGAGACGATTCCCCAGGCGATACCGAACATGGTGAGAAAAGTGCGCAGTTTGTGGGCCCAAAGGGTTCGCAGCACATCGCCAATGAGATCCCGCAGAATCATGCCTGATGATTGGACGCGACCACCCCCGGAACGTAAGCCGGGACCAAAGATCGCCGTCTTTATGAGGTACGCATTCTGCGCTGGTTTTGTTGCAGATTTTAAGAGCGTGCTGATCGCCTAGAATCGCAATCAAATCAGTACGTTCGCCGGGGGCAAAACTGGGGGAGTGTGGTCTTGCTCAGCCAGCCTCCGAATTCCTGGAGAGCCAGTTCGCACTGCCGACGATGGCGTTCGTGCCGATCCCGGATGTTCTTCTCGAGCGCGGGCAGGAGGTCAAAGGTGATGTTTGCCGGTTGAAACTTTCGGGCATCCGCATGAGTGATGTAATGCGTCAGCGATCCGAAGGCGGTTGCCCGTGGCGCCACCACCGGTGCGGCGCCAGCCGCCACAGATGCAGCGTGGATGCCCGCCAGCAGCCCGGTTGCGATGGACTCCACATATCCTTCCACGCCGCATATCTGTCCGGCAAAGAAAACATGCGGATGCTGTTTCATCTGCAGAGTTTCAGCAAGCAGAGTCGGAGCATTGATGTAGGTATTGCGGTGAATCTGCCCGTAGCGCAGAAAGCGGGCGTTCTCGAGGCCGGGGACCAGCCGCAACACACGGGCCTGCTCGCCAAACTTCAGGTGATTCTGGAATCCCACCAGGTTGTAGGAGTCGGCGCGCAGATTCTCCTGGCGCAGTTGCACCACGGCATACGGCATCCGCCTCGTTCGCGGGTCCTTGAGGCCCACCGGTTTCATGGGACCGAAGCGCAAGGTGTCGCGGCCGCGGCGGGCGATCTCCTCGATAGGCAGGCAGCCTTCGAAGTAGTTCAGCTTCTCCCACTCACGTTCTTCGACCGGCTGGGCCGCCAGCAGCGCATCATAAAACCGGTCGTAGTCTTCCGGCGACATCGGGCAGTTGATGTAGTCGGCCGTGCCTTTGTCATACCGGGCAGCCAGATAGACCTTCGACATGTCGATGGAATCCGCTTCCACGATGGGACTGATGGAATCATAAAAGTAGAGGTGTTCAGCTCCGCTGAGGCGCGCAACTTCCTGCGACAATGCCGGGGAAGTCAAGGGCCCAGTGGCGATGATAGTGATTTCATCTTCGTCGACGCGGGTTACTTCCTCCCGCTGGATGGTGATCAGAGGCTCACGCGAGACGGCCTCCGTCACCCGGGCCGCGAAGGTCGCGCGATCGACGGCTAGCGCGTGCCCGGCGGGTACGGCACACTCCCGGGCAATCTCCATCAACAGCGATCCGGCGCGCCGCATCTCTTCCTTCAGCAACCAGGGTGCGGTGTTCTCGGTGTCGGACTTGAAGGAATTCGAGCAGACGAGTTCGGCGAAGTCTCCCGTCTGATGAGCCGGCGTCGAGCGCACCGGCCGCATTTCGAATAGCTGGACCTGGAGTCCACGCCGGGCGCACTGCCACGCCGCTTCCGATCCAGCAAGTCCGGCGCCGATGATGGTGACTGTACATTGCATGCTAAATTCCGAAACCCTCTTTAGCCTGTCATTCCGGGGAGCGCAGGCGGCGAGGAATCTGCAGTTTCCCTCAACGCACCTTCAAACCAGTTCTACAGGATCAATCGCTCATCGCCCACCCGTCGTGTTACCCGCTCACGGTCCAGATACTCCAGCAGCGGAATAGCGTACTTCCGGCTTACCCCTGTCATGTCTTTGAAGCGGGCGACATCGATCTTTGGGGATTTGAGTTTCTCAGCGGCCACGCTGCGGCGAAGCTCGGCCAACGTCTCCTGGTGAAATACCAAATCCTCCGAAATCTTGATGAGAACTTTATCTCGCAGCAGTAGTGTCACGATTTTCTGCGCCCGCGCCTTATCCACCTTCAATCCCGCCAGTACGTCTCTCAGAAACGGGACTTTGAGTCCCGCGGAAGCGAAAGCTGCTTCGATCAGCTTTTTCGACTCAGCTTCTTCATCTTTCATCACCACGCCGCGTCCCGGCAAGCGCACGAGTTCACCGGCCAACTCGACTCGTTTTACGTGGACGGACTCGTCGAACACTCGCTCAAAAATCTCGGGAGCGACGTCCGCCAGTCCACCGCGCAACTCCTCCCGGCTGATGCCTGCGACCAGGGGATTCTGCTGGTGAAAGGCATCCAGACGCGAAACCAGACGCTGGCGAATCTGATCCAGCAGAGTTTTCAGGATCAGCTGGTCGCCCATGCGGGAAACCTCGGTAAGGGCCGCGAGCATTGCTATGATTTGGCGCGCAGTCCAACCGGTGCGCGCCACCGCTTCCGCAATGCTAAGGCCATGTGCGCCAGTTGCGGCAATTCGAGCCTGCAGGGCAGCGGGACCAGAAGCTTTTGCCAGGAGCTCGAGATACTCCAGGCGCTCAAGCTTTTTCTTGTTTCTTTCCGGCGTCTTGTTCTCAAGAACCACGCCCCCGCCGATGGTCACCACCGGGGAGAAGCGCCGGACGATGAACCGGTCTCCGGGCAGCAGTAGGGAGGGCTCGCTTAAGCGTAGCCGCGCCAGGGCGGTCTCTCCCGGAGCCACTTGCTTGCGGTCGTACAAAACCACGCTGGCAACGCTCTCGAAAGTGTAGGAATGAAAGTGCACACGAGCCCGGTCCTTCAGCGGTTTGGCCGAGGCAAGCAAGGAAAGCTCCACATCTACCACTGAAGTCGATTGGAGCGTAGCCGGCGGTGCCAGCGTCATTCCACGGGCCAGTTCTTCCGTAGTCATGCCAGCCAGGTTAAGGGCAGTGCGCTGCCCGGCGGTAGCCTGTTCCGCTGCCTTGCCATGCACCTGCACGCCACGAACCCGGACTCGTTGCCCCTTGGGGAAAACCTCAAGTTCGTCTTCCTTGCGGATCGTGCCCGAGATTAAAGTCCCAGTGACCACCGTGCCGAAACCTTTTATGGTGAAGACACGGTCGATAGGGAGGCGGGCGTGGCTCGTAGAATCTCTGGCCGGCACTTCCGCGGCGACCCGAACTAAAGCCCGTTTCAGCTCTTCGAGGCCGGCGCCGGTCAGCGCGCTGACCGGAACAATAGGCGCTCTTGGGGTTTCCAAGAAAGCCCCGCGCAGGAACTCTTCGACTTCCAGCCGCACTACATCGAGAGTTTCCGCATCGACCAGGTCAGCTTTGGTCAGAACCGTGATTCCGCGGCGTACCGCGAGCAGGCGGCAGATATCGAAATGTTCGCGAGTTTGTGGCTTGATGGACTCGTCGGCAGCAATTACCAGCAGCACCACATCGATCCCGCCCACACCCGCAAGCATGTTGCGCACGAAACGCTCGTGGCCGGGGACGTCGACGAAGCCGAGGCGCAAGCCGTCACCGTCGGGTGTGGGGAGTTCGAGATGGGCAAAACCGATGTCGATGGTGATGCCGCGGCGCTTCTCTTCTTCCAGACGGTCGGCGTCGATGCCGGTCAGCGCTTTGACTAGCGCAGTTTTGCCATGATCGATGTGGCCAGCGGTGCCGACGATGACGGACTTCATGTGAAAAGGAATGATACTAGAGGGGCGCACCCTGGCGTCCTAGGCAAATCCACCGTTTCTTAGAAAATGCGACTAGAATCGTGACAATCGGAAACATGAAATTTCGTATAGCAATAGGTCGCTGCGACTGCCAATCACCGTATGACAATGCGGTCGAGGAGCGTGTCTGTAAAGAGATTCACGAAAGAGTAGCCAATTGGCGTAGTCGTTTACCTATCGATGTTGCTGCCGTTCCGACCGAGTTGTTCGAAGAGCAAATTGTCGAGGGATGCCGCGTCACCTTCGCGACGTACAAGCTGGGGATCGGCGGGGACGGGACCCTCGTCGTTTGCCAAGCGTTGGTTCATACCTGGTCACGGCCAACATACTTGTCTATCGGAGCCGTGGGCAGATTGTATGCTGAAGGCCTGCTGCTCACGAGCGGCGGCAACGTCGAACCTGCACCCGATGACCTCATGTGGCAATTCCGTTAGGACCGGTCGTCGAGGCCATGTGCCTAGTGCCCCAGGTTCGCGCCCGTTCTTTGGGCGCTAACCTGAGCTTCCCTGTACCTCGAAGAAAAACGCGTATAGAGTTTTTTCATGACCGGCGGTCTGCGGCGTTTCCAGCAATCCGGGCAGTCCCATTTCCTCACCTCTAGTTGCTTCCACCGAAAAGCCAACTTTAACTCTCCAGATGCCTACGACCTATTCGTCCAATGTTTGGAGGAGATGGGGCTACGCCCTGCGGGAAACTGGGATCGTCGAAATCGAGTCGGCATGGACCACCACGGATCGGGAAGCAAAAACAGAATTCGGCCGCGCGAGAGTGTTCCTTAATCCAGGTCTAGCGTCCAATGAACGGACACCAACCTGGGGCACCAGCCTTACGCTATGCTTCCGCCGTATCCGCCATTGGCGCGGCGGAGATTCCTGCTAATCCTCGCATTTCGTTTTTCTGGCGTCGCATACTCGATCACGACGTCTTTGATGGGGCTGCCGACAACTTCAATGCGTTTCAAGTCGCGGGTCCCGAGACCCGCTTCTTCGGCGAGCCGCAACATATTGTCGGAGGTCAGGAATGGGTATACTCCACGGTCGGCCATGGGATCGAAACCCATTACGGCCAAGCCGACGGCGTCCGTGGCAACCGGGTTGGTGCCAGCGATGAGCACTCCAGGTTGAACCACGCCGATACCGGGAGCCCACGGCCCTTCACCGCCTGACATTGACCTGATTCCATCCACTATTTGCAGATCGATTGGACGAGCCGCGACCAGATCCACCACCGCTCGCGGGACTCGATACCCACCTTCCCGGGGAGATTTTGGGTCCTTCTCTGGAAGGGCATTCTTAGGAGGCTGACGGCGGCCGCCGTGCAGCATGCCACGCCCTCCCTTTGGGTTCTCATTGGGCTCGTCGACACCTGCGCTCTCCCCGTAAATCGAGGTCGGCGTTATCCCGAAGCAGTTCTTCATGGAGAGCGTGAAGCCGGTAGTCTCATGCTCTTTCAGCTTGGCCATGCTCACAAAAACGTCACAATCGTGGTACGAGTGATTCAGCTCGTACGCCGGATACAAGTAGCCGCCGAAAGGCACAGGAAAGCGCACATACGTCTTACCTTGTCCCAGAAAGTTCGTATTTTCAAACTCTACGCGGGAGGCGGCACTCTCCATGTCTCGCGGATCCCAGTCAGCCTGGAGAAGAGTTTCCTGCAGCGGATACGCCGAAGACCACGGGCTCTCGAGGATTCGGATCCGCCTGGCGCCTGCTCTTCCCATCAAGTGCAGCGTGGCAGTGATGACCTGCGGGTTGGTGTAGTGCGTATCCCCCAGCGGCAAGTATCCAAGCCGGTAATTGGGGGCGCCGGTACAGTTAATTTTGATGGCAACCGTTTTCCCTTTTACGATTCGGCTCAGTCCCCCGAGCTGATCAAACATCCGGTCGAGCGTGGCAAGCAGTTCGGCAGAGCTGTACGTCTTACACTTGGCAATTGCCACCGGAGCGCTTGGCGCCGTCCAACCGAACAACGACGGCTCGGTCCAGCTGGCGCCAGCAGCCAATGCAGCGTACCCCATTCCCTTCAACAATTCTCTGCGGCTGAAATTATTCCCCGTCATAGTTCTCTCCTGCTACGCCAGTTAACCATCGCTTCGCTGCGCCGAATCATACGCTGAGCTCGACGGCCGCGTAATGAGACAGATTCGGCAAGTGCAACTCCACTGCGTCTTTCTCAATTACCATACCGACATCATGAGCAGCCGACTCACCCGAGGTCATGGGCTGGTCCAACTGATCCAAAGTCAACAGGCGAGCAGTCTGGTATCGTCCCGCCACTCGGACGGTCGCGGTATCGGGCCCACCCATCGCCACTTTGCCGTTCAACTCCCGCGCATAAAAGACCATCTGTACGACGGCACGTTTGCGATCCGGCGCAACGCTCAGGTAGGCGTTGACTGAACCTGCGTCCCAGAAGCGCAGCAAATCGAACTGGTGGCTAACCAGCACTACGGTGTCGTTCGCTAGAAGATAGGGATCGGGAGCATCGTCCGACTTGGCAACTGCGATCCTTCCCTTCCCGAGCAATCGGCAAAGGAAGCGTGGGTGATCCCAGTCTGCGGGACTCCCCGGCAAATCACCCCATCCAGGTCCTGTAATGAGCAGTCCGCCACTTTGTACGAAATCCAATACTTGCTTTCGAAGTTCGGGCGTGGGCGCGGCGGAGTCAGCGTAAAGCACAGCCTGGAGCCCAACTAAAGACGACGCGGAAAATCTGTTTTTGGGAATGATGCGATATTGCTCGGTGGTCCGCGTTAGGAGATTAAGGAGTTCGTTACTCATGAATTCGTTGTCGCCAGAGAAATCCGAAACCACCCCGACGACGGACTCATCAACGAAACTCGACCAGTAGCTGTGGGTGGCAAAGAATTCCGCGGCACGGGTTAGGTCCTTCCATGTTTCCAGGGCCTCTTTGTTGTCACCATCAATGCCGGCCGCGAGTGGATCGTCCAGGGAGATGATCCAACGGCCACCGCATGCGGCAGCATCGGCAAAACACAGCGAATACGACCCCGGATGGGGATCTTTGGGCTCCACGTCGACCCAGATGATCGCTTGCGGATTCAGCGCCGCTGCCAGACGGACCTTCCAGCCGTTGGAGTCAATCCACGGCAAGCCGGTCGGACCCGTGGAACGCTCATCCCGGTTGCTGGATTGAGACATTCTTACACCGGGCCACTCCCCCGTTATGACGGTGACTCCCGGAATTTCGGACGCTGCGTGAATCACTCGCATGCCGTTCCGTTGGGCCTCGTCAATTACGGATCGGAGCGCGGGATCATCCTCGATAAGCAGACAATTGATACGCGTATCCCGCAGCCGCGCCACGGCAGAGGGGTTCTGCCATCGTTTTGGCCAACGCATTGGGATCAATGTCAACGACATACCCAGCCCTTGATACAAACTACCATCTCCAACTATTTATAATCGTCATATCATAATAAGTATAGCGATAAGTGGCAGGAACCTTCTCGGAAAACGGCGGGACTTGGCCGATGATTACGACATCCATTGAGGGCGAAGCCTTGTACGGGGGATCAGAGGGCTTAGTGCGGTTCGAGGGTGGCAGTTACTGCATGGGCACGATGTTCAACATCGTGGCGTACGGCAGTCACCGCGAACAGCTCGAATTGGCGATAACCGAGGCGTTGGCAGAAGCGAGACGGCTCGATGGAATGCTTTCCAACTATCGTCCGGAAAGCGAGCTAAGCCAGCTGAACCGGGTCGGGAGCCAGGGGCCAGTAAATGTGTCGAGTGAGTTTTTTCAATTTCTCTTAGCCTGTCACGGCTATAGCGAAGCCAGCGAGGGAGCTTTCGATATCACGGTTGGACCCCTACTGAACGTTTCGGGATTCTATAAAGGCGCGGGAAGGCTTCCGCGGCCCGAGCAAATCCTCCAGGCTTTCGACAAAGTGGGATACAAGAACATTATTTTGGACGAGCAGAACATGACCGTGCGTTTGGCGCAAGAGGGGATGGAATTGGACCCCGGCGGCATTGGCAAGGGTTTCGCAGTGGACAAGATGGCAGAGATTCTAAAACACCATCAGGTTCATTCTGCGCTGATCTCCGCCGGTGGGAGCACAATCTACGGCCTCGGTGCCCCGCCCAACCAGCCGGGATGGGAGGTGACCATCAAGGATCCGCGCAAGCCCTCCCAGACAGCTGAAACTGTCAGGCTGAAAGACGAAGCTATTTCGACTTCTGGCAATTACGAGAAATTCATATGGGCTGATGACAAGATATGGGGTCACATTATGGATCCAAGAACTGGATATCCTGCAAAGGGCACTCTGGCGGTTTCGGTGATTGCGCCACGAACCGTCGACTCGGAGGCATGGACCAAGCCGTACTTCATCCTGGGTCGCGCCTGGATTGAAAGAAACAAGTCCTCTAACTTCCGAGTCTTTTACTGCCAGGATGAGCCCAGCATCCCATGCGCTTGGCTTTAGCTGGAGCACTCTACATCGAGAGGTCGTGAGCCACGAGGTCGGCCGAATGCCCACTGCAGAAGTTCCAAACAGGCTCCTATCCATCCCTTCCCCAACATGCGAAAATAGAGCTTCCCATGACCACGGTTGCGACTCCCGCCATCACTCCAGAACTGGTTCGCGAGCACGGGCTCACGCCCGACGAATACGAGAAGATCAAGCAACTGCTCGGCGGACGCGAGCCCACCATCACCGAGCTGGGCATCTTCAGCGTGATGTGGAGCGAGCACTGCTCCTACAAATCTTCCCGCGTGCACCTCAAACGCCTGCCGACGCGCAGCCGGCGCGTGGTACAGGGGCCGGGGGAGAACGCCGGCATCATTGATATTGGCGACGGGTGGGCTTGCGCGTTCAAGATCGAATCGCATAATCATCCCTCGTTTATAGAGCCCTTTCAGGGAGCGGCGACCGGGGTGGGCGGAATTCTGCGCGATATTTTTACCATGGGCGCGAGGCCCGTAGCGGTAATGGATTCGCTGAGGTTCGGGCCTATTACAGATGGTGTGGGGACGGCCGCCCCCACGCAAGCCATCGCCACGCAAGCCGAAATTCATAAGAATCATTCGGTGATGGAAGGCGTGGTGAGCGGGATTGCGTCGTATGGGAATTGTTTTGGCGTGCCCAACCTCGGCGGGGAGACCAAGTTTGAGGCTTGCTACTCGGGCAATCCGCTGGTGAATGCGTTCGCTTTGGGGTTGGTACGGCGCGATCAGATTTTCTATGCAAAAGCCTCCGGCGAGGGCAATCCTGTCATTTACGTCGGCTCGAAGACCGGGCGCGACGGGATTCACGGCGCCACCATGGCCAGCGAGGAGTTCAGCGAGGCCTCGGAAGCTAAACGTCCCAACGTGCAAGTCGGCGACCCGTTTCTTGAAAAACTGCTGCTCGAGGCCTGCCTCGAAGCCATGCAAACCGGCGCCATTGTGGGGATCCAGGACATGGGAGCCGCCGGTCTGACCTGCTCCACCTGCGAAATGGGCGCGCGCGGGCATGTGGGAACCGAGATCGAATTGGACCGGGTGCCGCAGCGCGAAACCGGCATGACTCCCTACGAGATCATGTTGAGCGAGTCCCAGGAACGCATGCTGCTGGTGGCGCAAAAGGGCCGCGAGCAGGAAGTGTTTCGCGTCTTCGAAAAGTGGGGACTGGACGCGGTCGAGATTGGCCGCGTCACCAGCGACGGCAAAATGCGGGTCTTGCACCACGGACAAGTAGTCTCCGAGATTCCCAACGAAGCCCTCACCGACGACGCTCCCGTCTACCAGCGTCCGCTGGAGCGTTGGGAGCCGCCGGTTGCGCGGGAGATGCCGGAAAGCGTCAAGCTCTCAGAAAGCGCCGATCTCACTGGAAATCTGAATCGCCTGCTGGCCAGCCCCAACATCTGCGGGAAGCGTTGGGTGTGGCAACAATACGATCACATGGTCCAGACCAACACGGTTGAAGCTCCGGGCGCGGGAGATGCTGGCGTCATCCGCATCAAGGGGTCGCAGCGCGGATTGGCCATGGCGCTCGATGGCAACGGGCGCTGGTGCTACCTCGATCCGCAGCTCGGCGCCATGCATGCCGTCGCCGAGGCGGCGCGCAATGTAGCCTGCGCGGGAGCGACTCCGTTGGGCGCGACCAATTGCCTGAACTTTGGCAATCCGGAGAAGCCACACATCATGTGGCAGTTCTCCCAGGTCATTGACGGAATCACCAAGGCCTGCGAAGAGCTCGATGTTCCCATCACCGGCGGCAATGTCAGCTTCTATAACGAGACGCTGGGGGAAGGGATCTATCCCACTCCGGTGTTGGGAATTGTAGGAATTCTGGAAGACGTTCACAAGGCGGTGTTTCCTCACTTCCGCGAAGCCGGGCACACGATCGTGCTATTGCGCGCTACCGAGCCAGGGGATATGACCGATGCGGAGACGGAGTTTGGTTCGTCAGAGTACGCGAAGGAGATTCTTGGCGCCGTCTGGGGCTATCCGCCGGGATTAGAGTTGGCAAAGGAAGCAGCCTTGCAGAAGGCTGTGATCGACATGATTCAGGCGGGGCTGGTGGCGTCGGCGCACGACTGCTCGGACGGCGGCGTTGCAGTTACGCTGACCGAGGCTGCCATGCCGCGTTCGGTTGGGGCAAGCGTAGATTTAACCTCGCAGGGGCTGCCGCCGGAGTTCGTGTTATTTGGCGAAGATGCCAGCCGGGTGGTTATCTCCTGCGACCGCAATCAGGTCTCCCGAATCCAACAAGTGGCGGGGAAATACGGCTTGTCTGCCGAGCCGATAGGTGAGACAGTCGCGGACAAAGTAGAAATCAGGCTGGATGGCCGGACGGTAGTAACGTCCGCGATCAGCGAATTGCGCGATGTTTACGAAAGCGCGCTGGAGAGGTCGCTGAAGACCGACGCGCAACTGGTTGCAGCCGACTAAGAAAGTTGTTGTCATCCCGAGCAAAGCGAGGGATCCGCAGTTCGGCGTTGTACGAGCAAGACTGCAGATTTCTCGTCGCTTTCGCTCCTCGGAATGACAATGTGGGGATGAGACCGGGAGTCCAGGGAGCCCAATGCCTTTCGACAAATTTCACGATGAATGTGGCGTAGTCGCAATCCACGCCCATCCCGAAGCCGAGAAGCTCGCTTACCTTGGCCTCCACGCACTGCAGCATCGCGGGCAGGAGTCGGCCGGCATTGCGACTTCTGATGGCATGACCTTGCACGTGCATAAGGCCATGGGCCTGGTCGCCGACATTTTTCTGGAAGAGGTGCTCAGCAAGCTACGGGGAACGCTGGCCATCGGGCACACCCGCTATTCCACCGCCGGGGATTCAGCGTTGCTCAACGCCCAGCCCATCATGGTGCAATCGAATAAAGGCATGATGGCGCTGGCGCACAACGGCAATCTGGTGAATGCTCTTGAAGTCCGCAGCCGCCTGGAGAGTCAGGGATCAATCTTTCAGACCAACAGCGATACCGAAGTCATGGTGCACCTGATTGCGTTATCGAAGGAGCACACGCTACCCGAGGCTTTGGCGGATGCGATGCGTCAAGTTGAGGGCGCATTTTCGCTGGTGGTGCTGAGTTCAGACCGAATTTTTGCCGCGCGTGACCCGCGCGGGTTTCGCCCGCTGGCCATGGGAAGAATTCCCGCAGTGTCGGGCGAAAGGCAGGACACCATCGTCTTTGCCTCGGAGACCTGCGCCTTCGATTTGATCGGCGCGACCTTCGAGCGCGACGTAAAGCCGGGAGAGATGGTGATCGTTGGGCCGGAGGGAATTACCTCGCACTTTTACGCGCCCGCGCAGCCCCAATCGAGCTGCATCTTCGAGCATGTGTATTTTTCGCGGCCCGACAGTTTGGTTTTCGGACGCGCAGTGCAGGAAAGCCGCGAAGAATTGGGACGACAGCTGGCGCGAGAATCGCCTGCGGAGGCTGACATCGTTGTTCCGGTGCCCGATTCCGGAGTCACTGCAGCCGCGGGCTATGCCGCGGAGAGCGGCATTCCCTTTCGCTTTGGCCTGATCCGTAACCACTACGTAGGACGAACCTTCATCGAGCCGCAACAGAGCGTGCGCGATTTCGGGGTGAAGCTCAAGCTGAACCCGGTACGCAGCCTGCTCGAGGGCAAGCGCGTGGTACTGATCGACGACTCCATCGTGCGCGGCACGACCAGCCGTAAGATTGTCCGCATGGTGCGCGGCGCCGGTGCCAAAGAAGTTCACCTGCGCATCTCCTGTCCGCCTACTATCTCTCCCTGCTTTTACGGAGTGGACACGCCTTCCAAGAGAGAGCTGATCGCCGCCAACAAGTCGGTGGAGGAGATTCGCGAGTTTATCGGCGCCGACTCGCTCGCCTATCTGTCACTCGACGGATTGAAGAAAGCGTGTGGAGATGGCGAAAAGACCACCTACTGTACCGCCTGCTACACCGGTGTTTACCCCACCAACTGGGTCGATGTGGAAGAAATTCAGCCCGCCAGCGTTAAGCGCTAGCAATTTCCGTAAGTTTGAGTTGTCATCCCGAGCGAAGCGAGGGATCCGCAGTTCGCCGCCGCACGAGCCGACTGCAGATTCCTTGTCGCCTTCGCTCCTCGGAACGAAAATCTGGAGTAGCTCCGATCTAGAACGTCACCCGCGCCCCGATCTGTGCGGCAAAGGGGATGCCGACAGTCGTCCCGGGGCCGAAGAAATCTCCCAAGCCGCCAGCCGGCACCAGCAACTGCTTGAAGCTGGTGATCGGGGTATAAGTCGTGCAGGCCGGAGGGTCGCTGCAAATCGCCGTCGCATTGGCCAGGTTGTTTACCGGGTTCGGCAGCGCGGAGATATCCGTCACGTAATTCGCTCCAGGATTATTGCGGTTGAACAGATTGAAGAACTCGATGAACGGAATCACCGACCAGCGATCCTGAAACCGGAAGGGCCGGCTGACTCGCAAATCCACTTGAACATAGGGCGTTCCGCGGAATTCGTCGAGCGTGCTGCGCACCCCGTTAATGACGGTGCGATCGCCCACCGGCGTGGTCAAAGTAATCGGCCGGCCGCTCTCGGCCTGGGTCAGAGTAGTCAGCTCAATTCCGCCAGGGACGTGCAGCGTCCCCGCCAAAACAAAGCGGTGGGGAACGTCTTCGCCCGATGGGCCATAATCACCCGGGCCAAAGGGATTCAGCGGATCGCAGACACCGTTCACGTAGTCCCACAGTTCACCCAGCAGACAACCCCAGGTCTGCGCGCGCGACAGCGTGTAGTTCGCTATCAAGCTGAAGCGGCGCGTCATATTGCCCTGCAGGTGGATCATCAGCGCATCGTAGCTGGAACGGTTGTCAGACTTGAAGACGTTCATATCAGGAACGAGGTTCTGCTGATCGACCGTGTCTGCCGCCGGGAACAGCGGCGTAAACAGGTTGACGCCGCCGCCGTAACTGTACCCGCGATAACCGTGGTTGCCCTGCTCATGGGTGTAATCCGCACTCAGAACCCAGTTCGGAGTGAAGGCGTGTTGCACCCCGCCGGTAACGTGTATGCCGTAGGGTGTTTTGTATTTGGAATCGATGACATTGCCTGCACCGCCCGCCGCGCTTCCGGGAAGGCATCCCGAGCCCATCAAAACGCCACCGGCAAATTCGCACCCTCCGGAAGGGGTGTTGACAGCCTGAAACGCCGCGGCCCATCCACCCTGGGCCAGATCGTCGTAGAACATTCCGAAGCCGGCGCGAATCACGGTCCTGCCGCTGTTGCCCGGAGCATAGGCGATTCCCAATCGCGGCCCGATCTGTTTGCGGTAATCGTTCGGGGCTCCATTCAGCAGGGGGATGTTCAGCGCCTTCAAAGTCAGATTCCCCGGGTTCTCCAACTGGCTGCGGCCGGATCCCTGAAAAAGGCCGAAGGTTGTCTGGTAGCGCAGGCCGTAGTTCACGGTAAGGTGCGGCGTCACGCGCCATGAATCTTCCGCATACAAGGCCAGGCGTTGCACGTTCTGCGAGAAATTTCCACCCAGATTGGAAGTGGAGGCTCCGGCCGACAGGTCAGCGGTGAATTGAGCAGGGTTGTTCACGTAAAACGTCGGGTCCATCGGGAACTGGTACAGGGTTTCCGTATTCCCGGGAAACGCGCCGCCGAGCACCGGTTCGTGGATGAAGTTAACCCCGAATTTGATGGCGTGATGCCCGGCCGCGTGGGTCACGTCGTAGCGGAACTGATATTTCTCCTGGTTGCGAACCGAGGGAAAGAAAGTAATGGGCGTGGCGAACTGATTGTCCCCGAAAGTCTCGAATCCGGAAACAGTCAGCGAGGTGGCACTGAAAGGAAATGCCAGGGCAAAGCCCAGGTTCGAGTTACGCGTCTGGGTAAGGTGCAATTCGCTGGCGCCGAAGACGAAACTGCCAACCCAGTTCGAATTGAAAGCATATGTATTACTGAGCGCCACATTCCAGTAGTTGTTGTGTGTAGTCAGGCCGGTGGAAGGCAGGGTTCCTTGCGCTACCAGGTTGTTATGCGTGAGGTAGGTGTCCGCCGAGGTCCGCAGGAACCATTGTGACTTGGGGGACTGCGCCCAGTCGAAGCGCGTCGAGGCGTTGGAATCACGAAAGGGGACGGGAACGCTGCCCGGAACCGCAATCGAGCTGACCCCGGGAATCAGCCCGTCGGAGGCCAGCGTTGACAAAGCATTGAACTGCGCGCTGCTGGCTGGGCTGTAGGCGATGCTGGCGTTTTCATGCACGTACTCGAAGGCGGTGAAGAACCAGAGTTTGTCTTTCTTGAGCGGGCCCCCGATCGTGCCCACGTAGTTCTGCCGGGAAAAAGGCTGTTTGGGATTGGGAGCCGGATTCTCGATGGGGAAACGTGCATTGAGAGCAGCCTGGCGATCAAAGAACGCGGCGCCTCCATGCCAATCGTCGGTGCCGCGCCTGGTGGTGATGACCACGGATCCGGCAGTCGTGCCCCCGGTGTCGGCATCCTGTTGCGCCGTCTGCATGGCGAATTCCTGGATAGCTTCGGGAGAGAAATTCTGCAGGAATCCGCCAATCCAATCATCCGAATTGTCTACCCCATCGACGGAAAGCGCGTTGTTCAATCCCGAACTTCCACCGGTGGAGACTGCGGTGATGCGTGCCTTGGTTGGATCCGACGGTTCCACGGGCTCCGTGCCCGGCGCCAGATATGCGATATTCGCGAAACTTCGTGCTGCCAGCGGCAGAGTCTCCAGGTCCTTCGACAGGACCGCAGTCTGGTGTACGGCGCTGGCCGTATCGATGGGCTGGGTGGTGATCGAGGAGGGCTGCGATGAAACTTGCAGCGATTCCTGCGCGCCAGCGGGTTTCATGGTGATGCTGAAATCGCGGACCGAACTGACCATGAGTTCTACATTCGCGTGCGCTTCGGCAAAGCCGGGAGCGCTCACGGTCAGGCGGTAGTCGCCGGGCGGCAAATTGTCCAGCCGGAATTCTCCCCGATCATTGGTCGTGGCTTGTCGTTCGAGGACTGAGCCCGGAACGCGAACCGTGACGGTGGCTTGTGTGACGCGAGCCCCGCTTGAATCCTGTACAAAACCGCGAAACGACCCGCTGGAGTTTTGGGCTTTCCCGCTCAGACCCAGGCAGACCAGGCAAAAGGCAATCTGCGCGGCATAGGTAAGACTCAGAACTAGCGATCCCTGCCGCATCAGACTATTGCGCCCCCTGCGCACCGGAAACACGCCTCTCACGTTTGAGAGCTGCAGAGCGAGGTCCGGGAATGGAAACGCAAGGAGCTTATAGAGGAGGGTAGCGATACTACCAGTACTAGTAATCTAGATCTCGAAGACTTCAGCAGACCAGTGCTTTTCGCGCTTCGGAATCGCCATTGCGCGCAGGCTTTCGTCCCGAAGCCACACGTGCAATTCCCTGCAGATCCCTGGTGAAGTTGACTTCACTCCAGCCGTGCAGCAGCTTCTGCACTCCCGCGGCGATAGTTCCGCTGATCTCCATGACCAGCCATCCGTTAGGTCTAAGCGCGGTAAGTGCCTGCGGGGTAAGATGCTCGATCACTTCGAGGCCCGTGGGCCCGGCGAAAACTGCGGCGCGGGGCTCGAATTTGCGCACTTCGAGCTGCACCTGGTCTTCTTCCGATTCGCCCACGTAGGGCGGATTGGAAACCACACAGTCAAATGAGTTGCCGGCCAAACCGGTGAGCAAATCGGTCTGGTGAAAGTGCACCCGAGTATCGAGTTGATGGCGGGTGGCATTGGCTCGGGCGATCTCCAGTGCCGCAGGAGAAATATCTGTAGCGTGGATTTCTGCATTCGGCAACTCCTTGGCCAGCGCCAAGGCGATGCATCCCGAGCCGGTCCCGACATCCACAATTCGCACGGCAGAACCGGGCGAGGCCGCCAGGCCTCCATCGGCAACTTTGCTCAGCACAACTTCGACCACGTGTTCGGTCTCGGGCCGGGGAATCAGCACGGCCGGCGAAACAATGAAGTCCATGCCCCAGAATTCCTGATGTCCGGTGATGTACTGTGCGGGCATGCCGCGGGCGCGCTGCTCAATGGCCTCGAAATAGTGTGCTTGCTCGGCAAAAGTGAGTTCTCGTTCGGGATGGGCATAGAGATACGCGCGATCGCAGCCCAGGGTGAACATGAAAAGCATCTCGGCATTCATGCGCGGCGAGCCCACGCCCGCTCCGGTGAGTTGCTCGATAGCCGAGTTCAACGCTTCTTTGAGGAGCACGAGTGAAGATTCTAACCGCTTTGCGTTTTAGGGCTTTGTTCAAAGGACGGCGGTCTCCTCGATCATCCGGCCTTCGGCAAAGCGGGACAACCCCAGCAGCGACGTATCCACCAGGCCGCAGACTCCGGTGAGTATGAGATCGGAGAGGATTTTGCCGGTGGCAGGCGCGTGCATGACACCATGACCGCTGAAACCGTTGGCCAGAAAGAATCCAGCCACTCCGGGCGCTTCCCCGAGAATCGGATGGTGATCGGGCGTCATCTCGTACAACCCGGCCCATGCACGTTTGGGATTGACCGCCAGATTCTCGAACATGGCCACACGGTTCGCTGCCCGCGTCAGAATCTTCTCGATGAACCCCGGCTCAAAGTCACTCTTGAAGCCGGGCGTTTCCTCGGGATCATTCCACGCCAGCAAAAACCCCAGGCCCTCGGGACGAAAGTGAAATCCGTTCGACATGTCGATAATCATGGGAGCGCTGTGGGGAAACTGGTCGAAGGGTTCGGTAGGAACGAGCATTCGGCGCAGAGGTTCTACCGGCAAATCGATGCCAGCCAACCTCGCCACTTCCGCTGCCCACGGACCCGCCGCGTTTACCACCTTCCGCGTGGAAACTGCCCCACGCGTAGTTTCCACGCCACTGATTCCGGCAGCGTCGCGTTGAATGCCGGTTACTGCCGTGTTCTTCCATAGTTTCACGCCGTGATCCGCCGCCCAGGTCATAAATCCAATCATGGCGCTGTAGGGATCGACAAAGCCGTCGGTTGAGCAAAAACTTCCGCCTACGATATCGTCGGAGCGAAGCTGGGGGAACATGCCGCGAATCTCGTCGGCCGCCATCAGGCGAACGTCTCGCAAACCCATGGCCACCTGCTTCTGGTAGTTTGTCCGCAAGTACTCGAGATGTTTTTCATGAGTGGCGCAAAACAGGTAGCCCTGCGGGCGGTACCCCGCCGGATAGCCCAGACGTACGTCAAAGCTGGCATAGAAGGGAATCGAGTAGAGCGACATCTGGATGTTCACCGGGGTTGAAAACTGAGCCCGCACACCGCCCATGCTCTTCCCGGTCGATCCCTTGCCTTGGGCGGTTTCTCGTTCGATGACCAGGACGTCTCTGCATCCCGCCGCTGCCAAGTGGTAGGCGATGCTGGAGCCCACAATCCCGCCGCCGATGATGACGACTTCTGCGGTCTGCATGCAGACGCATTGTATGGCATCGGAAAGATGTCTTTCTAACCGCACCGGCTAGAACGATTTCGCGAAGCGGTCAGCACCTTTCTGGCCTTGAACCCGTGTCTGCCTGCCCGTAAACTTGAAGCAGATGCATATGCACGCGGGCCATCACGGAGGCGAGCACACTTCAAAAGTGTTGCGGGTTTCGCTGGTCGTCACCCTGGCCTATATTGTTGTGCTGGTGGTGGCGGGCTTCCGCGCCCATTCTCTGGCATTGCTTTCGGAAGCGGGCCACAATCTTACCGATCTCATCGCCCTCCTGCTGTCCCTGGTTGCGGTTTACCTGGAGGCGCGCCCACCGAGTCCAACCAAGACCTACGGCTGGCATCGCGCCGGTGTTCTGGCTGCCCTGGTGAACGCGGGATCGCTCGTGGCCATCGCGTTCTTCATCTTCTACGAGGCCTTCCGGCGCTTGAGGAATCCCGAGCACGTGCACGCGGGCACAATGATGGTGGTCGCGGCCGCCGGAGTCGTAATGAACGGGGTTATCACGCTCATGTTGTACGGCGCGAAGCGCGATGTGAACATTCGCAGCGCTCTCCTGCACGAAATCGGCGATACCATTTCCACCGCGGCTGTAATCGTGGGCGGCTGGGCGATTCTGGCGACCGGTCAGTACTGGATCGACTCCGTGCTCTCGCTCGGAATCGGAGTGCTCATCCTCTGGTCAGGTTTTGGCATTGTACGGGAGACGCTCAACATCCTTCTGGAAGGCACGCCGCGCGGCATCAAGCTGGAACGGGTAGAGGCCGCGATGCGCGCGGTCGAGGGTGTGAACGATGTCCATGATCTGCACGTGTGGAGTATCGGCTCGGAAACGGCTGCACTCTCCTGCCATATCTCCATCGCTGACATTCCGCCTTCTGTGAGTGAGCGCATTCTGCGTGACGTGAAGGAACGGCTGCGTGAGGACTTCCATATCGACCACACCACCATCCAGTTCGAGAACGTGATCTGCGAAGTGGCCCATGGCTGCGTGATTCCGGTGAGCGAAGAGCACGGACACCAACATTAGGGTTCCACCAGCACGGGCGAGGACGCCCGCGCCTACATCTTGAGCTCGAGCGCTTCGCGCCAGACCGGCTCGGGGTTGCGCTGAATGGCAGTGGCCTGGGGTCCAAGGCGCTGCTCTAATTCCTTGCGAGCCCGGCTGGCGGAGGTTGCTTCCGCGCGGCTGGAGTCAGAAGACAATAGAGTCTGGGATTTGAGCAGACTGGCGTACGCGAGCCGCGTGGGGAAACCCGAGTTTCGCAGGAAGGTCGCGTACAGATACCAATCCACTGCTTCGTTGTGATGATCGTCGAGTCCGGCGTCGAGCTGGAGCGCTCTCTGATAGAGCGGCAACGCCTTGACGGGTTGGCCAAGTTTGGCCTGAAGCGAAGCTTCGGCTATATCGGCAAAACTTTCCAGCTTCTTTTCTTGTGTCTGAGCTGCCAGGGTACGAGCCATTTTGTAGAACTGCAGGGCTGCATCGGGGTGATTGGCGCGCCGGTTGCAATCGGCCAGCTTCAGCGCCACGCTGATCAGATTGCCCGCCGGTGGAAGTCTGGATGCCGGCTGTCGCGCCATCTTCGCCAGGTAGGCTTCGTAGTGACCAATTGCCGCCTCCAGTTTTCCCTGCTTTTCCAAGGCTGTGGCCAGATAAAGATCGGCTTCAGGCTGGGAGGGGTCGACTACCAGAGCCTTCCGCCAGCTTTGCTCGGCTTCATCGTCATGCCCAAATTGCTGCGCCAGGATGCCATGGTTGACGAGCAGGTCTGCGTCCCGGGGCGCGAGTTTCAACCAGCTCCCGGTCAGCTGGTAGGCCTCGTCGAGCCGCTTCTCCTGCGTGAGGTATTTCAGCCACGCATCCCGCGGACCCGGGTCGGTGGGATCAGCCTTGACCGCATATTCCCACGCGGCGACCGACTCCTGGGGATCGCCATCCTCCATCGCCTGACGCGCCAAACGCATCTGTAGCGGAGTGTCGTAGGGCGCGAGTGCAGCCGCCCGCTTTAGATCCTCAAGATTGCTGCTGTGAAGAGCGAAGTAATAATGCAGCTGGTCAACCCCGCCCCACGCCAACAGCGCTACCGCCGTTCCCACCCGCAATGCGCGTGCCCCGAAACTGGGGCTGGCGAGCCAGCGGAGCGCTATCAGCGTTCGGTCCCTGGTCGCAATGGCGCTTTCGGCAATCTGGGCGCGGGAGTTTACCAGCAGCGCGGCGATGCGCCCGTCCCGTAGCTTCCAGATCGCACCATCGAGAATGAAGTGATGGATATTGATCAGGGCAGTGAACAGCAAGAAACTCCGGGTGAAATCGAAGTGGAAGACCCGGCTGGAGAGCCAGGGTCCAGGGATGAAGAGTGCGATCCCGCCGACCACCAGAATCGTGAAATAGGCCAAGGGGCGCCATGACTGGCCCTCGCTGGCGACGGCCTCCCGTTTGGCGTAGTAACTGGTGATCCAGAGATATTGGGCGGAGTGCATGACGGCGAGAACGCCCGTGCTATAGCGGCTCTGCGGAACCTGGAATCGTTCTACTAGAGAGAGCAGAGTAGGCAGCAGAAACCAAACGCACTGCGTCGAAAATAGCGTCAGCGACTGAATCGATCGGCGGAACCCGGCCTGGGAGACCAGCCGGGACAGGCCAAAACCCGAGCAGCCCACGAATGCAGCGGCGAGGACGACTTGTGCGCGCGAGCTGATCGCCGCAGGAATATTCAGCGAGACGAACAACGGATCGGCGGACAATCCGGTGTGAAAGTTCAAAAATAGAATTGCATAGGAAATGAGGAAGGCCGCATAAAGCGCACGCCTTTCGAGGTTGGAAGGCTGCGCTCCGGCCCGCCGGGCAAACATCATGAACAGGCCATAGTTCTGTCCGCTATAGTGCCAGGGGCTGGCCGTGAGGTACACGGTAAAGATCCAGGGCAGGGCGCGAATCCAAAGATGCGACAGAACGATAGTCAGCGCTACCAGAAGGGTGATGTGTACGGTGAAAATCCGGTACTTTTGGAAATCCTCCTCCCGGTGATAGGCGCGGTAAATGGTCGCCATGTAGTGCGGGTAGTTGAAGAACAGAGCCAGCACATAGAAAGCGATCGACCAGGTGAGTGTGCTGGACGCAGAAAAGAAATAGGCGAGCAGCAAAAGTGGAATCGACCACGCCCCGCACCCCACGATCAAGTCGAGCGACGGACGGTAGATCCACACGGCTGCATCGCGGCTCGCATTGCGTTTGGCTTTTGCCACGGCTGTTTCGGAAGTGCGCCCAAGGGCGCCGACAGATTCTGCTTCAAATTGTAGGTGCAGAAGGTACGGCTCTCGATACCCAGAAGGGTTCGGACGGAAGTAACCTGGGTCACGAATCCGGTTCACGCCCGGAAAGGGCCGGCTGTTTTAGCCGCAAAGCGGCGCAAGAATAAAGCCCACGGCGCCAGCCATGGGTAAAAGGCAGGAAGGAACCAGCCCCGAAGCGGCGAAAGACAAGGTCGAACACTACTCGCGGAGCCCGGCGGACAAGAGTGTCCGCCCCACCCCAATCAACGCTTCCCCTGCTTCTCGTAAATCGCCTTTACCGTTTCGATGGTGTCTGCCTCTTCCGCCAGCTTATCCGGCCGCAGCCGTACGATCCTGGGGAAGCGCAAAGCATACCCGCTCTCGTGCCGCTCGGAGAGCATCATGTTGTTGAAGGCTACCTCCAGCACGATCATGGGCTCGACGATGCGCCGAAAGCCCTGATCTTCGAGCGTGTGTTCCAGAAACCACTTCGTCATTCCGGCGATCTCTGCGTCGGTCAGGCCCGAGTAGGCCTTCCCGATGTTCACCAGCCGGTCGCCGTCCCACACCGCGAACGTGTAGTCGCTGAGAACTCCAATGCGCTTCCCGTGTCCGTATTCGGCCGCCGTCACTACCACGTCCAGCGTTGCCAGCTCACGCTTGAGTTTGAGCCAGGATTTTCCGCGACGGCCGGGCAGGTAGACGGATTCAGGATCTTTGATCATCAAACCTTCGTTGCCGCGGGCCTGCGCCGCTTCGAACAGGGCGTCAAGTTCCTGAGGGCAAGAGGCCCGAAAAACCGGGGCGCGAAGAACTTGGGCCGGCGTCGCTGGTTCGGCAGATTCCAGCGCCAATCGCCCTTGATCCCCCAGCGGCCGCGGCTTCGCCAGGCTGCGTGGTGCCGCCAAAAGATCGTCAAGCAGCTTCCCGCGTTCTCGCAGAGGCCGGTCGAGTAGCAACTCGCCGCCGGCATACAGGGCGTCAAAGACTAGATACGCGACCGGCACTGTTCGCATCAGCTGCTCACTGACTTTCTTCCGTCCCAGCCGCTGTTGCAGTGCGCTAAAAGGAAGCGCACGTCCGGCCTCCCCGGATTCCGCGGCCAGGTAGCTCCAGGCCACAATCTCGCCGTCGAGAATCGCGTCTCGCGCAAGCCCGGACAAAGTCTCGGGCAGTTCGGGGAACGATTCGGTGATCTCGTCGCGGGTGCGGGAAAAGAAGCGCACTTCACCGCCGGAGCAGTGTGCCTGAGCGCGAATGCCGTCGTACTTGTCCTCCACCCAAGCATTCTCGAAGTAGCTAAGCGCCGCCTCCGACGACTCTGCTGGACTCGCCAGCATGAAACCCAAAGGATGGAACAGCCGCATCCGGGCATCGCCCAATCTTCCGCCGGCAGCCAGACGCAGCGTCTCGCCGATATCGCCAAGTAGCAGGTTGGCGCGCTGCACTTCGCGGGGTGTGCCGCCGTAGGCTTTCGCGATTGCCTCTTCCACCAGGCTTTCCTTGAGCCCGATGCGCAGGTCGCCGGTCATGATCTTGACGATGTATTTGGCCTCGAGCGGAGTCGTCTGCGAGAGCAGTTGTCGCACCAGGGCGCCCTTGGCAGCCGGACCGCGAGCGGCCGCGACTTGGCGAAACTGGTTCTGCACCTCGGACGGACTCAATTCAGGGTCGGCCGAATGCTCCGGCAGCACTTCGCCCGCAACCGCGCCGAGATCACCCACCTGCCGATAAACCGCGGTGAGTTCCGGCTCAGTCTTGCCCGAAAGCTCACGAACCAGCCGCCACAAAAGGGTCTCACCAACCTGCAATGTCGTTTCTTCCCAGACGGGGAATGGCCTGCCGGAGAGAAAAACCGCTGCGACCGCAGTTTGCTCCGGCGGTGTCGACCCGAAGAAATCGGCAACAGCCGCGATTTTTTCCAGTTTCTTGGTGGTGCCGGCGATCCGTTCACAGGCTTCTGCAAGTTTCCGCATACGGTAGGGATGTGCCTCTAAACTTCCCTAGAATCAGTACTTACCTCTATCCTACTTCCTCCCGCTGTGTGATACTCTTAAGCCGTTGGTTCTTCAACGACCCGAGGATCATCCAATCACCATGCGGCTTTGGCGAACATTTCTGCGCTTTTTCGTAGCCGTGCAGCTTTTGCCCGCGCTCGAAGGCGGGGAGGAAACTCTGGTGGGCGGCCAGGCTGTGCTCGAAGGGGTAATGATGCGTTCTCCGCATGCCTGGGGTATCGCCTGCCGCAAGCCGTCTGGTGAGGTCTCGGTACATAGTGAACCGCTGGAGCGCCTCTCCGAACAACATAAATGGATGGCCTGGCCGGTGATTCGTGGAGTCATCACTCTCGGCCACGCGATGACGCTGGGATTCCGCGCCTTGAAGTTTTCCGCCAATGTCGCCCTCGACGAGTTACAACCCGCGCCAGATCCCTCCCAGCCCGAAAAGAAGAAATTCGAAATCAGCGGCTGGATTGCCGGAGTGAATATTGCGTTCTCCCTCGGCTTCTTCATCTTTATGTACAAGTACCTGCCCCTGCTGGCCGCAACCGAGTTGAAGAAAGTGGATCCCGCGCTCGGCGGTCAGATCATGTTCAACCTGGTCGATGGCGTCATCCGGCTGACGCTGTTTCTGTTGTTTATCGGAGCAACTTCACTGTGGCCCGATATTCGCCGTGTCTACCAGTATCACGGCGCCGAGCATAAAACCGTATTCGCGTTTGAGAATGGCGATCCGCTCGATACCTCATCGGTGCAGAAGTATTCGACCTACCATCCGCGCTGTGGCACTAGCTTCCTGATGACGGTGATGATTATCTCGATCCTGGTCTACATGCTGTTTCCGGTGACCACATTCTGGGCGCGCTTTGGGTTGCGCATCGCGCTGTTGCCGGTCATCACCGGCTTGTCATACGAAATCATCCGCTTCGCGGCCAAACACCGTGGCTCTCTGTTCGCCCTGATGACTGCCCCCGGGCTGTGGCTGCAGCGGGTCACCACCCAGCCCCCCTCCGACCAGCAGGCGGAATGCGCTATTGTGGCCCTTAACGAAGCCATGTCGCTCGAAAAGCAGCGCGGTGGCGAACTAGTGATCGCGTAGGAAAGTAGTTGGCCGTTCGTCGTTGGTCGTTGGCTCACCACTCCTTGACCAACTCATTTCCACATCCGATTCCGCGGGAAAGCATGTGGGTGGTTGTTGGTCACTGTGCCTGGCAGTGTTTTGAGGTTAGATTGACGGCGGAGGGTGCCCGTGCCGTCATCATCGTCCTTCAAGGACTTACGCGTTTGGCAGGATGCCATGAAACTTGCGCTTGAGGTTTATGCATCAACGTCCAGCTTCCCAAAGCATGAACTCTACGGATTGGCGCAGCAGATGCGCCGAGCGGCCGTATCAATACCGAGCAACATCGCAGAGGGGAAGGGACACCGTTCCGACCGCGAGTTCAATCATTTTCTATTTCATGCTCGAGGATCATTACTGGAGTTGCAAACCCAGATTCTGATCGCGCAAGAATTACAATACTTGCCAGAAGTTCGTGCGCAGCATATGCAGGAGTTGGCCAACGGCGTAGGCCGCACCCTGAACGGATTGATCAACTCGTTAAGTACAACTGCCGCCTGATGCGATAGGCGAACGACCAACGGCGAATGACCAACGACGGAACCCATGTTTGAACGCCTGGACCAACTCGAAGCGCGTTACGACGAACTGACCCACCTGCTCGCCTCGCCGGAGATCATTGGCGACTCGGCCAAGTTCCAGAAGACGGCCAAGGCGCACAGCGAGATCGCTCCCATGGTGGAGAAGTATCGCGAATTCAAAGATCTGAAAAAGGGCATCGCCGAGAGCCGGGCCATGCTGGCCGACGAAAAAGATCCCGAGATGCGGGCCTATGCGCAGGAGGAACTGGACAAACTGGAGGCGCGCGTTGCCGGCGTGGAGCAGGAGCTCAAGATTCTGCTGGTGCCGAAGGATCCCAACGACGAAAAGGATGTGATCCTGGAAATCCGGGCGGGCACTGGCGGCGACGAAGCCACTCTCTTCGTGGCCGAGCTTTTCCGTATGTACACCCGCTACGCCGAGACCCAAGGCTGGAAGGTCGAAGTGCTTTCAACTTCCGAGTCTGCAGTCGGAGGTCTGAAGGAAGTTATCGCCATGTTTCAGGGGCAACGCGTCTACTCACGCCTGAAATATGAGAGCGGTGTGCACCGTGTACAGCGTGTGCCGGCGACCGAGCAGCAAGGCCGGGTTCATACTTCGGCCGTAACGGTTGCGGTTTTACCCGAAGCCGAGGAAGTCGATGTCAAGATCGAAGCCAAGGACCTGCGTATTGATACGTTCTGTTCCTCCGGGCCGGGCGGACAATCGGTGAACACCACGTATTCGGCGGTTCGCATCACCCACATCCCAACCAATACCGTGGTGAGCTGCCAGGACGAAAAGTCGCAGATCAAGAACCGGGAAAAAGGCATGCGCGTGCTGCGTTCTCGGCTCTACGACATGGAAATGCAGAAGCAACGCGACGCTCAAGCCAAGGAACGCAAGGCCATGGTGGGCTCGGGCGATCGCAGCGAGAAGATTCGCACCTACAATTTCCCTCAGAACCGCGTTACCGACCACCGCATCGGACTCACCATCCACCAACTGCAGGAAGTCATGGACGGAAAGCTGCAGCCCCTGGTGGAAGCTCTGGTAACTCATTACCAATCCGAAAAACTGAAGGGTGAGGCTGCCAGTGTGATGTAAGGATCCCGCCCACAAAAAACCTCCTGATTGCTCAGGAGGTTTTTCCGGGGGAGGGAGTCCGGGCCTTCGGCCCTTCGTCCTGAAACGACTTTTTACTGCTGCGGTGCCGGGCTATTCGAGGAAGAAGCCAGCTGCTCCAGATCGTTCTTCAGCAGGCTGATTTCCACCCGTCCACCACTGGTTCGCTTTGCGGTCTTGCCCTCCTCGGTTGCGTTCGGCAGCGGAGCGTTGCCCATGCCAACCACATAGATCCGGTAGACCGGGATGTCATGGTTCAGCACCAGGTAGCGCACCACGGAATCGGCCATCTTCTGCGAGGTGGCAATTGCCGCCTGGCCACGGCCTGAGGAGAATCCCTGTACTTCGATGATGTAGCCGCGCTGATTCTTCAGCGGAGTCGCCATATCATCGAGCGCAGACTTGGCATTGTTGCTCAGCACGCTCTGTCCCGGGCGAAAGCGGATCTCGGTCTGATTGGTGGCTTTGTACTGGTCGATGTTGCCCACCACTTGTTCCACGGTAGAGAGCCGGGTGTTAGCTTGCGTTGCCGTCTGTTGCGCCAGTTGGGCCTTGTTGCCGGCGTCGATGGCGTGCTGATCAGCTTCGTTGGCTTTCGCCGACGCCAGCTGAATGCCCTGCTGGGCGCGCCCATCCACGTCCTTGATCATCTTGCTGTTGGCCGCGGTGAGCCCATCGAGCTCGTTCAAACGGTCGCGGATCGGGCCAGTTTGCCGCTGCACATACTTCTTGCGCGCAAAAGGATTGACCCGGCCCCAGAAGCCTTCACGGGCAGGCGGTTGCAACGGCTTGCCGGTGGCGCTGTCGGTTGCCATTGTTCCACTCTGGGTTGAGGTGGTGGAATTCTGAGCGGCGGTCTGGTCCTGAGAACTTGCGGTTGTTTGTGCGAATGCGGGCAAAGCCAGCACGACGGCCACCAACAACGCTACCAGCGTACGGTTCTTCATTTTTAACTTCCTCCGAATGAGGAGCATCCTGGGCCTCCTCGAGCACGCCGGACGGGCGTGATACGTGATTTTGTCTAAACGCGTCTCGTATTAAAGGGTCGATTCTGGCAACCCGGCTAAGCGTTGCCACCTACGCTGACGCGGCGCAGGTCCAAAATCTGCCACTGCCGGATACCAGTGTAATGCCGGTATCCACCCCTTTTGTCTAACAAGTTAGATGCCAAACCAACAATACCGTAAGTCCTTATCTTGCAATGAAACTCCCCCATGGGAGGCCGTAGGACGGGAGTTGGCTGCGTTTTCAGGGTAATTTTGGCGGCGGCCGGATATAAAAACTGCGTGGGGAGTGCCCGCTCAATCCCTGTTCACTCGGAAGGCCATGCCTCTTGTGTACTTTCTGGTTAACTTCTCAGCTGTATTTCTCGTATTGCTCGTAGATGTAATTGTCGGTCATGCCCGCGATGTAGTCACAGATTACCCGGGGCAGCGGCTCCTGGCCGGCCTTCTCGCGGTAGCTGGAAGGCAGACTTTCGGGCTTCGCCATCCAGAACTCGAACAATTGACGGATGACCTTTTCCCCCTCCTTCTTCTCCGCATCCAGCGCCGGGCTGTAATAGAGGGTCGAGTAGAGGAAGTCCTTGGTCTGGCGGCGTTCCAGTTGCACTTCCGCACCGAAGCCGAGCAGCCGGCTGGGGCACGCGCGCACCTCTTCAACGCTGCCGGCTCCAGCCTCCTGGAGCTGCCTCCGAGTACACTGGATAAGGTCGCTCACCCAGCGATCGAGCATGCGCTTGAGAGCCTCGTTGAACTTCAGCTTTTCCACGACATTCGGCCAAGTCCGTTCGGCCTCATGATAAAAGGCGTCGAATAGCGGCAGGCCGGCACGAGTTTCACCCAGACCCAACAGGCGGGACTCATATCCGTCGTCCAGGTCGGCGATGCTGTAAGCAATCTCGTCGGCGAGGTCGATGAGCTGGGCTTCGAGTGGCGGCCGCTGGTCGAGCAGGTACTCGGCCAGCTCCGGAAAGTCGTGGGCAGAGTAATCGTGCGAATGCTTGATAATGCCCTCGCGAACCTCAAAAGTCAGATTCAGCCCGCGGAAGGCGGCGTAGCGCAGTTCGAAATCCTCGACGATGCGCAGCGCATGCAGGTTGTGATCGAAGAAGTATCCATGTTCGCGCATGACGGAATCGAGCGCCTTCTCGCCAGCGTGCCCAAACGGTGGGTGGCCGACATCGTGCACCAGGGCGAGCGCCTCCACCAAATCGACGTTCAAGCCGAGTTGGGCTGCGATGGTACGGGCAATCTGCGCCACTTCCAGAGTGTGGGTGAGGCGGGTGCGGAAGTGATCCGAGTAGCGGCGGGTAAAGACCTGAGTCTTGGCCTCAAGGCGGCGAAAGGCTCGCGAGTGAATCACACGATCGCGGTCGCGCTGAAAATCGTTGCGGTAGGGATGCTGCGGCTCGGGATACCGGCGTCCGCGCGATTGTTCCACGCGTACCGCATAATCGGCGAGCATAAGCCAGTCTAGCACTAGCCTTGGTTAGTGTGGGGCGGGCACCCTCGCCCGTCCGCCGAGCGAAGCTGGGCAGCTCATTGCGCTACTCTTGCGAAAGACGGCGCCCGCATTGACTCGCCACAACTTGCCTCATAACATGGTCCCGCCAAGGACGGACTCGTTGCAGATGCTCGGCCAAACCATCTCGCACTACCGGATCGTGGAGAAGCTGGGTGGTGGCGGGATGGGCATCGTGTATAAGGCCGAGGACACCGAACTTGGCCGCTTTGTGGCGCTGAAATTCCTGCCCGAGGACTTGGCCCAGGACCCGCATGCGTTGGAACGCTTCCGCCGCGAGGCGCGTTCGGCATCCGCCCTGAACCATCCCAACATCTGCACGATTTACGAAGTAGGAAATCACGAAGGTCATCCGTTCATTGCCATGGAGTTTCTGGACGGGGTGACGCTGAAGCACCGCATTGCCGTGGGCCCGCTGGAGACGGAGCTTCTGCTTGGACTGGCTATCGAGATCGCCGACGCTCTGGATGCGGCCCACTCGGAGGGCATCGTCCACCGCGACATCAAGCCCGCGAATATCTTTGTCACCAAACGCGGCCACACCAAGATTCTGGATTTCGGCCTGGCGAAGCTGACCGTGAAACCGGGAGCCGGTGCGGACGCAAACGCTGCAACCGTGGACGTGGAAAAGAACCTGACCAGTCCCGGCTCTACGCTCGGCACTGTCGCCTACATGTCGCCGGAGCAGGTGCGAGCCAAAGAGCTCGATGGCCGGACCGACCTGTTCTCCTTCGGCGCGGTGCTGTATGAGATGGCGACCGGGAAGTTGCCGTTTCGCGGAGATAGCACGGGAATAGTTTTCGACTTGATTCTGAACAAGTCACCGGTTCCTCCAGTGCGATTAAATCCTGATATGCCAGTCGAACTGGAACGGGTCATCGCCAAGTGCCTGGAAAAGGACCGGAACCTGCGTTACCAGCATGCCGCAGACATTCGCACGGACCTGCAACGGCTGAAGCGGGACACGCACTCCCACGCGCCATTGGATGGTGTGGACTCGGGCGCCCTGGCCCCTCTCGGGCGAGCGACGCTCGGCTGGGGGATTGCTGCTGTCGTACTCATTGCGCTTATCTCCGGTGGGCTCTACCTCCACTCACACCAGATCTCTGCTCGCCTCACCGACAAGGACACCATCGTCCTCGCCGACTTTACCAACACTACGGGCGATCCTGTATTTGACGGAACCCTGCGGCAAGGCATGGCGGTGCAACTTGAGCAGTCGCCTTTCCTCAGCTTGGTCTCGGAGCAGCGTATCAGGCGGACGCTCCTTCTCATGGGCCGCCCGGCGGATGCGCCGCTTACGCCGGATATCGCGCGGGAAATCTGCGAACGAACGGCAAGCGCCGTTGTCCTGGACGGTTCTATTGACAGCCTCGGCAGCCAGTACGTGTTGGGGCTGCGCGCCAAGGCCTGTAGTACCGGGGACGTTCTGGCCGAAGAGCAGGTGCAAGCGGCACGGAAGGAAAAGGTCCTGAATGCCCTGGATCAAATTGCCAGGAAATTCAGAACTCGAATCGGTGAATCACTCACCACCGTCGAAAAGCACAACACTCCTCTCGCCGAGGCGACAACGTCTTCACTCGAGGCCTTGAAAGCTTATAGCGCCGGGATGAAGGTGGAATTCGCAACTGGTGCTGTTACGGCCCTCCCCCTTTTCAGGCGCGCCATCGAAATCGATCCCAAGTTTGCCTTGGCACATGCGCACCTGGGGCTCATGTACAGCAATATTGGGGAGTCTGCTCTTTCCATCGAAAGCACCACGCAGGCCTATCAGTTGCGGGATCACGCCAGCGACAGGGAAAAGTTTTTTATCACCGCTATGTACGATCGCCAAGTGACGGGAAACTTGGAAAAGGCGTACCAGACACTTGCGCTATGGGAGCAGACTTATCCTCGTGAGGTCCTTCCTCCCAGCCTGCTGTCCGGCTTCAGTTCGCAGGGCCTTGGCAAGTATGCCGAGTCCATCGAAGAAGCCAAAAGGGCGATCGGGCTTGACCCAGACTTTACTCCGGCTTATGTCAATCTTGCCTATAGCAATTTTTACCTCGACCGGCTGGGGGAAGCCGAGAACGCCCTTCAGCGGGCCTCGGAGCGCAAACTCGAGACTCCTGAACTTTTACTCCTGCGATACTATCTTGCCTTCTTAAGGGGGGACACGGCGGGAATGGAACAGGCAGTGACTCGGGCCAAAGGCAAGCCCGGAGCCGAAGACTGGATCACCCATTCCCAGGCTCTGGCCCTGGCTCGTTCCGGCCAGTTACAACGAGCCAGCGGGATGTCACGCCGTGCGGTGGACTTGGCGCGGCAAGCAGGTCAGCCGGAAACAGCGGCTACCTATGAAGCCGGAGCAGCAATCGCGGAGGCGTTCTTCGGGAATGCCGCCGCAGCAAAGCGCGGCGCGGTGGCAGCACTTGAGCTTTCCAAGGGCCGGGATGTGGAATATGGCGTTGCTTTTGCACTGGCGGAGGCGGGCGATTTCGCCAGATCGGAAGTATTAGCCAACGACCTCGAAAAGCGCTTTCCGGAAGATACGTCCGTCGAATTCAATTACCTGCCAACCCTGCGGGCACTTTTCGCACTGAACCATGGCGATTCTGCAAAAGCCATCGACCTGCTACAGGTCGCTGTCCCGCATGAACTGAGCGTATCGGCCATCGCTTTTTTCGGTCTTTTTGGGGACTTCTATCCCGCCTACCTGCGTGGACAGGCTTATCTGGCGGCGCGGCGAGGCGCCGAAGCCGCCGCGGAATTCCAGAAAATTCTCGATCACCGCGGGCTCGTTTCCGCCGATCCCATCGGCGCACTTGCGCATTTGCAATTGGGAAGAGCTTACGCTCTGTCGGGTGACAAGGCGAAGTCGATAGCCGCCTATCAGGATTTCCTCGCCCTCTGGAAAGACGCCGACCTCGACATACCGGTGCTGAAAGTAGCGAAGTTGGAGTATGCGAAGCTGCGATGAACCCGGAAGATCCAGGACGCCAGGGGTACGCTTGTGCTAACGGCTGATCTTCAGCTTCATTTCGTTGGTAGGCTCGAATCCCAGCGATTGGTAAAGATGCCTCCCATCCTTGCTGGCGTGGAGATACACGGCGGCGAATTTCTGCACCGCGCACCAATCGATCATAAGCCGCATGAGCCGCCGAGCAATTCCCTGGCGCCGGAACTCCGGATAAACATAAACGTTCAGGATGGTTGCGCGCCGGCATTCCAGGTCGCAGGGGTGACTAGGCCAGGGGCTGATGACAATTGCGCCACCACCCACAAAACGCTCTCCCGTCGACGCAAGCCAGCCCCGAAATGAGCCGTTGGCAAGAGCCTGGAACAGGTAGGGTTCGCAGGTCGACAACATGGACCCCAGGGCCGGCGAGTCCTCATAACCCATATCGAGGTACATGCATCGCCGCTGCCGAAGGATTTCAGGAACGTCATCCGTCGTGGCTTCGCGGATGACCAGGTCTTGAGTCATGAATCAGGAATCAAGCAGGAACGCTTCGAAGCTCGGTACTCGGCACCCAACGCCAGCTATTTGTTCGCTGACTCTTCTCTGGCCAGCTTGACTTTGGCCGATTCCAGTTCTTTCTGCACTCTGGCCAGTTCGTCGGTATCCACTTCGGCCGAGACCGTCTTGTTCCATTCCTGGATGGCTCGCTCCCAATGCGCTGCAGCCAGTTTCAAGCGTCCCGTCTTTTGATACAGATCGCCGAGATGTTGCTGCACGGTGGGATCGGTTCCCATATGCAAGGACGCCTTGGTGAGGTTGTCCTCCGCCTGGTCGTACTTGCCCTGCTTGAAGTATGCCCAGCCCAACGAATCCAGATAAGCGCCGTTCGCCGGTTCCAGGTCAACGGCTTTCTTTATCATGATGAGCGCCTCGTCAAGTTTCTGGCCGCGATCGGCGAGCATGTAGCCGAGATAGTTCAGGACGGCCGCATTCTGCGGATCGTTAGCCAGGACTTTGCGAAAGACCTCTTCCGCCTGCTCGTACTTCTTCTGGCGCTCATAGGTGGATCCGCGCAGGAAGTCGACATACTCCTTGTCTTCCTCGCGAGTCGAAAGCTGGGCAGCCTTGTCCAAAGCCTCGTCTGCATCGGACCAACGCTTGAGCCGGGTATTCATCTGGGCGAGCGTGATGTAGATATCGCGATCGTCCGCAGTTCCTTTGAGCAGCGACTTGACCTGCTGCAAGCCTTCGTCGGCGCGGCCCATATCGGCAAGCTGTGCCGCGTAGACCATCTTCAACCCACGGTCGTTGGGCAGCTTGTCCACGGCCTCTTTGGCGGCATCGGTCGCCTGTTGCCATTGCTTGGCCTCACGGTAGGTATCGATAATCTGCTGGTAGCCGCGCTCCGCGTTGTCGTCGCCGAGGACGAGCATCTTGCGGAAGGTCTCGAGAGCCAGCGGCACGTTGTTGTCATCCCGATAAGCCACGCCCATCCGCTCCAGAAACACGGCGCGGTTGCTTTTCTCGCTCTGGCTGTAGTTGTTGTCAGGCTTCTCGGTTTTCTTCAGCAGGTCCTGCAAAGCCTGGACCGCATCCTGGTAGCGGCCTTGGGCCTGGTAAACCTCGGCAAAGCCGAACTGCACTTCCATCGAATCCTGCACCATGGACTGGGCCCGTTTCAGGCTGTCCAATGCCTCGTCGAACTTTCCCCCCTTGCGGTAGATTTCCGCCATGCGCAGGTAAGTCTGCGCATCTTCGGGGTTCGCGTCGGCGATGATCTTGTACTGTTCGAGCGCGGCCTCCGTCTGCCCGTCATTCAACAGATTCTGGGCCAGACCTCGGGTGGCATCGAGGTTATCGCGATCCAGCTCCACGGCCTTGCGATAAGCATCGATGGCTTTCTTGTATTCCTTTTGTTGTTCGTAGGTGTAACCCAGCACGGAATACAACTTGGCCGAGCGCGAGGCATCCGGCACCGAGCTCAAAACCTGGGCGGCACGCGTGTAATCGTTCTCGTCCGTATAGAGCAGCGCCAGCGCGGTAACCGCTTCCTCGGAGCCAGGATCCAGCTTCAGGGCAAACTTGAACTCACTTTCTGCCTTCTGCAGATCGTTGTCGACTTTATAAAGCCGCCCCAGCAGCAGACGATCGTCCACGCTTTCAGGTTCCAGCTTGACGATCTCCTCGTACTGTTCGATGGCCAGCTTCAGCACGCTGTCAGAACCGTTTCCGCTCTGCACGTCGCCGAGAGACCGCAGATAAATTCGGCCCAGCAGCTTGTGGGCCTCAAGGTTGCCGGGATCGCGCTTGATAATGTCCTGGGCTTCGAGCACCGCATCGCGGATGCGGCCGGTTTTGGCATAGAGTTCCGCCAGACCGGCTGTCAGGTATTCGGAGGTAGGATCGGCTTCGATCGCCAGCCGGTATTCTTCAATGGCTTTGTTGGCCAGGTCACTACGGCCGTACATCGCCACCTGCTCTTCGTAAATGTGCGCCAGAGCGTAGTGGTAGTAAGCGGCTGCCCGGTCCGTTTTCCGGGGAACCGTCGCCGCCGGCTTGGACGATGTGGTGGCTGGAGTCGTGGCCTCCGGATTCGGAGATACTGGTGCCTGCTGCGCGACCGCAGCCAAGGCGAGACAGAGCGCAAAAACTGCTAAGCAAAAACTCTTCATCAAGGACCTTCGGATTCCCAAAGCCATAGCGATTGGATGCCGAACCGCTGCGGGCGGGTGCTCAAGATATTGTAAACCTTCGTCAATCCCGATGGCGAAAAACAGCTGCAAATCCCGACTGGCGGTGATTCGGAAGTACAGGGACTATAGCCAGGTGTCGGTAATCTCCGTGTGGGGCGGACACTCCTGTCCGCCGCTCTTGACTTCGCCCAGGTTTTTCTTCTCGCCCGAGAGGCCCCAGATTTACAGCATCACAAGGGATCAAAATCAACCTCAAAAGCGGCGGACAAGAGTGTCCGCCCCACA
>JBAUUQ010000021.1:0-83200 GCA_049582765.1 Terriglobales bacterium
CGCTGACGGACGCGGACGCCCGGGTGCGCTGTCTATCGGCGATCGCGCTGCAATCGATGGGAGCCAAATCCGCTCCCGCCGTTCCCCAACTGGTGCAGGCTCTCCACGATCCGGTTAATTATGTGCGGATGAGTGTAGCGAACGCATTGGGAGCGATCGGACCATCTTCACGGGCCGCCGTTCCTGCATTGGTGGAGCGACTACGCCTGAAGGATGAGGAAGATGGTTTTGTCCTCGCCTGTATTGCTCACGCTCTCGGACAAATCGGGACCGCGGCTAAAGAGGCGCTGCCCACGCTGAGAGAAGTTGTTGATCGACGCCGTGTGGGCGCGGAGGCGCAAGAGGCGATCCTGGAAATCGAGGCGAAACCGGTACCGAGATATCACTGAAAGGCATGCAGGGCCATTGGGGTGACGGTCGCCGAGAATGAGTTTGACTCGCCGCGATTGTTACGTTTTCCGGTCACAAAACGTGATGAGCTAAAAGCAGGCGCCGCCCGCGAGCCCTGCGCTATCTGATCACGGTATTCGGAGGCATAATGCCAGAAACACAAATGTACCGATCATCGCTTTTATTGGTGACGTTGTCCGTCTCTCTTGCCCTCGTCTTCATTTGCGGTGTTGCGTGGGGTGTTGAGCCAGCGAAGAAGATCGTGCTGATAGGAGGTCCGAAAATCCATGGTGGCATCGGCCAGCATGAGTCCTCTGACAGCATCACCGTTCTAAAAGAGCTACTAGATGCCTCGCCAGACGCACGTGATGTAAGAATTTTGGCCTATCCCGACGGGTGGCCCTCGGAGGTCTCGGCGCTCGAGGGCGCATCTACCATCGTATTCTACTTTGATGGCTTGGACTCACACCCACTCTTGAACGTCGCCAACCGGGCTCAATTTGAGAAGCTTATGAAAGGTGGAGCCGGCGTTGTTGCATTTCATCAAGCGACGACGTTGCCTGCAAATGACAAGACCATCGATTTAGAGCGCTGGTTGGGCGGCGCTCGCTACGGCATGTTCGATCGCACCGAGGAGACTGTTCTGTTTAAGCCACCCGTCCACCCGATCGGCAACGGGGTCGGTGAGTTCCTACTAACCGACGAGTTCTATCCGACGATCCGCTTTTTTCAGGACGGCAAAAAGGTAACGCCGATTCTCACTGGAAGCCTTCACGTTCAATTCCGCGATGACAAGCCCCTCATAATCGATAAAGCAGAAGTCCATGCTGTGGCTTGGGCATTCGAGCGTGACGACGGTGGACGGGCATTCGGATTTACTGGCCTACACTACCTTGCTGGTCTGGATAACCCGGCGCTCCGCAAGCTCGTGCTCAATGCCATCTTTTGGACGGCAAAGATCGAAGTCCCAAGGGATGGCGTCAAGACCACGGCACCAGCCGACGCCGCACAGAAATTCGTCAATCAGGAACTAGAAGCCGCAACTCGTCCGAAAAAGACGATTGACGCGGCTGTTGTCACCAAGTCCGCGAATAATCAAGTCATCCAATATCCGTGGGGGTACCTCACCTGGTACGTATCTCGTGAGCTCAAAAATTCCGACACGATGACGGTCGGTGAGGCTGTGATCAAACCGGGTCAAGAAAACCCGCGCCACTTTCATCCGAACTGCGACGAAGTCCTGCACGTCATCAAAGGCCACATTCTTCAGACCATGGGCGATAGGTCCGTGGAGATGAATGAAGGCGATACCGTGAGTATCCCGGCGGGGATCCACCACAACGCCAAGAATATTGGGACGGAGGATGCTGTGCTGGCAATCAGTTTTTCCTCGGCCACTCGACAAGTGATCGGAGAGTAACTTAATGAGTGGTGGCGTCAATGCGCCGAAATGGCTATGGGCTTTAACGCTCATGGTGAGTGCATTTCTGCCGGAAGGACGGGCCGGCGTTGACAAGCTAACTTATCACTATAATTCCCAACGCACTGGGTGGAACGATCACGAGGTAGTGCTGACACCGAAAGCTGTAGGGAGCACTTCTTTCGGTCTGCTTTGGCAAACGCCGACACTTGACTATTTCGAAGGTGTTCCCCCGCGTCTTTTCGCTTCTCCACTTTACGTCGACCGGGTTGAAATTACGGTCGGTCCCTATCGAGGCCGTACCTTCCCTGCCCTCTTTGTAGTTACGAGTACCGGATTTGTCTACTCGATAAGCGCTTTTGAGTCCGATACGACACCGCCAGGGACGATTTTGTGGCGTACACGCCTGACCGACAAGCCGTGTGATGAGGGGGAGACGGGAAATCTCAGCACGCCAATTATCGACCTAGAGAAGGAGCGAATTTATGTGACCAGCTGCAGCGGTGAAGAGCAATGGAAGGTGCATGCCATCGACATCCGAAGCGGCGATGAGCTCCACGGATGGCCTGTGGAGCTTGGTCACGAGGCGCTAAACGCACCTGGTATCAACCGCAATGGCACCACGCAATTTTCTGAGAAAGACGGACATACACAACGTGGTGCCCTCAACCTAAGCCCCGACGGGACACGCCTTTATGTGAGTCTCGGGTTAGATAACTCCAGTGGTTGGCTCGTCGCCGTGGACACGAGTCGCCCAACTGTGGCGACGGCGTTCTCAACTACGCCGATCACTGGTGAAATCCAAGGCGGCATGTGGGCCTCGGGAGGCCCATCAGTCGACCTGCAGAGGAATGTCTACATTGCGACTGGCGCTAGCTACACGCAATGGCAGAGGCACGCGGGAATCCCGGGCGTCTTCCCCGAGAGTGCTCACAGCTGGGGACAATCGATATTGCAGTTGAAAGACGATCCCGTAACGGGCTTTGAACTAGTGGGGACCTACACGCCTTTCAACTACTGCGTAGCTGCGGCGAATGATATTGACCTGGGTAGCAGCGGGACGGTCGTCATCGATCTCAAGCCAAGCAAGACCTCCACGCCTCAACTATTGGCGCTTGGGGGCGCCAAACAGGGAAACGCTTACTTGTTGGATCGCACTCGCATGCCGGGAGGTGTGATCAAGCGCCACCCATGCAGTGGCGAC
The DNA here is from genome assembly GCA_049582765.1 of Terriglobales bacterium. Taxonomy (GTDB): domain Bacteria; phylum Acidobacteriota; class Terriglobia; order Terriglobales; family Acidobacteriaceae; genus JBAUUQ01. The sequence continues at coordinate 3,015 of JBAUUQ010000021.1, forward strand.
TCCTCGAGCGACCTGTCACTTCTCCCACCAGAAGATCAACCCCAATTCGGCAAGCGCGGTCCCATCAATGTATTTGGGCCGTACACCGATGAGCACGCCATGATAGATCAAGCAAGAAGTCGTACGACCCTGGCATACTTCCGCGATCCTACCGGCAACGACTATGTCTACATTACCGGGAGTAGTAAGCGAGGAGAGAACTTCTCGGTCAGTACCCCACCAGGCCTCGCAAAGCTCAAGATAGTCACTTCGCCAGGCCAGCCGGCGTATTTGCACATAGATCAATTGGAACAGACCCAGACCTTCCAAAACCCAGGGTCACCGATCGTGACGAGCAGCCGCGGTGGAAAGGACGCGATCGTGTGGGTGCTCGACATCAATGCCCCAACATCATCCACGTTGTATGGGACTCACGCACCGCAGCCAATTCTCTATGCATTCGACGCCATGAACTTGAAGCTCTTGTGGAAGAGCTTGCCTGGGGTGCTATTTCCCAGCGGCAAATATAACGAGCCGGCCATCGTGAACGGCGCTGTTTTCGTCGGCACCGATCGCGTCCAGGCATTTGGGCTACGCTCGGCAGCGGCCAAAGCGGAGTTCAAGCCGCTATTCGATGGCAAGACGCTGAACCATTGGCGGGGCGATCCCATGCTCTGGTCTGTGCAGGACGGTGCAATCACTGGCCGCACCTCGAAGCCCAATACCCAGGACACCTTCCTGATTCACGACGGCAACTATCGGGACTTTGAGCTTCATTTCAAGTACCGATCTCTCACGACGCGGGGTAATTCCGGCGTGCAATATCGCAGCCGCCCTTCTCCTGAGCATGACTTCTCGGCTCCTGGTTATCAAGCGAGTGTTGTGACGCTCGATGCGAAGGAGCGGTTCGCGATGCTATGGGATGAAGACGCACGCGGTGTCTTGGCCCTGTTGGGAGAGAACACCGATGTCTTTAATCGCAATGGCAAAATTCAACGCAGAGTGCTTGGTATTGTGAACCCGCCTGAAACTATTTACGCCGCTGTGAAACCGTATCCCACATGGAACGATTATGTGATCATTGCCTATGGAAATCGCTGCGTCCATGCGGTCAACGGCGTCCTCGCGGTAGACGTACTAGACGACGATTTCGACCGTCGCCCTAGTGAAGGTTTTTTCGCCATACAGATTCATCCTGGGCCGCCGATGGGTGTCCAGTTCAAGGATATTGAAGTAAAAGAGCTCACTGCTCCTCCTGACTTCACGGGGCGGTTCATAACTCATCCGGCACCGGCCCCCATAAAGGCGTCGACTGTCGATAAGGCGGTTCTCGAAATTGGCAGATCAGTCTACGAGCAGCGGTGCGCGATGTGCCACAGCAATAAGCAAACAGGTGCGCCTCCCAAGGAAACGCTGACGCAGCTCCTTCCCGCGAAGATAGTCGATGAGCTCGTAAATGGTCTTATGCAAGACAAGGCATTAGGGCTCGGCGACGAGGAGATCCAGGCCGTAGCGACTTATCTCACCTCTACGGGCAAGTGAGAAACACGTGCGCAGAGTGTTGTCTCCGACCGGCATGTGGTGCACCGTTGCGGATAAACTGCCTCGCCAGCATGATGAGGTCGCCGAATGCTAAATGCTGGCGCCCAACGGACCAAACTGATGATTAGCGACGGTATGTGGCTAATCTGGTGAGAATGCGAGCAATACAATGCAAGCGAAGACGATCGCCATCATCGCAGCACTGGATACTAAGGGTGCCGAGGCACAATTCATCGGACGAATCCTTCACGCACGGGGCCATCGCAGTCTTGTCATCGACATTGGGGTTCTGGGAGATTCGAAACACCGAACAGATGTCAAGTGCATAGAGGTAGCTCACGAAGGAGGTGTCGAGCTGGACGCCCTCCGTCGCTGTGCCGATAAAGCGCATGCGATGGACGTCATGACTCGCGGTGCGGCTATAGTGGCCGCCAAGCTTTACGCAGCACACCGCTTCGACGCTGTTATTGGTATTGGTGGCAGCGCCGGCACGGGGATCGCATCAAATGCGATGCGCGCACTCCCGATCGGCGTACCCAAAGTAATGGTCTCGACAGTCGCCTCGGGTGACACTCGGCCCTATGTGGGCATGAAAGACATTACGATGATGTACTCGGTGGTCGATATCTCAGGGTTGAACAGGATCTCGACCCAGATACTCGCCAATGCCGCGGGCGCGGTCATCGGAATGGTTGAGACCGAAGTGCCATCACAGCAAGAGCGGCCGCTCATAGCCGCGACTATGTTCGGTAATACAACTCCCTGCGTCGACTTAGCCCGCGGCGTGTTGGAGGCCGCCGGCTTCGAAGTACTCGTGTTTCACGCGACCGGCGCCGGCGGAATGACGATGGAGAGCCTTATCGCCGACGGCTACGTCGACGGTGTACTTGATATTACGACGACCGAGTGGGCGGATGAGCTTTGCGGCGGCGTTTTTTCAGCTGGCCCGAAGAGGCTTGAGGCTGCCGCCCTGGCCGGGATACCGCAGGTAGTAGCGCCTGGGTGCCTAGACATGGTCAATTTCTCAGCGCCCGAGACTGTGCCGTCGAAGTATGCCGGGCGGAAGTTCTTTCGCTGGAACCCGAACGTAACCCTGATGCGGACAGATGTGGAGGAGAATCGCGAGCTTGGGCGTATTCTCGCTGGGAAAATCAATCGGAGTACGGGTCCGGTCAGGGTGCTGATGCCATTGGGTGGCGTATCTCAGCTCGACAGCGCCGGACGCGAGTTCTGGTGGCCGGAATCCGACCAAGCCTTGTTCAATAGCTTGAAAGAGCACCTGCGCAGCGATATTCCAGTAATCGAGCTAAAGACCAACATCAACGATGCCGCCTTTGCGGAGCGTGCCGCGCAAGAGCTGCTTGGGTTGCTAAGCGCGCGGGCTTCGCAGGCCGGTCGCCCAATTCCAAGTCGTGAGTTTAAGTGAACGCGATGAAATTCACTCGTGAACAGGTGTTGCAGGGGTTACGCAGCGAGATCGCCAAAGGACGCCCGGTCGTGGGCGCCGGTGCCGGAACTGGCATCTCGGCAAAGTTCGCCGAGGAAGGCGGAGCCGATCTCATCATCATCTACAACTCCGGCCGCTTTCGCATGGCCGGGCATGGGAGTCTGGCGGGGCTCCTCGCCTACGGAGATGCCAACGCGATCGTCAGGGAGATGGGCGAACGTGAGGTTTTGCCGGTAGTGCACAACGTGCCCGTCATCGCAGGCGTCATGGGCACCGATCCCATGCGTCGCATGGAACATCTCCTAGCGGAGCTAGATACGTTGGGTTTCTCGGGTATCAACAACTTCCCGACAGTCGGACTTATCGACGGTCGCTTTCGCATGGAGCTCGAGCGCACCGCCATGGGATTTGGGAAAGAGGTTGAGATGATCCGTCTCGCGCATGAGCGCGGATTCTTCACGGCCGTCTACGTATTTAATCCAGACGAGGCAATGGCCATGGCAAGCGTCGATGCGGATGTAATTATTGCGCATCTCGGGTTGACCGTGGGGGGGGCCATCGGCCTTGCTGATAATGATGCTTTGAGTCTTGAAAAAGCGCCTGTCGTCATCCAGCAAATCGGTGATGCCGCCAAGAGGGTCAAGTCAGACGTGATACTGCTGTGCCACGGCGGGCCGATTGCAACTCCCGAAAATGCTGCCTACGTTCTTGGGCGGTGTGCCGCAGTTGGATTTGTGGGGGCATCATCAATGGAGCGGCTCCCGGTGGAAACTGCAATCGCGGCAACCACTCGAGCATTCAAGTCCATCGCAATCGCACGTCCGGCCTCGTAGCTAGGCAAGTGCAGAATCGCCCCGATAGTTCCATTCAATGCTGTCGTTGAGGACTGAGGCCACCTCCCGTTAGGATTCTTCTAGCTCATAGTCTTCCGTAAGCGTCCGACCAACACACCTGTTCGCGAAGACCTGTCTGTGTTGAGGTAGCTGAATGACTGCAGAAAATAGGTTGACAGCGCCCAAGCGACGTACCCGTGCGGAAGTTCAGCAGTTGGTGGCCGAGTTTGTGAACAGCGGCATGCGGCGGAGCGAGTTTTGCCAGAGTCGAGGTTTGAGCTTCAGCACACTGGATCGTCATCTAAAGAAACTGCGTTGGAAGAGAAGGCGTAAGCCAATTTCCTCGGCCGGTCGTTTGGTGCCGGTGGAGTTGGCGGCCAGGAAATCGCCGACGCAGCAGGAACCGAGTTGTGGGCTGGCCGTGGTGCTGCCGGGCGGGCGCCGGATCGAGGTACATCCTGATTTTGATACGAGTACGTTCGAGCGCCTGGTGGGCATCCTGGAGCGGGCGTAAGCCGTGTTTGGACTGGGTCCAGCCACACGGATCTATCTGGCCGCGGGAATCACCGATATGCGTAAGGGGTTCGAAGGGCTGTACGGTCTCGTCCGCGATCGATTGTCGTGTGAGCCTCTAAGCGGACACCTTTTCTTGTTCTGCAACGCCCAGCGCAATCGGCTGAAGGTCCTCGTCTGGGATGGTAGCGGACTCTGGGCCCCAGCAGGGTGGGGAGATTCGCACATTTGTTCGAAGGAGATGGAACATGAAGTCACAGTCGGCAGTAATGGAGCGCAAGGACGAACCTCGGCTCGTCACGCGGAGCCGCGAAGAGATATCCACCAGGCTCTCGGAGCTATATGACGTCATCGCTCGAAAGGCATTCGACTTCTTTGAAAGCCGTGCCAGATCACCGGGTCATGACCAAGAGGATTGGTTTCGCGCCGAATCCGAATTGCTGCACCCGGTTCCTCTGAACGTGACCGAGTCAAATGGCGAATATATTGTCCGGTGCGAAGTGCCGGGTTTTGACAGCAAGGATCTCGAGGTCATCGTGGAGCCGCTCCGTATGGCAATTTCAGGCAAGCGTGAAGCAACGAAAGACGAGGAAAACGGAGAAACAATCTGCTCCGAGTCGCGCGCCGGCCGAATTTTTAAAATCCTCGACCTTCCGTCAATTGTCGATCCTTCTAAGGTCAGCGCCGCGCTCAAAGATGGGGTTCTTATTGTTGATCTCCCGAAAGTCCATAAGGCGGAAGAAGTGCACCTCGAACCGGTGGCAGCATAAAGCACGGCGAATCGGCCAGTTTGAGATATGTCTCAAACTGGCCGTCCTAACGTCTGGACGGCACACCTTTACCCGCATAACTAAATTTCGACTCCCAAATACTCTCCCATTGGGATACCCAGCCAGGAAGCTATCGGGTCGAGGCAAGTGAAGACGGCGCCTACTCGGTCGTCAGCATACGCGAAGGCGGAGGCGAGTCGACGGGCAACGGCCAGACGTACACGCTGTACGCCGGACAAAGAGGCACTTTCAGCGGTACGGATTCGCTAAACGCCGAAGTGATTGACATCGGTGGACGCGATCAATTTGATAACTGGGCCTACAATCGCGATCGCCGCTACGATGAGTCGCGCTCGGCGCGATATGTCTCCCATGATGTCGTCGGGTACGAAGACCTGGACGACTACGGCGACTGGCGTGACGATTCGAACTACGGCCACGTCTGGTTCCCCAACCGAGTTACCGCAGGCTGGGCACCTTATCACGAGGGGCACTGGGTCTGGATCTCTCCGTGGGATATACGTGGGTCGATGACTCACCATTACCGGAATCCGCAAGCGCAGCAAGCCTCGGTAGGCATTGAACGTCAGATCGGAAACAGCTTATCCATTTCCGCAAACTACATTTACGTCCATACGACACATCTGCCCTGGGCAGTTGACACGAACTTGTTACCGGGTGCACCGATTGTGAGCGGAGTTCCGGGAGCAAACGGACTGCCCACCAATGGGCTCCCATTCCAGGACTGGGGTGCACCACCATGCATCAATGCCTCCGGACAGCGAACCACCGCCTGCCTCGTGGATCCGGCGATTCTTCAGAACAATGAATACGCATCCGTCGCGAATGCCGTGTATCACGGCGGCATCGTGGAAGTACGAAAACGCCTCAGCGGAGACTTCAGTCTGCTAGCCAGTTACACCTACAGCAAGGCCATCGACGACTCGACTGATTTCAACAGCGACTACGCCGCTTTCAATGAAGTAAATCTCGCCGCAGAGCGTTCGCTTTCGGACTTCGATCAGCGACACAAGATTGTGCTTGCTGCAGTTCTCGAAAGCCCCTGGCAACATTCTCCTGTCTTGTCGGGATTTGCACTGTCTCCGATCATGAGTTACAACAGCGGGCATCCCTTCAATCTGCTGGCGGGCGCAGATATCAACGGCGACAATCACTCTACTAACGACCGCCCGCCTGGTGCTCCGCGAAACAGCGGTTTGGGCCCGAACTACGCGACACTGGATCTTCGCCTGAGCAAGCGCTTCAAGTTCGGGGAGGGTACCGCCCTTCAGTTTTCGGCGGAAGGATTCAACCTCTTCAGTAGGACGAACTATGCGGCGGTGAACAACGTGGTGGGCGCAGACCTCGCTCCGCCATTCAATGTGCACGGGACGGCCAGTCTTCTACCCAGCCAACCATTGGCTTATACTGCGGCACTGCCGCGACGAGAGGTGCAACTCGGGATTCGCTTCGAGTTTTGACGATCGCCATGAACGCGCTCAATGAACGACCAGCTTACGCCCTGGGCTATTCGCAACAGGAAATGGAACGTCTGATCATCCAGGCACTGATATTCACTCCATTTACTCGTCAGTTATTTCAGGAAGCCGGGATCACCTCTGGCATGCGAGTCCTCGACGTCGGCTGTGGCCTCGGAGATGTAACTTTCTTGGCTGCTGAGTTGGTCGGGCCAAATGGGGCCGTGAATTGGAACGGCAGCTTACGGCTATGGTCATCACCGAATCTTTTTCGGGATTTTTAGCAAAAGGCAGGAGGAAGAGGAAGAAGAGGAGCGGCAGTAGGAACAGAAGGAACTGAGGAGCTAGTGTCGATATCGATCTTGATTTGGGGTCCCATGTTGGTGCGGCAGCGGTCGTAGTGGTAGCGGCGGCGGCGTGCGAGAGATGGTCGAGCGGTATGAACGGGACGCTCTCGAGTAGGAAAATCGGACTCCACGGAGCGGTAGCTGGCACGGGTCCGAGAGTGCACCCACTGACCGTGGGCGTCTTGCTGATCAAAAGAGCCGCATGCCGGGACATGCTTCCCAAGAGGAATTCATGAGTTTGTAACCAGTTGAAAATAATGGGGCATCGACCCTAAGCTTGTTGGCCATCGTTATATCCTATGTTTAAATAGTTCCCTGAGAGGCAACAATTATTGCATCTGGTATCATCATATTTTGTGCTTGAAATGTTTCTCCTAAGGGAACGAAATGATCAAGAACTATCAGTCCAGCAAAACACTCGGCCGGCAGACTTCGCGCCTCTTTGTGGAGCTCAACGAACGAGGGAAAACCACGTTCAGCCTTCGCGACGTGGAACAGATCACGAAGCTCCGAGGGTCTTCCGCTCGTTCGCTCATTCTCAAAGCCGAGAAGCGGGGGGTCATCACCCGTCTGCGCCCCGGGCTCTACACCCTAGTGCCGTTTGAGCTCGGACGCGCCACCGAATATATTGGCGACCCCTACGTCATCGCAAAGGAATTGTGCGGCGGCCATGGCTACTTTCTTTCCCACGCTTCGGCCATGGAACTGCTCCGCATGGTCACCCAACCACAACTCACAATCTATGTCAGCACGTCGGTCCGCAAACCACCTCGTACGATCCATGGCTATGAATATCGCTTCGTCACCGTGAAGCCTGGCCACTTCTTCGGCCTCACCGAAGTCTGGATCACAAAGCAGCAAGCAATCAAGCTGAGCGACCGGGAGCGAACCATCCTCGATGGACTGCGGCAGCCTGAATATGCCGGCGGCATCCCCGAGGTTGCCAAGGCACTCTGGATGAGCAGAAGCGAACTGAAGCTCGACCTCCTACTCGACTATGCGCACCGTTTGCGGAATGGCGCGCTTACGCGCCGACTTGGATTTCTGCTTGAGCTCTACAAAGTGGCTCCGCCAGCGAAGCTCGATCGTCTTCGTCGGGAACTGACTCCAACTTACGACCGTCTCGATCCTACTTTACCGAAGTCAGGCCGCTTCGAGGCGCGGTGGCGCCTGCAACTGAACATCGACAAGTCGGAGCTTGAGGCCATTCCCCACACATGATCCCGCAACGAAATCTCTCGCTGCTCGCAAACCGTCTGCATAAGGAGCACGGAGGACGCCGCATTCCCGAGGCCGTGCTCGAACGCGATTACTGCCTCGCTTGGTTTCTGGTTGGCCTGGGCCCGAGTCGACTCGGCCAGATCCTCATCTTCAAGGGTGGGACCGCACTCAAGCGCTGTCATTTTGGCGACTATCGCTTTTCCGAAGACCTCGATTTCACGCTGGGGCGCGCGACCGAGTTCGCTGAGATTCGCGAAGGATTGGAAGAGGTTTTTGAACGGGTTGCGCAAGCCTCCGGAATCCGTTTCGCCTTCGAGCGAGAAGACCGCCAGAGTCATGTCAACAGCCACACTTTCTATCTCAGCTACCAGGGGCCTCTTCCGAATCCAAACACCGTCAAAGTGGACATCACCATCTCTGAGGTTCTTTTGTTCCCGGTCGAACAACGTCTGGTCCTACGCGCCTACCCGGAATTCGAGGATCTGCCCGAAGACTGTCCGGCCGCGGTCTACAGTCTGAATGAAATCGCGACCGAGAAGGTCGTCGCTCTTTCGGATCCGGCGAGGAATGAACCGCGGGATCTCTATGATCTGTGGTTTCTTACGGTCGAGGCCGGAGTGGACCTTTCGCGACTGGTTGGGGCGATTGCAGAAAAGCTCCGTTTCCGACAGAAGGACATCGCCGGCCTTGAAGATCGCATTCTCAAAAAAGAGCAGCGACTGAAGGCGCTTTGGACCGGCCGACTCGGTCATCAGATCGAGGCGCTTCCTGACTTCGACGGAGTCTTTCGCGCGGTGCGCCGCGAGCTTCGTCAGGCAGGTTTTGCGGGCTGACGGTCGATCGGCCCGGGCTCATCACAAGAATTCCGGAACCCATTCAGAAATGGATCATAGGAGAGCGTCGCACCGGCGCCGACTCTCGAAGCACACGCTCATTTGCGCTCCTGGCTAAGTGTGCCGCTGATCGCCTCGGGGCAGTATCTCGGTTTTCTCTCCGTGGGCCATACCGAACCAAACCGCTTCACCGAGGATCATCTTCGGCGGGCAGAAGTGCTGGCAATTCCGGCAGCGGCAGCCATCCAGAATTCCCGGCTTTATGAGCGCGCGGCCATTTACGGGGAGGAACTGGAAAAACGGGTAAGGGATCTTCGCCAGACCCAAACCGCGCTTCTCGAATCCGAGACAGGTCGTCGGATTTCTGAGGAGAAATTCCAGAAGATATTTCATGCTAGCCCGATCCCTTTTTCCATCACCACGCTTGCTGAGGGCCGATTCCTGGATGTCAATACCGCCTTCGAGCAGCGCTACGGCTATTCCAGGAAAGAGATACTGGGCCACACGGTCAACGAATTGAGGATCTGGGAGGATCCCGAAGACTGGGCATTTGTGATCGCGCAGTTCCAACGTGGTCCAATTCGCAACGTCATCTCGCGGCTTCGGACCAAGTCGGGCGAGATCAAGATCACCGCCTATTCCGCGGATAAGATCCAGTTTGATGGCCAGATGTGCATTCTCGCGGTTTCCGAAGACGTCGCGCAGAATATCGGGCCAAGCCATTGAGCCAATCTCCGGACAGGCTCGGAGATCCGTCCTTGCATTCGGAATCAGCCCTGATCCCGAATTTCCTTATGTTTATCTCCTTTCGTTCCCCTAGTGTCCGGAGATCCGACCGGGCGAAGAATAACCGGCTCTGAACCGGTTCATGCACGTTCGAATCGTGCCCTCGCAGCCAATTTCGAAATATGGTCGCAGAGTCTAGCGGCAGGATGCCTGACTGTCGGACCGTCAGAATCTCCAATCTTGCTGATGTTGTCCGTCCTCTGAGCGCCAAGTGTGTGTCCCATTGCGAGTGCGAGGGAGGCAATTTGGTTCGGATAACTGGGAATATCGAACGGGGCTTCGTAAAGAGGGCATTCCGGCTTCCAACACTCGGGCGGCGCGAATTCAGAATCAGTTACTCGAACGGGGCGGGGTAAATTCGTCGGACAAATCAACATGTTGGCATGGCCAGAGACGCATGTGGACGGGCGAGGCCGTGCCGGTAACACAGTTTTGTAGGCCTGCCAAGACGAGCATAATCTGAAGTCGCCCCCAGCGATGCCCTGGATCGTCAACTCACAGTTCGTCCTTGATGAGCCTAGAAATGTTCGCGGAGAAATTCCTTTCAGTATCCATGCCCGAGCCGCGCTTGGGCTGCTTAGTTTCGGAAAATTGGACCTGGTGCGGAATCTTGTAATTCCTTGCCACCCGCAAGCCAGCACAATAGTGCAATTCAAAAACTGTGGTATCATCACAAGCACATTGAGCGCTTAAGCGCGTGAACTCGAACGGCGCCCGCGGGCAGGGTCTTTTACTGACGTTACTTTGGCCAGGACTCATTTGCAAACTCGCGAATGGCGGTAACTACAGACAGCCTTCCCGGGTTAAGCTCTCTTCCAAAAGGGGCAGACTTCTCAAGCAGATCCGAGAGAAAGGGCTAACTATGGATAGGCGAAGATTTTTGGAAGTGACGATTGCGTCTGGAGCGACGGCCACTGCGTCTCGTCTCTTTGGGTGGGAAAGGCAATCCGCGAACGCTCACGATTCTGGCGCTATTCCACGTTACGAGATCGCGGACTGGATTGCCGCGACGCCAGCCACGTTTTACCGCCCCTATCGGTCGCTGCCGGCGAAGAATCCTTCTGCAATTTCATGGATTCAGGTTGATCTAGGTTCGATTGAGGCCATCGATGCCGTTAGATTGTACCCTCCAAGCGGTCGTGATCATGGATGGCCCCATCCCTACGATTTTGGTACCTTTCCCCTTCGATTCAAGATCGAAACTTGCGACCAGCTAGACTTCTCGGATTCCAGTCTCATCGCCGATTGTACCTCTTTCGATTATCCCGATCCGAAAGATCAAATCACGGAGTATCCCTCCAAAGGCAAAAAGGGACGATACGTACGATTGACCGTTACACGAATGAGAGCGAAACCCGAAACTTCAGTGTACGGTTTTGAGGTATCAAAGCTTGTGGTGCTTTCCGGCGGAAAGGATCTCGCCGAGAGGTGCCCTACAGAGGCTGATCCCGTCTATGGAAACAATGACGACCTGCCGCAGATTACACGCGCGCCGCGGCCTATGGGGGAAGGGCTTGTTACCGACCACCCTGAAAACGTCACCCTGGCGTCCGGGTGGGAACCGGTGCAATACCGGGCTTTCGCTCCACGGAGCGGTGTGACGCTCGAAGGAGGCCTTTTCCAAACGGTCTTGGAGCGTAACATAGGGTATTTACTTGATTCGTTTACCGTTCAGGAATTGCTCCGCCAGTTTTTCGAGCGTGCTGGTAAGCCGAACCCGCCAAACCTGCGCGTGCCGGACCCGTTCTGGGAGGAGGACCTTGCCGGCTCAAACGCTGGAAGATTCCTGATGGGTGCTGGCAACACTTTGCGCTGGATTGATCATCCCGAATTACGGCGCCGTTTAAACACAATCGTCGACGGCATCGACGAATGCAAGCAACCCAATGGCTACATCATGGCCTATCCGGAGGCCAGCATCTTTTACTCAGAACGTGGTGCATACACTCGCGCATGGGTTACCCACGGATTGATTGAAGCTGGCTATTGCGGGAATCCAAAAGCTTTCCCCCTCTTGCGCGGCTACTACGATTGGTTTGACAGTTGCGCTTATCTGCCGGAGCTACTACGGCGTGCGGCTTTTGGACCCCAGGGTATGATCGCCAATACTCGAATGTACTTTACGCCTGTCGGAAAGCCACAGGACATCCAGGTTATCCAACGCTATTTTCAGGAAAACTATTGGCTCGAGGATTTGGCGAACCACAAGGAAGAGGCAATCTGGCAATATCCCTATGACCGGCCGCATTGTTATGAAATCACCTTTCTCGAAGCTTACTTGGATCTGTATCGTGCCACCGGAGATCAACGCTATCTCGACGCCATGATCGGCGCTTGGGATCTTTATCATGATAGGTGGGAAAATGTCGGTGGAAGTATGTCGATAGAAGAGTTCGTAGAGGATCCCCCAGGCTCATATCGGCTTAACGGCGAATATGGCGAGTTGGACGGCAGCGTTTTCTGGATTCTCTTCAACCAGCGCTTCCACCTGTTGTATCCCCATGAGGAGAAATACGTCGCTGAAATTGAGAAGTCCATTTACAACGTCGGCATCGCGAATCAAGATGGAACGCGGGGTATCCGGTATTTTACTTATCTCGTGGGCCAGAAGGACAAGTCAACGCGAAAAAACACCTGCTGCGAAGGCCAGGGTACAAGGTTGCTGGGTTCCTTGCCGGAACACATCTATTCGGTCGCCTCCGATGGCATTTATGTAAATCTGTTCGAACCCTCGACTCTTTCATGGAAGCGGGAAGAAAAGTCGCTGCGGTTGAAGATGTCAACCCAATTCCCATTCCGAAACCATGTGCAATTGAAGGTGTCTGCAAAGCAAAACATCGACGCGAAGATTCGCGTGCGTGTGCCGTTATGGTCATCCCATGAAATGCCCTTTATGATCAACGGAAAGCGGGATGTTACAGGAAAGCCAGGAACGTATGTGACCTTCGATCGCACTTGGGCCGATGGAGACATGATTTCATTCAATTTGGCTCCTAAACTGAAGCTCACTCCTTATTTAGGCTCTGACAATACTTCGGGAAAAAATAAACATGCGGTCGAATATGGGCCCATTCTTCTGGCTGCAGTCGGCTCCACAGATATTACCCTCAAGGTTAAGAAGGGTTCTCTTCTTGAAACTCTTTGGTCGCAACTAGCTCCGATACCCGACTACCCGCTCCATTTCACCATCGAGCAAAACCGAGGGATCAAATTTATGCCGTATTGGCAAGTGGCTGATGAGAAATTCACTTGTTTCCCTGCATTCGAGTTTCAGGCCGAGTAAGTCTCCGGAAAACCTCTAACTGAATCGAAGGCAAACTAGCAGCTTCAGCCGGAAACGCAATGAGTCACGCTGAACCGACGCGGGCAGGACGGTACGGACCGCAGATCACGATATTCCTTTATTGTTCCAACAGCAGGAGGTAAAGCGTGCTCCAGAGAAAAGCCATACAAGGCCGCTTCGAGGGCAAGGTCGCCATCGTCACGGGAGGCGCATCAGGAATCGGTCACGCAACAGTTCACGAGTTTTGCAGGGAAGGCGGATCGGTAGTTTTCGCCGATATTGAGTCAGATAAGGGCTCGGAGGTTGAGATGGAGCTAGCCTCGGAAAAGCTTGAGGCACGGTTTATCCAGGGAGATATGGCGGACGTCGAGTTTGCCTCACGAGTGACTGAGCATGCTCTTTCACAATTCGGAAGGGTCGATTGCCTCGTGAACAACGCCTTTTCCTTTATCGCAAAGGCCGCGGATGCAACTTTGGACGACTGGCGCCGCTCCCTTGAGGTCGGACCGGTGGCCTATGCGCGAATGGCCGGCGCGGCAGCGATTGCGATGAGGAAGACCGGTGGCGGTTCTATTGTGAATGTCTCAAGCGTCTCTGCGTTTGTCGCGCAGCCCAGACGATGGACATACAATACTTCGAAAGGGGCGGTCCACACACTGACCAAGTGTATGGCGCTGGACTTTGCACCCCATGGAATTCGCGTCAATTCTGTGAGTCCAGGCTGGATATGGACGCGAGAAGTCTTGAAAGCAGCTGGTGGCGATCGTGCCAAGTGGGATTCCATATGGGGCCAGTTCCACATGCTTGAGAGATGTGGGGATGCGATTGAGGTCTCCGCTGCAGTCCTGTTCCTGCTAAGTGACGATGCTTCTTTCATCACCGCAGCCGATTTGCCCGTGGACGGGGGGTATCAAGGACTTGGAAGTGAGGGGCTGGGGAAATTAAGCCAGTTCGCCGGGTCAAGATGAGGGTGCGTTTCCAGATTACCACTACACGCAGCTACCTCATTCAGGAGCACGGTCGTGTGCACTTGTGTTTCTGAGTATATCTCCGCGATAGCTCCCTATCGATACTCATTGAGACTCGGCCATTTATGGTTGTGAGGTGACCGGTTTCTGATTTGCCTCTAGATCCGCCGATGGCCACCCATCGTCCCACGCCACAGTAGAGATCTGTAGAGAAGGTCGTCCCGTAATAGCGTCATAAGCGTGAAAAACGATGATGTCTCGATCATTCTGAATAAAGATGGATTCACCCCCAGGTCCAACCCAGCGGCTATTACCTGCCAATAACTGGCTTCCTCCACCTTCCGTCATCAATTTGCCTAGCTTATCGACGTAAGGGCCGGTCACGATTCGTGAACGGCCGACCATGGTCCTGTAACTGCTCTCAGTCCCGCTGCAGCACAGATCGAAAGAGACGAAAAGATAGTAGTAGCCAGCATGATGAACGACAAAGGGTGCCTCAACGGCTTGCCAGCCGGGCGCCGCACCTGGGGGTGCAGGAGAGGGGCTTTCGGGACGTTTCCGACGCGCCAGAGAATACAGCCGAGCATCCTCTCTAGATAGCTTACCGCTCTTGCGATCAAGTTTCCGCATCTTAATTCCGCTCCAGAAGCTGCCAAAGGCCAACCAAGCTTGTCCCTTTTGGTCCAACACCAGATTCGGATCAATCGCGTTGAAGTCGTCTTCGGCATTGGATCGCAGCACCAGTCCCTGATCCACCCAATGGAACTGCGAATTATTAGGGTCCAAGGTCTGGTTACTCAACAGCGCGATGCCCGAGTTCTTGCCGTAACTAGAGAAGGCGTAATAAAGGTGGTATTGACCGTCGAAATAAGAAATGTCGGGTGCCCAGAGTTCTTTTGCGTCCGGACACTCTCTCTGAATCCATCGCGGAATACCTGACAAAACATACCCGCATCTGGTCCAGTGGTGAAGGTCCTGAGAACAGCGAACGGGGAGTTCGCCATCGCGCTTTGATTCGGTTGCAGTACCAAAAAGATACCAAGAGGTACCTTCTTTGATGATCGACGGGTCGTGGACTCCTTCAATATCCCCTTCGACCTGTATGACGCGAGGCTGATTGGAAGCAGGAGGTATGCTGTGGATCACTTTGGCTGGGAATATGATCGCCAGCCCGGCCGCAGAGACAAAGGAAAATAGCTTCCCCACTCTCATGTACCATTTCTCCCGCAGAGTAATGACTTTCCCGACTCCGCTTCGGCGACCGTACAACGACGCAGGGAGTAAACCTCTCAGTTTGCTAGACGTCACAAGTCGCGCTTCATGCGACAACTTCGCAGGCCGGACGGACTCGATGCCGCGGCAGCCGACCTCTCGGATACGAAGTTCCTTCGCGGTTCGTACTCGATCCCAGTAGGCACGGTCCCTTCCGGGCCATTTCTGAAAGAAGAAGAGCCGCCTAGCCGGCTCCAACTGTGACGTGTGTACTCAGCCGCTTCACGACCGGTGGGGCGCAACCGCTTTATGGGCGAGTGCCACGCGCTACAGGATCTACGGTCAGGTCGACAATCGCTTATCGGCTGAAAAGATGTGGCCTTCGCTCACCGGTATATGATTCTGCTAACTAACGTGCAGCGAGCGGTAGCCTCAGTTTCGAAAAAGCACGGACTTGCTCGGTAATGGCCACTTCGGTGGGAAGACGCTCCATCGAACTCGCGCCATAAAAGCCGTCTACACCCCCAGCCTTTCCTAGGATGAAAGTTGCGTCTTTCGGACTGGCAATCGGTCCCCCGTGACACAATACGATCACATCGTCCCGTAACGATTTGCAGGTCTCGACAATAGCTTCCACCTCATGAACACAATCCTGAAGCGTCTTCGCACTTTTCCACCCATCGGTGGTGTTCGCCGTAAGTCCCATGTGGGCCACAATAATATCAGCCCCTGCCTGCACCATGAGTCGCGCTTCGTCGCAGTTAAAAACGTACGGAGTAGTGAGCATGTCCATGGCGTGCGCTGCCGCAATGCATTCGACCTCCTTCCGAAAACCCATACCCGTCTCCTCCAAATTGGCGCGAAACGTGCCATCAATCAGGCCAACGGTGGGGAAGTTCTGAATCCCGGAAAATCCCATATCTTTGAGCTCTTGTAAGAAGTGGCCGATGATCATAAACGGATCGGTACCACATATTCCTGCCAGCACCGGCGTGTGCTCAACAACTGTCAGAACCTCCGAGGCCATTTCTTTGACAATCTGGTTTGCGTTGCCATAAGGCATTAAGCCCGCCAGCGACCCTCGTCCGGCCATGCGGTATCGGCCCGAGTTGTAGATCACGATAAGATCGATGCCGCCGGCTTCTTCGCATTTGGCCGAGATCCCAGTGCCGGCGCCTCCACCGATAATCGGCTTACCGCCTACAATCTTTTTTCGGAAGTTTTCGAGAATCTTTTTTCTACTTTCCATAGTGATTCAACGCCTTCCTCAGTTGCTGACCTCCCGGCGAGCGACCGATACTCCTCGACGAGCACGGAAGCAAATGCGTGATCATTGATGTGATACGGAAGCCTTCGAATCACACGCTTTTCGCTTTGTGACACGGACGCTTCCAATTCTTTGAAGAGGGCAGCGTCAGCTTCCGGATCGTAAAAGGGCTGACCGGGAGCATCGAGCATCGAAACCCCTTTTTCGGGGGATGAGCACCGTAACACCGGCATGAGAGCGGTTTAACTTCCCGGCAATCCAGCGGGCCATCTTGGCGGTTCTCCTCAGGCGTCGTGCGCATCAGTGTAACCTGCGAGTTGTGAACATGTGGATTTCTATGCCGGAACTGGGGTGGGACGGTCTCGCGAGAGCCGAAATTCACCATGTCAAGAGCTCCGAGACTGATAACCCAGGGGACGCCTCGCGCCAAGATGGGCTCGAATCGATCAGGACCTGCTGGGAAAACACCACCGACCAGCGGCGAGAACTTTGTGCCGACATCGACCATAAGCACTGATGCGCCCGCGGACTTTGCACACCTAGCTACATAGGCCAACTCCTCGCCTTTTGTATCCATGGTGGCTATCGCGTAAACAGATTTGTCCTTAGCGGAGGGGCTCATGGAATCGAGAATGCGAAGACTCCGGAACGGGAAGCTATGGCCACGTACTGCTTTCCTCGAACGGAGTAAGTAATCGGAGAGGCAGTTATGGGTCCTCCGAGGGCACTCCTCCACAGAACTTGTCCTGTGACTGCGTCCAGCGCGAGGAAATAACCTTCGTCATTTCCGGAGAATACTAAGCCACCCCCGGTCGTGAGAACGCCAGCCCAGGACTCAGAAAAATGTGGAAATTCCCACTTCTGTTCACCACTCAACGGGTCGAGTGCTACTACAGCTCCAAGAGCTCTGTCGTCAGGGTGAATAGATTCGGAGTCTCCACCCCAAAACAGTTCACCAGCCGTATACCGCATCGCTTTTGGCAGATGGATGAGACACTCATCCCTGCGCGTGAAATAGAAAAGCCTGGTCTCTGGACTGTAGGATGGCGAAGGCCAGTTGGCTCCCCCGAACAAACCTGGGCAGACCTTGCGTGAATTTCCGTTAAGGAGGGGATCGTCGGAAAGAATCGGGCGACCATTGGGACCGATGCCCTTAGCCCAGGTCACATGCACGAAGGGTTTGGCTAGCAGGAACTTACCATTCTCACGATCGAGCACATAGTAAAAGCCGTTGCGATTGGCCTCGATCAATAGCTTGCGCTTATGCCCAGTTATGTTTGCGTCGAGAAGCAGCGGGATGTTGGTAGCATCGTAATCATCCACGTCATGAGGCGTAAATTGGAAATGCCAACGAAGCTCGCCGTTGTCGGCATCGAGTGCCAACACGGAGTTGCTGTAAAGGTTGTCGCCGTGTCGATCTTTTCCATAGAAGTTGGGGCCTGGATTCCCAACACCCCAATAGACCAGGTTCAGGTCCGGGTCGTATGTGCCAGTCATCCAGGCAGGGGCTCCGCCCGTCTTCCACGTATCCCCTTTCCATGTCTCGTTGCCGGGTTCGCCGGGGCCTGGAATCGTGTAAAAACGCCAGGCGAGTTTCCCAGTGGCGGCATCATATGCGTCCACAAATCCGCGGATTCCATACTCGCCACCCGACACCCCAACGACGATCTTGTCCTTCAGAGCCAGCGGCGCTAGCGTAAAATAATAGCCTTGGTTCGGATCCGCTGCCCTCGCCTCCCAGACCTTAGCTCCTGTATTGGCGTCGAGCGCGACCACGCACGCATCGAGCGTAGCGAGGTAGATGCGTGCGCCAAGAGCTGCTACGCCCCTGCTGATCGGCCCATTGATATGCGAAGGTGACCGGAGGACCTCCGGGCGACGGTAAGACCAAATTTCGCGCCCCGTGCGAGCGTCAAGCGCGAAGACGTTGTTATTGAGCAGTGATACATACATGACGCCGTCAACCACTAGAGGCGTTGTTTCCAGCTTGCCGGTCTGACCGTCGTTGAAAACCCACTGCAGACCAAGTTGCTTCACGTTCCTCGTGTTCAGCTGAGTAAGACTGCTGTACCGCCACCCACGGTAGTCGCCCGAATAGGTCAACCAGTTTTGCGGTTCGCTCGGCGAATTAGCGATCTCCTCATAAGAAACTTGCTTCGAGGCCGCACGACCTTCGCCCACGAGCAAGATCCCACAGATGAAATAAGAAAGTAATCTCATAAGCTAGGACGATCGTATAGGCTTTGCAAATAGGCCAGTGTGTCAAGAAGCGCCTGTGGAGAAAGCTGGTTCTCGTCATAGGTGGGCATGAGCGACTTCTGCTCATGGACGAGCTTTTGCAGTTCGTCCTTCATAAACATGCGCAGACTTCCGGAATGGTCCACCATCTGCAAGGAAAATGTGTCTTCGTTACACCGTCTTCCAGTTATGCGTTCGCCATCTTGAGTAACTACTGAAACTGCCGCATAGTTAAAGGGAACGGTCTTGGCTGGTTGCCGGATCGCACCTGTTAGATAATCGAGCCCCTTTGATCGAACGACAGACGCCAATTCGGGCCCGAGTACCCCACCTCTTCCCGCTGGTCCATGACACGCCACACAGCCGGCGGACTGGAAGACTTCCCGTCCGTGATTCGCATCTCCGGCGATCGGCGCGCGAGCGTCGAGACTCTCCAAAAAGCTGACTAGGTTGCCGATATCTTGCTCGGTGGCCTGCCTTGCAAAAGAGGGCATTTCGGTCCCCTTAACTCCGCCCTTGATAGTATCGAAGACATGCTGTTGAGCATCGCTGCGCGACCAGAGGGCCTGGCTCCTTAGATCGGGACCGCGCCCACCGCGTGCATCTCCACCGTGACAAGCGGCGCAACCCAACCCTGCATAGAGCTGTGCTCCTTCATCGGGCCTTTCCCCGGGCGAAATCTTGGCCGCTGTCGGAGTGGTTAGCCGACCGCTCACCCAAAGGATCGAGCGCTCCACCAGTCTCCGATAATTCGGGTTCTCATAGGTCACGTGGTTGTGGCCGAGCTGAATGTAGACGACCCGCGATTTCTTGTATTGCGAGGTCCACGCAAGCTGGCGCCCGCTGTTCGGATTGTCAGTTGTCAGAAATACATGCGAGTCGGTGTCGACGAAGTAATTAGAGTAGACTTCGTCGGTGACATCGAAGTCGCCCATGCCCGCCGTGATTGGATTGTCGGGATCTTCGATGTGGGCGCGATATGAGGTGTCGGCCTTGAACTGCGATAGTGTTGCCTTCGAGTCCTCGGAGTCGAACCTCGCCCGACCGCCAACCAGATACCCGTATTCCGGATTCGCGTCGCAGGATCCGAGCGCGTGATGGAGAAATACAACTCCTTTGCCCTCCTCCATGAGAAGGTGCAGATCGTTGAGGTAGGCTTCACAATGCTCGTACATGTCGTAAAAGACCAGCACGTCGTATTTCTTGGCTCCTTCGGGTTTTAGCTGCTTTTCCGCTTCGCCCCCTAGCGTGGCGTGGGTAAAGGAGACGCTCTTCATCGAGCGGAAGACCTCCGCAAAGGCATCTTCATCGTACGGGTGGCCACCGGTAATCACGAGAATCTTGATAGGGCCCGCGACCCCGACGGTCTGGGCCATCGAGAAGCATGCACTGACCATAAGGGCTACCGCTATCCTTCTCGGTCGAGGACTCAACATTATCAAGACCTCCGAACCTCTGAGCGCCTTGGACGCTTTCTACCATGGGGTCCAGTCTCTCAGCCCCCTCTGGCCGGGACATACCCCACCCCAACCAAATCCGCAGCTAACCTCTCGCTCTTGGCAAAACCTTCGCTTCTTCTTGAATGGATGTCCTTAGTGATATCTCCTAGAACGCGAAGCGCAGGCCCAGTTGGATCTGTCGATTGGGGGCAGCAGTGCTGCTGATTGTTCCGAAGCCAGGTTGTCCAAAGACATTGGCAGGAGCGCCAAAATGTGGGCTATTAAATGCGTTGAAGAACTCGGCTCGGAATTCGGTCGAGGCCCGTTCCCCAATGGCAAACTTCTTGAAGAGTGATATATCCCAGTTATCTAAGCCCGGTGCCCGCACATCGCCCGGCTTATAGTTCCCAAACACATAGGGAGCTGGATTCGAAAAACAACTCGTATTAAACCACTCGTTCGTACTCTTAGGCGTCGAAATGTGTGAACAAGTGACGTTAGGGCGATTTCCAAGACCGTTATTAAGCAACGAGTTTGCGATATACATGTCGATCGGAGGCCCGGCGGAAATGTTCGTCAGTCCGTTGACGGACCAGCCCCCCACGAACGCATTGAGCAAGGTACTACTGTTGCCCAAGAACCTCTGGCTCCGGCCGACAGGAATCTCGTACGTGTAGGTGGCGACGAATACCTGTGGGTAATCGGCTCCGGTAAAAGTTGAAATCGGGGCTGGAGCCCGGTTGAGAGCGCGGTCTAAACTAGGATTATCTCCATACAATACATCTAGGTTGTTGAAAACCTTTGACCAAGTGTACGCGAGAGAGATCACGGAACCACCGATTCGCTGCTTGTAACTCGTCTGCAATCCATTGTAGGAGGCACTACCGTCGGATGTAGCTAGAACGACGTTCCCGACTTGGGGAAGAGTCGAAAAAAAAGGCCGACGCGGATCGAGGGGGCCTGGGCCCGGAGGTGGGTCATCTATGGTAAGAAAGCGCCACAGATGCGACGCGTGCGTGCCCACATAGGCAATCTCCACCGCTCCATTGCGATTTACCTGCCGCTGAATGCTGACATTCCACATCTGTGCCACATCGAATCGGATGTTGGAAGGTTCACTGATGGGCAGCAACCCGGCAGGCGGAACATAGGTTGACTGAATAGGGGAAGGTGTAAAGCCCGGCAACCCGTTCTTGGACATACTCCAAAACGGTGTGTAGGTCGTCGGACTGGTGAAGGCAAAGTTTTGGCTAAATGGGTATCCAAATTCGAGTGTCCCCCCGGTCGCACCAAAGTTGTCCGGGAAGTAGCTGATTCCGTATGCGCCGCGGAGAGATGTCTTACCTTTGTCAGGGGAGTAAGCAAATCCCACACGAGGAGCCCATCCTTTGTAATAGGTATTGACTCCGTCCGTTCGATTCGAGGGAGAGGCAATATGGATCAGACTATCTGCCACACTGAGATTGCTAAGTTGATTCCTCGCCTCCACTTGCGGAGTTTCTAAGTCCCACCGTAAGCCGAGGTTGAGAGTTAGTTTCGAGGATACCCGCACATCATCGCCAACATAAAGACCGAAAAACTTCATCTCACTATTCGGTTTGTCGATCAGAAAATCTCGGGATACTTGGGTTGGATAGCCCAGCAAAAAGCTTGCCCAAGGATCGCCTCCGGTTTGCGATGCATTCTGGTCATAAGCAGGGGCGGCGTCGCTGGTGTATGCGGCAGAATAGTTGAGTGTCCCTCGCGGCCCCCCGTTAACCGGATTGGTCAGGCTGAATCGGAGGATCCTGAAATCAGTTCCGAAGCGAAAGGTGTGCACACCGTGAACCAGAGTTGCGCCTTCGTTGATCTGGAAAGTATTGGCTACCCGCCGGCCGTTATCCCATGATGCCGAACCCGTTGCAGCTATCTGTCCGATATTGAACTGGGCCAATCCTTGACTGTTCGCAAACTCGGGCAAATTGCCGTTCGGTATGCCTACTAGATTGCTATAGTCCTGGCCATAGTCGTTCCCTCGGTTGTATTCGTTGAATCGGTTGAAGCCGATTCGAAGTTCGTTAACGAAGTTGTTGGAGATTGCATCGGTCCAACCAATAGCCGCATTGTGGTTAAAGGAGTGTGAATTAGAGTCGAAATTTTGAATGAGTGGCGAGCCCGGAGACGGAGCTAGGTAGTTTCGCCTGACGTACGATTCACGAGCGAAGAATCGCCCCCAGTGGGACGTCTGGTAATCGCCCTTGACATCGAACGCATTTACACTCTGCGTGTTTGTCACATTCTGCTGATAGTTATTGAAGGGTCCAGAAGAAGCAACGTTCGGAGCAGGCCACACACCAAGCTTCAGCATCGCGGCCACGGTGGGATCCCAACGATTCATTGGAATCTGATTGTTTGGGAAGGGGGTTGGAGGCGTCGAGGCAGTCGCCGTGGCGGGGTCGTATATGGTCCCAAAACCCTCGGACGGTGAGAAGATGCCCTGGCGCATCAAGGCAGTAGGCACGCTAAGGAAGTACGGCACGCCGTTGTCCAAGCGCAACCCTTGGTAGTCTGCAAAGAAGAAAGCCTTACCGCGAATGATGGGCCCTCCAATGGAGCCTCCGAACTGATTTGATTTCGTTGCCGCCCTGGTTGTAGAAAAGTAGTTATTTGCGTTCAATGCGTCGTTTTTCAGAAATTCGAATGCTGATCCGTGAAAACCATTTGTGCCTGACTTGATCTGAATACTTACCACGCCACCACCAAACGATCCATAGGACACATTTGGGTTTTGGGTTTGAACAACCATCTCCTCAATCGCTTCAACCGGAGGAGCGATGTTTATGAATGCATTGAGCGGCTCCTCGTCATTCACTCCATCTATCAAGAATGTAGTTCCGGAAAACGGAATACCGTTGATCGACGAATAGATCGGGGTTTGCGCCCCAGCGCCGGACGCACTCTCCGTTCCATCAGCGAATGCCGCCGGCGTCGCCCCTGGTGTGGTTTGGACCAGCTGCGAGAATATCCGTCCATTCAGAGGAATGTCGTGTACTTCTTTGCTCGTGATTACCTGCTGTTCTCCAGAAGTGGTGGTTGCGACCAGCGGGGCTGAACCTTCGACCTGCACCTGCTCGGAACTCGTGCCCACCTGAAGCGTGAAGTCGACTCTCGTGTCCTGCCCGACTACGACGTTGTTGTGCTTGCTTATCGCTGGACGGAAGCCCGAAACCTTAACCTCTACCGTATAGGTTCCCAAGGGCACGTATGCGACCGTGTATGCCCCACTGCTATTGGTTCTCACCTGGCTGGATATCCCAGTGCCCTCGTTCGTCAGCGATACTTCCGCGTTGGCTACAACCGCGCCGGAATTATCAGTTACTGTG
Source organism: Terriglobales bacterium (assembly GCA_049582765.1). Classification (GTDB taxonomy): domain Bacteria; phylum Acidobacteriota; class Terriglobia; order Terriglobales; family Acidobacteriaceae; genus JBAUUQ01. Next base: position 26,533 of record JBAUUQ010000021.1, read on the forward strand.
CCGACCATCCGACCGGTTATGTCCTGACCATATGTCCCGAGTGTCAGACACGTGAAAACTAGCGCCAGCATACCGAACGTGCGCAGGGTTCGTGGGCGATGCTCGCACCTTCCCGTCCTAGCTATGTTTTCCATTGCGCCTCCCGCCAAAATTTGATTTGTCTTACAAGTTCCACCTTAGGTTCTCGTGCTGGTTCTGATCGTCATTCGCAGGATCGCCATCAATCGGTCGCAGCCTTCGGGAGCACTGCGCCTACAGACCGCCGCAGATCGGTCGCAGCTCTTAGTTCACTAAGGCATCCCCCTGCCTGAAGTGAGGCTGGTTCGGATGGGAGCCCCCAAGCTGCGCTGACAACAGACGGACGACCATACCGAAAAGTGGCCGGACGTGTCCTTGACTGTCGACTCACTCCGTAAGTTCGACGGTGACCCTTCCTGGTGTCGAGAAGGGCTACTTGAGCTCCTCGCTCGGCGAAACACGTTACCAGTACTTCCCTTTTGCCAGGCGCGTCACGCGTGACTAAGGCTCTGAGACGTTTCATCCCGGGGCATGTGTGGCTATAACCTCGCCGGGTCTCCGCCAGTGCGTCTGTAGTAAAGACGCCTTTCTCGGCAGACCTCTTATAGCGTCGTTCGATGCATTTGCTATTCATGGTAAGCGCTTGATGTCTCGCGCGCGGCCAAGCGTATTCCACCGACCTGATCTTTGTCAAGGAACAATTTATCAAATAAATGACTAGAATACGTCGTCTACTGAAGTCATAAGGGGTTTAGGTTCTTGGCGGGAAGCCGGGAAATTTCAGCGCTTAAGCGTTTGTAGCTCCTTGGGAATCAGTACGGACAAAGAATACAGCCGCCCACACTACCGGACAATTGTTCGAAATGACCAGCTTCGGTCGATAACGACGTATGGCATGCTCGTGAGACAAATGCCTAGATGACCAAGATTGGACTGACGGGAATACGTTTAGAGAGTGAGAGAGTGAATTTAGGGACGGCCCTGGTCCAACTGGCCTGTCTTGAAGACAGGATTTCACGGGAAGGGCCAACTTGACACGGCATTCCAAATGGCCGTCTGATGGACAAGTGAAACAGTCTAGCCCGCAAACAACCTCCAAATATCTTGAGCGATCCACACACAATCACTGCGCCGTGTATCCACCGTCCGCCACAAGGCTAGCACCCGTCACAAATCGGGCCTCGTCGGAAGCAAGAAATAGCACGCAGTTTGCGACGTCGACGGGCTCACCTAGGCAAAGCGGATGTTTGGTTTTGACCATTGCCAAATAGGCCTCTAGTCCTCCTGGGTAGGCGGCGCCAACCTTTCGCACCAACGGAGTCAGGGTTGTGCCGGGATGCAGTGCGTTGACCCGAATTCCGTACGGCGCATAGCAGATCGCGTCCGTCTTAGTCATTGTGGTTACGGCTCCCTTCGTAGCGTGATAGGACGGAACGTCGTCGTTGCCGATCAGGGCATAGGTCGAAGAGAGATTGACTATCGCACCACGCCGGGCAGCCACCATATGTTTCAGTACGTGTTTAGAGCACAAAAATACGCCCCTCACATTGACCGCGAAAACAGCCTCCCAATCCGCCAAGGTCAATTCGTGGGTCGGATTCTTGGAGCCGCCAATCGCAGCGTTGTTCACGAGAATGTCAATACGGCCGAATTCCAGGATTGCCTCGTCTACAGCTTTGGATACCTGCTCTTCGTTTGAGACGTCCACATCATAGAAGCGCGCTAGTCTCTGTCTGGAGGAAATGGCTCGTGCCACTTCCCTACCTAGCGGGATATCTCTCTCAAAGATCAAGACTGCCGCCCCCTCCTCGGCGAAGCGCTGGCATACTGCCTCGCCAATTCCGGTCCCGCCGCCACTGACAACCGCGATTTTATCTTTCAGTCTGTCCATTGGTGCTTAACCCCGAGCATCTTGCGACGCGATTGAAACAAAACATCCTTAGACCACGATCCAAGGCAGCCATTCGAATCCGACGTGGTCGTGATGGCTCTTGCTTCAGAAATGAAATTGGTTGATATTTGATTTGTCGAAGGTAGTGAGATCCGCCTGCGTGTTGATTACATTATTATCGCCAATCTTTATTTTGCCGATGCCTGGAACCTCGAAGCTCGTCCCCGGGGCGTTCTTGATCGTGCCGTTCTTCACTCCAACGACAAAATAGGCCGCGAGCAATCCTTCGTTATACGGACTCCATAGTTGGAAGGCAGCGACGGTACCATTTTGTATAAACCGACGCATCTGGTTTGGCGTGCCCAGGCCCGTAACCTTGACTTGCCCGACTTTCTTCGCCGTTTCTACTGCCTGCGCCGCCGCGGCGAGACCAACCGCTGTTGGTGCAATAATTCCCTTGAGACTGGGGTAATTAGTGAGCAACGCTTCGGTTTCGGTCGTTGACTTTTGGGGATCGTCATTGCCATAAGCGACAGTGACCAGCTTCATCCTGGCGTATTTTGGATTGCCGGCCAGCACTCTCCTCATGTCCTCAACCCACAGATTCTGGTCAGGCGCGTCTGTGGTCGTGGTTAGAATGGCGATGTCTCCCGCGTAGCCGATCAGCGAACCCATCAGTTCTACTTGGGCAGGACCGATCTTAGTAAAATCCACGGGCAGTATCGCGGCATCGCGGTGAGATTGATTGCCAGGCATGTCACTGTTTATGCTGAACACTGGCGTACCGCGTCGCCGCGCTCGATCCAACATCGGGTTGAGGGCATCAGGACTGTTCGGAGTGACGGCGATCACATTGACGCCGCGCTGCGTCTGCGCCGCCACAAACGGGATCTGCGATGTGGCATCGGCTGTCGCTGGGCCAATGGCCGTAAAGTCGCAGCCGAGAACTTCGCATCCATGCCGGAAGCCGTCTATCACGCCGTCGTAATAGGGATTCCCGGTGCTCCGAGGAATATAGGCGATTGAGATCCGCGTCACAGCAGTGGCTGTGGTCGCGAACAAACTCGCTCCGACCAAGACAATTGAAAGCAAATCCTTCTTCAATAGCATTGACTTCCCTTCTTCTGACGGCAACTAGTGATGACCGCGAACATAAAAAATATTGGTTGCGATCGTCGAGACGATGAGGAGCACGCCGAGCACCGTCAGCTGTGCGTTGATCGTGACGTTGGCAACTGTCATGCCGGTCGCAATGATTACAAGTAGCCATGAGGCCAAAAAGGTACCGAGAATGGTTCCACGACCCCCGAAGATCGAGGTTCCGCCCAATATTGCAATCAGAACGATCTGCAGTTCGCCGCCCGCGGCAAGGTCGTAACGAACGGAACCGAGCCGCGATGCCATCATCAGCCCGGCAAATGCACTCGCGATTCCTGAACCAAGAAAGAGCCCCATCTTGATTCGATCAACCCGTATGCCGACATGTCGCGCCGCAATCTCATTCGTGCCGATTTGATAGATTTGGCGTCCGTAGATTGTGGAACCGAGCCCGAGGCCGAGTAGGAGTGCCGTCACAACGAAAATCGCGACTGGCAGCGGCACCGATCCAATCGTACGCAGGTCGAGACCCACAAACCATGCCGGGAAAGACCCGATGGAATGATCGCCCACCAGAACCTGGGCGAGACCTCGATAGAGAGTTAGCGTTCCAATCGTGACCACAATCGATGGCAGGCGAAAAATCGTTACTAGCAACCCATTGAGAGCGCCCATTACAAGCCCAGAACCAAGACTCGCTGCCAATGCAAGAGGAATCGACGTTCCGGCATGGACTGCAATTGCGAAAACACACGCCGAGAGAGCCATCATCGATGCGATCGAAAGATCAATCTCGCCCGCTATGATGATGAGGGTGAGAACCAGGGCAACCAGGCAAAATTCGATGTAGTAAGTCGAACTCTCTAAAATGAACGCAATATCGGCAAAATATGGAGACAGGCGGCTGGCAAGCGTCGCCGCCAAAACCATGAGCAGGAGGATTGCCGTCTCAGGTCTAATGATCAGCGTCCGCCAGCCCAGCGCCGGGAGCAAACTCTTTCTGCCCGTGACAGCCTGTAGAGGAGTCTCCATGCCACTCATGCCGCGTCCTTAGTTGCACTGAGTCCCTGAAGCCAGCCCTGCCGTACCGTGCGGTCGATCACCAAGGCAATCAGGATAATCGCGCCGTAAATCGCATTTTGCCAAAAACCTGATACGCCGAGAATGGGCAGGGCGACCGTCACAGCGCCTAGCAGCACCACGCCCAGTACCGTACCCCAGACTGAGCCCAGGCCGCCGTTGATGCTGACTCCACCGACCACGGCAGCGGCAATCACAGTAAACTCGAAACCAACACCTGTAATGCCCGGGTTCACATAGCCAAATCGCGCCGCGTAGAAAATACCCGCCAAGCCCGCGAGTGCCCCTGATAGGGTGAAAACCAGTACCGTGACCGGAAAGATCCGAATGCCACGCAGCCGTGCGGCGACGGGATTTGAACCCACCGCGTAAATGTGTCGACCAGTCTGGGTGTGCATCAAAAAGCAATGTACCATCAACGCAACCGCGAAAGCGATGACCACGATCCATGGGATGCCGAGCGGTGAAGTCTGCGCCATGCGGATCAACGACTCGGGAATATCGTTGGGATCAATCTGACGCGCGCCCGATAACGTAAACAGAATTCCTCGATAAAGACTGAGCGTACCGAGGGTGACGATAATCGATGGCAGCTTGAAGATTGCCACAATGAGTCCGTTGAAAAGACCGAGCCCAGTGCCGACCAGGATAGCGACGAAGAAACCTATAGCCAGCGGCCATTGTGGATGATCACGAAAAACCATGCCGCCGACGATTGCGGAAAAACCGAGAATCGAGCCGATCGACAGATCGACATGCCGCGCTACGATGACGATCATCTGACCCATGGCGGCGACGAGAATAAGCGGAATGGCCAGAAGCACAACCTGGGCGGTTTCCCAGGTCAGAAACCGCGGCTCGATGGCGCCGGCAATCAACGAGAACAAGACGAGAATCAACCCAATGCCGTTCTCGCGCGCTCCTGCAGCTCGACCCGCGATCCGAATCACGGCACTCATGAGCAGCGCTCCGGCAAAATCATTGACGCTCCGCGCGAGGTACGGCCGCATGCATGATAGTTTCCTGCGTTGCCTCAACCCTCGGGATGTTTGCGGTCAATCGTCCCTCTGACATCACCAGGATGCGGTCAGAAAGAGCCAGAAGTTCCGGCAAATCTGATGAGATCAGAAGAATGGCACATCCCGCTCCGGCGAGCTTGCCGATGGTGTCGTGGAACTCAGCCTTGGCGCCAATGTCAATGCCTCGCGTCGGCTCATCCAAAATAAGGATTACAGGTTCGGTCAATAGCCAGCGAGCCAGAATCGCCTTCTGCTGGTTGCCGCCGGAGGCCTCGCCGATTGGCTGGCGAAGCGTCGCGATCTTAATCTCGAGCTTCAAAACAAACTTCTTCGCATCCGCATGTTCGACCGACCGCCGGATGATCCCGCGGGGCGCAATACGACGTGGTACAGCCGCGGTAATATTCGACTCCACGGAAAGCATATGGAAAATACCAGCGACAGCTCGGTCCTCAGGCACGAAGGCTATTCTCAGGCGAATCGCATCCGCAGGGTTCCGAATTGTTGCCCGCTGACCGTTGACCGCCACTGAACCGGATTCAGCAGGTGCAATTCCAAACAGCGCGCAAGCAACATCGCTTCGCCCAGCGCCAACCAAGCCTCCCAGGCCAACAATCTCTCCTTTTCGAATCTCGAAGGTCACATTTTCGAAGCGTCCCGGGAGGGACAGCTCCCGAACGTCGAGCACCGTGTCTCCAATCGACGACGTCGTTTTGTGAAGATACTCCTTGAACGGTCGGCCAATCATCAGCCGAATGATATCGGTATCGGTCAAGGTTGACGTCGGCGCCGTCGCTACCTTCTCACCGTCGCGGAAAATGGTTACCCGGTCGCACAGGGTTCGCACTTCCTCGAGCCGGTGACTAATGAGAATGATTGTCCGTCCTTCGTCCCGGAAACGCCGAATAGTCGCGAAGAGCATATCGACTTCCTTCGGAGTTAAAGCGGCGGTCGGTTCATCCATGATGATGAGTCTGCTGTCGCTGGAGAGGGCACGTGCGATTTCCACCATCTGCTGATTGGAGATCGACAGACCCCGCATGGGCTTAGTTACATCAATCTCAACGCCAAGCGAACTCATCAGAAGACGCGCTTCGAGTGCCATAGTCGGCCATCGCACCCAGCTCAGAGCACTCTGGCTTCGACCAAGGACAAGATTCTCTGCGACGCTAAGATCGGGAAACGACACCGGCTCCTGATGGATCAGAGCGATACCAAGCCTTTGCGCTTCGAGGGGACTGGAAACCGTCACAACCTCGCCGGCGAGTCGCATGGTGCCCCGCGTCGGACGAAAAACTCCCGATAAGATGTTGGCGAAAGTCGACTTGCCCGCACCGTTCTCTCCAACGAGGGCATGAACCTCGCCTGGCTCGATATCGAGGTCGACGTTACGCAGAACCTCAATACCAGCGAAAGTTTTGGTAATTCCGCGCACGGACATCAGCGGATCGCAACTATCGGTCGCCAGAATTCCGTTCACCTACCTAGAGCTCCAAACCGTAGACGCGGACCGCATTGTCGCGCCAGAATTTGCGCTGGTCGATCTCGTTCACGCCGACCATCATCTCCTCAAGGATCGCAACCCAGCGCGTAAAGCTGATGGCTTGGGTTGCGACTGGCCAATCCCCCCCGAACAGGATGCGATCGAAACCAAACGCCTCGATGGCAACCTCGATGTAACGTTTGAGTTCGTCAACCGTCCACGCGTTATGATCGGCCTCCGTTGCAACTCCCGAAATTTTGCACGAGACCTTGGAAAAAGTTGCAAGCTCACGCATTCGGTCCGCCCAAGGCTGCATCGCACCCTCTTTGATCGCAGGTTTGCCGATGTGATCGAGCACCATCGGAACGTCCGGCACAGTTTCCACAAACTTAAGAGCGTTGTGCATATGGCGGTGATCAATGCAAATGTCAAAAGGAAGATCAAAATCCGCGAGGGTACGGACGCCGGCGATAAAATCGGGACGCAAACAGAAATTGAGATCTGGCTCGAATTGGATGATCCGGCGAATTCCCCGCAGAATGTGATGACGCGTCAAACGCTCGAGGTCGTCGCGCACAGCTCTGCCCTTTTCAAGAGGTGCCCAGGCCACCATGCCCCTGATCCTAGGATCACGCAGCGCAAGCTCCGCAACCCACTCCGCTTCCGCTTCAAAGGCGCTCGGCTCCGCCTCACATTGAATGAATACCATCGCCTCGATCTCTACAGCCTCGGTGGCAGCGTAGTAATCGTTCAAGAGATATGGGCGATTCAGGAGCGCATTACTGGCCAGCCAGGAATAAGGTAGGGCTTCCGGATTCCAAAGGTGAAGGTGCGAATCAATGATTGGAAAGTCCGGCAAATCAATCTACTCCCTGGAGCGAATCTTAACTGGCCAGCTACCGAACGGGCGGAATTTGCATAGCCATGGCACACAACGGAACACGCTAATTCCATGTTTTACTTGTGTTTGCACTTAAGCGCTTAATATCTCAGCCCTTAGAATCGTAAGTCCAGGTTGCGGCACTGTCAACGATCAAGTTTCAATTCAGCCAGGGAAGCGGAAGTCTCTCGCGGCCGTCCAAACCCCAGACAACCGTGAAAGCGCCGCCTTGTGGAAACCCCTTCGGCGGAGGTAAGCCGCTGCGTCTTTAAGTTTATGCGTCTACGACTCTTGCCGCGGGTTCACCAACGTCGATCTCAGCGGGAGATCGCCATGTTGATCAAAGCAAAAGTCCTGAGCTGGACCTAAAATCTCGAGATCAGGATTCGCTTGGATTTCCTGCCGCAGATTTTCGCTCAACATCATAAGGGTGAGTTCGAGTGTGTTCAGAATCCAAGCAATCGTGACGAGACTGGTGTCGACTTTTCCAGTTGTGGGAGCCATTATCTCGATGCACTGCCGGTCAGTGGCAAAGTGGATCGGCATTCTGCCGCACAATGTACTCCCGGCAGTAATAGAGTTGATCCAGGTTGAATGCCAGTCGGTCTTCGCCAGGATGCGGTCGTGAGCTACGTCCGCCATGCCAATTCCGATCGCGTTGCCGTCCGTCAGATCGCTTAAATCGCGAACGAATATCCTTTCGATTCGAGTGTCCACGTCGCGCCATGGGTTGTAGCCGCCCTGAGTGCTGCGATTGACCACTTTGGTGTCCATGCCGGATCCGCTGATGTTCTTGCCGATTTCGTCAACAATAAGGAAATCGAGCTTACCGACTGGAATACGAGCCTTCCAGCTTTTTGTAAGAGCAAGCAATTCTTCTTCTCGTGCTTCCATTCCGCTGGCCGGAACAGCTTCAATCTTGGCTGCATTGTGCACTGCATCCTCCAGCACCGCCAAACCGCCGATGATCTTGCCGGACGACAGAACATGGCGACCAACCGCACGGATGACATATTCCAGGCCCAGCGTGTGAGCGAACGCGTGATACTGACCAGCCCCGGCGAACTTACCCAATCCCAATGTCATCATCTTAAAGAGGCCGCTCTCAAGTTTGCCCTCGAAATCCGTGTGCCACTTGATACGTCCTATTAACATGACACCGTCGCTGCCGTGTGCATTCGCATCCATGAAGACCTCGATACCTTCGGCTGTATGGCCCAAGGAAACTACTTCGAGTGAGCTTACAATCGGACAGCCCATAGTACCTTCGTGAATACCGTAACGCGCGAGCACTGCGGCCTGACCCTCAGGCGTTGCCGCACCATGGCTTCCCATCGCCGGAAAAATGAATGGCTCATAGCCTTTTTGATTCCAATATGCCACGGCACTTCGTACGATTGCGTCAATGTTAGAAATACCGCGGCTACCGACTCCGATCGCAATTCGCCCCCCTTTCTTGGGAGCCGAGGCGAATTCCGAGAGGCCAAGCTGCCGTGCTACTTCAGCGGAAACGTTTCCCAGACTTCGGTCGATCAGGTTTTGGCGAACCGGAAACATACGAGGCAACATTTTTTCACAATACTCCCGTCCCCAACCGCGCTGCAATCGCCGAGAAACGGAGCTTAATAAGTAGATCTGATAAACCGCGTGCTGCGCGGGCGAGAGACGAATAGATTCCGCTACGGAGCGACAGGCGCCTCAGCGCCAAGGGTGCGCCGATCCAGGACGGAGCGGCGGGAAATATTCATTTAGCGAAAAGGGTGACATCCTTCGTCTCTTCAAGAAAGGAACCTACTATCTGCGCAATCTGACGCTCGGCGAACACTGGATCGCCGGTCTTCAACGCATCGATGATTCGCCTGTGCTGCTCCAAGCTTCGTATCCACTGCTCTGGGCTGGTTCGGGCCCCTTGTACCCTCATTACCACAAAAGCAAACAGGGGAAGAATAATCCGCTTAATGGCTTGTACGAGCATCGGATTGCCCGTCTTTTCCGCAAGCAAGATATGAAATTGCAGATCGCGCTCATAGAACGCTTTAATGTTGTTGCATTCGATCGCTGAGCGCATATCCGCGAGGGCTTGTTCAAGTTCGCCAAGGCCAGGTTTCTCTTCGGCTATCACGCTGGCGGCGTAGCCCTCCAAAACAGCGCGCAATTTATAGCTGTGATTTACGTCCTCATCGCTAAGTTGGGTAACCTGAGCAGTGCGACCGGAGCCCTTCTGAACAAATCCCTCAGCGGATAAGATGTTCAACGCCTCCCGAACGGAGGTTTGAGAAATCTTAAGACGCTTGGCCCACGTTACCTCGACGATTTTCTCGCCTGGGGCGAGACGGCCGTTGATTATCTCTTCGCGGAAGTACGCAGCCAGATTGTCCTTGACTAGTAGGAGATCCCGTTGAGGATGTTCCAGCTTGATGAGAGAAGAGCTCATACAAAACCGTGGCGGGATTTTAGCACGTTCTACCGCGCATTTCCTTCTTGGATCTAACGTAAATCACCGTCATTCGCTCGACGCCGGGTATTCATGGTCTTGCGGGTAGAACCTACAGAGAGTCGTCTGTTCAACGGATGAGGGACTCTCTTGATGCGATACCCAATCCGGCAAGGTGTCGAAGGCCTTAGGATGTGCTTCCGCCAGAGAACGCCTGCCGGCGGTATGCCGATAGATAGTGTCAATCGGTTGGTGTGAATCTGAATGAAGAGCGTTCCACATTGACCAGACCGGGCGGAATCGGGATACAATTGCGGCTGTTCTTGATTCAAAAGAAAAGTCTCCGGACAAATTCTTTCCAAAACGCCGAAATATGATTAGCTCAAAGCTTAAGGGTTTTGACATAAGAAGAAGATTTTGATTCGAGGGGTGTTCGCCGTGCGAAAAAAGTCGATCGGACCCGCTGGCATCGCCGGGCTGATCCCAGCGGCCTTGGTCATGGCGTTACTTATGCAGGCTGCTCTCGCCACCGCTACCAAAAAGTCGGCGTTTTCTGCTGAGACTAAGGCGGTCGCAGTTAAGGAAGGCGCCTCCCTGTTTCGCGCCAACTGTTCCCCGTGCCACGGCTTGAGAGCGGGCGGCGGTGGCCGCGGACCAGATCTCACTTCCGGACGCTGGACTCACGGATCTGCAGATTCCGACATCTTTCGCACCATTACCCAGGGCGTGCCCGGTACTGAGATGCCTGCCAACGCATTAGAGGACTCGGAAGTCCGCGCCATCATCGCCTACCTGCGTTCTCTTGCGCCGCCAAGGCGAGCGATCAGCTCCGGCGATTCGGCCGACGGGAAGAAGATCTTTTACGGGAGCGCCGGTTGCTCCGGCTGCCACATGGTCGCAGGAAAGGGAGGGCTGCTGGGCCCCGACTTGTCGCGAGTTGGTGCGTCGCGTTCGGTTTCCTATCTCGTCGACTCCATCCGGCAGCCCGACAAGGAACTCAGCGACGGCATGCTGGATCCCAACAACCATTATGGTGTTCCATTGGTTTATGACACGGTAACGGTGGTCACGGCCGACGGAGATAGGATCACCGGTGTGGCCCGGAACGAGGACACCTTCTCTGTCCAGTTAATTGCGACTGACCAGAGCCTGAGATTCTTCCTCAAGAAAGACGTCGAAGAAGTAATCCACCAGCGCAAGTCCCTCATGCCGCCGTATTCCGAGGATGCGCTGAGTGCCTCGCAGCTTCGGGATCTGATTGCCTATCTTGAGACTCTCCGGCTGAACTGAATAGATCAAGCCAAGGACGGTCGATGAAGAAAGCTCTCTTGCTGGCGTTGCTGCTTGTGGTGGTTCCAAACTCGCCGTCCCAGGTGACCTATGAACGATTGCTGGGTTCAGCTCGCGAACCTCAGAACTGGCTCACATATTCGGGAACTTATTCCAGCTGGCGGTTCAGCACGCTGAATCAGATCAACACCGCCAACACTTCTCGACTCACGATGCAATGGGCTTTTCAGGTAGCTGATATCGGCCAGTTTGAAACCACACCCATCGTTGTGGATGGCGTGCTCTACGGAACCGGCCAGAATAACCGGGCGTTCGCACTTGATGCCCGCACCGGACGAGCTATCTGGCGGTATCAAAGAAATTTGCCGGAGAAACTTCAGCCCTGTTGTGGCATGGTAAATCGCGGCTTTGCCGTTCTCGGGAACCGCTTGTTCATGGCCACACTGGACGCCCACGTCATCGCCCTGGACACGAAGACCGGGAATCTGCTTTGGGATGTGCGTTCCGCAGACTATCACAAGGCCTACACCTTCACGGTGGCACCGCTGGCCGTGAAAAATGAAGTGATCGTTGGGATTTCGGGAGGTGAATACGGAATTAGGGGCTTCATCGACGCTTATGACGCCGCGACGGGTCGGCGCTTGTGGCGCTTCGACACCGTCCCTGGTCCTGGCCAGCACGGACATGAAACCTGGGCGGGTAACTCATGGAAAGTAGGAGGCGCCCCCGCGTGGGTCACTGGCAGCTACGATCCAGATCTAAACCTTGTGTACTGGCCCACCGGAAACCCTTCCCCGAGCAACTACGGGGGCGAACGGAGCGGAGACGATCTCTATAGCAATTCAATGCTTGCCCTCGACGCCGACACCGGAAAACTGAAATGGTATTTCCAGTTTACCCCTCACGATCTGTACGACTACGATGCCACGCAGATTCCCATTCTGCTCGACGGCTACTGGGAGGGCCGCTCGCGTAAACTTCTCGTCCAGGCCAATCGTAACGGGTTTTTCTATGTGCTTGACCGCACAAACGGGAAATTTCTTTCCGCCAAGCCATTCGGGAACGTGACTTGGGCTAAGGGTATCGGATCGGACGGCAGGCCGATCGTGAATACCAGCCTCAAACTGAGCTTGGCTGGAACTCGGGTTTGCCCCGGCGCCCTGGGCTTGACCAACTGGTTTTCTCCGTCATACGACCCGGAGACCCAGCTGCTCTACGTGGCCACGTCGAGCGAATGCGATATCTTTACCAGTTCACCGCAGCCGTATCGTGCAGGGCATGATTTCCTGGGAAGTATCTACGTTCCTGATCCTGTGGAGCGACCGACTGGCGCACTCAAGGCGATCGACGTTCTTACGGGAGCGGAGAAATGGTCCTTCCCGTATTTCAGCAGTCCCTACGGAGGAGTTCTTTCCACCTCAGGCGGCGTGGTCTTTGCCGGTGATTCCGATGGGAATTTCATCGCCCTCGATGCGAAAACAGGCCGCGACCTCTGGCACGTGCAGCTGGGGGCCGCCCTCTACTCGACCGCCATAACCTTCGAACTGGACGGCAAACAGTACGTGGTCATTCCGTCCGGAGCCGCCCTTTTTTCTTTTGCTCTCCCGTAGCGGGGCTGGCTGCGAGAAGTAGCTCGCGGACGTCGCGATACCGCGATCCCTAGCATGATCGCCTACACGCCTAAGACTTGGCAAGCAGTGTAGAAATTCCAGATGACCCGGTGTTTGAGGATCATTTCAAGCGCTTAATATCTCGCTACTCCACATTACATGCCTTCCCGCAAAGGTCCTCGCACCGTAAATGAAGACCAGATATACCCCTCTCTCAGTAGGGCTAGATGTGGAAAAGTTTGGTGCGAAACCCGCCGTTTCTCGTAGAGCCATACACAGGAAATCTTGCGCTTAAGCGCTCGACTACGTATATTGGATCGGATGGCGACCATGTTACGCCTCGCGGGATTTCCGCTATGAGGTTGCAACAAGTTTAATGAGAGGGCTTTATTACCCCGCCTGGGGAGCGCTCGAAGTCAGGGATCTTCCCAAGCCGCGCCTCGTAGACGGCGAGGTGCTGGTCCGTGTCTCAAACTGTGGCATTTGTAGTTCGGAGCTTGAGACATTTCGAACCAAAAGCGTTCGAAGAACGCCACCACTCATCATGGGTCACGAGTTCTGTGGTTATATCGCGGAAGCGCGTGGCTCGCAAGGTGAGTGGGAGGAAGGTGACAAAGTCATCGCTCACGCTTTGATCCATTGTGGGAAATGTGCAGCGTGCCACCGAGGGGATACTAACCTGTGCATCGATAGGAAAGTCTTTGGGATGCACCGCGCCGGTGGGTTCGCCGAGTATGTTGCAGTTCCCAGTCGGGTTTTGATTCCCTGGTCAGACACGATGCCTGGCACGACAGCTGTACTCACGGAGCCGCTCGCAACTGGCATCAATGCAATGCGTCAAGGACCAACCGCGAGAAAATCGCGGGTCGTTGTCCTTGGATGTGGACCCATCGGCCTCATGTGCGTTTCCGCGGCAAAGCGCCTTCACAATTCCAATGTTGTGGCCTCTGACCTAATCCCTGAGCGCGTAGATGCCGCCCGGATGATGGGAGCAGACCTCGCCGTAAACGCTGAGCAACAGAATATTGAAAGCGAGATAAGAGACCACTGGTCGGGCGACCAAGCTGAGTTTGTCATCGATGCGGTGGGGAGCACCAGGACAAAGCTACTTTCCCTTGAACTTATCGAACCCGGAGGAATGGTCGTATGGCTCGGACTCCATGAGGATCGAATTCATCTGGATAGCTATGCGTTGACTCTCGGGCAGAAGCTGGTGTCGGGCGCATATTCGGGCTCTTTGACCGATTTCCGGCAGGCAGCTCAACTGCTCGCTTCCGGGGCCCTCGACACCAGATGGACGAAAGAATACCCCCTAGCCAGTGGAGGCGCCGCGTTCGACGCCATGTTATCCGGCAAGGGAAACAACATCAAGGCCATCCTGCAGATTGGCGAGTGCCCGGCAAAGTCGTGATGGGTTACTGTCCAGGAGATGAACTACGTGCCAGACGCGCCTAAGTTTGTCATCACCGACTACGGGTTTCCGACGATCGCGATCGAACGCGAAATAATTGAAAACGCCGGAGGTCAGCTCGCCGCATTCCAATGCAAAACCGAAGAAGATGTGATCACGGCTGCGAAAGATGCGGCCGCCATTCTCGTGCAGTGGGCACCACTCACTCGAGCTGTCATGCAGGAACTACCTCATTGCAAAGTCATTGTTCGCTACGGAATCGGGATCGACAATATCGATCTCGACGCTGCGCGGAGTCACGGAATCATAGTCTGCAATGTTCCGGATTACTGCATCGATGAAGTTGCCGATCATACGTTCGCCCTCGCCATGTCTTTGGCTCGTCAGCTGCCGATGATCGACCAATTGGTAAGACAAGGTGTTTGGAAAATCGTACCTCCAAGGTCCATGCTTGCTTCCCGTCAAATGACTTTTGTCACAATTGGATACGGGCGGATTGCTCGGGCAGTTTTGGACCGTGCGCGAGGATGCAAGTTTCGTCTCGCCACATGCGATCCATATCTCGCCGCGGGCACCGAACTGCCGCCAGATGTTCAACTTCTCGATATGGACGAGGCTTTAAGAAGAGCCGATATCGTCTCTCTTCATCTTCCCCTAACGGAAGCGACACACCACCTCATCAATGGGGAGGCTTTGTCCAAAATGAAGTCAACGTCTTTGCTACTTAACACGGCACGCGGCGGCTTGGTGAATACCGTTGAGCTTGCCGCCGTTTTGAGCCGTGCACAAATCGCTGGCGCTGCGCTAGACGTTTTTGAACATGAGCCTTTAGAGGGAGATCACCCGTTGCGGAAATGCACAAACGTACTCCTAACTTCTCACATTAGCTGGTACAGCGAACTCAGTCAGCCGCAACTACAGCGGATGGCGGCCGATGAGGCAGTTCGGGCGATTAAAGATGAAACATTACGAAATCGCGTCGCCTAGAAAGAGTCTTTGTGCCGTGTCCCTGAGTTCTAAAGAGACACGTAGCAGGTTGAGCATGAAGTTGTTTTACTTCAAAATGTCGAGTTTCATCACCACTCAATCGGTAGTGACTCAAACTTTGATAGCAGGGCTTCTAGTCTTCGTCTTTTTGCAGCCGGCGGCATCCCAAGGGCGTGTAGCAGGAGACCCCGTCGCCCTATTGGAAACGCCTTCGAATCCGGTTGCCGACCATCGCGCACAGGTGGTGGACGGGCACACCCGCTTTACAGTTCTAACACCACAGCTGATCCGCATGGAATGGGCGGCGGACGGGAAATTCGAAGACCACGCGTCCTTGGTATTTATCAATCGTCATCTGCCAGTGCCTCATTTTGAACATGGAGTGACGGCAGGGCGATTGACCATCCGTACTAGCGCGCTTGAGTTGAATTACATTCCTTCGGCAGCGACCGATGGAAGATTTACGCCGGAAAGCCTGTCGGTGAAGCTCATGTTGAACGGCCAGCCGGTCGTCTGGCATCCGGGGATCGCCGATAGCGGCAATCTGTTGGGCACCTCGCGCACTCTGGACGACACTCGGGGGAATCCATCCGAGGTGCCAATGGAACAAGGCTTGATCTCAATCGATGGATGGACCGTCGTAGATGACTCGACACGGCCGCTTTTCGATTCCTCGGATTTCAGGTTCACTCGCGGCGAACATAGTCAATGGCCATGGGTCATGTTGCGTCCGACTGGGGAGCGCCAGGACTGGTATTTTTTCGGCTATGGTCACGACTACAGGCAAGCTCTGCACGACTATGTGCGGGTTGCAGGTCGAATTCCAATTCCACCCAGGTTTGCCTTCGGAGCCTGGTGGTCCAGATACTGGGCATACAGCGATCAGGAGCTTGAGCAGTTGGTGCGTGAGTTCCGCGAGAACGACACGCCGCTGGATGTCCTGGTCATCGACATGGATTGGCATCCTGTGTTCGGACTAAAGTTCGGACTAGATTTCGGAGTGTTGGATCAGTCGGGCCATCCGAAAGGGTGGAGCGGATATAGCTGGAATCGCCTTTTATTTCCCGACCCTGGCGCTTTCCTGAAGCGGATCCACGGAGAAGGCCTGAAAGTGACATTGAATATGCATCCGGCCTCGGGGGTCGAGCCTTGGGAAGACCAATATGTTGCGATGGCAAAGGCAACGGGCATCGACCCTGAAAGCAAGCGGTACGTAGAGTTCGACATCACCGACAGGAAATTTGCGGCTAACTACATGGATCTTTTGCATCATCCCCTGGAGCGTCAGGGAATTGATTTTTGGTGGCTCGACTGGCAGCAGGAAGACCATACGAAGACGCCGGGGGTGAACCCGACGTGGTGGTTAAACTATGTTCACTTCACGGACCAGGAGCGAGAAGGCAAGCGTCCGCTGCTCTTTCACCGCTGGGGAGGGCTAGGAAATCATCGCTATCAGATCGGGTTCTCTGGCGACACCATCTCGGTGTGGGACTCGCTAGCGTTTCAGCTCTGGTTTACCGCGACGGCCGCCAACGTCGGTTACGCATACTGGAGTCATGATATCGGAGGCAATTCGCCAGGCGTCGTCGATCCGGAACTCTACACCCGCTGGGTGCAGTTCGGAGTCTTCAGTCCCATTCTCCGCGCCCATACGGCCAAGAACCCCGACGCGGAGAGGCGCATCTGGGCTTTTCCCGAGCCGTACTCCGCGATCATGCGCGATGCTTTCCAGCTCAGGTACGCCCTGCAGCCCTATATCTACACTGAAGCGCGACGGACCTACGACACTGGAGTGGCCTTCGTTCGACCTCTCTATTACGACTCGCCGGAAGCTAAGGAGGCTTATCAGGCGAGAGGCGAATACAGCTTCGGCGATTCTTTGATTGTGGCACCGGTGACCAGTTCCGTAGACGCCAATTCGCAGTTCGCCACCCAGCAAGTCTGGTTGCCTCCTGGCGAGTGGATCGAGTGGCCCACCGGGCAGCACCTTACCGGCCCCTCCATGACCGAGGGCCACTTCTCCATTCAGCAGGTGCCGGTCTATGTGAAAGCCGGTGCCATCATTCCCATGCAACCGCCGATGCGCTACAGCGAAGAAAAACCGGTGGATCCCCTGGTGATCACCGTTTTTCCTATGGCGGATGGGCAAAAGTCGACTTACACACTCTATGAGGATTCCAGCAAGTCCGAGGAGTACAGAGGTGGCGTCTATGCCTGGACGAAGCTTGCAGCAACTCGCAGTGGAGACGATCTTGAAGTCACGGTAGAACCAGTGCGAGGCAGTTACCCTGGAATGCCAGTGCGGCGCGGTTATGAATTGCGTCTACCGGGGGATTGGCCGCCCGATTCGGTAACGGCTAATGGGCATCCTGTAAGGTTTGTCGCTGAAACAGGCCACCAGGGCTGGCGTTATGAAGGGAACACGCTCACGACTATTGTCAGTGTTGCCAGCCAGCCAGTGAACGAAACTGTCCACATCCGCGTGCATCGCGCCGCTGGTCTGGAAGCGCGGAGGGCGGTCCTCGACGGCTTTGCCGGAAAGATGACCAGGCTTCGCGCCGCCGGCGATACACTGAACGGCCTCTGGCCGCTCCTGTGGTCGCCCGATTCGCTAATCGATGCCATGCAAACTGGGGATCGCCTAACCTATCGCCCTCAGACAGCACAGACTGAGCTTCGACATTTCGAGGCCGCATACGCAGAGGCCGTTTGGAGCGTTCGTAATTTGGCCGATCAAAATAACATCTCGGTCGAAGAACTGATTAAACACCTGCTCAGTGAACGGTGGAAGGCGGAGGTCCTTGGGGATCGCGCGCGGCTGTACAAGACCTACGTCCAAAGAGCTCTAACGCAGATTACACCGCCCCAGATGTAGGTTTCGGGCAAATAATCAACGCGACGGATCACGAAATGAGTAAAGACACAATTGGTGGACGCATATGAGACTGAGCTCCGCTTTTCTTTGGGGATCGATGGTCGTCTTCACGGCGGCCCTTTACACGCCTGCGGCGAAAGCTCGAAGTGAGCACGACAACGTAGTGTTTCGGATTGGAACCTTCGACCGCTCTTCGGCGGAGTTTGCTCAGGAGAGCCCTAAGCACGCGGTAAACTTTCTTGTTGGACAAAGCAATCCGGCGAAGGACTGGTATGCTGCGCAACCAGTCCAGTTCATTTCGAATTCTGGCGCCTTAGATACGAACAAGGACGCGGTTCCACGGGCTATCACCTTTTCGCTCAAGCATGCCTCTACAGCAGCCTATCAGTTGCATATTGCCGTGCTGATCGAGAGCTCCAGCGTTCCAGCTCTACGGGTCAGCATCAATGGCAAATACGGAACGTTTTATCTTCATCCGACCTTGGACGACGGTATGGGAGACTGGGCCAACACATGGTTTC
Source organism: Terriglobales bacterium (assembly GCA_049582765.1). Lineage (GTDB taxonomy): Bacteria > Acidobacteriota > Terriglobia > Terriglobales > Acidobacteriaceae > JBAUUQ01. The sequence continues at coordinate 45,130 of JBAUUQ010000021.1, forward strand.
CCATCTATTCGCATGCAGATGTTCGATTCTCACTCTCGGGGGACTATCTGCATCAGGGCGTGAATACGATCACTCTGCAGGTCGTGGAGGAGGTAGACACAGAAGTCCCTGATGCGAGCCTGACGTATGATGCGCTTGAGCTCGACTGTGACACGGGAAGCGCTCGTGCTCCAGCATCATCCGCTCAGGTTCTTCCCACCATCTTCTATCAAGACCGGCAAGGTAATCTGGAGGAAATAGTCGAAGTCCTGGTCCGTCACGGGGAACGGGTGAAGATGGCCAGTAGCGTGGACCTAGATATCGCTAACAAGCGATACCATCAAGCGCTTCGTGGAGGCCAGGATTTCGGCGAGGAAAAGGTCCAGTTCTCAGTTGCTGAGTTTCCACCACAGACGCTCGCACGACTCGCCTGGAACATTGATGGTCATTGGCGGCGGAGCGAGCAGTCCATTAATCCAGGAAAGAAGTGGACACTATTTCTGGTGCCAAACGTCCATCTCGATGTCGGATACACAGATTACCAGGCGAAGGTTGCGGCACTTCATAGCCGGGTCATTGACGAAGCGCTGGACCAGGTGGCGCGGCACCCCGATTTTCGCTTCAGCATCGACGGAGAATGGAGCCTTGCGCAGTTCTTGAAGACTCGCACGCTTGCGGACCAGCAACGCTTGATCGCTGCCGTTCAGAAGCAGCAACTGTTCGTTCCCCCGCAGTATGTCGATATGCTTACGGGTTTCCCTACAGCGGAAACGCTGATCCGCTCGCTTTATGCGGGCGCAGCCTTCAGCCAGACGCACGACACGCCCTTCAACTACGCAAACCTCACGGACACTCCGACCGTTACATGGTCCTATGCTTCGATCCTCGCCGCGGCGGGCATCAAGCAATTCCTCATGGGCGGCAACAACATTCTGGCACCGGTATGGCTGCAGGGGCATTTGAGTGAAAACTCTCCCATGTGGTGGAAGGGACCGGACGGTCAGAAGGTCTTGCTGTGGTATGCGCGTCACTACCAGCACATTCAGGTCCTATTCGGATTGCCACCCGTGCTATCGGCTGGATACGACACACTTCCGCTTTTCCTACAGATGTACGAGCGTCCCAACTACCGTGCGAATGCCACGATCCTGTTTGGTTCCCAAGTGGAGAATACCGACTTATTTCCTCAGCAGGCAGAATTGGCCGAGCGATGGAACAGTGTCTACGCGTATCCGCGGCTGCAATACTCGGGCTTTCATGACGCCCTGAAAAATATTGCGGATCAGTTCGGCGATAACATTCCGACTGTAAGCGGAGATGGTGGTTCCTACTGGGAAATTGCTTTTGCCGCCGATGCCCAGTATGCCGCGATGGAGCGTGAGAATGAAAGCCGTGCTCCGTCGGCTGAAGAGCTGTCAACGCTGAGCTCGCTGGTAAATCCGAGCCTGGTTGCAAATAAGCAAGATCTGGATCGGATGTGGGAGCACATGGTGGTAATGGATGAGCATGTCTCGAGCTACTCAACTAGTGTGTTCGAGCCCACAAGTGTGGAAAACGTGAGGCAGCTGGAAGTGAAGGAATCCCAGGCGATCGACGCGAGGGCATTGGCTGATTCTCTGGCTCGCAACAGCATGGCGAGTATTGCCGATTCGATCTCCTCAGGCGAAGGCAGCCTCATTGTTTTCAATACACTAAACTGGGAACGCAGTGGTCCGGTTTCGATCGATCTGACGAACGGCGATGAGATTGTAGATACATCGACAAACCAGGTGGTGGCCGTTGAAATCATCGACACCGGCAACGGTATGCATCACGTGCGCTTTGTTGCGGAGAATGTTCCTGCGGTCGGGTACAAGGTCTTCCTGCTGAGGCATAATGACAAACTTCTGACGCCGTCTGACACCGTAAGCACCTCCGTTCTTGAAAGTCCCTACTATCACGTGGAACTGGACCCCGCGACCGGCGCGGTACGCAGCGTCTATGACAAGCAACTCCAGCGGGAGCTGGTCAATCAACAAAGTCCCTATCGGTTCGGAGAATATCTCTACGTTACTGGGGGCGATGCACCGCTAAACAGCCACCTGGTATTCCAGCGACCCAGCACCTTGCTGCAGTACCCGCTAGCAATACCACAACCGGAGCTCCACATCCATCCAGCACACGATGGCCGTCTAGTGTCAGTAACACGAACACCCTCTGGCTGGATCGCACGGATGGAAAGCACGGACACGAACACCCCCGCGATCATCTCTGAAATTCGACTCTTTGATCGGGAGAAGAAGATCGAATTTGTCGAAGACGTAAATAAAAACGAGGTGGATAGCAAGGAAGGCGTCTACTTCGCTTTTCCTTTTGCGATGGACCGGCCGCAGTTTCAATATGAAATTCAGACCGGCGTTGTCGACCCTGCAAAGGACATGTATCCCGGAGCAGGCCATGAGTGGTTTTCGGTGCAACATTGGGTTTCCACTCAACAGGATGGTTTGTCAGCCACGGTCATGCCACTCGATGTGCCGCTGGTCACGCTGGGCGATATCAACCGTGGCGTATGGCCCGCCCAGTTCGGCGAGCGGCCCGGCACGATATTCTCGTATGCCATAAATAACTATTGGTACACCGGCACCCGCGGGGGTCAGGGTGGACACTTCCATTTTCGCTATCTGATAACCAGCGCGCCATCGACCGATTGTATTCACCTCAGCCGCATGGGATGGGAGGAGATGACGCCGCTGGAAGCAAACGAAGTCATATCGCAAGATAAAGCGTTGAATACACCACGTCCACTCAACGGGAAGCAGGATAGTTTTCTTGATGTGTCGGACCCAGAACTGGTACTGACAACGTGGAAGCCAGCCGAGGACGGTAATGGCACCATCCTGCGAATCCTCGACCTTGGCGGCGCTGTGCGGTCGGTCACGATCCAAACGCCATTGCTGCTGCTGAAAGAAGCATGGCAGACAGATGCAGTCGAGAGAAATGGGAACCCGCTATCTCTGATTGGAACCAAGGGTTTTCAGTTCACAATCCATCCGCGTGAGATCGTGACCGTGCGGATCGTTGGCGATAATGTGTTGCCAGCTCCCACGCACTAATACCTTAACCAGAAGGGGGATATTTCATGATTCGGTCGATGCGAATTCTGTGCATGTCTATTCAAAGCGGGTGCCTTCTGCCATTCCTGTTTGTTGTCGTGTCCCTTGCCGCTATTCCTGCCGCGTCGCAATCTGCGGAATTGGCTGCCACTCCACCGATGGGCTGGAATAGTTGGAATCATTTTGCTGCCAAAGTCACCGATGCGGACATTCGGGCGACAGCAGATGCGATGGTGTCGAGCGGGATGAAGGACGCAGGATACATTTACGTCAACATCGACGATAGCTGGGCGGGCGGCCGCGATACCGACGGCACGATTCGACCTAACGACAAGTTTCCGGATATGAAGGCACTCGCGAACTATGTGCATTCCAAGGGTCTGAAACTGGGCATCTACACCTCGCCTGGACCTAGGACCTGTACCGACTATGTCGGAAGCAACGGGCACGAGGAGCAGGATGCCAAAACATTCGCGGAATGGGGTATTGACTATCTGAAGTATGACCTGTGTAGCTTCGACGACCTCGGAGACGTTCATCTGTATCAGGAAAAGCCAAGCATGGGAAAGTCTACCGAGTCCCGCCTGCAAGGTCTTCAACTTCAGAAACAGGCGTACGAAAAGATGCACAAAGCGCTACTTGCGACGGGACGGCCGATTGTGTTCAGCCTCTGTCAGTATGGTGTGGGCAATGTTTGGGAATGGGGTGTTAGCGTTGGTGGCAATCTTTGGCGGACAACCGACGACATCACCGACACCTACGACCGCATGTCGGTAATTGGCTTCGGGCAGGCAGGTCTCGCCAAGTACGCTGGACCGGGGCATTGGAACGATCCGGACATGTTGGAAGTTGGCAATGGGGGTATGAATGAAGATGAATATCGAACCCACATGACGCTTTGGGTCATTCTGGCTGCACCTCTGCTGGCGGGCAATGACTTGAGCAAGATGTCTGCGGAAACCCTCGCTATGCTCACCAACAAAGAGGTCATTGCGGTCGATCAGGATCCTCTCGGTATTCAGGGAGACCGTGTCTCTGCAGTAGGGCCGCTGGAGATCTGGTCAAAACCTCTTGCCGGTGGTTCGAAGGCCGTCGCGTTGTTTAACCGCGGTGAATCGAGTGTGCCCATGACGCTGGATCTGCCCACAATTGGTTTTACTCAAACATCACAGATTCGCGACTTATGGGCTGGCAAAGAAACTCGCAGCGAAAATGGCAAAGTGATCCTATGGGTTCGAGCACACGGCGCGGCACTATTGCGAGTAAGCAGATAGTCCGACCAGACCCTCAGTAGAGTCCCAAGGTCATCTACCAGTCGAGGATAGCTCCATCAGCGGCGCGAGCCACAGAAGATTCAAGGACTTCCTGCTTGAACGGGTGCTTTGCAGCTTCGTCCTCGTTGACTTCGATACCGAGCCCCGGAGCATCTGTCTTCAGCCAATGGCCGTGCTCTGTCTTGAGTTCACCTTGGACAACATCCCATCGCCAGGGAACATCAGCCAGCATGTCTTCCTGGATGAGAAAGTTTGGAGTCGACAATGCAAAGTGCAGAGCCACGGCATTTGCGATCGGCCCCAAAGGATTATGTGGAGCCACGCCCATGTAATACGTCTCAGCAGCCGCTGCGATCTTTTTCGCTTCCAAGAGCCCTCCACAGTGGCAAAGGTCAGGCTGAACCACGTGGCACGCTTGCTGCTCGAAGAGTTCGCGGAACTGATATCGCGAGACCAGGCGCTCGCCAGTAGCGAGCGGCACCCGCACCGCCTCACGAACCTGGCGCAGTGCAGGAACGTTTTCCGGTGGAACGGGTTCTTCGCAAAAATAGGGGCTGAACTCTTCAATGGCGTGGATAAATTGGATCGCCATAGCCGGATAGGTCCGCCCGTGAAAATCTACCATTATGTCAATCTCATTTCCCAAAGCAAGGCGTAACTTCTCGAAGAGTGATGCAAATTGAAGAATGCATTTCTTTCCCATTAATGGTTCAGAATAGGGAACGAACACGACCTTCAAAGCGGTGTAACCGCGGGAGACAACTTCACGCGCAAGGTCGGTCAGAGGCTCGACGTCGAGGGTTTCATACACAGCTCTCCTGTTTCCACCACCCAGATGCGTGTACATGCGCACTCGGTCACGAACCGCGCCGCCGAGTAGACGATAGACCGGCAAGTTCAATGACTTACCGAGAATGTCCCAGCAGGCGTGTTCTATGCCGCTCAGAGCACTCATTCCAATCACGCCCATCCGGAAAAAAGAATGGCGGTAGAGCTTCTGATAGATGTGCTCTATATTGCGTGGATCTTCGCCTATCAGCATCGGAGCAAAGTCCTCGATTGCCCCCACTACCCCGCGCGTCTTCCATTCGAGAGAGGCTTCTCCCCACCCGAAGAGCCCCGCTTGATCGGTCATGACCTTCACGAAGATCCAATTGCGCATCTCCGCATTGACAACTGTCGTTTGAATCCCGTTGATCTTCATATAGTGATCGAGAAACCCTCTTTGCTCATGTAACTAATACCAGGGCAGTCCTGCATCCTCAGTCGTGGTAAACGAGAGATCTGCCACCGTCGATGCTGATGGTAGCCCCATTTATGAACGGGGCTTCATCCGATGCAAGAAAGACCGCCGTCATTGCTACTTCCTCTGGCCTCCCGAGCCTCTTAGGGGGATGCAGATTGCACACTCGGAGGCGTTCCGCTTGGGGATCAGGGAAGCTGTTCCAGTAATCGCGCGCCAGTTTGGTTTCGATATAGCCGGGAGCAATCGCATTGACGCGAACATTGAATTCCCCAAACTCGATCGCCAACGACCGTGTGAGCCCGATCAAACCATGTTTTGCCACTGGATATGGAAAGCAACCACGGATCACTTGCTGTGAATGGGAGGAAGCGATATTGATAATGCTTCCACCGCGCTTTGACAGTAGATGCGGTAAGACCGCTCGAGCGCACTTCCAAGCTCCTTCTAAGTCAACTGCCAAACATCGTTTCCAGTCTTCCTCGGTTAGATTGAGCGGATTCGAGAACACATTGATTCCCGCGTTATTCACCAGGACATCAGGCGGACCGAGCTGTTCCGCGGTTCCTTCCACGGCACGGCGGACTTGATCGCTCTGCGTAATGTCGGTCAATATGGCAATTGCGCGACCGCCGATTGCTGTGAGTTCCCGTTCGACTGCTCGGGCAGATGGTTCATCCTGTTCGGCGATAGCCACGGCGGCACCCTCGTCGATAAAACTTCGTGCGATGGCAGCCCCAATCCCGCGGCCCCCTCCCGTAATAATCGCAACTTTGTTCTTCAGTCGATCCGCCACGGTGTCTTGGCCTCCATACGACGCGATAAGGTAATCTGGATGGTTAAGCTAAAGTGCCCAGGAAGTCTCGATTTCTTCCAGTGTCATCCCCTTCGTTTCGGGTAAAGCAATAGCTGTGAACAAGAGACCCGCCAAGCATACACTGGCGTAGACCCAGAACGTATCTGCGGGGCCTAGTCGGCTATTGAGGAGCGGAAAGCTGAAAGTCAGAATGAAACATGCGATCCAGAGAGACGCAACTGCGATTGACATTGCCATCCCCCGCACTCTATTGGGGAAGATCTCGGAGATGAGGACCCAGGTGATCGGAGCGAGCGACATTGCGTAGAAGGCTATGGCGGCGAGGATCAACAGCAACAGGGCAACACCACGATGGTGGACGCGATAGAGAAAGCCTAGCAGCGCATAGATCACAGTTAAACCGGCACAACCAGTGAGCATAAGAGTGCGTCTGCCTAATTTGTCGACAGTGGCCATTGCGACCAACGTAAAGAAGAGAAGCACCGCGCCGGTAATAACGATGTTCGACAGCACTCCGGAGAGGCTATAGCCGGCTTGCGTGAAGATTTCCTGAGCGTAATTGAAGATTACATTGATACCGCACCATTGTTGTAGAACGGCGAGTACAATCCCGAGCAGCAAAGGCTTCACCAGTCTGCGGCGGACCAACGCTCTCCAACTCACTGCTGAGGTCTCGCGAAGCGAGCTCTCGATCTCCAAGTGTGCCTCGGCGGCATAAGCGCCGCCTCCGATTCGAACAAGAGTCTGAAGTGCTTTGTCAGGTGAGCCGTGCTTTACAAGCCATCTGGGACTCTCCGGTACAGCACAGGAAGTGACAAAGAAGAGGGCGCCCGGTATGGCGGTCACCCCGAACATCCACCGCCAGGCCACCTGGCCATTCCATGATGCAAATATCTGCTGCGCGGTGAAGTCGGTGGGAACCGGCTGCGCGATCAGCCAATTGACGACTTGTGCTAACAACATGCCGACGACGATAGTGAGCTGGTTCACAGAAACGAGCCTGCCACGCAGTCGCGCGGGAGCAACCTCCGAGATGTACATGGGAGAAAGCATAGACGCCATTCCGATAGCGGAGCCCCCTAATATTCGCCAAATTGAAAACGTCGACAACGTGCTTGCGAACGCTGTACCGAGCGATGAAATCACAAACATGAGAGCTGCCAGACAAAGCAGTGGCTTGCGGCCAAATTTGTCGCTGAACACACCGGACAAGACAGCCCCGAAGAGGCACCCGGCGAGAGCACTGCTCATGGCCCAGCCCCGCTGTGAAGCGCTGGTCAAGTGGAAAAACTGTTCATAAAAAGGCTTAGCGCCTCCGATCACGACCCAGTCGTACCCGAAAAGTAGGCCGCCTAAAGCGACAACGATGGAAATAACCCAGACGTAGGCCGGGTGAAAGTTCTCCTCCCTGCGATAAATGGCGGACGATCGAGGAATTACGCACTCCTGTTAGCAGTCTTAAATAGGATCTCGGGTCGGCCAAGATTCAATTGTCTGAGAAGAAGGCAATCGGTAAACGGCTTATCGTATAACATATGATGTTATGGTACAACAGTAAGATATCAGTGGGATTATGATTAGAGGCAAAGCGTGTAGGACAATCATCGGCTGCCTTTTTGCTTTTACCGATCTACTTTTCGCTGGCAGTGTACACCACGATTCGTCGGATCAAAGCTGGACCCTCAAGTCCGGCCCAGTTACTTATCAGCTCGCCGAAAGGCATGACCAGCTCGTCCTTGAATATTTCGGACCGACGCTCGACGCTAGAGTCTGGAATCGGACAACACTTCATGGTGATTTTGGTGGACTCGCCGATGGAGAATCGCTGGCATCTGGTTCACTGCGCCTTACTTCCCAGGAAAGCCACTCGATAGCTCCGGGCGTGGAGGAGTTGCTCTTAAGGTTAAAACACACGCACTTGCCGCTGGAAATCGAGGCACGTTACACGGCCTGGGGCGAGACGGGTGTGTTCACGCGAGAATTGAGACTCATCAACCGCGGCGAGAAGCCAATCCACGTTGCATCCGCCCCCTCTCTATCCTGGGATCTTCCGCAAGGCGACTACACGCTACGCTACTTGTGGGGAGGATCGGAACGAGAACGACAATCGGCAGTCGAGAAGCTGGGTGTTGGAATCCGCGCTTTTGGATCGGCAAAAGGAGGATCGAGCAACGGGTATGCGCCCTGGCTCTCGTTGCATGATGGGGATTCCGGAGTTGAATACCTCGTAGAGCTGGCATGGTCGGGAAACTGGCAGGCGGATGTGGAGATGCCTCCTCCCAGCGCTGAATCCAGTTCGCAGGACGTGCGAGTTGATATGGGCATCCACTTCGATTTCGGAGGAGCACTCAGGCTGGCGCCGGGTGAGACATTTGTCCTCCCCAAAGTGGAGTTCACGGCTTCGGGCGGGGATCTGGATGATGCCGCGAATCAGATGCATCGTTACCAGCGTGAGTATGTGTTTCCCCAATCCTCTGCTAACCGTCCGCCGCTCATTCAGTTCAATTCTTGGTATGCGTGGCGGGACAAGTTGGACGTTGAGGACCTGAAGCGTTCTGCTGACGTCGCAGCCTCGATGGGTGTGGAGGTCTTTGTACTCGACGCCGGCTGGTATGGCCATAAGGATTGGAGTAAGGAACTGGGAGACTACGAGCCCGATCCGAAGGAGTTTCCCTACGGTCTCGAAGAATTCGCTAACTACGTCCGCAGCAGGGGAATGAAGTTTGGTCTATGGACCGAGATTGAAGATATTGGCCCTGAATCCCAGCTATTTCGAGAGCACTCGGACTGGTGTTTGTCCTACAACGGCCAGCCCATCAGTGACTCCGGCCGATGTCAATTGAATTTCGCCCGGCCCGAAGTTCGGGAATGGGCGCGTGCCACTATCGACCGGCTGGTGCGGAAATATCACATCGAATGGATCAAAATCGACTACAACATCGCTGTCGGCGACCGCTTCGATCCTCCCGGCATGGAGCGAACTGGGGATATTCTCTATCAGCACGTCTCACACTACTACAAGTTTCTCGATGAGATACGGGCTGCCTATCCCAACTTGATCATAGAGAATTGCGCGAGTGGAGGCTTGCGTTTCGATAGCGGTATCTTGGCCCACGTGCATACAAACTGGCTTTCGGATGATGTGGATCCTATTTCGTCGCTGCAACTTGGTTACAGTTGCACCCTTGAGTTCTCGCCTGAAGTCTGCAATCACTGGATGGTTGGAGATAAAGATAACGGCGAAATAAATCTCACGAACCCCGCTGGATGGTGGGATTTCATGTTCCGCGTTCCGATGAATGGTCAGCTGGGTCTTTCGAGCCGGGTGGGCGACTGGAATCAAGCACTCAAGGATCATGCGACTGAGAACCTAACGCTATATAAGCGAATTCGGGGCACGCTGACCGGTGCCGACGTGTATCACCTCACTCCTGCGCCCAAGCATACTCATCCGACCGGATGGATGGCCATACAGTACGTAGGGCCAAACGGCACGCATAGCGTTGTCACAGCATATCGGCTGGCTGATGGCCCAGCCAAGAAACTTTTCCGACTTCGCGGACTTTTGCCCGACGCCATCTATGAAGTTTCTAAGGATGGAAAACCGCTGTTAAAAGCCAGAGGGGTCGAACTCGCCAGTTCCGGCCTGCGCGTTAGTTTGGACGAAGAATGGCGTGCGGCAATCTTCGAAATCGACGTACGGCCTTAATGCTTTTTCCATTCGCTGTCGAGGTCAGACAGCAAATAGGCAGGATCTGATCATGAACCCCGCCCTCAGCAGACCCGCCTGGAGGATCGAGACTGAGCAAATTCGCATTTCCATAATGGAGTGCGGCGCTCATGTCGCCGAGATCGTGCTGAAGGGAGCGGACGAGGTGAACCCTCTGTGGATTCAGGATCGCCCCACAATTGACTCCGATCAGTTCGACCCGGACATTCATGGAGCGCTCTACGGAACGGGCTACGAAGCTCGCCTACTTAGCGGATTGGCAGGGCACAATCTGTGCTTCCCCTTTTGGGGAAATCCGTCACTCAACGAGGCCCAAGCGGGCATGACCGTTCACGGTGAAACGAATATTGTGCGCTGGGAGAAGCTGCATAGCGATCCGGCGACGCTTACGATTGCGGCCACGTTGCTGCATTCAGCCATTCGGTTCGAGCGAACTCTGTACTGCGAAGGGCAGGTAGTTTACTTCGATGAAACCGCGGAGAATCTGAGCCCATGGGACCGGCCAGTCGGGTGGTGCGAGCATGTCACCCTCGGACCGCCGTTTCTGACGCCTGGGCTGACGCGCATTGGCGCCTCTCTCACACGAGGCTTCCGCACAGGGGATCATTCGTGTGAGTTTCTCTGGCCGCAGGGCCGGGGGCAGATCGATTGCGATCTCACCACGTTCAGCAAGCGCAGACATACAGATCTGGTGAATTCCTTTGAGGTGAATCCAGCGCGGGAGCACGGATATTTCGCCGCGTGGCATCCAGGAATGGGCGTTCTCTTCGGCTACCTATTCTCACGGCACGAGTTTCCCTGGATGAACGTCTGGGAACGCAACGATGAGCAAAGGCAAACCCGTGGCATGGAATTCAGCAATACACCTGTTAATGGGACGATGCGGACGCTTTTCGAGACGCCCAAGATCTGGGGCCTTCCGACATGTGAATGGCTTGTGGCCAGGGGCAGACTCCGAAAGCGTTTCGCCGCCTTCAGTACAGTGATTCCGGGAGATTTTCAGGGCGTTGCGGATCTTCAGGTTGTGGGAGACAAATTGATGATATTTGTGCCCGGCAGCGCAGGGCCGGCTCATACGATATCAATGCAATCGAAGCTGTGGCAGTTATAGCGCAGAGTCGGTGCTTGTCCGACGTCGGCTGTCTCAACCAGGAGAAAGCAGGAACAGCTAGACCCATCCGCCATCGATGACAAAAGACTGATTGGTGATCGCCGAGCTATCTTCCGCTGCGAGAAAGAGAACGAGCCTGGCGACCTCTTCGGGAAGAAGCATCCTCTTTAAAGCCTGGCTGGCCAGGATTTCTGCTTTGTAGGTTTCGGTGAACCAAAGCTGTTTTTGGCGTTCCGTCAGTATGGCGCCGGGCATCACGCAGTTCACACGAATACTGTCCGGGCCCAGCTCGTGGGCCAGCGTCCGTGTCATTCCGACGATCGCGGCCTTGGCGGTGACGTAGACGGGCATACCCGTCGATGGGATGACCCATCCAATCGAACTCATGTTGATGATGGAACCTCGGCCGACCTTTTTCATGGCGGGGATTACCGCCTTCGTCATGAAGAATTGATGCTTCAAATTCGCGCCCATCGACTGGTCCCAATAGTCCGAGGTGACGTTCTCGATGGAGTGACGCGTGTCGTTGCCGGCGTTATTTACCAAAACATCGATCGTAGCGAAGCGGTGGAGCACGGTGCTCATGACCCCTTCGAGGGCCTCGATGTCAGTGAGATCGCAGTGATAAAAGGCTGGAGCGGGATGGCCCGCGGCTTCCATGCGACGAATCAGTAACTCCGCTACGGCGTCCTGAATGTCCAGAAAAACAACCTGAGCATTCTGCAAAGCAAATGCTTCGACGAGCGCTTCGCCTATGCCGCTTGCACCGCCAGAGATGACGATGACACGGTCCTGCAGACTTGGATACCTCGCGAAGCCTTCAGTGATCTTCATGACGCACTCGCCTCATCCCAGGTGACGTCAGGCGCGTCCTAATGCGATTCGCGTTTTACGATGGTTCCGCGGCAGCCCACCAGGAAATCCAGATCCGCGCCTTCGCATGCCTGCATCACATGCTGGATATACATCTGCTGATAGCCTCCATTCACGGACGGCAGAAGCGCCTTCCATGCCTTGCGACGACGGGCCAGCTCTTCGTTTGAAACTTCCAAATTCAGGCGACGATCCGTAACGTCCAACTCGATGAAATCGCCGTCTTGCACCAAAGCGAGAGGCCCACCCACGGCGGCCTCGGGGCAAACGTGAAGAACGACGGTGCCGAAGGCTGTGCCACTCATGCGTGCATCGGAGATTCGCACCATGTCGGTAACACCGCGGGCGAGCAACTTGGGAGGCAGCCCAATGTTCCCCACTTCCGCCATGCCGGGATAGCCTTTGGGTCCGCAGTTCTGCAGGACCATCACAGAGTTTTCGTCGATGTCGAGGCCGGGAAGCATAATCCGTTCTTTGTATTGTTCGATTGTGCGAAAAACGACAGCGCGGCCTCGGTGCTTCATGAGATGAGGAGACGCTGCCGACGGCTTCAGCACTGCTCCGTCCGGAGCGAGATTGCCTCGCAACACAGCGATGCCGCCGTGCGCCACGAGCGGATTCTCGAGCGGCCGGATTACTTCTTGATTCCAGATCGGGGCGTCCCCGCAATTCTGCGCGACGGTCTTTCCGGTAACTGTAAGAATGTCCGCGTGCAATAATTTGTGCTCCGAGAGCAATCTGAGGACTGCGGGAAGGCCGCCGGCGTAGTAAAAGTCTTCCATGAGGAAGCGTCCGGAGGGCATGATATCTACCAGGGTCGGAGTGTTGCGGCCGATACGGTCCCAGTCGTCCAGCGTCAAGGGCACACCGATTCGCCCCGCGATCGCGAGCAGATGGATGACGGCATTCGTGGACCCGCCGAGCGCTGCATTGACGTGGATCGCATTTTCAAATGCCTTGCGGTCCAGAATTCGTGAGAGCGTGAGATCTTCACGAACCATCTCCACGATGCGGCGACCTGACATCTGCGCCAGAACAGAACGACGCGAATCCACCGCAGGGATAGCGGAGTTATGCGGGAGTGCCAAGCCCAGCGCTTCCGCCATCGCGGCCATGGTCGAAGCAGTTCCCATCGTCATGCAATGGCCGGCAGAGCGGGACATGCAGGACTCCGCCTCGGTGAACCCCTCTTGACTCATCGTTCCAGCTTTCACCGCTTCGCTAAATCGCCACAGGTCGGTGCCGGAGCCGATGTCTTTGCCGCGAAACTTGCCATTGAGCATCGGGCCGCCAGACACAACGATGGCCGGTATGTCACAACTTGCGGCGCCCATAATTAAGGATGGAGTCGTCTTGTCGCAACCGCACATCAGCACGACTCCATCTACCGGATTCGCTCGGATGCATTCCTCAACGTCCATGCTAACCAGGTTACGGAAGAGCATCGCCGTCGGACGTATGTTGGATTCGCCGGTGGACATGACCGGAAACTCGAGAGGCAGCCCGCCGGCTTCCCACACGCCGCGTTTCACGCGTTCTGCGAGATCCCGCAAGTGTGCATTGCAAGGCGTCAACTCTGACCAGGTATTACAGATTCCGATAACTGGACGGCCATCGAAGACGTCCCCTGGGAGCCCTTGATTACGCATCCAACTCCGATGGATGAAGCCATCTTTATCAGTGCGGCCGAACCAGGCGGCAGAACGAAGTTGTTTCTTGGTGTTCCTCATGCCTTCTAGCCTTATTGGCGCGATTGCCGCCGTTTGAGGATGAGCGGAATGCCTTTCTTTGCCTTCTGCAACTCCGCTGCAACATCCTTAGAAGTCTGCGCAAGAACTAAGAGCATTGCCGCCTCCGCCTTCTTTCGATTTCGAGACTTGATCGCTGCCAACACTTCTCGATGAAGCGTGAGTGTTCGCCTGTAGGCAACCGTATTGCTGCTTGTGAGGCGGAAGCTGGTACGGAGTGCAGCCTGGATCAGAGCACCGAACGGCCGCATAAACGCATTGTGGGCGCCCTCTAGTATGGAGAGATGAAAGAGCAAATCAGTCTCAACCCGTGAATCTAGATCGTTGGCTGCAGCCTCCATCGCCTCGAATGCGCGTTGCATCTCGGCGAGATCCTCAAGTGTCGCACGCTCGGCGGCCATCCGTGCCCCTGCGGGTTCCACGATTTTTCTGACTTCCAGAAGATCCGTTAGACCGGCTGGCACATCTGGACCCGAAAAAAGCCAGAAAAGCACTTCCGGGTCCAACATGTTCCACTGGGAGTTGGGTCGGACCCGCGTACCCGTCTTCCGTCGCACATCCACAAGGCCCTTTGCTGCGAGGACTTTAATCGCTTCACGCAGCGCGGTCCTGCTCACACCAAGATTTGCGCCGAGCTGAGACTCGTTTGGCAAAACCGAGCCTGGTATGAGTTGTCCTTCCGCGATCAGTAAGCCGAGTCTTCCGGCGACCTGACGATGAAGACTGACGCGCGGTGGAAGGGAATATTTTAGCGAACCCCAGTTTATCGGTGCAGGCATGCGTATAGTATACATATGACGTTTGGCTGAGAGGTGCGCTAAGAAGTGCTGGTCATCGATGTCTCACCGAGTCGACACTATTGAACAGAAAGACCCAACTATGCAGAAGCCGTTGCCAGATGCTGCGTCTGTCCAACCGACGCTTGTCGCGGACTATGCGTGCGAGACCGGCGAAAATCCACTTTGGCACCCTATCCAGCAAAGACTTTATTGGACAGATATTCCCACCGGTCGTGTCTTCCGTTACGAGCCGACAACTGGGAGACATGAACAGTGCTATCAAGGCCGGCCAGTTGGCGGATTTACGATTCAAGAGGATGGCTCGTTGCTGCTATTTATGGATCGAGGAACGATTGCCCTCTGGCGAGATGGCGAACTCGTGGAGGTCGTACCCGAGATTCCAGACGAACTCGCATCGCGTTTCAATGACGTCATCGCCGATCCGCGGGGACGCGTCTTCTGCGGCACTATGTCTACAGATTACCGGAAGGGCAGATTGTACCGGCTCGACATCGATGGATCTCTTCATGTGCTGCTAGAAGGCATCGGGTGCTCAAATGGCATGGCCTTTACGCTTGATCGTAAGGGTCTCTACTACACCGACTCCTTTGAGCGCGAGATCTATCTCTTCGACTACAACGTCCAGGACGGATCGATAACCAATCGGCGCGTTTTTGCACGATTTGCAGAGGTGGATGGACTCCCAGACGGCGCAAGCCTTGATTCAGAGGGTTGCCTATGGTCTGCCATGTGGGATGGCGCTTGTATCGTGCGCTTTCAGCCGGATGGCAACGTGGAGAAAAAGATCATGCTGCCCGCGCGCAAGGTGTCAAGCCTCAGCTTTGGCGGCTCGGAATATTCCGACCTCTACATCACCACCGCTGGTGGCAACAGCAAGAAAGAGGACGGGCAACTTGCAGGGGGTCTATTCCGCCTTGAAGGACAAGTACCTGGATTGCCCGAATTCTTCTCTCGAATATTGGCTTAACCCAAGAACAATACACAGCCTCACAAATTTACCTGAAAGCCTCAACAACTTATGAAAAACGTATGAATAAGATCGATCTCAGCCATCGCCATGCGGTTATCACCGGGGGTGCCCAGGGCATTGGCCTCGCGATTGCACGACGAATACATGTTTCGGGGGCTTCGGTCTCGCTTTGGGATCGCGATGTCGAACTCCTTACTTCAGTCTCAGCACAGTTCGAAGACAGAAGTACAGTCTCGGTGGAAAATGTCGATGTTGCCGATCCGGATAGCGTGTCGCGCGCCACAAAAGCTACCCTGAAGAAACATGATGCAATTGACATTCTTGTCGCAAACGCAGGTATTGCTGGTCCGAATCATAAGACATGGGAGTATCCTATCGAGGCCTGGAGGCAGGTCACAGACGTCAACTTGTTTGGAGTCTTTCTTTGCTGTCGCGCCATTATTCCGCATATGCTGCAGAGAAATTTCGGGCGAATCGTTAACGTTGCATCGATCGCTGGCAAGGAAGGCAACGCCAACGCTCCGGCATACAGTGCGTCGAAGGCCGGTGTGATCGCGCTCACCAAGTCGCTCGGCAAAGAGACTGCATCTCATAACATAGCGGTGAACTGCATCACGCCGGCAGCCGTTCGCACCCGTATCTTCGATCAGATGACCAAAGAGCACATCGACTTCATGCTTTCGAGAATTCCGCGTGGCCGTTTTCTCGAGTTAGAGGAAGTCAGCGCCATGGTAGCGTGGCTGGTCTCGGAGGAGAACTCATTTACAACTGGCGCCACGTTCGACCTCAGTGGCGGACGGGCGACCTATTAGTTGATTCTGACCTCGCTTCGCGATCTTTTTCGCGCCCCTTCACTTAGCCGGCATAGGGTTTTGGCCAATTGCTCGCTGGCCACCCAATAGAAAACATTGCTGCTGCTTAGCATCGAAGAAGCTGATGAAGCACTATACAAATAGAAACCGTGCGCAGCTCGCTGCTCAGATTTTCCGGTTGCTGTTTTCAGATCCATCCGCCAATGTAGTGTCGCTAATGCAGTTTCGGAGCGGCCTTCATATCGTGCGCAAGAGGGCCGAATTCGAAATCTGTTGACGAAATGTGGACGCTGAGGACAGACGGCAAAGAATCGAAAAACCGCCTTTGAAAGGGCTAAAAAACGTGCCTGAAAAGGGGGTGAGCACGCTCTTGAGTGGGTCTATTTATTTCTGTGGATTCCTGTGCAAAACCGCCGTCCACCGGTCCACCAACGTGCTCACGCTGCAAGGTGGACCGACAGACCAAGAAGTATGCGGATTCCCCAGGATGCCAGTGTCTAAAACGCTCACCGGAGATTATGACGGTCGGTATCCGAACCTTGCGAAGTTTTTGGCCCACGGCATCAGCACGACGGACTCCCAGATCTGCCAACGCTCACACTCGAGAATACAAAGGGCGAAATGGACGGCGCAATTCGCAGTACCGTAGGACTGGGGAGCTTAGGGTGAAGGGGAAACCATATTCTCGATGATGACCGGCGCCGCAGGGTCCAGCACAACTGAAGTTCGCCACCGTAGCCCCAGAGAGCCAGTTTACCGTCTGCCGGTAGGCAATTTCCCCGGAGCAATCGTAACCCCCAATCTTAGAATTGGGGATTGTGCAGTCGAGCGGCGGGAACGATATACTCGTCGGCGACCATAAGCCACCACTTCCGGTAGAGCTGGATGAGTCCCAGGAATACCAGTAACCACGGCTCACGCCGGACATAAGTAACGTCATGTACCAGCGCACCACGAAGGCGGCTTGCAGATCAGGACTGCTCACACTAAGGGTGCCGTTCGAGCCGACATTATGTCCCCAACTCCCCTCCCCGGTGACGTATGGCTTAGCTGCATCAGTGGAGGACAGCATCGACTTTTGTGCCGCTATGTAAGTCATGTTGTCTTCGGGAAGCCGGCCATTGGTGAAATAGGAGTGGCCGCTGATGAAATCGGTCGACGCGCCTCCGGCGCTTCCGTAGTTGCACATGCTGCCCGCGGGTGGGTTGCTGTTGCAGTATAGATAATTCTGCATTACCTGGTTCCCTTTGTCGAAAGGCTCACCTCCGGCATCTCCTTCGGTAATCATGGCGGTGGGGTCCAGGCCTTGAGTCGGCATGGTCGCATCTTGCCCGCAGGTCGTATCGAGTGCGGTGATGGGGTCGCTGGCATTTCCTTTGACGATACAACCCAGATCTTGCGTCATCCGCAACATTTGGGCAAAGGTACCCCGGTAGGTGGAACCTGGGGTTCCGGATTTGGGAAGGCCGCAAGTGATGCCGTTGATCGTATCCGAACGTTGAAATTCGTCCCAGATTTCGTAGAGCTGAATATGGGCAATAGTCTGCTACGGTCACTTCTGCTGGATGGCCTGTGGAAGGGCGTTAGTTCCGTGCTCGTGTTCCTTCCCCAGATCCTTCTGCTCTTCCTCTTTATAGGGATACTGGAGGACTCGGGCTATCTGGCCCGCGCGGCGCTCATCGCCGACCGCACTATGCGGAGCGTGGGATTGAACGGGAAAGCCTTCATTCCTCTGTTGTCTGCGTACGCTTGCGCCGTTCCCGCAATCATGGCCACCCGTACGATCGAGAACAAGCGGGACCGGATCGCGACGATTCTTATAGCGCCCTTCATGACTTGTTCGGCCCGCTTGCCTATCTACACACTGCTCATTGCAGCATTTATCCCGGATCGTCCGGTCGAGGGCGTACTGCTCGGAGCAAGGGCTTGTGCCATGCTCTCACTCTACGTGCTCGGTTTTGTTGCGGCCATCGCCACCGCAAAACTCCTCAAGTCTTCGATACTCAATCTGCATGCCGTTCCGTTTCATGCTGGAACTTCCGGAGTATCGGCGCCCAACGTTGCAGTCTGTCGGCATGCGCCTGCTCGACCGCTCAGGGGTCTTCCTGAGGCAGGCGGGAACGGTCATCCTGGCAGTTTCCTTGCTCGTTTGGGTCCTGACGCATCTCCCACTGAACCATGGCCGTTCTCCGGAGCTGGTACACAGTGCGATCGCCTACCTAGGACATGGAATTGAACCGCTTATCCGGCCTCTCGGTTTCAATTGGAAGATTGGCATCGGCCTGCTGACATCGGTGATCGCGCGCGAGGTGATCGTCGGCACCCTGGGCACGATTTATGGAACTGACCCGGCGACGCAAGCGATGACACTGCAGAATGCGTTACGACAGGATCTCACTCCCGCCGCTGCAATGGCACTACTGGTCTTCTTTGCATTTGCCATGCAATGCGCATCGACTTTGGCCGTTGTACGGCGTGAGACTAACAGCTGGAAGTGGCCCGCGATCCAGTTTGCCTACATGACCGGGATTGCCTACTCTTCCGCGTTTTGTGTAAACGCGGTCCTTTCAAGGCTGTTGCGGTGACCGTGTTTAGGACACAGTATCTACAACAACAGAACGCGAAACCACAGAAATGGAGATCACAAGATGAACTTGGAAGCGAGACCTAAACAGATTGTATCTGCGGCAATTGCAATATTCGTTTTTTCCTCGTTTTTCTTAACTCCGGCGAAGTCTCAAGAAAAACCTCACGCCAAAGTCGTCGAGCTCGACAGCCATGGCAAGGACTATCTACAGGTGCTGGCCGGTCCCCCTGACAGCGTCACCATGAAGTCTGGACTGGAAGTTTTGGCGCCCAAGCAATCCGTTGGAAAACACAGCACAGGACAACACGAGGAATTGCTCGTTGTACTTGAGGGGCAGGGCGTGATGACTTTCAAGGATGGCTCCAAGCTAGACGTTCAAGCCAACTATGCCCTGTACTGTCCGCCCGAGACTGAGCATAACGTCACAAACACGGGGAGCGGTGTGCTCCGCTACGTCTATGTCGTGGCGAGTACTAAATAGGTGTAAAGCCTGAGCTAATCCAGGCCTTGCTCTTGACAGATGATGGTCCCATCAACCTTGACCGTAAAGCGACGACGAACGACTGCCAATTTCAAGTATTTGACGCCGTGGCAGGCACACTCGAAATTATGGTCCAATAACAGTCCACGAACTGTTTCCGAGGGTCATTAAAACGTTTTTGTAGCGCCATCCGTACCGCGTGTTTTCAGTTAGTTACGGGTGAAATCCTCGCTGTCACGGCAGAGTCCTCGACTGTAGTTGGCGGTCCGGCCGGTACCGCTGAGTTGGTTAAAAGGATTGCGAAAACCGGCCCTCCAGGAATTCACCCAGCTTGGCTGTCGCTCTGAATTGCGGGATGGGATCCAGTTCCTTGAACGCCGACGTGAAGGCATTCGACAGACTCCAGATCGTCCTAGATCGGAACTCGTCGTACTTCGGCTCAAAGTACAGGTCATGGACCGTACGAGCAAGGTGTTTGGGCGCCTCGAGTTTGCCCTCGACGAATGCTTCGTAGATGACAACCTTCACGGTGACGTCGGTCAATTCAGCTCTCTGCCAGGTTTCGACCTGCTTTCGCATGGGTTCAAAGTTCCGTTGCATCCGATCCACTCCGCCCGACACGCAATCGATCAGCGAGAACGACTTCGAGTGTTTGGCGAGCACCGGCGTGAACACGCCGGGCACAATGTTTCCATATTCGGGTCCCGTGAGCCTCAACTTCCCAAACCGCGCCACCTGCTCCGAGCGTTGCTACCGTTTGGAACAGTCCAGCAGTCCCTCTATTGCTATTGCAGAGTTGAATAGACGACCTGGCCGATCACACGACCTCGGGCGCCCGGTCCAAAATCGCGGCCCTTTGGCAAGCTTCCGGAAGTTCAGGATTTCATGCCATCTTTCAGGCCGAGCTTCGATAACTGCGAGTCGTCTAACTGCATTTCCCCGGCAAAGGCAATGTACGTCTCGGGATTGTCTCTTGTGGAAACAGTGCTTTCATCAAAGTCAGGTACTGCCGAACGAAACGCCTTCAGGAGACGATCGCGGGATTCGAACTCTGTACTTCCCGAAGTGTAGTCTCCACCTTCCCCGCCGTAGGCAACCAGCCGATATACGGATCGCTGATGTGCGCGGATATGCTGCACAACGATTCTGAGGGAATGGGTATTAGGTGACGACATACTAGGGGTAAACATTCAGACCAAGCAAATCAATTTGACACACTAAATTGTAATATGCAAATATGTCAATACGATGCCCGAGTTGAGTCAGTTCAAAGCGGAGTTCTTCAAAGCGCTGGCTCATCCTCTGCGAATTAGGATTCTGGATGAACTGCGCCGCGGCGAAGTCGGCGTGAATGATCTTTGTTTGCGCTTGGACGTCGAACAAAGCACGCTGTCCCAGCAACTGGCCGTCCTCAGAAACCGCAGCATTGTTGTAGGGAGAAAAGACGGGCAGAGTGTCTTCTATTCAGTTCGCGACCCGGAGATTTTCAAGCTGCTGGATGTGGCCAAGAAGATTTTCAACAACCACTTGATCGATGTGAAAGACCTGCTCTCACAGTTGGCTGTCCCTTCCGCCAGCAGAGGCTAGTCCGCATTTCTTTGTGAGTATATATTCAAATATCGTCATATTAAGTGCTTCAGTTTTGTTCGCTGGCGATCTGTGGCTGGCACGCGGGCAGACGGTACGTTTTCTGGCCCCACCTGTTTTGCAGACCGTGCCCTCGTCAAAAGACGGACAGAGCGTGGCGCCTTCCGGATCTCTCTCCAGTCAGCAGGAGGCTTCTCGACTCAGCGGCTCCAAAGTTTTCTGTAGCGTTTCCCCGGGCGCCTCCCTGGCAGTCTCCGATCCTCCTTTTCTCAGGCGCCCCATCCCGTTCGCGCCGAACAGTCTTGAACTCGATATCGCGGCGAAGAACACGTTGAAACGTGCGGCCGGCTGGCTCCAAAGGCACCGCGACGCGCGGATTCTGATCGTCGGCTCGTGTGATTCGGGAGGCTCGGAAACTTGTACACACACGTTGGCCGAAGCGCGAGGTGCCCTAGTGCAGAAGTTCCTGGGAAGCGCTGGCATTGATTCCGATCAAATCGTTGGAGTCAAAGGTTGGGACAGTCTTGACCAAAGTTGCCGGGCATCGGAAGTCGAGTGTCATAGACTCAATCGCAGCGTCCGGATATTCATGGCCAGTTCGGTCGCACCTTGAAGGACAAGCAGTCCGATGCGCGGTTCCATCACACGGGTTTCGCGGAAAGACGGTTCTGCTTGCATTTCTGGCCGAAGACGGGAAGGAAGTCTGTTTTGAGCGGTCCAAGGCAAGCAACGGGGTGGACGAGCTCAGGGTGGGTCACTGGGTGGAGTTCGACCTTCTGTACGGGTTTGAGCAGCCATGCGCAGTGAACATCAGGCGGTTGCAGCCCGATGCCGGCCAACGTCCAGGAGCACCGATTAGCTCGAAGACAGAGGACTCGCGATATGGCCATCGGAAGCAATAAGGACACGACTGCGGTGGCAGCGCGAAGCTTCTTGATCTGGGGAGAGGAGTTTTCCAGAAAGCGGCGGTATGCAGCCGCCGAGAAGCTCTATCAACGTGCGTGGGGTCTGGTAGAGAGAACGCTGGGGCAGCAACATCCCATGATGGCCGAAGTGTTGGAGTGCTACTCCGATCTGCTTAGAAGAACCAATCGCTCAGCGGAAGGAATTGCTCTGAAGAACCGCGCGGAAGCGACCTGGAGGGCTTATGGCGCTCGTTTCTGCCGCACCCGCATGCAGAGCCATGCAGTTTCCCGTAACTGCGCAGAAGGAGAAGGTTCCGACTGATGGGTGAAAGTGAGCAGGGGCCGCGGCCATGACGGGTTTGGTTTAGCAGGAGGTTTTCAATGTACTTTCCGGCGGAACACTTGCTCGACAAGCTGGAAATCTCAGCCACTCAGTTGGAAGATTTCGAGGGAAAAGGGATCGTTCACGGAATCCCGAAAGTGGGGCGCGTTTTCTACTCATCCCGGGATATGTACCGGCTCAAGGGGATCCTTCTCTTCATGAGTCGTGGTTTGACGCTCGCAGAGGCGCAACGGCGGGTGGACCACCCTGTAGAAGAAAGTTCTGCTGCGGAGAGCCGGAGATAAAGCGGAGGATGCTGATGGAAGCTCACTCGCGGATGAGATTAGGCCGGGAGGCGCCGGTCAATTCCTTTCTGCTCTGCACGGTCCTGGCCAAGCAGACGCGGCGTTTGGGTCGATTGATGCCGGATCGGGGCATACCGGAACTGATCACGATTGCAATGAAAAATTGTGCGGACTACGAGCTCGCGCTTGAACTCGGCCCGGGAGTTCCTGGAGTGGTTCGCGACAAAGCGATGCAGATAGGCCGGATCACAAGGCGTGCAGAACCATCGGTTGCGTCGAGCCCGGGGCACTCGGAACAGAGTTGGTTTCGAGATGCCGTTTCGGCCGCCGCGCAACCTGCGGGAGATCGCGAGCCCACGGGCGACGCATCGCTTCCCGGCAAGAGTTCAATGGGTGCTCAACTTTTTGTGGGCGGCAGTGTCAATGCTTCTGATCTTCGTCGCGATTTATCTGGCGTTCGAAGGAAACACTCAATGAGCAATTCCCATGGTGTGGATCTAACTCGTCTCCGGCAATTGCAAGCGATGGCAGAGAACCTGTGCACGCTGGCGAACCGGCATCGCGAAAATCACAATTACGTCCTGGCCCATGCTCTGTATGGCCGTGCTTTAACCATAGCGCAAGAGATCCACACTCCCGAGAACGATGGGAACAGTCTCGTTACCCGAATCCGAGCAGACCAGCAAGCCGTCTTCGAAATGCTGCGCTCTGTGGAGAGTAGTCCAGAAAAGCCTCCGCTGGAGAAAGCAAAGGAGGTTGGCCGATAGAGTCCTCGCTCGGCCAAACATCGAGTCAGTTCCGCCGCCTTATCCCTAGACTAGGCACTATGAATGTTCCCCAACCTCATACAGGAGATTCTCATTCACTTCGAACTGGTGAGCCGGGTAGCACCCGCACCGGCACCACCGATCGTGGAAAAGCAATTATGAACGACTGGCTGCCAAAGTCTGTGCTCTGCCTTAAGTCTTATACGAAACGTATGTTTGTGGGGGACCTTCTTGCCGGTATCACCGTAGGACTGGTCGCGCTGCCCTTAGCGATGGCCTTCGCTATTGCCTCGGGTGTACCGCCTCAAACGGGCCTCTACTGTGCGATCGTCGCGGGCTTTACGATCTCCGCGCTGGGAGGATCCTCGACCCAGATCGGCGGTCCAACCGGCGCATTCGTCATCGTCGTGTATGGCATTGTCGCGAAACACGGTGTGGATGGGCTGTTCATGTGCACTCTGCTGGCCGGCGTACTGCTCCTGATCCTGGGCGTCACCGGCTTGGGTACGGCGGTTAAGTTCATCCCCCGCCCCGTCGTCGTAGGTTTCACCAATGGCATTGCCGTCATCATCGCCAGCACACAGATCAAGGATTTCTTTGGGCTGAAAATAGACAAGGTCCCAGGTGAATTTGCGGCCCGAATCCTGGCCTATGCCCACAACTTTTCATCGTTCTCGCCCCTTGAAACGAGCATGGGCGTTGGCGCGCTTGTCGTGATTATCCTCTTTATGCTCTTGGTGAAGAGAGTTCCGGGCTACATCGTTGCTCTATTTGTCGGTACCGCAGCGGTCGTGGTCTTCAAACTCCCGGTAGAAACCATCGGTACTCGTTTTGGCGGGATTCCCTCAGGACTTCCCAAGCTCACGATTCCACACTTTCGGGTGGATCTGCTGCGCCCGCTCATCTCCCCGGCCATCACGGTCGCCATGTTGGGCGCGATCGAGTCGCTCATGTCTGCGGTGGTTTCCGACCGCATGAGCGGAGACAAGCACAACCCGAACGTCGAACTGGTAGGCCAGGGAGTTGCCAACATTCTCTCGCCGCTGTTCGGGGGACTGCCGGCTACGGGAGCGATTGCTCGAACAGCCACCAACATCCGTTCTGGAGCCAAGACGCCGGTAGCGGGAATGGTCCACGCCCTCACGCTTCTCGCAATCGTTGTCTTTGCCGCGCCTCTGGCCCGCTTTATTCCCCTGTCCGTTCTCGCTGCCATATTGCTGGTGGTCTCCTACAACATGGGCGAATGGCGGGAGATTCCCGAACTCTTCAAACAGTCCCGGTTTGAGATTGCCGCCTGGCTGGTAACGTTTCTTCTCACGGTCTTTGCCGACCTAACCGTGGCCGTCGAAGCGGGCATGATTCTGGCGGCGCTGGTGTTCATCCGGAAAGTTACACAGACCACCACTGTGTCCGAAGTTACGGAAGAATACATTCACGAAGGGCACGTGCATATCTTGCAGCACAAAGAAATCCCGGGTTACGTCAGCATCTTCAGAATCCACGGTCCCTTCTTGTTTGGCGCAACCGACAAGATCGATACGATCGTCTCTCGGTTGCCGGATCTCCCTCCTATCGTGATTCTGAGACTTCGGAACATGACCGCGATTGATTCCACGGGTCTTCAGGCACTGGAGAACCTGGCGGACCGCGTGCACGAATCCGGGCGGCAACTCATCCTTTGTGGTGCGCGGGAACAACCCTTACTGCGAATGCGCGAGACTGAATTTCACGAGCATGTGGGCGAGGAGAACATTTGCCGGAGCGTGGCTGACGCCCTCGATCGAGTCAAGACCCTGTTCCCCGAGGGGGCAACGCAGGGTACGGGAGGAACCAACTGGGGACGAAGAAGCACCGACCTTGCCCCCTCGAACGCAGCATCGGCCGCAGCCCCGTCGACTAAGGAGAGATAGCTAAGTAGTAGATGTCACGATCCGAAATGTGACGCTCGCAGATGCAACTGTTCTAGGCTAACGAGGATGCTCCATGGGTAATGGCAAACAGGGTTCATGAACACGTTTCCGGTCAGCGCGGCCTTCGCACTTAGTCTTGCAGCTTATGCTGCGGGCGCTGTTGCTTCGCTCGCGAGTTGGCGAAAACCGTCCATGGCTCGCAATATCTGTTGTGGTGCGGCCTTGGCGGGCGGTGCCCTGGGAGGGCTTGCTGCCGTTCTCGGCATCGTTCGAGGAACTCCAGTCCACTGGTCGATCCCCTCGGGTATTCCGCTCTTTGCCTATAGCTTCTCCTACGACGCTCTAAGCGGTTTCTTTAACCTAATCCTGGCGATTCTTACGGTCGCTGTTTCAGTCTACTCATTCGGCTATCTGAAAGAATTCGAGGGCAAGAGGAACATCGGCTTCTTTGGTTTCTTGTTCAACCTCCTGCTTCTCAGCTTGACCATTGTCTTTACAGCCGCCAATGCCTTCTTGTTCTTGATCGGATGGGAAGTGGGGGCGCTTGCCGCCTACGGATTGGTGGCGTTTTACAACGAACAAAGGGAGAGCCGGCAAGCGGGATTGCTTTACATCATCATGGCGCATGCCGATGTTGGGTGTCTGCTTCTTGGTTTCGCTCTTTTGATCCAGGGGAGCGGCAGCGCCGAGTTCGCGAGCTTTCACACCGCCGCCGCGCATTTGTCCAGCGCCCGCCAGTCCGCTGCGTTTGTTCTTTTCTTCCTGGGCTTTGGTATTAAAGCAGGAGTCATCCCCTTTCATATTTGGTTGCCTGCCGCCCACCCGGTGGCGCCAAGCAATGCGTCGGCTCTACTTTCCGGCATCGTGATCAAGGCCGGCATTTACGGCATGACCCGTATTTTCTTGGATTCACTGGGAGGCGTGCCATCCTGGGCGGGCCTGGCAGTGCTCATCGTGGGAGTCGTCTCCGCCGTTTTGGGCGTCTTGTATGCCTTGATGGAGCACGATCTCAAACGGCTCCTGGCCTACCACAGCATCGAGAACATCGGCATCATTCTTATGGGCTTGGGTGCCGCTTTGATCTTCCGTGTGGCGGGGCATCCGCTGCTCGCGGGAGTGGCCCTGATCGCGGCGATGTTTCACACCCTGAACCATGCCATCTTCAAGTGTCTCCTGTTCCTGGGAGCCGGTTCCGTGCTCCATTCGACCGGAACGCGCAACATGGAGGAAATGGGCGGCCTCATCCGTCCCATGCCGGTAACTGCTTTCTGTTTCCTGATTGGCGCGGTGGCCATCTCCGGCCTTCCCCCGCTGAACGGATTTGTCAGTGAATGGCTGACCTACCAGAGCCTGCTCGCCGGTTTTGGCGCGACCGGAGGGCTAACACGCATCCTCTTCCCACTCGCCGGCTCGATGCTGGCGCTGACCGGCGCCCTAGCAGCGGCTTGCTTTGTGAAGGCTTTCGCCATCACATTCCTCGCTCTGCCTCGCGGCGCTGAGGCCAGCCGTGCGCACGAGGCGCCCCGTTCGATGCTGGTGGGCATGGGCGGCCTGACCATAGCTTGCGTAGCCCTGGGCTTGGGCGTCACCTGGTTCCTCACGGTGTTCAACGCGATGACGGAACAACTGCTTGGACAGCGAGTCGTGGCCAATCTGATTACGGGTGGTGGACTCGTGCTTTCCGCCGGCACATCCCACGGCGGCACAGTATCCACCGCAATCATCGCAGTCGGCCTGGTGATTCTGGCGCTTCCCGGAGCTCTCTTGGTGTCGAGGACGACGAAGCAGTTCGGGCGCAAGCGCAGCCCGGTGTGGGACTGCGGCTTGCCTGGGCTTTCGGAAGAAAATGAATACACCGCTACCGGATTCTCAAAAGCGCTGCGGATGATCTTCTCCGTCCTATACAAGCCGCGGCGGGAGATTCAAGCCGTCTTCGATGTATCGCCGTATTTTCCCAAAGAGATCCGTTTCGAGAGTGAAATCGAACCGACGTTCGAGAAGTGGCTGTATGCTCCTCTGCAAGAGTTCATCTTCCGGGTTTCCAGCAGAATGCGGACCATTCAGGCGGGAAGCATTCATGCCTACCTTGCTTACATCTTCGTAACGCTCGTCTTACTTTTGCTATTCGGGGTGCGCAAGTGACCGAAGTGCTCACCAACTCGGGGCTGCAGCTAGTGCTGGTATTAATGGTTGCTCCCTTGCTCAGCGGCATGATCAAGACGCTGAAGGCTCGACTTCAGACCCGCCGGGGGCCGGGCGTCTTGCAATCCTACCGGGACATCTTCAAGTTGCTGCGCAAGGGGATGGTGATTCCGGAAACGGCGTCATGGATTTTCTCTGCCACGCCCTACGTGGTTTTCGGGACAGCCACCCTGGTCGGACTCATGATTCCCATGACTACGACCCATGCCCCTTTTAGCCTGTTCGGTGGCGTACTCGCGGTGGTCTATCTTTTGGCGCTTGGTCGCTTCTTCCTCGCCCTTGGCGGGCTCGACACCGGAAGTTCGTTCGGTGGTTTGGGCAGCAGCCGGGAGATGACTATTTCCGCAATCGCGGAGCCGGCCATGATGCTGGCGATTTTCACGGTCGCACTGGGAGCGAACTCGACCAACCTGAGTGAAATGGCGAAAGTTGCTGTCGGCCAGAGTTGGAGGTTTCTGGCGCCGTCGCAGATGCTGGCATTTGCGGCGCTCTTCATCGTGTTGATTGCCGAGACCGGGCGGATCCCGGTGGACAACCCGGCGACTCATCTCGAATTGACCATGATCCACGAGGCTATGGTCCTCGAGTATTCGGGACCGTATCTCGCTTTGATCGAGTGGGGCGCTTCGATCAAGCAACTGGTGCTCATGACTCTGCTGGTCAACACGTTCTTCCCGTTCGGGTTGAGTTCCAACTGGACGGCCCAAACGGTCGGCGTGGGGCTGGTTTTCTATCTTGCGAAGTTGCTTGTCCTCGCGTGCATGATTGTTTTGGTTGAAACCACGAACGCGAAGTTGCGTCTGTTTCGAGTTCCGGAATTGCTCATGGTTGCTTTCATTTTAGGAGCGCTCGCGCTCATTTCGACATTTCTGTTCTGAGGCCGCGCATGCACTTTGTCCCCAACCCGGAGCTTGGCAACCGAATCATCACCCTGATGGCGGCCCTAGTTCTAGTGCTCCAGATCGCAGCAGTGGGACAGCGCTGGATCATTTCGAGCATTCGCATCTTCGCAGTGCAGTCGTTTCTCTTGGGGGCGATCGCGGCCGTCATCGCCTATTTCAACCAGGCCAGCCATATCTACGTCGTCGCGCTGCTCACAGTTTTCTTGAAAGCGGGACTGCTTCCCCGCTTGCTCGAGCGCCTAGTGGGGAGAATCGGAATCCGGCGCGAGATTGAGCCGCTGATCAATGTTCCGCTGTCAATCCTGATCGCAGGAGGCCTGACGTTGTTGGGCTACGTGGTCGCGGAATCTTTCTATCACCCCGAAGAGACTTCTGCCCGAACGGCACTGGGACACAACACACTCGCTGTTGCCATCGCCCTGTTCCTGATCGGCTTTTTTACCATGGTGAACCGCCGCAAGGCGTTGACGCAGGTGCTGGGGCTGCTATCGCTCGAAAACGGCCTCCTCCTGGCCGCCATTTCATTGACCTATGGAATGCCCTTGGTGGTTGAGATTGGGATCTTTTTTGATGTTCTGGTCGCGGTCATGGTCCTCGGCATTCTCGTCTTCCGCATCCGTGAGACGTTCGACTCTATGGATGTCAGCAAACTGCGGAAGTTGAGAGAGTAAGACAACGTATGATTGTGCTCGCACTCCTTATCGTTCCTTTGGCCGCCGGCCCCTTGGCCTTCTTGCTGCGAAGAAGGCACATGATGGAGGTGATCAATCTTGCCGCCTTCGCGATTCTATTTGGTATGGCCGCCGTGTTGGTCGCTCGAGTGCTTCGGAACGGTTCCGTTTCACTCTGGAATGGGTTCTTCTATGCCGACGCTCTTAGTGCGCTGGTCGTGCTTTTGTCGGCGTTTGTGGCCATGGTCTGCTCCGTCTATGCCGTCGGCTATTTTCGTCACGACGACAGCAGCGGAGTTCTGCAAGAGGCGGAGGAAGTGGGCGGCCGCTTTGGTGTCCAAAAACTTCGAGAGTACTACACTCTTACACCTCTGTTTGTTTTCTCCATGATCCTGGTCGCACTCGCCAACAACCTAGGGATCCTCTGGGTCGCCGTAGAAGGAACCACACTGGCGTCGGTTTTCCTCGTCATGTTTTATGGGCGCGAAACATCTCTGGAAGCTGCCTGGAAGTACGCCATCATTGGAGGCGTCGGCCTCTCCATGGCGTTGTTCGGCACGATTCTGACCTACTACTCCGCTTATGGGGCTCTCGGTACCGACACGCTGGCGGGTCTGAACTGGTCCGTTCTCGCCGGAAACGCCGGCCACTTTGACCAGCCGACCATGCGGCTGGCTTTTATCCTTATTCTTCTGGGCTATGGAACCAAGGCCGGCATCGCTCCCATGCATACCTGGAAGCCAGACGCTTATAGCGAAGCACCGATCCCGGGGGCGGCGATGCTCGCCACCGGCGTGCTCAACTGCGCCCTCTACGCTCTGATCCGGTTCTACATCCTTAGTTCGAAATGCCTTGGGCCGCAGTTTGGGTCGCGGCTCCTCATTCTGTTCGGGCTCCTTTCCGTGGGAGTGGCCGTCCCCTTCATCCTGGTGCAGAAGAACCTCCGGCGGCTCCTGGCCTATTCGAGCATCGACCATAGCGGGATCATGGTGCTGGCGCTTGGTTTCGGAGGCCCCCTGGGTATCCTGGGCATGCTTCTGCACATGACCTTTCATTCCGTGACCAAACCCTTGCTGTTTTTCTGCGCCGGAAATGTCCAGCAACACCTCAAGACGGACTTGTTCCGCCAGGCGAAGGGCGGCTTGATTCACTCGATGCCGTTGACCGGAGCCGTCTTTCTTATGGTGACCCTGGCAGTCACTGGCTCGCCTCCCTTCAGCTTTTTCCAGAGTGAGTTCACCATTCTGCGGGCCGGGTTCAGCAGCGGCCCTCTTGTGCTGTCGGTTTTGTTCGTCTCCTTTCTCGTGTTGATTTTTTCCGGCTTCCTCGTGCACATCGCGAATCTGGTCCTCGGCGAGGACCCAGGCCTTCCTCAGGCCAATATGTGCGGTTGGAAGAAGTACTCTGTCGCGGGCTTGGCCGTGGTTATTCTCGTGATGGGGTTTTGGATACCCGCCCCATTGTTTAGGCTGATTCAGAATGCGGTCGGCATCGTGGTGGGTGGATGATGACGCATGCAACGTCCGCAATGTTTGAAGCTCTGCGGCAGAAACTGGGCTCGCAGGTTCAGTCTGTGCGGGCCGACCGCGAAGACGAAATCTATCTTCTCCTCGGCGATCCCGACATCCGGCCCATTACGCAACACTTGCGGGAGGAGTTCGGCGCAAGGCTAGTTACGGTATTCGCCGAAGACCGGCGCGCTACGGAAGCCGTTTTCTTCAACCACTATGTCTTCGAACAAAAGGGCAGCGCTCAGTACCTGATCGTGAAAGCGCCGGTACGTTCCGACAGCCTTGAGTTTCCTTCGCTTTCCGCCGAACTACCGGCAGTGAACTGGCAAGAACGCGAAATTCAGGATTGGTTTGGCCTGAAGGCCGTGGGACACCCGAATCCCCGCCGGGTCGCCTTGCATGACAATTGGCCCGATGTCTACCCCTTGCGCAAGGACTTTCCTCTCGAAACCGTGTTGCCGGCCTTTGAGGGAGAACGCCATATCTACCGGCCGGCTTTGGGGGAAGGTGTCTTTCAGGTGCCGGTAGGCCCGGTACATGCGGGAATCATCGAGCCCGGCCACTTCAACTTCGCGGTGGCAGGTGAACCCATCCTCTATCTACAGCTTCGAATGTTCTATACGCATAAGGGCACTGAAAAACTCTTTGAGAAGCTGCCCGTACACAAAGCTGTCTTTCTGGCGGAGAGCATTTCAGGAGACTCGAGTTTTTCCCACGGCACAGCGTTCTGTCAGGCCATCGAACGCGCGGCCAACATTGAAGTGCCGCTGCGGGGTCTGGTGATGCGGACCATCCTGTTGGAACTGGAACGAATCTGTAACCATGTCGGCGACATTGGGGCCATTGCGACGGATGTTGGCTTCGTCATAGCGAACGCCCATGCCAGCCGCTTGAAGGAGACGATGGTCACCTTGAACGAACAGTTGACCGGCAGCCGCCTGTCGCGCGGTATGGTGTGCGTCGGAGGAGTACGCAGGGGCTGGGACCGGAAGCAACTGGATACGCTGCGAACTACTGTGGACTCTTTTGCGCACGAGTTTGAGGGCCTGATCCGTCTGATTGACAGGTCGGAATCCACCCGCGACCGCCTGGAACTGACAGGAATTCTGCGGCCCGACAAGGCACGGGATCTGGGCATTGTAGGGGTGGGAGGACGCGCATCGGGAGTCGATCTCGACGTGCGCCGCGATCACCCTTACGCCGCGTATTCTCGCTACTCATTCCGCGTCCCGGTTTACCAGACCGGAGACGTTTGGCATCGGATGCAGGTCCGCATCGATGAGGTAGGCGAATCCATTGGCATCGTTCAGAAGGCGATGACCGACGCTTTGCAGAGAGAGTTCCGCGTGCCCGTACCTGCTATCCCATCAGACCGTTGTGC
Organism: Terriglobales bacterium; assembly: GCA_049582765.1. Classification (GTDB taxonomy): domain Bacteria; phylum Acidobacteriota; class Terriglobia; order Terriglobales; family Acidobacteriaceae; genus JBAUUQ01. The sequence continues at coordinate 77,110 of JBAUUQ010000021.1, forward strand.
GCTAAGCGCCGTTGAAGGATGGCGTGGGGAAATTATCCATTGGATTCGCACCGGGCCTGATAATCATCTGCAGCGCTGCAAGATCAAAGACCCCTCGCTCAACAACTGGCCAGCGCTGGTGGAAGCGGTCCAGGGAAACATCATTGCGGATTTTCCGGTGATCAACAAGAGCTTCAACCTTTCCTACTCGGGGACGGACCGATAAACGATGTTCAAGATTCTTCAAAAGACGGTCAGCACGGGAACAGTCACCGCAAACTATCCGGCCGAGCCCGCTAAGATCTCCGATCGCTTTCGCGGACGTCCGAGCTTCGATTTCGACAAATGGAAGGACGCGCGACCTGCTGCCGAGGTATGTCCGACCGGGGCCATTTCCCTATCCGACAAAGGTGATTCCCGGAAAATCACCGTCGATTACGGTCTCTGTGTCTTCTGCGGCTTGTGCGCCGATGCATCGTCCGAGCAGGCGGTGCGCATCACCCAGGAATTTGAACTGGCGACGTCGGACCGCCGTAACCTGCTTCTTACCGCGGAATACACCCTGAATGCCGACCGCACGCATCGCGGGTTGCGTAAAGTTGATCTTAAGTCGGTGAATGTCGAACCGGACGTCGACACCCTCGGGAAGAAAGCGCGCGAAACCATCCAGAAAATTCTGGGCCGGTCTCTCGCCATCCGTGAAGTGGATGCGGGGTCATGCAACGGATGCGAACTGGAGATTGTCGCCCTGAACAATCCGATCCACGACATCGAACGCTTTGGAATCCAATTCGTAGCCTCTCCTCGTCATGCCGACATGCTCCTGGTCACCGGTCCTGTCACGCGGAACATGGAACTTGCGTTGTTAAAGACGTATCGGGCGATGGCGGAACCCAAAGTAGTGGTGGCAGTTGGCGCTTGCGGAATCAGTGGCGGCATCTTCGGCGACAACTATGCGTCTCTTGGAGGCGTCGATAAAATACTTCCGGTGGATGTTTACATTCCTGGTTGTCCACCTCGGCCACAAGCTCTTCTTCATGGAATCCTCCTCGCCATCGGACGTCTAGCTGAACGACTGCACAACGACCGCGCGGGTTGACACGCAATTCGGATCTTTGGCGTGGTAAGGGATTCACGGAGTCTCCGCCTGATCGAGGCGGGGATTCTGACGTGCTCAGGACACAGCAAACTGAGCGGTTCGAAATATGACATGGCTGCCCAAGTCGGTGGTCTGCCTTAGCTACTACGACCGTTTTCGCTTCCTCTCAGACGCGTTCGCCGCCCTGGTTCTCGCCTTGCAGATCTTTCCACTCGCCATCGCCATCGCAGTTGCTACTGGATTACATCCCCTTTATGGAATTTCCCGTGCGGCCATCGCTGGGCTTCTAGCTTCAGTGTTTGGAGATTCCAAGATTCGCGTTACCGCGCCGAACGTTGTCTTCGTCGCAGTTGCGTCGAGCATCGTCGCCCGGGAAGGAATCATCGCTCTGTCTCTGTCGACGTTGTCAGCGGGCGTTCTCCTGGTGTTTTTCGGGGCGATCGGCCTCGGAGCAGGCATCCGAATGCTTCCGCGTCCTGTCGTCGTCGGTTTCTCGACGGGTATCGCAGTCCTTGTCGTTAGCCACAAGTCCCCGATCTTCTTGGCCTCGGGCCGCAAATCGCCACCGATCCAGTCGCCCGGGCCGCGCTAACGGTTATACGATCTCCGGTGCAGATCGAGCCGCACGCAATCAATTTGGCCATTGTGACCCTGGTCCTGATAATGGCGTGCAGAAGAGCATCCAGGTACGTTCCAGCCAGCCTTATTGCGATTACCACGGGAGCTTTGTTGGTGAAGTTCGGGCATTTCCCCGTTCGCACTGTCGAATCGCTCTTCGGATCAGACCTGAGATCATTCCACTTGTATCCGGCTGGCGCCTTCAGGCTTGATCTGCTCGGCAGCATTCTTGCCCAGGGGTTCGCGATAGCAACTCTGGTCGCCATTGAGTCGTTCCAAGCTATGGGCCTCGCAGCCAACGTCACTGGCGAACGCTTCAATTCGAATGGTGAGCTCTTTGTGCAAGGGGGCGTAAATGTAGCTTCTGCTTTCGCCGGGGGGCTACCTGCTTCTGGTGTCTCCTCCCACACCTTCGACAACGCGCGCCTCGGTGCGCAAACTCCCATTGCAGGTATTCTACAAGCGGTTTTCCTTGTCGTGTCCCTGCTTCTCATGGCCCCTCTCTTTCGGTTCATTCCGCTGCCGGTGATATCTGTGCTTATTCTGTCAAGCGTCTTCAGAGCGGCGGATTGTGGCCCGCGTTTGTGTATTCTAAGGAACTCGACTGAGGGCAAAGTTTTCCGTAAAACAGTGAAATAAACCGGCTTCCGTTCGTGACCTGACAAACGACGTTGTTGAAAGTTTGCAAGAGATCGCTGGTGTTCGGAAAGCGCGGAGCATTCATGCGCAAGGCGACCTCAATGGAAGGCATCAATAGGCCGGCGGCGACTCCTTTTCCGGAAACATCTGCAATTACCGTTGCGATCTCGCCTGCGGGAAGCTCAATGAATCCGTAGTAGTCGCCTGCCACAGTCTTGGCTGGATACATTCGCGCGGCGCAGTCAAATCCAGGCACACTTGGAATCGAACGAGGTAGGACGCTTTGTTGCACCTCTGCAGCCAACTGAATTTCGTTTGCCAGTTCGTCGCGCTGTTGCTCGGCAAGCTCCCCTAGCCGGCGTCGCTGCGCTCCCAACTGGTTCACAACCGCGACAACGAAGACATATCCAAGAAGGGTAGTGGCATCCCTTGTTAGGTGTTGAGTTCCGAGATTACGCATGGGGTCAACAAGATCATGCAGAACCAGACAGACAATCGAAAGCGCAAGACTGATGCGAAGGGGATGGACCAGAGCGCTCAGAGCTAACGGCAGGAAATACAGAGGAGCGAGCGAAACTGGGGCCACGGATTTGTCCGCGTAGGCCACGGCAGAGACCCCCGCCAGCACCACAACGGTGAGAACGAGAACGCTCATCCTCTCATTGATGTAGGGGCCTTCGGTCGTGGGCCTGCGAAGAACGGTCGACTATCGGGAGGGCGTCATAGCGTCAAGCGACCACCAGTTTGGAACACCTCATTCACGCCCGTCACCTTCAGATAGACCCAATCCTTGGGCTTACAGAGACTAACGCTGATCTCAAATCGCTTCAATGGATTAGCCTAGGCAACACTTAATCTCAACCGCTGCCCAGCGGCGGCATGGGTTCCTTTTTGCTCCGATACGCTGCTCAAATTGACTCGAAGTTGCAGTAATATCTGGGCTTCCAGGGGAGATAATGTAATAAACTTCTCTATATCAATAACTTGCACAAATATTAGTATCCCAGCGGCATGGTGCTAAAACACTAATACAATCTGCTATCAATAGACTAAGATCGTGGAAACTTTTTCCCGCCGTCGTGCATCTATCCAGATCGAAAAAACCAGGCTGGGCAAGGCCGTGGTAAACAAGCCCCCTGGAAGCTCAAAAAAGGGAATTTTTAGCATGGAGGTATGAATATGAGGAACGTAAAACGATTCTTCTGGTTCTTCCTACTCGCGCTCTTGCTGGGGATTTCTGGCTCCGCGCTGGGGAGCGATGGAGGAACTACAACTGCGGCGAGTAAGGACGCCGTTCTTACTCAGCAACTACAGCAAGATTTCAGCAACCGCCTGGAGTTCCGCAACGTCACCGTCGCGGTTGACGATCGAGTCGCGCTGTTGCAAGGCTCGGTTGAGACCTATCGCGAAAAGATGGATGCCGAGCACCTAGCGCGCAAGCACCATGGAATTGAGGGGGTACGCGATTTCATTGCGGTGCAACCGGTTGTCCCAGTTTCCGACCAAGAACTGCGTGAAACCATTGCCAATCGGCTGCGCTATGACCGCATTGGCTACGGGATCACATTCAACAATTTCGAAGTAGCTGTGAAAGATGGCGTCGTAACCATCGCCGGCGAGGCCCGGAGCTATCCGGACAAAGCTTCCGCCCTCAGCATAGTCGAGGACACTCCTGGCGTGCGTGACGTGAAGGACGAAATTAACGTTCTGCCACTCTCTGAATTTGACGACGAGTTGCGCGTACGCACGGCTATGGCGATCTACCGCGATCCCGCGCTCCAGAAGTATTCGCTGGATCCACAAGCTCCCATCCGCATTGTGGTTGAAAACGGAAATGTAAAGCTGTACGGGGTTGTGGATAGCGCGATGGACAAGCAGATCGCCGAGATGCGCGCCCGCGAGGTGATCGGGGTGTTCTCTGTCGAGAATCACCTGCTGGTAGCCAATCAGTGAATCGAGGTTCGTCTTCTAATTTTTCGTCAGATTCTTTGACTTGAATTTAGGAGGATCGTATGCAGACTAGAAAACTAATTCTCATCCTTGCAGTTCTGGTTGTTTTAGCAGTTGCTCCCGTTCTCAGTTTTGCGCAGGGCACGCCTGCTCCGTCGTTCACGCCGGAGCAACTCGACAAGCTGGTAGCGCGCATTGCGCTGTATCCGGATGCGCTCCTGGCGCAGGTGCTTGCGGCCGCGACGTATTCCGACCAGATTCCGGATGCGGCGCGCTGGGCCGATCAGCACCACTACCTCACCGGGCAAGCCCTGGCCGACGCGATCCAGGCGGATCATCTTCCGTGGGATCCCAGCGTGCAAGCGCTCCTGCCATTCCCCTCGGTACTGGAGATGATGGCCAACGACATGAACTGGACCACCGATCTCGGCAACGCATTTCTGTCGCAGCAGCAGGACGTGATGGATGCAGTGCAAAGAGAGCGCAAGAAGGCCAAGGATTACGGATATCTGTGGAGCAACACCCAGATCATCGTCAGCGGTGGGCCGTACATCACGATTGTGCCCGTGCATCCGGCATTCATCCCGGTGCCGTACTATGACCCAGCAATTGTTTTCTTTCCGCCGGGGCCCGGAATTGTGGTCGGTGGTGTGATCCGCTTTGGATTCTTCGTGACCATCGGGGATTTCTTTCGCCCGTGGGGCTGGGGACATTGCCGCTTTGATTGGGGCTCGCACGTAGTGATCATCAACAACGCACCCTGGCGGCGGACCTGGATCAACCGGCACGAGTATGTTCATCCCTATGGGGTCCGGCGATACGGGGTGGGAGAGCGGCTTCCCGAACGGCACGTGCTACACGAGCGCACTGAGCGTGAGCGCACGGCCGCGCGGGAAGGACGCCCCCGCGTGGAAGAACACCGCGATCACCGCTCGCGCTAACTTGCTTTCAGGGCGGAGAGTTCTGGAGGACGCTCTGAAACAGGTTACCGAGACGGCAAAGAAGGGAAAAGAAGGGGTTCGGAGCGCGGACACTGATGTCTGCGCTCCCCTTCACAGCGATACCAATTCGTATTTCGATTTCAAACTTGAGTCTGATATGGTCGAGGACAGATTACGCCACCACTTTGACTACTATCTGGGCAAGACCGAGATAGTCATCTACTCCGTTCTCGCAGTGTTGCTGGTTGTCACGGCCTTTGTGACCATCGCAACCGCGGGCCAAATACTGTGGATCGGTCTCAGTCATTGGACGGTTGCAGCCCAGACTCTGAGGGTATTGAACCAACTCCTCATTGTGCTGATGCTGGTGGAGATTCTACATACAGTACGTATCTCCATTCGCTCCCATGTTCTGGTTACAGAACCCTTTCTGATCGTCGGACTGATTGCCTCAATTCGCCGCGTTTTGGTGATTACCCTGGAAGCAGCCACGCTCACGAAAGAAGGTGCATGGGCGACCGAAGGCTCAAGCGCCATTTTCCACTCTTCGATGATTGAACTTGGTTTGTTGGGTCTGCTGATCCTTGTACTGGTAGTTTCCATTACACTTCTGCGTCGCTACGCTCCCGAATCGAAAGACTTGTCGGAACTCTGAAGTCCGACTCTTCTTCCCCCAAGGATGCGTAAGGATGCCCCTATTTACAGCCAAGTGCGACGATTCTGTCCGGATGATCGACAAGGACTAAGCCGCTGGCGCGGCGGACGCTACCGCGTGGGTGGACCGAGAGAGTTCAGGAGCTGCTGACATAGTGTGGGTCATAGGGAAAGGAGATTCCTGTGACCCGTTTACGCAAAATGATGCTGG
>JBAUUQ010000022.1:0-37703 GCA_049582765.1 Terriglobales bacterium
CCCAGCACGGGCGAGGACGCCCGCGCCTACATTTTCCAGACCTAGACGCCGATTCGCGAGCCGAACTTTCCTCACTTTACGAATTGCAACCCATGCGGCACGCCGGACTGAAAGACATAGGCATATAGCAGAACGATGATCCCCACAATTGCGCCCAGGGCCACAGAATGCCAGACCACGAAACGGAAGATGATTCCTTCATTGCCCACTTGCTCCGTGGCAGCCGTCGCAATCGTGATGGACTGCGCATCCACCATCTTTCCCATCACTCCGCCGGCGCTGTTGGCCGCGCACATGAGAATCGGGTCGATGCCAAGTTGCTGTGAGGTAATGCGCTGCAAACTTCCGAAAAGGGCGTTCGAGGAGGTGTCGCTGCCGGTGAGCGCCACCCCAAGCCAGCCCAAAAACGTTCCGAAAAATGGATACAGCCACGCTGTGCGGGTGAAAGCCAGGCCCAGCACAGCGTCCAGACCCGAATACCGGGTTACGTATCCAAGTCCGAGCATGAACGAGATGGCGACCATCGCCAGCCGTATGCGCACCAAAGTCCGCCAAAAGATTTTCATCAGGCGAAGGGGGCCAAGTCCAAGCAGCAATCCCGACACGATCGCTGCAAAAAAGCAGCCAGTTCCTGTCGCCGAAAGCCAGTTGAAGTCGTATCTAGCCGACTCGGGAGTGGGTTTGACCACCACCGGGGCCGCGCGTAAAACCGCGTTGTGCAGATAGGGCACGTCCCAACCTGGTGGACCCGGCCGAACTTTGCCGTCGGCGAGGAGAACACGAAACGCGGGCGTGGTGGCCCGGTTCATCGCCTGCTTGACCCATGGCAATCCCCATAGAAGGACAAACAGGGACAGGATTGCAAACGGCATCCAGGCACGCAAGACCTGGCCCGTCGAATAGGAGTGCGGTTTCACGTATCCGTCGAACTCTCGCGCCTTCCACTCACCACCGTATTGATCGCTGATCGCAGCGGCCGGCGGTGGAAGAGGGGGTTCCTTCCCATCGTAATCAAAGCGCCAGATCTTCCTCGGTTTCCAAAAACGAAGAAACGTAACTAGGGCAATGATCGAAACCACGCCTCCCATAATGTCAACCAGATTGCTGTCGACGTAGTTCGACCAGAAGAACTGGGTCTGAGCGAAACTGATCCCGACGACGAGAATCGCGGGCAGAACTTCAAACGTTTCCTTCCAACTCACCATGGTTCTGACCAGCCAGAACGGAACCAGGACCGCGGTGAAAGGGAGTATGCGCCCGATCATGGCGTTCAGATCGGACTCGGGCAGAGCTGAGACCGCCGCGAGCGTGTGGACCGGGGTGCCGATAGCGCCCCAAGCTACCGGAGCGGTGTTGGCAATCAGATTCAACGCAGCGGCGTGAAACGGCCGGAAACCCAACCCGATCATGAAAGCACCGGCAATGGCTACCGGAGCTCCAAATCCGGCTGCCCCCTCGATAAACGCTCCAAAGCAAAATGCCACCAGTAGAACCTGGAGTCGCCGGTCGGCAGTGATTCCAGCAACCGATTCCTTCATGATTTCGAATTGGCCGGCATCGACCGAGATGTCGTACAGATAAACTGCAGCCAGAACAATCCAGGCAATTTTCAGCAATCCGAAAGCGACGCCATAGCCAAAGCTGGCGGCGGCTAGGATCAGCGGCATCTTGAAAGAGAGCACGGCGACCAGCACGGCGGTCAGGGCGCCAGCTATCGCGCACCAGTGCGGCCTCACTTTCAACCCAGCCAGCAAGCTGAACAACACTAGAATGGGGAATGTCGCCACCAGGGTGGAGAGCCACCAGTGGCCGAAGGGATCGTAAGTCTGAGTCCAGTGCATAAGATCTCCCGTGGCAGGTGCTGTGTCCCGTTCGCGCCGCAACCGCAGGACACCTCCTCCTGATTGTCATTCTGAGGAGGGCAGCGGCGAGGAATCTGTTGTTCCCGGCGTCCGCCGCCAAACTACAGATCCCTCGCTGCGCCCGGGATGACAAATTACCCTTGTTTCCAACTGGACGGAACGGTGACATAAGAACCATCCAGCGCCGCAATGGATGAACAGCCGAGCAGCCGCAGAGTGCGATCCACGTCAACCCGCAGGATCTCGATGGCGCGGTCCACACCAGCTTCGCCAGCGGCGGCCAAGCCGTAGGCGTAAGCTCTGCCACACAAAACCGCGCGCGCGCCGAGGCAGATAGCTTTCACGATGTCCGTACCCCGGCGGATGCCTCCGTCCATCAGTATCTCGGTCTGGCCCTTGACTGCTGCAACTACCTCGGGCAAAGCTCTCAGCGATGCTGGGACGCCGTCGAGCTGCCGGCCGCCATGATTCGATACCGAGATGGCTGTTGCTCCCTCATCCACCGCTCGGCGCGCGTCATCCCCTGTCAGAACGCCCTTCACCACAATCGGTCCGCGCCACAGCTCTCGTATCCAGCGCAGGTCTGCCCAGGTCACCGCTGCGCTGGCCAAAGCCGCGCTGACGTCGACCAGAGCCATGGGGCCTTGACCCGGGACGACAACATTGGGCAGCGGCCGGATGCCGCCGTCGAGCAGGAAACTCGAGAGCCAACCGGGACGTCCCAGCACCTGGGGAAGGAATGGAATCTTGGCGAAAATGCTGCCGCTGATCAGTTCCTTCATGCCATTGCGAAAATCGCGCTCGCGCATTCCAGATACCGTAGTGTCGATAGTGACCACCAAGGCGGAGAACCCAGCTGCCTTGGCCCGTTCGATCGAAGCTTCCGCAGCCGCACGGCCGCCCATGAGATAGAGCTGATAAAAAACCGGCCCCTTCGAGCCCGTCTTGACGTCTTCCAGTCGGTGTCCGGAAATCGTGGAAAGAATGTAAGCGGTGCCCGCCTTGCCTGCGGCTCGTGCGGCAGCGACCTCTCCTGTGGGATGCATGAGACGGCTGTAGCCAATCGGCGCAAGCAGGAACGGCAAAGCCAGATCGAAACCCAGGACGCGGGTTCGGAGGTTGCAATCTGGCACCGCAACGGCGTGACGCGGCCGAAAAGTGATGTCTTCATAAACGCGGCAATTCTCCCGCAGCGTGACTTCGCCGTCGGCTCCTCCGTCCAGGTAGTCGAAGACAGCTCTGGGCAGTCGTCGCCGCGCCAAAGGGCGGAAATCGGCGATGCTTACAACGCGAGGAGATGCCACTGCACGTGACGCCCTGGTCATGTTCGGTTCCGAGTCTGTAGGAATTGCCTCAGGTCGTTTCAGCCTGCGGACGGAGGCGAGGTCGATGGTAACACCGGCCAAAACCGTCGTGCAGAATATTCTCTGAAATGAAGGTTAGCGCAGAATCGTTCCACGCCTTAAAACACGTCATTCTCCGTGAGCTTGATGCCTGGCCTCGTAAGCGGAGATTTCAGCCTGGTGTTGCAGAGTGAGTCCAATTTCGTCCAGGCCTTCGAGGAGGCAGTGGCGTGTGAATTGGTCGATATTGAAGGATGCCGAGAATCCATGCTGGTCGTGCACCCTACACTTCGCGAGATCGACTGTGACTTCGTAGTTGGGGATGCTGGCGGCTTTGTCCATGAGTTCGCCAACTTCCGCTTCGCTGAGCCGAACTGTCAGCATTCCGTTCTTCACGCAGTTGTTGGCGAAAATATCGGCGAAGGATGGCGCAATCACCACGCGGAACCCGAAATCGGCTAACGCCCAGACGGCATGCTCGCGGGAGGATCCGCAACCAAAATTCTTTCCCGCGACCAGAACGCTCGCGCCGGCATAACGTGACTGATTCAGAACGAAGGCAGGATTGGGCGTGTCATCTTTACTGCGGCACCAGTCAAAGAAGAGAAATTCTCCAAAGCCAGTACGCTCGATGCGCTTCAAAAACTGCTTGGGAATGATCTGGTCGGTATCAACATTGGCCCGGTTAAGCGGAGCGACCCGGCCCTGGTGCACGCGGAAAGGTTCCATGGTTCGATCTGCTCCTCAGTGAAACTCCCAGTTGCGAACGTCGGTGAAGTGTCCCTTGATGGCCGCTGCGGCAGCCATCATCGGGCTGACCAGGTGGGTGCGGCCGCCTCTTCCCTGCCGCCCTTCGAAGTTGCGATTGCTGGTGGAGGCGCAGCGCTCGCCGGGCTGCAGAATGTCGGGGTTCATCCCCAGACACATAGAGCATCCGGACTCCCTCCACTCAAAGCCAGCCTCCTGAAATACCCGATGCAGGCCCTCCTGTTCAGCTTCCCGTTTCACGGCTTGCGAACCCGGAACGACCATGGCGCGAACCTCGGCGGCGACACGATATCCCTTAGCCACCCGGGCCGCCGCGCGCAGATCCTCCAGGCGCGAGTTGGTGCAGGAGCCGATGAAGACCCGATCCACCGTTATCTTCTCGATGGGTGTGCCGGCCTCCAGACCCATGTACTCCAGCATGCGCTCGATGGCCTCCCGGTCCGCGCCCGCCTTCGTTCCATTCAACTGGGGCACGTGCCCTGTCACCGGAACCACCATCCCCGGGTTCGTCCCCCAGGTGACCAGGGGCGCCAATTGCGATGCATCAATGAGCACGGTGGCGTCATACTCGGCTCCCGGGTCGGAAGACAAGCTACGCCAGCGAGCGACGGCCTTCTCCCATTCACGACCTTGGGGAGCGAAGCGCCGGGCTTTCACGTAGGTGAAAGTAGTCTCGTCGGGTGCGACCATCGCCGCCCGGGCACCGGCCTCGATACTCATGTTGCACAACGTCATGCGGCCTTCCATGGAAAGCGAGCGCACTGCCTCACCGGCATACTCGATGACATAACCGGCCGCGCCGTCGGTGCCGATCTGGCGAATAACTCCGAGTGCAAGGTCCTTCGCGGTCACGCCCTCCCCAAGCGTCCCCTTCACTTGGATCAGCATGCCCTTCGGTTTGCGCTGCGGCAAACATTGGGTGGCCAGCACGTGTTCCACTTCCGAGGTCCCGATGCCGAATGCAAGAGCGCCAAAAGCGCCGTGCGTGCTGGTATGGCTGTCGCCGCACACGATGGTCATGCCGGGCTGTGTGAGTCCCAACTCTGGGCCGATAACGTGCACAATACCCTGGTCGGGCGAGTCCAGGTCGAAGAGGGGAATTCCGAATTCTTTGCAATTGCGCTGTAGAGTCTGAATCTGCAAACCCGCGATGGGATCGAGAATGGGAGTACCGCGGGGCTCAGTCGGGATGTTGTGATCGACCGTAGCGATGGTTCGCAGCGGCTGCCGCACCGGGCGGTGGGCTACGCGCAGACCCTCGAACGCCTGCGGCGAGGTGACTTCGTGAACCAGATGCAGGTCAATATAAAGAAGAGGCAGGCGGCCGTCGGGAACGCAGACTACACGCTCGTCCCAAATCTTATCGAAGAGTGTGCGTGGCTTTGACATTTCGTTTAATTGTTTGATGTCTGGAGCACCGGTTCCGTCGTGTTGGCTCGCGTTCGCACCGCCTCAGCCACTGCGCGTCCCATCTCCGCTGTAGTACTTGTGCCTTCCTCAGAGTTCGACAAATCCCGTGTCCGATAACCGCTGGCAAGTACCGAGTTTACGGCTCCTTCAACGCACGCCGCCTCGATGTTTAACTGGAATGAATACCGCAACATCATTGCGACGGAGAGGATAGCGCCCAGCGGATTCGCTACGCCGCGGCCGGCGATGTCAGGCGCCGAGCCGTGTACGGGCTCATACAACGCCACCGGGCCGCCAACGCTCGCCGAAGGCAGCATGCCGATCGATCCCACTACGCTGCCGGCCTGGTCGGAGAGAATGTCGCCGAACATATTTTCCGTAAGAACAACGTCGAAACTGGAAGGATGCGACACCAGCGCCATGGCAGCCGAATCCACATACATGTGGGAGAGCTGCACGTCCGGGTATTCTGCTGCCACACGCGAGACTACTTCCCGCCAAAGGCGGGAACAGTCCAACACATTCGCTTTGTCAACAGAAGTGACTTTACGGCGGCGCAAACGGGCCAGATCGAAAGCCACCCGCGCGATCCTTTCGATCTCCGGCTCGCCGTAGCGCATGGTATCGATCGCAACCCGATGCCCGGCCGGACCCTGGGTCGATCTCGGCTCCCCAAAGTAAATTCCTCCCAGCAATTCGCGGACAATCAAAACATCTGTGCCTCGCACCACATCGGCCCGCAGCGGGGAACACCCCTCCAGAGAAGGAAAGCAGGTCGCCGGCCGCAGATTGGCGAAGACGCCGAGTTCCTTGCGCAGCCGTAACAACCCTTTTTCCGGGCGCAACGGAACCGGGAACTTATCGAACGCTGGCCCGCCCACCGCACCCAAAAGCACAGCGCCCGCGGAGAGACAACTCTGAATCGTATCCTGTGGCAGCGGATCGTTGCTGGCCACAAGGGCGGCCCCCCCAATGTTTCTTTGTAGCAGCTTGAGCTCATGTCCAAACGCAACCGCAATACTTTCGAGCACGCGGACCGCTTCAGCGGTGACTTCCGGGCCGACGCCGTCCCCGGGAAGAATGGTGAGATTGAGCAGCATCTGAATTACCTAGCGGGAACTATACACCCCAGAGATAGTCTTCCTGCTCGCCGTGATGCTCCGGGATCAGGTTCAGGGCGCTGGAAAGGCTGATTTCCGCCGCCGGAGGAAAAGTTGATGGTGGATGCGGTTGTGGCCGGTCGTTGGTCGTGGCTGAGGCCGCGGCCGCTGCGATGGCACGAGCTTTGGCTTCGGGAGTGAGAGCCCCTTGCGCCGGCAGCTTCATGCTTGCGACCAGTTCCAGCAGATGATGATCCTCCACGTGCTTGATGCGGTCAGCCAGAGCAACAAAGCGCCGGTACAAATCATCCAGTTCGCGGCGATCAAATTGGTGGCCGAGCTGCTCACAACGCAGGCTGAGAGCATGCCGTCCGGAATGCTTTCCCAGCACCAGTGTCGAGTCCGGCACGCCCACCGACTGCGGTGTCATGATTTCGTAAGTCAGAGGATTCTTGAGCACGCCATCCTGGTGAATGCCGGCTTCGTGGGCAAAGGCGTTGCGCCCGATGATAGCCTTGTTCGGCTGCACGGGGACGCCGGTGATCTCGCTGAGCATCTGGCTGGTCGGATAGAGCTGTTCCGCGACCACTGCCGTGTCGTAGGCAAACTTGTCGCGACGGACCCGCATGGCCATCACGATCTCTTCCAGAGATGCATTGCCCGCGCGCTCCCCAATCCCGTTGATGCTGCACTCCACCTGGCGCGCTCCCGCCGCGATCGCGGCCAAAGAGTTCGCGACCGCAAGGCCAAGATCGTTATGACAATGAGCCGAGATGACGACGTTTTCAATTCCGCGCACCCGTTGGCGAATACTCTGAATGAGTTCACCGAATTCGCCCGGCGTAGAGTAGCCAACCGTGTCGGGGATGTTTACCGTAGTGGCTCCGGCGTCAACCACCGCCTGCACAACCTGGCACAAAAAGTCGGATTCGGTTCGAGTCGCGTCCTCAGGAGAAAACTCCACATCCGTGCAGAAGGTTTTCGCCAAGCGTACCGATTCAGCCGCCTGTTCGAGACACTGCTGGCGGGAGATCCGGAGTTTACTTTTCAGGTGGATATCCGAGGTCGCCAGAAAAACATGGATGCGTGGCCGGGCCGCTCCCCGGACCGCGTGCCAGGCGCGTTCGATGTCTTGCGTACAGGCGCGCGCCAAAGCCGCGATAATGGGGCGGCGTACCACCGCTGCGATGGCCTGCACGGCGGCGAAATCACCATCCGAGGCGATGGGAAAGCCGGCCTCGATCACGTCCACTCCCAGGCGGTCGAGCTGATGGGCCAGGTGCAGCTTTTCCTGTACATTCATGCTGCACCCCGGCGACTGTTCGCCGTCGCGCAGCGTGGTGTCGAAAACCGTGATACGCGCCCGCTCCATCCCTGAACCCTCCTGGTGGAATCCGAACCTATATCCTAGGGTAACCGATAAATTAAGAGAAGGTTATAGTTTTTGAGTTACCATTAGTAATGCTTACAACATAAGCATAACTGATGAGCCGTTAAGTTTTGCTAAAGGCTAAAAGTATGGACCTGGCACAACTCGAGGTTTTCCTGACGGTGGTGCGGGAAGGGCGATTTTCGCGTGCGGCGGAGAAACTCTATCGCACGCAATCGGCGGTGAGCCAATCAATTCGCAAGCTGGAAGAGGAGCTCGGAGAACCACTCTTCGACCGCTCCTCGCGCGACGGCCTGCTGACCGACGCGGGACAAGTTCTGCGCGAGTACGCGGAGCGGCTGCTGAACCTGCGCACACAGACACAGGAAGCTCTGGTCGAATTAAAGGAGCTGCACAAGGGGAAACTGGCTATCGCCGCCAATGAATTTACCGCGCTCTACCTTTTGCCTCTGCTGGCGGAGTTTCGGCGTTTGCACCCCATGATTCGCATTACCGTCAATCGCTCTTTGGGCAGCCGCATTCCCGATGACGTACTGCGGCATAGCTCAGAATTGGGAGTCCTGACTTACGACCCGCAAGGTACCCAGTTGCGCTCGATAGTCGTGTATCAGGACGAACTGGTCTTCGTGGTTCCACCCAGCCACCCGCTGGCCGCTCAGCAGCAGGTCAGCATTCGGCAACTGGGCGCGGAATCGTTTGTGGCGCACAACGTTTCCTCGCCTTACCGCGACAAGGTCATCGAAGCCTTCCAGCGCCATAAAACGCCCCTGCACATGAACATTGAGTTGCCCACGCTCCAGGCCATCAAGCTTTTCGTCGCCATGGGCAATGGAGTGGCTCTGGTGCCGGAAATCAGTGTGGAAAGCGAGCTTGCCAGGGGAGAACTGGTGCGCATTGCGGTGCGCGAGCTGCGTCTTCATCGCAAGCTGCGCATGGTTTATCGGAAGTCGGCGAGTCTGTCGCACGCGGCGCGCGCTTTTTTGCAGGTGGTGGAGACCTTCGCGCGGGATCGCAAAGGAAGGTACCGGTTTCAGGGGGAGCACTCAATGTAGGCGCGGGCGTCCTCGCCCGTGCGGGGTTCCCTGGAGCAAAAGCACGAGCGAGGACGCTCGCGCCTACATCGGATGCTGCGTCTTCTGATCCAGCACGGCGCGCAGACGTGAATAGCCGCTCCGGCTTACGGGAAGCTGGGTGCCATTGTTCAGGACCACAACATAGTTGTCTTTACTGTAGGGCTCGATTTTCGTCACCCTTTCCAGATTTACAATGTAGGAACGGAGAATGCGCAGAAAGCGCGATGGATCGAGCACCGTCTCCAGACTGGAAATGGTCTGCTGCTTGAGATGTTTCTTACCTTCCGTGCTCAGAGCCACGTAGTCGTCCTGGGCTTCGGCGAAGTCGAGCTTGCTCACTGGAATGATGTGCACGCGGGTGCCGTCGCGGACCACGATACGCTCCGGATATCGATCCGGCGGGCGGGCGCTGGAGGCGAGTTCGGCGGGTACGGTATGCTTCCCGCTCAGGCGCTGCTTGGCCCGCTGTAGTGCGGTTTCGAAGCGCTCGGCTCCAAAAGGCTTCAGAAGGTAGTCGACGGCGTGGATGTCAAAAGCCCGGATGGCGTACTCGTCGTAGGCGGTCACAAACACGATGGCGCGCTCGGCGCCGATCAACTCCAGTACTTCGAAACCGTCCAACTTGGGCATCTGAATGTCGAGGAAGAGCAGATCGGGATTCAATTCCGTTACCGCCTTTACCGCTTCGAAACCGTTCTGGCATTCGGCGAGGATCTCGATCTCGGCATGGCTCGACAGGTATTCCCGCAGCATCTGGCGGGCGAGTTCCTCGTCATCGACAATGACAGCCCTAATTTTTTCGCTCATGCCCCGTCTCCGTTGCGTTGCGCCGGCAAGCGCAGATCGACCAGAAAGATATTGTTTTCGGCGCGAACCGAGATTCTCGCCTCCTGCCCGTAGCGGGTGTTCAAACGCTGCCGAATGTTGTCCAAACCCAGTCCGGTTTTCAGCGACGACGGTGAATCGGGATCAAGACTGTTCTCGACCGCGATGGAGACCGAATCGCCGTTGCGGTGGGCGCTCAGCCGGATCACTCCCCCCTCCGGCAAATTTGCGATGCCGTGGCGAATGGCATTTTCTACCAGCGGCTGCAATAACAATGGAGGAACCGGCACCGCCAGCGTCTCTTCCTGAACCTCTTCTTCCATGCGAACGCGGGCGCCGAAGCGCACTTTTTCAATCGCCAGATAACCGCGAACCAGCGCCAGCTCTTGCTCCAGAGTGATGCTCTCCTGGCCGCCTAGACGCAGAGTAGTGCGCAGGAAATCCGCCAGAAGGATGCACATTTCGCGGGCCTTGGCCGCATCGGAGGAGGTCAGAGCGCTGATGGAGTGCAGGCAATTGAACAGAAAGTGCGGATTCACCTGCGCCCGCAAAGCCTTCAGCTCCGCATCGCGCGCCAACACCCGAGCTTCGAGCGCCCGCTCCTGCGCCTCCCGTGACGCTTGTTCGGCAAGGAGGATGTAATAAAAGGTTACCGAAAGCAAATACAACAGAACGCCCGTCGCCCATAACAAAGGGATATGCTTGGCCAGGCGCTGATCCAGTCCGGCGAAACCTGACCAGCGCACCAATGCAACCGCGAGTCCCTTCGCAATCTGCACCCACAGCACGCTGGCCAGGGCGGCGTCGGTCAAATGCACCAGCGCCAGCTTGCCAAATCCCGAGCGTTCTAGCGGCAAAGCTCGGCAGGGATACCAGGCGGACAAGCAGGCAAACGCGTACACCACACAAAGCGGAACGGTGAGAACGACCGCTTCGCGCCAATTCAGCCCGCCGGATCCGGTCAGCAAGTAGACCAGTATCCCGGCCAGCGGAAGCCACGCCAGCAGATACAAGCCCAGTTGCCGCGGTCGAGTGAGCAGGGGATGCATTCGGTCAGTTCCTGACTTCCACGCCGCCCATGATGGCGATGCCCTTCACCACCAGAGTCTTGGTCGGCTGAGGGCCTTCGCGCGCCTTGAGGCTGTGGCCACCCATGAAGGCGGCAACCCGCATGGAAACGGCCCAAGTCTCGGGAACGCGGATGACCCCGCCGCCCATCAAACAGTTCACGTTGATCACGGCCTGATCGCCTTCGATATCCGCATCGCGCAGATCGACGTCAAACCCGCCCATGAAAGCGACCAGGTCGCCGCCGCGGAAATCCTTGGCGCGGATGCGATATTCCCCGCCGCCCCACACGGCAAAAACGTTGAGATGCGGCGATAGCCCACCTCCGGTCACTGTTGGCTCTTGCTGGTAAGCGCGCCAGATCAGGATCAGGCCGGCGGCGATCACGAACACCGGCCAGGTTCGATCCAGGTGTAGCCGCAGTTTGCCCAGGCGCTCAAGTTCGAAACCCACGCCCGCGGCCATCAGCAACATACCCCAGATACGCCCGGTGGGATTGCCTGACTGCAGGACTTTGAGCAGGCCGACCACGAAGAAGACCAGCGCCCAGAAGTCGAAGGTCACGATGTTCATCTGGTCGAGCAACAGCAGCACCCCGACCAGGATGAGGGCTCCGCCATTCAGGACTGCCGGGTTGATTCCGCCTTTGTTAGTGTCGCTCATGGTGGCCTCCTTGCCCGCGTTCTTCGCGAGGATCGGTTGCCACTGCGCCCTGATCCGCCAGCATGAGGCTTACTGCCATCACCACCAGGAGCAGTGGCGCGGCATGCCCGATGGTCTGCAAAGAAAGAGAGCTGTTTCGCATCAGGGAGCTAAGCTTATCAAATAAGAACAACGTACCTGCCACCGCCAGGACGGCCGCCAGCATCGTCGACTCCCAACGTTCGGGCTGTTTTCGCTTTGCCATGTGCCGTCCCCTTCCCGGATTTCTTTCGTCCTGAAGCGAGGTTAAGTCGGGCGGGGTGCGATGTCGCAGAGTATTCGGCGAATGGCGGTTGGCTACCGGCAGGTGGCGGGTCGATGTAGACGCGGGCGTCCTCGCCCGTGTTGTGCCGAGCGAAGCCTACCCTGGGCGAGGTCGAAAGGAACGTGAATTGTACCCTCGGCAAAGTCCAGGAGTTGGAGACGCCAGCTCGCCTTACAAACGCGCTGTTTAGGTTGCTGGTGAAATCGCAATCCCGCAACAGGGACCCACTTCTTATACGTTCTAGCCACGCAGTCGCTTACTGAAAAACCAGAGGCTCACGCCGAAACCAAGCCCGAAGATTACGATCGGGGCACCTATTGCGGCCAACTTCCAATGTGGACCGCAGAGCGCGATGAGTACCGAGGCGAAGTCCCAGCCCACCGTTCCGCTTGGTCGCCTCTGGCTTGGTTGCACGATGAGGATGAAGAGCACAACAAGAGACACAATAAGAGGCACACTAAGGGACAAGATAATAGCGAACACACCGGCGGCAAGGCTCTCAAGGATTACCACTACACGCCAGGGCAGGCGACTTCGGGAAAGTTCGGTTCCGAATCCATTAGCAGAATCCGCCTGCCGGAGTGGTGACGAATATGAGAGTCGCCAGCGATCGAAAGGTCGCCGAGGCTGCATAAACTGCGGCCCTTCTATACGACTCTACTGTACTGTGCAGTGTAGACGCTTCGGATACGCTCGTCAGCGACCCGCATCACGGTTCGGTGTGATCGCATGGCGAAATCAGGCTTTGGCAGCCGGAGCTGGCGGGTTGTTCTGAGCCAGGAAGGACCTCGGCGTGGTGCCGAGCTATTGAGACATACGGCATATCGAATCCCTCATGCCGCCCCGTTGACGTAACCAGCCCGATTTCGCCAGCGATCTTCGAATTAGTTTGAATGAGCGGAATCGCGGATTGCGTTACTTATTTTAGGCGCATCTACCGGTCATTTGGGATAACGGCTACCGCGCCCGCGTCACCGCCCCTTCCGCTGCCGACGAAACCAGCGCCGCATACTTTGCGAACACGCCGCTCGAATAACGAGGCGGACGCGGCTTCCATTCTTTTGCCCGCTGCTGCAAAACCTGATCGCCGACTTCGATGTTGGCTTCGCGTTTGTTGATGTCGATGCTGATGAGATCTCCCTCGCGTACCAGGCCAATCGGACCACCCTGCGCAGCTTCAGGCGCGACGTGTCCGAGCATCAGGCCGCGGGTAGCTCCGCTGAAGCGGCCATCGGTCAGCAGCGCCACGGACTCACCCAATCCTTCCCCGACGATCGCGGCGGTAACGCTTAACATCTCGCGCATGCCCGGACCGCCCTTCGGGCCTTCGTTACGAATGATGACAACATCGCCAGCGTGAATTCGTTTCGAAGTCACGGCGGTCATGGCGTCTTCTTCCGATTCGAAGACGCGCGCGGGTCCTCTGTGACTGAGCCGCTCGTGTCCGCTGATCTTTGCCACGCATCCTTCTGGCGCCAGATTTCCGTGCAGGATCACCAGACCGCCGGTCTTCTTTAATGGCTTGTCCAGTACTGCGATGACTTCCTGCCCGGCAGTCTCACGGGCATTTTCGGCCTCGGCTCCGAGCTCACGCCCCGTGACGGTGAAAGTCTTCACATCCAGTTTCCCACCCTGGATCAGACGCTGGGCCAGCAGGCCCACACCTCCGGCACGATGCATATCAGCAGCGACGAAGCGGCCCGCGGGCTTCATATCCGCCAGCAACGGAGTCCGTTCGCTGACGGTTTCGAAGTCGTCGATTTCGAGGGGAACGCCGGCTTCGCGGGCGATGGCCAAGAGATGCAGCACGGCGTTAGTCGATCCGCCGGTCGCTGCCACTGACGCAATGGCATTCTCAAACGCTGGCCGGGTGAGAATATTTTTGGCAGTAGTTCCGGCATGCAACAAATTCATCACCAGCTTGCCGCAATCAAACGCAACCTGATCTTTGGCGGGATCCATCGCCGGGACGCTGTTGAATCCCATCGGAGAGAGTCCGATCATCTCCATCACCGTCGACATGGTGTTGGCGGTGTATTGTCCGCCGCATGCGCCCGCGCCGGGACAGGCTACATTCTCCAGCGCCAGCAACTCGGCATCGCTCATTTTTCCCGCGGCGTTCGCACCCACGGCTTCGAATACATCCTGGATGGTTACGTCCTTGCCATGAAAACTTCCGGCCGCGATGGTGCCTCCGTAGAGCACCAGGCCGGGGATATCGAGACGGGCCAGCGCCATGGCAGCGGCGGGGATGGTCTTGTCGCATCCCACCACGCACACCAGCGCGTCGAACATTTGTCCGCGGCAGACCAGTTCGATGGAATCGGCAATGATTTCGCGGCTCACCAGCGAGGCGCGCATGCCTTCGGTGCCCATGGTCTCGCCGTCAGAGATGGCGATGGTGTTGAACTCCATGGGCGTGCCCCCGGCGGCGCGCACGCCTTCTTTCACTTTGGCGGAGAGGCGCCGTAAATGAAAGTTACACGGCATGGTCTCGATCCAGGTGTTGGCGACGCCGATCAGCGGTTTGCGCAGATCGCTGTCGGTGAATCCGATGGCTTTGAACATGGCGCGCGACGGTGCCCGGTCGCGCCCGTCGGTGATGCCGTGGCTGCGGTGTTTAGGGTCCATGGTATGAAAGTGTACGGCAGAAAAGGATGGAACGAAAATCGCGGGAGAGGTCGCAGGCAGCGTCACTCCCCTCTTGAAATTGTCACCCTGAGCAAAGCGAAGGACCTATGCATCCCGGCCAGTAATGCATGGGTCCTTCGCTTTGCTCAGGACGACAAATCTGACCTGGGATGGAACGCTCAGTTTCAGGCCATCGCGGAACGGGCTGCGTTCCCCGAGGCGTTGACTGATGCCGGCGGACGCGGAGTGAACCACTCGTGGTTCGCCGTGTCGGTCTCGACCGCGCCGGCGCGAATATTGACCACATCGACGATCGCACGCCAGTCGCGGCAAAGCTGCCCGGTTTGCTTGGGGTTCACATCAAGCAAAAGCGTTACCGCGTAGGCGTACCCGCTCGGAACGGCATGGACGTAAGGCATATCGATCCCGCGCCGCGACGCGGCGTTCAGGATGCGCATCAGAGTCCCTTGCGTGTTGCGATAGTAAACGTGAAAGGCTTGCATGTTTCTTCTCCCGTTATTCTTCAAAAACCATTTCTGAAAGTCTGGCCCCGGCCGGCACCATGGGAAACACATTGGCCTCCGGATGGCATTCAAAGGTCAGCAGCTCCGGCTCCGGAGAACGCAAGAACGACTCGATCGCAGCGCAGGTGGCCGCGAAATTTGCCTCGCCCATTGCTTCTTCATCCAGGCGCCTGCCGTTGATGCGGTAGGCCTTTGCAATCTCCACAAAGTCCGGGTTGTCGCTGAGATCCGTCTCCGCGTAGTTGCGGCTGTAGAAAAGCTGCTGCCACTGCCGCACCATGCCGAGATACTTGTTATCGATGATGACCATCTTGATGGGCGTGCCCAGCCGCCGCACCGTTGCGAGTTCCTGCAGATTGAGCTGGAAGCCGCCATCGCCGGAGATGCACAGCACGGTTGCTTCCGGTTTCGCCAGCTGCACGCCGATGGCCGCCGGCAGGGCAAAACCCATCGCGCCCAGCCCGCCTGACGTGATAAAGCCGCGTGGTGACGAAGCTCGAAAACGTTGCGCCGCCCACATCTGGTGCTGACCAACGTCGGCCACGACGACGCTGTCGTTCGGCAATCTGCGGAACAATTCATCGAGCAGGCGAATGGCCGGTGCTGCCAAGCCGCGTGGGTCCTGCTCCGCCCGCTCCGGGCCGCACGCGATCGCCCGCCAATGACTCCAATCGGGCAAGCTGACCCGCTGGACTTGCTCGTAAAACGACGGGATGGTCTCAGCGAGGTCGCCGATGACCGCCAGCTCGCAAGTCCGCACCCGGTCGAGTTGCG
This sequence comes from Terriglobales bacterium, assembly GCA_049582765.1. GTDB lineage: Bacteria > Acidobacteriota > Terriglobia > Terriglobales > Acidobacteriaceae > JBAUUQ01. Next base: position 15,736 of record JBAUUQ010000022.1, read on the forward strand.
AGGGATCGATTTCAAAATGCACGATGCGGGCATGGGGTGCAAAGCGCGTGGGATCGCCGGTAACGCGATCATCGAGACGGGCGCCGAACACCATCAGCAGATCGGTTTCGTCGAGTGCGAGGTTCGCGGCACGAGTGCCGTGCATGCCCACCATGCCGAGGTAATAGGGAGTATCGGCGGGAATGGCGCCGAGCCCATGCACGGTGGCAAACGTGGGGATTCTCAGGTGGTCGAGCAGTTGCCGCAAATCCGCGATTGCTCCGGACAACTTTGCCCCGGCTCCCACCAGTGCCACTGGACGTTTTGCAGTCTCAAGCAGCGCGATCAGCGTCTCTCCGAATGTCGAATCGCCATGCACATCCGCTGGTTTGGGATGCGGCTGGAACTTTACCGGCCCTGCGAACTCCATGGTCGTCTTGAGCGCGTCGGTAGCGATATCCACGACCACGGGGCCCGGACGTCCGCTGCGCGCCCAGTGAAAGGCCTCGGCGATGGCCAGCGGAATCTCCTCGATCGAACGAACCAGACGGTTCCACTTGGTGAGCGAAAGCGTCATGCCGAAGACGTCGGTTTCCTGGAAGGCATCGCTGCCGATCAGCGAACTGCGCACCTGCCCGGTGATACAGACCAGCGGAACCGAATCCATTTTGGCGTCGGCGATGCCGGTCACCAGATTGGTCGCGCCGGGCCCACTGGTCGCAATCGCGACTCCAACTTTGCCGGTGGCGCGCGCATATCCTTCGGCGGCGAATACCGCTCCCTGCTCGTGGCGAGTGAGGACGTGGCGGATTCCGCTATCGCGCAGCGCGTCGTACAACGGCATAATCGCGCCGCCGGGATAGCCGAAGGCCACATCCACGCCTTCCGCGCGCAGGCATTGCAGAACGATTTCGGCGCCTCTAAGCATTCACCACCTGTGCCGGGGGACGCTCCGCCGCGCCGGCTTTTTTGGCTTCTTTCGGTAACCACGACATCATGCCGCGCAGTTGCGCTCCCACCTTCTCGATCGGGTGCTGCTTTTCCTGTTCGCGCAAAGCGTTGAACTTTTGGCCGCCGTTCTTGTTCTCTGCAATCCACTCGCGGGCAAACGTCCCGTTCTGAATGTCGGCCAGGATTTTCTGCATGGCAGCGCGAGTTGTGTCGCCAACAACCTGGTTGCCCCGGGTAAGGTCACCGTATTCGGCAGTGTTCGAGATGGAGTACCGCATGCGTCCGAGTCCGCCTTCGTAGATCAGGTCCACGATCAGCTTCACCTCGTGCAGACATTCAAAGTACGCCACTTCGGGCTGGTAGCCGGCTGCAACCAGGGTCTCGAATCCTTTCTTGATCAGCGAAGTCAGCCCGCCGCAGAGTACGGCCTGCTCGCCGAACAGATCGCTCTCCGTCTCTTCTTTAAATGTGGTTTGCAGAACCCCGGCGCGGGTCGAGCCGATGCCGTAGGCGTAGGCCAGGGCAAATTCATGGGCGCGGCCGGAAGCATCCTGATGAATGGCAATCAGCGAGGGCACGCCGCGTCCCTCGGCATACACCCGGCGCAGCAAGTGCCCCGGACTCTTGGGTGCAATCATGACCACGTCAACGTCCGCCGGCGGCGTGATCGTCTTGAAGTGAATGCTGAACCCGTGGGAGACGCCCAGAATTTTGCCGGCCTGGAGCGCGGGCTTGATCGCCGATTCGTAGAGCTCAGCCTGAGTTTCGTCGGGCGTCAGGATCTGAATCCAAGCGGCGCGTTTCGCCGCTTCGGCGGGGGACAACACGGTGAAACCATCAGCCTTCGCCTGCTGAGCGCTGGGGCGATTGGGATCGAGCCCAACAATCACGTTGTAACCGCTATCGCGCAAATTCTGCGCCTGCGCATGTCCCTGGCTGCCATAGCCGAGGATGGCAATCGTCTTATTCTTCAGCGCGCCGGGATTGGCGTCGTGTTCATAGAAGATGGTAGCCACGGTGTTGCTCCTTACAGTCCTGAGATTGCATGCGACCGACCGGTCGGTCTGTTGGTAAATCGTAGCCGGGGAGGGCCGGGAATGTCAACTGGGAATGTGAACAAGGAGGGCTGGAGTGGTTACCAATGTAGGCGCGGGCGTCCCCGCCCGTGCGGCCACCAGTGCAAGTTCAGGCGTGTAAATCCGGGGACACTTATCATGAATGTCCCCACATTTAGTCCGACGGAGTTCTAGACTCCCTCCGGTGGCCTGACCTTTCCCTGCTTCTTCTCGCCCCACTCGCCGTACAGTCTATTTGCCTCCTCCCACTCTTTGTCGAACTCGAAGTGACGCGTGACCAGGGAGGTCACCATGAACACGCCGCTGGCGGTGGTGTTTATCAGAGCGAGAATCTCGGCGTCCGGGTAGTTCGCCGCGACATCACTGCCCTCGAAGCGCCGCTTTAGGGGCACGACTCCCGAGTGCGTGTAGCTGTGGAGCGCGTTCCTCACGTCCTCGGGAAGGAAGTTCTGGAAGACCTTCCCGAGACCGAATGCCTCATCTATCTGGGCGGGCACCGTCGTGAAGTCAACCCTGTACTTGTCCTTCCACAGCTTCTCGATGTCCTCCTTGGGGAGCATCAGTGCGAGGTGCGACCGCAGGGTGGCCTCGACAATCGGGCGCCATAGCGCGAAGGCGGCGGCGTAAAACTTCCACAGCAGCAGGTTCGTCAAGCCCTTCTGGTAGTCGAAGATCAGCGACCAGAAGCCTATGAGCAGCGGGCTTCCCTCGGTCTTGATTGTGATCTGGCCAGCGTTCACGACCAGGTCCTCAAGCTTCTGCCCAAACTCCTGCGCCCTGCGTATCTCGCCATCCAGGCCTACTTGAGGTTTCATTTGTTCCACTTTTCAACCAACCGGCTCTCGCTTGGGCAAGAGGCCCTCTGCCTCTAGGTACTCGCGCATCATCTCCTCCGCGACGTCACCGTGCTCGTATTTGTCTACCTTTGCCTGTGACTTGCCCATGCGCTTCTTGGCCCATTCATGCTTGGCGGCTTCTGACGTCATCCAATCAATCTCGCGTTGCAGCTTGTCTTCGTACCTTGGGTGCCCAGGAGGCCGACCGTACTCGTCGACCGCGAACCTCCGGCCCTTGCCATCTCCCGCCATCAATCCCGTCGTGAAGTGAATCTTCCACAAATGAGGCAGCAGGAACCAATCATGGTCTAGGAGCTGCCAGTCCATGATGGACACGCGCTGCTCCGGGAAGAGCCAATCTTTGTTGGCGGCGGCGATGTACCTTGTGGCTCGCTTCTTCAAGATGTAGTTGATTCGTAGGACCTCGTCTTCCTCCAGCTCGCGCCCGAACTGAACGCGCCCAATGTGCATCATCGTATAAGCAAAGTGACGCGGGTTTATCCGCCACTCCGTCGGAGTAGACCAAGGGTTTCGCCCCTGCTGAACGTGAGTCAGAATCAGGCACGAATCAAGGCCCAAGGGGAAGATGGTGCGTGTCCCGATCTGCTCCGACGCGCAGTCGTTCGGATAGTCCCACTCGCTAGGGAACATCGACTTGCAATAGAACGTGACTGGGTTGTCCGTGACGATGAACTTAGTAGGGCTCTGCCTTGCGTGCACGACCTCCCAGAACCCCTCCGTCCACATCGTCATGTAGAAACCGGACATCGCTGTCACAGCCGCGACTATCTCGTTTTGGCCAGTCCCGACGAACGAGCGCGGTGTAGTCCTTCGGGCCCAAGCGCCAAGCGTCGTTAGATAGACAGCCCAGTTCTCGCTTTCGTCGTCGCGCGCGGCCCTTACCTTTATCTCATCGAGCCCCTTCGGCGTCCTGAAGCGCTGGGCTCCCATGAACATGCCGAAGTCCCAGAACCAATCTAAGCCGCCCTTTGAAATCCCCATGAACGACGAAAGTCGAGGAATAGCGTACTGCCCCCTTCCATCGATTCTGCCGAAGAAGGTCCGCTCTATCTCATCGGTAGTCGCGCCATTGAAGGATAGCGTGTAAAGGTCGTCCTTCTTGAAGCACCTCTGCGGCACAGACGGGAATAGCTCTCTGTGCTTGCGCACCCTTCCATTGTGCTCAGTTATCTTGGGGGTAAGGTCCAGTAAGAAGTAGTCACCCTGGCCCGGAACCATGAACCTTCGCTGATACCAGATAGGTACGTAGTGGTGGCCGTGGGCTTGATCTTTGGCTTTAATACCCGATTGTGAGACGCCTTTCTTGGGTATGTCAAGTGCGCCGAAATTGGGGTAATCACACCCTGGCCACTGGCGGCTTCGCCGGGTAGCCTCGAACCGTGGAGACGTTCCGCTAATGGGGCTGGCCCGCCCTAAACTTCTAATCTACTTTTCAGGGTGCCCCGTTCAAGCTCCGCTTGGGCGGGGTTTTCTTTGTTAGAACGAACTCGAACCGTCGGTATGATTCCCATCTGCTCGCGCCGCCGCGCCGTCCATTGCGATTCGATTACTACCACTCCGTCTGCGCCCGTGAGGTAGTGAAGAAAGCTGCTCCATGGCCAGTCCTCAGGCCGATGCACCAATCCACGAGCCACCGGGTTGCGGTGGATGCAACGCAACCGCCTCGGCGGGGCGACAACACGGTGAAGTCAGCTTTCGCCTGCTGGGCGCTGGGGCGATTGGGATCGAGGCCAATAATGGTAACCCTGACCCACCCGTCCGACGGTCACTCGGAGCGCAATGCTTGCATAACGTCGACGCGTGCCGCGCGTGCAGCGGGCAGCACCGATGCGATAACCGCGACCGCCATCAGCACGAACGCAGAGACAAACACGGGTAATGCGCCCGGCGTTTTGACGTCCAGGAAATATCTTCCCGCCAAACGCGCCAGCGCGAACCCGAATGCTGCGCCTGCAAGGACGCCCGCCGCCGCAATCACGGTGCCCTCTGCAATCACGCCCTTGAGGAGTCGTTGCGGTTCCGATCCGAGGGCCAGCCGGATACCGAATTCCCGCATCCGCGCGCTCACCGAAAACGCCAGCACGCCCGCGACGCCTACCACTGCGATCGCCAACGCGACAGCCGCGAATACGCCAAACACCAGCGAGTTTAAGCGATCCGGCGTGAGCACTTCTGCCCGAATGTCTTCGAGAGTGGCGGCGCGCTCAACGGGCTGATCGGCGGACATGTCGCGAATAATCCGCGTGACCGGCGCGACCAGCGCATAGGGATTTGCAGCCGTGTGAATGAAGAGACGGCCGCCAAAAATTGCACCTTCGTCAAAAGAGCTGTAAATAGTGAGCGTGGGTTCGGGAACAACGTGTTCGTCGTCCACATCGGCCGTGACACCGATGATGCGGTGCGGCGCGACAAGGCGCGCCTTTTCGAGATCGGTTCCGGAGAAGAATTGCAGCACGGGATCCGTCCAATAGACATGCCGATTGATCGCATCCTGGTTGGGGAACATACGCCGTGCGAGAGTCTCGCTGACGATCACGACAGGCTCTTGATTATTATTCTGGTCGTTATTTTGGTAATCCAGCGCATTGAAATCGCGGCCGGCAATGATAGGAACGCCCAGCGCCGCAAAAAAACCGGGAGAGATTGAACGCGACTGCGCCCTGGGATCCTCTACGCCGGCTGCATGAACGTGTCCATCGGCGGAGAATTGGAAACCGGGACCGGCGGGGCCGCCGCCATCGCGCCAGGGAACGACGTCGCCGAACGCTGTCTTACTCACGCCCGGCAGGGCATCAATGCGGCGCATCGCTTCCTTGTAGAAATCGATGACCTGCTGAGGTGTCTTCCCGTAGGACATAGCAGGAACATCGATAGCGAGGACGTGTTGCGTGTCCATACCTGTCTGCGCCCTTTGCAGTGCAATCAGCGTAGCGATTAACGCACTTGCGCCGGCCAGCAGCACGAAGGACGCGGCGATTTGTGTCACCGCGAAGATCCGCTGGCGGCGGCTGGTGCTGCCGGTGATCCGTACACTGCCGCTTGCTAGGCTCAGTCCGTTGGGCGTGCCGGATGAGGGCAGGTGCGGGACGAAGGCGAGAATCACCGCAGCGACGACAGCCAGCGCCGCTCCGACCCAAAGCAAGCTCGAATCGACCCTGAAATCGAGCGCGCGGACGGAGAAGCGCGAGGCGTAGCGGGCCAGGATGGCCACCATCGGCTGCGCGCTGATTACACCGAGTGCGGCGCCAGCGCCGCAGAGCAGAAGGCTTTCGGCCAACAGCATGCGGCGCAACGCACCTGTGCTTGCGCCCAGTGCCACGCGGACCGCCAGTTCGCCTTCGCGGCGAACCGTCCGGGCCAAAATCAGATTGGCAACATTGGAACACGCGATAATGAAGACCAGCACTGACGCTGCCAGCAGCACCAGCAGCACGGTTCGTGCGCCCGAGGTGATCTGGTCCCGAAGCAGCTTGACCCCGATATGAAAGTCCGCTTCCTGCGCATAGGCCTCGGGGTGGTCCTTCTTCATGGCGGAGTAGGCGGAGCGCAACTCAGCGCCCGCCTGATCGAGTGTGGCTCCGGGAGCGAGACGGCCGAAAAGCTCAGTCATGCGATGGATGCGGCCGGTGACCATGGTTGCGGAAAGATGATGCGGGCTGGTGACCACATTGGAAATAATTTCGGTGTCTTGTGGATAGGGGACGCAAGGTTCGAGGACGCCAATGACTGTCGCAGAGCGATCACCGATGCTACCGAGGCGAACGGTTTTGCCGACGACTGAAGGGTCCTTGTGAAGAGCGGTCGTCCAGAAGCGGTAGGTGAGAACCACGACGCCGGCCGCTTTAGGACCGTCGTCTTCCGGCCCAATTAGGCGACCGAGCACGGGATGAAGGCCCATCACGTCGAAAAACGTACCTCCGACGACGCCGCCCCGGATCGAACGAGGCTCACCGAGGCCGATCATGGTGAAGTCCATGGCGGAGAAGTCGCCAAACGCGCTCACGGTTTTGACGCTGGAACGCAAGTCCTGTATCTCGGGCACGGAAAACGCGCTATTTTCTTCGCCGATGCCAGGGGCGCTCTGTCGGATATAGATCAGCCGGTCCTCGTCGCGGTTGACAAGGGGTTTGAGCAGGACTCCGCGCACTAGCGTGAAAATGGCAGCGTTCGCGCCGATGCCGAGCGCCAGTGTGAGAATCACGGCGATCGCCAGCCCCGGAGTCCGAATTAACGAGTGAGCTGCAACTCTCAGATCGCGAACGAATGACATGTTCTTACCCCTCCCTACCGGTGTATCAGCATCACACTTGCCAATATTAAGAGCCACATTGTAAACGACTTAATACGCGATGGGTTAGTCGGGACTGTCCGATTCAGGACACTGCTATGGCAAATTCGGACACTAAAACGCAGCCCTGGCACTCGGACAGGATTGTTCGCATTTCTGTGACGAATGAACACCCCCGCCCAAGCAGAGCTTGAGCGGGGCAGCCTGAAGATACCTGCGGGATCAAAACTAGGCGTAGCGGCAACATTTCCTTCGTCAGCGGCGCTTCAGGGCTTCCAGTTCTTCCAAGGTGCGCGGCCAGTCTGATCCCAATAGCCGGGACAAGCTCCGATCGGCCAGAACTTTGCCCCCGGTCTGGCAGCGAGCACAATAGTTCGTTTCCTTATCGGCATAACGGATCCGCAGAACTTTGTCGCCGCACCTCGGACACGGTTGACCGTAGCGGCCATGGACAGCCATATCTTTGCGAAACGCAGTCACTTTTTCGGGAAAGCCGGCCTTCGCTTCGGCGCGCAGCCGGTCTGTCCACAGCTGCAGTGTTTGCCGGGTGGCGGTGAATAGTCTCTTCCACTCCTGCGGCTGCAGCTTGTGGGTGAGCGCGACGGGGGAGAGCTGCGCCGCGTGCAGGATTTCATCGGAGTACGCGTTGCCGATGCCACTTACCAGACGTGGGTCGGTGAGCGCTCGCTTGAGGGTGTGGTTCTCGGCGCTGAGCGCGGCGCGGAATGAATCGAGATCGCTGGAGAAGACGTCGATTCCTCCGGGATCGAGGGAGCGCAAGCTCTCCTCCCCGCTGAGAACGTGCAGCGATGCGCGGCGCCTGGCGCCGGCTTCGGTGAGCACCAAAGAGCCATTGGGAAAATCAAAGGCGGCCAGGCTCTGCCGGCCTGCCAGCTTTGCCCCCGCTGCCCGCCAGTGCAACCGGCCGGCAATCATCAGGTGAATTGCCAGCCAGAGATCGCCCTCTACCCCGATCACAATGCGCTTACCAATGCGCCGCACTTCGCGGACAATCCGTCCCTCCACGCTGACGAGCGGCGGTTGCGCCGTGCGCAGCAGAAAGGCGCTCGCCACCCGCACCCGCTCCAGCGGCTGGCCGACTATGCGGGATTCGAGCGCGTCGATATAGGCGGCAATGTCCGGCAGTTCGGGCATGAATAATGGTTTTGCGGTCGCGACCCGACTTCGAATTCCGAGGAGTATAAACCGGGATGAGAGTTCAGAGGGATCAGCTTGCCGCCAATGGATCTGCCTGGTCTTTGCTCGCATTCCCTGGCCAGAAACGGGAAACGACGAGGGTATCCGCGTCGGACTATACGGAAAAACAAGAACCGCCCAGTTCTTGGGTCAACCTAACTCATTGTTTTTACAACAGATAATGGATTTGTCTAGAAAATCAAAAAAACTGCTTGCATCTAGTGTTGTAGTCAACTATAACACTATGTAGTGGTACGCGGAGAAAAGATTCCAATCACCGTACCGCAGAGGAGAACTGAACATGAAATCACGCATCGCACTTTCCCTTGTATTTGTTCTGATCGCCGCCACCGCTTTCGCCGCGGACGCCGCGACCCACTCGGACGCGCAAACGTCCCCCATAGCTCCCGTCCAGTCCGATGGGGAGAAGTCCTTCACAACTATGAAAAGCCTGGCGGGAGAGTGGGAAGGCCCCGTCACCGTCGCGGACGCGCCGGAGATGTCAGGAACCAAAATGCACCTCTCGCTGCGCGTGACCTCGAGGGGGCACGCGCTCGTACATGAATTTCAGGAAGCAGGAACGCCGTTGGATGCGACCAAGTACGACCATCCGGTCACCATGCTTTACCTGGACGGAGACCAACTCACGCTGATTCACTATTGCGATGCCGGGAACCGGCCGCGCATGACCGGAAAGATGTCGCCCGACGGCAAGACGATTGAGTTCGAACTCAAGGACATCAGCGGGAGCACAGAGTACCACATGCACCATTCGGTGTTCACCCTGATCGACGCCAACCATCACACCGAGGATTGGACGTTCATGATGAAGGACAAGCCGATCCACGCGCACTTCGACCTGCAGCGGAAGAATTGATGGGGGCATGTCTCGCGGAAGGGGTATCCGGAGCCCATGATGGATCGTGAGTGGAACGACAGTCAGCCGATTTACCGCCAGCTTCGCGACCGGGTCGTCGCCATGATACTTGACGGCGTGCTGAAGGAAGGCGATCCGCTGCCCTCCGTGCGCGTGGTCGCGGCCGAATACCGGGTCAATCCGCTCACGGTTCTAAAGGGCTATCAAGAGCTGGTCGACGAGCAACTGGTCGAGAGCAGGCGGGGACGTGGCATGTTCATCAACGCGGGTGCGCGCGATCTGCTGCTGCGGGGTGAACGCCATAAGTTTCTTGCGGAAGAATGGCCCCGGGTCTACGCAACCATTCAGCGGCTCGGATTAAAAGCAGAAGAACTTCTGGATGAGGCTGCCGCAAATAGCAAGCCGGAGAATATAGAAAAGGAGCCGAAGTCATGACAGTCATCGAAGCACGCGGCCTGCGCAAGGCCTTCGGCACAACCATGGCGCTGGACGGCGTTGATTTGCGGGTCGAGGAGGGCCGCATTCTCGGGCTCATCGGTCCCAACGGCGCGGGCAAGACTACGGCCCTCAATGCGATTCTCGGCCTCACCCCATATCAGGGAGAACTGAGGGTGCTCGGACGCGACCCCTGGACCGAGCGCGATCAGATAATGCGCGATGTGTGTTTCATTGCTGATGTCGCCGTTCTGCCACGCTGGATAAGGGTTTCACAAGTGCTCGATTACGTGGCCGGCGTGCATCCGCGATTCGATCGGCGGAAGGCGGAAGCTCTTCTTGCCAAGACCACCATCCAGCGTGCCAGCAGAGTCAGGGAATTGTCGAAGGGCATGGTGACCCAGCTGCACCTCGCCCTGGTAATGGCCATCGACGCGAAATTGCTGGTGCTGGACGAGCCGACGCTTGGCCTGGACATCCTGTATCGCAAACAGTTCTACGATTCGCTGCTGAACGACTACTTCGATCGCAGCCGCACCATCGTGGTGACCACCCATCAGGTGGAAGAGGTCCAGCACGTCCTCACCGATCTCATGTTCATCGACCGAGGCCGCATCGTTTTCAGTTGCAGCATGGAAGAATTCGAGTCGCGCTATCTGGAAGTGATGGCGCATCCCGGGCAGGTCGCCGCGGCACGCGCCCTGGCACCGATTCACGAGCGCCAGGTTCTCGGTCGCAGCATTTTGCTGTTTGCCGGCGTGGATCGCCAGCAACTTACCCCGCTAGGCGACGTGCGCACCCCCAGCATCGCCGATTTGTTCGTAGCCGTGATGGGAAATCAGACCGCACAAGGAGCAGCCAGATGAACACTCAATCGAACAGTATGCCCGAGTCCTTCAACTCGCAGCGAGTCGCACCCGAGGTGTCGACGACTCAACTGCTCCTGTGGTCGGTGCAGCGCGAATTGTGGGAAAACCGTTCGATCTATATCGCGCCGCTGGCCGTTTCCGCCGTTCTGCTGTTCGGCTTCATGATCGCCACGATTGGCTATGCCATGTCGATGTCGGACCCGGCGCGGAGAGCGGCCGTGCTGACCGAGCCAAACAGCTTCGCTGAGCTTCTGATCATGGGGACCGCCTTTGTAGTAGGGCTTTTGTACAGTCTGGACGCCTTGCACGGCGAACGCCGCGATCGCAGCATTCTGTTCTGGAAGTCGCTGCCGGTATCCGATCTTATGACCGTGCTCTCGAAGGCCAGCATCCCGCTCGTGGTTCTCCCGCTGCTCTCCTTCGCGCTCACGGTGGCCACGCAGTGGATCATGTTGCTGCTTGGCACCGTAGTGATGCTCGGGAGCGGTCTGAGTGTCGCGCCTTTGTGGAAACACATGCCGTTGTTCCAGATGTGGCTGCTACTGCTCTACCACCTGCTCGCCGTGCATGTGCTGTGGTATGCGCCGATCTATGGCTGGCTCCTGCTGGTCTCAGCCTGGGCGCGGCGCGCGGCATTTCTATGGGCCGCCTTACCATTGCTCGCCATCGGTATCGTCGAGAAGCTTGCCTTCAATACTACGCACTTCGCCGCCTGGCTGTTCTACCGCATCAGTGGCGACGCGGCAGGTGGCTCGCTCACCGCGGATAACGTCTTGATGAATCCGCTGATGCACCTCACTCCGGGAAAATTCCTGAGCACTCCGGGTCTGTGGATCGGGCTGGCGTTCTTCTCGGCGTGTATCGCCGCTGCGGTCTGGCTGCGCCGCAATCAAGGACCGCTCTGAGCCCCTGCACACTTTGATCCAGTAGGCGCATTGAGGAGAGAAAGATCATGAGCACAGCTGTCATGGCCGACCGGTTGGAGCTGAGTTCCCTGGCGGACACCGTATTGAAAACAGCCGCGAGGTTTTGGTTTGTGGTGGCAGTCATCGGCCAATTGGTGTTCGCGTTTGCCATAGCGTCTTTCTACGGCGTAACGGCGCTACGGGGGGATTTCCACGCGTGGAGCAAATTCATCACTCGTGGTCACGTCGCTGGCGATACCATGGGCAATTTCGCTGTCGCCATGCATGTTGCTTCGGCCGTCATCATCATGCTCGCTGGGGCGCTTCAGCTGATTCCGCAAGTCCGCAACCGATTTCCCGCCTTTCATCGCTGGAATGGACGTATTTATATGCTGGCCGCAGTCGGCATCAGCACGGCCGGTCTTTACATGACTTGGATCCGGGGGACCGTGGGCGACCTTTCTCAACACCTGGGCAGCAGCCTTGGCGCCGTGCTGATCTGGCTGTGCGCCGCCATGGCGCTTCGCTACGCCATGGCTCGCGATTTCAAAGCCCATCGCCGCTGGGCCCTGCGGCTGTTCCTTGTGGCAACCGCAGCGTGGTTTCTCCGACTGGCACTGTACTTGTCGTTTGTCCTCTTTAAAGGCCCCTTCGGTTTCGACCCGATTACGTTTCGGGGCCCGTTCCTTACTATCATGACTTTCGCCCAATACCTGTTTCCCCTCGCTATTCTCGAAGTCTATCTGCGCGCGCAAGACCGCCGCGGCGTGTTACGTCGCATGGCTGCAGCCAGCATGCTTTTTGTGTTGACCCTGGTGATGGGCGCTGGAATTCTTGCGGTCACGATGGCCGTGTGGGTGCCTCAGGTCAAAGCCGCGTACGACTCGCGCAAATCCATTGCCGAAACACTTTCTGCCAGCATCGCGTCCAGCGGCATCGACCAAGCTGCGCAGCGATACCATGATCTAAAGGCCACATCACCCTCTATCTACAACTTCGACGAAGACGAACTCAACACTTTGGGATATCAACTCATCCGCAAGAAACGGTTCAAGGAAGCCGTCCGGATTTTCCAGCTCAACGTCGAATCCTACCCACGATCAAGCAACGTCTACGACAGCCTTGCGGAGGGTTACATGGACGACGGCGATAAGCTGCAAGCCATCGCCAACTATCAGAAATCGCTCCAGCTAAACCCAAAAAACCGCAATGCGGTCCTGATGCTTCAGAAACTCAATGCCCCCTGATCGGCTGGCGGCCGTTCCAATCGCGCGCCCGCGTGCTGACATAGCCCCCCCTGCGTGTCTTTGTAAGATCACTGATTACAGACAACTGACCCTTGCAAACTTGATACAATCTCACGTTTCTTTCATCATTGATGTCGTTGCAGTTCCCTTCAGCGGAGCTGTCTCAGGAAAGAGCTTTCCATGTTTTCGTTCAAAAGGTGGTTTGTGTTCGCGATGGTGTGCAGCTCGCTTGTGTCCCAGGGGCAACAAATGCCCGAGGGGCGGCTGATGCGCTTCCCTGACATATACAAAGACAAGATCGCGTTCATGTATGGTGGCGACCTCTGGCTGGCGTCGAGTTCGGGCGGAGTCGCCCGGCGGATCACCTCGGACCGCGGACGCGAGTTGTTCCCCAAGTTCTCGCCAGACGGCAATTGGCTCGCTTTCACCGGGCAGTACGACGGCAACTTTAATGTCTATGTGATGCCAGCCGAGGGTGGCCAGCCCAAGCAACTGACGTTTTACCAGGGCGGTCCGCCGCTCAACGACCGCATGGGCATCAACAACGAAGTTGTGACCTGGACTCCGGACAGCAAGCGCATCGTTTTTCTGTCGCGGCGCGATGCATGGAACGGCTGGACCAAGCGGGCTTTCAGCGTCAGCATCGAGGGCGGCCTGCCCGATCCGCTGCCGATGGACCAAGGTGGGCTGACGTCGTTCTCTCCCGACGGAACCAAAGTCGCGTACAACGTGATCTTCCGCAATTTCCGCACCTGGAAGCGCTATACCGGCGGACTGGCCCAGTCGATTTCTATTTACGATCTGAAGAACAACACCATCGCCGATGTGCCGCACACCGATTGGACCGATACGTTTCCCATGTGGTACGGGAACACAATTTTCTTTACTTCCGACCGCGGCACGGAACACCGCCTCAACCTCTACAGCTACGATCTGAGTAGCAAGCAAATCGATCAACTCACCCATTTCACCGATTTCGACGTCATGTGGCCCAGCCTGGGTCCGGACGCCATTATTTTCGAGAACGGCGGCTATCTCTACAGCTTCGACCTGCAATCGAAGCAACAGAAAAAACTCACGATCTATCTGCCTGGAGACCACGACCAGAGTTTGAAACACTGGGCCGACGCCAGCAAGAACATCACCGATTTCGATATTTCTCCGGAAGGAAACCGTGCGGTCTTCGGGGCGCGCGGTGAAGTATTCACCGTGCCGGCCAAGGATGGCAGCATTCGCAACCTGACCAACACACCGGGAATTCGCGAACGCATGGTTTCCTGGTCACCGGATGGACGCTGGATCGCTTACATTTCCGACCGCAGCGGGGAGGACGAAATCTACATTGCGCCGCAGGATGGTTTGGCCAAGGAACAGCAGATCACCAGCGGGTACAAGGGCTTCAAGTTCGGTCCTCAGTGGTCTCCGGACAGCAAGAAGATCGCCTGGGCCGACAAAGACCTGCAATTGTGGTACATCGACATCGCCGAGAAGAAGCCAGTCGCGGTCGATCGCGGAAAGTATGGGGAGATCACCAACTACTCCTGGTCTCCCGACAGCAAGTGGCTGGCCTACGACAAAAATGGCGAGAATCAGTATTCCGTGGTTTATCTGTATTCTCTGGCGGATCGCAAAATTACGCCGGTGACCACCGGTATGACCAACAGCAACGCGGCGGTCTTCGATCCTGATGGAAAGTATCTCTATTTCCTCTCGGACCGGGACTTCAACGAGGTTCTGGGAAATATCGACTTCGAGTTTGCTAATCCAAAAACCACGCGGGTATACCTCGTCACCCTGCAGAAGGACGAGCCTTCTCCTTTCAAGCCGCAGAGCGATGAAGCGCAGATTAAGAAGGAAGAGCCAACGGCTGCGGCTGACAATAAGGAAGCAAACAAGAACACGGACTCAGAAAAGAAGGACAAGGATAAAGATAAAGAGAAGGAGAAAGAAAAGCCCAAGGAATTCCGTATCGATGTCGACGGCATTCAGAGCCGTGTGGTGGCGTTGCCGACCGACCCTGCGGTGATTCGCGAACTCCTTCCTGCCAAGGGTTATATCTACTACTCGACGGCTCCCATACAGGGTCTTTCCGGGCCGCTTCCCGGCGAGTCTCCGGCGGTACACGCTTACGACTTCAAAGAACGCAAGAACAAGACGCTGATCGAGGACGTGCAGCGCTTCGCATTGTCCTTTGATGGATCCAAACTGCTGTACGAAACCGACGGCCCGCCCCCGCACCGCTATGGAATCATCGACGCAAAACCAGGAGATCAGCCCAAGAAAGTCAGCGACGGCGCGTTGAACCTCGGCACCATGCGGGCGGAGGCAGACCCGCCGCAGGAGTGGAAGGAGATATTCAACGAAGTGTGGCGGCAGGAGCGCGATTATTTCTATGAGCCTGCCATGAACGGCGTGGACTGGGAGAAGGATCGGGACAAATACGCGCAGCTTCTGCCTTATGTTACCGATCGTTACAGCCTTACCTATGTGATGGGCGAGCTGATCGGCGAGCTCTCGAACTCGCACACCTACGTGGGTGGCGGGGATTACCCCGATTTACATGCGGTGAATGTTGGTCTGCTGGGGGCCGACTTCGCGCTTGACCAGGCCAGCGGACGGTACCGCATTGCGAAAATCTACCCTGGGGAGAACTGGGACCCGCACCTCCGCTCTCCCTTGACCGAGCCGGGGGTTGATGTGAAGGAAGGGGACTACCTGCTGGCAGTCAACGGCCGCGCGCTACGGGCACCACAGAATCCGTACGAATTGTTCGTCAACACCGCGAACGAGACCATTACTCTGACCGTAAACTCGAAACCTTCCGACGACGGCGCGCGCAATCTGCAGGTCAAGCCCATCGCCGACGAATATGGTTTGCGGGAAGAAAACATGGTCGAGACGAATCGCAAGAAAGTCGATGCCGCCACCAACGGCCGAGTTGGCTACGTCTATCTCCCGGACATGGGCGACGCCGGATTGAACGCCTTCGTGAAACAGTTCTTCCCGCAGATTCGCAAGCAGGGGCTGGTCCTTGACATTCGCTACAACGGCGGCGGTTTTGTGGATCAGTTGATCTTCGAGCGATTGCGTCGCGTGCTGGCGGGAATGGATTCCATGCGCAATTGGCAGAGCGTTACGATTCCGGACATCGTCTTCCACGGACACCTGGCCTGCATTACCAACCGCTACGCCGCTTCGGACGGCGACCTGTTCAGCTACTACTTCAAGTATTACAAGTTGGGGCCACTCATTGGCGAGCGCACCTGGGGCGGAGTGCGCGGAATTCGTGGAGAGATTTTCTTGATGGACGGCGGATACATCACGCGGCCCGAGTCCTCACTCTACGGCCTGGACAGCAAGTGGCTGGTCGAGAATCGGGGCGTCCAGCCTGACATTGTGGTCGAGAATCGTCCGGACCTGGTGGTGAAAGGGCAAGACCCGCAACTGGAGAAAGCGATTGAGCTGCTGATGAAGGAAATTCAGGCGAACCCGATGACGCTGCCGCCGCGGCCTCCGGATCTTCCGGCCTATCCGGAAGGGCCTGGCGAATAGAAAGGACTGGGCGTCCTCTTCGGGAGATGGCGCGATCGCGATCATCATCACCATCATGGGTTGGAGCTGAAAGCTCCTCAGGTCAATTGCTGACGGATTCAGAAATCGGCATCGACCCACATTCAAGCGGCCACGAACAGAACATGGCGTGGTGTATAATTCGCTGTTCGAGAAGTTCCAGCCCTGAACTCGTGAATCATGTCTCGAATGAAATCAACCGGGGCTAAACGGGTGTAGCCCAGCCCGGTTAAATACCTTTGGTTTTACCGCCGGAGAGGTGGCCGAGTGGCTGAAGGCGGCGGTTTGCTAAACCGTTGTACGGGCTAACACCTGTACCGGGGGTTCGAATCCCCCCCTCTCCGCCAGATCCTTTAATTTCTGCTACTTACAGTAGGTGACTACCAAATTCCGGCCATTTGCTTCCGGCGCGGTATTAAGCGTCTCCGCTGCTGCGCTCTCGACGATAATGTTCGCCACACTGCCGGTGATCGTCAGATTCCCCGCCAGCGTCATTCACACCCGCGCTGCACTAAGCCGTGTGGATTGGCGGAGGGCAGTCACTTCCTGTTCCAATGCGTCCAAGCGATTCACTTCCGCCTGAACTGCCGCCTCGCCGTCTTCCTTTACTTTTCGTGCGCGGACCAGGGCCTGTTCGGCAATCCGGCTTACCTCATGAAGCAGTTTCCGAATCTCGGCTTCTAACTTCCCCCGGCTCTCCTGAACCCGGTTGAGAACATCGCTCTGCACGCGAGTGCTGTTGGTTTCGAGCAGTGTCGTGAAAAACTCTCGGGCCTCGTTCCTGATTATCCACTGGGCCCCCACCAAGCCAAGAATCAGGTCGGCCAGCCAGCGCAGCGGTGAGGCAGGCTGCCCGACGTCCCTGAACTCGTAAAAAGTGAATTCAGAGCGTACGCGAAATCCGCGTTCCGGATCGAGAGCATGAGGCATCCGCGCCAATTCGGGGATGCCGGCATTTGCAAGTTTGCTTAGAAACTCGTTGGCCATATCTACGAACCGCAACGCAACACGCCGGTATTCTTTCTCTGCTTCTTGCTGCTCGGACATCAACCATGGCATGACATGACGGCGTGCCAGTTCTTGCGCCTCGTGGAAAGTGCGCCGGCGATACGATGGACCCAGCCAGCCAGATATCGCTTGCAGTACAATGTCGAACTCCTTGTTCGCCTGCGGCAGTACGCGTGCGAGGAATGTCTTATGACGATCGACGAACATGTCCGAAATATGCTGTTGTTCAGCCATGAACAGATACCCGAGTTCCCTCATCGAACGCTCTGCGTCGCCAATGGTCTGCTTCATTACGGCAATACGGGTCTCCGACTCTTCGATTGGCCGTTGAAGTGCCTCGCGCTCTTCCGAGATGATCACAAGAAGCTGCTCGCTGATGCGCGCTAGCCCACGTTCGCAGGCTGCCTGGATCAAACGGCGGCCCGATCCTTCGATCAAATGGTTCAGAGCAGCGACCAGCTTCTCCCAGTCCCGACCTGTTCCACGATGTTCAAGCTGTTCCGCCGCGCTGACCTCAAACAAAGGTCCGACAGAATGTTGAGGGAGTCGCTTTTCGAGCTGGCGTCGCGCGAAGGCCACCGCTTCGGCTCGTTCGGCGTCCGTGGTGCGATCCGCCTTGTTTACAGCGATCATGAGATCCTGAACGTGCCGCGCGACTGCCTCAACCAGTACAACCTCTTCGCCCGCTAGCGGAGGGTCCGCCCCGATCACGACCAGTGCCGCATCGATATGAGGAATAAAAGCCTGTGTCGCTGCGGTATTGCCGGTGAACACCGATCCCAACCCTGGTGTGTCCACGAAACACATGCCGGTTGCAAGCAGCGGACTCGGCACAAAGATTTCCAACGCCGCGACATGCTTCGCGTTCTCGGGGTTCTTCTCTTCGGAGACATACTCATCGACGGTATGAACCGGAATATCTGTCCAGCCGCCAGCGGCTTCAAAGCGCACACGGGCGGCCGCCTCGCTTCCGTAGCGGACGATGGTCGGCACAGTGGTAACCGGCACAACTCCAGTGGGCAGTACGCTGTCGCCTACCAGCGCATTCAGAACAGAGGATTTCCCGCGCTTGAACTGACCGATACAGGCAACGTAGAAGCGTCCCTCGGACACCCGTTCTGCCACGGATCGCGCATCGGCAGCGACTTGCTCGGCGTCAAACTCGCCAGCTAACTCCGCCAGCCGCATGAGTGCTGACTCTCCGTGGGAATTCTCGGGGAAGCCCGGCCGATCCTCGGGCGCGACGGATACCAAGGGCGGGGGAGCGGGCTTCTCAAGCCGCGAGTCTTCTTTCGAATCTGTCCTCATAGGTCGTGCGTTAGTGGTCTGGTTCCATTGTTTACCTGGCTACGAAGCCGGAGAGCGCACTCCTTCCTGGTGCACGTAGCGGATCACTTCTACCTCAGACATCGCAATCAGTCCTTCATCCACCATTTCATCCAGCGCAGGAATAAGGGTCCTGATTTTTTCCTCCGTGTCTATCACCGAAACCATGATCGGGCGATCGGAAGAACGCAGCAGATGCTTCTTATGAATGAGCGTACTCGCTCCGTAGCCCTCGATCCCGCGAAACACCGTGGCCCCGGCGATATCGAGTTCCCGGCACTTGATCACAATCGCTTCGTAGAGCGGCTTACCGTGCCACTTGTCATCCTCGCCAAAATGGATGCGCAACATTTTGGCTTTTCCTTCGAGTTTCATATGCGTGTCTCCTGGCGCCGCTCGGCTTTTTCATAGTTATGCGTGTACTTGATGACGTCCGCGTCGGATAGCACGACCAAACCCTGCTTCACCATTTGGTCAAGAATCGGCATAAAGGCCTTCAGTTTTTCTTCCGTATCAACCACGGACAGCAGAATAGGGCGATCATGGGAAAGGCTGAGTGTGGTGTCCTTGTGAATTCTCCGATTGGCACCATAACCGAGAATCCCGCGGTAAACCGTGACGCCAGCAATGTCGTTGGATCGCAGACCATTGACGATGGCTTCATACAACGGCTTGCCATTCCACTTGTCGTTTTCGCCGATGTAGATGCGCATCATCTTGGCTTTGCCCTCACTCTTCAGGGCAGGCTCTTCAGCCGCAGGATGTTTTTGTTTCTTCTCGGCAGGTTTGACGATGGTGGTGTCGTGCATCTCAATCAGTCCGGCACCTACCATGGCTTGCAGTTTGGGTAGTAACTCTTCGACTTTCTGCGCAGTTTCGATGAATTCGATCTTGACAGGCAGATGGACCGCCAGGTCGACGAGACTGGTCGTTTGCATGTGATGATCTGCGCCAAATCCAGCAATGCCACGCGTCACGGTTGCGCCCGATACGCCATGAAAAAACAGAAAGTCTAGAATGGCGGCGTAGGCAGCCGCACCGTGGTATTGCTGATCTTCCGCTACATAAACGCCGACTTTTTTGCCCGGCCCTGGTGTCAGCACATTTTCCTCCTGTCGTTAAAGTCCCCTTTGACCCACCAAAAACTCGGCGGCACGACCTAAAAGTCCTCCGCCCTCATGAATTCCGTGTTTTAGCTGTTCGAGGAAGCTTTCGAGTTCCTGCTGCAACTCCGCTCGATTTCGTTCAACAATTTCGTCAACCAGCGTTCGCAAACGCAATGGGACAAATTCCTTCACTTTGCGGCCGTGCTCCAGACAAAGGGTGCCCTGACTTTTCATCCACTGCGCTACCATCGTCTCTTGAAGCTTCTGCCCTAGCTCACGCAAGCGAGTGACTTCCTCTTCCATGACACGATGACACAAGGTACATTCGTCACTCTTCACCTTGCCCAAGAGAGGCGGCTTTAACATTTCCAAGAAGATAGTGGTGACGCTTTCCCCCGGCGTGGAGCGCGAAAGCTTCGCTCTGGATCGAGCGAGCGCCCAGCCATGAAAATTGCATATGCGCAGGTCTGATTGAGGTCGAGCTGTTTCCGCCAAGATCCACTGAAAGTCTTTCAGGATCGTGCAAATTGGACATGTACCCTTGGTGAGTGCCTGGCTTACGTTAGCTCCCACGGTTGAAGCTTCCGCTTTCATGGGATCGCCCTCCCCGCCATAACGCCACCCCAGACTGCAACAAACCCAACGATCACGCTCAGTGCCACATAAAGAAAGCCCAGGCCGATCTGGCCATCCTGGATGGTGCGCAATGTCTCATATTCGAAGCTGGAAAATGTGGTGTAGCCTCCGATGAAGCCAATGGGGATTAAGTATCGCCAGTTGGGGCTCCAGTGAGTTCTGGCGGTCAATAAGGCAAAGACCAGGCCGATGAGGAACGAACCCGTAATGTTAATCACGAGTGTCCCGTAGGGAAACCGCGTTCCCATTCTGCTGCCGATATAACTGCCCACCCAGAAACGCAACATCGAACCCAGACAACCTCCCACACCCACCATCACGTATTTCAGCAAGTCGCCTCGTTCCTTTCCCGTTCACAATGCGCTCTAAGGCTTATCGGGATAATCAGGAAGCCACAGTCGGCATCTGCGCGCCTTCCAAGCCTTCCAGATCACGACGAATGGTGCTTTCTTGTTCGGCTGGCGACACATGATCGCCGACCAACCTCTCTACCTGAGCGCGATAGCCGTTGGCATAAGCGTCAAATCGGCGTTGAATCTGACCCAAAGTTCTATCCGACCAGTCATACAGCAAAGCGTGGTAGGCGGATAAGGATTTCGTCAGTTGACCCCCGATCATACCCGCCAGGCGCTTGGTCACGATCGATCTCGAAATTTTTTCTCCGAGCAAGCTGGAGAGAAAAAACCGGGTTAAGTGGATATTCAGCTCGCCTGGGTCAAAGGCTGGCATTTCTCGCACCACGCCGGCGAACTCTTGTTCTCCCGGCACATCCTCGACCTCAAGCGCCTTGGCGGCGGCTCGGAGAGTCTCATGGAGCTTGTGCGCCATTGCGTCCATGCGGCGGCGAAGCGATTCGGTTTGTTCCTGAACCGTCCACGTCACTGCGTTGCGCACGATCCCCGGCAGTGTTTCATCTCCAGCACCTTGCTTGGACCATGATTCAACCACCGTGGCGGCCGCAAAGCGCAATGTCCGAGTACTGGAATATTCCAGCTCGTTCGCCACGCCCCGCGCTATCTTCTTCATCTCCTCAAGACGGCCACTAGCTTGACGCAACTCAGCTTCTACGACGCGCAGTTGCTCTACTTTCTTGGGTGAGATCTGATCTTTGCGGCGCAAGCGTGACCGTAAGGCCATCTCTACCGATTGGCGGAGCGCTCCCAGTTTGCGCCGGATGGAACGCAGCTTCAGTTCCTGACGCTGACCGTACAAGGGAGCGATGTCTTCTTCGAACCAGTGAGCCACGAGATCTTTGCTTCCGGCCATCACGCTCACGGCGCGCACCGCCAGCTCCAGGTTCAACTCTTCTTTAATGTGATGCTTCACGTATCCAATCACCCGCGTGCGATCCTCGAGCGTCAACAGGTCCGCCTTGCTCAACAAGAGCATGGCCGGAATTGCGGCGTCATAGAGAATCTGAATGGTTTGAAGATCGTCGGGGGTTAGGGTCGATCCGGCGTCGATGAGAACAACGCCCAGATCACATCGCGGCAAATAAGCGAGTGTTTCGGCGGCTCCACGAGTCGCCAAAGATCCCAACCCGGGGGTATCGACGAATGCAATGCCCTCGCGAAGGCGAGGCGATGGGATCTGAACTACGATTCTGGTTACATGCTTCTCGTTCCCACGATTGAGCTGCTC